>NZ_LQPZ01000015.1 GCF_002102395.1 Mycolicibacillus trivialis
AACGCTTCCACCAAACCCTCAAACGCTGGCTCGCCGCCCGCCCCCACCCGCACACACTCGCCGAACTCCAATGCCTACTCGACGACTTCCGCACGATCTACAACACCCAACGCGGCCACCGCGCCCACCCCGGCCACCTCACCCCGCATCAGGCCTACACCGCCCGACCCAAAGCCACCCCCACCAACCAGCCCCACGCCGCCATCCGGCTACGCACCGACACCGTCGACCAATTCGGCAAACTCACCTTGCGCCACGCCAGCCGCCTCCACCACCTCGGCATCGGCCGCGCCCACGCCGGCACCGGCGTACTGATCCTCATCAGCGCCACCACCGTCACCGTCATCAGCAAAACCGGCCACCACATCCTGGCCAGCCACCACATCGACCCCGACCACAACTACTGGCCCAACAAACAGAAAAACCCCGACACAAGCCGGGGTGATCTGTAACCAATGACGCGACTCAGCTGTCACCGATGACGCGACTCATCACAAGAGCACGCCCGGAGGGATTCGAACCCCCAACCTTCTGATCCGTAGTCAGATGCTCTATCCGTTGAGCTACGGGCGCCTGTATGCAGTTGTGTCGTCACTTCGGCGGAGGCGAGAGGATTTGAACCTCCGGTCCCCGTGAAGGGACAACTCATTAGCAGTGAGTCCCATTCGGCCGCTCTGGCACGCCTCCTTGAACTCCATGAGGGTACCGGACCCGCGTTGAGGCTCCGCAACCGCCGAGGGCACAGCGTACACGCAGTGCCGCCTATGCTGTCGTCGTGACCGCTCGCCTGCGCCCCGAGATGGCCGAGCTGCCCACCTACGTCGAAGGCAAAACAGTGCCCGGAGCGGTCAAGTTGGCCAGCAACGAAACGGTGGACGGGCCGCTGCCCGGTGTGCTCGCCGCCATCGCCGCCGCCGCCGAACGACTCAACCGCTACCCCGACAACGGCTACGCCGCACTGCGTAGCCGACTCGGCGAGCACGTCGGCTTCCCCGCGGAGCAGATCAGCGTCGGAGCGGGCTCGGTGAGCCTGTGTCAGCAGTTGGTTCAGATCACCGCCGGCCCAGGCGATGAGGTGCTGTTCGGCTGGCGCAGCTTCGAGGTCTATCCGCTACAGGTCCGGGTGGCCGGGGCGACGCCGGTACCGGTGCCGCTGAAAGACCACACCTTCGACCTGGACGCCATGCTCGCGGCGGTCACCGATCGCACCCGCCTGATCTTCGTGTGCAACCCCAACAACCCGACCTCCACCGTCGTCGACCCGGCCGCGCTGGCCCGGTTCGTCGCCGCGGTGCCCCCGCACATCCTCATCGCGATCGATGAGGCCTACGTCGAATACATCCGCGACGGTCTGACCCCCGACAGCCTCGCGCTGGTGCGCGCCCACCCCAACGTGGCGGTGCTGCGCACCTTCTCCAAGGCCTACGGGCTGGCCGGGCTGCGGATCGGCTACGCCGTCGCCGCACCGGAGGTGGTCACCGCGCTGGGCAAGGTCTACGTGCCGTTCACCGCCGGCAGCCTCGCCCAGGCCGGCGCGATCGCCTCCCTGGACGCCGCCGCCGAGCTGCTCGCCCGCACCGACGCCGTGGTCGCCGAACGCGGCCGGGTGTCGCACGCGCTGCGCGAGGCCGGCTTCACGCCGCCGGACTCGCAGGCCAACTTCGTGTGGCTGCCGCTGGCGGAACGCACCGCAGACTTCGTCGCCGCCGCCGCGGACGCCCACATCGTGGTCCGGCCGTACGGAACCGACGGGGTTCGGGTGACAATCGGAGCACCCGAAGAAAACGAGATGCTGTTGGCCTTCGCCCGCAGCTGGATCTGAGGAGAGCGATGCGAGCAACCGCGACCACCACGGTGCCGGCGACCCCGGCAACCGTCTGGACGGTGTTGTCCGACCACGAGGGCATGGCGCGCTGGGCACCCGGGCTGAGGGTCGACCTGATCCGAGAAGGCACCCCGGACCGAAACGGGGTCGGTGCACAGCGCCGGATCCAGCCCGCACCGCTGCTGCCCGCTTTCGTCGAGGAGGTGACCGCGTTCGATCCCGAGAAGCGGCTGGCCTACCGAGCCGTCTCGGGGATCCCGTTCCGCAACTACAGCGGCGAGGTGGAACTGGCACCGGTCGGAAACGGCACCGAGATCCGCTACACGGTCAGCGCCGACAACCAGCTGCCCGCGGTGGCGACCGTGATGGCCAACGGCCTGCTGTTCGCGCTCAAGCGCCAGGTGAAGAAGGCCCAGCGATGAGCGCGAACGCGCGGGACCGGTTCACCGAACTCACCGGGCGCGACAACCCGATTCCCGACGCCGAACTCGACGATTTCTGGGCGTCGCTGTCGCCCGCCACGCTCGAGGACATGCTCGGCGAGTGGTCCGGCGGCGAGTTCGTCACCGGCCACAAGATGAACGGCCAACTCGAGAAGGCCCGCTGGTTCGGCAAGCATTTCAAGTCCGTCACTGACGTGGCGCCGCTGGTCTGCCTCGACGAGAACGGGGAGAAGTTCTCCAACGTCGAGATGGGCAAGGGCGAGGCGAGCCTGTGGCTCGAGGAGTTCCGCGGCGAGGTGGTGGCCACCATGGTCTACGACGGTCAGCCGATCCACGACCACTTCAAACGCATCGACGACAAGGCCGTGATGGGCATCATGAACGGCAAGCGCGTGCTCGACGGCGGCCGGTACTTCTACTTCTATTTGGAGCGGGTGTGATCGGATGAGCGCAACCTACGAGTCGGTCACCGTGGAGACCTCCGGCCACGTCGCACAGGTGACCCTGATCGGTCCGGGCAAGGGCAACGCGATGGGCCCGGCCTTCTGGGCCGAACTACCCGAGGTGTTCGCCACCCTCGACGCCGACCCGGAGGTGCGGGCGATTGTGCTCGCCGGGTCGGGCAAGAACTTCAGCTACGGGCTGGACCTGCCGGCGATGGGCGGGTCGCTGTCCGGGGTGCTGGGCGAGGGCGCTTCGGCCAAGCCCCGCGCGGAATTCCACCGCATGCTGACGGACATGCAGGGCGCGGTCAGCGCGGTCGCCGACGCCCGCACCCCCACCGTCGCGGCCATTCAGGGCTGGTGCATCGGCGGCGGGGTCGACCTGATCTCCGCGGTCGACATCCGCTACGCCGCCGCCGACGCGAAGTTCTCGGTGCGCGAGGTCAAACTGGCGATGGTCGCCGACGTCGGTAGCCTCGCCCGGCTCCCGCTGATCCTCACCGAGGGTCACCTGCGCGAACTCGCCCTGACCGGCAAGGACATCGACGCCACCCGCGCCGAGAAGATCGGGTTGGTCAACGACGTCTTCGACGACGCCGAGGCGTGCCTGGCCGCCGCCCACGCCACGGCTGCCGAAATCGCCGCCAACCCGCCGCTGACGGTGCGCGGGGTCAAAGACGTCCTCGACCAGCAGCGCATCGATCGGGTCTCGGCCAGCCTGCGCTACGTCGCGGCGTGGAACTCTGCGTTCCTGCCGTCGAAGGACCTGATGGAGGGCATCAGCGCCGCCATGGGCAAACGGACCCCCGAGTTCACCGGCGAATGACCTCCTGGCTGCTGCTGGCCGCCGCGATCGTCTTCGAGGTGTGCGCGACACTGTCGCTGCGGGCCTCGGAGGGTTTCACCAGGTGGGTGTGGGCCGCGCCGGTGGTGGTCGGCTACGCGGTGTCGTTCACACTGCTGGCGTTGGTGCTCAAGCGCGGGATGCCGGTCGGGGTGGCCTACGGCGTCTGGTCGGGCGTGGGGGTGGCCGCCACCGCGGTGGCGGCCCGCTACCTGTTCGACGATCCGTTCACCTGGGTGATGGCCGCCGGGGTCGCGCTGATCGGAGCCGGGGTGTTCCTGCTGGAGTTCGGTGCGAGTTCGGCCGGCGCGTAACGTGACCGCCATGACCGACCCGACTTTGCAGGGCAGGATCCGTGTCCCGTCGGATTTGGACGCGGTCACCGCGATCGGCGAGGAAGACCACTCCGGGATCGACCCCGCGGCCGTCGAGCGCATCTGGGGCGCCGCCCGGCACTGGTACGCCGCCGGTATGCACCCGGCGATCCAGGTCTGCCTGCGCCACAACGGCGCGGTGGTGCTCAATCGGGCGATCGGGCACGGCTGGGGCAACGCCCCGACCGACTCGCCCGACGCCGAGAAGGTCCCGGTGGGTACCGACACCCCGTTCTGCGCCTATTCGGCGGCTAAGGCGATCACGGTCACCGTGCTGCATATGCTCATCGAGCGCGGCGTGCTCGGCCTCGACGACCGGGTCTGCGACTACCTGCCGGGCTACACCAGCCACGGCAAGGACCGCACCACGATCCGCCACGTGCTCACCCACAGCGCCGGGGTGCCGATCCCGACTGGGCCGCGACCCGACCTGAACCGCGCCGACGACAGCGAGTACGCCCGCGAACAGTTGAGTCAGCTCAGACCGCTGTACCCGCCGGGGTTGATCCACATCTACCACGCTTTGACCTGGGGGCCGCTGACCCGCGAGATCGTCTCGGCGGCAACGGGAAAGAACATCCGCGATGTCCTCGCCGAGGAGATCCTCGATCCACTCGGGTTCCGGTGGACCAACTACGGCGTCGCACCCGAGGACGTTCCGTTGGTGGCGCCCAGCCATGCCACCGGCAGGCAGTTGCCCGCTCCGGTGGCGGCGATCTTCCGCAAGGCCATCGGCGGCTCGGTGCACGAGATCATCCCGGTCACCAACACCCCGTTCTTCCTCACCACGGTGGTCCCGTCGTCGAACACCGTGTCCACCGCCGACGAACTGTCCCGCTTCGCCGAGATCTGGCGGCGCGGCGGGGAACTCGACGGGGTGCGGGTGCTGCGCCCGGAGACGTTGCGGGCGGCCACGACTCAGTGCCGGCGGCTGCGCCCGGACATCGCGACGGGGCTGGTGCCGCTGCGATGGGGCACCGGCTACATGCTGGGCTCGGAGCGGTTCGGGCCGTTCGGCCGGCACGCGCCGGCCGCGTTCGGCCACACCGGACTGGTCAACGTCGCAGTGTGGGCCGACCCGGAGCGGGACCTGGCCGCCGGCATCATCAGCAGCGGCAAGCCGGGCCGCGACCCGGAGGCCAAGCGCTACGCCGCGCTGCTGGACGCCATCGCAGCGGAAATTCCTCGTCGGTCACGTCGCTGAGGGGTCCTGGGTGCGGCCGGGTTCAGTGGGGTCGGTCCCGGCGCGGCCGTTCTCGGTGCGGTCGGCCTCGGTGGGGTCGGTCCCGGCGTTGCCGTTCTCGGTGCGCAAGAACTCGCGCATCTGCTCAAATCCGTTGTGCCGGTGGGCTTCGATCGCCCAGATCGCGGCGAGCAGTGGCCAGGCCGCGAACGCCGCCCACCAGTGCGCGCCAGCCGGCAACAGTTCGTCGATGACCTGGCGCTGCGGAACACCGTCGACAGTGCCCGGTAGCCAGTCGGCCAGCAAGCGTCCCAGCAGGCGGGTGCTCTGAAACGGACCCGTCGTGGTGGCGACCACCCATGCCGCGCAGGTGATCCCGAGCGACCACGGCCAGGCCAGCAGCAGCGACTTGTAGTCCACCAGTTCGGCTGCGCAGCGGGCGGCCTCAGCCAGATACGACAACGCCAGCGCGGCCAGCAGCACCCCGACCTGAGCGGCCAACAGATCGTCGATCAGCGAGTACCCGGCGTCGCTGTCGCGGCGCGACGGCAGTCCGATCGCCAGCGCCACCACCCCGGCGACCAGGGTGAGCGTCACCAGCAACGTGGTGACGTCGCTGATCCGACGGAAGGCGTCCACCACGGTCCGGATGACGAGCCGCGAAGCGGCGTGCGGGGGCGTGCGGTACACCACCACCAGCACCAGCCCGGAGAACACGATCGCGATCAGCCAGGCCACCACCGCGGTGCAGATCAACGTCAGCGCGATCGAGCCGAGCACCGGAACCAGGACGTCGTCGGTGGCGTCGCTGCTGCGGATCACCAGCAGGGGCACAACACCGACCGCCAACACGCCGAGCAGGCGGATCAGCAGCGGCAGGGTGAACCTGGTCAGATCGGCGGGGTCGAGATCCCATTGCCCGCGTCGCACGTCGTCGACCTCGGTTCGGATCACCGACCGCGCGCGGGACAGCCAGATGTGCATACCGGAGTCTAGGAAACTTTCCCCAGCTCAGCCGCGGTGACGCTGGCAGGCGTGGGCCGACGCGGAGCGGGGTGTGCCGCGCCGGTGAGCGTGGGGCCCGCTTCGGGCCGAAACTCACGGCATCCGCTGCTCTGCGGCGCCAGGGCGTTTGCTCGAACGGGAACCTCCGGCATATCAGCACCTCAGGGCGTCGGCGCGTGGTGCACCGACTCTACGGTGTAGAGGTGCGGGTCGAAGCCGACGGCCAGCGCCGCGGCCTTGGCCATGTGTTCGGCGGCGACGGGGTCGGCCAGCATGGCCTCGAAAGCCCGCGCGTTCTCCCACTGCGCGTAGTTGACGACGCGGGTTCGGTCGGTGCTGAGGTGGATGTTGGCCGAGACGAAGCCCGGCAGATGTTGCATGACCTCCTCGGTGGCGGCGGTCAACAGCTCGGCCAGGTCCCCCGCCGCGTCAGGCGCGACGGTGAATACGTTGATCAGGGTGGCATGGGGGCTGGGGTCTTCGATGGTGGTCATCACGGTTCTCCCGTTTATTGCCAGGTTCCTTACGGGACCGATAGTAATGTAAGGTTCCTGTCATGCCAAGGGTGGAGACCGAACACGCGGTGGGGTACCTGGTCAAGCGGGTCCAGTTGGTGTTGCGACGTCGCTGCGACGACGCCCTCCGGCCGACCGGCGTGTCCATGGCCCAGCACGCCGTCCTGCGCGCCCTGTCCGACCACCCCGACGCTTCGGCGGCGCAGTTGGCCCGCCTGTGCTTCGTCACCCGCCAATCGTTGCGCGACGTGCTGAACTCACTGCGATCGATGGGTCTGGTCGAACCGACGGAGGCACCGTCGCGCGGCCGAGCACAATCACTGCGTTTGACACCGACAGGCCGAGAGCGACTGCGGGACAGCACGTCAGCCGTTGCCGAAGTCGAAACAGCGATGACACAGGGTCTGCCGGCCACCGCTGTCGCCGAGCTCCGTGCACTCCTGACCTCGTGCGCCGAGAACCTCGAAAGCTAATCAGCGGTCGGATGACACCGGCGGTGGAGGCGTGTGCGGCCTACGGCGCCATCCACCGCCACGGCCTACACACTCCCCGCCTGCACGGGTCGTATCACCGCTTTGCCAGCCCGTTCTCCAACTGTGGCCATCGCGAACACGGTGGACCGGTACGCCGACGGCCGAGACCACGGCAACGCGGACGTGGCGGCGAAGCAGAGTCGTTGAGTCATCAGTTCCCGGACCAACGAACATATGCCCTGCTCAACAGCGGTGGCGGAGGGATTTGAACCCCCGGACGGTGTTACCCGCCTCTCGCTTTCAAGGCGAGTGCATTAGGCCGCTCTGCCACGCCACCGCCGACCAGCGTAACGGGGCCGTCGACCAGTAGCGTTGGGGCCATGCGTGCCATCGTCGTCGAATCCCCTGACCAACTGGCATGGCGTACGGCGAGCGACCCGCGTCCGGGCCCCGGCGAGGTGTTGCTGCGAGTGCGTGCCGCCGGAGTCAACCGCGCCGACCTGCTCCAGGCGGCCGGTCACTATCCGCCGCCGCCCGGGGCCAGCGAGATCCTCGGCCTCGAGGTGGCCGGGGATATCGCCGAACTGGGTGAAGGTGTCGACGGCTGGCGGATCGGGCAGCCGGTGTGCGCACTTCTGACCGGCGGCGGCTACGCCGAGTACGTGTCGGTCCCGGCTGAGCAGGTGCTGCCGGTGCCCGACGGCGTCGACGTCGTGGACGCCGCGGGCCTGCCGGAAGTGGCCTGCACCGTGTGGTCCAACTTGGTGATGACCGCAGGTCTCGACCGCGGCCAGGTGCTGCTGGTGCACGGCGGCGCGAGCGGGGTGGGCAGCCACGCCGTCCAGGTGGCGCACGCGCTCGGTGCTCGGGTTGCGGTCACGGCCGGCTCAGCGGAGAAGCTCGAGTTCTGCCGTGGCCTCGGCGCCGACATCACCGTCAACTACCGCGAGGAGGACTTCGTCGCCGTGCTGCGCGAGGCCACCGGCGGTGCGGACGTCATCCTGGACATCATCGGTGCGGCCTATCTGGACCGGAACCTCGATGCATTGGCCTCCGACGGCCGGCTGGTGGTGATCGGGATGCAGGGCGGGGTGAAGGGCGAACTCAACCTCGGCAAGCTGATCGGCAAGCGCGCCGGCATCATCGGCACCGCGCTGCGCGGCCGGCCGGTGACCGGACCGTCCGGCAAGGCCGGAATCGTCGAAGCGGTGCGCACGTCGGTGTGGCCGATGCTCGCCGACGGCCGGGTGCGCCCGATCATCGGCGCCCGGCTCCCCATCGAGCAGGCCGCAGAAGCCCACCGGTTGCTTTCCGACGGGGAGGTCACCGGCAAGGTCGTGTTGACCGTCGACTAGACCTGGCCTGCCGCTCGTCGAGCGTGCAGCAAATCTCGGCGAAGCCGCCGATCGGGCAGCGACTCGTGTCGCCACCGGGCCGCGAGATAGAAACCATGCAGGGCGCTTCTCGCACTTTTTCTGCATATTTTCACTCTCGCGGAGGTGGTGGCGGGCCACGGCATTCTCGCGGGCATGCGACGGGTATTACTCGCAGCGAGGCCGTCCCCAACGGTGACGGCCAACGGTGACGTACGCCGCCATGAACTGCAGCGGTGGTACCGCAGCATCTATCCCGACGTCTTTCTCGCCAGGAGCGAGCAGGCGTCGCTGCCGGAGACAAACCCGACCGATCGGCATGGACACGCCGCACACCCGGCGGATTGCAGGGCGCCGGCGGATTGCGCGGGCGCAAGCGGCGCGCAGCCGGCCAGCGGGGAGCGCGCCAGCCCCTGCTCAGCCCAGCGAGGCCAGCGCCCGCACCAGCTGATCGACCTCGGCGGTGGTGGAGTAGTGCCCCAACCCGACGGTCACCGCGCCGCCGATGTCGTTGACCCCGATCGCCTCCATCACCCGCGAGGCCGGGTCGCGGACCGCCAGCACGCCGTTGTCGGCCAGCCGCTGCACCACCCGCTCGGCAGGGATGTCGCGCACCGCGAAGCTGACCACCGGGATGCGCTGATCGGGCCGGCCGATCGTCATCACCAACGGCAACGATCGCAGCGAGGCGAGCAGGTAGTCGAAGAGCCGCTCCAGGTAGGCGCGGGCCGCGTGCATCGACACCGTCAGGCGCTCGCGGCGGGAACCGCGGGCCGACTCGTCGAGGGCAGCCAGGTACTCGATGCTGGTCACCACACCGGCGAGCAGCCCGTACTGGGGAACGCCGAGTTCGAGGCGCGCCGGGCCGGCCGCGTAGGGGTCCGGGGAGACCGCACCGAACGTGCTGATCAGCGCCGGGTCGCGGAAGACCAGCGCCCCGATCGGCGGCCCACCCCAGGCGACCGCGTTGAGCGCGACCACGTCGGCGTCGATGTCGTCGATGTCGATCAGCCGGTAGGGGGCGGCCGCGGAATGGTCGACGACCACCAGCGCACCGACGCTGTGCGCCAGCTTGGTGGCCGCGCGCAGGTCGGTGACCGTGCCCAGAGCCCCCGACGCCGACGTGATCGCCACCAGCCGCGTCGACTTGTTGATCAGGTTGTCCCACTGCCAGCCGGGCAGCTCCCCGGTCTCGATGTCGACCTCGGCCCACTGCACCTTGGCGCCGTAGCGGTGCGCGGAGCGCAGCCACGGCGCGATGTTGGCCTCGTCGTCGAGGCGGGTGACCACGACCTCATAGCCCAGCCCGGCCCGCGACGACGCCGCCTCGGCCAGCGAGGACAGCAGCACCGCCCGGTCGGCTCCCAACACCACCCCGCGCGGGTCGGCGTTGACCAGGTCGGCGACCGCGTGGCGGGCGGCGTCGAGCACCGCGGCGCTGCGCCGCGACGCCGGGTGCGGCCCGGTCGCGTCGGGTTTGGAGCCGCGGAACGCGGTGGAGACCGTCGTGGCAACCGAGTCCGGAATCGGCATCCCGGTGGGCGCATCGAAGTACACCCAGCCGTCGCCGAACGAGGGGTGCAGACCGCGCACCCGGGCGACGTCGTATGCCATGCCAGCCACCTTAAGCAACCGTCCGAATCCACAACACCCATAGACGGCAGCGACGACACATCACGCCCGCCCCGATCGCGAGCTGCCTGGCCGGTAATACTACGGCAGCACGTCCGACAATCCGAGGGCCAGCGCCCCGGCCCCGGCCGGCGCAACCGAGCCGGTCAACGGACTAGTCTCGGAGCACACGACACCGACGCCGTCGAGGACAGGAGGGCCAGACCCGGTGAGTAGCGGCGACGACGACATCGAGATCATCGGGGGCGCCGACCAGCAGGACGCGGACGGCCCCGACGACCGGTCGCTGACCGAGCTGGTGGAACAGCCCGCCAAGGTGATGCGGATCGGCACGATGATCAAACAGCTGCTCGACGAGGTGCGCGCCGCCCCGTTGGACGAGGCCAGCCGCTCCCGGCTGCGCGAGATCCACGCCACCAGCATCCGCGAGCTCGAGGAGGGCCTCGCCCCCGAGCTGCGCGAGGAGCTCGAGCGGCTCACCCTGCCGTTCGAGGAGGACTCGGTGCCCTCGGAGTCGGAGCTGCGTATCGCCCAGGCCCAGCTCGTCGGCTGGCTGGAGGGCCTGTTCCACGGCATCCAGACCGCCCTGTTCGCCCAGCAGATGGCCGCCCGCGCCCAACTGGAGAAGATGCGCCAGGGCGCGCTGCCGCCCGGCCTGCAGTCCGGCCAGAGCGGGCCGCCCGGACATCCCGGCACCGGGCAGTACCTGTAAGGACCGTGACGGTGACCCAGCCCCGGATCGAGACCCGCGACGCGTGGGTGGAGTTCCCCATCTTCGACGCCAAGTCCCGGTCGCTGAAGAAGGCCTTCCTCGGCAAGGCCGGCGGCGCGATCGGGCGCAACGCGTCCAACGTGGTGGTCGTCGAGGCGCTGCGCGACATCACCATGTCCCTGGAGATGGGCGACCGGGTGGGGCTGGTCGGCCACAACGGCGCGGGCAAATCCACGCTGCTGCGCCTGCTGTCGGGGATCTACGAACCGACCCGCGGCAGTGCCACAGTGACCGGCCGGGTGGCGCCGGTGTTCGACCTCGGCGTGGGGATGGACCCGGAGATCTCCGGTTACGAGAACATCATCATCCGCGGGCTGTTCCTCGGCCAGACCCGCAAGCAGATGGCCGCCAAGGTCGACGAGATCGCCGAGTTCACCGAGCTCGGCGACTACCTGTCGATGCCGTTGCGCACCTACTCCACCGGTATGCGGGTGCGGCTGGCCATGGGCGTGGTCACCAGCATCGACCCGGAGATCCTGCTGCTCGACGAGGGCATCGGCGCGGTCGACGCCGAGTTCCTGAAGAAAGCGCAGTCGCGGCTGCAGGCGCTGGTCGCCCGCTCCGGGATCCTGGTGTTCGCCAGCCACTCCAACGAGTTCCTGGCCCGGTTGTGCAAAACCGCGATGTGGATCGACCACGGCACCATCAAGATGACCGGGGGCATCGAGGACGTGGTGCGCGCCTACGAAGGCGAGGACGCCGCCCGCACCGTCCGCGAGGTGCTCGAGGAGACCGAATCCGTCGGTGACACCCCGTGACCGAATCGGTGTACGCCGTCGTGGTCACCCACCGTCGCCGTGACACGCTGGCCCGGTCACTGGCGGCGCTGACCGCCCAGACCCGCACTCCCGACCACCTGATCGTGGTCGACAACGACGACGACCCGCAGGTCGCCGCCCTGGTCGCCGACCAACCCGTCCCGACCACCTATCTGGGCTCACGGCGCAACCTCGGCGGCGGCGGCGGGTTCGCGCTGGGCATGCTGCACGCGCTGGCCGCAGGCGCCGACTGGGTGTGGCTGGCCGACGACGACGGCCGGCCCGCCGACACCGGGGTGCTGGCCACCCTGCTGGCCTGCGCCCACGCCCACCGACTGGCCGCGGTCTCGCCGATGGTGTGCAACATCGACGACCCGGCCCGGCTGGCGTTCCCGCTTCGCCGCGGGCTGGTGTGGCGCCGCTTCACCCACGAACTGCGGGACGGCGACACCGACCTGCTACCCGGGATCGCCTCGCTGTTCAACGGCGCGCTGTTCGCCGCGGCGACCATCGACGCGGTCGGCGTGCCCGACCTGCGGCTGTTCGTCCGCGGCGACGAGGTGGAGGTGCACCGCCGGCTGGTGCGCTCCGGGCTGCCGTTCGGCACCTGCCTGACCGCGAGCTACCTGCACCCGTGCGGCACCGACGAGTTCAAACCGATCCTGGGCGGTCGGATGCACGCCCAGTACCCCGACGATCCCGGCAAACGGTTCTTCACCTACCGCAACCGCGGTTACCTGCTCGCCCAGCCCGGGCTGCGCCGGCTGATCGTGCAGGAATGGCTGCGGTTCGGCTGGTTCTTCGTGGTCTCCCGCCGCGATCCGGCCGGGCTGCGGGAGTGGTGGCGGCTACGCCGGCTGGGCCGCCGCGAACGGTTCCGCCGGCCCGAGGTACCCAGGGAGCAGCGATGACCGTCACCGATGCCGCCAGCGGGTCGAAAACGCTGGCCCGCGCCCGCCAGGACCTGGTCGAGGGGTTCCACCGCCACGAGCTGTGGCTGCACCTGGGCTGGCAGGACATCAAGCAACGCTACCGGCGCAGCGTGCTCGGCCCGTTCTGGATCACCATCGCCACCGGCACCACCGCGGTCGCGATGGGCGGGCTGTACTCGAAGCTGTTCAAGCTGGACCTGGCCGAACACCTGCCGTACGTGACGCTCGGGCTGATCGTGTGGAACCTGCTCAACGCGGCCATCCTCGAGGGCGCCGACGTGTTCGTCGCCAACGAGGGACTGATCAAACAGCTGCCCACCCCGCTGTCGGTGCACGTCTACCGGCTGGTGTGGCGGCAACTGATCCTGTTCGGCCACAACATCATCATCTACGTGGTGATCGCGATCATCTTCCCCAAACCGTGGACGTGGACCGACCTCGCGGTGATCCCGGCGATGGCGCTGATCGTGCTCAACTGCGTCTGGGTGGCGCTGTGCTTCGGCATCCTGGCCACCCGCTACCGCGACATCGGCCCGCTGCTGGCCAGTATCGTGCAGCTGCTGTTCTTCATGACCCCGATCATCTGGAACGACAAAACGCTGCAGCAGCAGGATGCACAGGGGTGGGCGAAGATCGTCGAACTCAACCCACTGCTGCACTACCTGGACATCGTGCGGGCACCGCTGCTCGGGGCCGACCAGGAGCTGCGGCACTGGGTGGTCGTGCTGGTGCTCACCGTGGTCGGTTGGACGGTGGCGGCGCTGGCGATGCGGCAGTACCGGGCGCGGGTGGCCTACTGGGTGTAGACGCAGCGCAGCCGGGGCCCGCCCCGGCGAGGGGCGCGGCCCCGGCTGCGAGACCCCGCGATCACCAGCAGCGGGCCGCCGCGCCGCGGGCGTGGCCGCCGAGCGACGCGGTGATCACCGCAGGCGCGGTCGAGCGCGCGTAGATGTTGGCGCGCTGCTGTGGGGTCATGTTGCGCCGCGCCCACAGGCGGCGGGCGGCACGGAAAGCGGGGACACGGGTGCTACGAACGAAAGCCATGATCTTCTCCTGACCGAGAATTCAGGCCTACCCAGCGGCGTCGGGGTTCACACAATCACGCCGAGGCCGGGGGCGGGCAGTACGGAAGCCGAATACGGAAGCGGACCCTCACACGAACTCATCTCTCGCCCTCACCTCCTTCTGGCCAAGACACACGCGGGCGTCGAACACTGCTACGGCGACACCGAAGGGGGAGACGACGCACCCCACTCGTCAGAGTTTCGACACTGCCGGGCGTATCCACCCGATCCCGACGGAATCGTGGAAGCCACTTGGGCTCAACCCTTAACCCGGGAGGAGCTGTCCTGACCCGGGGCGTCTTTCGACGTTCGGGGTCAGTGGCCTGTGTCCCTGCAGAAGCCTCACCTAACGAGGTGCCTACGAACCACATAATCGCACGTCAGAGGCCTAATGTCAATTGCATGCGGCCGCTACGATCCGGTCACGATGCGGTGAAGAAGTAAACTTCCGCCGATGGCCGAGATCGCTCCGCTGCCGCCACGGCTGAGTCTGGCGACCCAGATGTGGCGTTTCGTCATCACCGGCGGGCTGTCCGCGATCGTCGACTTCGGGCTGTACCTGGCGTTCCTGGCCCTCGGGCTGCACGTGAACCTCGCCAAGTCGCTCAGCTTCGTCGCGGGCACCGCGACCGCATATCTGATCAACCGCCGCTGGACCTTCCAGGCGCCGCCGAGCACGGCGCGGTTCCTGGCGGTGTGCCTGCTGTACGCGATCACCTACAGCGTGCAGGTCGGCATCAACTTCGTGTTCTACAACGCGCTCGCCGAGCACTCCTGGCGGGTGCCGCTGGCCTTCGTCATCGCCCAGGGCACCGCGACCGTGATCAACTTCGTCGTGCAGCGGGTGCTGATCTTCCGGGTGCCCTGACTCAGTGCCCTGACTCAGCCGACCCGTTCGCCGATGCGTGCGCTGACCTCCTGCGCGATGCGCGCCGAGTCGTCCAGCGCCAGCGCCGAGACCCGGATCAGCGTCGCGTCCCGCAGCGCGTAGACCACCGTCGCCCGGGCCGGGCCGGCGAAGCGCAGGGTCAGCGCCGCCGGGTCGGGCCGCTCGAGGGTGAACCGGTAGGAATCGACGTCCCCGGCCGCGCAGTCCGACAGCGCCGGGCCGAGCCGGTCGAACACGGCGCGGGCCGCGTCGACGCCCGGGTAGGCACCGACGGTCTGGGTGACGGTCGGAAAACCCTTGCCGCCGCCGGTCGCGGTGATGACCGTGCCGTAGGCGACAGCGCGGAATCCCGTCCAGTCGGCGCCGAAGACCGCCTGCTCATCGGAGACCGCCCAGCACGAGCCCGGCGCGGCCGGGTCGGTGGCCGCAGGCGCGGAGCGCTCGGCGCGCGGCTGGAGCACCAGGGCGGGGTCCGCGACGACGGCGTTGACCTCGCCGACGTCCAGGGTCTCGGCGGCCGGGTCGGCGACCGCCGGCGCCGCGACCGTCAGCGCGGCGCAGCACACCGCCAGCACCGCCGTCCGGATCGCGCCCATCACCATCACCCCGCTGGACCCAACTGTAACGATCGCGGTCGGCTGCGCGGGGTGCGTCGGCGCGGGCGGTACCCTCTTTCTCGATGTTCGCGACCACCAGCAAGCCGCTCAGCGGCTGGGGCCGCACCGCGCCGACCGTGGCGAAGGTGCTGACCGCCAGCGATCCCGAGGTCATCGCCGAGGCGGTGGCCCGCGTCGCCGACGGCGGCGAGGCGCGCGGGGTGATCGCCCGCGGGCTGGGCCGCTCCTACGGCGACAACGCCCAGAACGGCGGCGGCCTGGTCATCGACATGACCGCGCTCAACCGCATCCACTCGATCGACGCCGAGACCGGTCACGCCGACGTGGACGGCGGGGTGAGCCTGGACCAGTTGATGCGCGCCGCGTTGCCGTTCGGGCTGTGGGTGCCGGTGCTGCCCGGAACCCGGCAGGTCACCGTCGGCGGGGCGATCGGCTGCGACATCCACGGCAAGAACCACCACAGCGCGGGGAGCTTCGGCAACCACGTGCGCTCGATGGAGTTGCTGACCGCCGACGGCTCGGTGCGCCGGCTGACCCCCGACGGCCCGGAGGCGGAGTTGTTCTGGGCCACCGTCGGCGGCAACGGCCTGACCGGGATCATCCTGCGGGCCACGATCGCGATGACCCCCACCGAGACGGCCTATTTCATCGCCGACGGCGACGTGACCGCCACCCTCGACGAGACCATCGCCCTGCACAGCGACGGCAGCGAAGGCGACTACACCTATTCGTCGGCCTGGTTCGACTCGATCAGCGCCCCGCCGAAAGTCGGCCGGGCCGCGGTCTCGCGCGGCTCGCTGGCCACCCTGGACCAACTGCCGGCGAAGCTGCAGAAGAATCCGCTGAAATTCGATGCGCCGCAACTGCTCACCCTGCCCGACGTCTTCCCCAACGGGTTGGCCAACAAGTTCACGTTCGGGCCGATCGGCGAGCTGTGGTACCGCAAGTCGGGCACCTATCGCGGCAAGATCCAGAATCTGACGCAGTTCTACCACCCGCTGGATATGTTCGGTGAATGGAATCGCGCCTACGGTTCCGCGGGATTCGCGCAATACCAGTTCGTGGTGCCCACCGACGCCGTCGACGAGTTCAAGGCGATCATCTACGACATCCAAGCCAGCGGGCACTACTCCTTCCTCAACGTGTTCAAACTGTTCGGCCCGGGAAACCAAGCACCGCTGAGCTTTCCGATGGCCGGGTGGAACATCTGCGTGGACTTCCCGATCAAAGCCGGGCTGAGCGACTTTTTGACCGACCTCGACCGGCGGGTGCTGGAGTTCGGTGGGCGGCTCTACACCGCCAAGGACTCCCGCACGACCGCCGAGACCTTCCACGCCATGTATCCGCGCATCGATGAGTGGATCGTGGTACGCCGCAAGGTGGACCCCGACGGGGTGTTCGCCTCGGACATGGCCCGACGTTTGGAGCTGCTGTAGATGGTGTTCGACGCCGTGGGTAACCCGCAGACGATCCTGCTGCTGGGCGGGACCTCCGAGATCGGGCTGGCGATCTGCGCCCGCTACCTGCAGAACGCGCGCGCCCGCATCATCCTGGCCTGCCTGCCCGACGATCCGGGCCGCGACGACGCCAAGGAGCAGATGCTCGCCGCGGGCGCCGGCGCGGTCCAGGTGATCGACTTCGACGCGCTGGACACCGACGGCCACCCCGAGGTGATCGACCGGGCCTTCTCCGGCGGGGACGTCGACGTCGCGATCGTCGCGTTCGGGTTGCTCGGCGACAACGAGGAGCTGTGGCAGAACCAGCGCAAGGCCGTGCAGATCGCCGAGATCAACTACACCGCAGCGGTTTCGGTCGGTGTTCTGCTGGGTGAGAAGATGCGCGCCCAGGGCTTCGGGCAGATCATCGCGATGAGCACGGTCGCCGGTGAGCGGGTCCGGCGGTCCAACTTCGTCTACGGCTCCACCAAGGCCGGCCTCGACGGGTTCTACCTCGGCCTCGGCGAGGCGCTGCGCGACGACGGCGTGCGGGTGCTGGTGATCCGGCCCGGTCAGGTCCGCACCCGGATGAGCGCGCACGTCAAGGAGGCCCCGCTGACCGTGGACAAGGAGGACGTCGCCGAGCTGGCGGTGACCGCCGCGGCCAAGGGCAAGGAACTGGTGTGGGCGCCGGGCGCCTTCCGCTACGTGATGATGGTGCTGCGCCACATCCCGCGCCGCATCTTCCGCAAGCTGCCCATCTAGCCGATGCGGACCGCTCTGGATCGGGCCGGCCGCACGGCCGGCGAGATGGCGCTGGCCGTGGCCGTCGCGGTCGCGGTCTCCGTCGTCGCGCTGGCCGCGATCGGCCGGGTCGAGTGGCCGGCCTACCCGTCGTCGAACCAGCTGCACGCGCTGACCACCGTCGGGCAGGTGGGCTGCGCGGCGGGGCTGGTGGGCGCCGGCTGGCTGTGGCGGCGCGGCAGGCGCTGGGCGGCGCGGCTCGCCGCGGCGGTGTTCGTGTCGGCGTTCGCGGTGGTGACGCTGGCCATGCCGCTGGGCGCGACCCGGCTGTACCTGTTCGGCATCTCCGTCGACCAGCAGTTCCGCACCGAATACCTGACCCGGCTCACCGACAGCGCCGAACTGCGCGACATGACCTACCTCGGATTGCCGCCGTTCTACCCGCCGGGCTGGTTCTGGCTGGGCGGGCGGGCCGCCGCGCTCTCCGGCACCCCCGGCTGGGAGATGTACAAGCCGTGGTCGATCGTGTCGATCGCGATCGCGGTCGCGGTGGCCCTGGTGCTCTGGCAACGGATGATCCGCTTCGAGACCGCGCTGATCGTCACCGCCGCCACCGCCGCGGTGACCCTGGCGTTCAGCGCCCCGGAACCCTACGCCGCGATCATCACCATGCTGCTGCCGCCGGTGCTGGTGCTGGCCTGGTCGGGGCTGCGCGCCGCGGCCCGGGTCGCCGACCCCGACCCCGACCCGCACCCCCACCCCGCCGAACGTGAACCTACGCGCACGCTCGAGGCCGAACGTGAACCTGTGCGCACGCTCGAGGCGGAGCGGGCGCCGGGCGGCACGGCGGAGCGGGCGCCGGGCGGCACGGCGGAGCGGGCGCCGGGCGGCACGGCGGAGCGGGCGCCGGGCGGGCTGAGCGGTCGCGGCTGGGCCGCGATCGTGGGCACCGGGGTGTTCCTCGGCTTCGCCGCCACCTTCTACACCCTGCTGGTGGCCTACAGCGCGTTCACCGTGACGCTGATGGCGCTGGGTCTGGCCGCCGCCCGGTGGCGGCACCGCGGCCCGGCCGCCGCACTCGACCCGCTGCTGCGGCTGGCGGTCATCGGGGTCATCGCCGCAGCGATCGGCGCCACCACCTGGCTGCCGTTCCTGCTGCGCGCCGCCCGCGACCCGATCAGCAACACCGGCAGCGCCCAGCACTACCTGCCCGCCGCGGGCGCGGAACTGACCTTCCCGATGCTGCAGTTCACCCTGCTCGGCGCGCTGTGCATGCTCGGCACGCTGTGGCTGGTGGTGCGCGCCCGCACCTCGGTACGCGCCGCCGCGCTGGCGTTCGGGGTGGTCAGCGTGTACCTGTGGTCGCTGCTGTCGATGCTGACCACACTGGCCCGTACCACCCTGCTGTCGTTCCGGCTGCAACCGACGCTGGTGGTGCTGCTCGCCGCCGCCGGAGTATTCGGGTTCCTCGAGCTCACCCAGCGGCTGGTCGAAGGCGGCCGCCAATACGGCTGGCAACGCGGCATCACCGCGGTGGCCGCCGTGATCGGGTTCGCCGGGGCACTGTCGTTCAGCCAGGACATCCCCAACGTGCTGCGCCCGGACCTGACCGTGGCCTACACCGACACCGACGGGTACGGCGAGCGCGGCGACCGCCGCCCGCCCGGTTCGGAGCGCTACTACGCCGAAATCGACGACACCGTCACCGCCACCACCGGCGTCCCCCACGACCAGACCGTGGTGCTCACCGCCGACTACGGCTTCCTGGCGATCTACCCCTACTTCGGGTTTCAGGGGCTGACCTCGCACTACGCCAACCCGCTGGCGCAGTTCGACCGGCGCGCCGCGGCCATCGAGAGCTGGTCGGAGCTGACCACCGCCGAGCAGTTCACCGCCGCGCTCGACGAGCTGCCGTGGCCGGCGCCGACCGTGTTCGTGATGCGCCGCGGCGCCGGCTCGGCGGCCGGCGACACCTACACGCTGCGGCTGGCCGAGGACGTCTACCCCAACCACCCCAACGTGCGCCGCTACACGATCACCCTGCCCGCCGCCCTCTTCGACGACCCGCAATTCCGCGTCGAACAGATCGGCCCGTTCGTGGTCGCGATCCGCGTCCCGTCGGGCAGTTGACCGCGGTGAGCGGCCCGACCGTTACCATCAAGCCCCGTGAGTGACCTGCGGGCCAACCACCGGATCGCCCGGATCGTCGCCGTCGTGGCCGGCCTGCTGGGCGCCGCGCTCTCGCTGGCGGTGCCCTTCCTGCCGGTCAACCAGACCACCGCGCAGCTGAACTGGCCGCAGAACGGCGTCCTGGCCAGCGTCGACGCCCCGCTGATCGGCTACGTCGCCACCGATATGCAGATCAGCGTGCCGTGCCGCGCCGCGGCCGGGCTCACCGAATCCGACGGCGGGCACAACGTGCTGCTGTCCACGGTGCCCAAGCAGGCACCCAAGGCCGTCGACCGCGGCCTGCTCGTCGAACGCGCCAACGACCACCTCGTGGTGGTGGTGCGCAACACCCCGGTCGTGGTCGCCCCGCTCAGCCAGGTGCTGGGGCCGGACTGTCGGCAGCTGGTGCTTACCGTGCGCGCCGACACCGTCACCGGCGAGTTCGTCGGCCTGACCCAGGGCCCCAACGACGACAAGCCGGGCGCCCCGCTGCGCGGGCAGCGCAGCGGCTACGACTTCCGCCCGCAGATCATCGGCGTCTACACCGACCTCGCCGGCCCGGCCCCCGACGGGCTGCACTTCACCGCGACCCTGGACACCCGCTACTCCAGCGCGCCCACCCCGCTGAAGATGGCGGCGATGCTGCTCGGGATCGCCCTGACCATCGCCGCACTCATCGCGCTGCACCGGCTCGACGCCACCGACGGGATGCGGCACCGCCGGTTCCTACCCGGCCGCTGGTGGTCGATGACCGGGCTGGACGCCCTGGTCGCCGCGGTGCTGGTGTGGTGGCATTTCGTCGGCGCGAACACCTCCGACGACGGCTACATCCTCACCATGGCGCGGGTCTCCGAACACGCCGGCTACATGGCCAACTACTACCGCTGGTTCGGCACCCCGGAGGCGCCGTTCGGCTGGTATTACGACCTGCTCGCCTACTGGGCGCACTTCTCCACCGCCAGCATCTGGATGCGGCTGCCCACCCTGGTGATGGCGCTGGCGTGCTGGTGGGTGATCAGCCGGGAGGTGCTGCCCCGGCTGGGCCACGCGGTCAAAACCCGCCGCGCGGCCGCCTGGACCGCCGCCGGCATGTTCCTGGTGTTCTGGCTGCCGCTGAACAACGGGCTACGTCCGGAACCGATCATCGCGCTGGGCATCCTGTTGACCTGGTGTTCGGTGGAGCGGGCGGTGGCCACCAGCCGGCTGCTGCCGCTTGCCGCCGCCTGCCTGATCGGCGCCCTCACGCTGTTCTCCGGACCCACCGGCATCGCCTCGATCGGGGCGCTGCTGGTCGCGATCGGGCCGCTGCTGACGATCCTGCGCCGCCGCTCCGCCCGGTTCGGGCTGCTGCCGCTGCTCGCCCCGATCGTGGCCGCCGCCACCGTGCCGGCGGTGCTGATCTTCCGCGACCAGACCTTCGTCGGCGAACTGCAGGCCAGCGCCCTGAAATCGGCGGTCGGCCCGAGCCTGAGCTGGTTCGACGAACACATCCGCTACGAGCGGCTGTTCATGGCCACCCCGGACGGGTCGATCGCCCGGCGCTTCGCGGTGCTGGCGCTGCTGGTCGCGCTCGCGGTCACCATCGCCATGTCGCTGCGCAAGGGCCGCATCCCGGGCACCGCCGCCGGGCCCAGCCGGCGCATCGTGGGGATCACGATCATCTCGTTCGTCGCGATGATGTCCACCCCCACCAAGTGGACCCACCACTTCGGGGTGTTCGCCGGGCTGGCCGGGTCACTGGGGGCGCTGGCGGCGGTCGCGGTCAGCGCCGCGGTGCTGCGCTCCCGGCGCAACCGCACCGTGTTCGCCGCGGTGGTGCTGTTCATCACCGCGCTGGCCTTCGCCAGCGTGAACGGCTGGTGGTACGTCTCCAACTTCGGGGTGCCCTGGTCCAACGAGTTCCCGGCCTGGCACTTCGCCGCCGCCACCGCCCTGATCGGGCTGACCGTGCTGGTGGTGCTGCTGGCCGCCTGGTTCCACCTGTTCGGCGGCGACGACACCCGCCGTCGGCCGTCGACCCGGCTCACCCGCATCCTGCAGTCCCCGCTGGCCATCGCCGCCTGGGCGCTGGTGCTCTTCGAGGTGGCGTCGCTGACGCTGGCGATGATCGGCCAGTACCCGGCCTGGACGGTGGGCCGCTCCAACCTGCAGGCACTGACCGGCAAGACCTGCGGGCTGGCCGACGACGTCCTGGTCGAGCAGGACGCCAACGCCGGGCTGCTGACCCCGGCCGGCGGCGTACCGGTCGGCGACGCGCTGGCCGCCGGGTATTCCCAGGGCTTCCGGCCCACCGGCATCCCGGCCGACATCTCCGCCGACCCGGTGATGGAACCGCCCAGCGGCGGCAACAACCTCGACGAGAACGACGGCGCGAAAGCCGGTGTGGAGGGCGGCCTGATCGCCAAACCCGGCATCAATGGCTCCCGCGCCCGGCTGCCGTTCGGGCTGGACCCGGCCCGCACCCCGGTGCTGGGCAGCTGGCGCGACGGCGTGCAGGTCCCGGCCCGGCTGCGCACCGCCTGGTACCGGCTGCCTGCGCGCGAGCAGGCCGGTCCGCTGCTGGTGGTGTCGGCGGCCGGCCGCTTCGACACCCACGAGGTGCAGGTGGAATGGGCCACCGGCGCCGACGCCGAGGAGCCCGGCGGCGCGATCGAGTTCGCCGACGTCGGCGCCGCCCCGGCCTGGCGCAACCTGCGGGTGCCGCTGGCGCAGCTGCCCCCGGAGGCGACCGTGGTGCGGCTGGTGGCCACCGACCGCGATCTGGCACAGCGGCACTGGATCGCGCTGACCCCGCCGCGCATCCCGCAGCTGGACACCCTGCAGGACGTCGTCGGGTCCGAGGACCCGGTGCTGCTGGACTGGCTGGTCGGGCTGGCCTTCCCCTGCCAGCGGCCGTTCGGCCACCGCTACGGGGTCATCGAGCCGCCGAAGTGGCGGATCCTGCCCGACCGGTTCGGCACCGAGGCCAACTCCCCGGTGATGGACAACATCGGCGGTGGCCCGCTGGGCATCAGCGAGTTGATGTTCCGCGCCGCCACCGTCCCCAGCTACCTCAAGGACGACTGGAACCGGGATTGGGGTGCGCTGCAGCGGCTCACCCGCTACTACCCGCAGGCCGAGCCGGCCGAACTGGAGCTGGGCACCGCGACCCGCAGCGGCCTGTGGAGCCCGGCGCCGCTGCGGCCGTGACCGCCGCGGTCGGGGCGGACCGCCCCGCGCCGCCACACCCCACCCCGCCCAAAAGGCGGGTCCCACCATCGGAAACCTCGTCGCATACCATCAAGCCTCGTGCCCCACGACGATGTTGAGCGGTCCCCGTACCGCACGGCTCGGCTGATCGCGATCGTCGCGGGCGTCCTTGGCGTCCTGCTCTGCGGCGTGGTGCCGCTCCTGCCGGTGCAGCAGACCACCGCCACCGTCGTGTGGCCGTCCGGCACCGACGACGCCGGCCGCATCACCGACGTCACCGCGCCGCTGGTCTCCGGCGCCCCCCGCGCGCTGGACATCACCATCCCGTGTTCGGTGATCGCCACCCTGCCCGCCGAGGGCGGGCTGGTGCTGTCCACGATCCCGGCCGGCGGGGTCGACGCCACCAAGAACGGGTTGTTCGTGCGGGCCAGCCGCGACGCGGTGGTGGTGGCCTTCCGCGACTCGGTCGCCGCGCTGGCCCCCCGCGACGCGGTGGCCGGCCCGGACTGCCAGACCCTGCACATCTGGGCCGACGCGGGCGGCGCGAGCGCGGAGTTCGTCGGCATCCCGGCCACCGTCCGCACCCTGCCCGCCGACAAGAAGCCCCAGGTGGCCGGCGTGTTCACCGACCTGAAGGTCGCCGCACAGCCGGGACTGTCGGCGCGCATCGACGTCGACACCCGCTTCATCGTCTCCCCGGGTCTGATCAAGAAGGCCGCGATCGGGTTCGGCGCGCTGTCGGCGCTCGCCGCGCTGATCGCGCTGGCGGTGCTGGACCGGCGCGCCGGGCACCGGGTGCCACGGGCATGGCGACGCGCCTGGCAGGCCAGCACCGCCGCCTGGCTCGCCGACATCGGGGTGATCGGCACCCTGGCGCTCTGGCACGTCATCGGCCCGCTGTCCTCCGACGACGGCTACAACCTGACCATCGCCCGGATCGCCGGGGATGCCGGCTATCTGACCAACTACTACCGCTACTTCGGGGCGGCGGAGGCGCCGTTCGACTGGTACCCGGCCGTGCTGGCGCAGCTGACCTCGGTGAGCACCGCCGGGGTGTGGCTGCGGCTGCCCGCCACCCTGGCCGGCATCGGCTGCTGGCTGCTGGTCAGCCGGTGGATGCTGCGCCGGCTGGGCCCGGCCCGCGCCGGGCTCGCCGCCAACCGGGTGGCGGTGTGGACCGCGGGCGCGGTGTTCCTGGCCGCCTGGCTGCCGTTCAACAACGGGCTGCGACCCGAACCGCTGATCGCGTTCGGCACCGTGGCCACCTGGGTGCTGGTGGAGCAGGCCATCGCCACCCGCCGACTGACCCCGGCGGCGCTCGCAGTGATCACCGCGAGCCTCACCGCCACCCTGGCTCCGCAGGGGCTGATCGCGGTGGCCGCACTGCTGGTCGGCGGCCGCGGCATCGCGCGGATCGTGGCGCGGCGCCGCCCGCTGGACGGGTTGGCGGCCCCGATCGCGGTTCTGGCGGCGGCGTTGTCGGTGATCGTGCTGGTGGTGTTCCGCAACCAGACCCTGGCCACCGTCGCCGAGTCCGCCCGCATCAAATACGTTGTGGGCCCGACGATCTCCTGGTATCAGGAGCTGCTGCGCTACTACTTCCTGACCGTGGAGACCGTCGACGGGTCGATGACGCGGCGGTTCGCGGTGCTGATCATGCTGTTCTGCCTGTTCGCGATGCTGGCGGTGCTGCTGCGTCGCGGCCGGCTGCTCGGCCTGGCCCGCGGCCCGGTGTGGCGACTGCTCGGCACCACCGCGATCGGGTTGCTGCTGCTGACCTTCACCCCCACCAAGTGGGCGGTGCAGTTCGGCGGGTTCGCCGGGCTGGCCGGCGCGCTCGGCGCGGTCACCGCGTTCAGCTTCGCCCGGGTCGGGCTGCATTCCCGGCGCAATCTGTCGCTGTACGTGACCGCCCTGCTGTTCCTGCTCGCCTGGGCCACCTCCGGCATCAACGGCTGGTTCTACGTCGGCAACTATGGCGTCCCGTGGTACGACAAGCAGCCGGTGCTGGCCAGCCACCCGGTCACCACCATGTTCCTGGCGCTGGCCATCGTCAGTGGGCTGCTGGCCGCCTGGCAGCACTTCCGGCTGGACTACGCCGGGCACACCCAGGTCGCCAACACCCGCCGCAACCGGGTGCTGGCCTCCACCCCGCTGCTGATCGTCGCGGTCATCATGGTGGTGCTGCAGGTCGGGTCGATGGCCAAGGCGTTCGCCGGCCGCTACCCCACCTACACCACCGCCAAGGCGAACCTGGCGGCGCTGACCTCGGGGCTGTCGCCGACCTCGTGCGCCATGGCCGACGCCGTGCTGGCCGAGCCGGACACCAACGCCGGGCTGCTGACCCCGGTGCCGGGCCAGAACTGGGGGGAGTACGGCCCGCTGGGCGGGACCGACCCGGTCGGTTTCGTGCCCGACGGCGTCGGCGACGACCTGTCCTCCGAGCCGGTGGTCTCCAAACCCGGCGTGGTCAACTCCGACGCGTCGCCGAACAAGCCCGGCTCCTCGGTGAGCGACTCGGCCGGCACCGCGGGCGGCTGGCTGCCCCCCGACGCCCCGGACGGGGTGAACGGGTCGCGGGTGGCGCTGCCGTTCGGCCTGGATCCCGCCCGCACCCCGGTGATGGGCAGCTACGACGAGAACACCGTCGCCGCGAAGGCCACCTCCGCCTGGTACGCGCTGCCCGCCGCCACCCCGGAGCGGCCGCTGGTCACCGTCGCCGCCGCCGGCGCCATCTGGTCCTACGACGAGGACGGCACCTTCAACTACGGGCAGTCGCTGAAGCTGCAGTGGGGGGTGACCGGTCCCGACGGGCAGACCGAGGCGCTCGGGCTCGTGCAGCCGATCGACATCGGCCCCGACCCGGCCTGGCGCAACCTGCGGTTCCCGATGGCCTGGCGCCCGCCGGAGGCCAACGCGGTGCGCATCGTCGCCGACGACCCCAACCTCAGCTCCGACCAATGGTTCGCGTTCACCCCGCCGCGGGTGCCGGTGCTGGCCAGCATCCAGGAGCTGGTCGGTTCGGACACCCCGGTGCTGCTCGACATCGCCACCGCCGCCAACTTCCCCTGCCAGCGGCCGTTCACCGAGCATCTCGGCGTCGCCGAACTGCCCGAGTACCGGTTCCTGCCCGACCACAAGCAGACCGCGTCGTCGTCGAACCTGTGGCAGGCCACCGAGGACGGCGGACCGTTCCTGATCACCCAGGCGCTGCTGTACACCTCCACGATCCCGACCTACCTGCGCGACGACTGGTACCGGGACTGGGGTTCGGTGGAGCGCTACCACCGGCTGGTGCCCGCCGATGAGGCACCCGACGCAGCCATCGAGGAGGGTGTGAACACTGTGTACGGCTGGAGCCGTCCCGGACCGATTCGAGCCCTGCCGTGACCGATCTCAGCCGCCGGATCCGCCTGACCCGCTGGACCGCGATCGTCGCCGGGCTGGTCGGCTTCGTGCTGTCGGTCGCCACCCCGCTGCTGCCGGTGGTGCAGACCACCGCGCAGCTGAACTGGCCGCAGCACGACCGGCTGACCAACGTGACCGCGCCGCTGATCTCGCAGGTGCCGGTGGAGATGACGGTGCGGATCCCGTGCCGGGCGGTCGCCGAACTGCCCGCCAAGGGCGGGCTGCTGGTGGGCACCGCACCCAAGGACGGCAAGCAGGCCGCGCTGAACGCGATGCTGGTCACCGCCAACACCAGCCGGGTCGACGTGATCGTGCGCAACGTGGTGGTCGCCAGCGTCTCCCGGGACCGGGTGCTGGGCGCGGCCGGGCAGCCGGGCTGCTCGACGATCGAGATCACCTCCAGCGAGGACGGCACCTTCGCCACCTTCGCCGGACTCACCGACGACGACGGCGCACCGTTGCGCACCGGGTTCGCCGACCCCAACCTGCGCCCGCAGATCGTCGGGGTGTTCAGCGACCTGACCGGCGCCGCACCGGCCGGGCTGGAGTTCACCGCGACCATCGACACCCGGTTCTCCACCAAGCCGACCGCGCTGAAGCTGGCCGCGATCGTGCTGGCGATCCTGGCCACCGGGGTGGCGCTGCTGGCGCTGTGGCGACTCGACCGGCTCGACGGCAGGCGGATGCGCCGGCTGATCCCGGCGCGCTGGCGCACCTTCACCCTGCCCGACGCGGTGGTGACGGTCGGGTTCCTGCTCTGGCATGTGATGGGGGCGAACTCCTCCGACGACGGCTACATCCTGGGGATGGCGCGGGTGGCCGGGCACGCCGGCTACATGAGCAACTACTTCCGCTGGTTCGGCAGCCCGGAGGACCCGTTCGGCTGGTACTACAACCTGCTGGCCTGGATGACCCACATCAGCGACGCCAGCATCTGGATCCGGCTGCCCGACCTGGTCGCCGCGCTGGTGTGCTGGCTGCTGCTCAGCCGCGAGGTGCTGCCGCGGCTCGGCCCCGCGGTGGCCGCGTCCCGGCCCGCGCTGTGGGCGGCGGCGACGGTGTTGATGGCCGCCTGGTTCCCGTTCAACAACGGGCTGCGTCCCGAACCGATCATCGCGGTCGGCTCGCTGATCACCTACGTGCTCATCGAGCGGGCGGTGACCTCCGGGCGGCTGACCCCGGCCGCGCTGGCGATCATCGCCGCGGCATTCACCCTCGGCATCCAGCCCACCGGCCTGATCGCGGTGGCCGCGCTGGTCGCCGGCGGCCGGCCGCTGCTGCGGATCCTGGTGCGCCGGCACCGCGAGGTCGGGTTGTGGCCGCTGCTGGCGCCGCTGCTGGCGGCCGGGTTCGTCATCCTGACCGTGGTGTTCTTCGACCAGACCCTGTCGACGGTGCTGGAGGCCACCCGCATCCGCAGCGCCATCGGGCCCAGCCAGGAGTGGTACACCGAAAACCTGCGCTACTACTACCTGATCCTGCCGACCGTGGACGGGTCGCTGTCCCGGCGGTTCGGGTTCCTGATCACCGCGCTGTGCCTGTTCGCCTCGATGTTCATCATGCTGCGCCGCAAGCGGGTGCCCGGGGTGGCCCGCGGGCCGGCCTGGCGGCTGATGGGCGTCATCTTCGGCACCATGTTCTTCCTGATGTTCACCCCCACCAAATGGGTGCACCACTTCGGGCTGTTCGCCGCGGTGGGTGCGGCGGTGGCCGCGCTGGCCACCGTGCTGGTCTCCCCGGCGGTGCTGCGCTCGGCGCGCAACCGGATGGCGTTCCTGGCCGGGCTGCTGTTCGTGCTGGCGCTGTGTTTCGCCACCACCAACGGCTGGTGGTACGTGTCGAGCTACGGGGTGCCGTTCAACACCACGATGCCGCGCATCGGCGGGGTCAGCGTCAGCGCGATCCTGTTCGCGCTGTTCGCCGTCGCCGCGCTCTACGCCGCCTGGCTGCACTTCTCCGGCCGCGACGGCGCCGAACGCCGGGCGGCGCGGGTGTTGACCGCCGCTCCGATCCCGGTGGCGGCCGGGTTCATGGTGTGCGTGTTCGTGGCGTCGATGGCGATCGGGATCGTGCGGCAGTACCCGACCTACTCCAACGGCTGGGCGAACCTGCGGGCCTTCGTCGGCGGCTGCGGGCTGGCCGACGACGTCCTGGTCGAACCCGACGCCAACGACGGCTTCCTGACCCCGCTGGACGGCGACTACGGGCCGCTGGGCCCGCTGGCCGGCGCCGACCCGGTCGGTTTCAGCGCCGACGGGGTGCCCGAGCACATCGTGGCCGAGGCGATCCGGATGACGCTGCCGCAGCCCGGCACCGACTACGACTGGGACGCCCCGGTGGCGCTGAAGACCCCCGGGGTCAACGGCTCCACCGTGCCGCTGCCCTACCGGCTGGATCCGGCGCGGGTGCCGGTGGCCGGCAGCTACACCACCGGCCCGCAGCAGCAGAGCACGCTGATCTCGGCGTGGTATCCGCTGCCCGCCGCCGAGGATGGCCGCCCGCTGGTGGTGGTGACCGCGGCCGGAACCATCGCCGGTGACAGCGTGCTGCACGGGCACACCGTCGGGCAGGCCGTCGAGTTGGAGTACGCGGTGCCCGGCCCGGACGGCGCGCCGGTGCCCGCCGGCCGGCTGACCCCCTACGACCTCGGGCCCGCGCCGTCCTGGCGCAACCTGCGCTACCCGCGGGCCGCGATCCCGGCCGACGCGGTCGCGGTGCGGATCGTGGCCGAGGACCTGTCGCTGTCGCCGGGTGACTGGGTGGCGGTCACCCCGCCGCGGGTGCCGCGACTGCAGTCGCTGCAGGAGTACGTCGGCTCCAGCCAGCCGGTGCTGATGGACTGGGCGGTCGGGCTGGCCTTCCCGTGCCAGCAGCCGATGCTGCACAGCGACGGGGTCACCCAGGTGCCCAAGTATCGGATCACCCCGGACTACACCGCGAAGAAGCAGGACACCGACACCTGGGAGGACGGGCTCAACGGCGGCCTGTTGGGCATCAGCGACCTGCTGCTGCGCGCGCACGTGATGGCCACCTACCTGTCCCGCGACTGGGGTCGGGACTGGGGTTCGCTGCGCCAGTTCGACACCATCGTCGACGCGGTGCCCGCCGACCTCGAACTCGGTGAGGCCACCCGCAGCGGGCTGTGGAAGTCCGGTCAGATCCGCATCAAGCCGTAGCCCGGTTCAGCGGTGCGCCCGCCGCCCGCCGGGCACCGGCCGGCGGCCCGCCGGGTGGGTGCGGGCCGGCACCCGCATCGGTCGTGCGCGCGGCGGCAGCGGCCGATCCGGCCACCAGGCGGACAGGTCGACGCGCCGGGCGGCGCTGGTGTCCTCGGATGCGGGCCAGAGGTCGTCGAGTTCGGCCCACAACTCCTCGAGGCCGGCGCCGACGCCGGCGGGCGCGCCCACCAGGGCGCGCAACGGCCGGGTGGGCAGGGCGGCGGTGACGTCGGCGCGCAGGTCGATCGGCCGGGTCGCCAGCGACTCGGACAGTTCGCGTTCCAGTTCGCTGGGCACGCCGGGGATGTCGGTGCCGCGCAGCGAGCAGCCGGCGGTCTCGGGCAGGAACCGCAGCGCGGTGAGCCCCACGAGCGCGCCGAGGACCAGATAGGCGGCCGGGAACAGCACCCAGCCGGTGGTCTCGATGACGGTGTCGGCCACCACCGGGGCGGTGCCGCCGAACAGGGTGACCGCGGCGTTGTAGGACAGCGCGAAACCGGCGTAGCGCACCTGGGTGGGGAACATCGCCGGGAAGGTGGCCGCGACGGTGGCCGACGGCACCGCGAACAGCACGCACAGCACGGTGAATCCCAGCAGCGCGAACCAGAACCCGCAGCCCATCAGCCAGTACATCGGCACCGCCAGCACGGCCAGGGCCGACAGCGCGCCGCGCCACAGTGGTTTGCGGCCCACCCGGTCCGACCAGGCACCGGCCAGCGGGATGCATGCCATCATCGCCAGCTCACCGAGCAGCACCACGGTGGTGCGGTTGCGTTCACCGAGGCCGAGGCTGGCCTGCAGGTAGGTCGGCTGGTAGGTGATCAGCGTGTAGTCGATGAGGTTGAGGGCGACCACCAGGGCGAACATCACCGCCAGCGGGCGGGTGTAGTTGGTCAGCAGGTCCTTCAGCCGGCCCCAGGCCGACCCGGTGATCGCCTCGACGGCCGCGCACTCCCGGAACACCGGGGTCTCGGTCATGCTGGCGCGCAGCACCAAGCCGACCACGCCGAGCGGCAGGGCGATCAGGAACGGCACCCGCCAGCCCCACGCCGCCATCTGCTCGTGGGAGAGCAGCGCCTCGAGCGCCAGCACGATCGCTCCGCCGAACACGAAGCCGGCCATCGCACCGAACTCCAGGAAACTGCCGTACTTGCCGCGCTGGTGGTCCGGGGAGTATTCGGCCATGAAGGTGGCGGCCCCGCCGTACTCGCCGCCGGTGGAGAAGCCCTGCACCACCCGCAACCCGATCAGCAGGGCCGGCGCCCACCACCCGGCGGTGGCGTAGCTGGGCAGCAGGCCGATGGCGGTGGTGGCCACCGCGATGAGCAGGATGGTGGCGGTCAGCACCGATTTGCGGCCGAACCGGTCCCCGATCGGCCCCCACACCAGCCCGCCGAGCGGTCGCAGCACGAACGACACCGCGAAGCCGAGCATGGTGCCGACGTTGCCCAGCGTGCCGGGGAAGAAGGCGCCGGTCAGGTAGGTGGCGACGAGGGCGTAGACGCCGTAGTCGTACCACTCGGTGGCGTTGCCGATGGCCGAGGCGAGGATGGCGCGGCGCAGCATCGGGTCGGCGCGGGGCGCTGTCGGGTCGGCGGGCCGGTCGGTCCGCGACGTTGACAGCAGGCTCATCGCATCCTCTCGCCCGCCGCCGGAGACTCCGCGGGCGATCTCGATGCGGCCGGGAAACCCGTTCGGCGCCCGGCGAATTGGAGCCTCGACGGCTCACCCGGTACGGGATCGCCGGGAGATACGATAGTTGCTCTGAGACGCCTGAGGCTGGTGTTGCCAAAGCGTTACAAGACACTTACCGTTCCGAAACCACCGCAGTGCGGCGTCCCGCGGAAACCTCGGCTATACGCGCGCGACGACCGCTAAATCGGGGTCAGGCCGTGCTTGCGTTGCACCCTGGAGAAGTTCTGCTTGTCGCGCAGCAGTCGCAGCGACTGGCGCAGCAGCAACCGGGTCTCGTGCGGCTGGATGACCCCGTCGATGTAGCCGCGCTCGGCCGCCGTCCACGGGATCGCCATGTTCTCGTTGTAGCCGGCGATGAAGTCCGCCTTGATCTTCTGCACCTCGGGTGCGGTGGGGTCCGGGAACCGCTTCACCAGCAGTTGGGCGGCGCCGTCGGCGCCGATCACCGCGATGCGGGCGGTCGGCCAGGCGAAGTTCAAATCCGCCGACAGCTGCTTGGAGCCCATCACCGCGTAGCCGCCGCCGTAGGCCTTGCGCACGATGATCGTCACCTTCGGGACGTCGGCCTCCACGATCGCGTTGAAGAACCGGCCGCCGCGTTTGATGATGCCGTTCTGCTCCTCGGACATCCCGGGCATCGCGCCGGGGGTGTCGACCACGAACACCAGCGGCATGTTGTAGGAGTCGCAGAACCGGATGAAGCTGGCCGCCTTGTCCGAGGCGTCGGTGTCGACCGCCCCGGACATGAACATCGGCTGGTTGGCGATCACCCCGACCGGCCGGCCGTCGACCCGGGCGAACGCGGTGATCATCGCCGGGCCACGCTGATCGGCGATCTCGAAGACGTCGCCGTCGTCGAAGATGCGCAGCAGGATCTCGTGCATGTCGTAGGCGGTGTTGTCCGCGTCCGGCACGATCGAGTCCAGTTCCAGGTCGTGCGGGGTGATCTCGGGCTCCAGGCCGGGGTTGACGATCGGCGCGTCGTCGAAGGTGTTCGACGGCAGGAACGACAGGTAGTCGCGCACGTACTGGAACGCCGCGGCCTCGTCCTCGACCACCTTGTGGATGTTGCCGCGCTGGGCCTGCACGTCGGCGCCGCCCAACTCGTCGAAGGTGACGTCCTCACCGGTGACGTCCTTGATCACGTCCGGGCCGGTGATGAACATGTAGCCCTGGTCGCGCACCGCGACCAGCAGGTCGGTCTGGATCGGCGAATACACCGCTCCCCCTGCGCATTTGCCCAGGATGATCGAGACCTCCGGGACCAGGCCGCGCAGCATCTCGTGGCGGCGGCCCAACTCGGCGTACCAGGCCAGCGAGGTGACCGCGTCCTGGATGCGGGCACCGGCGGAGTCGTTGATGCCGATGATCGGGCAGCCCACCATCGCCACCCACTCCATCAGCTTGGCGACCTTGCGGCCGAACATCTCCCCGACCGAGCCCTGGAACACCGTCTGGTCGTGGCTGAACACCGCGACCGGGCGGCCGTTGATGCGCCCGTGCCCGGTGACCACGCCGTCGCCGTAGAGGGCGTTGGGGTCACCCGGCGTCTTGGCCAGGGCGCCGATCTCCAGGAAGGTGCCCGGGTCCAGCAGCGAGTGGATCCGGGCCCGCGCGCTGGGGATCCCCTTCTTCTCCCGCTTGGCGACCGCCTTCTCACCGCCGGGTTCGCTGGCCTCCGCCAGCTTCTCGCGGAGTTCGGCGAGTTGCTCGGCGGTGGTCTTGGGCTGCGGGAGGGGAGTGTCGGTCATGTGCCCTCGCTCTCGGCTTGGATGCGGTTGATGGCCTGGCTCATGTGGGCACCGATCTTGGCGATGTAGGGCTCGTCGATGACCTGGATGTGTTCGCCGCCGACCGGCACCACCTCCAGGTCGGAGACGTACTGGCCCCAGCCGCCGTCGGGCGCCCGAGTAGCGTACGCGGGCTCGAAGGTGATCGCGTCGTCGTGGTACCGGTCGGCCATGTACAGCGTGACGTGACCGTCGTAGGGCCGGTACTCGGCGGTGTCGATGGTCCGCTGGTCCAGGTACGACGTGCGCTGGTGCTCGATGATGCCGCCGGGGATCTGCACCCCGCTCTGCTTGACCGCCTCCAGCACGAACGAGACCTGGCCGGCGTCGTCGAGTTCTTCCAGCTGCTCGTAGGGGATCTCCGGGATCTGCACGTTGAAGGTCCGCTCGGCGAACTTCGCGTAGCGGTCCCAGCGGGCCCGGGTGGCCTCTTTGGTCTGCTCGATCGGCTCGCCCGGCATGACCGCGTCGATCAGCCCGACGAACGGCACGTCGCAGCCCTGCTCCTTGAGCCCGATCGCGCAGGCGTAGGCCAGCGCCCCACCGAGTGACCAGCCGGCCAGGATGAACGGCCCGTCGCCGGCCAGCTCCCGCAGCTTGGGCACGTAGGCGGCGGCCCGATCCTCGATGGAGCCCTCCACCCGCTCGAAGCCGTACATCGGGGTGTCCGCGGGCAGCCGGGCCAGCAGCGGCTCGTAGACCACCGTGGATCCGCCGGCGGCGTGGAACACGAAGACCGGGACCTTGCTTGAGCCTTCGGGTTTGGCCCGCAGCGTGCGCACGAACCCGTCCAGCTCGCCGGCCTCGAGGAATTCCCGCACCGTGGTGGCCAGCGCCTCGATGGTCTCGGCGGACTTCACGTCGTCGGCGGTGATGGTGCCCTCGGCGCGCTCGGAGAGCCGCCCGGCGATCTTCTCCACCTCCTCGTCGGCGAGCTCGGGTAGCGGGTTGAAGATGCCGCCCGGCGATTTGCCGGTGACGATCGCCCAGGTGGCGAAGGTGACCCGCTCGGCGGCGTCACGCGGCGGGACGTCGGAGTTCAGCGCCTCGGCGACCGCCTGCTGGTTGAGGATGTCGGTCGCCGCCGCGGCCGCCGCGGTTTTCGCCTGCCCCGGCCCGCCCGGGTCGGTGGGCGGCGGCGGGACGGCCGCGCCGCCGGGTCCGCTCGGGTCGGTGGGCGGCGGCGGGACCGGCGCCCCGCTCGACGCCGGCTGCTCCGGCTGGGTCTCCGGCTCGGCCTGCGGGTCGGGTGCCGGTGCTTCACCCACCGTGGTCGGGGTGGCCCCGGACAGCAGCCTCGCCTGCTCGGCGGCGATCTCCTCGGGGGTCTGGGTCTTCTGGTGCTCGTGCAGCGCCTCGACCTCGTCGCGGTGTTCGACCGCGTACTTGATCATCTCTTCGACGTTGTAGAGGTTGGCGTCGCGCACCGCGGTCAGCTGGATCGGCGGCAGGTCGAAGTCGTACTCCACCCGGTTCTTGATCCGCACCGCCATCAGCGAGTCCAGGCCCAGCTCGATCAGCGGCACCTCCCACGGCAGGTCCTCGGGCTCGTAGCCCATCGCGCCGCCGACGATCGCGCCCAGCCGGTCGCCGATGCTCTCCCCGGAGTCCGGCGACCACTTGGCGAAACCGGCGGCCAGCCCGGCCCCGGCGGTCAGGTTGTCCGACAGGATCGCCGCCTCCTCGGCGGCCTCGGCCGGCTCCGGCTCGACGGCGGCGCCGGCCGGTGCGGTGACCGCGCTCGCGGCCCCGACCGCGGCGGGCAGCACGGCCGCACCCGCCGCCGCGTCGCCGCGGCCGACCAGCGCGTCGTAGACCAGCGTGAACGACTCGTCGATGCGGGCGTGCACCTGCACCGCCGCCCCGCCGGGGTGGCGGGTCAGCGTGGTGACCAGCCGGGCACCGTCGCCGGGCAGCGCCCGCTGCTCGGCGGCGACCACCCGGGCGTCGGGCAGCACCGCGGTGGCGGCCGCCTTCACCAGCGCGGCCAGGTCGGCGGCGCCGCGCGGGGCGAACTCCCAGACGTGGCGGCCGTCGGGCAGCGCCACGTGCGAGCCGGGCATGATGCCCGAGGCGTCCGCGGTGAAGTTCGCGTCCAGCCAGTGCTGCTTGCGCTTGAACCGGGTCGGCGGGATGTTGGCGTAGTCGGCCAGGGTCTGCGCGCGGGTGAACAGGGTGCGCATGTCCAGGTCGTGGCCGTGGACGAACAGCTGCGCCATCGCGGTGGTCATCGAGTCCACCTCGTCGGACTTGCGGGCCAGGGTGGCGATCAGCTGGGCATCGGGCAGCCCGGCGTCGGCGGTGGTCAACCCGACCTGCATCAGCGCGACCGGGTTGGGGGCCAGCTCCAGGAACGTGGTGTGGCCGTTGTCGACGGCGTTGCGCACGCCCTGGGTGAAGTAGACCGAGTGCCGCAGGCCCTTCTTCCAGTAGTCGATGTCGTGGATCGGCTCACCGCCGGCGCGCACGAAAGTGCCCTCGTGCACCGTCGAGTAGTAGCCGATCCGGGTCGGCAGCGGTTCGATGCCGGCCAGTTCGGCGGTGAACTCGCCGAGCAGCGGGTCCATCTGCTGGGTGTGGCTGGCGCCCTTGGTCTGGAACTTGCGGGCGAACCTGCCCTCGGCCTCGGCCCGGGCGATGATGGCGTCCACCTGCTCGGGCGGGCCGCCGATGACGGTCTGGCCCGGCGCGGCGTAGACGCAGACCTCCAGGTCCGGGAAGTCGGAGAACACCTCGGTGATCTCGGTGGCGGAGTACTCGACCAGCGCCATCAACCGGATGTACTCGCCGAACAGCATCTTCTCGCCCTCGCCCATCAGCCGGGCGCGCGGCACGATGATCCGGACGGTGTCGCGAAGCGACAGCCCGCCGGCGAAGTAGGCCGCCGACGGCTCGCCGAGGGACTGGCCGATCACCGCGGTGGGGGCGGCGCCGTGGGCGCGCAGCAGCTCACCGAGCGCGATCTGGATGGCGAAGATGACCAGCTGGACGGCCTCGATCGGGAACTCGACGGTCTCGTCGGTGTAGTCGATGGCGTCGTCGAGGATCATCTCCAGGATCGAGACGCCGCGCTCGTCCTGGATCAGCGCGTCGACCTTCTCCAGCCACTCGGCGAAGATCGGGTCGCGCAGATACAGCTCCTTGCCCATCTTGCGGTGCTGGGCGCCGAACCCGGCGAACACCCACACCGGGCCCGCGGTGACCGGGCCGTCCGCGGAGAACACGGTGGGCTTCTGCTTACCCTCGGCGACCGCGCGCAGCCCGGCGACCGCCTCGTCGTGGTCGCGGGCGAGCACCACCGCCCGGGAGCGGGCGTGGTTGCGCCGCGACAGCGCCCGGCCGATCGACTCCAGTGAGGAGGCGCGGCCCTCCACGCTGTCGATCCAGTCGGCCAGCTCCGCGGCGGCGGCCTTCTTCCGGGAGGTGAGGAACGCCGACACGGCCAGCGGGATCAGCGGCGCGGTCGGGTTCTCCGCCTCGCGCGCCGCCAGCTGCTCCAGCGCGGCCTCCTTGAGCCGCACCGCCTCCTCGGTCAACCCGGGCAGCGGGTAGTCGTCGTCTTCGGCGACAACGGCCGGCGGCTCGTCGTCGTGGACGAACTCGCCGTACTCGTCGAACCGGACCCCGCCGGGCTCGGCGGCCTCGCCGGCCGCCGGGGCGGTGTCGGCCGGTTCGGGTTCCTTCTCGATGACGTCGCGGGGCAGCACCTCGCGCAGCACCAGGTGCGCGTTGGCGCCGCCGAAGCCGAACCCGGACACCCCGGCGACGGCGTAGCCGTTGTAGCGCGGCCAGTCGGTGACGCTGTCGGCGACCTTCAGCCGGGCGGTCTCGAAGTCGATGTAGGGGTTGGGCCCGGCGTAGTTGATCGACGGCGGGATCTTGTCGTGGTGCAGGGCCAGCACGATCTTGGCGAGGCTGGCCGCCCCGGCCGCGGACTCCAGGTGCCCGATGTTGGATTTGATCGCGCCCAGCAGGGCCGGCCGCTCGGCCGGCCGGCCGCGGCCGACGACCCGGCGCAGCCCGTCGGCCTCGATCGGGTCGCCGAGGATGGTGCCGGTGCCGTGCGCCTCGATGTAGTCGACGGTGCGCGGGTCGATCCCGGCGTCCTTGTAGGCCTTGCGCAGCACCGCGGCCTGGGCCTCGGCGTTGGGGGCCAGCAGCCCGTTGGAGCGGCCGTCGTGGTTGACCGCGGACCCGGCGATGACGGCCAGGATCTGGTCGCCGTCGCGGCGGGCGTCGTCGACGCGTTTGAGCACCAGCATGCCGCCGCCCTCGGAGCGGGCGTAGCCGTCGGCGTCGGCGGAGAAGGATTTGATCCGGCCGTCGGGGGCCAGCACGCCGCCGACCTCGTCGAAGCCGACCGTGATCAGCGGGGTGATCAGGGCGTTGACGCCGCCGGCGACCACCACGTCGGCGTCGCCGTTGCGCAGCGCGCGGACCCCTTCGTGCACCGCGACCATCGAGGACGAACAGGCGGTGTCGATGGCCATCGACGGGCCCTGGAAGTCGTAGAAGTAGCTGACCCGGTTGGCGATGATCGAGTGCGCGTTGCCGGTGATCGCGTACGGGTGCGCGATGCTCGGGTCCGACATCGCCAGGAAGCTGTAGTCGTAGTTCGACGCCCCGATGTAGACCCCGACCGATTCGCCGCGCAGGCTCGAGGCCGGGATGCGGGCCTGCTCGAGGGCCTCCCAGGTCAGCTCCAGCGCCATCCGCTGCTGCGGGTCGATGTTGTCGGCTTCCATCTTCGACAGCGCGAAGAACTCCGAGTCGAAGCCCTTGATGTCGCTCAGGTAGCCGCCGCGGGTGCGGGCGGTCTCCACCCGCTCGGCGATGCGCGGTTCGGAGAGGAACTCCGACCAGCGGCCCTCGGGCAGGTCGGTGATGGCGTCGCGGCCCTCCAGCAGCGCCCGCCAGGTCTCGTTGGGGCTGTCCATGTCGCCGGGGAAGCGGGTGGACAGGCCGACCACCGCGATGTCGGCGACGTCGGCGTCGCGCGACCAGTCGATGCCTTCGCCGTCGTCGGGCAGGTCGGGTTCACCCTCGATGATGCGGGTGGACAGCGCCTCGATGGTGGGGTGCTGGAAGGCGACGGTGGCCGACAGGGTCACCCCGGTGAGGTCCTCGATGTCGGAGGCCATCGCCACCGCGTCCCGCGAGGACAGCCCCAGCTCCACCATCGGGGTGGTCTCGTTGATCGAGTCGGGCGACTGCCCGGTCGCGTTGGCCACCCAGTTGCGCATCCAGGTGCGCATCTCGGCGACCGTCATGTCGGTGCGGCCCGGTGCTCCCGGTTCCGGTGTGTCAGTCACTAGCGCCGCTCCTCAGTGCTCGCGGGGGTTCTCATTCCGCGCGGTGGTCATTCCGATTGATCGGGGAAGGCGTTCGGCGAAGCGTAGCCGCCGCGCAGGCTGCCGTCGATGTAGGCGGTCCGGCAGGCCCGGCGGCCGATCTTGCCGCTGGAGGTGCGCGGAACCGAACCCGCCTGCACCAGCAGTACGTCGCGCACGGTGACGCCGTGGCGCACCGCGATCGCCGCCCGGATGTCGTCGGCGATGGGCTGCTGGTCCAGCTTGTGGGTGCCCGGGCCGCGTTCGGCCACGATCACCAGCTGCTCGGAGCTGTCGTCGGCGTCGTACTTCAGCCCGGAATGCGGGTTGTCGAAGACCGCGGCGGGCAACTGGTTGGCCGGCACCGAGAAGGCCGCGACGAAGCCGGGCCGCACCGCGCGGCTGGCCTCCTGCGCCGAGTACTCCAGGTCCTGCGGGTAGTGGTTGCGGCCGTCGATGATCACCAGGTCCTTCACCCGGCCGGTGATGTAGAGGTCGCCGTCGTAGAACGTGCCGTAGTCACCGGTGCGCACCCACAGCCCGTCCTCCGGGGCGCCGGCGGCGTGGGAGTTCTCGATGCGGGACTTGAGCGGGTTGCGGAAGGTTTCCTCGGTCTCCTTCTCCTTGTTCCAGTACCCCGAGCCCATGTTCTTGCCGTGCAGCCAGATCTCGCCGATCTGGCCGTCGGGCAGTTCGGCGCCGGCCTCCGGGTCGACGATGACCGCCCACTCGTCGATCCCGATCTTGCCTGCCGAGGCCTGCGCGACCGCCGTCTCGGAGTCCGGGTCGACCTCGCGGAAGCTGTTGTTGTTCAACGTTTCCCGGTCGACGTGGATGATCTTGGGCGGCTCCTCCATCGGCGTGGTGGAGACGAACAGGGTCGCCTCGGCCAGTCCGTAGGACGGCTTGATCGCCTTCTCCTGGAACCCGTAGGGTCCGAACGCCTCGTTGAACTTGCGCAGCGACGCCGCCGAGACCGGCTCGGAGCCGTTGAGGATGGCCTTGACGTTGCTGAGGTCCAGCGGCGGCTCCCCGTCACGCGGCAGGCCGCGGGCCGCGGCGTGCTCGAAGGCGAAGTTCGGCGCCACCGAGTAGGTCATGCCCTCGTCGTCGGGTTTGCGGGCCAGTTCCCGGATCCAGCGCCCGGGCCGGCGCACGAACGCGGCCGGGGTCATGAAGGTGACGTGGTGGCCGATCACCGGGGAGAGCATCACCGTGATCAGGCCCATGTCGTGGAAGAACGGCAACCAGGTGACACCGCGGTCGCCTTCGCGGCCCTCCAGCGCGTGCATGACCTGCACGACGTTGGTCGGCAGGTTCAGGTGGGTGATCTGCACACCGGTGGGGGTGCGGGTGGAACCGGAGGTGTACTGCAGGTAGGCGATGGTGTCCTCGGCGGCGGGCATCAGCTCCCAGGTGGCGGCCACCTCGTCGGGGACCGCGTCGACGGCGATGACGCGGGGCCGCTCCTTGGCCGGGCGGCTGCGGAAGAACTTGCGGACCCCTTCAGCGGAGTCGCTGGTGGTCAGGATGGCGGCCGGCTCACAGTCGTCGAGCACCGCGTGCAGGCGGCCGACGTGACCGGGCTCGGCCGGGTCGAACAGCGGCACCGCGATGCGCCCGGAGTACAGGGTGCCGAAGAAGGCCACCAGGTACTCCAGGTTCTGGGCGCACAGGATGGCGACCCGGTCGCCGGGTTTGGTGACCTGTTGCAGCCGGGCGCCGATGGCGCGGTTGCGGGCGCCGAACTCGGCCCAGGAGATGTCGCGGGCGACGCCGTCGCGTTCGGTGGAGTAGTCCAGGAAGCGGTAGGCGAGCTTGTCACCGCGGATCGACGCCCACCGTTCCACGTGGCGGACCAGACTGCCGTGTTCGGGAAACCTGATCTGGCCGTCCTTGATGAACGGGTTGCGGTATCCCAAATGGGAAGCCTGTGTCATACCACTCTCCTGTCGACACCTGGGCGGGGCAGCGGGCCGATCGGACGTCCCGTCCGGCGATGCTGGCATGGTACCGACGCGCAACACCGTCGCCGGACCGACGGCCCGTCCGCTCTTAATTCTTTCTTAATGTTAAGGGGCGGGGCGGCGTGGGCCAAATCCCCGCGCGGCCGGTGTGGCGCCGGTCATCCGTGCGGCGGATGCGGCGCGTTCTCGATCAACTGGTGCGTCCAGTCGAGCGTCCAGGCGGTGGCCGGTTTCCCGTCCACCTCCCAGAACTTGGTGGTCGCGTACAGCGCGTGCACCGGGTTGGCGGCGCCGCCGGCGAGCTGGTCGAGGGTGGCCGGCAGGTTGGTGATGCTGAACGCCTCCCGCGGCGCCGCGCAGATCAGGTCGCCGGGGGCGCAGATCTCGTTGGTCCGGTCGTTCAGTGCGCCGAACCCGCCCGGCCGCGGCCCGGTCATCGACAGGCCCATCCCGGACAGCAGCGGCACCTCACCCAGGGTGATCTCCGCACCCTGGCCCGGTGGGTTGGGGCCGATCATCTTGCCCACCCCGTCCTGGCGGCGGCCGTCGGCGATCAGGGTCACCCCCAGTACCAGGTCCTCGTCGACCGGGCCCTCGCCGTTGCCGATCATGTTGGCGATGTCCCCGCCGATCACCGCGCCCTGCGAGAACCCGACGATGACATAGCTGGTCAGCGGGCAGCGCTCGTTCATGTCGGTCATCGCCTTGACGGTGGCGCGGGTGCCTTCGGCGCGGCTGTCGTTGTAGGACATCTGCTTGTCGTTGCTCAGCGGGTTATGGAACTGCGCGGTGTAGGGGATGGTGTAGGGCTGCACCCGCGCGGCGTCGAAGTTCTCCGCGACCGGGCGGGTCACGTTGAGCAGCAGCGCGATGGGGAACTCGTGCGGGTTGAGCGGGTCGTCGGTGCGGGAGGACTCCCAGGTGCCCGGGATCGAGACCAGCTGCACGTCCGGGCAGCTGGCGTCCTGGAAGGCCGGCCGGGGTTTCTTCGCCCGCGGGGTGGTGGTGGTCGGCACCGCCTCGGGCCGCTCGGATCCGGGTGGGGCGCTGGGCATCCGGATGACGATGATCACCACCCAGATGACCAGGGCGACGGCGACGGCCATCGCGACGGCGGCGATCAAGCCGAGAATGCGGCGGCGTTTGCGCCGCGAGGTGTTGGCCATCGTCTCCTGCTCACCAGAGTCGGTCGAGTTGCGTTTCCACGGTACCGACCGCCCGCGTGCGGTGGCCGCCGACCACGACCGGTCCCGGGCCGGCCGGTTCAGCCGATCCGGGTCGAACCGTCCCGGTCAGGCTGAGCCGGTCACCCGATGGCGGCGACGATGTCGCCGGACATGGCGCCCAACTGCCCGGCCCACGAGCCCCAGGTGTGGTCGCCGCTGCCGAAGTCGACGTGGATGTTGCGGCCGCCGGCGTTGCGGTATTGCTGGTAGAAGTGCCGGGCACTGCCGGAGGCCTCGGCGGCCGCCCCGATCATCGCCGGGACGTCGGCGCCCGCGTCCACCCCGGGGCTGAACACCCAGACCCGGGTGTTGTTGGCTGCCAGCATGCCAGCGTGCACCGAGGGGTCGTGCCACTTCCAACGGCCCAGCTGCGGGGCGCCCCACATGCCGTTGGCGTCCACCCCGCCGAACTGGGCCAGCCCGGCGGTGATGGCGCCGTTCTCCCAGGTCGAGGACGGGTACAGGAAGCCGGACAACGACCCGGCGAAGCCGAACCGGTCCGGGTGGAACACCGCCATCGTCATCGCGCCGGTACCGCCCTGGGAGGCGCCGACGATCGCGTGGCCGCCCGGGGCCAGGCCCTTGTTGGCGGCCAGCCAGTTCGGCAGTTCATCGGACAGGAAGGTCTCCCACTGCTTGCTGCCGTCCTGCTCCCAGTTGGTGTAGAGGCTGAAGGCGCCGCCTGCGGGGGCGACCACCGAGACCCCTTTGCCGGCCAGGGTGGCCATCGCGTTGCCCGCGGTGACCCAGTTGCTCACATCCGGTGCGGCGTTGAAGGCGTCCAGCAGGTAGACCGCGTGCGGGCCGCCGGCCTGGAAGGAGACCGGGATGTCGCGGCCCATCGCCGCGGACGGCACCATGAGCTGCTCGACGCCGTCGGCGTGGGCCGGGCCGGCGGTCGCGGTCCACATGCCCGCGGCCAGCACCGCCACCGTCAGGGCTCGCAGCAGTTTCGACAGCGCTCTCATGGCTACCTCCGACGACCGTTTCTTCCGCCCCGCGCACGTTCGGTACGCAAGGTAGTGAATCACACCGGCCCGCGGGCGGGGGCCGATACGGCCGACGGCGGCGCCCCCTGGGGCACCGCCGTCGAACACGTTGCGTGCTAACCGGTCACGGTCTCAGACCGGGGCTGGTCACTCCTCGCCGCTGTCGGAGGCGCCGGTCTCGGCGACCGCGCCGCCGGAGGAGGCGCCCAGCACCCGCTGCAGGTCGGGCTTCATCGCCTGCAGCTGCTGGCCCCAGTAGCCCCAGTCGTGGGTGCCGCTGGCCGGGAAGTTGAACACCCCGTTGGTCCCACCGTGGGCGATGTACTCCTCCTGGAAGGTCCGGTTGGTGCGGATGGTCAGCTTCTCCAGGAACTCGGCCGGGATGTTGTCCCCGCCGACCTCGCTCGGGTTGCCGTCACCGCAGTAGACCCAGATCCGGGTGTTGTTGTCGACGAGCTTCTGGATGTTGACCATCGGGTCGTTGCGCTGCCAGGCCGGGTCGCTCTTCGGGCCCCACATGTCGGCGGCCTTGTAGCCACCGGCGTCACCCATCGAGATGTTGACCAGGGTCGGCCACCAGCCCTCCGAGAGGTTCAGGAAGCCCGACATCGAGCTGGCGTAGATGAACTGCTGCGGGTAGTAGATCGACAGCGTCAGCGCGGCCGAACCGGCCATCGACAGACCCACCGCCGCGCCGCCGGTCGGCTTCACGCTGCGGTTGGCCGAAAGCCACTGCGGCAGTTCGCTGGTCAGGAAGGTCTCCCACTTGTAGGTGGAGCAGCCCGCCTTACCGCAGGCCGGCTTGTACCAGTCGGAGTAGAAGCTGGACTGCCCGCCAACCGGCATGATCATCGACAGCCCGGAGTCGTAGTACCACTCGAAGGCGGCGGTGTTGATGTCCCAGCCGCTGTAGTCGTCCTGGGCGCGCAGCCCGTCGAGCATGTACACCGCCGGGGAGTTCTCCCCGCCGCTCTGGAACTGCACCTTGATGTCGCGCCCCATCGCCGCGGAGGGCACCTGCAGGTACTCCACCGGCAGTCCGGGCCGGGAGAACGCGCTGGCGGTCGCCGTGCCGCCCACGACGCCGATCAGTCCGGGCAGCAGCACCGCACCCGCGGCGGCCACCAGCAGACGCCGCGGCAGTTCCTTCGTCGCGGCGCGCATCATCTCAACGAGTTTCACCGTTGTTTTTCCTCTTCTTTCTCGACCACCAGCGGGATGAATGGCGGAATGCTGCCCGGCACCCGCCGGTAGCGCCCGTGTAGTCAACCACACCGAACGGCCATCCCCCACATCGCGCGGATCCGTTGCCGCTGTTCGGTTTCTTGATCGCCGCACCCGCGGCGACCGTTACACCGGCGCGCCGATCGACCGCGTGGCCCGCGGTCCGCGGCGAAGTCGCCGGTCACGCTTTCGGCACCGATCGCCGGTGTTACCCGCGGCCGGCCACCGCACGGGTGTGGCGCGTTTCACGTTCCGCCGGTCGCGGGGTTCGGGTCACGGCCCGGTCGCGGGCAGCCCGGTGTAGGGGTCCGGGTCGGTTTCGGGCACCTCGAGTCCGCAGCGGACCAGTTCGTACAGCGGCACCCGGTCGATGCGGTAACGGGTGAACTCGTAGGCGTGCAGCAGGTTGGAGGCGAAGCGGCGCGGGCTCATCGGGGCGCGGACCGCCGCGAGCGCCGCGTCGGTCGCCGGGCACTCGAGGGCGGCCTGGGCCTGCTGCACCCAGCCCTCGTCGAGGTAGGGCGGCAGGTAGGGGCGCTTCTTGAGGAACGGGCCCTCGGCGACGGCCCAGTCCGGGAAGAGGTTCTTGTCGTGGCCGATACGGGCGTGGTCGAGTCGGTCGGTGTGCGCGGCCAGCGGATTGGCCAGCCCGATCTGGTCGATCACCCGCACGTGCAGGCCGACGTTCATGCTGACCATGCCCAGGTTGGTGAAGAACACCGTGTGCGGCGGTTTGCGCCCCGGCTCCTGGTCGGGGGGCGGCGGGATGGCGGGCACCACGTCCCACTGGTCGTAGTTGCCCGACGGCAGCAGCAGGGCACCGTCGGGGGTGTTGTTCAGCGCGACCAGCGCGGCGCGCATCCGCGGGTAGTCGAGGTAGTCGGCGGCGGTCAGCGGGTGGGCGTGCCCGGTGGCCTGGGAGTAGAACTTGCGTTCGTCGATGATCCCGTCGTAGCCGATGCGGGTCGCGTTGGCGCCCATGCCGGGGGAGTTGGCGGCCCACAGCGACCAGCCGGCGATCCCGAGCCACAGCAGCCCGACGGCGCCGGCCAGCCAGTAGCCGGTCTCGCGGGAGATGCGGCTGCCGTCGGGGATCACCAGCGGCACCACCGCCAGCGGGGTGATCAGGCAGAACACCGGGGCCAGCAGGACCCGGGCGTGCATGAAATCGCCGCCCTGGCGGGTCCAGTAGGCGGCCTGGAGCAGCCCGCTGACGACCATGAACACCACCACCGCCGCCGGGCTCTGCACCATCCGGGCCAGCCGGCGCCGCGGCGGATCGGCCGCGGCGGTGTGCAGCCACCACGGGTTGCCGCGGGTGATCAGCAGCACCGGCACCAGCGCCACCAGCAGCAGCACCGGGATCCACAGCGCGTAGGGGCCGGTGAAGTTGGCCAGGTAGCGCCAGCCCTGGTGCCATTTGTCGCCGGTGGCGTCCTTGGCCAGGGCGGTGCCGGGCACCACCAGCCCGTAGTAGCCCATCCGGAAGATCTGGTAGCCGACCGGCAGCAGACCCCCGGCCACCACGATCAGCGTCCGGGCGCGCCAGCCGCCGGCGGCCACCAGCATCATCAGCAGCGCCAGCCCGCCCATCAGGGCCAGTTCGGGGCGGACCAGCACGCTGCAGCCGGCGACGAACGCCAGCGCGGCGGTGAACGGCCGCCGCGTGTTCCCGGAGCGCGGCGCCTGCGCCCAGCAGACCAGCATCCACCACAGCAGCCCGAGGTAGGCCAGCGTCAGCCCGCACTCCAGCCCGGAGGTGGCGAAGTCGCGGGCGGGCGGCAACGCGAGGTAGACCAGTGCCCCGGCGGGCAGCATCAGGGCGCGCTGCCCGCGCAGCGCGGGGGCGTACAGCCGCGCGGTGCCCAGCATCGCCAACGCCATGCCCAGCAGGCTCAACCCGAACGCCAACGCCAGCACCACGTACTCCAGCCGCACCGGCCCGCCCACCCAGCTGCCCAGGTAGACCAGGTAGGTCCAGGCGGTGGAGGTGTTGGCCTCGACCCGTTCCCCGGCGTTGAAGACCGGGCCGTTGCCGGCCAGCAGGTTGCGCACGGTGCGCAACACGATCAGGCCGTCGTCGGAGATCCAGCGGCGCTGCCAGGCACCCCAGCCGAACAGGACGGTGACCACCAGGACGCTGAGCCACAGGCTGGTGCGCACCGTGGCGTCGTAAGGGTAGGCCGGCCAAGCCGGCTCGCGGCTCGCCGGCCGGTCCGTCGGCCGGGCGCTAACCGTAGGCAACGGCGACACCGACGGTTCCGAGCCAGGCCAGGGCGAGCAGCTGCAGCACGCGGTCGCGGCGCAGGATGTCCTCGGGCTCGCCGGCCAGCCCGCCGTCGACGTCGACCGCGTAGCGCAGCAGCCCGATCGTGATCGGGATGATCGAGATCGCGTACCAGGAGCCGGCCCCGTGGTCGCGTTCGAAGGCGAACAGCGAGTAGCACACCACCATCGCGGTGGCCGACAACGTCCAGACGAACCTCAGGTAGGTGCTGGTGTAGCTCTCCAGCGATTTGCGGATCTTGGCGCCGGTGCGTTCGGCCAGCTGCAGCTCCGCGTAGCGCTTGCCGGCCACCATGAACAGCGAGCCGAACGCCATCACCAGCAGGAACCACTGCGACAGCGGGATGCTGGCCGCGACGCCGCCGGCGATGGCGCGCAACAGGTAGGCCGAGGAGACGATCGAGATGTCGATGACCGCTTGGTGTTTGAGCCCGAAGCAGTACGCCAGCTGCATGCCCAGGTAGACCGCCATCACCAGCGCCAGGTTGGGGGTCACCCAGGCCGCGACGCCCAGCGACGCGGCGCCGAGCACCACCGCCAGGGTGTAGGCCAGCCACTCCGGGACCACGCCCGCGGCGATCGGCCGGAACCGCTTGGTGGGATGGGCGCGGTCGGCTTCCACGTCACGGACGTCGTTGACCAGGTAGACGGCCGAAGCGGCCAGGCAGAACACGACGAAGGCGACCAGCACCTGCACGGCCACCGCGGCGTAGTCGACCTCCAGGCCGCGGCCCAGCGCGGCCAGCGGCGCGGCCACCACCAGGACGTTCTTCACCCACTGCCGGGGCCGGACCGCCTTGATCACACCGGCGGCCAGGTTGGCCGGGGGTCCGCCGGTCGCCGGCGCCTCGTCGATCTTGCTCATTGGCCTGCGCTCGTTCCTTCTGTTCGGGCGTCCCACCGGGTGGCGGCGGACGCGACGGCGGCGCCGACGACGACCCCGGCCGCCACGTCGCTGGGGTAGTGCACTCCCAGCAGTATCCGCGAGAGCGCCATCGGCGGCACCAGCAGCGCCGGCAGCTGCAGCCCGGTGGCCCGGCCCAGCAGGATCGCGGCGGCGGTGGTGGAGGTGGCGTGCGCCGACGGGAAGCTCAACCGGCTGGGGGTGCCGACGTTGACCGCCACCGCCGGGTGGTGCGGCCGCTGCCTGCGCACCACCCGCTTGATCAGGACCGCGGCGGCGTGTGCGGCCAGGGTGCCCGCCGCGGCCAGCCCCCAGGCCCGCCGGCGGCCCGGCCGGGCCAGAGCGCCGAGGCCGGCGAGGGCGAGCCAGCCCAGGCTGTGTTCGCCGAAGTGGGACAGCGCCCGGGCGACAGCCAGCGTGCCGGGCCGGTCGGCCAGCGCCGATTGCACCGCCACCATGGCGGCGACCTCGCCGTGCGGCGCGCCCGGCTCGCTCACTTGCCCGGCGCTCGGGTGGTCGGCTCGGTGAGCAGCACGCTCTCCCACTGCTGCTGGCTGGACAGCATCGGCAACGCCTGACGGTAGGTACGCCGCATCGCGTCGAACCGGCGGGCCAGCCGGACGTGCTGGCGCAGCGAGGCGCGCAGCAGCGCGAACATCTTGGCGCGGTCGCGTTGCCGGTACACCACACCGCGGCCGTCGGCGGTGGTGACGGTGACCCCGTCGACCTTGCACAGCAGGAACCACCGGGCATCCTGGGTGGGCACGTTGAGCTGCGGTCGGCGGTGGTGGTCGGGGTCCTCGCGGGTCAACTGGTGCAGGACACCGCGGGCCAGCCGCACCGCGATCGCCGGGGCGGACACCGGCGGCTTGTTGACCCGGGTGCGCCCGGAGGGCACCGGCAGCGCGGTGGCGCCGGGCAGCACCACCGCGTCGGGGTACTGCTTGCGCATCGCGTGCACCGTCGGCAGCGACGATTCCAGGATCGTGAAGAGGTTCTCCGGGCCGGCCAGGAAGTCCGCGATCGCCTGGTTCTGGATCGCGACCGTCGAATATTCAAGGCACAGGAGGTGTTTCAGCGTCGCCTTCAGCGAGCTGCGCAACAGTCCGCGGGCCGCGCCGTCCCAGTGCATGGCGGCCACCACCAGCCGGTTGCGCAGGTGGAAGTAGGCCTGCCAGTCGATGGCGTCGTCCTTGTCGCTCCAGGCCATGTGCCAGATCGCGACGCCGGGCAGGGTGACGGTGGGATAGCCGTGCTCGGCGGCGCGCAACCCGTAGTCGGCGTCGTCCCATTTGATGAACAGCGGCAGCGGCTGGCCCAGCTCCTCGGCGACCGCCCGCGGGATCATGCACATCCACCAGCCGTTGTAGTCGACGTCGATGCGCCGGTGCAGCGCCGCACTCTCCTCCAGCGAGGCCTTGGCGAAGTCGTGGTCGTATTCGGCGTGCGGGGCGTTGGTCCACATGAACTCGTCGCGGTCGACCACCTCACCCATCACATGCAGGTGCGAGGGCTCCTGCAGGTTGAGCATGTGGCCGCCGACCAGCGTGGGTGATTTGGCGAACCGGTTCATCGCCAGCGCCCGCAGGATCGAGTCCGGCTCGATGCGGATGTCGTCGTCCATGAACAGGATCTGTTCGCAGTCGGTGTTCTTCAGCGCCTCGTACATCACCCGGCTGTAACCGCCGGAGCCGCCCAGGTTCGGCTGGTTGTGGATGGTCAGCCGGTCGCCCAGGGCGGCGGCGGCCTCGGCGAAGCCCGGGTGGTCGACGGCCTTGGCGGTGCCCTGGTCGGAGACGATCACCGCGCCGACCACCTCGTCGACCAGCGGGTCGGAGGTCAGCGCCGCCAGCGCGTTGACGCAGTCGGCGGGCCGGTTGAAGGTGGGGATGCCCACCGCGATGTTGGCGCGGCCGGGCGCGGGCTGCGGCGCGTACCAGCCTGCGCTGTGTAGCCGCACCGGGCTGTAGGTGGTGATGTCGAACCAGATCCAGCCACCGTCCTCGAACGGCGAGAGGTCGATCTCGAACTCGGTCCAGGCGGGCTCGCCGGCGGGGTCGGCGGTGATCTCCCCGCCGCCGACGCTGATCCGCGCGCCGGTCGCCTTGGTGCGGTAGACGTCCACTCGCGCCGAGCCGGTGAGTTCGACGCGCAGCACCACCGACTCCAGCGTCGACCAACGCCGCCAGTAGCTGGCCGGGAAGGCGTTGAAGTAGGTGGCGAACGACACCTCGGATTCGGCGCCGATCTCCAGGGTGGTGCGGCTGGGCGCGTGGGCGCGCCTGGCGTTGGTGGCCGACTCCTCGAGGTAGAGCTTGCGCACGTCGTGCGGCTCGCCGGGGCGGGGCAGGATGACCCGCGCCAGCAGGCTGACCGCGCGCGATTCGGTGTCCTCGAGCGGGCCGGAGGGGATGTCGCTCATGGTTTGCTCTCTTCCAACCTCACGCCGTCACGCAGGTGCGGGGCGAGGACGTTGTCGTACATGCTCAGCGCGCTCGCGATGGCCATGTGCATGTCCAGGTATTGGTAGGTGCCCAGCCGCCCGCCGAACAGGACGTTCGACGCGGCGGTCTCGGCTTTCGCACGAGCCCGGTAGGCCGCCAGCACCGCGCGGTCGGCCTCGGTGTTGATCGGGTAGTAAGGCTCGTCGTCGTCGCCGGCGAACCGAGAGTACTCCCGCATGATCACGGTCTTGTCGGTCGGATAGTCGCGCTCGGGGTGGAAGTGACGGAACTCGTGGATACGGGTGTAGGGCACCTCGATGTCGTTGTAGTTCATCACCGAGGTGCCCTGGAAGTCGCCGGTGTCGAGGACGTCGAGTTCGAAATCCAGGGTCCGCCAGCCCAGCCGGCCCTCGGCGTAGTCGAAGTAGCGGTCCAGCGGGCCGGTGTAGACCACCGGGGCGTCCGGGGCGGCCGCGCGCAGGTCATCGCGGACGTCGAACCAGTCGGTGTCCAACCGGACCTCGATGTTGGGGTCGGCGGCCATGTTCTCCAGCCAGGCGGTGTAGCCGTCGACGGGCAGACCCTCGTAGGTGTCGTTGAAGTAGCGGTTGTTGAAGCTGTAGCGCACCGGCAGCCGGCTGATGACCGCGGCGGGCAGGTCGACCGGATCGGTCTGCCACTGCTTGGCGGTGTAGCCCTTGACGAACGCCTCGTACAGCGGGCGGCCGATCAGCGAGATCGCCTTCTCCTCGAGGTTCTTCGCGTCGGCGGTGGCGATCTCCGACGCCTGCTCGGCGATCAGGGCGCGGGCCTCGTCGGGGGTGAAGTAGCGGCCGAAGAACTGGCTCACCAGCCCCAGGCCCATCGGGAACTGGTAGGCCTGCCCGTCGTACATGGCGAAGACCCGGTGTTGGTAGCCGGTGAACTCGGTGAACTGGCGCACGTAGTCCCACACCCGCTTGTTGGAGGTGTGGAACAGGTGGGCGCCGTACTTGTGGATCTCGATCCCGGTCTGCGGTTCGGCCTCGGAGTAGGCGTTGCCCCCGATGTGGGGCCGCTTCTCGATCACGAGGACCCGCTTGCCGAGCTGGGTGGCCGCCCGCTCGGCGATGGTCAGCCCAAAGAACCCGGATCCGACGACGAAAAGGTCATAACGTGCGGTCATCGGCGCCTAGAGTATCGGACCCGGCGGCGTTCCCGTCGCGGCGCTCCGACCGGTTGCCGGCGGGCAGATCGCGATTGGCTCACGATTCGATCTCGTCACACCAATCTCACTATTCACACTCGTACCATCGATCACAGCGGCTCCCTGCCGTGCTGCACCCGATGCAGTAGTCACACCATTGAGGAGACTTCCGTGCCGAACCGACGTCGACGCAAGCTCTCGACAGCCATGAGCGCAGTCGCCGCGCTGGCAGTCGCAAGTCCATTTGCCGTAGTCACCGTTTCCGAGTTGAGCGCCAGCGCCACCCCGGAGCAGCCCGACTTCGTCCGCGCTGCGGTGGTGACCGACCTGCCGAACGAACTCATGTCGGCCCTCAGCCAGGGCCTGTCCCAGTTCGGGATCAACCTGCCGCCGGTGCCGACCGGGCTGAGCCCGGCCGGGGCCATGCCGGCGACCAGCCCCGGGCTGACCTCGCCGGGCCTGACCTCGCCGGGCCTGACCTCGCCGGGTCTCACCTCCCCCGGGCTGACCAACCCCGCGCTGACCAACCCCGGCCTGACCAGCCCGACCGGGGCGATGCCCGGCCTGACCGACCCCGCGCAGCTCTCCCCCGGGCTGACCGACCCGACCGGCGCCCTGCCCGACCCGGGCGGCGCCCTGCCCGGCGTCGACCCGGCCGGTGCGCTGCCCGGCGTGGACCCGGGGCTGACCAACCCGGCCGCGACGCTGCCGGGGGTGGACCCGGCGCTGCTCGGACCCACCGACGGGCTCTCCCCGATCGGCCCCAGCGAGATGCCGATCACCGCTCCCATCGGGATGGACCCGTCGATGGGCACCTACCCCATCCTCGGTGACCCCTCCCTGGGCGCGATGCCGGTCTCGCCGGCGACCTCGTCCGGCGGCGGGATCGTCAGCGACGTGATGAGCGCCGCCCAGCAGCTGGGTGCCGGTCAGGTGATGGACCTGCTCAAGGGCGTGGTGATGCCGTCGATCACCCAGGCCGCCCAGGGGGTCAACCCCGCGGCTCCGGCGGCAGCCGCCACCGACGCCGCGACCGACGCTGCGGCCGGCGCGGCCGGGGCGGCGACCGACGCGGCCGGTGCGGCGACCGACGCCGCCGCCGACGCGGCCCTGCAGTAACGACCTGTTACCCAACGGCACCGCAGAGGGAGCCTGGGCCGCCCGGCCCAGCAACTCACAGACTCTGCGGTGCCGTTACAGGTTGAGTCACTTCTTTCTCATTAATGTCGTGTCGAAACATCTATAACTTGTGACACGTACGTAACATCGACGCGTGCCGTCCCGCCGTCCCGCGCCGACGATGCTGCTTACCGCCATCGCCGCCACCGTCGTGATCCTGCCCTGGGCACTCGACGGCGGCGCCGAGGACCGCCCGGCCCCGGCGAGCGCCGCCGACACCCGGCTGGCCGAGCAGGCCCTACCCGACCTCGGCGGCGGCGTCAGCGTCCGCGAGCTCAGCCAGGACACCCCGTTCTCCCTGATCGCGCTGACCGGCACCGACCTGGCCGGGACGTCGGCGCGGGTCCGCGCCCGCGACGAGCACGGCGGGTGGGGGCCGTGGTTCGAGGTCGAGGCGCCGGAGTTCGCCGGCGACGACGCCGCCGCCGAGCGGCGCGGCACCGAACCGGTGTTCGTCGGACGGACACACACAGTGCAGATCGAGGTGACCCGTCCGGCCGGCGCGCCGACCACCACCGGCGAGCAGACCGAATCGGCCGACACCGGTCTGGGCTACCGGCCCGCCGCGACCGAGGAATCGCTGGGGCAGAACGTCTCGGCGGTGTTGATCTCGCCGCCCCAGGCGCCCGTCGACGCGCAGTGGAACCCGCCGAACGCGGTGACCCCGCCGGGCCAGCCGCCCGCGATCATCGGCCGCGCCCAGTGGGGGGCCGATGAGACCACCCGCTGCCCGGCCGACTACGGCGACCGGATCCGGGCCGCGGTCGTGCACCACACCGCGGGCAGCAACGACTACAGCCCGCAGGATTCACCGGCGATCGTGCAGGCGATCCAGGCGTACCACACCCGCACACTGGGCTGGTGCGACATCGCCTACAACGCCCTGGTCGACCGGTACGGGCAGGTCTTCGAGGGCCGGGCCGGCGGTATCAACCGGGCGGTGCGCGGCTCGCACACCGGTGGGTTCAACACCGGCACCTGGGGCGTGGCGATGCTGGGCAACTTCGACGACGAACCGCCCACCGCGGTGCAGGCCCGCACCGTGGCACGGCTGTTGGGCTGGCGGCTCAGCCTCGACGGGGTCGACCCGCTGGGCACCGCCACGCTGCGCTCGGCGGGCGGCGCCTACACCAGCGTGGTCCGCGACACCGTCACCACCCTGCCGGCGATCTTCACCCACCGCGACGTCGGCGCCACCGACTGCCCCGGCCACCAGGCCTACGCGATGCTGGACTGGATTCGCACCGCGGCGGCCCGGTTCAACCGCCCGCCCGGGCCCGAGGACCTGATCGACGCGCTGCAGGGCGGCGCGATCCTGGCCCGCTGGCAGGCGATGGGCGGCATGGACAGCGTGCTGGGGGCGCCGACCTCGCCGGAATCCGCCGGCGCCGACGCGACCCGATACGCCACCTTCAGCCACGGCGCCATGTACTGGTCGCCGCAGACCGGCGCCCAGCCGCTGACCGGCGCGATCTACGACGCCTGGGCCGCCCTGGGTTACGAGCGTGGCGTGCTGGGGTTGCCGACCAGCGGGGAGATCCAGGAACCGCAGTGGATCGGTCAGAACTTCCAGCACGGGACGCTGAACTTCGACCGGCTCACCGGCAACGTCACCCGGGTGGTCGACGGGATGGCGCAGGTGCTGCCGCCGCCGACCGCCGGCGGCCCGCCGGTGCAGCTCGAGCGGTTCTCCCCGCCGGTCAGCCCGGCCGACTGACCGTCCGCACGGTCACGGCCACCACCGCTCCAGCACCCGGGCCAGTCCGTCGTCGGTGTTGGCGGCGGTGATCTCGTCGGCGGCGGCGATCGCCACGGGGTGGGCGTTGCCCATCGCCACCCCGTGGCCGGCCCGGTGCAGCATCGGCACGTCGTTGGGCATGTCCCCGAATGCCAGCACCTCGATGTCGGCGATGCCCAGCGGGCCGGTGATCTCGGCGATGCCGGTGGCTTTGCTGATCCCCGGCGGCACCACCTCGATCAATCCCCGATCGGTCGAGTACGTCACCTCCGCCTCGGTGCCGTGCCGGGCCAGTTCGGCGGCCATGTCGGCGCTGCGCGCCCCCGGCATGCCGACCAGCAGCTTGACCGCGGGCGCGCTGAGCAGGTCGGCCAGTGAGACCTCGGTGTTGTCCGGGTTGAGCCAGGCGTGGTGGTAGCCGGGCGAACTGACGAACTGCGGGGTGGCGGCGTCGTGGGCTCGCTCACCGATCCGTTCCACCGCCAACCCCGCGCCGGGCAGCGCGCGGGCCACCAGGTCGGCGAGCTTGACCAGGGCGTCGGGGCTCAAGGTGCGGGCGGCGAGCACCCGGTCGGTCGCGGGGTCGTAGAGCACCGCGCCGTTGGCGCAGACCGCCATCGGAGCGAACCCGAGTTCGTCGACCACCGGGCGGATCCAGCGCGGCGGACGGCCGGTGGCCAGGATGAACCGGGCGCCGCCGTCGAGCGCGGCGAGCACCGCCGCCCGGGTCCGCGCGGACACGGTGTCGTCATCGTCGAGCAGGGTGCCGTCAACGTCGCTGGCGATCAGCGCAGGTGCCGCCCTCACCGCGATCCGGCCGTCACCGGACCCGCCTCGGCGGCGCGCCGGCGCGCTTGCGGGCGGCTTCCTCGTGGCGCCTGGCACGCGCGAGCAGTTCCTCGCGGCGCAGCACCGCCGACTCTTCCGGGCTGGGCGCTCCCCCGCCGAGCCGACGCGGCACCCAGTGTGCGCCGGTGGGGTGAGCGTATTCACGCTGCACCTTGTCCAGGATCGTGACCATCTGGCTGCGCAGTTGACCGATGAGCTGCTCGGCGCTGCCCCGTGGGGCCAGCGGCTGTCCGGCTTCCACCGTGATCGGGACGTTGTTGCGGAACAGGTTCTTCGGGTGGTCCTTGGGCCAGATCCGTTGGGCGCCCCACACGATCATCGGTATGAGCGGCACTTGCGCCTCCAGCGCCATCCGCGCCGCCCCGGTCTTGAACTCCTTGAGCTCCAGGCTGCGGCTGATCGTCGCCTCCGGGTGCACGCCGACCAGCTCGCCCTGTTTGAGCCGGCTCACCGCCTCGTGGTAGGCCTGCTCACCGTGCTCCCGGTCCACCGGGATCAGCCGGGTGTGTTTGATGACGTAGTTGACCGCCGCGACGTCCTGCATTTCGGCCTTGATCATGAACCGCAACCGCCGCTTGCGCTGCAGCGCGGCCAGCGACGCGGGCAGCCAGTCGACGTAGCTGGTGTGGTTCACCGCGATCACCGCACCGCCGCGCTCCGGGAGGTGGTCCAAGCCGTGGTAGGTGATTTTGGTCTTGTTGACCGCCACGACCTGCGGCACGACGATTTCCAGCAACCGGAAGAACGGCTCGGCCATGGTCGGCTACCTCCTTGGGCGACGCGCGCGGCGGGAAAGTTCGGCCTCATCCAGAACCTTAGCCTGCTGGGGGGTGGGGGCACCCCCGCCGATCCGCCGCGGCACCCACCACGCTCCGGCCGGGCGCGGATAGTCGCGCTGGGCGTCGTCGAGCAGGGCGGTCATCCGCCCGCGCAGATCGGCGAGCAGGCCGTCGACGTCGCCGGCGGGCGGCAGCGGCGCTCCGACGACCACCCGGATCGGGACTTTGTGCCGGCCCAGCCGACGCGGGTGATCCTTGGTCCAGATCCGCTGGGCGCCCCACACGATCAGCGGGATGATCGGCGCCTGCGCAGCCAGTGCCATCCGCGCCGCCCCGGTCTTGAACTCCTTGAGCTCGAAGCTGCGGCTGATCGTGGCCTCCGGGTACACACCGACCATCTCCCCGGCGCGCAACCGCTCGACGGCCACCGCGTAGGCCTGCGCACCGGCGCGGCGGTCGACCGGGATGGTGCCGGTGTGGTTGATCAGGAAGTCGACCACCCGCACCTGCTGCATCTCGGCCTTGATCATGAACCGCATTCGCCGGCCCCGCCGGTGCAGTGCCAGCGCCGCCGGGAGGAAATCGACGTATCCGGTGTGGTTGATCGCGACGACGGCGCCGCCGGTGGCCGGGATGTTCTCCAGCCCGGTGAAGACGAGGTCGGTGCCGGTCACCTTGACCAGTGCCCCGGCCGCGATCTCGAGGCAGCGGAAGACCGGCTCCATGGCTACTCGGTGCCGGCCGCCGGGGGCTGGGCGCGCCGGGCGGCGCGGGCGGCGGCTTCCTCGTCGTCCATCCGCGCGGCCTCGGCCAGCGACGGCGCGCCGCCACCCAGCCGGCGCGGCACCCAGAACTCGCCGGGCGGATGCGGTCCGTAGTCGTCCTGGACCTGTTCGAGCAGGTGCTGCATGCGGGAGTGCAGCAGCGCGGTGAGGTCGGCGGCCGGCAGGGTCGGCGGGATCGGCTCGCCGACGGCGACCGTGATCGGCACCTTCGGGCGCCACAGCGAACGGGGATGCCCCTTGGTCCAGATCCGCTGGGCGCCCCACACGATGTGCGGGATGATCGGCACGTCAGCGGCGATCGCCATCCGCGCCGCCCCCGACTTCAGTTCCTTGATCTCGAAGCTGCGGCTGATGGTCGCCTCCGGGTAGACCCCCACCAGCTCGCCGGCCCGCAGGTAGTCACAGGCCAGCTCGAAGGAGGCGTTGCCGCTGGCCCGGTCCACCGGGATGTGCTTGCAGCCGCGCATCAGCGGCCCGCCGATCTTGTGGTCGAAGATCTCCTGCTTGGCCATGAACCGCACCTTGCGGCCCAACCCCTGCTTGAACGCGGGCAGCCCGGCGAAAGTGAAATCGAAGTAGCTGGTGTGGTTGATGGCCACCACCGCTCCCCCGGTCTCGGGCAGATTCTCCACCCCGCTGACCGTGAACCTGAGGCCCTGCACCCGCCAGGCCAACCGCGCGCATTTGATGATCGTCCCGTACACCGGCTCCACGTCGCTCAGCCTAATCTCCGCCGACCGGCGGCGGGCCGGGGCCGCGCACGCCAGCCGGTTAAGCTCGGGGGCGGGACCGGAACGGCCGGGCCGCTCCGCTGCGAGAGAAGGTATTAGTGCAGGTCACCAGCATCGGACATGCGGGTTTCCGGATCGACACCCGCGCGGGCAGCATCCTGTGCGACCCGTGGGTGAACCCGGCCTATTTCGCGTCGTGGTTCCCGTTCCCCGACAACAGCGACCTGGACTGGGCCGCGCTGGGCGACTGCGACTACCTCTACATCTCCCACCTGCACCACGACCACTTCGACCCACGGCACCTGAGCGCGCACGTCAACACCGACGCGGTGGTGCTGCTTCCGGACTATCCGGTGCCCGACCTGCGCACCGAGCTGGAGAAGATCGGCTTCCACCGCTTCGTGGAGACCACCGACTCGGTCCGGCAGACGGTCACCGGCCCCAAGGGCGACCTGGACATCATGATCATCGCGCTGCGCGCACCGGCCGACGGCCCGATCGGCGACTCGGGCCTGGTGGTCTCCGACGGCACCACCACCGTGTTCAACATGAACGACTCCCGGCCGGTCGACCTCGACGTCCTCGACGCCTTCGACCACATCGACGTGCACCTGCTGCAGTACTCCGGGGCGATCTGGTACCCGATGGTCTACGACATGCCCGCCCGCGCCAAGGCCGCGTTCGGCACCCAGAAACGCCAGCGCCAGATGGACCGGGCCCGCCAGTACATCGCCCACGTCGGCGCCACCTGGGTGGTGCCCTCGGCGGGGCCGCCGTGTTTCCTGGACCCGGAGTTGCGTCACCTCAACGACGACCACGGCGATCCGGCCAACATCTTCCCCGACCAGATGGTCTTCCTCGACCAGATGCGCCGCAACGGCCACGACCGGGGGCTGCTGATGATGCCCGGCTCGGTGGCCACCTTCGCCGGTCGGGATCTGGAGTCGCTGACCCATCCGCTGCCCACCGCGGAGGTGGAGGCGATCTTCACCACCGGCAAGGCCGACTACATCGCCGCCTACGCCGAGCGGATGGCCCCGGTGCTCGCCGCGGAGAAAGCGTCGTGGGCGCCGGCGGCCGGGGAGCCGCTGCTGGCCCCGCTGCAGGCCCTGTTCGAGCCGATCATGGCGCACAGCGACGAGATCTGCGACGGGGTCGGCTATCCGGTGGAACTGGTGCTCGGGCCCGAAACGGTCGTGCTGGACTTCCCGAACCGCTCGGTGCGGGCACCGGCCGCCGGCGAGAAGTTCCGCTACGGGTTCGCCATCGCGCCGGAACTGGTCCGGACGGTGCTGCGGGACGACGAACCCGACTGGGTCAACACGATTTTCCTGTCGACCCGGTTCACCGCCTGGCGGGTGGGCGGCTACAACGAATACCTCTACACGTTCTTCAAATGCCTCACCGAGGACCGGATCGTCTACGCCGACGGCTGGTTCGGCGAGGCGCACGACGACTCGGCCACGATCGAGTTGGGCGGCTACGAGATTCAGCGTCGCTGCCCACACATGAAAGCCGACCTGTCGAAATTCGGTGTGGTGGAAGACACGACGCTGACCTGCAATCAACACGGCTGGCAGTGGGATCTGGAGACCGGCCGCTGCCTGACCGCGCGCGGCCACGAACTGCGGTGCGCCAAACTATGACTTCGCAGCGCTACGACGACGGCCTCATCCAGCTGGATCGACAGGCGATCACGTTGCGCCGCTACCACTTCCCGTCCGGGACGTCCAAGGTGATCCCGATCGCCGCGATCCGCGGCTACCGGACCGAACCGCTGGGGTTCTTCATGCACCGGTTTCGGATCTGGGGCAGTTCGGACCTGCGGCGGTGGCTGCCGCTGGACATCCAGCGGCCGCTGCGCTCGACGTTGGTGACCCTCGAGGTCGACGACACCTGGCCGAACCCGGCGTTCACCCCGGCGGATCCGACCGCCTTCATCGCGGCGCTGCGCGAACTGGTCGGCTGACCGGGGCTCAGCCGGGGGTGAGCATCTCCGCACCCACATACGGCACCAGCGCGGCCGGCACCCGAACGCTGCCGTCGGGCTGCTGGTGGTTCTCCAGGATCGCGACCAGCCAGCGGGTGGTGGCCAGGGTGCCGTTGAGGGTGGCCGCGGTCTGCGGTTTGCCGTTCTCGTCGCGGTAGCGGGTCGCCAGCCGCCGGGCCTGGAACGTGGTGCAGTTGGAAGTCGAGGTCAGCTCGCGGTAGGCGTTCTGGGTGGGCACCCACGCCTCGCAGTCGAACTTGCGGGCCGCCGAGTCGCCGAGGTCGCCTGCGGCCACGTCGATCACCCGGTAGGGCACCTCGATGGCGGCGAGCATCTGCCGCTGCCAGTCCAGCAGCCGCTGGTGCTCGGCCTCGGCCTCCCCGGGCCGGCAGTAGACGAACGCCTCCACCTTGTCGAACTGGTGCACCCGGATGATCCCGCGGGTGTCCTTGCCGTGGCTGCCGGCCTCCCGGCGGAAACACGACGACCAGCCGGCGTAGCGCAGCGGCCCGGCGGACAGGTCGAGGATCTCGTCGGCGTGGTAGCCGGCCAGCGGCACCTCGGAGGTGCCGACCAGGTACAGGTCGTCGGCCTCCAGCCGGTACACCTCCTCGGCGTGGGCGCCGAGAAAACCGGTGCCCGACATGATCTCGGGCCGGACCAGCACCGGCGGGATCATCGGGGTGAACCCGTTGTCGACCGCGAGCCGCACCGCCAGCTGCAGCAGACCCAGCTGGAGCAGGGCGCCACGCCCGGTGAGGAAGTAGAACCGGGCGCCGGCGACCTTGGCGCCGCGGGCCATGTCGATCAGGCCCAGCGCCTCGCCGAGTTCGAGGTGGTCGCGCGGGTCGGTCAGGCCGGCCGGTTCACCGACCACGTCGAGCAGCGCGAAGTCGTCCTCGCCCCCGGCGGGCACCCCGTCGACGATGATGTTGGCGATGCCCAGGTGCGCGGCGGTCAGCGCCGCTTCGGCCTGCGCCTGGGCGGCCTCGGCGACCTTGACCTGTGCGGCGAGGTCCTTGGCCCGCTCGAGCAGCGCGGGCCGCTCGTCGGGGGAGGCGGCGCCGACCTGCTTGCTGGCCGCCTTCTGCTCGGCGCGCAGCGTGTCCGCGGCCGAGATCGCGGCACGCCGGTCGGCGTCGGCGGTGAGCAGCGCGTCCACCAGCGCCGGGTCCTCGCCGCGGCTGATCTGGGAGCGCCGGACGGCGTCGGGGTCTTCACGCAGCAACCTGAGGTCGATCACGGCCTGAACACTACTTTTCGGCCCGGCTGCCGGAACGGTCGGCCGGGGTGCCTGTCAGAATGGTGGCGATGTCCGACGAGCCAGATCCGATCGATGACGCGGTCGACGAGCCGAGCGACGCGCCCGCCGAACAGCCGAAACGGCGGCGGGTGCGGTGGCCGCGGCTGCGCACCCGGTCGTCGCGCGCGGCGCGGCGCACGTTGCTGCTCACCGCGCTGGGCGGACTGCTCATCGCCGGGGTGGCCGCCGCCATCCCGCTGGTCGACCAGGACGAGGGGCTGATCGGCTACCTGGGCCTGGACAGCCAGAACCCGGTGACCACGCGGACCAACGACGCGTTCAGCAACGCGGCTGCCGGGGACTGCCTGACCTGGCCGGAGGACAGCCCCAACGCGGTCGCGCTGGCCGACTGCGCCGGCGAGCACCGGTTCGAGGTGGCCGAAGCCGTCGACATGCGGGCGTTCCCCGGCTCGGAGTACGGCCCCGACGCGGCACCCCCGTCGGCGGACCGGCTGCGCGCGATCGGCAGCGAGCAGTGCGAGCGGGCGGTGCACCGCTACCTCGGCCCGCGCTACGACCCCAACGGCCGGTTCGCGATCGGGGTGCTGTGGCCGGGCGACAAGCCCTGGCAGCACTCCGGGGAGCGCCGGATGCTGTGCGGTCTGCAGTTGCCCGGCCCCGGCGACACGCAGTTGCTGTTCAGCGGCCGGGTCGCTGACCAGGACCAGTCGAAGGTGTGGCCGCCGGGCACCTGCCTGGGTATCGACACCGAGACCAACCAGCCCTCCGACATCCCGGTGGATTGCGCCGCACCGCATTCGATGGAGGTCACCGGGACGGTCGACCTGGCCGAGCGGTTCCACGACGTGTTGCCCGCCGAACCCGAACAGGACGCCTACATCAAGGAGGTCTGCACCCGGGTCACCGAGGAGTACCTGGCGCCGGTGAAGCTGCGGGAGACCACGCTGACCCTGCTCTACAGCACGATCTCGCTGCCGAGCTGGACCGCGGGTAGCCGTCAGCTCAGCTGCAGCGTCGGTATGACGCTGGGCAACGGTGGCTGGGCCACGCTGCTCAACAGCGCCAAAGCCGACCTGCTGATCAACGGCCAGCCGCCGGTGCCGCCGCCGGACATCCCCGAGGAGCGGCTGGACCTGCTGCCGTTGCCCGGGAGCTGAACCGGCCGTGGCGGTTTCGATGCCGGCCGAGCGGTTCGAGGAGCTGGTCTCCGATGCGCTCGACCTGATCCCACCCCGGTTGGCCGCCGCCCTGGACAACGTGGTGGTGCTGGTCGCCGACCGCAACCCCGACGAGCCCGACCTGCTCGGACTGTACGAGGGGGTGGCGCTGACCGAGCGGGACTCCAACTACGCCGGGTCGTTACCCGACGCGATCACCATCTACCGCGACGCCCTGCTCGACATCTGCCACTCCGAGCAGGAGGTGGTCGACGAGGTGGCGATCACCGTCATCCACGAGATCGCCCACCACTTCGGGATCGACGACGACCGCCTGCACGAACTGGGCTGGGGCTGACCCGGCACGGCGGCGCCGCGTTGTCGGCGTCGGGTGCTAGAAACGAGCCATGAGCAACGGCTGCCGGTACTGCCACGACGACGTCGACCACTGCCACGGCACCGTGATCGACCACTCCTGCCGCCACTCCGAGTGCACCGCCGACGGCTGCGTCGACCACCACTCCGATCGGCATGTCTGCACGGTCGAGTGCTGCGACACCGGGTGCCGCTGCGCGGAACTGGTGGGCTGAGCCGCTAACCCATCGGGTCGGCGCCGAGTGAGTCGGCGGTCGGCGCGGGTCGCCGTTCCGGGCCGAACGGCGGGGTGCGCCCGCCCCACTGCACGCAGCTCCACCGCCCGTCGGTGATCGGGGCCAACACCACCGACTCGGCGTTGCTGAGGTGGTTGTCGAGCGCGAAGTCGGCCTCGACCCCGGCGAGCACCGCGGCGACCAGCCGGATCGCTGCGCCGTGGCTGACCACGATCACATCGGCGGTCCAGTCGTGATCGTCGAGGTAGCGCACCCGCAACTCGGTCACCGCGGGCAGATACCGGTCCAGCACCTGGGTGCCGCTCTCCCCGCCGGGAACCCGTGCCTCGAGATCGCCGTGATGCCACTGCCGGTAGACCCGGTGGAATTCGTCGAGGGCGTCCCGGTCGCTGCGGTCCTCCAGGTCGCCGGCCTGCACCTCGTAGACACCGTCGACGGTGCGCGGCACCACCGCCAGCTTGCCGGCGATCTCCTCGGCGGTCTGCACCGCCCGGGTCGCCACCGAGTGGGCCAGCAGGCCAGGCCGCAGCGACCCCGCGCCGGCGAAGGCCCGGGCCTGTTCCCGACCGAGCGGGGTGAGCGCGGTGCCGGGCGGCCGGGTGTCGAGTCGGCGGTGGATGTTGCCGTAGGACTGGCCGTGGCGCACCAGCACCAGCCGCCCGCTCACGCCCGCTCCCCACGTTTGAGCGACTCCAGCCAGCGTGCGGCCGCGTCGGCCGGTGGCGGGGTCGCGCCGGCCACCGCACCGGTGGGCCAGGATCCTAGATAGCGCACATCGACACAACGTCGGTGCAGCGCTTTAAGTGCCGCACCGACGGCGTCGTCGTCGAGGTGGCCGACGCAGTCCAGGAAGAACAGGTAGGTGCCCAACTCCACCCGGGTGGGCCGGGATTCGATACGGGTCAGATCGATGTCGCGGATCCCGAACTCGGTGAGCACGGCGACCAGGGCCCCGGGGGCGTTGTCGATGCGCAGCACCACCGAGGTCCGGTCGGCGCCGGTGCGCGCCGGTGGCGGGCCGGGGCGGCCGGCCAGCACGAACCGGGTCCGGGCGTTGGGCTCGTCGACGACACCGGCGGCCAGCGTGGCCAGGCCGTGGTGGTCGGCGGCCAGCGCGGTGCTCACCGCGGCGTCGGCGGTGCCGTCGACAACCTGCTCGGCCGCGGCGGCGTTGGAGTGGGCGGGCAGCAGGCGGGCGGCCGGCAGTTCGGCGGCCAGCCAGCGGCGCACCTGCGCACCGGCGACCGGGTGGGCGGCGACGGTGGCCACGTCGACGGTGGCGCGGCCGGGCCGCACCACGATGCTGAACGCGACGTCGAGGGTGGTCTCGGCATAGAGCTGCAGCGGGCGACCGGTGGCCAGGCTGTCCAGGGTGGGCGCCACCGAGCCGTCGATGGAGTTCTCGATCGGCACGCACGCGTAGTCGGCAGAGCCGTCGCGGACCGCGTCGAGGGCGGCCGCCGCGCCGGTGGTGGAGATCTGCCGGACCTCGCCGGTCGGGCGTGCGGGCAGCGCGCCCGCGGCGATCATCTGCAGCAGGGCCGCTTCGGTGAAGGTCCCATGGGGACCGAGGTAGGCGATACGGACCACCGTCAAACACTATCGGGTGTGCCGACTTGCGCCCCCGCTTCCCGCTTATTAAGTTAGCCTTACCTCACTTACGGAAGGGGAGCGATGACACGCCTCGCCGCGGCGGCACCGACCACCGCCGAGCGGATCCGCAGCGCCTGCGCCCGCGCCGACGACGCCCTGCTCGCGGTGGACGGCCTGACACCGGTCACCGTCCCGGTGCACCACCTGCTCGCCGACGGCGGGTTCGCGGTGGCGGTCCCGGCCGACTTCACCGCGGCGGCCGCCACCCCGGCCATGCTCGAGCTCACCGACCGGGCTCCGCTGGCGCTGCGCACCCCGGTGCGGGCGCTCGTGTGGGTACGCGGCCGTCTTCAGCCGGTCGAGCCGGCGTCGGTCCCCGGCCTGCTGGACCGGATCGCCGCGGAGAACCCCGACCCGGCGCTGCTCCAGGTGCAGACCCCGCTGACCGGGCCGCCGCACGACGGCGAGGTCTGCTACCGGCTGGCGCGGCTGGCGGTGGAGTCGGTGGTGGTCGCCGACGCCGGTGGCGCCGAAGCCATCGGGGCGGCCGAACTGCTCGCCGCCGCACCCGATCCGTTCTGCGCGACCGAAGCCGGCTGGCTGCGGCACCTGGAGATCGCCCACCCCGAGGTGATGGCGCGGCTGGCCGCGCGGCTGCCCACCCGGTTGCGCCGCGGCACGGTGCGGCCGCTGGCGTTGGACCGCTACGGGGTGTCGCTGCGGGTCGAGGACGACGCCGGCGATCACGACGTCCGGCTGCCGTTCCACCGGCCGGTCGATGACGCTCGCAGCCTCGGGCAGGCCATCCGGTTGCTGATGGGCTGCCCGTTCCTGGCCGGGTTGCGGCCGCGCCAGGGCTGAGCCCACCGGTTGGCTACCGTGGGCCGGTGACCGCCGACGGTGAGCCGCCCATCCTGTCGGCCCGGGCGCTGCGCCTGGAGGTCGGCATCGTGCTGGCGGTCACCTTCGGGCTCAGCGCGCTGACCGCGATCCTGGCGCTGACCGATTCGGTGCTGCGCGACCTGCGCGCCGAGCAGGTCCCGCTCAACCCGAAACGCTCCCGGTTCGACCTGATCGATCTGGGTCTCAACGCCGCCGTCGTGGTCCAGCTGCTGGCTTGGGGGGCGCTGGCGGTCTACCTGCTGTGGCGCAGCGGGCTCGGGCCGCGCCGGATCGGGCTGGGCCGGCCGCGCTGGCGAGTGGACCTGCCCGCCGCGGCCGGGTTGGCCGCGCTCATCGGGCTGCCCGGCCTGGGACTGTATTTCGCGGCCCGGGCGATGGGCCTCAACGCCACCGTGATCCCGTCCGGACTCGACGACACCTGGTGGCGGGTGCCGATGCTGATCGCCATCGCCTTCGCCAACGGCTGGGCCGAGGAGGTGGTCGTGGTCGGCTATCTGCTCACCCGGCTGCGCCAGCTCGGCGTGCACCCGGCGGTGGGACTGGCCTGCTCGAGCCTGTTGCGCGGCGCCTATCACCTCTATCAGGGGTTCGGCGCCGGAATCGGCAACGCGGTGATGGGGGCGGTGTTCGGCTACGCCTGGCAGCGCAGCGGTCGGCTGTGGCCGCTGGTCATCGCGCACGGCCTGATCGACACGGTCGCGTTCGTCGGGTACGCGCTGCTGGCGGGCCGGTTCGGCTGGTTCGCCGCGTAGATTTGGCCGGGTGAGCGGCAACCGGCCTCCCGAGCCGCGGCGGGAACCGCCGCAGCAGCTGCGCCGCGATCCGCTCTACCGCCCGCCTCCACCCGGCCGCGCCGGCGGGCCGCCACCGCCGGGCCGGCGACCGCAGCCGCCGCGCCGCCCCCCGCCGCCGGCGCCGTGGCGGCCACCGCCACCGCAGCCGTCCCGAACGCCACGGCCGGCCGATCCCGACGCCGGCCGACCCCCGCCACCCCGACCGGGCCCGCCCGCCGGTCATCCCGGCCGCCCGGCACCGCCGCCACGCCCGGCGCCGACGCCCCCGGCCGCCACCCGTCCGCGGCCGCCGCGGCGCAAACGCCGGTGGGGCCGGCGGCTGGGCACGCTGCTGCTGTTGCTCACGCTGGCGGCCGTCGCGGCGGTGATCGGCGGCGGCATCTGGGCCGACAACGCCCTACATCGCATCCCCGCGCTCGCCGACTACCCGGAACGCCCCGCCGCGGGCGCAGGCACCACCTGGCTGCTGGTGGGTTCGGACAGCCGCCAACACCTGTCCGACGAACAGCAGGGCAGCCTGTCCACCGGCGGCGACCTGGGCGACGGCCGCACCGACACGATCCTGCTGGTCCACCTTCCGCGGTGGGGGTCGGCGCAGCCGGCCACCGTGGTCTCGATCCCACGCGACTCCTACCTGCCGATCCCGGACTACGGCGAGGACAAGGTCAACGCCACCTACTCGATGGGCGGCGCACCGCTGTTGGTGCAGACCGTCGAGCAGGCCACCGGGCTGCGGGTGGAGCATTACCTCGAGGTCGGGTTCGGCGGCTTCGCCGGGCTGGTCGACGCGCTCGGCGGGGTCGAGATGTGTCTCACCGAGCCGATGGCCGACCCGCTGGCCGGGATCGACCTGCCGGCCGGCTGTCAACAACTCGACGGGGCCGCGGCCCTCGGCTATGTGCGCACCCGCGCCACCCCGCGGGCCGACCTGGACCGGATGGTCGACCAGCGGATGTTCCTCGGCGCGCTGCTGCAGCGGGCGGTCAGCCCGGGGGTGCTGCTCAACCCCTGGCGCTGGGTCACGGTGCCGCGCGCCGCGATCGACGCCCTCACCGTCGATGACGGCGACCGGGTCTGGGACCTCGCGCGGCTGGCCTGGGCGCTGCGCGGGGACACCGCGACCGTGACGGTGCCGATCGGCGAATTCACCGCCACCGACTCCGGCGCGGTGGTCGTCTGGGACCACGCCGCGGCCGGGCAGCTGTTCGACGCGCTGCGCACCGACTCACCGTTGCCTGCCGACGTCCTCGACAGCCAACCCTGACCATTCCCGCGCGGGAATCGATAATGGCGGTGAATACCGACGATACATTGATAAACCAAGGCTGGCTTTATTTAGGCAACCCTTGGCTGGGTTAGGTATACCTTCCATGACGAACCCTCTGACCTGCGGTAATCTTGGTCTCATGACTGACTACGATTCTCACAAGACGAAATTCCACGCGCTTCTTCAAGAACAAATTCAACACGAATTCACCGCGGCTCAACAATATGTCGCCGTCGCCATTTATTTCGACGGCGAAGATCTGCCGCAATTGGCGAAGTTCTTCTACGCTCAGGCACTCGAAGAGCGCAACCACGCGATGATGATGGTGCAGTATCTGCTGGACCGCGACGCCCCGGTGGAGATCCCCGGCACCGACACCGTCCGGAACCACTTCGACTCCGCGCGCGACGCGCTCGCGTTGACCCTGGCGCTGGAGCGCACGGTCACCGAACAGGTCACCCGGCTGGCGGCCTCGGCTCGCGACGAAGGCGACTACCTCGGCGAGCAGTTCATGCAGTGGTTCCTCAAGGAGCAGGTTGAGGAGGAGGCGCTGATGGGCACGCTGCTGCGGATCGCCGAGCGGGCCGGCTCCAACCTGTTCGACCTGGAGAACTACCTGGCCCGCGAGGTCGGGTCGGCACCCGCCGAATCCGGCGCGCCGCGCGCCGCCGGTGGCCGGCTCTAACCGCCGGTCGGCAGCTCGTCGCGCAGCCAGGCTTTGACCCGCCCGGGGTGGTGGGTGGCCAGCCAGGCCACCCCCACCTCCTGGCAGAACCGGACGTCGGCGAAGCGGTCCACCGTCCAGCAGTACAGCGCCCGCCCCTGCGCCGCAGCCCGGTCCACCAGCTGCGGGTGACTGCGCAACGTGTCGATCGACGGGCCGATCGCGGTGGCCCCGACCGTCGTGGGGGCGCCACCGCTGAGGTAGCGGTGGGCCTTGCCCAGCAGCACCGTCGGCAGCAGCGGGGCGGCGCGGCGCACCCGCCACAGCGCCGACGCCGAGAACGACATCACCACCGCCCGGGAGTGCCCGGCCGACGCCGGCGTCGCGATGCCGAAGCGGTGCAGCAGGTCCAGCACCGCGTTTTCCACCTGCGCGCCGTACCGCACGGGGTGTTTGGTCTCGATGAACAGTTTCACCGGGCGGCGCCAGTCGAGCACCAACCCCACCAGGGCGTCGAGGGTCAACAGCCCGGTGTGCCCGACGTCCTCGGCGACACCGCCGGCGTGCCAGGCCCCGTAGTCCAGGTCGCGCAGTTGGGCCAGCGTCATCGTGCTCACCGGGCCGACCCCGTTGGAGGTGCGGTCGACCCGCCGGTCGTGGACACAGACCAGGTGCCCGTCGCGGGTCAGCCGGACATCACATTCGACGCCGTCGGCGCCTTCCTGCAACGCCAGGTCGTAGGCGGCCAGGGTGTGTTCCGGCCGGTCGAACGAGGCACCCCGATGCGCGACGACGTAGGGGTGTCCGCCCGTCTCCATACTGTCTATGCTGCCGGTTCGTCATCCACCGGCTCAACCGCTTCGGGCTGATCCGCCCCGACGACCACCCAGCGGTGGGCGGGCCCGGCGGCCGCGGTGCGCTCGAATCCGTCGAAGACGTCGATCGTGGCGCGCAACGCCGCCCAGCCCAGGGCATAGGCCACCACCATCGCCACGGTGTTGTTCCCGATCCCCTGGGCGTCGGTGACCCAGCGGGTGAGGGTGGCGAAGATCGCCATCCCGGTGGCCGCGACCCAACTGATCCACCATCGCAGGATCCGGGTCCGCAGCCGCCGTTGCCGCTGTTCGAGGCCGGCCAGTTCGATGACGTAGACCGGCGCCCAGAACAGGTTGACCAGCGGTATCAGGCAACCCGCCCGCAGGACCCGCACCGAGCGGGTCTCCGGCCGGTCGAGCGCGTCGAAAGCCGCCCGCCGGCGTCCGATCAGCCATCCGGTGAGCATCAGCGCGCAGACGATGATCGCCGTCATGGCGGCCGCGCTGGCCACTGCCGCCAACACCATCGCGGTGATCGCCACCGCCGGGTGGAACAGGGTGCCGCGGTTGATGATCAGCAGGACGTACTGCAGCAGATAGACCGCGGCGGCAGCGGCGATCACCGCCGCGCTGATCCGCAGTGCGCGCCGGACGGTGGCGGGGTCCTGGCGCCGTTCCGCGGCGGGTTCGGAGGCCGGGGCGACCCGGTCGGTCAATCCCCACCGTGGGATGACGGCGTAGCGCGGGGTGGGTCCGCGCGGCGCGCGGCGCGGCCGGCGAGCCGGCGGTGCGCCGGGGCGCACCGCGATCCACCGGTATCCGGACGGGGTCCGCGGACTCGGGGCGCGCGGCGGGGCCACCGGTTCGGCCCGGGGCGCCAGCAGCGCGCCTCGGCACCGCGGGCACCACTGCCGCTGTCGGTCACGCACGTTCCAGCGCGTGCCGCACTGAGAACACCGCTGGATCACGGGCTCAGCGTAGCGGGAGTTGCCGGGGGCGGCAGCCGCGCACATCGCCCCGACGACGACAGCTACTTTCCGGTATCCACAGTTTCCACAGGTTTATCCACAGGGCGTTGGGGGCATCCGGCGGTCATCGGCCGCGCTCGACGCGGGTCGACGGCTCTTGCCTGTGGACAACACGCCGCCTCGGGGCCGTCGTTCCGGATCGGCGCGTCGCCGTTTCCGGCGAAATCGCTAGCCGTTCTCACCGCGTTCACCCACCTGCCGCACCGCGTTCGCTGTCCAAACCCGGGAACGCTATGATGGCTGTCACAGGAACGCTGTGATTCATCTCACCGGAAAACGCGTCGAGCGTCGTTGAATGTCGAGGTCAGGGCTGTCAATGGCATCACAACCACTGGGACCGGGTCCGCACCCGGCGCAGTACGGGCTGCAATCGGGCGCGCCGTCCGGGATGCACGCTTACGGGCAGGCCAACCCGGCGACGTGTAACCGCTCCTACCTGATGGCCGGGCTCCGCGCCGGGGTGATCGCGCTCGGACTGCTGGTCCTGTTCACCTTGTTGATCCTGCTCTGAGGACCCGCGCGGCAACCGCGCCTCGACCACTCGGGCGCCCACCGGTGGGCCGATCTCCTTCCCACGCCTGCCGAGCACGTGCGGTCGTGACTAGGCTGGGTATGCGGCGCGGTTGAACCGCGCGCAAAGAATTAACAACTCAAGATTTGCGTAGACGGAAGGAAGGACTCCGGTGGCTGAATACACCCTGCCCGACTTGGACTATGACTACGGAGCGCTCGAACCTCATATCTCCGGCCAGATCAACGAGATTCATCACAGCAAGCACCACGCGGCCTACGTCAAGGGCGTGAACTCGGCGCTGGAGAAGCTTGAGGAAGCCCGCGCCAACGACGACCACGCGGCGATCTTCCTCAACGAGAAGAACCTCGCCTTCCACCTCGGTGGCCACGTCAACCACACCATCTGGTGGAAGAACCTGTCCCCCAACGGTGGCGACAAGCCGACCGGCGATCTGGCCGCCGCGATCGACGACGCGTTCGGGTCGTTCGACAAGTTCCGCGCCCAGTTCACCGCGGCCGCCAACGGACTTCAGGGTTCGGGCTGGGCGGTGCTCGGCTACGACACCCTCGGTGGCAAGCTGCTCACCTTCCAGCTCTACGACCAGCAGGCCAACGTGCCGCTGGGCATCATCCCGCTGCTGCAGGTCGACATGTGGGAGCACGCCTTCTACCTGCAGTACAAGAACGTCAAGGCCGACTACGTCAAGGCCTTCTGGAACGTCGTGAACTGGGCGGACGTGCAGTCCCGGTTCACCGCGGCGACCTCGAAGGGCCAGGGGCTGATCTTCGGCTGATCCGTCCGCCGAACGCAGACGATGCGGGTGCCGCCGTGGGTGGTGCCCGCATCGTCGTCTTGGGCCACCGGTTGCCGGTCTTTCGCACCGCATCGGCCGAATCCGGCCTCCGCCAACCGTTTTCGACGGTTACCGCACGCCAGGTTACGGCCACCCGAACTCTCGTCGCGCGTTGGCGGCCCGTCGGCGAGACCGCTAGCCTGGGACCGATAGCGAAGGGGAGTAGCCCCCAATCGTCGCGTCGACACACTGGCGCCGAGCCCGGCCGACGAACCGCCTCCGCGGCGGTGGGCGAGACCTTCGACCGATCGCCGGGAACCGCGCCGGACACGCGGCCCCGGCGCCGCGTCGAAAGGGGCTCGGGCGATGTCCACCGCGATCCTGGTCAGCCTCGGCGTGGTCTTCCTGGCCGAACTGGGCGACAAGTCGCAGCTGATCACGATGACCTACGCGCTGCGCTACCGGTGGTGGGTGGTGCTCAGCGGGGTGGCGGTGGCCGCGGGACTGGTGCACGGCATCTCGGTGACGGTGGGCCACTTCCTGGGGGCCACGCTGCCGGACCGCCCCATCGCCGCGGCCGCCGCGGTCGCGTTCTTCGGCTTCGCGGTGTGGACCTGGCGGGAGGGACAGAGCGGGCCGGAGGACGCTCCGACCCCACCGGCCCCGCGGTTCGTGCTCTTCGCGGTGATCTCCTCGTTCGTCCTTGCCGAACTGGGTGACAAGACCATGCTGGCCACCGTCGCGCTCGCCGCCGACCACAACTGGGCCGGCGTGTGGATCGGCGCGACGGTCGGCATGGTGGTGGCCGACGCGGTCGCGATCGTGGTGGGCACGGTGTTGCACCGTCGGTTGCCCGAACGGCTGCTGCACCTGCTCGCCGGCCTGCTGTTCCTGATCTTCGGGTTGTGGATGCTGTTCGACCGGGCGCTCGGGGCGCCCGTGCTCGCGGTCCTCGCCGTCGCGGTGGCGGTGGCGGTCGCCGCGACCGTCGCACTGGTCCGCACGCGTCGCGCCCGGGCCGGTCCCACACCGCCGCCCGACCCCTCAGCCAGCACGGACAGCAAACTCACCAATCACTCAGATAAGAATCTCGGTGGCTAGCCGGGTTCCACGCGCAAACAACCGGCGGGGACCCGACGCGCGGCCGCCGGATCCCCATCCCGGCGCGGTCGACCGCGTTTTTCCTTGGTGTACAGCGTAAATTTGGTGCCGGCGCCCGCCCTACCGGGCATTTCCGCCCAGCCGCGCCGAGGCGTCGCCGGGTGGCGCTGCCGGCGACTTAGTTCGCCCTTGGCTGTGAGCACCGCGGTCGCTACGATGGTCAGCAAATCCTTGCCGACGTTTCTTCGTTCTGTTCCGCCCGGGTTGGAGGTCCCCCCGATGAGCACGTCGTTCGCTGCTCGCCTGAACCGCCTGTTCGATACGGTCTATCCTCCGGGGCGGGGACCCCACACCTCGGCCGAGGTGATCGCGGCGCTGAAGTCCGAAGGCATCACGATGTCGGCTCCATACCTGTCGCAGTTGCGGTCGGGCAACCGCACCAACCCGTCGTCGACGACGATGGCGGCGCTCGCCAACTTCTTCCGGATCAAGCCGGCGTTCTTCACCGATGACGAGTACTACGAGAAAATCGACCGGGAACTGACCTGGCTGGCCACCACCCGCGACGACACGATCCGTCGCATCGCCACCCTGGCCGCGGAACTGTCGGCCGAAGCACGGCAGGATCTGCTGCAGCGAGCCGCCGAATTGCATCGCAAAGAGCAACAGGAGCCCTAGCCGCCCCGCCCCACCCGATAGGGTTGGCTCAGCGATCCCGGCCCGGCCGGGATCGGGCACCAGACACCGGGAGGCGAACGTGGGCCTGTTCCCCAAGCGCAAGAGCCGCTCGCAGCGCCGCGCCGAGGCGCGCGCGATCAAGGCCCGGGCCAAGCTGGAAGCCAGGCTGGCTGCCAAGAACGAGGCGCGGCGGTTCAAGTCGGCTCAAAAAGCCGAGGCCAAGGCGCTCAAGGCACAGCTGAAAGCCCAACGCGACAGCGACCGCGCGGTGCAGAAGGCCGCCGAGACCCAGCTCAAGGCGGTCCGCGAAGGTCGGGTGCTGTCCCCGGTGCGGATCCGGCGGCTGCTGACGGTGGCCCGGCTACTGGCCCCGGTGCTGGTTCCGGTGGCCTACCGGGCGGCGACCGCGGTGCGCGGGCTGCTCGACGAGCGTCGCGCGGAGCGGCTCGGTGTCCCGCTGGCGCAGGTCGGCCGGTTCTCCGGACATGGCGCGGAGTTGAGCGCGCGCATCGCCGGCGCGGAGAAGACGTTGCAGAACGTGCAGGAGAACCGACCCAAGGACCCCGAGACCAAGAAGTTCGCCACCGCGATCAGCGGCCGCCTGGTCGACCTGTCGGCCGCGGTCACCGCGGCCGAGACCATGCCGCCGCAGCGTCGCCGGGATGCGCACAACGCCATCGCCGAGCAGCTCGACGGCATCGACGCCGACCTGATGGCCCGGCTCGGCCTGCCCTGACCCCTTCGAGACAGGAAGTACCCAGTCACATGGCTCTCATCCGTCCGATCCGACGACTCCTGGCAGCCACGGCCGCCGCGGGCCTGCTCGGCGCGACCGTCGGTATCGCCCCGGCCGCGGCGCACGTCACCGCCAGTAGCGAGAACCCGGTCCGGGGCGGGTACGCGACCGTCACCTTCGCGGTCCCCAACGAGTCGACCACCGGCGCCGCAACCACCCAGCTGGTGATCACGCTGCCCGACGTGGCCGCGGTGCGCACCGAGACGGTTCCCGGCTGGACCGCCGAACTCGACCGGGACGTGCAGGCCGGCACCGTCGGCAAGGTGACCTTCACCGCCGAATCCGGCGGTGGCATCCCCACCGAGCAGTTCGGCCTGTTCCGCGTCTCGATGGCGCTGCCCGACACCGACACCGTCAGTTTCCCCACGGTCCAGGTCTACGACGACGGGACCCGGGTCAGCTGGGACCAGGAAACCGCGGCCGACGACACCGCCGAGCCCGAGCACCCCGCACCGACCCTGTCGCTGCGCGCCGGCACGCCCGACCACGCCGGCCCGCACTCGGTGGACGTGGGCACCCACCCGTCGAACCCGGTGCACGCCGCCGACAGCACCGCCCGCGTCCTCGGCGGCGCGGCGTTGCTGCTCGGCGCCGTCGCGATCGGCGTCGCCATGGCCCGGCGGCGGTCATGAGGGCGGCCGCCGCGAAGCTCGCCGCGTTCGGGCTGGCCCTGGTCCTGGCGATGGCGTTGCCCGCCGCGACCGCCTCGGCCCACTCGCAGCTGATGAGCACCGACCCGGTGGAGAACGCCCAACTCGCCGAGGGACCCGAGCGGGTGAGTGCGACGTTCAACGAGCGGCTGCAGAGCGCCTACGCGCAGATGACCGTGGTCGGGCCCGACGGGCGGCTCTGGTCGACCGGAGACCCGCAGGTGGACGGCCCGGTGGTCAGCATCGCGCTGCGTCCGCTCGGTCCGGTCGGCCACTACACGGTCAACTACCGGGTGACCTCCGCCGACGGCCACCCGGTGTCCGGGTCGTGGGAGTTCGAGCTCACGGTCGCCGGTCCCGGTGAGCCCGGCCCGCCGGTGGCCGGACACAGTCCCGGTGAGGGCGACGAGATGCCGGCCTGGCCGTTCATCGTCGGTGCGGTGGTCATCGTGGCCGGCGGCCTGGCCTGGACGATGCGGCGACGCCAGACGTAGGTCGCCAGACGTAGGTCGTCCCGGGCGTCTCGGGCGGGGCTGGCATGATGGGTACCGCTGCTGGTGTAGGCGACGACAAACTGCGAAGGAGCGGCCCGATGGCAGACTCCCCGGATCGGCCCGAAGACAAGCCGGACAAGCCGGACACGACTCCGCCTCCGGGCGGGTTGTCGATGCCGCCGGACCCCGCCAAGAAGCCGGAGCCGGCGTCGGCCGAGGATTCCGCGGAGGCTCCCGCCAAGAAGGCACCGGCCAAGAAGGCACCGGCGAAGAAGACCCCGGGCAAGAAGGCTCCCGCCAAGAAGGCACCGGCGAAGAAGGCCCCCGCCAAGAAGGCGCCGGCCGAGGGCGCGCCGGCCAAGAAGGCGCCGGCCAAGGCCGCCGAGGCCTCCAACGGTTCGCGCCAACTGGCCGACGGCGCCAAACAGGCTGCCGCGCAGGCCAAGTCGACGGTCGACACGGCCAAGAACCCAGTGCCCGCACCGCCGCCACCGCCGGTCACCGACTCCGGGCCGCCGGTGGTGCCGCTGGCCGTCGCCGCGATCCTGAGCCTGCTGGCCATCCTCGTGGTGCGCCGGCTGGTGCGCGGCGACGACTGACGCCGTGGCGACCGAGTTCCGGCCCACCGCCGACCTGGTCGACGACATCGGGCCCGAGGTCCGCAGCTGCGACGTGCAGTTCCGTCAGTTCGGCGGGGTCTCCACCTTCGCGGGCCCGATCAGCACCGTGCGGTGTTTTCAGGACAACGCGCTGCTCAAGTCGGTGCTCGGCGAGCCGGGCGACGGCCGGGTTCTCGTCGTCGACGGTGACGCCTCGGTGCACACCGCGCTGGTCGGCGACCTGATCGCGGAGTCGGCGCGGTCCAACGGCTGGGCCGGCCTGATCATCCACGGCGCGGTCCGCGACTCGGCGGTCCTGCGCACCATGTCGATCGGGATCAAGGCGCTGGGCACCAACCCGCGCAAGAGCTCCAAGACCGGTGCCGGCGAACGCGACGTCGAGGTCAGCTTCGGCGGTGTGACGTTCGTGCCCGGGCAGACCGTCTACAGCGACGACGACGGCATCGTCGTCACCTGACCGCTACAGCTGTCACACGGCCTGGCGCACACGGTGTTTGGTGAAGTGCAGCGCCTCGTCGTCGACCTTGCCGTAGCGGATCAACCGCACGTCGAACAGGTAGTTCTGCTTGAGGCGCCACGGCGTGCGTGAACCCGCCTTGGGCAGGTAGTCCAGTGCCCGCAGCACGTAGCCGGGGGTGAACTCCATCAGCGGGCGCTCGTCGACCGAATTGCCCGGGTGCATCGGCACCACGGTGTCGAACCCGTGCACATCCATGTAGTTGAGCACCCGGCAGACGAACTCCGACACCAGATCGGCCTTCAGCGTCCAGGAGGCGTTGGTGTAGCCGATGGTGAACGCCATGTTGGGCATCCCGGTGAGCATCATGCCCTTGTAGGCCATGGTGTCGCTGAGCTCGATCGGCTCGCCGTTGCGGTAGATCTCCGCGCCGCCGAACAGTTGCAGGTTCAGTCCGGTCGCGGTGATGATGATGTCGGCCGCCAGTTCCTCACCCGAGGTCAGCCGGATCCCGGTCTTGGTGAACCGGTCGATGGTGTCGGTGACCACGTCGGCCTTGCCCTGCTTGATGGTGCGGAACAGGTCGCCGTCGGGGGCCAGACACAGCCGTTCGTCCCACGGGTTGTAGCGCGGGCCGAAGTGCTTGTCCACGTCGTAGCCCTTGGGCAGGCGGTGCTTGGCCATCGTCATCAGCGTCTTGCGCATGTACTTCGGGAACCGCCGGGAGAGCTGGTATTGGGCGATGCTGAACCCGATCGCCTTCCACCGGTTGACCACATGGGCGGCCTTGGGCGGCAGGAACTTGTTGACCTGCACGGCCAGCGGGTCGACTTCCGGCAGCGAGCCGACGTAGGTCGGGGAGCGCTGCAGCATGGTCAGGTGCCCCGCGCCGGTGTTGGCCAGCGCCGGGATGAGGGTCACGGCGGTCGCACCCGACCCGATCACCACGATCTTCTTGCCCTGGTAGTCCAGGTCCTCCGGCCAGTGCTGCGGGTGGATGATCGTGCCCTCGAAGTCCTCGGCGCCGGCGAAGGTCGGACTGTAGCCCTCGTCGTAGTTGTAGTAGCCGCTGCAGGCGAAGAGGAACGAGGCGGTGACGGTCTTCTGCTCGCCGGCCTCGTCGATGGTGACCGTCCACTGGTTGTCGGTGTCCGACCAGTCGGCGGCGACGACCTTCTGCCGGTAGCGGATGTGCTTGTCGATGCCGTTCTCCACGGCGGCTTCGTTGATGTAGTCCCAGATCGCCGAGCCCTGGGCGATGCCCTTGGCCGAGGTCCACGGCTTGAACCGGAAACCGAGGGTGAACATGTCGGAGTCCGAGCGGATGCCCGGGTACTTGAACAGGTCCCAGGTGCCACCGAGGTGCTCGCGCCGCTCCAGAACCACGTAGCTCTTGGTGGGGCAACGCTCCTGCAGGTGCCAGGCGGCGCTGATGCCGGAGATGCCGGCGCCGACGATCACAACGTCGAAGTGTTCGGTCATGCCGCCAGGCTATCAACGGCATGTCGATCAAGTCAACACTCTGTTGAGTACATCGACGGCGTGTAAAGTATGCGGGGTGACCACCGCCAACCACGTGCGCACCCACGGGCGCCGCACCTCGCGCCCCTCCGGCGACGATCGGGAGGCGGCGATCCTGACCACCGCCGAGCGCCTGCTCAGTGAGCGGCCACTGTCCGAGATCTCGGTCGACGACCTGGCCCGCGGCGCGGGCATCTCCCGGCCGACGTTCTACTTCTATTTCAAGTCCAAGGACGCCGTGCTGCTGTCGCTCCTGGAGCCGATGATCGCGCGCGCCGACTCGGAGTTCGACGGCGCGGTGCAGCGCCTGCCCAGCAACCCGCGCGGGATGTGGCGCAGCGGCCTCAAGGCGTTCTTCACCGCGTTCGGCTCGCACCGCGCCGTCGCACGCGCCGGGACCGAGGCCCTGGCCACCAGCCCGGAGTTCCGGGCCATGTGGCAGGACTACATGGGCAAGTGGATCGACCAGACCGCCGCGATGATCACCGCGGAGCGTGCCCGTGGTGCCGCTCCGGACACCATCCCGGCGCTGAGCCTGTCCACCGCACTCAATCAGATGAACGAGCGCACGATGATCGCCACGCTCGCCGACGAGAAGCCGGCGGTCGACCACGACCACCTGGTGGACACGTTGGCCCACATCTGGGTGACCAGCATCTACGGCGAGACGCCCGCGGCGGCGCTCAAACCAGCTGCCCCGCAATAAATCCGACCAGCAGAACGGCGAACCCGCCGACCTCGCCGAGGATCAGCAGCACCATCCCGGCGCGCAGCAGGAACCCGGCATGTTCGAACTGGTTGGTCGTGTCGCGTCGGGCGCCGTGGTAGATGTAGCTGCCGATGGCGGTCAGGAAGAAGTACACCACCACCGCCGCAGCGGTCAGGTTGACCCAGGTCGGCCAGGCGCTGAGTTCCACGAACGGCGCCATCAGCAGCGTGGCGAACGAGTAGAGCAGCGCCGCCCGGTGGGCGATGTCGACGTAGGGGTGGGCCAACCGGTTCTCCGAGGCCATCATCTGCTGGTATTTCCACACGCCCAACACCAGCGCGAGCAGGAAGATCAGGCCGGCGGCCAGCAGGGTCAGCAGGGTGTCGATACCGAGGTCAGCGCACACACCGTGAGTCTAGTGACCGGCGTGGGGGGCGGGCCGGCGCTGGCCGCCGCGCGCGGCCCCCGCGCGGCCCCTTGGTCCCTGCCCGCCCGCGCTCCCACCGCGGCGAGAATGAAACGGCGCAGGGCTCCCTCGGCGTGTCGCCTGCATAGCTTCAATGTCGCGGCGTTCGGTGGGCCGGAAGCGCCGAACTCCCGCGTGCCGAACCGCGCGCGCCCGAACCCGGCGGCTAGCTCACCACGCCGAACCGCAACAGGTCGTCGGCGGTGACCAGGCGTTCGTGCTTGGCCGGGAACTCCCGGCTCTTGACCGGATGTCGCAGCCGCGACCAGGTGACGCGCGCGAGGCGAAAGCGGACTACCGGGTTGGCATGCACCATGATCACTCCTGCGATCGATCTGGCTGAACCGGGTCCCCGACTACCGGAAGGCCCACACCCGGCCATTAGACCCTGAACCGTTGGCAAACAGTTCGAGACTCGCCGGGAAACGGTTCATATGTTTCTGATGTGACGCATGTTACTTTGAAACCGCGCACCGCGTCCTATTTATGCTGGTCACTTCGCGTCATGGTGTGCCGGCCACCCGGAAGCAGCGCACCCAGCCGAATAGCTGTGTGAGCTTTCAGCAACGCATTCGCGGTCGTTCAGCGCTGCGCGACGTCGGTGGGTTTGATCGGGGCGGGCAGCGCGGTGTCACCCGCCAGGTACCGGTCCACGCCGGCGGCGGCGGCGCGCCCCTCGGCGATGGCCCACACGATCAGCGACTGCCCGCGGCCCATGTCCCCGGCCACGAAGACGCCCGGCACCGAGGTCGCGTAATCGCGGTCGCGGGCCACGTTGCCGCGTTCGGTGAACTCCACACCCAGGTCGGTGAGCAGCCGGGAGCGTTCGGGGCCCAGGAAGCCCATCGCGAGCAACACCAGGTCCGCCTCCAGCTCGAAGTCGGTGCCTTCCACCTTCTCGAACTTCCCGGCGCGCGACGTCACCTCGTGGGCACGCAGGCCCGTGACGCGGCCGTCCCGGCCGGTGAACTCCTCGGTATTGACCGCGAAAAGCCGGTCCCCGCCCTCCTCGTGTGCGCCGGTGACCCGGTACATCAACGGATAGGTCGGCCACGGTGTCGAGGCGTCGCGGGTGTCCGGCGGGCGCGGCATGATCTCGAACTGGTGCACCGCGACCGCACCCTGGCGGTGCGCAGTGCCCAGGCAGTCCGCGCCGGTGTCGCCGCCGCCGATGATGATGACCTTCTTGCCCTTGGCCGTGATCGGCGGTTCCCCGTCGGCGCCCAGCACGTCGTCACCCTGCTGTACCCGGTTGGACCAGGGCAGGTATTCCATCGCCTGGTGGATCCCGTCGAGTTCGCGGCCGCGGATCGGCAGGTCGCGCCAGAGCGTGGCGCCGCCGGCGAGCACGACCGCATCGAATCGGCTGCGCAGGTCCTCGGCGGTCAGGTCGGTTCCGACGTCGACGCCGGCGCGGAACTCGGTGCCCTCGGCGCGCATCTGCTCGAGGCGACGTTCGATGATGCGCTTCTCCATCTTGAATTCCGGGATGCCGTAGCGCAGCAACCCGCCGATGCGATCGGCGCGTTCGAAGACGGTCACCGCGTGCCCGGCGCGGGTGAGCTGCTGGGCGGCGGCCAACCCCGCCGGCCCGGAACCGACCACCGCGACGCTGCGCCCGGTCCGGGTGGCGGGCACCACCGGCTGCACCCAGCCCTCGGCGAAGGCGCGTTCAATGATCTCGAACTCGACCTGCTTGATCGTGACCGGCTCCTGGTTGATGCCCAGCACGCAGGAGGTCTCGCACGGCGCCGGGCAGAGCCGACCGGTGAAGTCGGGAAAGTTGTTGGTGGCGTGCAGCCGCTCGCTGGCTTCGCGCCAACGTCCGGTGCGCACCAGATCGTTCCACTCCGGGATCAAGTTGCCCAGCGGGCACCCGTTGTGGCAGAACGGGATCCCGCAGTCCATGCACCGGCTGGCCTGGTCGCGCAGCGTCTTGACCGGAAACGGCTCGTAGATCTCGTTCCAGTCGCGCAACCGGACGTCGACCGGGCGGCGCTGCGGGAGTTCACGCCGGGTGTGGGTGAGAAAGCCTCGGGGATCAGCCATGTGCCACCGCCATAATCGCCTCGTCGGGGTCGGTGCCGGAACGCTCCGCTTCGGCGATCGCCTCCAGCACCCGTTTGAAGTCACGCGGCATCACCTTCGCGAAGTGACCGCTTTCGGTCTCCCACGCGTCGAGGATCCGCCGGCCGACGGCCGAGTCGGTCGCCTCGACGTGGGCGGACACCATGTCGCGCAGCCAATCCAGGTCGGCGTCATCGAGGGCGTCGATCTCGACCATCTCGGTGTTGAGCTTCGCCGGCAGCCGACCCTGCGGGTCGTAGACGTAGGCGACGCCACCGGACATGCCCGCGGCGAAGTTGCGTCCGGTAGACCCCAGGATGACCACTTTGCCGCCGGTCATGTACTCACAGCCGTGGTCCCCGACGCCTTCGACCACCGCGTGCGCACCGGAGTTGCGCACCGCGAACCGCTCCCCCACCACGCCGCGCAGGAAGGCCTGACCGCTGGTGGCGCCGAACAGCACCACGTTGCCGCCGATGATGTTCTCCTCGGCCCGGTAGTCCGCAGGAGCCTGGGCGGATGGTCGCACCACGATGCGCCCGCCGGACAGGCCCTTGCCGATGTAGTCGTTGGCGTCCCCGCGGATGCGCAGGGTGATGCCTGCGGGCAGGAACGCGCCGAAGCTGTTGCCCGCCGAGCCGTCGAAGGTGATGTCGATGGTGGAGTCCGGCAAGCCTTGGGCGCCATGGGCTTTGGTGACCTCGTGGCCGAGCAGCGTGCCGACGGTGCGGTTGACGTTGGAGATGGCAGTGGTGAATCGCACCGGGGTGCCATTGTCGAGCGCTTCGCGGCACATCGCGATCAGCTGCTGGTCCAGGGCCTTATCCAGGCCGTGGTCCTGTTGCGAGCTGCAGTAGAGGTCCTGGTTCATGAACGCCGACTCCGGGGCGTGCAGCACCGGGGACAGGTCGAGCTTGTGGGCCTTCCAGTGCGCCCGGGCCAGGGTCGCGTCCAAGGCTGCCACTTGGCCGACTGCCTCGTTGACGGTGCGGAACCCCAACTGGGCCATCAGTTCGCGGACCTCTTCGGCGATGAACAGGAAGAAGTTCTCGACGAACTCCGGTTGGCCGGTGAACCGCCGCCGCAGCACCGGGTTCTGGGTGGCCACCCCGACCGGGCAGGTGTCGAGGTGGCAAACGCGCATCATGATGCAGCCGGAGACGACCAGCGGTGCGGTCGCGAAGCCGAACTCCTCGGCGCCGAGCAGCATGGCGATCATCACGTCGCGGCCGGTCTTGAGCTGGCCGTCGACCTGAACAACGATGCGGTCGCGTAACCCGTTGAGCAGCAGGGTCTGCTGGGTCTCGGCCAGGCCGAGCTCCCACGGCCCGCCGGCGTGCTTGAGCGAGGTCATCGGCGCGGCACCAGTACCGCCGTCGTGCCCGGAGATCAGCACGACGTCGGCGTGCGCCTTGGACACCCCCGCGGCGACCGTGCCCACACCGTTCTCGGCGACCAGTTTGACGTGCACCCGGGCGGCCGGGTTGGCGTTCTTCAGGTCGTAGATCAGCTGGGCGAGGTCTTCGATCGAGTAGATGTCGTGGTGCGGCGGCGGGGAGATCAGCCCTACGCCGGGTGTGGAATGCCGCACCTCGGCGATCCACGGGTACACCTTGTTACCCGGGAGTTGCCCACCCTCACCGGGTTTGGCGCCCTGGGCCATCTTGATCTGGATGTCGGTGCAGTTGGTCAGGTAGTGGCTGGTCACACCGAACCGGCCGGAGGCGACCTGTTTGATGCTGCTGCGCCGCCAGTCGCCGTTGGCATCCGGCTCGAAGCGGTCCGGGTGCTCGCCGCCCTCGCCGGAGTTGGACCGGCCGCCGAGCCGGTTCATCGCGATCGCCAGGGTCTCGTGCGCCTCGGCGGAGATCGAACCGTAGCTCATCGCGCCGGTGGAGAACCGTTTGACGATCTCGCTTGCCGGTTCCACCTCTTCGAGCGGCACCGGTGGGCGCAGCCCGGTCTGGAACTTCAGCAGACCGCGCAGCGTGACGAGCTGTTCGCTCTGGTCGTCGACGAAGCCGGTGTACTCCTTGAAGATCGAGTACTGGCCAGTACGGGTGGAATGCTGCAGCTTGAACACGGTGTCGGGGTTGAACAGGTGGTACTCACCCTCGCGGCGCCACTGGTATTCGCCGCCGACCTCGAGTTCGCGGTGCGCCCGTTCGGTGGGCCGGTCCAGGAAGGCCAGGTGGTGGCGCGCGGCGACGTCGGCGGCGATGTCGTCGAGGGTGATGCCTCCGATCGGACAGCTCAGCCCGGTGAAGTACTCGTCGAGCAGGTCCTGGGAGATGCCGACCGGCTGGAACAGTTGCGCGCCGGTGTAGGAGGCGCGCGTCGAGATGCCCATCTTCGACATCACTTTCAGCACGCCCTTGCCGGCCGCCTTGACGTAGTTGGCCAGGGCGTGTTCGCGGTCCAGGTCGTCGATGACTCCGCGGTCGAGCATGTCCTCGATCGATTCGAAGGCCATGTAGGGGTTGATGGCGGCGGCACCGAACCCCAGCAGCGCGGCCATGTGGTGGACCTCGCGGGCGTCGCCGGACTCGACCACGAGGCCGACCTGGGTGCGGGACCGGGTGCGCACCAGGTGGTGGTGGACCGCGGCCACGGCCAGCAGCGACGGGATCGGGGCGAGGGTTTCGTCGGATTCGCGGTCGGAGACCACCAGGATGCGCGCGCCGGCGTCGATCGCCGCCGACACCCGGGCCCGGACGTCGTCGAGGGCGGCGCGCAACCCGGCACCGCCGTCGGCCACCGGGTACAGGCAGCGGATGATCTCGGTGCGCAGACCCATCTGTCTGCCGTTGATCTCGGTCGCGGGGTCGAGGTTGATCAGCTTGGCCAGTTCGTGGTTGCGCAGGATGGGTTGGGGCAACACGATCTGGTAGCAGGACGTCTCGTCGGGGCTGAGCAGATCACCTTCGGGCCCGAGTGCGCCCTGCAGGCTGGTGACCACTTCCTCGCGGATCGCGTCCAGCGGCGGGTTGGTGACCTGGGCGAACATCTGCTGGAAGTAGTCGAACAGCATGCGCGGGCGCGCCGAGAGCACCGCGATGGGGGTGTCGGTGCCCATCGAGCCGATCGGCTCGGCGCCGTTGCGCGCCATCGGGGCGACCAGAAGGTTCAGTTCCTCGTAGGTGTAGCCGAACATGTGCTGGCGCAGCACGATCCGGTGGTGCGGCATGCGCTGGTAGTCACCGACCGGCAGCGAGGCCAGCGGGACGAGGCCGCGCTGCACCCAGTCCTGGTAGGGCTGCTCGGCGGCCAGTTCGGCCTTGATCTCGTCGTCGGAGACGATGCGGCCTGCCGCGGTGTCGACCAGGAACATCCGGCCCGGTTGCAGCCGCAGCCGGCGCACCACGGTGGCGGGATCCAGCTCCAGCACACCGGATTCCGAGGCCATCACGACCAGATCGTCGGTGGTGACCCAGATTCGGGAGGGGCGCAACCCGTTGCGGTCGAGCACCGCTCCCACCAGGGTGCCGTCGGTGAAGGTGATCGAGGCCGGGCCGTCCCACGGTTCCATCAGCGAGTCGTGGTACTCGTAGAAGGCGCGACGCGCCGGGTCCATCGCCTCGTCGCGCTCCCAGGCCTCGGGGATCATCATCAGCACCGCATGCGGCAGACTGCGCCCGCCCAGGTGCAGCAGCTCGAGTACTTCGTCGAAGCGGGCGGTGTCCGATGCGCCGGGGGTGCAGATCGGGAAGAGTTTCTCCACGTCGGCGGGTGAGCCGAACACGTCGGTCTTGATCAGCGCCTCACGGGCCCGCATCCAGTTCTCGTTGCCGGTGACGGTGTTGATCTCGCCGTTGTGGGCGACCAGCCGGAACGGGTGTGCCAGTGGCCAGGACGGGAAGGTGTTGGTGGAGAAGCGTGAGTGCACGATCCCCAGCGGGCTGGTCAGCCGCTCGTCTTGCAGGTCGAGGTAGAACGCCTTGAGCTGCGGGGTGGTCAGCATGCCCTTGTAGACCAGGGTGCGACCGGACAGGCTGGGGAAGTACACCGTCTCGCGTCCCGGCCCGTCCTGGCCGGGGCCCTTGCTGCCCAGTTCGTGTTCGGCGCGTTTGCGGATCACGTAGGCGCGGCGTTCCAGGGTCATGCCGTCGGCGCCGGCCAGGAACAGCTGCCGCAACGTCGGCATGGCGTCGCGGGCCAGTGCCCCCAGCGAGGAGTCGTCGATCGGCACCTCGCGCCAGCCGAGGACCGTCAAGCCTTCGGCTTCGACGATCTTCTCCACCGCCTCGCAGGCGGTGGCGGCGTCCTTGGCGGACTGGGGCAGGAACGCGATGCCGGTGGCGTAGCTGCCCGCCGGCGGCAACTCGAAGTCGACGACCGCGCGCAGGAACGCGTCGGGGACACCGATCATGATGCCCGCGCCGTCGCCGCTGTTGGGCTCGGCGCCGGCAGCGCCGCGGTGGTCGAGGTTGACCAGGGCGGTGATGGCCTTCTCGACGATGTCGCGGCGGGCCCGGCCGTGCATGTCGACGACCATCGCGACGCCACAGGCGTCGTGCTCGAAGGCGGGATTGTAGAGCCCGACTCGGCTGGGGGTCATATCACCTGCCCCTTCGGAAACGGGCGCGTCGTTCCCGGGGCGGCGAGGGTGGTGCCGGTCCCCGAAGACGGCGGGCCGGCGCTGCTTCGGTCTTGTCGTTCGCGTGACGATGGCTTGGGCGGGAGTGTGCGTCCGTGCAGCGCTGAACGGTGCCCTGCCCATGCCGACAAGTACTTGAAACGATATGCCGCCACCCCGGATCGCCGTCAACCCGAATCCGGGCCGGAGATCGGCTGACCAGGCGGTCTCGGCGCGCCCGATCGCCCACTCCGCCCGCTTCGGAAGTTTGCTGGATGGAAGGATCGTGCTAGTCAGCTACCGAGTTGCTGTGATCGAGGTTTTGCTCCCCGCCGCCCCGCCGAGCGTCCAGGAAGTACACAGGTTGGACTGCGTCACAATCGCTTCGTCGCACCGCTACCGGCCCGGCTCGGATCGAGCAACGGAACGATCGGCCAACCACCCACGGGGTGGAAAGGCGACGTGTCCCCCGCGCCCACCGAAGATGTCGTACGGCGGGTCGTCGCGACCTATATCCGTGCCGGGGAGTGCCAGGATCCCGACCTGATCGTCAGCGTCTTCACGCCGACGGCCACCTATCACGAGCGGGTGCTCGAGGAGCCGATCCGCGACGCGTCCGGGATACGGCGGTATTGGCAGGCCAAGGTCGTCGAGCAGCAGGACAACATCGAGGTAGTGCTGGTGAACCTGTATCTGGACGGCGCGACCGCGATCGCCGAGTGGGAGGCCCGCGTCGACGATCTGGTCGACGGCGAACGCAAACTGATGCGGGAGGTGGCGCTCCTGGAGTTCGACGGAGACCGGATCTGCGTGCTACGGGAGTACCGGGCGTCGCGCCGGCTGGGCGGGTTGGGCTGAGGCCGCACTCACCCACTCACCGACGACACGAAGCTCCCCCACGCCGAACGCGCCCCGGATTCACCGGTGCGATAGATCTGCACCAGCGAAGCGCCGGAGGCGGCGAGGACCAGGACGATGATCAGCAGGTGCACAACCGGTTTCATGTTACCGGCGCGGTTCTTGCGGACATGCAGCACCGCCAGCAGGATCGCGGCAACCAGCAGCGCCGCCGCGAAATAGGGCATGGTGTCGCCGAGATCAGCGTGGTGGTTGAGCATCTGGGTCTGCTTGTCGGCGTGGTCGATCAGCCACTGCCCGGAGCTGACCGTCAGCGCGGTGAGCGCGGCGGTCGCGATCGCGAGCACCAAAACCAGCCACACCAGCCGTTCCCGGGCGCCCGGCCACACCACGCACAGGATCGCCAGCAGCGCGGTGAGCGGCATCAACACGACCACGAAATGATTCAGCAGGATATGGGCGGGCAGGCCCTGCAGTGTCGACAACGGTCACCTTTCTGTCCTCGGCCGCGTCGGCCGGTTCACGGGTCGGCCCGGGCGACGGCCGCCGCGGGCACCGGGGCGTAGCGGGCGAACGCGCGGTGGAACGACCCGCTGCCGTGACTGCATGAGCGTAAATCGATCGCGTAGCGGGCCAACTCGATTTGGGGCACTTCGGCGCGGACCACGCTGCGGTCCTGGTCCGCTTTCTCGGTGCCCAGCACCCGGGCCCGCCGCCCGGACAGGTCGGTCAGTACGGCGCCGACCAGGTCGTCGGGCACCAGCACGGCGACGGTGTCGAGCGGTTCGAGAAGCTCGATGTCCGTGTTGGCCGCCGCATCGCGAAGCGCGAGGGCGCCCGCGAGTTGGAAGGCCACATCCGAGGAGTCCACGCTGTGCGCCTTGCCGTCGACCAGGGTGACCCGGATGTCGACCACCGGGTGGCCGCTGCGCACACCGTGCGCCATCTGGGCCCGCACGCCCTTCTCCACGCTGGGAATGAACGTCCGCGGCACCGCACCGCCGACCACCTTGTCGACGAATTCGAATCCCGCACCGGCGGGCATCGGCTCCACGACGAGGTCGCATATCGCGAATTGGCCGTGTCCGCCCGATTGTTTGACGTGCCGACCGCGCCCCCGCGCCGGACCGGCGAAGGTCTCCCGGTACGGCACCCGCAGCTCGACGATGTCCACCCGCACCCCGGAGCGCTCCGCCAGCGACTCGAGAACCAAGCCCGCGTGTGTCTCGCCGGCACACCACAAGACGATCTGATGCGTCTGCTGGTTCTGTTCGACCCGCAGGCCCGGGTCCTCGGCGGCCAGCCGCCCCAACGCCACCGCCAGCTTGTCGTCGTCGGTGCGGGTATGCGGGGCGATCGCCACCGGCAGCAGCGGTTCGGGTGTCAGCCAGGGTTGGAGGACCAGTGTGTCGGCGCAGGAGGACACCGTGTCACCGGTTTCGGCGTGGCCGAGTCGGGCGACAGCCCCCAGGTCTCCGGCGATCAGTTGCTGGGCCGCCCGTTGGTGTTTGCCGAACGGAAAGGCCAGTGCCCCGGCGCGGTCGTCCTCGTCATGGTCGGGATGCGACCCCGGCGCACCGAAGAAGGCGGTATCGCGACCGCAGACGTGCACCGGGGTCTCGGGTCGCAGCGTTCCGGAGAACACCCGCAGCAGGCTGATCCGGCCGACGTAGGGGTCGGAGGTGGTCTTGACCACCTCGGCCAGCAGCGGTCCGGCCGGATCGCACGGCAGCGCGGCCCGGCCCGCCCCCTGCGGGGTGAACACCGCCGGCGGGCCGTGTTCGGCGGGCGAGGGCAGGTCACGGGCGATGCCGTCGAGCAGCTCGGCGGCACCCAGGCCGGTGGTCGCGCACACCGGGAACACCGGAAACAGCGTCGCGCGGGCCACCGCTCGCTCCAGGTCGGCGATCAGGCCCGCCTCCTCGAGTTCCGCTCCGGCGAGGTAGCGCTCCATGAGCGACTCGTCTTCGGACCCTTCGATGATCGCTTCGATCAGATCCGCGCGGTGGTGCTCGATGCGGGCGCGCTGCGCCGGATCGGCCGGGCCGCTGCCGTGGTCGCCACCGCGGAAGGTCTGCGTCAACACGCCCAGCAATCCGCTTCCTTCGGGCAGATAGACCGGTAACACCGTGGCGCCGAATGCATCCCGGACGCCGGACAACGTCGCTGCGAAGTCGGCGCGGGGGTGGTCCAGCTTGGTGATCACCACCGCGCGCGGCAGATCGGCGTCTTCGCACTCGCGCCACAGCGCCGTGGTCGGTTCGTCGACGCGTTCGTGTGCCGCGACGGTGAACAGCGCCGCGTCGGCGGCACGCAGGCCCGCGCGCACCTCGCCGAGGAAGTCGGCGTAGCCGGGGGTGTCGATGAGGTTGATCTTGGTGTGCCCGTGCCAGACCGACGCGACGGCCAGACCCAGCGACCGGCGTTGGCGGATCTCGGCGGCGTCGTAGTCGCAGACCGTGGTGCCGTCCTCGATCGAGCCGGCGCGGGACAACTCGCCTGCCGCGACCAGGAGCGCCTCGACCAGGGTCGTCTTACCCGCCCCGGAGGGGCCGATCAGCGCCACGTTGCGGATGGCGGCGGGGCTGTCCACGGCGGGGCCGGCGCCCGCCGATCGGGACGTCTTCTCCGCCATGCCGATCCTCCTGGGTCCCAAGCTTTCCCCCAACCGGGGGCCGGCACAAGACCCGGACCGCCAAGAACACATTCAATGTTTGCTGTGTTGACATCACAATGCGTCATCACCCGTGCGAATCACGGAATAGACCCCATCTAGTCAGTTTGCTGAGCAACGATCCGGCAAAGGCCGGATAGAATACGGACGGGTTTGACACTTCAAGAAGGGGGGACGCCGTGCGCCGCGTGGTTCGCTGGTTGGGCGTCATGGTTTCGGTGACGGCACTGTTCGCGGTGGGGTCGGGCAATGCCGGTTGGGCGGCGATCGCTCCGCCGCAGCCGACCCCGGCGGTCGCCGAGGTCCTGCCCGCGCCGGGCGCGGTGGTGGGGGTCGCCCACCCGGTCGTGGTCACGTTCGTCGCACCGGTGCGCAACCGGGCCGCCGCGGAACAGACCATCGCCGTCACCTCCTCGAGTGACACCCCCGGGCACTTCGAGTGGGTCAGCGACCGCGAGGTCCACTGGGTGCCCGACGACTACTGGCCCGCCCACACCACCGTCGACGTGGAGGCGCACGGCCTGTCCACCGGCTTCGAAACCGGCGACGCACTGGTCGCGGTGGCCAGCATCTCCGGGCACAGCTTCACCGTGAGCCGCAACGGCGAGGTGCTGCGCGAAATGCCCGCCTCCCTGGGCAAGCCGAGCCGGCCCACCCCGATCGGCTCGTTCACCGCGCTGTCCAAGGAGCGCACGGTGAAGTTCGATTCGCGCACCATCGGCATTCCGCTCGACGACCCGGAGGGCTACCTCATCGACGGCCAGTACGGCGTCCGGGTCACCTGGAGCGGCGTCTACGTCCACTCCGCACCCTGGTCGGTGGACTCGCAGGGGTACGCCAATGTCAGCCACGGCTGCATCAACCTCAGCCCGGACAACGCCGCCTGGTACTTCGACCAGGTCAGCCTCGGCGACCCGATCATCGTTGAAGCCTGAGGTCGAAGCCTGACGCCGGTCCCTGACGCTTGCCTGACGCCACTACCCGGCGTCAGGCCGGCTCCGCGCCCGGCCCGGCCAGCGCGGGGTCCTGGGCCTCGATGACCGCCCGGATGCGGTGCTCGGTGGCGCGGTTGGCGGCGAAGACCAACTCGTCGCCGGCGGCCAGCATCTGCGGCGAGCGCGGCAGAATCGTCTCGTCGTCGCGCAGCACCACCACCAGCGCGGTGTCCGCCGGCAACTCGACATCGCAGATCCGTTGTCCCACCAGCGGGTTGGTCGCCGGCAGGGTGAGTTTGGCCAGGTTGACCTGGCTTTGTCGCAGCCCCATCACCGGCACGAGATGCCCGACGTCGATCGCGCCCTCCACGTTCGCGACAATCGCCCGCGGTGTCGACACCGCCACGTCGACACCCCACTCCTCGGTGAACAGCCACTCGTTGCGGGTCTCGTTGACCCGGGCGACCACCCGCGGCACCGCGAACTCGGTCTTGGCCAGCAGCGCCACCGCCAGGTTCACCTTGTCTTGACCGGTCGCGGCGATGACCACGTCGCAGGTCTGCAGGCCCGCCTCCTCCAGCGTGGAGAGTTCCGCGGCATCGCCCAACAGCCAGTCGGCGTCGTCGACCTCACCGGGCTGATAGTGCCCGGTCTGGCGTTCGATCAGCAGCACCTTGTGGCCGTTGTCGAGCAGTTCGCGGGCGACCGCGCGGCCGACGGCCCCGGCACCGGCAATGCCGACCCGCATCACCCGCCTACCCATCGCCTGTCACCCTCCGCATCGCCTGTTCTGCGCCCGTACCGCTGATGCCCTCGGCCCGCCGGGGACGCCCTGGGTTAACTTTACTGGCACCGGCACACCTCCTTTGGGCCTTGCCGCCACGATCGGCGGAAGCAACCCGGCCCGATGCCCACCGAGCCGACCGGCACTAGCGGGGACGACATGACCTTGGAGCAGCTGTACCTGGCGCTGCTGGCCGGCGGCCTGGTGCTGCTGGCCAGCATCGTCGGCACCCGGGTCGCCAGCCGGGTGGGGCTGCCCAGCCTGCTGCTGTTCCTGGCGGTCGGGATGGCCATCGGCGACGGCGGACTGGGGCTGGTCTTCGACAACTACGAGATCGCCCGCGATCTGGGCATCGCCGCACTCGGGGTGATCCTGGTCGAAGGCGGGTTGACCACCCGGTTCGCCGACGTGCGCAGCGTGCTGGCCCCCGCCGGGGTGCTGGCCACCGTCGGGGTGGGCATCAGCACGGTGGTCACCGCCGTCGGCGCGCATCTGCTGCTGGGCTTCGAGTGGCAGCTGTCGCTGCTGCTGGGCGCGATCATCTCCTCCACCGACGCCGCCGCGGTGTTCTCGGTGCTGCGGCTGCTGCCGCTGCCCCGCCGGCTGGCCGGGCTGGTGGAGGCCGAGTCCGGTTTCAACGACCCGCCCGCGGCCATCCTGGTGCTGGTGTTCAGCGCGACCCCGCTGACCGTGTCGCTGGCCGACACCGTGCTGGAGATCGTCTTCGAGTTGGCGCTCGGCGCGGTGATCGGCGTGGGCGCCGGTGTGCTGGGCGGGTTCGCGCTGCGGCACACCGCGTTGCCTGCGACCGGGATGTACCCGCTGGCGACGTTCGGGGTCGGCATGGTGGCGTTCGCCGCGGCGGGCACCGCGCACGCCAGCGCCTTCCTGGCCGCCTACGTGGCCGGGATGGTGCTGGCCAGTTCCAAACTGCCGCACCGCTCGGCCACCCGCTCCTTCGCCGAAGGCTTGGCGTGGCTGGCCCAGATCAGCCTGTTCGTGCTGCTGGGTCTGCTGGTCACGCCCCGCAATCTGCCCCGGGAGGTGGTGCCCGCACTCGTCATCGGGCTGGTGCTGCTGCTGGTGGCCCGTCCGCTGTCGGTGGCCGGCTGTCTCACCTGGTTCCGGGTGCCGTGGCGCGAACAGGTCTTTTTGTCCTGGGCGGGCCTGCGCGGTGCGGTGCCGATCGTGTTGGCCACGTTCCCGATCGTCGAGGGCGTCGAGCACAGCCAGCGGCTGTTGAACATCGTGTTCATCCTGGTGGTCAGTTTCACCCTGGTGCAGGGGCCCAGCCTGAGCCTGATCGCCCGGCGGCTCGGGCTGATGGCCCACGACGCGGCCCGCGAGATCCACGTCGAATCCGCGCCGCTGGACGTGTTGGAGGCGGAACTGCTGACCATGCGGGTGGCGCCGGAATCCCGGCTGCGCAACGTGACGATCCTGGAGTTGCGGCTGCCCGAGCCCAGCGTGATCACCTTGATCATCCGCAACGGTCACACTTTCGTGCCGCAGCCCGACACCGTGATCAAGGCGGACGACGAGCTGCTCATCGTCACCAACCCGCCCACCCGGGAAGCCACCGAGCGTCGGCTGCGCGCGGTGAGCCGGCGCGGAAAACTCGCCTACTGGTTCGACGAGTACGGCCACCGCGACTGAGGACCGGGTAGCTTTGGCCCCGGCAGCGCGAAACGGTCGAGGTACCCGAGGAGGCCTGCGGTGCTCACCACCCTGCGCAGGGTCCTACGTTTCGAACTGCTCCTGGCCGAGTGGGCTCTGCTGGCCGGGCTGATCGCCGCGCCCTACCTGTTGGCCGGGTTGGCGTGGGCGCTCATCGACAGCGACCGCTTCGCCGGGCTGAGCGGTGCCCGGGCGGTGATCTCGATCCTGGCGGGAATCGCGACCTGGCCGGTGCAACTGGTTTTCTCCAGCGGCTGCGGAACGTGATGGGCCGGCGGATCGCGGACTTGCCCGCGCGGGCGTGGGCGGTGGCCACCCGACCGGTTTCGGTGGCCGCACTCGCCGAGACGGCCTTCTGGCTGGCCATCCCGTACCTGCTGATCGGACTGACGTTGGCTTTCCTCCAACCCGATAACCTGACCCAGGTGCGTCAACAGCTGCAGCTGCGCGCACCGCAGAGCACCGAATTCGACGTAGCGGCTTTGGGTTTGGCGGCGGCGCTGTGGCCCGCGCTGCTGGTCAGCCCGGCGGAGTGCCCACGCTAGGTTCGGCCGTGCCGACCAGAACGCCCTCGACCGCGCCTTCGGTGGTAACCAGCAGTCCGCGGCCGGGCGGGAGTTGCTGGGCGCTGATGCGCCCGAAGACCTTCACGGTGGCCGGGTCGTTGTCCATGAACAGCGTCGGCGTGCGCGCCGCGGTCAGCTTCTGCAGCAGCGGGTTCATCACCGCCTGCGCCACCCAGTTGCCGGGCAGCCGGGCCACGAACACATGCAGGCCGATCTCCCGGCTGCGTTCGATCAGCGGCCACAGCGGCGCAGTGGCAGCCGCCTTGCCGATCCCGCCGTGTCCGCGCAGTTCCTGTTCGTCGTCGATGATGACCACCCGGCGTGGCCCCTCCCAGCCCGGCCAGGCCAGCAGCTCCCGCTGGCTCAGCCCCGACGGCGGCAACCGGTCGCGCAACACGCCGGCGAGTTCACCGATCACCGCGTCGATGTCGTCGGCGGTGTAGGCGTAGGCGTCGACGTGCGGGCCCTCGATCCGGCCGATCAGGGTGGTCTTGGGATCGATGATGGTGATGCGGGCCTGTTCGGGGCTGAGCCGGTTCATGATCGCGTGGCCCAGGGCGGTCAGGGTGGTGGTCTTACCGCATTGTTGACGTCCCATCACCAGCAGGTTCGGCAGGGTGCGCAGCGGCACGGCCACCGGTTTCAGGGCGCTCTCGCCGACCGCGAACGGGACGGTCAGCGGGTCGTCGTCGGCGGCGCTGCCGGCGAAGGCGGCGTTGAGCCGCGCCAGCGCGACCCGCTGCGGAAGTCTGGCCAGCCGCTCGACCCGCACCGCCCCGGTTCGCTCGGCGATCAGGGCGCCGATCCCCCGGGTGGGGATCCGGGTGGTGCCGTCGGGCCCGCCGAGTTCGGGGACCGCGACCAGCAACTCGTGGCCGTCGGCGGTCAGGCCGAAGCCGGGGCGGTCCAGGGTGTGGCGTGCCGCCTTGCGCCGCTCCAGCCCGGTGCCCATCTGCGACTCGTCGGGGTTGGACAGCCGCAGCTGAATCCGAGCGTTGGAGACGTTGAGCAGACCCTGCTTCTGCCCGACGAACCAGGCGGTGGCGCTGGTGATCACGTGCACCCCGTAGGACAGACCCTGACGGGCAATGGCGATCGCGCGGTCCCCCAGGGCCGGGTCCTTGTCGTAGAGGTCGCCGTAGTTGTCGATGACCAGGAACACGTCGCCGAACTTGTCGTCCGGGTCAGTCGCTCCGCCGGCGGCGCCGAAGCGGCGCTGACGGAACTCCGCGATGTCGATCTGGTGGCGTTTGAACGCGGCCTCCCGGGCCCGGATCAAACCCTCCAGCGTGGCCACCGTCCGGGACACCCCCTCGGCGTCCGAGACGCTGACCACGCCGGCGACGTGCGGGAGTTCCTCGATCGGATAGAGCGCGGCGCCGATGCAGAAGAAGGTCACCCGCCGCGGCCGGTACAGCAGCGCGGCGGCCACCAGCAACGTCATGATCGTCGTCGACTTCCCGCGCTGCGCGGTGGCGACGACCATGATGTTGTCCATCTCGGCGTCGATGACGTGGACGCGCTGGGCGTGGTCCTCGGGAATGTCGACCACCCCGACCGGCAGCGCCAACCCCGCGTTGTCGCCGTAGTCGACATCCCACGGCCGGCCCCGCCAGGCCGACACCAGGGCGTCGATCGGCTCGCTGGTCTCCAGCGGCGGCAGCCAGATCCGGTGCGGCGGTCGCACCGGCTGGGCGGCCAGCGTTTCCCGCACCACGTCGACGACCTTCTTGCGGCGGAAACCGTCATCGTGGAACAGGTATTCGTCGGGTTTCTCCGGGCGCGGCGCGGGCAGCGCGTCGCGTTCGGCGGCGCTGAGCGGCTGGTGCTGCCAGTTCAGCAGCCGCGGCTGGGCGAAGACGACCGGGGTGGGGAGGCCGTCGTCGCCGGTGTGCTTGGGGACCACGAACGGCGCCGAGACGTAGAAGCAGCGGAACTGTTCCAGATCCCGCGGCCCGACCTTGAGCAGCCCGTAACCGTTCTCCGCCGACGGCAGGTGCAGCGCCGCGTCACTGCCGATGACGTCGCGGGAGTCCTCGGCGGTCTCGGCGCGCAGCGCCACCCGGAACGCGATGTTGCTCTTGACCTTGCTCAGCGACGACAGGTCCAGCCGTTGCCCGCCGAGGGTGAAGAAGACGTTGCAGCCGCGGCCCTCCTGACCGATATGGATCACCAGATCGATCCATTCCGGGTGATGGATGAACAGCTCCAGGTATTCGTCGATGATGACCAGCAGGATCGGGACCGGCTCCAGTTCCCTTCCGGCCAACCGCATCTCCTCGTACTCGTTGGCGTCGCGGGCACCAGCGTCCTTGAACAGCCGGTAGCGGCGGGTGATCTCGCCGTCGACCGCCTTGCGCATCCGGTCGGCGAGGTGCCGTTCGTCGTTGCCCAGGTTCGACAGCGAGCCCGCCACGTGCGGGAAGCCGTCGAGATCCTGCGCGGCCGACTCGAACTTCATGTCGACGAAGATGACGATGAACGTCTCCGGCGAGTGGGTGAGCGCGATCCCGCTGCACAACGACAGGAAGTACTCCGACTTCCCCGACCCCGAGGTGCCGATCACCACCGAGTGAAATCCGAAGCCACCGAAATCCTTGGCGCGCAAGATGATGTACTGCAGTTCGCCGCCCGGCTTCGCACCCACCGGCACCATCGCCCACTTCGGGTCGCCGCGGCCACGGCTCTCCGCCCACAGCCTGCGGACATCCAGCCGTCTCGGGTCGGCGATGCCCAGGCTGCGCAGCAGCTCACCGCCGCGCCCGTCGACCTCGGCCAACTCCCCCGCGGTCATCGGCGCCCACCGCGCCAGCGCGCGGGCGTAGCGGTGCGCTGTGCTGTCCGCCAGCCAATCGGCGACGGCGTAGAACGCGCCACGGTGCCACAGACTCCCGCCGCGCAGCTCGAAGCGCTGGTCTTCGGCGAACCCCACCCCGGTCCCCACCCGGGTGGCCAGGCGCAGCACGGTGATCCCGGCCATCCCCTTCTGCCCGGTCACCCCTTCCCACTGCTCCGGGGTGCCGGCATTGTCGTCCACGATCAGCCAGTGCGGCCCCAGCTCCCGGCCGGTGCCCGACTCCATCGGCGAGGGCATGGTGGAGGGGCTGCTGCCGATCGGCGGCGACCAGGGGCCCCGACCCTTGCGGTGCAACTCGGCGTCGAGGGCTTCCTCCAGCGCGGTCGGCGTGGTGAACACCAGCCGACGCGGCCCGCAGGCGTCGATCATCTCGTCGTGCTGGTTGTGCGGCAGCCACACCAGCCAAGACCAGCGCTCCGGGTGGCGGGTCACCAGCATGATCTTCACGTCGTCGGGACTGTGGTAGACCGCGAGCGAGCACAGCATCGCGCGCAGCAGTCCGTGCAGGTCGGTGATCGCGTCCGCCAGGAAACTGAAACCCGGTTTGGCGCGCAAGCTCACCACCTTGCCGATCGCGCGGATCTTGCTCTGCTCCAGGATGAAATCGCGCAGGGCACCGCCGGTGACCGGCTCGAGTTCCTCGGCCACCGGCACGTCGGGCCACTGCACCGAGACGGCACAGTCCCCGGCCTGCTGCATCCCCTCCCCCAGCCGCACGTCGAGGAAGTCGGTGTCGCCGCTGCGGCGTTCCCACATCCGCTTGCCGCCGATGACCGTGTCGAGCTGCCCGGGCGGGATGTGGACGAACAGTTGACTGAGACGCAATTGCGCGGCGGCGCGGTGGATCTCGTCACGGTCGTCGTCGAGTTGACGCAGGTAGCCACGGCGTTGCCGCTCCTGCTCGCCCCAGCTCACCCGATGCCCCCGGCCCAGCCGCCCGCTGAACATCAGCGCACCGAACCCGGCCAGCCCCATCATCGGGAAGAACCCCGACCGCAGACTGCGGATCCCCGAGGCGTACATCACGATCAGCGTGCCGAGGATGCCGACGAGGACCGCGGGGATGGCGATCATCAGCAGGATGTTGCGGGGTTCGCGTTCCGGCAGCGCCAGCGGCGCGGCGACCGCGATCCGCGCCGGGGGCACCACCGGTATCGCCGCGCGGGTACCCCGCACGAATCCGCGTCTGGTCATCGTCAGCCTCCTTGCGGGACCGCCGCCGCGGCACCGGGGACCGTGTCGCGCGCCACCAGGGCGGCGTCGCGGCTGATCGCCGGTCCGGCCGCGAAGGTGCGCAACAACGGCCACGGCGCCTGCACCGCCTGGGTCGGGTCCAGTCCCAACGCCCGCAACGTGGACTGGTCGGCTTCGACGCCGTAGCGCACCCCCTGCGGCGACAGCCAGTACAGGCTCTCCCGGCTGGTCGCGGTGGCCAGCCCGCTGGTGGTGGCGACGAAAGTCGCCGCCCGGGGCTGGATCAGAGCCCGGTCGGCCTCCACCGTGTCCGGCCCACGGTCATCGCGCACCAGCGGCACCGCGGCCGACTCCGCCTCCCCGGTCACCGGCAGCCCGCGCCCGCTGAACACCACCACCGCGGCCTGCGGGTCCCCGACGTGCTTGGCCCAGGCCAGGCAGGTGACCGGGTCGGCGGAGCTGTCGACGAACTGCAGCCGGCCGGTCGGGTAGTGCTCGACGTTGAGGACGTCGACGACGGGGATGGCCACCACCGTGTCCGGGGAGACCAGCCGCGGCGTGACCGTGCGCTGCGGCCGCGCCGCCCGCAACAGGTCGGCGACGAACCCGCTGACGCGTTGCACTCCCCCGCCGAGCAGCACGTAGACGCCGGTGACCGAACCGGCGGAGTCGCGGGTCTCCAGCACGTCGCCGATCCGGGAGCCGGGCAGCCAGCTCGACGGGGCGTCCGCGTCCGGGATCGGTGGCACCGCGATCGGTTCGACCGCGGGGATGGCGTCGAACAGCGCGGTGGAGATCTCGACCGGGTGGGTGGCGGCGGGGTCGACGCCCAGAGTGAAGGTGATGGTGCGGTCGGTGGGGTCGATGCGCGCGCGTCGGTTCGCCCAGATCAGGTAGGTGGCGTCGCGGTGGGTGGCCAGGATGGCCCGGTCCGGGCCGAGCGGCCCACCGCGCTCGGTGGCCGTCAGGTCGCCGGCGACGGCGGTCACCGCCGGGGTGCCACGGCTGTTCGCGGTGTCGCAGACCGCCCACGCCGAGCGTTGCGCCGGGGCCGCGGTGAGGGCGTCGGGGATGCCGGGGATGCCGATCAGCGGGCCGGCCGGGTACCTGGCGATCTCGGCGCCGGTCACCCAGGTCGGGGTGGCGGCGTTGCCGACGGCGAGGCGCGCGGACGTGAGGTTGAGCGCCGGGTAGAGCCGATCGTTGATCCGGGCGTAGATCTGTCCGGTGTCGCGGTTGCCGACGAGCGCGGACCGGCCGATCAACCCGGCGGGTTTCATCAAGTGCAGCAACGTCATCCATCCGACGCCGATGAGCACGAACACCATCGCCAGGGCCACCGCGGCCTGTTGTTTGCGGTCGTCGTGGCGCATGCGTACGGAGAACCGGGTGATCGCGGCGCGCAGCCTGCGGTTGTAGAACAGGTGCCCGGAGTTCTGGTCCCGGTTGGACAGGTTCAGCGGCATGCTCAGTAGCCCTTCGGGGCGCGTCGCGGATCGGCCTGCTGCACCAGCGCGGCCAGGTTGACGCCGTCGGCGGTGACGCCGTAGCGGTGCATCACGTAGTTCATCGAGGCGCAGATGTTGGCGACCGGGTCGTAGATGTCGGCGGCGGTGCCGGGCTGGTGGTAGCGGGCGAAGGTCTGCGGGAGGGTCTGGGTGAGCCCGCGGGCGTAGCCGAGCGGGTGCCCGTCGGGCTGGACGGGGCCGGGCGCCGTCGCCGGCCGGTCGGCGATCGCGGACGGGTCTCCGCCGGACTCGCGGGCGATCAGCGTCGTGTACCCGCGCAGCCAGCGTTGCCGGGCCCGCGGGTCGGTGATGCCGAGGTGGTCGAGTGCGGCGAGGATGTGGCTGCGCACCGCGCCCCGGTGGTGTCGACCGCGGTAGCCCACCCGGGCCGGCGGGATGGGGTGAGCGCGATGAGCCCGATACCGCAGCCGCCGCATCCGGTGGGTCAGGTCGCGTGCGCTGCGGCGGGAGTGCCGGATGTGGCGGTGCTGGCCGCGCAGCCGCGCCGCCATGCGGCGCAACGCTTCCCGGCGGCCGATCGCGGTGTCCCCGCCCGGGGCGGTGTCGGCGTGGGCGTCGGCCAGAATGCGCCCGGTGGCGTGCCGTCCTGCGTTGCGTGCGGCATACGCCTGGGTCAACAGCGCCGACAGTTCGCGGTCGGACAGGTTCATCCGATGCTGCGCGGCAGCCAGTTCCGCGATCCTCCGGGCCGGCACCCCGGCGGGCCGGGCCTGCGGCGGACGGTGCGGCTGCATCGGCACGGCCACCGGGTCGGACCCGGCGTACAACCGGTGACCGCGGGCTAGCAGGTCCAGTGCCCGCGCGAGTATCGGATCGGTGCTCACCGCGGTGGGCCGCCGTATCGGGCTTCGTTGTCGGCCCGGGCTTCCTCGCGCAGGGCGGCGAAGACGAGGTTGAGCCGGTCGGCGAGTTCGGTGTGGGTGTAGTCGGCGGTCACGCCGGGCTGCAGCGTCAGCCCGATGAGCCTGCCGTCGGTGTTGGCGACCGCGCGCACATCGCCGAGGTCCACGCTGTAGGTGATGGTCTCCGCTTCGGCGACGAGCGCTTCCCAGCGTTCGGCCGCTTCCCGCAGGTCGCGCAGCACCGCCTCGACAAGATCCTTGCCGCCCAACTCCGTGCGCCTGCCGGCCCCCGGCATCGTCTCAGTATCCGACTGCCCTGTCCGCAACGTCAATTCACAGTTTTCGGGGCCTCCGGGCTGAATTGTCGGGGCCCGTCCGGGTGGGTAGCGTCGCGGACGTGGCGGACTCTGTCCTGCAGGAGCAACTCGACGAGGTTCGGGCTCTGTTGGCCCGGGCCCGGCAGCTGTTCGGTGCCGAACCGGTCGAGCCGCCGGCAGCGTTCGCGCCCGATCCCGGCACCGCCGGCGGTGGGCTGCGCTAGCGGCCGGTTCAGTCCGCGGCGAGCCGCTCGCGGCGCAGCAGCTCCACCTCGGGCAGCTCCAGTGGCGCCAGTTCGCCGACCACCCGCGACAGCAGCAGGTCGGCCAGTTCGGGGTTGCGGGCCAGGCAGGGCCCGTGCAGGTAGGTCGCGATCACGCTGCCCTGCACCGCGCCGTCCACACAGGCGCCGAGGAGGTTGCCCGCACCTTTGACCACCCGGCCCAGCGGGGCGGCATCGGCTCCCAGAACGGTTCCGCCACGGTGGTTTTCGAATCCGGTGAGCGGCTGGGTGAGTTCGGGCAGGGCGGGGGTGGCGACCAGTTCGCCGATGCTGCGCTCGGCTTGCGGCGAGGTGGTCAGGTCCAGCAGCCCGACCCCGTCGACGCGTTCGCCTGCGGCGGTCTCATACCACTGCCCCAGCACTTGCACGGCCGCGCAGATCGCCAGTACCGGCGCCCCGCGGGTGGCCGCCCGCTGCAGCCCGGGATGGGTGCTCAGGTGGCGGGTGGCCAGCCGCTGGGCGTAGTCCTCCGCCCCGCCGAGGGTGTAGAGGTCCAGCGAATCGGGCACCGGGTCGCTCAGGGTGACCTCGATGATCTCGGCGCGGTGACCGCGCAGCCGGAGTCGCTGGCGCAGCACGACGGCGTTGCCGCCGTCGCCGTAGGTGCCCATCACGTCGGGCAGTACCAGGCCGATGCGGACGACGGATTCGCTGTGCGGTTCAGCCATGACGCTCCAGCACCCGGTTCAGTTGCAGGAACGCGGTGTAGTTGGCGATCACCTCGACCCGCCCGGGCGGGCAGGTCCCGATCGCGCGGACCGTGTCGTGGACCAGGGTGTGTTCCACGCCGGCATAGCCGAGCCGCACCGCCAGGTCGGTGCCGCGCTCGCCTGCGGCGACCACCGCGGTGTCCTCGAAGTGTTCGAACCGCACGTCCCAGAGCCAGGACAGGTCCACCCCGTCGGGCACCTGCCCGTTGACCGCGATCACCACCCCGGTGGCGGCCGGGTCTATCATCGCCAGGGCCTCCTGCCAGCCGGCGGGGTTCTTGGCCAACAGAACCCGCACGGTGTGCTGCCCGAGTGTGACGGTGCGGTAGCGGCCGGCGACCTCGTCGACGGTGGCCGCGGCGGCCACCGCGGCCACCGGGTCGGCGCCCAGGGTGACGGCCGCGGCGACCGCCTGCGCGGCGTTGCCCCGGTTGACCGCTCCGGGCAGCGCCAACCGCATGGGCAGCGCCACGTCGCCGGGCCCGTAGAGGGTGTGTTCGTCGAACCACCAGTGCGGTGTCGGGCGGGCGAAGTCGGTGCCGGTGGAGTACCAGTGGCCCTGCTCGCGCACGATCACCTCGCCGCTGCGCGGGCAACTCACCGAGTCACCCGACCAGCTGCCGCCGGCTGCCACCCACACCACCTGCGGGTGGTCGTAGGCCGCGGAGGTGATCAGGACGTCGTCGCAGTTGGCGACGACGACCGTGTCCGGGTGGCGGGCCAGGCCCGCCCGCAACGCCCGCTCGATCGTGTTGATCTCCCCGACCCGGTCGAGCTGATCGCGGGAGAGGTTGAGCAGCACCACGACCGCCGGCTCGACGGCGTCGGCGACGTGCGGCACGTGCATCTCGTCGACCTCGAGCGCGGCCAGCGGCGCGGTCCGGTCGGCGGCCAGCGCGGCGATCAGCCCGGCGTCCATGTTGGCGCCCTCGGCGTTGGTGGCGACCGCACCGAGGTCGTGCAGGGCCGCCGCCGCCATCCGGGTGGTGGTGGATTTGCCGTTGGTGCCGGTGATCACCACCGTGCGCCTGCCCCGACCGAGCTGACCGAGCAGCGAGGAATCCAGGGTCATCGCGACCAGCCCGCCGATCATGGCGCCGGCGCCGCGGCCGGTCACCCGCGAAGCCCACCGCGCGCAGGCGCCAGCTGCCAGGGCCAGTCGGCCTCGGACGCTGATCACGCGGCTGAGTTTAGGGGGCGACACGACCGGCGGGCGACACGGCGGGCAGGCGACACGACCGGCAGGCGACACGATGATGTCCGCCGCGCATGCCATGCTCGGGACATGAGGAGGCTCCGATGAGCGGTTGGGGCCGCCCGGCCGGGGAACCGGGGGCGGGCTGGGCGGTCGTCGACGTCGAGACATCCGGCTTCCATCCCGACCGGGCCCGGGTGCTCAGCCTCGCCGTGTTGGCGCTGGACGCCGACGGCCGGGTGGAGCGCTCGGTGGTGAGCCTGCTCGACCCCGGCGTCGACCCCGGCCCTACCCACGTGCACGGTCTGACCGCCGCGATGCTGGACGGCCAGCCGCAGTTCGGTGAGATCGTCGGCGAGGTCGCCGACCTGCTGCACGGGCGCACCCTGGTGGCCCACAACGTGGCGTTCGACTATGGGTTCCTGACCGCCGAGGCGGAGCTGGCCGACTCGGCGCTGCCGGTGGATTCGGTGATGTGCACCCTGGAATTGGCGCGGCGCCTGGATCTGGGTGTGCCGAACCTGCGGTTGGAGACCCTGTCCGCGCACCTGGGTTTCCGGCAGGCCCGCCCCCACGACGCGTTCGACGACGCGCTGGTGCTGTCGCAGGTGCTGGCGCCGTTGCTGCGCCGGGCGGCCGAAACCGACGTGTGGTTGCCGATCCGTCCGGTGAGCAGGCAGCGCTGGCCCAACGGCCGGGTCACCCACGGCGAGCTGCGGCCGCTGAAGATGCTGGCCGCGCGCATGCCGTGCGCCTACCAGAATCCCGGCCGCTACGTTCCGGGTGGGCCGCTGGTGCAGGGCATGCGGGTGGCGCTGTCCGCGGAGTGCACCCGCACCCACGACGAACTGCTCGAACGCATGCTGCACGCCGGGCTGGCCTACAGCGACAGCGTCGACCCGCACACCTCGCTGGTGGTGTGCAACGCGGACCGCCCGCTCCAGGGCAAGGGCTATCTGGCCGCCGAGCTGGGCGTGCCGGTGCTGTCCGACGCCGCGTTCCTCGCCGGCATCGACGACGTGCTGACCGGCGTCGGGATCGAGGAGTTCACCGACACCAGCCCCCGCGGGGAGCAGTTCGCACTGTTCTGATCCCTGAAATCGACACGCCAGCGGGCACATAGGCGCAGAATCGGCCGTTTTCGCCGCCGGCGCGTCGATTTCAGGGATGTCCGCGCTGTCTCAGGCGCGAACGGCGCGGTTGACCGCCGAAACCACCGCGCGCAGCGAGGCCGTGGTGATCGACGGCGCGATCCCGACGCCCCAGACCGTGTTGCCGCCGATGTCGGCCTCCACGTAGGCCGCGGCCTGGGCCTCCTCGCCCGCCGACATGGCGTGCTCGGAGTAGTCCAGCACCGCGACGTCGAAACCGACGTCGGTGAGCGCGTCGACGAACGCGGCCAGCGGTCCGTTGCCCGCGCCGCTGATCGTCTTCTCCGCGCCGTCGACCTTCACCACCGCCTCGATGCGGTCGGTGCCGCCGTCGACCTCGGCCGCACTGACCCGCTGGCGCATCCGCTCCAGCGGGGTGACCGGCGCCAGGTACTCCTCGTAGAAGGCGTCCCACATCACCTTCGGCGACACCTCGCCGCCCTCGCCGTCGGAGAGCGCCTGGACCACCTGGGAGAACTCGATCTGCAGCCGGCGCGGCAGCACCAGTCCGTGGTCGGTCTTCATGATGTAGGCCACCCCGCCCTTGCCGGACTGGGAGTTGACCCGGATCACCGCCTCGTAGGTGCGGCCCACGTCGCGGGGGTCGATCGGCAGGTAGGGCACCTGCCACAGCAGGTCGTCGACATCGGTGTCGGCGGCGTCGGCGTCGATCTTCATCTGGTCCAGGCCCTTGTTGATGGCGTCCTGGTGGCTGCCGGAGAACGCGGTGTAGACCAGGTCGCCGCCGTAGGGGTGGCGTTCGGGAACGCTCAGCTGGTTGCAGTACTCGACGGTCCGGCGGATCTCGTCGATGTCGGAGAAGTCGATCTGCGGGTCCACGCCCCGGCTGAACAGGTTGAGCCCCAGGGTGACCAGGCAGACGTTGCCGGTGCGTTCCCCGTTGCCGAACAGGCAGCCCTCGATGCGGTCGGCGCCGGCCTGATAGCCCAACTCGGCGGCGGCGACCGCGGTGCCCCGGTCGTTGTGCGGGTGCAGGCTCAGGATCACCGCATCGCGCCGTTTGAGGTTGCGGTGCATCCACTCGATCGAGTCGGCGTAGACGTTGGGGGTGGTCATCTCCACGGTGGCCGGCAGGTTGAAGATGATCGGGTTCTCCGGCGTGGGTTCGATGACGTCGCCGACCGCGTCGCAGACCTCTTTGGCGTACTTGAGTTCGGTGCCGGTGTAGGACTCCGGGGAGTACTCGTAACGCCACCGGGTCTGCGGGTGCTTGGCGGCCTCGACCAGGCACTTACGCGCCCCGGCCACCGCGATCTCGCGCACCGCGGCCCGGTCGGCGCGGAACACCACCCGGCGCTGCAGGATCGAGGTCGAGTTGTAGAAGTGCACGATGACGTTCGGGGCGCCCGCGCAGGCCTCGAAGGTGCGCTCGATGAGTTCGTCACGGCACTGGGTGAGCACCTGGATGGTGACGTCGTCGGGGATGTGCCCACCGTCGATGATCTCGCGGACGAAGTCGTAGTCAGTCTGGCTGGCCGACGGGAAACCGACCTCGATCTCCTTGTAGCCCATCCGGACCAGCAGGTCGAACATGCGCCGTTTGCGGGCCGGGCTCATCGGGTCGATCAGGGCCTGGTTGCCGTCGCGCAGGTCCACCGCGCACCACAGCGGTGCGCGCTCGATGACGGTGTCCGGCCAGGTGCGGTCGGGCAGCGTGATCGGCTCGACTTCGTCGGCGAACGATCGGTACCGGCCGACCGGCATCGACGAGCCGCGCTGGGTGTTCCACGGCGGCTGGCCGGGGTGGGGTGGGCCGTCGGGGGTGGTGATGGACCGCGTCGAGCCCGCGGTGAAGGCGTCGGGTGAAGAGAAACTGGTCACGGTGATTGCTCCCCGGTAGTGAGAAGGACCTCAGACCGGCGCATCAGAACACCCGCGACGGGGAGCCGGTCTCGATCAGGCCCCGCCGCGGCGTTCCAGGAGGAGCACCCGCTGCACCCGGCCGAGTCTACCCGCGCGCCCGGCGCTGCTCAAAGGCGTCGGCTCCGGCGTTACCCAGGTCACACCCGCGGCGAGGCGCGCAGTTCACGGCGTCGCGGCGCACGGCCTTCGAACGCGGGGTCCGCCGCCCTCTATCCTGGGGAGTGGCCGCCGTCAGCTGAGGAAGGATTCTTGTGGCACTCATCGTGCAGAAGTACGGCGGATCGTCGCTGGCCGACGCCGATCGGATTCGCCGGGTCGCCGAGCGCATCGTGGAGACCAAGAAGGCCGGCAACGACGTCGTCGTGGTCTGCTCGGCGATGGGCGACACCACCGACGACCTGCTCGACCTCGCCCAGCAGGTCTGCCCCTCCCCGCCGGCGCGGGAGATGGACATGCTGTTGACCGCCGGTGAGCGGATCTCCAACGCCCTGGTGGCGATGGCGGTCGAGTCGCTCGGCGCGCAGGCCCGCTCGTTCACCGGGTCGCAGGCCGGGGTGATCACCACCGGCGCGCACGGCAAGGCGAAGATCATCGACGTCACCCCCGGCCGGCTGCGCTCGGCCCTCGACGAGGACCAGATCGTGCTGGTCGCCGGCTTTCAGGGCGTCAGCCAGTCCACCAAGGACGTCACCACCCTGGGTCGCGGCGGCTCGGACACCACCGCGATCGCGTTGGCGGCCGCGTTGAACGCCGACGTCTGCGAGATCTACACCGACGTCGACGGCATCTTCAGCGCCGACCCGCGCATCGTGCCCAACGCCCGGCATCTCGACCGCGTCACGTTCGAGGAGATGCTGGAGATGGCGGCGTGCGGCACGAAAATCCTGATGCTGCGCTGCGTCGAGTACGCCCGGCGCTTCAACATCCCGGTGCACGTCCGCTCGTCGTACTCGGACAAACCCGGCACCCTCGTTACCGGATCGATCAAGGACATCCCCATGGAAGACCCCATCCTGACCGGCGTCGCCCACGACAACAGCGAAGCGCAGGTCACCGTCGTCGGCATCCCGGACACCCCGGGCTACGCCGCCAAGGTGTTCCGCGCCGTGGCCGACGCCGACGTCAACATCGACATGGTGTTGCAGAACGTCTCGAAGGTCGAGGACGGCAAGACCGACATCACCTTCACCTGCCCGCGGGCCGACGGGCCGACCGCGGTGGACAAGCTGGAGTCGCTGCGCGACGAGATCGGCTTCTCCAACGTGGTCTACGACGACCACATCGGCAAGGTGTCGCTGATCGGGGCGGGGATGCGCAGCCACCCCGGGGTGACCGCCACGTTCTGTGAGGCGCTGGCCGACGCCGGGGTCAACATCGAGCTGATCTCCACCTCCGAGATCCGCATCTCGGTGCTCTGCCAGGACACCGAACTGGAGACCGCGGTCCGCGCGCTGCACGAGGCGTTCAACCTCGGCAGCGTCGAGGAGGCCACCGTCTACGGCGGGACGGGTCGCTGATGGCCGGGGTCGCCCTGGGAGTCGTCGGGGCCACCGGTCAGGTCGGCCAGGTGATGCGCGCCCTGCTGGCCGAACGGGACTTCCCGGCCGACAGCGTGCGGTTCTTCGCCTCGTCCCGGTCGGCGGGCCGCAAGTTGCCGTTCCGCGGGACCGAGATCGAGGTCGAGGACGCCGAGACCGCCGACCCGTCCGGCCTGGACATCGCGCTGTTCTCCGCCGGCGGGGCCATGTCGAAGGTGCAGGCGCCGCGGTTCGCCGAGGCCGGCGCCACCGTGATCGACAACTCGTCGGCCTGGCGCAAGGACCCGGATGTGCCGCTGGTGGTCGCGGAGGTCAACTTCGATCGCGACGTCGCCCAGGCGTGGCCGCTGAAGAAGGGCATCATCGCCAATCCGAACTGCACCACGATGGCCGCGATGCCGGCGCTGAAGGTGCTGCACGACGCCGCCGGCCTGCGCCGGATCATCGTCTCGACCTACCAGGCGGTCTCCGGCAGCGGGCTGGCCGGGGTCACCGAGCTGGCCGATCAGGCCCGGGCGGTGGCCGACGACGCCGAGAAGCTGGTCTACGCCGGTGACGCGGTGGACTTCCCGGACCCGAACACCTACGTCGCGCCGATCGCCTACAACGTGGTGGCGCTGGCCGGGGCGCTGGTCGACGACGGCTCCGGGGAGACCGACGAGGACCAGAAGCTGCGCAACGAGAGCCGCAAGATCCTCGGCATCCCGGAGCTGGCCGTCAGCGGCACTTGCGTGCGGGTGCCGGTGTTCACCGGCCACAGCCTGTCGATCAACGCCGAGTTCGACCGGCCGATCTCCCCGCAGCAGGCGACCGAGTTGCTCGAGAAAGCCCCCGGTGTCCGGCTGGTCGACGTGCCGACGCCGCTGGCCGCCGCCGGGGCCGACGAGACGCTGGTCGGGCGGATCCGCACCGATCCCGGTGTGCCCGACGGGCGGGGCCTCGCCCTGTTCCTGGCCGGGGACAACCTGCGCAAGGGTGCGGCGTTGAACACCATCCAGATCGCCGAGCTGCTGGCCGCCAGAACCTGATCCGCGGTGAGCCCGGCCCTGCCCCGCAGCGGGTTCCGCCGATGGTCGGCCCTCGCCTTCGCGCTGGCCTGTGCGTTGCCGATGGCGGCGCCCGGGCCGGCCCACGCCGATCCGCCGACGTCGGATTCGCGGCTCCCGCCGCTGGCTCCCGGGCAGGTGGTGCGGCTCGGCCCGACGGCGGGCACCGGCACCCCGACCCGCGACTACGGGATCGGCGCGACCGACCTGTGTGAGTTCATGCAGTTCCCCACCGAGGTGCTGCAGGTCTGCGGGGACAGTTTCGCCGGGCAGGGCGTCGGGTTCGGCGGCTGGTACTCCCCGATCGCGCTGCACGTGGACACCGACTCGATCGGCGCGCCCGACGGGGTCACCTACAGCGGGGTGACCGGGGTGTTCGAGCCGCTGCTGGCCGATCCGACCCCGCCCGGGGCGTCGCAGCTCCCGGCCGGGGTGGTCGAGATCAACCGGAAGAACTATCTACTGGTCACCACCACCACCCGGCTGGTGCCCACCTCGTCGCGGCTGGTGCGCGCCGAGGCCGGCCGCGCCGGCTGGGAGACCGTGCCCGGCTCGCTGCGGGCCGCCGACTACCGCGGCGGCGGGCAGACCCAGATCAGCGGCTACTACGACCCGATCCCCACCCCGGAATCGTCGACCGGGTGGGTCTACATCGTGGCCAACAACTTCGACCGCAGCGCCCCGGTGGTGCTCTACCGGGTGCCCCCGGAAGGGTTCGGCGACCGCTCCGGCTGGCAGGGCTGGGCCGCCGGGCCGGAGTTCGCCGGCGGCGGCTGGGGCAACACGCCGACCCCGCTCTGGCCCGACCAGGTCGGCGAGATGAGTTTCAAGCAGATCGACGGCAAGGCGGTGCTGTCGTACTTCAACGCCACCACCGGCAACATGGAGATCCGGGTGGCCAACGACCCGACCTCGCTGGGCAGCGCCCCGGTGACCACCGTGGTGCAACACGCCGACTGGCCGGCCTGGCCCGAACCGGTGGAGAGCCTGCCCGATCCCGGCGACAACCGGTTGGCCCAGCCCTACGGTGGCTACCTGTCCCCCGGCTCGACGCTCGACGAGGTGCGGGTGTTCGTCAGCCAGTGGAACACCTCACCGCGCGACCGCTCCCCGTATCGGGTCATCCAGTTCGCGGTCAACCCGTTCAAGCCCTGGTGAGGCTCCCCCGCCCGGCCCGAACCGTGTGCTTCAATGGGGAAATCGACGTCTTGACCGGCCTGCGCGGCCTTCCCTCGCAGCTCCTGGCGAACAAACTGCCGGGAGCGGAGGCGCTCGGCCCCAGCCCCACCGGCCGCGTTCTCGACCTGCCCGGCCGTGGCAGCACCTACGTGGTCGACAGCGGCCCGACCGGTCACGGTCCGACGTTCCTGCTGCTGCACTCGGTGGCCTGCACCGGCATGCTGACCTGGTATCCGTCCCTGGCGATGCTGCAGCGGTTCGGCCGGGTGGTCGTGTTCGACCAGCGCGGGCACGGCTCCGGGATCACCGCCCCGCGGGTGCTGCTGGAGGACTGCGCCGACGACGCGGTCGCCGTCGCCGACGCACTCGGCATCCGCACCTTCATCCCGGTCGGGTTCTCGATGGGTTCGCTGGTGGCGCAACTGACCTGGCGTCGCCACCGCGCCCGGGTAGAGGGGCTGGTGCTGTGTGCCGCGGCCGCCACCTTCGCCGAGGCCATGCCGATGCGGCTGGGCACCAGCCTGTTCGCCGCCCTGTTGGACGCCTTCACCCCGGTCCCGGGCGCCCGCGCGGCCACCGCGCCCGAGACGGCCGGCACCGCGAACAACATGCAGTGGGCTCTCGACGAGTTCCGGGCGACCAGCGTGCCGGGAATGCTGCGCTCGCTGGCCGAGATCGTCCGGTTCGACTCCCGCTCCTGGGTCGCGGAGATCGACGTGCCCACCACGGTGGTGGTGCCCGGCCGCGACCGGGTCATCTCGCCGCGCCACCAGCGGTGGCTGGCCGAGCAGATCCCGGACGCCGATGTCGTCGACGTCGCCGGCGGGCATGCCTGCTGCACGTTGCAGCAGGGGGCGTTCGTGCCGGGCCTGCAGGCCGCGGTCACCTCGGTGCTCGCCCGCAGCCGCGGCACGGATTCCGCGTCGGCCGCGAGCTGACCGCACTCCCGTGGGCGGTCACCCGCCGATGCGGGCCAGCAATTCGCTTCGGACGATCTTGCCGGTGGCGTTGCGCGGCAGTTCGTCGAGGACGGTGATCTCCCGCGGCACCTTGTAGCCGGCCAGGTTGTCGCGCACGTGCTGCTTGAGCGCATCGGGGGTGGCCGCCGCCGCGGGTTCGAGCACCACGAAAGCGGTCAGCCGCTGGCCGAACTGCTCGTCGTCGACGCCGAGCACCGACGCCTCGGCCACCTCCGGGTGGGCGGCGAGCACCTTCTCCACCTCGATCGGGTAGACGTTCTCCCCACCGGAAACGATCATCTCGTCGTCGCGGCCGACCACGAACAGCCGACCGGCGGCGTCGAGGTAGCCCATGTCGCCGGAGGCCATGTACTCGCCGTGGAAGTCCTTGGTCTTCCCCGAGGTGTAGCCCTGGAATCCGGTGGTGTTGCGCACGAAGATCTGGCCGACCTCCCCGACCGGCAGCTCCCGCAGCTCGTCGTCGAGGATGTGGATCTCGGTGCCCTCGGCGGGCCGGCCCGCGGTGTCGGGTGCGGCCCGCAGGTCGGTGGGGGTGGCGGTGGCGATCATGCCCGCCTCGGTGGCGTTGTAGTTGTTGTAGATGACGTCGCCGAACTCGTCCATGAACGCGGTCACCACGTCCGGACGCATCCGCGATCCCGAGGCGGTGGCGAACCGCAGGGACCGGCCGCTGTAGCGGCGGCGGACGTCCTCGGGCAGTTCCATGATCCGGTCGAACATCACCGGGACCACGCACAGCCCGGTCGCGCGGTGCCGGTCGATCATCGCCAGCGTGGCCTCGGGATCGAATTTCCGTTGGGTGACGATGGTGCAGGCCAGCGACGCCGACAGCACCAGTTGCGACCAGCCCCACGCGTGGAACATCGGCGCGACCACCACCGTGGTCTCCTCCGCCCGCCACGGAGTCCGCTTGAGCACCGCGGCGAGCTCGCCGGGCCCTCCCCCGGATCGCTTGGCGCCCTTCGGTGTTCCGGTCGTGCCCGAGGTGAGCAGGATCAGGTCGCCCTTGCCGGATCCGGCGGCGGGGCGCCGGCCGGCGTACTCACCGATCATGGCCTCCACGGTGCGCTGCGCGGGGGCCTCGGAGTCGGTCCAGGCCAGGATCCGGGTCGTGTCGGGCCGGTCGGCCAGGGCCCGGTCGACCATCGCGGTGAACTCTTCGTCGTAGACGATCGTGTCGGGCGCCTCGCGGGCCACCACCTCGGCCAGCGCGGGCCCGGCGAACGAGGTGTTGAGCAGCACCACGTCCGAGCCGATCCGGTTGGCCGCCACCAGGGCCTCGACGAATCCCCGGTGGTTGCGGCACAGGATCCCGATCACCGCGGGAGCACCACCCGGCCGGTCCTGCAGGGCAGCGGCCAGCGCGTCGCTGCGCTGGTCGAGTTCGCGCCAGGTGAGCGTGCCGAGTTCGTCGATCAGGCCGGGGCGGTCCGGGCAGCGGCGCGCCGACGAGGCGAACCCGGATGTCGAGCCCATGTGCTCGCGGCGCATCGCGGCGATCATCCGGATGTACTTGTCGGGGCGCAGGGCCGCGATCAGCCCTGCCCGACGAAGCGTCGCGACCAGGTCGCCGGTCGAAGCGAGCCGGTCTCTCACGTCTCTCCCCCGTTCGGTGGGCCGTACAGCACGCCGATAGTACCCAGCGCAGCACGGGTGTGCGGCGGGCCCGAAGAACCCCTCACCGCCGCGGCGCAGCGACTACATTGGGGGCATCCCCGGCTCGGCCCTGCCGGCCCGTCCCGTCGTATCGAGGTGGACCATGAAACGGCTGCACGGCATGGACGCGCTGCTGCTCTACACCGAGACCCCCAACGTGCACACCCACACCCTCAAGATCGGGGTTCTCGACGTCTCCCGCTACGGCGCCGCCTTCAACGTCGATCTCTTCCGGGAGTTACTGCGGACCCGGCTGCACCTGCTGGCGCCGTTCCGCTACCAGCTGGTGCCGATCCCGTTGCGGCTGCACCACCCGGTGTGGCGGGAGAACGCCGACATCGACCTCGAGCAGCACGTGCTGCCGGCCCGGGTGGCCGCCCCCGGCGGCCGCCGCGAGCTCGATCAGCTGATCGGCGAGATCGCCGGCACCCCGTTGGATCTGAGCAGGCCGCCGTGGGAGATGCACGTGGTGTCCGGGATGGCCGACGGCTCGGTGCCGGTGATCGTCAAGATCCACCACATCCTGGCCGACGGTGTCGCCTCCGGGAATCTGCTGGCCCGCACGATGCGGTTCACCGGCACCGACGCCGACGAGCGGGAGCCCGCGCCCTCGAGTGCGCCACCGTCCGCGGCCGCCCTGCTGCTGTGGGCCGCCCGCGACCACGCGCGCCAGGTCCTGGCCCTGCCGGGACTGCTGGCGCAGACGGCCACCGGGGTGTGGCGGCTCTGGCAGACCGGCCGCCGCCGCGGGCCTCACCCGGAACTGGCCGGGCGGCTGTCCCCCGCCCCCACCTTTTTCAACCACAGACTCTCCCCCGGGCGCGAGTTCGCCACCGCCACACTGTCGTTGGCCGATATCAAGGAGACCGGCAAACGCCTGGGCGTGACGATCAACGACGTGGTGCTCGCCGTCACCGCAGGCGGGCTGCGTGAGTTGTTGTTGCGGTACGACGGCCGCGCCGACCGCCCGTTGATCGGCTCGGTACCGGCGAGTCTGGACACCGACCCCGACCGGCTCACCGGCAATGAACTGGGTGCGATGAACGTTTCCCTGCCGGTCCAGATCGACGATCCGCTGGAACGGCTCCGGTTGGCCGCGTTGAGTTCGGCTCTCGGCAAGGAGGACTTCGTCGCGTTGGGTCCGGGCCTGATCAAGTCGTGGATGGAATACCTGCCGCCGTTGCTCGCCCCGGCGTTGTTCGGTTGGCTGTCGACCCGCCGTGCCCCGAGCCGGTTGCAGAACCTCACCGTGTCCAACGTGCCGGGGCCGCGGGAGCGCGGCAGTGTGGGCGGTGCGATGCTGCGGGAGTTCTACTCGGTGGGCCCGCTGCTGGCCGGCAGCGCCCTGAACATCACGGTGTGGAGCTACGTCGACCAACTCAACATCGCCGTGCTCACCGATGACCAGACCCTGCGTGACCCGCACGAGGTCACCGACGCGATGGTGCACGCGTTCCGCGAACTGCGCACCGCCGCGGGTCTCTCCGGTGACCTCACCCCGGTCGACACCGCGCTGGCCGCGGCCACCGCGATCGCCTGATGGGCCGGCTCGTCCCGGCGAACCGTGGCGCGTCCGCCTCCGCGTCGGCATGATGGCGGTATGACCGAGACTCCTCAGCCGACTCCTCAGCCCCAGGGCGAGCCCGCCCCGGCCAGCGCGACACTGAACCGGCCCGCGCCGAATCGGCTCTATCAGGTGGCCGCCTGGGTGGTGATCATCTCCGGCGTCGTGTTCACCACCGCGGTGATCTTCTTCTCCGGCGCGGTCCTCACCCACCGGGGGCATCACCACCATCATCACGACGGTCCACCGCCGTGCATGATGCACCACGACAAGAAGGACCGCGGGCCGGGAACTGAGAAGCCTCCTCCTCCCCCACCGCCGCCGCATCGCTGACCACACGCGGCCTTGACAGCCTGTCGAAAAGGACCAAACTGGTGCTGGTGATGTCCGTGACCGCCGGCAGGCACTCAGCCGCCGGCGCCCGGGCACCGTCTTCTCCCCACCGCACGACACGCGCGAACAGTCCAGCACGCCTTACGTATTGGCCGAACCGGGCGTCCCACTCAGCTTCAGCCCGCCCCGACAAGGAGATCCCGCGATGACCGAGAAGTTCACCACCACCGACTCCGGCGCGCCCGCCCCCAGCGACGACACCTCGCTGACAGTCGGCCCGGACGGCCCGATCGTCCTGCACGACCACTACCTGATCGAGCAGATGGCCAACTTCAACCGGGAGCGCATCCCGGAACGGCAGCCACATGCCAAGGGCGGCGGCGCCTTCGGACACTTCGAGGTCACCAACGACGTCAGCGCCTACACCCGCGCCGCGGTCTTCCAGCCGGGCACCCGGACCCCGACCCTGAGCCGGTTCTCCACGGTGGCGGGGGAGCGGGGCAGCCCCGACACCTGGCGCGACCCGCGCGGGTTCGCCCAGCGGTTCTACACCACCGAGGGCAACCTCGACATCGTCGGCAACAACACGCCGATCTTCTTCATGCGCGACCCGATGAAGTTCCAGCACTTCATCCGTTCCCAGAAGCGGCTTCAGGCCAGCAACCTGCGCGACCACAACATGCAGTGGGACTTCTGGAGCCTCTCGCCGGAGACCGCGCACCAGGTCACCTGGCTGATGGGGGACCGCGGCATCCCCAAGACCTGGCGACACATGAACGGCTACTCCAGCCACACCTACAGCTGGGTCAACGCCGCGGGCGAGATCTTCTGGGTGAAGTACCACTTCATCACCGATCAGGGCAACGACTTCCTCACCCAGGAGGAGGCCGACCGGCTCGCCGGGACCGACGCCGACCACCACCAGCGTGACCTGTTCACCGCGATCGAGGGCGGCGACTACCCGAGCTGGACGCTGAAGGTCCAGATCATGCCGTTCGAGGAGGCGAAAACCTACCGGTTCAACCCCTTCGACCTGACCAAGGTCTGGCCACACGGCGACTATCCGCTGATCGACGTGGGCACCCTGACCCTGGACCGCAACGTCACCGATTACCACACCGAGATCGAGCAGGCGGCGTTCGCGCCGAGCAACACCGTTCCGGGCACCGGTCTGAGCCCGGACAAGATGCTGCTGGCGCGCGGCTTCTCCTACGCCGACGCACACCGCGCCCGTCTCGGTGTCAATTTCAAACAGATCCCGGTCAACCGGCCCGCGACCCAGGTGAACGCCTACTCGAAGGACGGTGCGCTGCGGGTGGACAACTACACCCAGCCGGTCTACGCGCCCAACTCCTTCGATGGCCCGCAGGCCGACCCGGATCGGGCCGCCGAGGTTCGCTGGCACACCGACGGTGAACTGGTCCGGCAGGCCTACACGCTGCGCGAGGACGACGACGACTGGGGTCAGGCCGGCGCACTGGTGCGCGACGTCATGGATGACGACGAACGGGACCGCTTGGCCGCCAACATCATCGGCCATGTCAGCGGTGGCGTGAAGGAGCCGGTGCTGTCGCGGGTCTTCGAGTACTGGCGCAATGTCGATCCGGACCTGGGCCGCAAGGTCGAGGAGGGTGTGCGCGCCAAGAACGGCTGACGCGCAGCGGTGGTGCTGGCATGATCGACAACGAGACCATCGCCGCGGCGTCCTCCGGCGTCGTCGGCGCGACGAGGAGTCGACCGCACGGTTCGCAGACGGAGCCCGGAAAGAGGTAAGCCATGCACTGGACCACTCCGCTGCGGGTGGCGGGCATCGCGGCGGCGGCCGGTCTGTTGACCGCGTCGCCGGCCGGCGCAGCGCCGTCGGAACCGGGCGTGGTGAACTACGCGGTGCTCGGCAAGGGCTCGGTGGCCAACATCGTCGGCGCCCCGATGGGCTGGGAGTCCGTGTCCGGGCGCCCGTACCAGGCGTTCTGGGTCGAGAATGCGGCCTGTAACAACTGGGCCGACATCGGGCTGCCCGAGGTCTACAACGATCCGGACCTGGCGTCGTTCAACAGCGCCCTGACCCAGACTTCGGCCACCGACAACACCCACATGGCCAAGCAGGCCGTCGGCGTGTTCGCCACCGCGGACGCCGCCGGGCGCGCGTTCCACCGGGTGGTGGACCGCACCGCGGGCTGTTCGGGACAGACCACCGCGATGCACCTCGATGACGGTGCCACCCAGGTGTGGACGTTCGAGGGCGGGCCGGCGGGGGAGAGCGACGCGTCGTGGACCAAGCAGGAAGCCGGGGTGGACCGGCGCTGCTTCACCCAGACCCGGCTTCGCGAGAACGTGCTGCTGCAGGCCAAGGTCTGCCAGCCCGGCAACGGTGGGCCTGCCGTCGACGTGCTGGCCGGAGCGATGCAGAACAGCCTGGGGCAATGACGCGAGACCAACCGCGGTAGACGGCGGCCAACGAGGGGGAGATCCGGGAATGCACCCAGTAGCACCACCGGGTCGTCGGTCGGCCCGCGGGCCGACCGATCCGGCCGGGCGGTCGCGGCCGGCGGAGGTCCTCGCCGGGTCGGCGGCCGCCGCCGAGTACATCACCGCCGCATGCCTGGCCGACACCACCGCAGGCCCGGTCGGCCTCGAGGTCGAGGCGCACTGTTTCGACCTCTCCCGCCCGCGGCGCCGACCCAGTTGGGCGCGGATCGCGGCGGTCTGCGCGGCGCTGCCCACCCTGCCCGGCGGCAGCGCGGTGACCGTCGAACCCGGTGGGGCGGTGGAGCTGTCCAGCCCGCCGCTCGACGGAGCGGTCGCTTCGATCGAGGCGATGACCGCCGACCAGGCGGTATTGCGGTCGGTGTTCGCCCGCGCCGGTCTGGGGTTGGTGCCGCTGGGCACCGATCCGCTGCGACCGACCCGCCGGATCAACCGCGGTGCGCGCTACCAGGCCATGGAGCGGTTCTTCGCCGCCAGCCACACCGGGGAGGCCGGCGCCGCCATGATGACCGCGACCGCCTCGGTCCAGGTCAACATCGAGGCCGGGCCGCGCTCGGGCTGGACCGAACGGGTCCGGCGCGCCCACGCGCTGGGCCCGACGATGGTGGCGCTGTGCGCCAACTCCCCGATGCTCGGCGGCACCTTCTCCGGGTGGGTGTCGACGCGCCAGCGGGTGTGGAGCCTGCTGGACTCGGCGCGCTGCGGCCCGATTCTCGGCGCCGAAGGCGAGGACCCCCGGGTCGCCTGGGCGCGGTACGCGCTGAAGGCGCCGGTCATGCTGGTGCACACCCCCGAGGCGGTGCCGGTGACCAGCTACGTGCCGTTCGCGGACTGGGCCGATGGCTGGTCGCCACTCGGCGGGCGCCGACCGACCACCGCCGACCTCGACTACCACCTGACCACCCTGTTCCCGCCGGTGCGGCCGCGCGGCTGGCTGGAGATCCGCTACCTGGACAGCGTCCCAGCCCCGGTGTGGCCCGCGATGGTGTTCACCCTGGTCACGCTGCTCGACGACCCGGTCGCCGCCGACCTCGCGGCGGCCGCCGTCGCGCCGGTGGCCACCGCCTGGGACACCGCGGCGCGGATCGGGTTGGCCGACCGGCGGCTGTACGCGGCCGCGAACCGCTGCGTCGCGGTGGCCACCGAGCGAGCGCCGGCCTCGCTGGCCCCGTCGATGGCGCTGCTGGTCGAGGCGGTGGAGCGGGGCAGGTGCCCCGGTGAGGTGTTCGCCGAGCGGGTGATCGGGGAAGGGATCGAGGCGGCGGTGACCCGGCTGGCGCGTGAGGACGGATGAGCACCACCGAAGCGGTCACCGACGCGGCGGTGGTGCTGGCCGGGCAGCTGGCCCGGGCGCGGGACCGCACCCTGGCACTCACCGACTTCGACGATGCCGAGCTGCTGCGGCAGTACGACCCGCTGATGAGCCCGCTGGTGTGGGATCTGGCCCACATCGGCCAGCAGGAGGAGCTGTGGCTGCTGCGCGGCGGCGACCCGACCCGGCCGGGCCTGCTGTCCGAGGGGGTCGCCGACCTCTACGACGCGTTCCGGCACCCGCGCGCCGGCCGCGCCGAGCTTCCCCTGCTCAGCCCCGAGCGTGCCCGCGCCTACTGTCGGGCGGTCCGCGAACGCGTCCTCGACGGCCTGGCCCGGGTCGACACCGCGGCCGCACTGTTCCCGTACGCCATGGTGGTCAGCCATGAGCACCAGCACGACGAGACCATGCTGCAGGCGCTCAACCTCCGCAGCGGCGCACCGCTACTCGACGCCGGCGGCCCGCTGCCGGCCGGCAGGCCGGGCGTGGCGGGTACCTCCGTGCTGGTGCCCGGCGGCCCGTTCGTGCTGGGGGTTGACGAGGGGACCGAACCGTTCGCGCTGGACAACGAACGCTCGGCGCACGAGGTCGAGGTGCCGGCGTTCCGCATCGGGCGGGTCCCGGTCACCAACGGCGAGTGGCGTGAGTTCATCGACGACGGCGGCTACACCGATTCGCGGTGGTGGACTCGGCAGGGTTGGCAACACCGCTCCCGGGCCGGGCTGCGCGCCCCGCAGTTCTGGCGACCCGACGGCACCCGCGTCCGGTTCGGACACGTCGAGGAGATCCCCGACGACGAACCGGTCCAGCACATCGGCTACCACGAGGCCGAGGCGTACGCGGCGTGGGCCGGGGCCCGGCTGCCCACCGAGGTCGAGTGGGAGAAGGCCTGCGCGTGGGATCCGGCCGTCGGCCGCCGGCGGCGCTACCCGTGGGGCGACGAACCGCCGTCCGCGCGGCACGCCAACCTGGGCGGCGCCGCCCGCCGGCCCGCACCGGTGGGCGCCTACCCGGCGGGTGCGTCGGCCTACGGCGCCGAACAGCTCCTCGGTGACGTCTGGGAGTGGACCGCGTCGCCGTTTCGGCCTTGGCCGGGTTTCGCACCGATGCTCTACCGGCGTTACTCCCAGCCGTTCTTCGGCGACGACTACCGGGTGCTGCGCGGCGGGGCATGGGCGGTCGGCCCGGAGATCCTGCGGCCCAGCTTCCGCAACTGGGACTTCCCGATCCGCAGGCAGCTGTTCGCCGGGCTGCGACTGGCGTGGTCGGTGGGGGAGGGGCCGCGCTGATGTGCCGTCATCTGGGCTGGCTGGGCCGGGAAGTCAGCGTCGCATCGCTGATCTACGACCCGCCGTCCGGGTTGGCGGTGCAGTCGTATGCGCCGCGCCGCCAGCGGCACGGTCTGATGAACGCCGACGGGTGGGGGGTGGGCTTCTTCGACGGGCCGGTGCCGCGCCGGTGGCGCAGTGCGGCCCCGCTGTGGGGCGACGCCTCGCTGGCATCGGTGGCCCCGGCGCTGCGCAGCCATTGCGTGGTGGCCGCGGTCCGCTCGGCGACCGTCGGGATGGCGATCGAGGCCTCCGCGACAGCGCCGTTCAGCGACGGCGGCTGGTTGCTCTCCCACAACGGCGTCGTCGACCGCGCTGTCCTGCCGGCAAGCCGGACGGCCGAATCCACCTGTGACAGCGCCATGTTGGCGGCGTTGATCTTCGATCGCGGGCTGCACCGGCTGGGGGAGACGATCGTCGAAGTGGGAACCGCCGACCCGGGCGCCCGGCTCAACGTTCTCGCCGGTGACGGCACCCGACTGCTCGCCACCACCTGGGGCGACACCCTGTCGGTGCTGACCCGGCCGGACGGCGTGGTGCTGGCCAGCGAACCCTACGACGACGACAACGCCTGGCAGGACGTCCCCGACCGGCGCCTGGTCGAGGTCACCGCAGCCGGCGTCGGTTTCACCCCACTGGAAGGATCTCGATGACGCTCTCGGTGGCGAACTACCTCAGCGCCGACGCCGCGCAGACCGCGCTGCGCCGCGATGTCCTCGACGGCTTGCGCCGGACGCCGAAATCACTGCCGCCCAAATGGTTTTACGATGAGGCCGGCAGTGCGCTGTTCGATCGGATCACTCGGCTGGCCGAGTACTACCCCACCCGGACCGAAACAGCGATCCTCACCGATCACGCCGCCGACGTCGTCGCAGCGAGCGGTGCGGACACCCTCGTCGAGTTGGGCAGTGGCACCTCGGCGAAGACGCGGTTGCTGCTGTCGGCGATGCGTGCCGCCGGGACGCTGCGGCGGTTCGTCCCGTTCGACGTCGACGCCGGTGTACTGCAGGCCGCCGCACACGCCATCGAAGCCGAGTTCCCCGGCATCGAGATCGACGCGGTGTGCGGGGATTTCGAGCGGCACCTGGCCCACATCCCGGCCCGGGGCCGTCGGCTGTTCGTGTTCCTCGGGTCCACAATCGGCAACCTGACCCCCGAACCGCGGGCGGCGTTCCTGGCGGATCTTGCCGCCGCGATGGCACCCGGAGACACCCTGCTGCTCGGCACCGACCTGGTCAAGGACACCGGCCGGCTGGTCAACGCCTACGACGACGCCGGCGGGGTGACGGCCGAGTTCAACCGCAACGTGCTGGCGGTGATCAACCGGGAACTCGACGCGGATTTCGACCTGGCCGGGTTCGCGCATGTGGCGCGCTGGAACCCCGGGCGCGAGCGTATCGAGATGTGGCTGCGCGCCGAGCGGGCTCAGCGGGTCCGCGTCTGCGCACTGGATCTGGTCGTCGACTTCGCCGCGGGGGAGGAGATGCTCACCGAGGTGTCGTGCAAGTTCCGGTCGGATGCGGTGGCCGACGAACTACGCCGGGCCGGTCTGCGGCCGCTGCGGTGGTGGACCGATCCGGCCGGAGACTTCGGGGTCTCGCTGGCCGCCCGGTGAGGCGCCGTCGGGTCAGGCCGGTTTGCGCGCGCTGACCAGGAACGCCGGCATCTTCATCCGGCCCTTCTCGTCGGTGTCGCGCGGCGGGAACTGCGGTGCCCCGTCCCCGAACTGCTGCATGGTGGAGTGGATGAACGCCGGCCGGATCTCATCGATGTCGAAGTACTTGCTCACCGCGGCCCGCAATTCGTCTTCCTCGACCTCGTTCGGCTTCTCCTCGAGTTCGGCGGGGAAGGCGCCCTTGGCGAACACCAGGATGAAGAAGCGCGCGCCCGGAGCGGCCGCCCGCTGCACCGAGGACAGGTAGCCGTCCCGGCCCTCCACCGGGATCGAGTGGAACAGGGTGGAATCGAGGATCGTGTTGAACCGCCCGTCATAGCCGGTGAACGCGGTGATGTCGCCCTGAACGAAGGTGGCGGAGGTCAACCCGCGCTCTTCGGCGGCCTTGGTGGCGGCGGCGATCGCGGTGTCACTCAGGTCGATCCCGACGACGGTGTAGCCCTGCGCGGCGAGCGCCAGCGAGAGTTCGGCAACCCCGCAGCCGGCATCGAGCACGTCGCTGCGCACCTTGCCCGCCCGGATCAGTTCGGCCAGTTCCGGCTGCGGCTCGCCGATGTTCCACGGCGGCGGCCCCTCGAAGTCGCCTTCGCCGCGGTAGACGCTGTCCCAGTCCATGACCTCCGAATCCATGGGGTCGAGCCTACCTGCGGTGCCGCACCCGCAGCGCGCCCAACCGAGCGGACCGGGGCGCGGAAACGTCCCCGGAAAAAGTTCGGAAAAAGCTGTCCGGTGGCGGGGTGGTCGCCGCTCCTACCTGTGAGAGCGGCCCATCCGGGGCTGTGAACCCAGTGAGGAAGTCCGATGAGCACCATCCACGCCCCCGAATCGACCATCACCGCGTCCCGGCGCGCCGACGACGGCCGGCCCGAGCAGTACGGCGATCCGGAGTACCCGTCGAGCGCCACCGATCCTGCCCGGACCCGGATCCGGCTGATCGCCGGCGCGGCGGCCCTCACCGGTTCGATGGCGGCGGCCGCCGCCGTCGGCATGCTGCTGTTCGGCCCCGGGCAGCCGAAGCACCTCGACGTCGGACCCGGCAGCAGCGTGCCGGTGACGCAGCCGCTGCCGGACAGCGCGGCGGTGGTCGCCCAGCCGGCTCGTCCCGCCGACCAAGCCGGTGTGCCCGGCCCGAGCGTGAACCTGCCGACCGTGCCGCGCCAGACCGGGCCGGCCCCGGTGGCTGCCCCGCCCGCCCCGGTGGCGCTGCCGGGGTTGCCGGCCCCGGAAGTGCCTCCGGCGCAGGCCGGTCCGGCGTTGCCTCCGGAGGGCACCCCGACCGACCCGATCGTGTCGATCCAGCCCGACGAGGTGGGTGTCAACGTGCCCGGCGGGCCGAACGTCTCGGTCGGCGCCGACGGGGTCGGGGTCAACACCCCCGGCGGACCGAACGTCGCGGTGCGCGGTGACGGGGTCACCGTCAGCACCCCGGGCGGACCGGACGTCTCTGCGGGCCCCGGCGGTCTGCACGTGCAGGTGCCGGGAGCGCTCGACCTCGACCTTCCGCCGCTGTTCCCGTAAACCGCGAGACCTTTGCGCTATGCCCGCGACCCGAGCATGCTTGTACCCGTGGCCCGAGGCCACGGGTACAAGCGCTGTCAGGACGGGTGACGGGGAGTCCGGCGAATCTCCCCGGCGGCGGTTCGATGGAAGGGCGTCGGGATGACTGCCTTACCGGACTGGGACACGGCCGGCGACGCCGAATTGGCCGATGCCGCGAGTGCCGGCGACCGGCAGGCGTTCGCCCGGATCTATGACCGCTACGCCGATCGGTTGCACGATTTCTGTGTCGGCATGGTGCGCGACCGCGATGCCGCCGCCGACTGCGTGCAGGACGTGTTCTGCGTCGCCGCCACCCGATTGGGCACGTTGCGTGATCCGGCGAAACTGCGCCCGTGGCTGTATGCGATCGCCCGCAACGAGGCGCTGCGCTGCATTCGGCAGCGTGGCCGGGAGCAGGCGTTCGAGGACGTGCCCGAGGCGCCGTCGGGCGACGCCGGACCGGAGACGCTGGCCGCCCGGGATGAGTTGGCGGCGCTCATCGCCGCGGCAGCCGACGGTCTCTCCGAACGGGACCGGACCGTTTTGGACCTGACCTACCGGCACGGCCTGGACGGGCCCGAACTGGCTCGGGCACTCGACGTCAGTGCCGCTACCGCCACCAAACTGGTGTACCGGCTGCGGCAGACCGTGGAACGGTCGCTGGGCGCGCTGCTGGTGGCCCGCCGGGCGCGCCAATTCGGCACCGGCTGCCCGGAGTTGGCGGCGATCGTGGCGAACTGGGACGGTCAGTTCACCATTCTGATCCGCAAACGGGTCGCCCGTCATATCGATTCGTGTGAGCAGTGTGATCGGGAACGCGGCAGGATGGTCAACCCGGTGGCCCTGCTCGGCGGCGTGCCGGTGTTCCTCCCGGCTCCCGAGTGGCTACGCCACCAGACTCTGGACCGCATCCAGCTGACCGGCGCTGCGAGCCGCCTGCCCGGCGGCGACGCGCGCGCGTCGGCCCCACGGATCGCCCGGCTGTCCGCACCACCTCCGGCCTCGGCGGCGCCGCCCCGGAGGGCGGCAGGCCAGACCGGTGCGACTCGCCCCGGGCCCCGGCGGAGCGAAACACTTCGGCGCGCAGCGGTCAGTGCGGCCGCGGTGATCGCCGGGATCGCGCTGGTGATGCTGTGGCTTTACCGGCCGGCAGCCGTCGATGCCCCGGTGCCGCCCGCGCTGCCGTCGGCACCGCCCGCGGCCAGCGCTCCGACGCCACCGCCACCGGAGGGGCAGACTCCCGCGGAAGCCGCCCCGGAGAGTCCCCCCGACGTTCCACCGGCGGCCGTCACCACCGCACCGGGCACCACGCCGTGGTCGCAGCCCGCGCCGCCGCCCCCGGCAGCGCCGCCTGAAGCGTCGTCCGCGCCCGCCGCGCCGCCGAGCCCACAACAACCGCCGCCGCGCAACCCGCCGCCAGTGCCCGAGGTCTCCTCACCGGCGCAGGTTCCGCCTGGCCGGGGCGGCGCCGACGTCGGCGAACTCGATCGCGCCGCCGGGCTCCTCGGCGTCGGCGCCGGTGGCCC
>NZ_LQPZ01000016.1 GCF_002102395.1 Mycolicibacillus trivialis
CTTGATCGTCACTCCAGGTTCACGACGGCGGGCCACCGCGACGACATCATCACGGAACTCGCGGGGATACGGCTTAGGCATGGGACTCATCCTTCCAGTGGCACCCTCTCGGCACCACAGATCAGATGTCACCTATCCGTGCAGCAGTCCCGATCGCACGGATCAGTTGGCGCGTACTCCGGGCGAATCCTTGCCACATTTTCGCTGAACCACGAATGCCCACCGGCCCAGCGCACCCGCTCAGCAATCACCGTCGCCGGCATCCTCGGATGACTTCTCAGCACATTTCGCACCGCCGGCTCAATCTGCGCCCACGCCGACGTCGTCACCGGCGCTCGCTCATACCGCGGCGGCTCATCGGCGCGCAGCGCCTTGGCCACGGTGTTTCGCGACAGTCCCAGCTCCCGCGCGATCGCAGCCTGCGACAACTTCTCCGACCGATACAACCAGCGGATCTCGGCCCAATCCTCCACAGTGATCACTCTCCAATCGAAGGGTGCTCACTTTTCGACCGGAATCACCTGCTCACTTTTCGACCGGAACCGACACTTAGTGGACCGTTCTTCGCGGCCACACCGGATGCCGCAGAAAACCAGCGATCGGGTCGAGCAGAAAGTGCTGGCGGCCCGACGCCGCCGCAAGCGCGGCGCCGTGGTCCTGGCCGCCGAGCTCAAGCTCAACCCGTCCACGGTTGGACGGATCCTGGCACGACATCAGGTACCGCACCTGAGCACCATCGATCCGATCACCGGGCAGCCGGTGCGCTCCTCGCGGCGCACCCCCAACCGCTACGAACACCGCGCCCCGGGGTCGTTGGTCCATGTCGATGTCAAAAAGCTCGGCCGCATCCCGAAAGGCGGTGGGTGGCGGCTGCACGGCCGTGACGCCGCGATCTCAGTTGCCAACCGGCACAAGAAAACCAAGATCGGCTACGACTACACCCACACCGCCATCGACGACCACAGCCGCCTGGCCTACAGCGAGGTCCACCCTGACGAGAAAGACGCCACCTGCGCAGCGTTCCTGCACCGAGCCCTGGTCTGGTTCGCCAGCCACGGAATCCAGGTACGACGGCTGCTGACCGACAACGCCCTGGTCTACCGGCACGGCACCAACTGGAGCTGGGTCTGCTCGGCCTGGCAGGTCAAGCGACGATTCATCAAACCCGGCTGCCCCTGGACCAACGGCAAAGCAGAACGCTTCAACCGCACTCTGCTTAACGAATGGGCCTACGCCCGGCCCTGGACGTCAAACAACTCGCGCACACGCGGCCTTGACCGATTCCTTCGCCGCTACAACACTCAACGAGGCCACTCCGCCCTCGGCGGGAAACCACCCATCAGCCGGCTCGCGGCCTGACAACAACGTCACAGGTCACGACAGCTAACCACCGAACCTCGCGCCGGACTCCACGCCCCACAGCGCCATCGTCAGCAGCATGTTCACGATGATCACCACGGTGACGCTGGAGCGCATCGCGCGGCCGGCGGCCACGCCGACACCGGCCGGGCCGCCGCTGGCGAAGAAGCCGTAGTAGCACTGGATGGTTGAGGAGATGAAGACGAACACCACCGCTTTGATCGTCGCGTAGAAGACGTCGCGGCTGTTGATGAACAGCGAGAAGTAGTGCAGGTAGGAGCCGGTGGATTGGCCGGCCGTCATGCTGACCGCCTGGCAGGCCAGATACGCCAGCGCCAGAGAGGTCAGAAACAGCGGGATGACCGCGATGACCGACGCGATCACCCGGGTGGCCACCAGGTAGGGGACCGGGTTGATCGCCAGGGCGTCCATGGCGTCGATCTCCTCGTTGATGCGCATCGCGCCGAGCTGTGCGGTGAACCGGCAGCCGGCCTGGGCGATGAACGCCATCGCGATCATGATCGGGGCCAGCTCACGGGTGGTGGCGAACGAGGAGATCAGCCCGGTCGCCGGGCCGAGACCCAGCAGGTTCAGCGCGTTGTAGCCCTCGACGGCGACCAGTGCGCCGGCGGTGATGCCCAGCACCGCGGCGACGTTGACGGTGCCGCCGCCGACGACGATCGAGCCGTTGCCCCAGGAGATGTCGGAGAGCAGCCGCTGCAGTTCCCGGCGGTAGTGGCGCAGCATCACCGGCAGCGAGGCGATCACCAGGCCGAAGAAGTGCACCATGTGCCCGGTCTTGCCGATCGAGCGGCCGAGGGCCGCGACGGCGAGTTTGGCCCAGCGGTAGCCGGGCAGCTGGTAGGTGCTCGGGGTCGCGGCGGTCACAGTGTCTGCCTCGGGAAGACCAGGACGTAGAGCTGGCTCATCACCACGTTGACGATCATCAGCAGCAGCACCGATTCGACGACGGCGGCGTTGACCGAGTTAGCCACCCCGGCGGGCCCACCGGAGGTGTTCAGCCCCTTGTGGCAGGCGATGGTGGCCACGATGACGGCGAAGACGACGGCCTTGACCAGAGCCAGCGTGAGGTCACCGACGGTGGCGAAGGAGGCGAAGGTGGAGATGAACGACCCCGGTGTGGCGTCCTGCAGGTAGACGTTGAACAGGTAGCCGGCGATGTAGCCGACGAAGCTGGTGACCCCGGTCAGCAGCACCCCGACCAGGACGAGCGCGGCCAGCCGGGGCACCACCATGCGCCGCAGCGGGGAGACGCCCATGACCTCCATGGCGGAGATCTCCTCACGCATGGTCCGTGATCCCAGGTCGGCGCAGACCGCGGAGCCGACCGCGGTGGCCAGCAGCAGCGAGGCCACCAGCGGGGCGCCCTGCCGGATCACCACCAGCCCGGTCGCCGCACCCGACAGCGAGGTGGCCCCCACCTGCCCGGCCAGCAGGGAGAACTGGATGGACAGGGTGACACCGATCGGGATGGTGACCAGAACGGTCGGCGCGAACGCGGTGCCGGCCATGAACGCGGCCTGTTCGATGAACTCGCCGAGCTTGAACCGCCGGGTGACCAGGTCGATGACCAGGTACTGGACGGCGCGCACGCCCATCACCATCTGGCCGCCGAGGGTGTGCAGCGCCGTGAACGGGTGGTTGTTGAGGTAGCGGCGGAACCAGGTGAGGATCTCGCCGATGGCCGAGCGGTCACCGGCGCCGGTGGCGGTCAAGGAGCGCTCCTCGCGGTGGTGCCGTCGGCGACCGACGCGGCGCACCGTGCGCGCGGAACAGCTGTCATCGGCGGCGTTCTTCCCCTGTCGTGCCCGGTCCGTGGTTATCTGACTGACTCGTCATTCGTCCGACGTGGTGAACGGCACCTTAGCTTGTGCCTGTCGTCGCGGGCGGGGGATTGGCGAACCTGACAGGTCCCGGTTGCCCCGGCCCGCGCGGGAATCCGGTGCGTATGGCGGATCCGGCAACCCGGCCTACGAGGACGGCGCCCGCGACCGAAATGGTCGCGGGCGCCGTCGCATCGGGGCTCGAACGTGCCGAGGTTTTACTCCTCGTGGGTCGGCTGGTCGGAGTTGTGCAGGTACCACAGACCGTCGTCGTGCTGCAGGCAATACCAGTACTGGTACACCTCGTCCTCACCGACGTTGTCCAGATGCATGTCGGGACCATCCGAGATGCACTCGGCCTTGGTTCCCCAACTCCAGGGAATCCCGGTGTCGCCGTCGTAGACGACCACGTCGTCCGCGACAGCCACCCCGGCGGTGCCCAGGAGCAGGCCGGCGGCGATCGCCGTGCCGGTGATCAGTGATCGGATCATGTCTTCCTCTCTCGGTCCGCGGTGAGGCGGTTCGGTGGTCCGTCCGGGACGACGGTTCGAGAACAGCGTATCGGGATGTTCCCAGTTAATGTTCAGGAAGTGAACAGCTGCTGCCAACGCAGCCGCATCGCCTCGGGGGCGGCGGTGATGGTGGCTACTTGAGATGGTCGACGAGAACGCCCCGCTCACCGAAGAGCTCCTGCTGCCACTTGTCCAACAGGGCGGCCGTGTCCATGTCGTCGGGGTGGAAACCACGCCGCATGTACTTGCGCAGGTCCGGCAACAGGCCCTTGAGCAGCGGCCCGCGGAACACCCCGACGGTCTCCCGCAGCACGCGGATCGGACGCCATCCGCTCGGGTCGGTCGCGATCGACAGCAGCACCGCAACGATCAGGAACGGGAACATCACGGTGTACAGGACGGCCATCACCCCGATGCGGATCCACTCCGGTCCGCCCACAGCGCGGTAGACGTCGAACGCCACCGACTTGTGCTCCAACTCCTCCAGCGCGTGCCAATTCAGCAGGTTACGCACCTCGGAGGTCATCGGGATCGCTTGAAACTCGTCGCTGAACACCCGCTCGGCGACCGTGGCCGTGTAATGCTCGGCGGCAGCGGTGAACGCCAGATGCACGGAGGCGGGCAACAGATCCTGGCCACGCTCCCAGGCCTTCTGCCGTTTGCTGTCCGGGCCGAACGTGAGGAAACGCACGAGCGGGTAGCCCTTTTCGATCAGTTGGTCGTTGAGGTGACGGTGTTCCTGGCCGTGCACCGCCTCCTGACCGATGAACGCCGCCACCCGCTTCTTCAGCACCGGGTCGGTGATCTGATCGGAGAACCGGCGCACCGACCGGATGAACCCCTCTTCACCGGGTGGGAATCCGCCGGACAGCAGCGCGGCCAGATGGCTCATGACGATGTTGTCTTCGACGAAATGGCGCTTGATCGGCTCGGGCTTCCCGAACGGGAACCGGATCCGCCGCACCTTCGGGTATGCACTGGCCGGCACTCTGCCGTCACCGGCTGGTACGGGTTGAGCGGTCATATCGGTGTTTCCTTTCGAGGGGGGGTGTTTCCCGGGGTCACTTGAGGTGATCGACCAGGGTGCCGTCGGCGCCGAAAAGCTCCGCCTGCCAGCGCTCCAGCAAGGCGTCGGTGTCGATGTCATCGGGGTGGAAGCCCGGTTTCAGATACCGCGCCAGCTCGCCCATGATGCCGCGGAACACCGGCCCCCGGACCAGCGAGTAGGCCTCCCGGATCAGCCGCACCGGCTGCCGCCGCGCGATCGGGTCCTGCGCCAACGAGGCCGCCAACGACAGCAGGCTGACCGGCAGCGTCAAGACGTACAGGGCCGCCATCACCGCGATCCGCATGGTCTCGGTGCCGCCGACCGCGCGGTAGGCGTCGAAGGCCACCGATTTGTGCTCGAGTTCCTCCAACACGTGCCAGTTGAGCAGGTTCCAGAACTCCGGTTCGCCGGGGATGCCCTGGATCTCGTCGCTGGACAGGACTCGTTCGGCCAGCACCGCGGTGTAATGCTCGGCGGCCGCGGTCATCGCCAGGTGCACCCGGGCCGGCAGGCGCATCTCGGCGCGAATCTGGCGGTCTTTCAGCGTCTCGGAATCCCACCACCCGATCGGGTAGCCCTTCTCGACCAGTTTCTCGTTGAGGCGGCGATGCTCCTGCCCGTGCATGGCCTCTTGGCCGATGAACCCGACCACCCGCTTCTTGAGCACCGGATCGGTGATGTCGTCGGCGAACCGGCGCACCGACCGGATGAACGACTCTTCGCCGGGCGGGAACGCTCCGGACAACCCTGCGACGAAGTGGCTGAACACGATGTCGTCGTTGACGAAGTATTTGCCGTATGAGTCGTCCTCGCCGAATCCGAACCGGATCCGCCGGACTTTGGGGTAGCTGCCGCCCTCCGCGGCGCTCAGCGGCCGCTGAGCGGTGTCTTGGTCGACCATTACTCGGCTCCCCTTCTCGAACGATAAGTAACGTATACTGCTTGTATCGCTAACATCTGGTCACCATACCGGGCCTCGGATGCAACGCCAAGGTCAAGCCTCCGACGGACTGACGTATCGGTCGGATTATGTTCGGGGTTGGTGGCCAGCGCGAACCGGCCGGGCCATCGCGGTTGCCCTGGGTGTCGCCCGACCGCTCAAATATCCGGACTGATGCATCACTCTGTCAATTGGTGGGGCGGCCCGCGAGGTAGGGTGTCCCGGATGAGCGCACGACGGCCGTTTCATCCTGACGACATGCCCGCTCAGGACGGGCGCACCTTCGTGGTGACCGGAGCCAACGGCGGGCTCGGCGAGGTCGCCACGGCGGCCCTACTCGGCAAGGGGGCCACCGTGGTGATGGCCTGCCGCAACGTCGGTAAGGCCCAACGGGTCGCCGACCGGATGGCCGCCGCGGTGGGCGGCCCGGGGCGAGTACGGGTCGCGGCACTGGATCTAGCCGACCTGGCTTCGGTGCGCGAATTCGCCGGCCGGCAAAGAAAAATCGACGTGCTGATCAACAATGCCGGCTTGATGAATGTGCCGTTCCGGCGGACCCGGGACGGCTTCGAAACCCAGTTCGGGGTGAACCACCTCGGGCACTTCGCGTTGACAGGTCTGCTGCTGGACAAGATCAGCGACCGGGTCGTCACCGTGTCCAGCATCGCGCACCGGCAGACACCCAAACTGTGGATCGATGACCTCAACTACGAACACCGCTGGTATCAGCGCAATCTGGCCTATGCCCAGTCGAAGTTGGCGAATCTGATGTTCGCCCGGGAACTGCAGCGACGGCTGGCGGCCGCCGGATCGAGCAAACGGTCCTATGCGGTGCATCCCGGCGTGTCGGGCACCGACCTGTTCACCCGGACTGAGACCGCCTTCGATCGGATCGCCAAGCAGGGCGCGCGGCTGGTCGGGCAGCCACCGCGACAGGCGGTGCACTCCATGCTGCTGGCGGCCACCATTCCCGACGCCGATCCGACCAGCTACTGGGGGCCGGCGAAGTTTCGGCAGACCCGGGGGCCGGCCGAACCTTGCCCGTCGAGTCGGCTGTCGCGGGACCGGCGACTGTGGGCGCGGCTGTGGGAAGAATCCGAACGGATGACCGGGGTCGGCTACGGCTTCGGTGACTAATCCGATTTTCTGATGAGGAAGGCACACCAGCGATGAAAGACTTCACTGACAAGGTCGCCGTAATCACCGGCGCAGGCTCGGGCATCGGCCGCAGCCTGGCGGTCAAACTTGCCGAGCGCGGCGCCCGTCTGGCGCTCTCCGACATCGACACCGCCGCGGTTGCCGAGACCGCCGAGCGGTGCGAAAAACTGGGCGTCCAGGCGGTGTCGTTCGGTCTCGATGTCGCCGACCGGACTGCGGTCTACGCCCACTCCGACGAGGTGATGGACCGGTTTGGGCGGGTCAACCTGGTGTTCAACAATGCCGGCGTGGCGCTGTCGGCCGACGTCATCGACATGGAATGGGACGACTTCGAGTGGTTGATGGGAATCAACTTCTGGGGCGTCACCTACGGGACCAAGGCGTTCCTGCCGCACCTGATCGCCTCCGGGGACGGGCACGTCATCAACGTCTCCTCGGTGTTCGGGCTGATGGGCATCCCATCGCAGAGCGCGTATAACTCCGCGAAGTTCGCGGTGCGCGGTTTCACGGAGGCGTTGCGTCAGGAACTGCGTGCGGCGAAGTACCCCGTAGGGGTTACCTGTGTGCACCCCGGTGGGATCAAGACCAACATCGCGGTCAACGCTCGCGGGGTCCCCGCGGATGCCGATCGTGAGCAGATTCGCAAAGGCTTCGATCTGATCGCGATCACCCGAGCGGACTCCGCGGCGCGCATCATCTTGCGCGGCGTGGAGAAGAACAAGCCACGAGTGCTGATCGGTCCCGACGCACGGGTCTTCGACGCGATCCCTCGGGTGATCGGGCCTCGCTACGAAGACATCGGCGCACCCTTATATCGCCTCGGACGCGGGATGGCCGGCCGGTTCGGCATCGAGATCTGACCCCGAAGCCCGGCTCCCGGGCGGATACCGGTCACTGCCCCGGGCGGGGCCACGGCCGCATCGAGATCCGTTGGGCCCCCGGCCAGATCGCATCGGCGGCCGGGGATGCGCAGAACACGTCCTCGGCCTGGTAGACGTCCATCCCGACGGCGTGCAGGCCGTCTTCCTGGTGGGCGCGGCAGCTCACGGTCAACACCCTCCCGGTCTCCTGGTCAACCTGTTCGGCCTCGATCGTCAGCACCACGACCAAGGTGAACCCGGCTCTGGTCGGCAGATAGAAGGTCAAATCGCGACTGGTCGGCGCCCCGGCATTGCTGACGACATAGCCGTCTCCGCTGGGATAGACCGCCTGGCCGACCATCTGGGTGCGTTCGAAATGGTTGCTGTCGCCGTCGGCCCGCCACACTGAGAACCGGGTGTTCGGGCTGCCGTTGGAGGAGTACCGCCCCATCGGGATGATCACCTCGTTGCGGCCGTCGCCGTCGAGATCCTGCAACCCGACCGGGCCGGGGCTCGACGGCTCCAGCATTTCGTTGATCGTCTGGATCGTCTCCCCGCCGCCGTCGGTGACGACAACCTTGACCGCCCGCGGCGGGTCGCCAGAATCCAGCGACCAATAACTGACGTCGAGGGACAGGTTCGCCCGATCGCCGGTACCGGTCCGGCAGTCGGTGTGGGGCCCGGTTGCCTCCGGATTGAGCATGACCGCGGTGCTTGGGCACGGCGGTGATGCGACATCCGCACCGGCGGCCGGAGCGCCCAGGTGCGCGAGGGCGAGCACGGCGGTGGTGAGCACATGGTGCCGCCGCAGGTGTCGCCGGGCCGGCGGCGTCGGCACCCGGTGGCCGGTCGATGCCGCTGTGGGCGGTGCTGGGCGCGATTTCGGCACGTGAGCCACTCCCCGTAGGTGTTGACCGAGATATTGACATCCTGTGACAATCGGTACACGATACCGGGTGTCCGTACTGAATTCGCGCACAATCGATGGAGTCACATGGGAACCGCACCGATCGCCTCGACTGCCCAGTCTGACACCGAAGCCGGCGCCGCACCGGTGATCGAGCGGATCGTGCGCAACGGCGACATCGAGATCGCCGTCTACGAGCAGGGCAACCCCGACGGCGAGACTGTGGTGTTGTTGCACGGGTGGCCGGATTCCCACCACATGTGGGGCAATGTCGCGGCGCTGCTGGCCGAGCGGTTCCGGGTGGTGACCGTCGACAACCGCGGCCACGGGCGATCGACGAACCCGAAGAGCTACCGTGACTTCGCGCTTGAGGCGCTGGCCGGGGATTACCGGGCGGTCATCGACACGGTGAGTCCGGACAAGCCGGTCCACGTCCTGGCCCACGACTGGGGCAGTGTCGCCATGTGGGAGTTGGTGTGTGATGCCGCCAACCAGCATCGGGTGGCGTCGTTCACCTCGGTCTCCGGGCCGAGCACGGCGCACCTGGCGATGTGGGCGCGCAGCCGGTTACGCCGTCCCACCCCGAAGAACCTTGCGCTGGTGCTGGCCCAGGTGGGCTCGCTGAGCTACATGTTCGCCCTGATGGTGCCGGTGGTGCCGAAGGTGGCGCTGCGGCTGGTGGTCAACCCGGAGCGGTGGCGCAGGCAGCTGGCCCGGCGCGAAGGGGCCAGCGAAGACCGGATTCTGCTCGGCCCGACCTTCCAGCAGGACATCGGCAACGGATTGCGGATCTACCGCGCCACCGTGATGTCGCTGCGCACACTGGTGAAACGCCGGGAGCGGTTCACCCGGGTCCCGGTTCAGGTGATTGTCGGCACCCGCGATCCGGCGGTCCGCCAGTCCTGTTACGACGACGAACCGAAATGGGCGCCGCAGGTGTGGCGGCGGGTGGTGCGTGGTGGGCACTGGCTGGCGTTCTCGCACCCGGAGTTGCTGGCCACCGCGACGACCGAACTGATCGATGCGGTCGGGGGCGGTACCCCGGCCCGTGGGCTGCGCCGCGCCGAGATGGGTAAGCCGTTCAAGCCGTTCGAGCATCAACTGATGGTGATCACCGGGGCCGGAAGCGGAATCGGCCGACAGACCGCGCTCGCGTTCGCCCGCGAGGGTGCCGAGGTGGTGCTCTCCGACGTCAACCTGGCCTCCGCCAAGGAGACTGCCGCCCTGATCGCCGAGGCCGGCGGCGCCGCGCACCCCTACCAACTGGACGTCGCCGACGAGGCGGCGGTCACCGCGCACGCCGCGGAGGTGATGGGGCGGCACGGGATCCCCGACATCTTGATCAACAACGCCGGGATCGCCCAAGCCGGCCGATTTTTGGCCACCCCGACCGAGGACTTCCAGCGGGTCCTCGACATCAACCTCTACGGCGTCGTGTACGGCTGCCGTGCCTTCGGTCCGGCGATGGCGGCGCGCGGCTTGGGCGGCCATATCGTGAACCTGTCCAGCATGGCGGCCTACACCCCGGCGCAAGGGCTGAGTGCCTACGCCACCAGCAAATCGGCGGTGTTCATGTTCTCCGACTGTCTGCGCGCCGAACTGGCGGCCTCCGGGGTCGGGGTGAGCACGATCTGTCCCGGTGTGGTGCACACCAACATCGTGCGGTCCACGGTGGTCTCCGGTTTCTCCGAGCAGGAGGCGGCCAAGAAGCTCGCCCAGGTCGACCGGGCCTACAGGCTGCGCCATTACGGCCCGGAGAAGGTGGCAAAACGGATCGTCAAGGCGGTCCGAGCCGACAAGGCCGTCGTGCCGGTGACCGTCGAGGCGCGCGTGCAGTACGCGATGAGCCGACTGGCCCCCGGCCTCGGGCGGTACGGCGCCAAAACCACCAGCCTCGGATAGCGATACTAGAAGTATCGCGTACCAATTGTTACAGTAGTTGCTGTAGCTTGCCGAACCCTTGGAAACGGGGAGTGATGACCGCCACCGTGCAGCCCTTTCACGACGAATCGTCTGGAGCGCGGATCCGCCGCTGGGCCGACGAATGGGGTCGGATGGTCAAGGTCGGGCTGAGCTCGTCCTCGGGCCCGAGAACCGGCCAGGTTTACGACATCATCGGGCCGCAGAACCTGTTCGGCGAGGAGTCGCTGTTCATCAATTTCGGTTACTGGGCCAACGACCCGGACACCCTGGATGAGGCCAGCAGGGAACTCGCGCGCCTGGTGGCTCGAGCCGCGGAGTTCGGGCCGAGCGATCTGGTGGTCGACTGCGGCCCCGGCTACGGCGATCAGGACATCTTGTGGATCAAGGAATTCAAACCCAAGCGCATCACCGGGGTGAACCTGGCGACGGAACAGATCGACATCGCCACCCGGCGGGTGAAGGCAGCGCGGCTGGGTAAACGGATCAGTTACGTCGAGGCCTCCGCGACCGACCTGCCGTTCGACGACGAATCCTGCACCAAGGTGGTGGCGCTGGAGTCGGCATTTCACTTCCCGTCCCGGGTCGAGTTCTTCGCCGAGGCGCTGCGGGTGCTCAAACCGGGGGGCCGGTTGGTCACCGCCGACATCATCCCCAAGCGCGCCCCGTTGACGGCGCTGGCTCGAGCCGAAGTGGCGGCGCGCGGGTGGCGCAAGGCGTCGCGGGCCGCGGTGCGCCAGGCAGCCGACACCGGCGGATACCGTGACCTGTTGCGGGACATCGGCTTCGTCAACGCCCACGTGCAGCCGATCACCGATGACGTGTATCCGCCGCTGGGCAGGTTCCTGCGGCGACGTCTCCGCGATCCCGACATGCACCACGTCAACCCGCTGTTGCGGCAAGCGTTCTCGCCGTTGGGGTTCCGGCTGGCGGCCCGGCACTCCGACTATGTGCTGGCCACCGCAGACAAGGCCCGCGAGTGACGGCCGGGGTTACCCCGGTTCCCGCCGATGACCGGCTGGTGGCGCTGCTGGATCGACGGCACCGTGATCGGGTAGAGGTAGCGGATCGGGGGTATCTGGACACCCTGATCGACGGTTCCCCGCCCGTGCACACGGTCAGCCAGCGGCTGATGCGCACCAGGTTCTACTCCGCCGGCTATCAGCTGCTCCGCCCGTTGGGCTTCCGGGTGGCCAGTGGCCTGAAGGCACCCGGACGCGACGGTGATCGGATGCAGGTCGCCGACTGGATGCGGTTGCGTGCCGACTCGACGGTGCTTGACATCGGGTGCGGTCCGGGAAATTTCACCGGGTGGTTCGGTGGGCGGGTCACCCGCGGACTGGCGGTCGGGGTGGATGCGTCCGAACCGATGCTGCGGCGGGCGGTAGCCGACAACTCCGGCCCTACCACCGCTTATCTGCGCGGCGATGCCGAGAACCTGCCGTTCGCCGACGAGGTCGCCGACGCGGTGAGTTGCTTGGCGGCGTTGTATCTGATCAACCGTCCGTTTCAGGCGATCAGCGAGATGGCGCGGGTGCTCAAACCGGGGGGCCGTATCGTGTTGTTGACGACGCTGCGCCCTGGCGGTGTTCGCGGTGGCCTGAGCGGTTCCGTGCTGGGCGTGGCGACCGGGATGCGTTGGTTCGATCGCGCCGAGATCACCGATTACGTCAGTGAGCTCGGCTTCGTCGATGTCATTCAGCGTGTCGAAGGAGTGGCGCAGACCGTGGTGGCCACCAAACAATAGCCGCGGTCGGCGGTGGTGTTGATCGGCGCCAGGGCTGAGCGGCGCGAAACATGATGAGGTGAAGGCGATGGCGTGGGAACCGGGGCAGATGCCAGATCAGAAGGGCCGCACCGTGGTGGTGACCGGCGCGAACGGCGGGCTGGGCGAGGTCGCCAGCCGGGTGCTGGCCGGCGCCGGTGCGCGGGTGGTGATGGCCTGCCGTGATCGTGGCAAAGCCCAGCAGGTCGCCGCCCGCATACCGGGTGATGTCACGGTCGCCGAGTTGGATCTCGCGGACCTGGCTTCGGTTCGGCGGTTCGCCGAGGACCAGGAGAAATTCGATGTCTTGATCAACAACGCCGGTCTGATGAACATCCCGTTCGCGCGCACCAGCGACGGGTTCGAGATGCAGTTCGGGGTGAATCACCTCGGCCATTTCGCCTTGACCGGTCTGCTGCTGGACAAGATCAGCGATCGGGTGGTGACGTTGGCGAGCATCGCGCACCGGCAGACACCGAAACTGTGGATCGATGATCTCAACTACGAAAACCGCCGCTATCAACGCAACCTGGCCTACGCGCAGTCGAAGCTGGCGAACCTGATGTTCGCCCGGGAACTGCAGCGGCGGTTGACCGCCGCCGGCTCGAGCAAACGGTCCTATGCGGTGCACCCCGGCGTCTCGGGGACCGACTTGTTCACCCGCACTGAGACGGTTTTCGACCGGGTCGCCAAGCAGGGCGCCCGGCTGGTCGGGCATCCACCGGAGCAGGCGGCCCAGTCGATGCTGTTCGCGGCCACCATGCCCGATGCCGATCCGACCCGCTATTGGGGGCCCACCGGCCTGCTGCATGCGCGCGGACCGGTGCGCTCCGCGCCATCGAGCCGGCTGTCGCAGGACCGGGAATTGTGGCACCGGCTTTGGGAGGAGTCGGAGCGGATGACCGGGGTCGGCTATGGGCTGTAGGGCACGGCGAGGGTCCGTGCTGGTGCGCATCGTCGTCGGTTCGGCGATGGCGGTGGCGACCGGCTTGGCGTCGGCGGCGGTCGCCGGGGCGCGCGACACCGAATGTGACGTCATCTTGCCGGCCGGCGATCGCATCGAGCAGGCGCTGGACCTACTGTCGCTGGGTTCGGCGATGCCGCCGAACGCGGGCAGCCGCATCCAGAACGCAGCGAGTCTGCTGTCCGGGTTGACCAGCCCGGCAGCGGTCGACCTGCGGTTGCGGGTCAGCACGGTAGCCGATCACGTCAACGGCACCAATCCCTACCGCGACGCGAGTTTGGCCGATGACCTGCAGCTGGCTCGCCAGCAGCTGACGGTCAGCCGTCAGGCCTGTACCGGCGGTTGAGCCGAGCCGGTCGGGCCGGCGCCCAGCAGTGTGGCCAGCGCGGCGCGAAGCTCCTCGGCGCGGGTCGGTGGCAGCCCCAGCAGCGGGTGCAGCACATCGATGCGCAGGCGGTCCTGCCATCCGGTCACCACGTAGGTGAGGCTCTTGGTGACCTGGTTGGGGAAGGCGAACCGCAGGTCGGTGATCTCGACGCCGGGCGGGGTCGCCATTGCGGACACCCGACCGACGTTGGTGATGAACGACATCGGCGGGGCCGCCAACAACAGATTCAGGTCGATCGGCGCGAGCAGACTGCGGGACAGGACCGTGGCGCTGGTGCGTTCGGCGTTGATCCGGTCGACGACCGCGCGCCCGACTTCGGCCGGCGGGGTGCTCGGGTCGACGACGATGGCGTCCGGAATGACAGCGATGATGTTGGTCCCGTCCAGCGGAGCCATCGGCTTCGGCAGGCTCGCACGCAGGTCAACCGCCGAAGAGGTGAGCAACAGTTCCGGTCCGTCGCCCTCGATGAGGGAGCGCTCGGCGGCCAACGTTGCTCCGCTGAGCAGGCCGTGCACGCTGACCCCTTGGGATCGGGCGTCGTCGCGCAGCGCCGCGGTCTGCGCCGTGGTGAGTTCGATGGCGAACTGGCCCTGCACCGACGCCGCCCCGGTCAGCGGCGACCTGGGGAGGTCGGTGAACGCGGCGAGGTCGGGAGGGTCCGCCGGCTGCCCGGCGACGGAGGGGATCGCCGTCTCCAGTGACCGGGGAAACGCCCGGACTGCGCGGTCGAGGTGTCGGTCGGACAGCAGTTCGGTGTAGGCCGACCACAACTCGCCCAACAACGCGAAGCCCGCCCGGCCGTCGGCGATCGCATGGTGCACGGTCAGGCCGACCGCGGTGCGGTGGTCGTCGGTGACGACATCCAGCCGGGCCAGGTCCCTGGTCTGGTCCACCGCCTGGGACCAGCCGGCGAACCACTGCCCCGGATCGCCGGCAGCGACCGAGAACGGCAGCGGCCGTGGGCGACCCCGGCGCAGCACGAACTGCTCGCCCTCCACCGTGATCGATCCGCACAGCACCGGGTTGTGTTCGGCGAGCGCAGCGAAAGCGCGGCGCATGACCAACGGGTCCAGAGCCCCGTCGGCCAGGGCGTAGTAGGTGATGGCGGTGCCCGACATCGCGAACATCGTCTCAGTTCCACCGAGTGGGCGCTCGGTGCGGTCCGAGGCCGGCACAGCGGTGTCAGCGACCGGCGGCCGGATCGGTGTGGAGGTGTAACCCATGGCTCTCCCGAACTAGAGGTGCGAAAAAAACTAAGACGAACGGTATCAGGTACTCAAAGTTTGAGTGTAGCGCGTCATCGTCTTTTCGGGTGAGGCCCGGGGGCTTGCCGGAGCCCGCGTCGGGCGGTTACTATCGGCAATTATCCAAACAGCCAGTATTGGGTACCTGCAGTACTGCATTAATGTCAACCTATCGCCCGAGGCCCAGTCGGGCGCCGATCGGGCCTTCAACCCCAACGAGAGGCGGAACCGCTGCCATGACTACCCCCGCAGCACCGACGGCAAAGGCCGCCGACCGACGCGACCCCGCCGCCGCCCGGCCCGTCGAGACCCGCGCGGTGATCATCGGCACCGGGTTCTCCGGCCTGGGCATGGCGATCGCCCTGCAGCGGCAGGGGGTGGACTTCGTGGTGCTGGAGAAGGCCGCCGACATCGGCGGCACCTGGCGGGACAACACCTACCCGGGCTGTGCCTGCGACGTTCCCGCCCATCTGTATTCGTTCTCCTTCGAACCCAAACCGGACTGGAAGCACCTGTGGTCGTACCAGCCGGAGATCTTCGATTACCTGCGCGGGGTGACCGACAAGTACGCCCTGCGGGAGCACATCGTGTTCAACGCAAAAGTGGAACGGGCCTACTGGGACGACGGGGAGTTCCGGTGGCATGTGTTCACCGAGTCGGGCCAGGAGTACCTCGCCCAGTTCCTGATCTCCGGGGCCGGTGCGCTGCACATCCCGAGCATCCCCGAGATCGAGGGCGCCGATCAGTTCGCCGGCGCGGCCTTCCATTCCGCCGAGTGGAACCATGACGTCGATCTGGCCGGAAAGCGGGTCGCGGTGATCGGCACCGGCGCCAGCGCCATCCAATTGGTGCCCGAGATCGTCGGCACCGTCGGCGAGTTGCAGCTGTATCAACGCACGCCGGCCTGGGTGCTACCACGCAACAACATCGCCTTCCCGAGGTTCGTCAAACGCGCGTTCTCCGGGATCCCCGGATTGCGCGCCGCGTTCCGCTCCGGTCTGTACTGGGGCGCCGAAGGTGGGGCTTATGCGCTCAACCGGCGACCGGGCCTGCTCAAGGCCGTTGAGGTGCTCGGAAGGGCGTATATCCGGCGGGAGATCTCCGATCCGGAGGTGCGGCGCAAGCTGACCCCCGACTACCGTGCCGGCTGCAAGCGACTGCTGGGTTCCAACGAGTACTACGGTGCGATCGAGAACCCCAAGACGGAACTGATCAGCGAGGGCATCGAACGGATGACCGAGGACGCGATCATCACCGTCGACGGTCGGGAGCGGCCGGTGGACGTCATTATCTACGCGACCGGGTTCCACGTCACCGACTCCTACCGCTACATCTCGATGAAGGGCCGCGACGGGGAGGATCTCGGCGACCGGTGGGATCGGGAGGGGATCGCCGCCCACCGCGGCATCACCGTGGCCGGGATGCCCAACGCCTTCTTCCTGTTGGGGCCCAACACCGGACTGGGGCACACCTCGGTGGTGTTCATGATCGAATCCCAGATCCACTACGTCGCCGAGGCCATCAAATCGGCCGACCGGGTCGGTGTCGAGGCGATCGCCCCGCGGCGGGAGGCTCAGGACAAGTTCAACACCGACCTGCAGCGCAAGCTACGGCAGTCGGTGTGGAACACCGGGGGTTGCCAGAGTTGGTACATGGACGAGCACGGCAACAACCGCACGCTGTGGTCCGGTTTCACCTGGCGATACTGGCTGGAAACCCGGGGAATCAAACCGGGCGAATACGAGTGGATCGATCCGGTCCGGGAGCGTCGCCGCCGGGCCGCGCTCACCGCGGCCGCCCGCCGGTAGGGGCGACGGTCGGACCGGATGGCCGCGGTCCGGTTCGGACGCTCAGCCGCCGGGCTGATCGCCGGCCAGATCGGGCAACCCGGCGCCGCCCTCCTCGGCGGTGTGACTGCCCGATTTCGGGCCGATATCGGAGACCTGCCACCCGTCGTCGGCCCGGTTCACGGTGATCTGCAACAGGATCACCGACACCCGCGGTTCCGGGTTCTGCAGGTTGCGGGTGGTCTGGTAGGCCGAGACGACGACCTCGTAGAGGTCACCGGAGTGCGCCGACGCGTCGGCGGCCACCACCTCACCGGTGGAGGACACTTGGGCCTGCCGCATCACCCCGGTGAGGAATTCGGTGGCGTCGACGAACTTCTGTTTCAACGTCGGGGACACGTTCTCTTCAACCGCGTCGAAGAACTCGTCGGGGTTCTCGAAGCTGTAGTTCAGCGAGCGCTCCGCGTAATCGCGAGCCACCTCCAGCACCGCGCTGCGGTCGGCCTCGCTCTGCTGCAGGCGGGTCAGTTCGTGGGCGGTGTCGCGGAATTTGACGATGCCCACCGCGGCAGCAGCGAGCACCGCGACCGCGACCAGGGCCGCTGCGCCGATCGCGGGCCGACGCCACCACCGACTGCCGAACGCGTCGTCTTCGGCGTCCGCTTCGGGGGCTTCGGGGTCGCCGTCATCGCCGTCTTCGGGGTCGGGCTCGACCGGATCGGACTTGGCCGATGCCCCGTCGTCGGCATCCCGAGCCGCGGTGGTCTGCGGGGTCGTCTCGGAGGGCTCGGGAGCATCTGTGGTGCCGGTTTCGGGCTCGCCGGGGTCGGTGTCCTCCATCGCGTTGACCCTACCTGTCATGCGCGCTTCCTTACCGCTCACGGCTGGTGCCACTCCGGCACCGACAGGTGCACCCGCAGCCCGCCGGAGTCGTTGAACGTCGACTCCCAGAAATCGAGCCAATGCCCGGAATCGACCTTGACGTCGCGCAGCGGTGCGGTTACCGGCTGCAGCACCGTCGCGAACGTACCCAATGGGCCGGATAGATCCCCCAGGTACTGGTCGATCTTGGTGACCAACTCGGCGACCGGCTGGTCGCTGCCCAGACCCTGACCGACGTAGGAGATCTCTTCGAAGGAGTGAATCAGTCGCACGAACGCCGGGACCGCCGACGGCAGCGAGGTCCCGGTTCGGTTGAAGGCCTCCTTGACGTTCAGTGCGTCCATCCCGGCGGTCAGCGTCGACAGGTTGTCGAACATGGTGCCCAGCTGCTCGCGATCGTCGTGAACCATCCCGGCGAACAGCCGGGATGTGGTGGCCAGCGCGTCGAGGGTGTCGTCATTGTCGGTCAGCGACGCCGCCACATTGCTGACGATCGTGTGCAGGTCGTCGGGGTTGAGTGCGGCGAACAGCGCCTCCAGTTTCGCCAGCAGGGCGCTGACGGTGACCGTCGGGGCCACCCGGTCGGCGGGGATCACCACCCCGTCCGCCAGGTACGGCGGGGGGATGACGGCGGGGGCGAAGTCGATGAACTGCTCGCCGGCCACCGAGAGGTTTTGCACAGTGATCGCGCTGTCGGCCGGGACCGGATGTTCGGCGTCCAGGTCGATCGACACGGCCAGGCCGTCGGGGCGGGTCCGGATGCCGGTGACCCGGCCGACCGCTACCCCGCGCATCGTCACCTGCGAGGTCTGTAACAGCCCCCCGGAGGTGTCCAGCATCAGCGTCACCCGGGTGCGGGGTTTGGTCGGCTTGAGGTCCAGCACACCGATCGCCATGTACCCGGACCCGGCGAGCGCCATGGTGACCAAAATCAGCAATGTGATGCCCGGATTGAATTTCATGGCATCAACCCCATCGTCTGCATCGCCCGGATCAGGTCGTCGGCCGACGGGCTCGGGCTGATCCCGAAGGATCCGTCGGGCGCATGAATGTCGGAGACGGTGTATTTCGGTCCACCGTTGCCGAAGAACGGGATCAGCTTGTCGCGGACCAGACCGACCAGCTTGTCGGCAACGACCGGAATGGTGGTGTCGGCGGTGCTGACGGTCGCAACCAGCGGGGAGATGTAGGACAGGATCTGCATCAGATCGGGCATCAACGGGTTGAGCAGTTCACCGCCGAAGTCGCCGATCCCGCGTGCGTCGACGACGAGCTGGACCACGCTGAGGATCACCGCGGAGAGCCCTTCGAGTTTGGCCGGTCCCTCGGTGACCAGCCGGTCGAAGGTGGTGGTGTTGGAGGTCAGGCTGTTGCTGATGTTCTCCATGCTGGTCAACATGCTGTTGATGGTGTCCTGGTTTGTGGCCAGGTCGGTGAGGACCCCGCTGAGCTTGTCTTTGACTCGGACCAGCTCGCCGGAGTCCTTCGGGAAGGCCCGGTTGAGATCAAGCACGCTCTGCTGCAGGGTGCCGATCGCGCCGCCGGCGACCAGGTTCGACGCCGACCGCAGCGCATCCTCAACGTTGTCGGCCGGCACCGTGTTCTGCAGCGGGATCACATCCCCGGCCCGTAACCGGGTGGGGGCGGGCTCGTCCGGTGGGAACAAGGCGATGTAGATGTCACCGAGGATGGTGGCTTGGCGCAGCTCCGCCCGGATGTTCTGCGGCAGTTCGATGTCGCCGGAGACGTCCACGAAGGCGACCGCGGTGTTGTCGATGAGTTCCACCCGGTCGAGCACCCCGACCTGCACCCCACCCGATTCGACCTTCGCGCGCGCCGGCAGGTTCAGCACGCTGGAGAACTCGATCCCCACGGTGTATTCGTCGGTCGGCTGAAACGCTCCGGGCACCGGCAGCCGGGTGGGATCGAGCGAACAGGCGGGGGCTAGCCCGACGAGCAGGGTGGCCAGCAGTGCACCCGCGGCCCGCGCGGAGGCGCGTTTCGGTAGTCGTGTCATGGCGAAAGTGCTGCCCCCATGATGAGGTCGGTCAAGCCCAGGGTCACCGGGTCCGACGCGGTGCCCGGCGCGCACGCACTGTCGCTGCCGGGAACCCCGCGGGACTGCAGGTTGCTGCAGATGGCGCTGGCCTGCGACGGCGAGATCGCGACACGCGGCGGGATGTAGGTGATGTTGTGGGTCCCCCAGGCCGGCTCGTAGATGTCGGCCAGCCAGTTCGTCATCTGCGGCAGCGTGCCGATGAAGCTGACGATGTGCGGTGTGTAGGCGTTCAGCAGGTCCCTGATCCAGGGCACCAGTTTGCCGCTGATGTTGTGGTAAACGCGTGGCGCGTACCGGTCCAGCGCCTCCAGCAGGATCGGCAGCAGGTGGTTGAGATGTTCCAAGGCCGAAGCGAAGTTGTCGGAGAGTCCGGTGATCAACTCGGTGGTATCCGGCAGCGTCTGCACCAACGTGGTGAAGGTGTCCCAGTGGTTGAGCCAACCGGACGTGAGCACCTGGGCGTTCTCGAACAGCCGACGGTAGTCGGCGTCGGCGCGATACGGGTCACCGAGCATGGTGGCCAGATCCCGCAGCGTCTGGTTGAGCATGGGGCCTGTGTCAGCGAGCGACCGGCTGGCCGCGGACAAAGTGTCGTTGAGGGCCTTTACCCCGGGGGCCTGTCCGGGGTCCTGCCCTGGCTCGGTGGCGAGCAGCTCATCGCTGAGCTTACCGAGCGCCGAGAAGGTTTCGCTGACGCCGATCGGGGTCTTGGTGGATTGCAGGCCGATGCAGTGCTCGCCGGAAAACTTGGGTCCGCTGTCGTAGGGCTTGGTGAGTTCGACGTGCCGGTCGGTGACGATTGACTGAGAGTAGGTGACCGCGCCGATGTCGGCCGGCAGATCCAGGTCGTTGGCGACGGTGAAATCGATGCGGACGTGGTCGGGTTCGTTGGTGACCGCGGTGACCTCGCCCACCTCGATCCCGAGCAGTTTCACCAGGTTTCCAGGATACAGACCGACCGCGTCGGCGAATTCTGCACACAGCGTCCGGTGGTCGCTGAGATAGGGCAGCGCCACCCGCGCGCCCGCCACCGCGGCCGCCACCAGAGCCGCCGCCAGCATCACGGTCAGCACGGTGGCGGCGCGTGACCCCAGCCGCCGCCCAGCGGCTACGAAAATGCCTGTGATGCGAGTCATCTCAGCACTGCTTCATGATGTTAGGCAGGCACAGGTCTTGTCCGGGCACCAGAAAATTCCCCTCATCGACGGTGATGCCGTTGCCGCTGAGCATCGGCCAGACGATCTCCAGGATCTGGCCGAGGTTGATCGCCGCCTTCCCGAGCCGGTCCGGGTGGGCGACCAGGGTGTCGATGATGTCATCGATTCCGTTGACGATGGGGCGGACCTCGCGGCCGTAGAACACCATCAGGCGATCCACGATGCGGGCCAGTTCGCTCAGACCGGTGAAGTACTCGACGATGTCGACGGCCTTGGCGGTGTAGGTCTGGCCGAGGCCGGCGAGGGTCTCGGCAACCGCCACCAGTTGGTCGCGGTTGCCGACCAACGCCTCCAAGGTGTTGTTGGTGAACGTCAGACCCTGGCGGAAATCGCCGGTCATCTGGCTCAACGATTCGGTCAGCAGGTGCGCGGAGTTCAGCACGTCCCGCAGCGAGTCGGGATAGCGGTTGGCCGCGTTGGCGACCTCGGTGAACGTCCGGTGGATGACGGTGCCGTCGACTTCTTCGATGATCGGCGCCGCGGTCTGGATGATGTCGGCGATCTCGAACGGCGTGCTGGTCTGCCGGGCCGGTAGTGCCTCGTGGCCCAATGGGCGGTCTCCCTTGGGATCCAGCGCGACGTAGTGCCCGCCGAGCGGGGTTAGCATTTTGACGTCGAGGGTGGAGTCCGAACCGATGAACACCGACTGTTGGACCTCGAATGTCATCGCGACCTCGGTCCCATCGAGTCGGACGCCGGTGACCTTGCCGACCTTGACCCCGGCGATGCGGACCTCATCGCCGGGCCGGGCACCCCCGGAGGTGCTCAGGTGCGCGGTGTAGCCCTGTTTGCCCAGCGGGTTGATGTAGGCCAGGCCGGTGACCGCCAGCGCCGCCACGATGAGGGCCAGCGCGATGATGCCGTTACGGCGACTGCGGTAGGCCACCGCGTGGTCACTGTGCCGCTCCGGTTGGCCGGTTCGAGTTCTCCTGCGCAGCCTCATGGTTGGCACACCACCAGATTCTGGTGGACGAACGAGACCTGCCCGATACCCGGCAGGCTCACCTCGCCGTGTGAGCATTCGAACGCCGGTCTGGCCGGTTTGTCATCGACCAGTGAGTCCCGCATGCCCTGGATGAGGGACGGCACCAGCGACAGGCCGGCGACGATCGTGGGGGTTTGCGGCCACATCCGGCCCAGCAGGTCATAAAGCGGGGTGGTGGTGCCGTCAAAGATCCGTTCGATGTACTGCAGGAGTTTGACGGCGTTGCGGAAGGTGGGCAGTTCCCGGTCGATGGACTCGTTGAACTCGGCGGCCTTCGAGTTGAATTTGCCCAATACCTCATTGAGTTCGGTGATCAGTGCGAACAGTTGGTGGGATTTGCCGCCGAGGTCCTGGGAGACCGAGGCGAGGTTGGCGATCAACACCTTCAGCACGCTCTGCCGGTCGACGGCCAGGGTGGACAGCTTGTCGAGGTCCCGCAGGAACGGTCCGATCCCGGTTTCGTCGCCTTGGATGATCCGCAACAGGTTCTCGCCGAATTGATTGAACTGGGCCGGATCGAGGGTCTCGAAGATCGGCCGGAAGCCGTTGAACAGTTTGGTGACATCAAAGGACGGGATGGTGTGCTCAAGGCCGATGGTGCTGTTCTCCGCCAGTCGGGGGCCCGGTGTCGCCGGTTGGACGAGCTCCACATACCGTTGGCCGAGCAGGTTCTGGTATCGCACCGCGGCGTCGGTGTTCTCATACAGCGCATGGTCTTTGAGTACCGCGATGCCGACCTGGGCCCGCCTGCCGTCGAGTCGGATCGTATCGACCTTGCCGACCTGCACCCCGGAGATGCGCACATCGTCGCCGGGGAACAACCCGGACACGTCGGAGAACGTGGCGGTGTAGCGGCTGACGGCACCGGAGACCGGGTCGCGCAGGGTGTTGAGCACGATCACCGCGCACAACGCGCTGACCGCGGTGAAGACCGTCAGCCACAGCACGGCCTTGGAGACACTTCTCATCCGCCATCCCCCGAGGTTTCCGGCAGCGCAGAGGCCAGACCCGGTGCGGTGTCCATGATGAGTTCGATTTGCATGCGGACCCGGTCGTTTTGGAACGGAAACGCCGTACTGGTGCGGTCGATCAGGCCTGACAGCCGGTCGTAGGCCGGCGCCAGGCTGCCGAACAGGTATGCCCCCGGCACCGTCAGGTTCATGATCGAGGTGATCACCGGGGTCAGCCAGGGCAGATGTTTGCCGATCAACTCACCGACGCCGCTCAGCAGTTTGCCGATCTCGCCGAGCACCCGGGTGGTGCGTTGCGGCCCGTCGGCTTCGCTCAAGAATGCCAACCCGTCGAGCAGGTCGTTGAGCAGACTGATCAGCGGGACGAAGTCGTTGATGCCGTCGACCAACCCGGCCAGCACCGCCAGTGTCTCGGAGAACGGCACGGTCTGCGAGTCGGCCAGGATGCGGGCGAAGTCGATGATCGATCGGGCGACGGGCTCGGTCAGGTCGGTGTGGCGTTTGAACACCGCCAGGATATGGTCGGCCTCCGGCGAGTCGAAGATCTTGCCGATCTTCTGGCCCTGGCGCAGCAACCCGGTGATGGAAGCGGCCTGGGCGCCGGCCTCCATCACCAGTGTCTGGTTGGGCCGCAGCGCTTCGCCGTCACCGCTGCTGACCAATTCGACCGCGGCGCTGCCGAACACGTTCGATGAGGTGAACTGGGCGCGGGTGTCGGTGGCCAACACATGTGCCTGGCGGGGGTCGAGTTCCACCTGCATCCGTTGCTGGTTGAAGCCGGTCGACTCCAGTGATTTGACGGTCCCGATCGGCAGGCCGCGGAATTTCACCTCGGCGCCGGGTGCCAGCCCTTCCCCGATGGTGTCGGCGATGACGGTCAACTGGAATTTGTTGTCGAACCGCCCCACCGCCATCTGGTAGAGCACCCCGGCCGCGACGGTGATCACCACCGCGACGATCAGGCCCTTGAACCGCAGGGTCCGTGGGCTGGTGGCTCGGCCGTCGATTACGAGTAATGGTGGCATGGCTACCCTGAGATCTGAATTCCCGGATTGTCGCCCCAGAACAGCAGCGTCAACACCATGTCGCTGAGCACGATCGCGATCAGGCTGGCGCGGATCGCCCGGCCCGAGGCCTGGCCGACCCCCTCCGGTCCGCCACCGGCGTAATAGCCCTGATAGCCGTGGATCGCGATGATTAACGTGACGAAGACGACGGCCTTCACCAGCGAGAACGCCACGTCGGACGGCTGGATGAACGAGTCGAAGTAGTGGTAGTAGGTGCCCGAGGACTGGCCGTGCACCACGTTGACCACGACGGCGCAGGACAAATAGCTCAACACCAGGGTCAGCAGGTACAGCGGAATGATGGTGATCGCCCCGGCCAGCACCCGGGTCGTCACCACGAACGGGATGGACGGGATTGCTTGCGCCTCAAGGGCATCGATCTCCTCGCCGATGCGCATCGCACCGATCTCGGCGGTCATCCGGGTGCCGGCCTGCGCCGCGAATCCGATCGCGGCGATCATCGGCGCCATCTCCCGAGTGTTGGCGTAGGCGGAGATGAAGCCGGTCAGCGGCCCCATCCCGACCATGTCCAGCGCCGAGTAGCCCTCGATGCCCACTGACCCGCCGACGGCGGCACCGAGGAACACCAGCACTCCGATGGTGCCGCCACCCACGATCAGCGCGCCGTTGCCCCACACCATGTCCACCAGTTGCAGCCCGGTCTGTCGGCGGTAGCGAATGATCGTCCGCGGTATCGAGCCGATCACCTGGGTGAAGAAACTCAGCTGGTGTCCGAGCCGCTCGAGCAGGGTGCCGCCGCCGGCGGCCACCGTCCACGAGAGGCGGAGCGGGGCCGGCAGGCTGTGCGGCAGGTACCGGGACGGGGTGGCCATCAGCCCACCCTCGTCGGCATGAACATGGTGACCAGCTGGGTGACGACCACGTTGATCAAAAACACCGCGACCACCCCGATGACGACGGCCGCGTTGACCGCGTCGGCGACACCGCGGGCCCCGCCGCTGGCCTCCAGTCCGCGCTGGCAGGCCACCAGGATCACCACCAGCCCGAACAGCCAGGTTTTCAGCAGGGCCACCAAGACGTCTGTGACGCTGGAGAACGACGCGAACGACGCGATGTAGCTGCCCGGGGTGCCGGACTGAAAGCCGACGTTGATCAGGTAGCCGGCGCTCAGCCCCATGAAGATGATGAAGAAGCACAACACCGGTGCCACGAAAACGATCGCAGCCAGCCGCGGTGTCACCAGCCGCTGCACCGGGTGGATGCCCATCACTTCCAGTGCGGCGACTTCCTCGCGGATGGTGCGGGCGCCCAGGTCGGTGGTCACCGCCGACCCCGCCGCGCCCCCGAGCAGCAGCGCGGCCACCATCGGCGCGCCCTGCCGGATCACGCCCAGCCCGCCGGCGGCGCCGGAGATGGAACTGGCGCCGACCTGCTGGATGAGGCTACCCACCTGGACAGCGACGATGACGCCGAACGGGATCGAGACCAGCAACGCCGGGATCGCGGTGACGCTGACGATGAACCAGGCCTGGTTGATGGTGTCCCGCCAGGGATGGCGCAGCCGGATCAGGTCACGGACCAAAAACGAGAACGCTTGGGCGGTCAGCTCGATGAAACGGCCCAGCGTCTGTAGCGACGAGTCGGCGCGGTCGATCACCGCAGTCACCGGTCGGTCGAGCAATCCGACGAGCTGGGCTCGCATCACCGGCCGGCGTGCCGACACGGGACCCGCCGCCTGCGACGGCGCGTCGAGCTCCGCGGGCGACACGCGGTGGTTCGCGTCAACGCAGGCGTCGACTCCGATCTCGGTGGGCGCCGCATCGGTGTCCACCGTGGCGCGCACTCCCGGAGTCAACGGCGGGGTTCTCCTTGCTTCCGTGCGGGACGGTCTCGCAATCGGGCCGGCGCTGGCGACAGCCTGGCGGGACGATCGGTACCGGATACTGGTCGTATGAGGTAGTTAGTATGTGGGAGGTTGGGGGTGCCGTCAAGGGGGGCGGCGGAGCCGACCGGCGGCGGCGCGACGGTCATCGGCGGGGCCCCCTTCGCTCGCGTCAAAATTAGGAGACTGATGCGTCACCCCGAGTGAGTAAAGCACACCCTCGGAGGGCGTGTCGGCGGATCGCTCAGAGTGTCGTCGAGACCGGCGCCCGGCCCAGCGCGGCGCGCACCAATTCGCGGATCTGGGTGATGACGTGATCGGGACCGCCGGGCAGCGGCGGCCCGCCCTGCGCAGGCAGTAACAAGGTCAGGCTCATCGTCACTGCGAGTTCGCCGAGCACCTGGCTGTCCACACCGGGGCGCAGATAGCCGACATCGATGCCGTGGTCGATCTGGCGTTGTACCGACGCCGCGAATGACTGGTAGATGTCGAACAGACGCCGGGTGAGCTGCTCGTCGACCGCGCCGGCGTCGAACACGATCAGCGAGACGAGTTTGTTGTCGGTGACCGACAGCGAATGCAACGCGCGCAACGGCCCGGTCATCGCGTCGAGAAACTCCGCCATCGTGTCGGCGAGCCGATCCGGCGGAGACAATTCGGGGGCGCGCTCTCGCAGACCGAGATCGATGGCGGCGTCCAGGATCTCCCGCTTATTGGCGAAGTAGTTGTAGAACGAGCCGTGACCCAGCCCTGCCGCTGCGACGATGTCGGCCACCGACGTGTTCCGGTAGCCGCGCTCGGTGAACACGTCGAAAGCCGCCCGTGTCAGCTCGGCCCGCCGGTCCGGCTGCTTCTGGGCGGTCATCGCGGGTCCCTCTCGACAAAAAAACCGCGTCGGACGAAATCAATGACCGCGGCCCGATAGCGGGCCCGGATCGCGGGGTCGCGCTGCCCCATCACCTCCCGTAACCCGCCCGGCAGCAGCAGTTTGGTGGCCAGCACGCCGCACACCTCGGGGTCGGCGCCCGGCCGCAGCAGCCCGGCTTCCTGCGCCTGGTCGAACAGACCGGCTGCGATGCGCGCGACGGTCGCCTCGAGACCGAGGATGCGAAGTTTGAGTTCCTCGTCGATCGCGCTCGCCTCGACCAAGACCAGCGAGAGCAGTTGGGGCTGGCGGTCCAAGGCGGCGTCCACCGCCGTGAGCACCGCTTCGGCGCGGTCGAGGAATTCTTGGGGTCCGGTGGGCTGCGCCACGGTGAGCAACTCCGGTTGCGCCGCGCCCATCAGTTCCTCCACCGAGTGGTCGAAGACGAGGTCCAGCAACTCCCGTTTGCTGCCGATGTAGCGGTAAATGGTGCCCTGGCCGATCCCCGCGTGCCGGGCGATGTCGGAGACGGTCGTCGCCTCGTAGCCCTTTTCGGCAAAGACAGCCAGTGCCGAGGCGATGATCTGGGCGCGCCGGTCCTCGCGCAAGTTCTCCACTGGCGGGCGGCCGCGCCGCCGGGTGGGGCGTGGGTCGGCTTCCACGTCGGTGGGCCGCACGGGCATGGATCCTCCCGGGTGGCGATTAGTAGCAGACGGCCCTGATTTCGCGGACTGACGCGTCATGTCGATCATACATTTCGATCGTAGGATGTGGCGCTATGTCGACTTCCCGGGGTTCCGACTCGTTGAATACCTCGCGGTTGGCGCGCGGTGCGCGGCTGGGTGGGTTGGCCGCCAAACAGACGTTGCGGCGGGTCAGTGTCAAGGCCGGTTCGATCGTGGTTACGGAGAACCGCCGGGAGCGGATGCTGGATCGGACCAACGAGCGGATCGCACGAGATTTGGTCGCCGTCTTGGGCAATATGCGTGGGGCGGCGATGAAGATCGGCCAGTTGCTGTCGGTGATCGACCTCGGCATCGTCGACGAGGCCTCGCGCGAACACTTTCGGCAGCAGCTGGCCAAGCTGCAGGGATCGATCAACGCGATGCCGTTCGAGACGATGCGCCCGGTGATCGAATCCGAACTCGGCGCGCCGGTCGAGCAGCTGTTCGCCGCGTTTGACCCCGAGGCGTTCGCGGCGGCCTCCATCGGTCAGGTGTATCGCGCCCGTACTCGCGACGGCCGGGACGTCGCGGTCAAGGTGCAGTACCCGGGAGTGCGCACGGCGGTGTCGGCGGACCTGAAAAATCTGGCCCTGTTTCTGCGGATGATGAAGACCACGTTGCCTACCGTGGCCGCCCAGGAGTTCCTCGACGAGATCACCCACGAATTCTCCCGCGAGCTGGACTATCGCCGGGAGCTGGCCAGCCAGGCCCGCGTCGCCGAGCGATACGCCGATCATCCGTTCATCTACGTCCCGGCGCCGATCCCCGAGCTCAGCTCCGACTCGGTGCTGACCACCGAATACGTCCCGGGGATGCGAGCCGGTGAGGTTGCTGACCTTCCCGCGGCGCAGCGCGACCGGATCGGCGAGATCATCTACCGGTTCTATCTGGGGTCGCTGTACCGGGACTGTGAGTTCAACGGTGATGCGCATCCGGGCAACTTCCTGTACTGCGCCGACGGGCGGGTCGCGTTCCTCGACTTCGGCATGTACAAGCACATGGATCCGGCTGCGGTGGAGTTCGAACGTCGCATCGGGCGGTGCTGCATCGCCGGCGACGGCGAGGGGCTGCGCGCGATCATGGGGGAGTACGGCGTGTTGCGCCCGGACTCAGCGGTGTCGGCACAGGATTGCTTGGACTACACGCTGGACGCGGCGGGCTGGAATTTCGTCGACGACTATGTGGCAGTGCGCTCGATCGACGTCAGCGCGGCGCTGCTCGGGGTGCTCGATCCGACCGCGGACACCTTTCAAACCATGCGCAATGAACGGCTGCCACCGGAGCACCTGTTCTCCCGGCGGCTGGATTTCCTGGTGTTCGGCACGCTCAGTCAGATCGGTGCCGGCAACAACTGGTTTCGCATCGCCGCTGAATGGCTCCTCGGTGCCGATCCGGTCACCGACCTCGGTCGCGCCGAGGCGGCCTGGCGTCAGGAACTCCCGCGCCCCTGAGCTTCCCGATACCGGCGAACCCATCGGTGCGGTCGGCGCGGTGGACTAAGCTGGTCCCGTGTCAACCGGTGCGGTTCCCAGGCGTGAGCGGTTGCCGGCGCTGACTGGTGACGCCCGCGTTGACCGTTGGCGCGAGCACCGGGCGGCGGTGCGCGCGGAGTTGATCGATGCGACGTTGCGGGCGATCGAGGAGTACGGGCCGGAGCTCTCCATCGATGATGTCGTCAAGACTGCCGGAGTGCCGAGGCCCAAGCTCTACCGCTTTTTCGAGGACAAGGACGCCTTGTTCGCTGCGGTCGCCGAAAGTGTTCAGGAGCTGATCCTGCAACGAGTGGTGCCGCAGTTCGATCTCAGCGCGACGGGGCGGCAGATGGTGTATTCGGCGCTGGCAGCCTACGTCAACCTCGTCGATGAACGGCCCAACGTATTCCGATTTCTGGTCGGATCACACTTCCGGTCCGGGCGCTCCGCCGCGGAGTTGATCGACAGTGGCCGGCCACTCTCGGATGCCATGTCCGCGGTCTGGTCGGCGCTGCTCGCCGGCCGCGGTGGGGATGGCACCGGCGTGGAGTACGTGGTGGACGCCAGTCTGGGAGCGGTGGCGCTCGGGGTGCTGCGCTGGCTCAACGCCCCCACGGTCAGCAAGGAGCGCCTGGTCGACGAGTTGAGCGGCTTCCTGTGGGGCGCGATGGCGGCCGGAGCCGAGGCTCGCGGGGTGATCCTCGACCCCGACCAGCGGTTGCTCGATATCGACCTCCGCTGACGGCGTCGCGTCAGCGCTGAAACGGCGCAGCTTTCTTCCGATTCTCCGCTCCCTCCGCACTGCCCCTTGACAGAGTGACGCATCAGTCAGGATATTAGTGACATGTCAGTCGCCTTATTTTTTAGGCCGCTGACAGGGGTTGTGGCCCCGCGTCTGACGCACTATTGTAGCTCGATACATGCAGTATCAGGTACTTCAAGTACGCGAAAGGTTGGGGTGTCATGGCTGGTGGGACGTCGAAGGCGGGGTCGCTCGCCGTGGCCGACGAGGGGAAGGGCAGGCCGACTTACCCGGAGACGCGCCGGGTCCGGTTCCGCTTCGGAGAGAACGGCGACTACGGCAAGTATTTCGTCGACAACGACATCGTGTTCAGCCACTTCGTGGCCGGGCTCTCGGCAGGTTTCCCGCCCGGCGAGGAGGCGTTCATCCGGTCGGTGCGACGCTTCGCCGATCAGGTCACCGACCCAGTGCTGAAGAAGCGGGTGGCCGGCTTCATCGGCCAGGAAGCCATGCACGGCCAACAGCACCGCGAACTCAACCGTAAGCTCTCCGAGCTGGGTTTCTTGGTGGATTGGTATGACGCCGAGTCGGTGATCTCGCGGCAGAAGCGGTTTGAGGACCGGATCTCCGGTCAGGTGCACCTGGCGATGACGGCGGCCGCCGAGCACTACACCGCGGTGCTGGCCGAGCGCGTGCTCTCCAGCGCCGAGATCCAAGCCATCCCAGGCGAACCCGAGATGTGGAACCTGCTGAACTGGCACGCGTTCGAGGAACTCGAACACAAGTCGGTGGCCTTCGACGTCTACCGTGCGGTGGGCGGTTCCGAGCGCGTCCGGATCACGGTGATGGCCGTTTTGCTTGCCCTGACCGGGCCGGTGGTACTGGGCACCCTGCTGGTGGCGCTGGCGCGTGACCCGATCGCCCGTCGTCAGCCGCTTCGCCTGGTGCGTGAAGCCTATGGGTTGTTCCGCGGGCCGGTGTTCCGCGGCATCGGGCGCGAACTCGCCAAATATCTCAAGCCGGGCTTCCACCCGGACGACATCGACACCACCGCGTTGCTGGAGCGCTGGCAAACCGAGTTGTTCGGCGCCGAGGGCGCGCTTCTGGATCGGCTGAAATAACCCAAAGCGGCCCAGTGAAAAATCGAAGGAGATACCGATGGTAGCCAACCCTGTCGTCCCTGCCGCGGACCACCGCAAGGTGCCGGCGAGCGCCTATCCGAAGGTACGCCGGATACGATTCCGGTTCGGCGATCCGCAACCGATGAGCCATCACTTCGTCGAGGGCGACATCGTTTACAGCCACCTGGTGGCCGTGCTCTCCGCCGCGTTCCCGCCCGGTGAGGAGTCGTTCATCCGGTCGGTGCGACGCTTCGCAGACCGGGTGACCGACCCGGTGCTGAAGAAGCGCGTCGCCGGTTTCATCGGCCAGGAGGCGGTGCACGGCCAGGAGCACCGGCGGCTCAACGAGAAGCTCATCGCGATGGGCTATCCGTTCGTCCGGCTGTTCATGTACACGCCGGAGAGCCGTCGTGAGCGGTGGGTGCGGCGCCTGGAGAACGCCGCGCCCGCCTACGCGCACCTGGCGATGACCGCAGCCGCCGAACATTACACCGCGACGCTCGCCGAGCGGGTCCTCACCCGTGAGGAGATTCAGCAGATCCCCGGCGATCCGGAGGTCATGCACCTGCTCAATTGGCACGCCACCGAAGAACTGGAGCACAAATCCGTCGCCTTCGACGTCTACCGTGCCGTCGGTGGGCCCGAGTGGATCCGGATCGGTGTCATGGCGCTGATGTACGCGTTCACCATCCCGGTCGTCACGGTCGGTGTGCTGATGTCGATCGCCACCGACCCGCGAGGATGGCGCCCGATCAAACTGATCCGGCAAACCTACGACATGTTCCGCGGCCCGTTGGTCAAGGGGTTGATGGGCGAGCTGGCGGTCTACATGAGGCCCGGATTCCACCCCGATGACATCGACACCGAGCAGATCGTTCAGACGTGGCAGCAGGAACTTTTCGGCGCCGACGGCGCACTCCGCGAGCAAATGAAATAGGTGAGGGACAGGACCGTTGACTACAACCATTGAAACCAAACCGCTGCCGACCGGCGAGCGGGTCGATCCCGACTACGAGGTGGTGGTCGTCGGCGCCGGATTCGGCGGCATCGGCACCGGGATCGCGCTGCAGCGCCAAGGCATCCACGACTTCGTCATCATCGACAAATGGGACAAGGTCGGGGGCACCTGGCATGCCAACACCTACCCGGGTGTGGCGGTGGACATCCCGTCGTTCGTCTATAGCTTCTCCTACGAGCAGCGCGGCGACTGGTCGCGGTTGTTCGCCCCCGGTGAGGAGCTTCGCGACTACGCCGATGACATGGTCACCAAATACGGGTTGCGGGACAAGCTGCGCTTGAACACCACCATTGTCTCCGCGGTCTTCGACGAGGCCAACAGCATGTGGCGGCTGACCACCGACGGTGGGCAGGAGATCACCGGTCGCTACGCGGTGATGGCGGTCGGCGGGCTGGAGAGCCCGAAGATGCCGGACATCCCCGGGATCGACGACTTCGGCGGCACACTGATGCATACCGCGCTGTGGGACCACGATGTCGCGCTGGAGGGCAAGCGGGTCGCAATCATCGGGACCGGCGCCACCGCCCTGCAGGTGGTGCCGGCCATCGTCGAGGAGACCGGTCACCTGACGGTCTTTCAGCGGACCCCGATCTGGGTGTTCCCCAAGGTCGACATGGAGATGAAAACCCTCGGCCGATGGGTGATGAGCCGGCCCCGACTGCGCTCGGCGATCCGAGCGATGGGCACGATCGGCACCGAGATCGGGATGAGCGGCCAGTTGGTCGGCCCGCGCTGGCTCACCGACCTCAGTCGACGGATGGCCGAGATCCCGGTGCGCCGGTGGATGCGCAGCCAGGTCGACGACCCTGTTCTCCGGGAAAAGCTGATGCCCCGCTACGGACTGGGCTGCAAACGGCCGTCGATGTCCAACGATTATCTCAAGACGTTCAACCGCGACGACGTCAGCCTGATCACCGACTCCATCGAGCGCATCACCGAGAACGGGATCCGCACCGTCGACGGCGTGGAACACGAGGTCGACGTGTTGATCTGCGCCACCGGATTCCGGCTCTGGGACAACCGCGCGGTTCCACCGTTCCCGGTGATCGGACGCGACGACATCGACCTAGGCAGATTCTGGGATGAGCGCCGCTACCAAGCTTACCAAGGCGTTTCGGTCCCCGGGTTTCCGAATATGTTCACCATCACCGGACCCTACGGGTTCGTTCTCGGCTCCTACCTGTGGATGATCGAGGCCACCTCCGCTCACCTCAGCCGGGCGATTGCCGAGAGTAAACGTCGGGGCACCCGCCAGGTTGAGATCAGGCAGGAAGCCCACGACGAGTACTTCCGCAAATGCCTGAAACGTCAAGAACGCAACTTCTTGTTCACCTCTACCTGTGAGGGCTCGAACACCTATTACATCGACGACAAGGGTGACTCACCGTTCCGGCCCTCCACCCACGGCGAGATGTACTGGCAGAACCGTCATTACGACCTGGATGTCTACCGCTACAACTCGGGGTCTGAGACGTCTCAGCCGGCTGAGGAGAAAGCGAAGGAGAACGCGTGAAAATCAACACCCTGCAACCCCGACTGGTTGTGGTCACCGGTGCCGGAAGCGGCATCGGCCGGGCCACCGCCATCAAATTCGCCAAGCGCGGCGCTCACGTGGTTGTTTCCGATATCGACCTCGACGCCGCGGAGGCGACCACTGCCATGATCCGCGGCCAGGGCGGAACCGCTTCGGCGGCCCGACTGGACGTCACCGACCCGCAGGCATGGGATGCGTTCGCCCGCGACGTGCTGGCCGATCATGGTTATGCCGATGTGCTGGTCAATAACGCCGGCATGTTGGTGGGTGGGCCGTTCCTGGAGTTGACGCCCGCCGACTGGGAGCGCCAACTCAGCGTCAACCTGCTGGGGGTGGTGCACGGCTGTCGGGCCTTCGGCGCCCAGATGGTCGAGCGGGGCAGCGGTCACATCGTCAACATCGCGTCGGCGGCGTCGTTCACGCCGACTCCGGTGATGGCGCCCTATTCGGTGTCCAAGGCCGGGGTGAAGATGCTGACCGAGTGCCTGCGCCTGGAGTTGGGTGCGAAGGGTGTCGGTGTCAGTGCGATCTGTCCGGGGGTGATCAACACCAACATCGGGGACAACGCGGTCACCGTCGGGGTGGATCAGGAGTTGATGGACCGCGGCTTGGAGATCAGTCGGCGGATGCAGGAGATCGCCGCGAAGCTGCCGTGGGCCCCGATGAACCCCAACCTGGTTGCCCGTGCGGTGGTCCGGGCCGTCCGGTTCGACCTGGCGGTGGTCCCGGTGCGCACCGAAGCCTGGCTGGGTTATTTCATGTTGCGGATCGCCCCCGGGGTGAACCGGCGGATGGCGCAACCGTTCTCGGTGGAGCGGATGCAGACGGTCGGTGCCAAGCTGTTGGGCCGGTTCGGTGACACCAGACTGCTCGGCCCGAAAGGCGCTCCCACCACGTCGCACGCACCGACCGCAGAGGTCGGCCGGTAGCCGTGGTGAGTCGACGGATGCCGACGGTCCCTTACCGTGAGTTCCGATTGCCGATGGCCGATGGCGTCAACCTGCAGGTTGCTGAATGGGGTGCGCCGACCGCAGAATTGACCGTTGTTCTGGCCCACGGCTGGACGCTGTCCCACCGCATCTGGGAGGACGTCGCCGAATCGTTGGTCGCCGCTGACCCCACGGTGCGGGTGATCGCCTACGACCATCGGGGACACGGCCTTTCCGACCGGGTGAACGGAGCCACGATCGAACAACTCGCCGACGACCTCGCTTCGGTGATCACCGCGTTGGCCCCGACCGGGCCGGTGGTGCTCGGTGGACACTCGCTCGGTGGGTTCACCCTGACGGCAGTGGCAGAGCGGCATCCCCAGTTGGTGGCCCAGCGTGTCGAGGGGGTGATGTTGGCAGCCTCCAGCGCGGGTGAGTTGATGGGCGCGGTCCGCCGGATCCCGGGGACCGAAGCCGTCATGAGATTCGCACTGCGCCTGGGGTCCCGGATCAAGATGCCCAGCCGGCCGTTGTTCCTGGTCCGACAGGGGGCGCGCGGAGCCTTCGGCAAACACCCGCGGCGCCGTGACCTCAACCGAGTGGTGCAGCAGGGCGCCCAGGCCGATCCCCGGGTGGTCGCTGCGCTCGGCGGATCGATCCTGCAGCATCACCGGTACCGGGCATTGGAGGCCTTCCAAGACCTGGAGGTAACGGTGCTGGCCGGAACGCGCGATTTTCTGACCTCGCCAACCCACGCCCATCGGATCGGCGAGCGTCTGCCGGACAGCAGCGTGGTGGTGTTCCGCGGTGCCGGGCACTTCCTGCCCTACGAACGACGTGAATCAGTCACTGCCCACCTTCTGGGGACGATCGGACGGATCCGTCAGCGGGCGCTTGCCACGGCGGAGGCCATCGGATGACAGAGCGTAGCCACGAGTTGCGGGTCTTCGAGGTGATCAAGGAGACCGCCGAAGCGGTGACGTTGGTCTTCGACGTGCCTTCGGAGGCGGCGTCGCGGTTCGATTACAAACCGGGGCAGTTCCTCACGGTGTGCATCCCCAGTGACCGGACCGGTTCGGTGGCCCGTTGCTATTCGCTGTCCAGCAGTCCGCACCAGGACAGCCGTCCAGCCGTCACCGTCAAACGGGTGAGCGGCGGGTTCGCCTCGAACTGGATCTGCGACAACGTCGCTGTCGACTCGTTGCTGACCGTGCTCGAACCCTCCGGTTCTTTCACCCCCCGGTCCTTCGATGACGACGTACTGCTGTGCGCCGCCGGCAGCGGGATCACACCGATCCTGTCGATTGCCAAATCGTTGTTGTACACGGGCGCCGGGAAGGTCACGTTGTTCTACGCCAACCGGGACCGTGACGCGGTGATCTTCGCCGACCAGATCGGTGGCCTGGCCGAACGGTTTCCGCACCGATTCACGGTCACCCACTGGTTGGAGGCGGAGCGAGGCCTGCCGCAATCGACCGCGGTGGCCGACCTGATCGCACCCGATGTGGACCGCGATATCTTCCTGTGCGGACCGGCCGGGTTCGCTGAAGAGGTCAGGGCCGCGTTGACTCAGCTTCGGGTGCCCGCCGAGCGGCTGCATATCGAGAATTACAAATCTTTGGAGACCAATCCATTCTTGACTCCCGCTGCCCAAGTACCGGTGGTGGCCCCGCTCGGCGAAGGCGGGGCACGAGTCCGCGTCGAACTCGACGGGGAGAGCCATGTCTTCGACTGGCCCAAGGACACTCCGCTGCTGGATGTGTTGTTGGCGGCCGGGCTGGACCCGCCCCACGTCTGCCGCGAATCGGCGTGCGGCACGTGTGTGTGTTCGGTCAAAAGCGGGCGCACCAAGATGCGCATGAACGAGTCGTTGATCGAGGAGGAGCTCTCCCGCGGGCTCACCCTGGCGTGCCAGACCTTGCCGGAGTCCGCCGAGGTGGACATCGCATTCGATCAGTAACAGCCGGAGGCCGGTCGTCGGTGACCAGTCGCGAGGAAGACCTGCGGACACGATGCCGACGTCGGTCAACCCGGCCTCGGCTGGTGGGTGAGGTCACGGCTGTGTGCGTTTCCGCAAATGTGGTGTCGGACAATAGTAATCGCGTCCGGTGCTGCGCTGGCCACCCGTTTTCCAGCGGTTCGGTCGGGTCGTCAGTTTCCACCTGACCGGAAACCCGCCCGGTGGGGCAGGTCGGTTCAGGTTGGGGCAACGGTGTGAAGGTCGCCCCCCCTCAGCTCACGTGATGGCTCCGCGATCGGTAGCGACACACCCCACAACGGATGACAGCACCCTCGGGAAGGTCAGCGGCTCCTTACCGCGGGTCGACCAGAAACGATCCGATCTCCGCGATCGCTTTGCGTGCCGGTGCCAGGATCACGGCGCCGGCCTGGAATACGTGGAACTGCCCGGCCCAGACCTGCAGCTCGCACCGACCACCCGCGGCGGCAATGGCATCGGCGAGTTCTTCGGCGCCCGCGCGGAGAACCTCGCGCGTCCCGACTTGAATCAGAGTGGGAGGCAACGGTGACAGATCATCGGCAGCCAGGCGCCGATGCGGCAAGAGGTCCGCCGAGATGGCCGGTTTGGCGGCGAGTTTGCGGCTGAGGACAGAAACCACCGGAGCGGTCAGCAGCGGGTCATCGGCGGGCTCCAGAGCCAAGTCGGGATCGATGCCCGTCATCGGTGACATCAGCACCAGCCCCCCTGGTCGACCGAGTCCCCGCCGCACCACCGCCAACGCGGTGGCGACGGCAAGATAACCTCCGGCGGAGTCCCCGACGATTCGGATCTCGGAGGACGAATACCCCTCATCGAGTAGCGCGCGGAAGCCGGCGACAGCGTCGTCGAGAGCCTCGCCGAGACCGTGCCGAGGCATCTGTCGATAATCGACCGCGAGCGCTGGACACCCGGCGGCGCGCGCGATGTCGGCGGTGAGCCGGCGATGAGTGTTCAAACCGCAGACGATGAACCCGCCGCCGTGCAGGTAAAGAATCGCCCGGCCGGCAGTGGGACGGGCCGGGATCAGCAACTCGGCGCGACAGTGCGGCAGCGAAATCGCGTGGCGGCGGACACCGTATGGCCGTGGGAGCAGCCACGCCGCCCGGTCCGCCAGGGCGAACGGCCAGCGCGCATCGGGAAACCGGGCGAACAATGTGATCACCGGACGGACGAAGACCCTCAACAGGACTGCCACCACCCTCGACAGGGCGCCCGGCCCGGGTAACTCGCGTCGGCTCGCCGACGGTTGCGGGACTCCATCCGCCAAGGCGCCGGTGCCAGTGCTCATGAGGTTCACCTTTCGTCGGTCTGTCCCGATTCACCCCGGCAGGCAATCGCTATGACGTGGCGAACCGATCGCCGGCTGGGTTCTCCGCCCGCCCCGTGACGGGCCGTGCCGGTTACTGCTGGTAGCGGTAGTCGTCGAGATCAAACGTCTTCGACGCGTGCATCGACTGGTACGCCGTGGTCGGCCGCAGAAACGAGAAATCGCCGTTGCGGTCGATGTAGTAGCTGTTGGCATCGACGCAGGCCCGACCGTGCATCAAGGTGTCGGAGCCGCGCTCGTCGATGAATCGGTGAAACCGGTCGTTGGCCTGCTCGGAGACCTCCACCGCCGTGGCCGCCCGCCGCTGTGCCTCGTCGATGACCCGCACTGCATGCCGAGAAGCGTTCTCCACCATCACATGCCAGGAGCTCCCGGACCACGCGTACGGTCCGAACACCATGAACGTGTTGGGTAGCCCGGGCATCGTCACGCCCTCATATGCGGTGGCACGGTTGTTCTCGTAGAAGTCGGCCAGATCGAATCCATCGCGGCCCTTGACCGGTCGAAGACGGTAGACCACCGGGCTGTTGGACATCTCGAATCCGGTGGCGAGCACCAGGACGTCGACGGGGCGCTCGACCCCGCCGCGGGTGCGGATGCCGGTGGGGGTGATGCGTTCGATCGGATCGGTGATCAAGGTGACGTGATCCTCGGTGAACGTTTTGTAATAGACGTTCGACACGCTGGGGCGTTTGCAGCCGAACCCGTAGGTCGGCGTCAGTTGTCGGCGCAGGTGCCGGTCGCGCACTTGGGTGAACAGAAAGGCGCGGCACGCCCAAGCCGGGATCTTGGCCAGCGGGGCGATCCGCTTGCCGTGCACGGTGATGGCGACCAGCCCCACCTCGACGAGGGCGGCCGCCGCGGCACGGATCAGCGTCTGCAGGAACGGGATCCTGCGGAATGCGCTCTGCACCAGGCGCGGAATCTCAAAGTCGGGTTTGGCGAAAACCCAGATCGCGCGCCGTTGGTAGACGTCCAGGCTGTTCGCGGTCCGGGCCAACTGGGGGACCACCTGGATAGCGGTTGCTCCGGTCCCGATCACCGCGACCCGTTTTCCGGCGATCTGTACGTCCTCGTCCCACGCCTGGGTCTGGATGATCTTGCCTTCGAACGTGTCCAGGCCGGGGATGTCGGGGACTCGTGGTTCGACGAAAGCCCCGGTCGCGGTGATCACGAAGCGGGCGGTCAGCGTCGACCCGTCATCGAGGGTCAGGACCCACACATGGTTGTCCTCATCCCAATCCCGGCGCATCACCTCGGTGTTCAGCCGAATGCGGGGGCGCAGTTCGTATTTGTCGGCCAGCATGTTGATGTAGCCGCGGACCTCGGCCCCTTTCGGGAACGTGCGTGACCATCCGGGATGCTTCTCGAAGGAGAACTGGTAGACGATGCCCGGAATATCCACGGCCACATCCGGGTAGCGGTTGGAGTGCCAGGTGCCGCCGATGTCGTCGGCCCGCTCGAATATCGCGTAGTCGGTGTACCCGGCGCGCTGCAGATGGATGGCCGCGCCCAGTCCGCCGATGCCGGCCCCGATGATGGCCACCAGCATGTCGGGGTCGCGCCGATGCGCCGGTGTGGCGTCGTGGTCAGCGCGCGGTGTGGTTACGGTCATGGTCGAAGCTCCTCGGCAGGCGGTGTCGCGTTGGCGGCGATGCGGGCGTCGTACTCGGCGCGGGCGTCCCGGTCGATCGGGCCCAGCGTGCGATCGGCATTGACCAACCGCCGCCCGGCCAACCAGAGCCACTCGGGCACCAGGTTGGCCAGGGTCAACAGTGGGACGAGGCCATGCGGTGCGCCGGCCAGCGCGGGCCGACGCCGAACCGTCGATTCGACGCGGCGGGCCACCACACTCGGCGGCAGCACACCGATCCGCACGACCCCGAGCGGGATTCCGTCCACCAGCTGGGTGTTGATCGCCGATGGCAGCACCGCCGAGACCGAGACGCCGTGCGGGCGGAGCTCTTCGCGAAGGCTTCGGCTGAACGCGGTCGCGGCGTGTTTTGCGGCGGTGTAGCCGGCCAGCCCGGCCGAATGGATCTTCCCGGCCGCCGAGGTGACGTTGACGATGTGCCCGCGGCCCCGGGTGATCATCCGGGGCGCGATGATCCGTGCGGCGTTCATGTGGGCGAACACGTTGACCGCGAACGTCGCCCGGGTCACCTCCTCCGGTTCGGTCAGGAACGCACCGATCGGCATGATGCCGGCGTTGTTGACGAGAATGTCGACCGGGCCGAGTTCGTCTTCGACTCGGTCCAGGAACACTCGGAAGCTGTCCGCGTCGCCCACGTCGACCCGGTAGCCGTGGGCCGACTCACCGAGCGTGGCGGCGGCGGCCTGCGCAGCCGATCCGTCGAGATCGCCGATGGCCACCCTCGCCCCTCGCGCGACGAATCTCGACGCGGTCGCAAGACCGATGCCGCGGGCGGCGCCGGTGACCACCACCACCGACCCAGGGACCGGGATTGCCGGATAGGCGCGGCTCATCGGACTCCTTCCAGGCCGACCACCCCATGCTGCTCGGTCATCTCGGCGGAGGCCGAGCGCCAGGAGTAATCGTCGAACGGATAGTTGGCGGCGGCCCTGCGTGACTGCAGCGCGGTGGTGGGCCGGATGTAGCACATGTCGCCTTGCGAGTTCACGTAATAGGTCCGCAGGCCCTTGTTACGCACCTGGAAATAGTGCTGGATGTTGCGGCCCTGATGCTGAATCTTGGCGTGGTAGCGCCGCTGTGCCTCGGCGGTCACCTCCACCACGTCGCAGCCGCGGAGCCGCGCCTCACAGATCGCCCGGACCGCGTGCTGCGCCGACGATTCGACCATGAAATGCCACCCGGTTCCGGTCCAGGAGTACGGGCCGACCAGCATCCACCGGTTCGGCAGCCCGTGCACCGCGACACTCTCATAGGCCTGCAGGCGGTGGGCGTTGTAGAACTCGCCGAGGTCGAAGCCGTCGACACCGACGACGGTCCCGGTGCGGTAGGTCTCCGGGTCGGAGAACAACTCATACCCGACGGCGACGACCAGCGCGTCCAGTTCGCGTTCCCGGCCGTCGGCGGTACGCACACCGTTGGTGGTGATCTCCTCGATCGCGCTGTCCACAAGCTCCACGTTGTCGCGGTTGAAGGCCTGCACGAAGGTGTTCGACAAGGTGGGGCGTTTGCCGAGTAGCCCGTAGCCGGGGGTGAGCGCGCGCCGAACATCTCGGTCGCGTACTGCCGCGCGCAGATACCCGCGGTAGGCCGCCCTGGCGCCGCCGTCCATCAGCGCCGTCGCCGGCTTGGCGATCACCGGCGGGGTGTAGACCAGAAGCCGGGTCAGCGCCTCGACCAGCGCCAGCGCGATCCCCGACAGCAGCGACTGGGTGGCGCCCCGACCCAGCACGGTACGGAGCACCGGACCGATCGCGAAATCTGGTTTGGGCCAACACCATACCGGTGTGCGTTGAAAGACCGCCAACGATTCCACCTCGGGTGCGATAGCCGGGGTGATCTGCACGGAACTCGCCCCGGTCCCGATGATCCCGACGCGCTTTCCGGTCAGGTCGTAGTCGTGGTCCCACTCGGTGGGCCGCAGCACCTTGCCGGTGAAGGTGTCGAAGCCGGGGATGCCCGGGTCGTTCTTGGGGTTGATGAAGGCGCCGACGGCGCTGAGGACATACCGCGCGGTGATCTCCTGGCCGGCGGCGGTGTGCAACCGCCAGTGCCCGGCGGCATCATCCCACTCCTCTTTGACCACACCGACACCGAACCGCAGATGCGGATACAGTCCGTGTTCCCGGGCGACCCGGCAGTGGTAGGCCTTCACTTCCTCCCCCTTGGGGAAGACGCGGGACCAGTTGGGGTTTTTGGCGAACGAGTACTGGTAGGTGAAATGGGGTACGTCGACACCGATCCCCGGATAGTCGTTGTCGCGCCAACTGCCGCCGGGCTCATCGGCGCGTTCCAGAATGACGAAGTCCTCGATACCGGCCTGTTTCAGCCGCGCGCCCGCCGCGATGCCGGCAGGGCCGGCGCCAACGACGGCGACGGTGTGTTGTGGGGTCATTGCGGGTCCTTTTCGGTTCTCGGTTCTCGGGGCGGGGCGGTGATGGCGCGGGGGGTGCGGGACAGGTCCCGCTCCAAGCCTCCCAGGCCGAAATGGAACACCGGTTGCAGCACCGCGGCCACTGGCCGCAGCCCCCACCGGATGCCCGGAATGCGGCGCAAATAGCGTGGCGCGCAGGCCAGCGTCCAGTCGACGGTGGCGTGGCCGTTGTTCTCGGGTTCCACCCGGTAGTGCTCGCACCACGAGCCGAACACCGGCAGCGTGGCGTCGGTGGCGGTGTAGCTCATCATCATCTGAGCCGGATCGAACTCCAACAGTCGCTCATGCTGGGCGAAGATCAGCCATTTGAAGATATGCATCTGAAAATCGCGGACCACGCCCGGCGCCGGGTCGATCGCGCGCGGGTAGCGGCTGCCCCACACCGTCGGCAGCCAGGACCACATGCGGCTACCGGCGACGATCTCCCAGACCTGGTCAGCGGGGGCGGCGAAGGTGCGGCGCACGTGGGTGACGAGCGGTGCGGTGCGGAGGAACTCGTCGGCGTTCTGCGGCGCCAGCGCGATCGCGTCAAACCGCATGGGGAACCTCCCGCACCGGCAGTCGCTGGAAACTGTAGTCCGATTCCGGGAACCGGGTGCTGCGCAGGCGGGATTGCAGCACCGTCCACGGCCGGACATAGGGGGTGTGCCCGTGGGAATTGATGAAATAGCTGTTGGAGCCCGCACAGTTGACCGTGAAGTAGCGATTCAGGTTGGCACCGCTTTCCTTCAGCCCCGACTGGAATCGGTTCAAGGCGCCCCACGTGACCTCGACCCGGCTGGCCTGCTGATCGCGCGCGATCTTGATCACCGCGGCGATGTGGCGCATCGCGTTCTCCAGGATGTAGTGGAACCCGGTTCCGGTCCAGGAATAGGGGCCGACCATCATGAACCGGTTGGGCAACTGCGGCACGGTGACACTTTGGTAGGCCTGCAGGCCTTCGCTGCGGTAGAACTCGGCAAGGTCGAAGCCGTTGCTGCCCACTACTGTCCCCGGCCGGTAGGTCTCCGGGTCGGAGAACATCTCATAGCCGGTGGCCAGGACCAGGACATCGATGGGTCGGTGCGCGCCGTTCGCGTCGACGATGCCGTCGCGTGTGACCCGCGCGATGCCGACGCTGACGAGTTCGACGTTGGTCCGGTTGAACGTCGGCAGGTAATCGCCGCCGAGGGTGCCGCGGGTGCATCCGGCGCCGAAACGGGGCCGTAGCTTCCGTCGCACGGTGCGGTCGTGCACCTTGTAGCGCAGCCAGCCTCGGTAGAGCAGCAGCGCAACCCGATCGAAAACGGCGGCCGCTGCGGTGAACACCGGTCGCGGTGTGTAGATGAGGATCCGCAAGCCGATCTCGATGAACGCCAGCACGACCGTGTGCAGCGCGGTGGCGAACCAGCGTTTGGCCAGCAGGCGTCGCAGAAAGCCCGGGTACGCGAAGTCGGGTTTGGGGAAATACCACTGCGGGTGCGCTGGTAGATGTCGAGGTGGTCGACCTGGCCGGCGATGGACGGCGCGATCTGCACGGTGGAACTGCCGACGCCGACGATGCCCACCCGTTTGCCGCGCAGGTCGACGTCGTGCTGCCATCGGGACGGGATCAATACTGGCCCGGTGAAGCTCGCCAGTCCGGGGATGTCCGGTTCGCTCTTGGGGTTGATGTAGGCGCCGACCGCGGTAATGACGAAGCGCGCGGTGATCACCTGGCCGCCCGCCAGGTGGATCTGCCACCAGTGATTGTGGTCGTCGAAGGTCTCGCGCTCCACGCGGGCGTTGAACCGGGCGCGAGCATAGAGGTCGTGCTCGGCGACCAGATCGAGCGCATATCGTTGGATCTCGGCGCCGCTGGCGAAGAACCGGCGCCAGTTCCCGGACGGGGCGAACGCGAATTGATAAGCCACCGAAGGGATGTCGGCGCCCACACCGGGGTAGGTGTTGCGAAGCCACGTTCCGCCGAAGTCCTCATCGCGATCGATGATGAGGAAGTCCTCTACGCCGATTTCCCTTAGCTTGATCGCCGCGCAGATTCCACCGAAGCCGGCCCCGATGATAGCCACTTCGTGGTCGGGGGAGCGGTCCGCGGCCATATTCGACTCGGCGTCGATCGGCCGAACCGCAGGGGCGCCCAGCATGAGGTTAATAATTAGACTGATGTGTCATTCTGTCAAGTGGTCGGCTGGTTCTCTCTGGATTTCGGGGATGCCGACGATTGCCGCCGGGGCGTGACCGCTGAGCCTTGCGCCGCGTCCGGTGTCCGCGTAACGTGACCAATAACACAGTACTGGCAGTACTAGATACTGAAAGTCGCTGGAGGTTGGCGTGCTCAACGAGGATGTGACGGCGGGTTCGCGTTCGGTGCCCGTGCGCTACCCGAAGACCCGCCGGGTGCGGTTCCCGTTCGGAACCGACCGGCAGTACGGCAAGTATTTCGTCAACGACGACAGCGTTTTCAGCCACTTCGTGGCCGGCCTGTCCGGGGCGTTCCCGCCCGGGGAGGAAGCCTTCATCCGATCGGTGCGGGTTTTCTCCGACCGGATCACCGACCCGGACCTGAAGAAGCGGGTCGCCGGGTTCATCGGTCAGGAATCGATGCACGGCCAGGAGCATCGCCGGCTGAACGACAAGCTCATCGCGATGGGCTACCGGATCGGCTGGGGGGATTCGAAAGCCATGGAACGCAGGAGACTCCGGTTCGAGCAGCTCATCTCGCCACTGGCCCACCTGGCGATGACCGCCGCCGCCGAGCACTACACCGCGGTGCTCGCCGAGAGGGTCCTGTCCCTCGATGAGATCCAGGCAATCCCCGGGGACGACGCGGTCTGGCACCTGCTGAACTGGCACGCCCTGGAGGAGCTCGAGCACAAATCGGTGGCCTTCGACGTCTATCGCAGCGTCGGCGGCGGCGAAACCACCCGGATTGCGGTGATGGCGGCGCTGATCGCCCTCACCCTGCCGCTAGTGGCCACGACACTGACCCTCTCGCTGGCCGGCGACCGCCAGGCCCGGCGCCACCCGCTGCGGGTGGTCCGGGAGGCCCGGGCGCTGTTCGGTGGACCGCTGTTCCGCGGCCTGATGGGAGACCTGGCCAAGTATCTGCGCCCCGGGTTCCACCCCGACGACATCGACACCGACGCGTTGCTGCGGCGCTGGCAGCAGGAACTCTTCGGCGCCGAGGGTGCCCTCGTCGAGTACGTGCGTTAGCCCTTCCGGAAGGAGACGATCATGGTTGCCGGTACGGCAGCGGTGTCGAACAACGGGAAAACGGTCGCGTCGGGCTATCCGAAGGTGCGCCGCATCCGATTCCGGTTCGGCGACCCGAAACCGATGCGCCGCCACTACGTGGAGGGCGACATCGTGATGAGCCACCTGACCTCGTTGCTCTCGGCGGTGTTCCCGCCGGGCGAGGAGTCGTTCATCCGCTCGGTGCGCCGGTTCTCCGAGCAGATCACCGACCCGGGGTTGAAGAAACGGGTCGCCGGGTTCATCGGCCAGGAATCGGTGCACGGCCAGGAGCACCGCCGGCTCAACGAGAAGCTCATCGAGATGGGCTACCCGATGGTGCGGTTGTTCACCTTCGGCCACGACACCCGACGGCAGCGACTGATGCTCGGGATCGAAAACCGGATTCCTGCCTACGTCCACCTCGCCGGCACCGCCGCCGCTGAGCACTACACCGCCACGCTGGCCGCCCGGGTGCTCGGCGACGAGATGCAGGCCATCCCCGGCGATCCCGAGGTGTGGAACCTGCTGAACTGGCACGCGGTGGAGGAGCTCGAGCACAAGTCGGTGGCGTTCGACGTCTACCGCAGCGTCGGCGGACCGGAATGGATCCGCATCGGGGTGATGGCCGGGATGTACACACTGACGATCCCGGTGGTGACCGGCGGGGTGATTCTGTCGATGACCACCGACCCCACCGCGTGGCGACCGTTCACCGCGCTGCGCCAGACCTGGGGGGTTTTCCGTGGCCCGCTGGTCAAGGGCCTGCTCGCGGAGTTGCGCCCCTATATGCGCCCGGGGTTCCACCCCGACGACATCGACACCGACGCGCTCGTCGAACGGTGGCGCCGGGAACTGTTCGGCGCGGACGGCGTCCTGGTCGGGCACCTGGGCTGACGCGCGAGACGGCTAGCGGGCAGCCCGGGTGGCCGGATGTTCGGCGATCAGGCCGCGTTCGGCGCGCTGGGCGCAGATCGCGGCCAGTTCGGCGTAGGCCTTCTCGCCGAGCAGCTCGGTCAGCTCGGCCGACATCGACCGGTACACCGGACGTGTCCCGATGTGGGCCGCCGGGTCACCGGTGCAGTACCAGTTCAGGTCGGCGCCGCCGGCGCCCCAGCCGCGCCGGTCATACTCGGTGATCGTGGTCTTGAGGATCTCGGTGTCGTCGGGCCGCGTCACCCACTCCTGGCTGCGCCGGATCGGCAGCTGCCAGCACACGTCGGGCTTCATCGTCAGCGGCTCGACACCCAGCTTCACCGCCTTGATGTGCAGCGCGCACCCGGCGCCGCCGGCGAAGCCGGGACGGTTCAAGAAGATGCACGCCCCCTGGTGCCTGCGGGTGCGCCACGCCGGCTCGTCGTCGTTCTCGTCGAGCGTGAGGTAGCCCTTGCGGCCCAGACCCTTGTCACGGAACTGCCAGTCGGCGTCGGTGAGCTGGGCGACCGCGTCGTCGAGCCGGGCCCGGTCGTCGTCGTCGGAGAGGAACGCCCCGTGCGAACAGCAGCCGTCGTCGGGCCGGCCGGCCACCGTCCCGCGGCACGACGGGGTGCCGAACACGCAGGTCCAGTTCGACAACAACCAGGTCAGGTCGGCCGCGATGAGGTGTTCGGGGTTGTCCGGGTCGTAGAACTCCACCCACTCCCGGGCGAAATCCAGCTCGACTTCCTGCGGATGATCGGAGGAATGCGGTGCCACAAAAATCCACCGTAGACCAAATCGCCGAGCCGGGAGTTTCACCAGATCAGCTCGACCTACTAGGTTGGTGTTCCGTGCGATTGGGCGTGCTCGACGTGGGCAGCAATACCGTTCACCTGTTGGTGGTCGACGCCCGACGCGGCGGCCACCCCACCCCGATGAGTTCGACCAAGGCGACGCTGCGCCTGGCCGAGGCGGTCGACGAGTCCGGCCAGATCACCAAGCGCGGCGCCGACCGGCTGGTCGACACCATCGACGAGTTCGCCAAGATCGCGGCCAGCTCGGGGTGTGCCGAGCTGATGGCGTTCGCCACCTCCGCGGTGCGCGATGCGGAAAACTCCGAGAACGTTCTGGCCCGGGTGCAGAAGGAAACGGGCGTCCGCCTGCAGGTGCTGCGCGGGGTCGACGAATCCCGGCTGACGTTCCTGGCGGTGCGCCGCTGGTACGGCTGGAGTGCCGGTCGCATCATCAACATCGACATCGGCGGCGGCTCGCTGGAGATGTGCAGCGGGGTCGACGAGGAACCCGACATCGCGCTGTCGCTGCAGTTGGGGGCGGGCCGGTTGACCCGCGAATGGCTGCCCGAAGACCCGCCGGGGCGCCGCCGGGTCTCGATGCTGCGCGACTGGCTGCACAGTGAACTGGCCGAGTCCGCCGCCAGCGTGCTCGACGCCGGCCCAGCCGACCTGACGGTGGGTTGTTCGAAGACGTTCCGCTCGCTGGCCCGGCTGACCGGAGCGGCGCCCTCGGGCGCCGGACCGCGGGTGAAACGGACACTGACCGCCAGTGGTCTCAGACAACTCATATCGTTCATCTCTAGGATGACCACCGCTGACCGTGCAGAACTGGAAGGGGTGAGCGCCGACCGGGCACCGCAGATCGTGGCGGGCGCTCTGGTGGCAGAGGCGAGCATGCGAGCGTTGTCGATCGAAACGGTGGACATCTGTCCCTGGGCGTTGCGTGAGGGCCTGATCCTGCGCAAACTCGACAGCGAGGCGGATGGCACCGCTCTGGTGGAGATCCCGATGACCGATGCGGAGACCCGACCGGCCAAAACCAAAGGCGACCGGTCGAAAGGCGGGAAACGATGACCGAGCCACGCGATGAAGAGACGCGGCCGATCTCGGTCGCCGAACTGCTCGCGCGTCACGGCAACATCGGCTCCCCGCCGGTCACCGGGCGGCGCCGCCGGCGCCGCGGCGACCCCGACTCCGTCTCCGTCGCCGAACTGACCGGTGAGATCCCGGTGATCCGCGACGACGACCCACCCCCGTCGGAGACCGCCGCGACGACCACAACCGAACCCGACGCCGCCGCTAAGGCGGCTGAGACCGACGAGGCCGAGGACGTCGCGGAGGCCGCGGGCGAGCCGCGGACCGCGCGGCCGGCACGCCCGCCGCGCGAGACCGCCGGGCGACGGACCGAGGAGCCCAGTTCCCCGGTGCGATTCTCCGAACCGCAGCCGCGCTGGCCGCAGTCACCGCCGCACACCGCGCGGAAGAGCGGACCGGTGCGCAGCGCCCACCCGATGCCCGCCCAGTCGTCGTCGCCCGAGCCGGAGTCCGATGCGGAACGGATGAGTCCGGACCCGGTCGACGCCTACCCCCTCGCCGACCTCGAGGCCGACGCGGCAGCGCGGGGGGCCGTCGAGGATGACATCGAGGACAGCGACGCCGCCGAGGACATCGACCTCACCGCCGAGACAGACACCGACGAAGCAGACGATGTCGACCGCACCGCTCGCGCCCGCCGCGGCGGTCTGCTGGGGGCGTTGCGCGGGCGCTTCGGCGGCCGCCGGGACAACGCAGGCCTCGACGATGCGGACCTCGACGACTCGGATCTCGATGAGACCGACCTCGACGAGATCGACCTCGAGGATTCGGAAGACGGGGAGGCCGGCGCCGATTACGACCTCGATTCAGACGACCTCGACCTCGATACCGGCACCGCCACCGGGGCCGACGACGCGTTCGACACCGACGACCACGACCGGGCGCACGAATCCGGGCTGCGCCGGGTGCTGCGCGGCGCCTGGGTGGTCGTGCAGTCGCTGGGGGCGTTCCTGTTCGGTGCCGCGCTGTTCGTCGCCTTCGACCAGCTGTGGCGCTGGAACAGCATCGTGGCGCTGGTGCTCACGGTGCTGGTGACGCTCGGGCTGGTCGGCGCCGTGCAGGCGGTCCGCAAGACCGACGACATCGGCAGCACCCTGGCCGCCGCCGCGGTGGGACTCCTGGTCACCCTCGGTCCGCTCGTGTTCTGGCTCTCCGGCTGAGCGCTACGGGCAACCATCGTGCGTCCCGCAATCAAAGTCGGCCTCTCGACGGCCTCGGTCTACCCCCTGAAGGCCGAGGCCGCCTTCGAATACGCCGCCCGCCTCGGCTACGACGGGGTCGAGCTGATGGTGTGGGCGGAATCGGTCAGCCAGGACATCCCCGCGATCGCCAAGCTGTCCCGCCGCTACGGCGTGCCCGTGCTCTCGGTGCACGCACCGTGCCTGCTGATCTCCCAACGGGTCTGGGGCGCCAACCCGGTCCACAAACTGGAGCGCAGCGTCCGCGCGGCCGAACAGCTCGGTGCCCAGACCGTCGTGGTCCACCCGCCGTTCCGCTGGCAGCGCCGCTACGCCGCCGGGTTCGCCGACCAGGTCGCCTCGCTGGAGGAGCGCAGCGACGTCATGGTTGCGGTGGAGAACATGTTCCCGTTCCGGGCCGACCGGCTGTTCCGCGCCGAACAGACTCTGGAGCGCATGCGCCGCCGCGGCGGCGGGCCTGGTGCGGGCATCTCCGCCTTCGCCCCGTCCTACAACCCGCTCGACGGCGACCACGCGCATTACACCCTCGACCTCTCCCACACCGCGACCGCCGGCAGCGACGCGGTGGACATGGCCCGCGAGATGGGCTCGGGACTGGTACACCTGCACCTGTGCGACGGGACCGGGCTGCCTGCCGACGAGCACCTGGTGCCCGGGCGCGGCACCCAGCCCACCGTCGAGGTCTGCCAGATGCTGGCCGCCGGCGACTTCGCCGGCCACGTCGTGCTGGAGGTGACGACCTCGCAGGCCCGCACCACCCAGGAGCGGGAGGCCCTGCTGGTCGAGTCGTTGCAGTTCGCCCGCACCCACCTGCTGCGGTGAGTCCGAGAGGAGCCCGATGACCGACTCCACCCGGTTCAGCGACGCGATGCGGCTGACCCGTCTGGACGTCGGCGACGCCAGCCCCGCCGACGCCGCCGACACCGACCGGGTCGACTTCGCCGGAGAGCTCAACGCGCACTGGACGATCGGGCCGAAGGTGCACGGCGGGGCGATGCTGGCGCTCTGCGCCAACGCGGCACGCACCGCGTTCGGCGACGGCCGGGAGCCGGTCGCCGTCTCGGCCAACTTCCTGTGGGCACCCGACCCCGGTCCGATGTGGCTGCGCACCCGGCTGCGTAAACGGGGACGGCGGGTCAACGTCGTCGACGTCGAACTCGGCCAGGGTGACCGCACCGCGGTGCACGCCGCGATCACTCTCGGTGCGCCCGAGGACACCTCGGCAGGCCGGGCGCCGCTGCTCTCGGTCAACCCGGTGGTCGCCCTGATGACCCCGGAACCGCCGCCGGGGCTGGAACCGATCGGCCCCGGTCACCCGATGGCCGACATCGTGCACCTGGCGCACGGCTGCGACATCCGGCCCGCCCTGACCACCCTGGCCCCGCGGTCCGACGGCGGACCGCCGGTCATCGAGATGTGGGTCCGGCCCAAAGACGAGCGCCCCGACGTGCTGTTCGCGCTGCTCTGCGGCGATGCGTCGGCGCCGGTGACCCTGGCGGTCAACCGGCCCGGGTGGGCGCCCACCGTGCAGCTCACCGCCTATCTGCGGGGTGTGCCGGCCGACGGCTGGTTGCGGGTCATCTGCACCACCACCGAGATCGGCCAGGACTGGTTCGACGAGGACCACACCGTGGTCGACAGCCGCGGGCGCATCGTGGTGCAGACACGCCAGTTGGCGATGGTGCCCACCGGGTAACCGGCCGGGTCTGCCATGCTTGCCGCCATGTCCAGAATCGCGATCGTCGGCGTCGGCAACATGGGTGAAGCGCTGCTGTCCGGACTGCTGCGCAGCGGCAGGCAGGTCAAGGACCTGGTGGTGGTCGAGCACGTGCCGGAGCGGGTCGACTACCTCACCGAGACCTACGCGGTGCAGGTCGCGGCCGTGCCCGATGCGGTCGAGACCGCCGACATCGTCATCCTGGCGGTCAAGCCCCGCGACGTGGACGCGGTGATGACCCAGATCGCCGAGACGGCCACCGCCTCCGAACACAGTGCCGAACAGGTCGTGGTCAGTGTCGCCGCGGGTGTCAGCACCGGCTACTTGGAGGCCAAACTGCCCGCAGGCTCGCCGGTGGTGCGGGTGATGCCGAACACCCCGAGCTTCGTCGGCGCGGGCGTCAGCGTGCTCTCCGCGGGTCGTTTCGCCACTGCCGAGCAACTCGACGAGGCCGCTGCCCTGTTCCGCAGCGTGGGTTCGGTGCTGACCGTCCCCGAGGAACAGATGGACGCGGTCACCGCGATCTCCGGCTCCGGCCCCGCCTATTTCTTCTTGATGATCGAGGCGTTGGTGGATGCCGGGGTGGCCGCCGGACTGACCCGCGCGGTGGCGACGGATCTGGCGGTGCAGACCATGGCCGGCTCCGCCGAGATGCTGCTGGACCGTCTCGAGCGGGCTAACACCGGGGCGGGGGCAGCGACCCGCGGCGGCATGGACGCCACCCCGGTGGAACTGCGCGCGATGGTGACCTCGCCGGGTGGCACCACCGCCGCTGCGCTGCGAGAACTCGAACGAGGCGGGTTGCGCGCCGTCGTGGACGCCGCGGTTCAGGCCGCAAAAACCCACTCTGAGCAGCAAAGAGTTACATCCGAGTAATTCATAAGTTTTACTCTCAAATAACCCACACCCGTCGCAGCAACCCCATTGGTCCCGCTATTCTCCTTGGGTGTAAGCATGCGTCAGGCCTGCGGAGGGGAAGCCGCTGGACTGCGTATGCCCGATTGGATTGGGTTGCGATGACGTCAATGAACGGGCCGTCGGCGCGGGATTCGGCTAGTGGCAAGCCGGCACGCGAATCCGCTTCGCCGGACGGCCAGCAAGGCAGAACACAGTTCCTCACGGTGGCCGAGGTGGCCGCGCTGATGCGGGTTTCGAAGATGACCGTGTATCGACTGGTGCACAACGGTGAACTGCCCGCGGTGCGGGTGGGACGCTCCTTCCGCGTTCACGCGAAGGCCGTGCACGACATGTTGGAGAGTTCCTTCTTCGACGCGGGTTAGCTCGACCGCGGCGCGAATCCGGCCGGACCGGAACCCCGGGCAGCGCACCGGGGGTTTTCGCGTGTCCGGACCACGGTGCGCGCGGCAACGGCCGGCGGCGGGTGCGGTTTTTCGTTCCCCACCCCGGCACAGGTAAAGTGACCGGGTCAAGTCTTCACACCGGCCCGGTGCGAACAGCCATCGGCAGGATGTAGGTAGCGGAGTTTATGGGTTCAGTAGTCAAGAAGCGGCGCAAGCGTATGTCGAAGAAGAAGCACCGCAAGTTGCTGCGTCGCACCCGGGTGCAGCGCAGAAAACTCGGCAAGTAGAGCGGTCGGGCATCGCCGGGCAGGATCCGGCGGTGCCGTCGCTAGGCTGACGAGGTGAGTTCGTCCGACACCCCCTCCGACGGCGGCGACAAGCTGCAGTACCCGAGCGTGGTGCTGGTCACCGGGGCCTGCCGATTCCTCGGCGGGTACTTGACCGCGCGGCTGGCACAGAACCCGCTGATCAACCGGATCATCGCTGTCGACGCCGTGGCGCCGAGCAAGGATCTGCTACGCCGGATGGGCCGCGCCGAGTTCGTGCGCGCCGACATCCGCAACCCCTTCATCGCCAAGGTCATCCGTAACGGCGACGTCGACACCGTGGTGCACGCGGCGGCGGCCTCGTACGCGCCCCGCTCGGGCTCCGGCGCGGTGCTCAAGGAACTCAACGTGATGGGCGCTATGCAGCTGTTCGCGGCCTGTCAGAAGGCACCGTCGGTGCGGCGGGTGGTGCTCAAATCGACCTCCGACGTCTACGGCGCCAGTTCGCGCGATCCGGTCCGGTTCACCGAGGACAGCACCAGCCATCGCCCGCTGGAGGGGTTCGGCCGCGACAGTCTGGACATCGAGAGCTATGCCCGCGGGCTGGGCCGCCGCCGCCCCGACATCGCGGTCTCCATCCTGCGGCTGGCCAACATGATCGGGCCCGGCCAGGACACCGTGCTGTCCCGGTTCCTCAGCGGCCCGCTGGTGCCGACCGTGCTCGGGCGCGACGCACGCCTGCAACTGCTGCACGAGCAGGATGCGCTGGGTGCCCTCGAGCACGCCACGATGGCCGGAAAACCCGGCACCTTCAACGTCGGCGGCGACGGGATCATGATGATGACCCAGGCGATTCAGCGGGCCGGCCGGGTCCCGGTTCCCGTACCCCAGATGGGCCTGCGGGTGATAGATTCGCTGCGTCGAGCCAATCGCTACACCGAGACCAGTCGCGAACAATTCGACTATTTGAGTTACGGCCGGGTGATGGACACCACACGCATGCGCGTGGAGCTCGGCTTCGAACCCAAGTGGACGACGGTCGAGGCGTTCGACGATTACGTTCACGGTCGCGGATTGATGCCGGTCATCGACCCCGGCTGGGTACGCTCGATGGAAACCCGGCTCGTTGCGGCCGCGCAGCGCTGGGGAGGCTGAAGGTCGGGTTCGCGTGAGGCGGTCACGACAGACGGGGAGGTAACCGCGTGGCGGGTGAACGGAAGGCGAAAGTCATTCCGCTGCGCGCAGATTCGGGTCGCTCGGCGGCGCAACGCCGGGCCGCCCAACGCGCCGACGCGGCCCGTCAGCACCCGTCGCTGCTGGCCCGGTCCGGACAGTGGCCGCCGGCCGACCAGGCCGCCGCCATCATCCGCGAGATCGACCCGCAGCACGGCGGCGCAGCGGTGCCGCCCGCGGAGCCCAACGAACTGTCGCAACGGATCTCGTCGATCGCGGAGTTCGTCCGCCGTCGGCTGACCGGCGACTACAGCGTCGACGAGTTCGGGTTCGACCCGCATTTCAACGAGAACGTCATCCTGCCGCTGTTGCGGCCGTGGTTCCGGTCCTGGTTCCGCGTCGAGGTCAGCGGGGTGGAGAACCTGCCCGACTCCGGTGCGGCGCTGGTGGTCGCCAACCATGCCGGGGTGCTGCCCATCGACGGACTGATGGCCTCGGTCGCCGTCCACGACGAACACCCCGCCCAGCGCAACCTGCGACTGCTCGCCGCGGACCTGGTCTTCGACCTGCCGATGATCAGCCAGGGTGCCCGGATGGCTGGCCACACCATGGCGTGCACCGCCGACGCGCAGCGGCTGCTGGAGGCCGGCGAGCTGACCGCGGTGTTCCCGGAGGGCTACAAGGGGCTGGGCAAACACTTCAAGGACCGCTACAAGCTGCAGCGCTTCGGCCGCGGCGGATTCGTCGCCGCCGCCCTGCGCACCAAGGCGCCGATTGTGCCGTGCTCGATCGTCGGCTCCGAGGAGATCTACCCGATGGTCGCCGACCTGAAGCTGCTGGCGCGGCTGCTGGGTCTGCCGTATTTCCCGGTCACCCCGCTGTTCCCGCTGGCCGGGGCGGCCGGGCTGGTGCCGCTGCCGTCGAAATGGCATATCGCCTTCGGCGAACCGATCTCCACCGCCGAGTACGACGAGAGTGCGGCCGACGATCCGATGGTCACCTTCGAGATCACCGACCACGTCCGCGAGACGATCCAGAAGACCCTCTACCGGGTGCTGGCCGGCCGCCGCAACGCCTTCTTCGGCTGAGCCGCGTCGGCGCTACTTCTTGGCGCGCATCGCCGCGATCGCGGCCATCGTGGTCTCGGCGTCGGCGTCCTGACGCGACGACTCGCCGATCATGGTCACCACGCTGGTGATCACCGGGTTGCCGTCGGCGTCGGTGACCTCGCTGCGGATCTCGCTGATCACCGTGCCGTGCGACTCGAGCACCGAGTCCAGGTAGGTGTCGAAGTACAGCCGGTCGCCGTCGAGGATCGGCCGGTGGAAGGTGAACTTCTGATCGCGGTGGAACACCCGGGCGATGTTGATCGGGATGTCGAACTTGGTGAAGATCTCCAACTGCACCCGCCGGCCCGCGACGGCCAGGAACGTCAGCGGCGCGACCACCGCGTCATAGCCGTCGGCCGCGGCGTCGGACTCGTTGAAATGACTCGGGTGGGAGTCCTTGACCGCCGACGCGAACTCGCGGATCTTCTCCCGGCCCACCTCAAAGTAGTCCGGGAAGCGGTAGTGGGTGCCGATGATGCTGTCGGCGTTCTCCAACTGGGTAGCCATGTCGGTGCCGTTATCTCTCGGGGGATCTTGCCGCTGGTCGTCGGCGGCCGAAAGTTTATCAACTCCGATTCCGTCGTGAGCGCCTCGCGCGTTACACGCGCTCGTGGCGGCGCGACGCGTGTCGGGAGGCGGTCGGTCGCCCCTCGCGCGTTAGACGCGCTCGTGGCGACGCGACACGTGCTGGGAGGCGGTCGGTCGCCCCTCGCGCGCTACACGCGCTCGTGGCGACGCGACACGGCAGCCGCCAGGGCGCCGCCGGCTGCCCCCAGCGCCAGCGCAGAGGGAACCCCGATGCGCGCGGCCTTGCGGGCGGTGCGGAAGTCGCGGATCTCCCACCCGCGCTCGCGGGCCAGATCGCGCAACCGGGCGTCGGGGTTGACCGCGACCGCGGTGCCCACCAGCGACAGCATCGGCAGGTCGTTGTAGCTGTCGGAGTAGGCGGTGCAGCGCTTGAGGTTGAGGCCCTCCCGGATGGCCAGCGAGCGCACCGCATGCGCCTTACCGGTGCCGTGCAGGATCTCCCCGACCAGCCGGCCGGTGAACACCCCGTCCACCGACTCCGCGACGGTGCCCAGCGCACCGGTCAGGCCCAGCCGGCGCGCGATCGTGTCGGCCAGCTCGTAGGGGGTGGCGGTCACCAGCCACACCTGCTGGCCGGCGTCGAGGTGCATCTGCGCCAGGTCGCGGGTGCCCGGCCAGATCTTGTCGGCGATGATCTCGTCGTAGATCTCCTCGCCCAGCTCCGCCAGTTCCTCGGTGGTGCGGCCCTCGATGAACGCCAGCGCCTTGCGTCGCCCGGCGGCCACGTCGTCGCTGTTCTCCCAGCCGGTGAGCTGATACTTGGCGTGGGCGTAGAGGAACCGGACGACGTCGCTGTAGGTGAAGTACTTCCGGGCGGCCAGGCCGCGCCCGAAATGCACCATCGACGAGCCCTGCACCAGGGTGTTGTCGACATCGAAGAACGCAGCGGCGGTCAGATCGACCGGCGGCGGCGTCGGCGGCGCCTCCTCGCCGGGCTCGTCGGGCCCGGCGGAGAGATCCACCAGGGCGCGCTCGGCGCTGGCCGCCCCGGCCGCATCAACGGGTTCGGGGAAAGTCTCGGGTGAACTCACAACCGCCCCTCCCTTCCACCTGGACCGGTCGTCGTCCAACTTTATCCGGCTCTACCGTCTCGGCGGCGCCGACGAGATCGGTGCCACACTGGAAGGCGTGTCGCAACGACAGGTGCAACTGCTGAGCCGGGACGGCTGCGCGATGTGCGTGCGGGTGCACGCCCGGCTGACCGAGTTGGCCGCCGAACTCGGTTTCGCACTGACCACCACCGATGTCGACGCCGCCGCTGCCGCCGGGGACAGCGGGCTGCGCGCGGAGTACGGCGACCGGCTGCCGGTGGTGCTGCTCGACGGTCGCGAACACAGCTACTGGGAGATCGACGAACCGCGACTGCGAGCGGATCTGGGCAGCCGGCCACCGATCTGAGCAAATTTGATTGCTGGACTGGTAAACCTTTACCTTGGAGGTAAGTGTTGTCACTTGTGAATGCAAGGGAGCAGGCCGGGTGAAGCAGCCGTGAGCGTCCTGCTCTTCGGGTTTTCCCACCGCAGTGCGCCGGTGCCGGTGCTGGAACAACTGAGCAGCGACGAAGCCGATCAGGTCAAAATCCTCGACCGGATGTTGCAATCCTCGCTGGTCAGTGAGGTGATGCTGCTCTCGACCTGCAACCGGGTCGAGGTGTACGCCGTGGTGGACGCCTTCCACGGCGGTCTGGCCGCCATCGGCGAGGTGCTCGCCGAGCACTCCGGGATGCCGGTCGGCGAACTCACCCGCTACGCCTACGTCCGCTACAGCGAAGCCGCCGTTCAGCACCTCTTCTCGGTGGCCAGCGGCCTGGATTCCGCCGTGGTCGGCGAACAGCAGGTACTCGGGCAGGTGCGCCAGGCCTACGCGGTCGCCGAAGCCAACCTCGCCGTCGGCCGGGTGCTGCACGACCTGGCCCAGCGCGCCCTGTCGGTCGGCAAGCGGGTGCATTCCGAGACCGGCATCGACGCCGCCGGCGCGTCGGTGGTGTCGGTCGCCCTCGACATCGCCGCCACCCGACTCGACGGGCTGGCCGGCAAGACCGCGGCGATCATCGGCGCGGGCTCGATGGGCTCGCTGGCCGCCGCGCACCTGACGCGCGCCGGGATCGGCCGCATCGAGGTGCTGAACCGGTCCCCGGAACGCGCCCGGCGGCTGGCCGAGCGCATCACCGAGTCGAAGGTGCCCGCGCAGGCCGGTGGGCTCGACGCGGTCGCCGAGGCGCTGGCCGTCGCCGACGTCGTGGTCAGCTGCACCGGTGCGGTCGGCGCGGTGGTCTCGTTGGCCGACGTGCACGAGGGGCTTGCCGCCGGCCGGCGCGACGACAGCGGCCCGCTGGTCGTCTGCGACCTGGGCATGCCGCGCGACGTCGACCCGACGGTGGCCGGGCTGCCCGGTGTGGTCGTGGTCGACATGGAGCGTGTGCAACGCGAACCGTCCGCCCGGGCCGCCGCCGACGACGCCGCGGCCGCCCGCGAGATCGTCGTCGCGGAGGTCGCCGCGTACCTGGCCTCCCAGCGGATGGCCGAGGTCACCCCGACGGTGACCGCGCTGCGGCAGCGCGCCGCCGACGTGGTCGAAGCGGAGCTGCTGCGGCTGGAGCGCCGGCTTCCCGGCCTCGACAGCGCGCACCGCGACGAGGTCTCGCGCACCGTCCGGCGCGTGGTCGACAAGCTGCTGCATTCGCCGACCGTGCGCGTCAAACAACTGGCCAACACCCCCGGCGGGGACGCCTACGCGGAAGCTTTGCGGGAGTTGTTCGAACTCGACCCGCGGGCCGTGGACGCGCTCGCCGGTGCCGGTGAATTGCCAACGGTGCCAAGCGATGCCGAAGGCGGCATCGGAACCGTCGAGTAACCGATTTGGGGAATATGATCCGGTTAGGTACCCGGGGAAGCCTGCTGGCCACCACTCAGGCCGAGAGCGTCCGGGAAGTGTTGATCGCTGATGGGCACGACGTCGAGTTGGTGATCATCAACACCAAGGGCGACCAGTCGATGGCGCCGGTCGGCACCATCGGGGTGGGGGTGTTCACCGCCGAGCTGCGCGAGGCCATCGCCGATGGCCGCGTCGACGCGGCGGTGCACTCGCACAAGGACCTGCCCACCGAGCAGGATCCGCGCTTCACCATCGCGGCCATTCCGCGCCGCGAAGACCCCCGTGACGTGCTCGTCGCCCGCGACGGCCTGGTGCTCGGCGAGTTGCCGGCCGGCTCGCTGGTGGGCACGTCGGCGCCCCGGCGGGCGGCACAGCTTAGAGCACTGGGTCTCGGTTTGGAAATCCACCCCCTACGAGGCAACCTAGTTACCAGGTTGAACAGGGTCAGCAGCGGTGAACTCGACGCGATCGTGGTGGCCCGGGCGGGTATGGCCCGGATCGGGCGCCTCGACGAAGTCACCGAGACGCTCGAACCGGTGCAGCTGTTGCCAGCACCGGCTCAGGGAGCGCTCGCGGTGGAGTGTCGCGCCGAGGACACCGAGCTGACGGCGGCGTTGGGCACATTGGACGACGCCGACACCCGCGCCGCGGTCACCGCGGAACGGGCCCTGCTCGCCGAACTGGAGGCGGGTTGCTCCGCACCGGTGGGCGCGATCGCTGAGGTGGTCGAGTCCATCGATGAGGAGGGCCGGGTCTTCGAGGAGCTGTCGCTACGCAGCTGCGTGGCGGCGCTGGACGGATCCGACGTGATCCGCGCGTCCGGTGTGGGCACTCCACAGCGGGCACGGGAGCTGGGGCTCGCCGTGGCCGCGGAGTTGTTCGAACTCGGGGCGCGTGAGGTGATGTCGGGCGCGCGGTGAGGCCGCCGCCCGCGGGAGTGACTGGAGTTAGGAGATGGCTCGCCAAGTGAGTACGCGAGGCCGTAAACCGAAGCCGGGCCGGATCGTGTTCGTCGGCTCGGGTCCTGGCGACCCGGGTCTGCTGACGATCCGCGCCAAAGCGGCGCTGGCACGCGCCGCCCTGGTCTTCACCGACCCCGACGTGCCCGAGCCGGTGCTGGCGCTGGTCGGCACCGAACTGCCGCCCGCCCCGATCGAGACGACGGCCGAGGGCGACGAGACCGAACAGGACGCCGGGCCGGACATCCGCCCCGCGCTGGGCGGTCCGGCCGAGGTGGCCAAGACGCTGACCGCGGCGGCCCGTACGGGCGCCGACGTGGTCCGGCTGGTCGCCGGTGACCCGCTGTCGGTCGACTCGCTGGTCACCGAGGTCGGCGCGGTCGCACGGACCAACCTCGTCTTCGAGATCATCCCCGGGCTCAACCCGACCAGCGCGGTCCCCACCTACGCCGGGCTGCCGCTGGGCTCCTCGCACACCGTCGCCGACGTGCGCGGTGACGTGGACTGGGCGGCGCTGGCCGCCGCCCCGGGCCCGCTGATCCTGCAGGCCACCGCGTCGCACCTGCCGGAAGCGGCCAGCACTCTGATCGAGTACGGGCTCACCGACTCCACCCCGTGCGTGGTCACCACCTCGGGCACGACCTGCGCGCAGCGGTCGGTGGAGTCCACCCTGCACGGCCTGACCGAACAGACGGTGCTGACCGGGCCCGAGTTCACCGAGCCGAGTGTCAACGGTGCGGCGCAGCGCGGACCGCTGGTGGTCACCATCGGCAAGACCGTCAACAACCGCTCCAAGCTGAACTGGTGGGAGAGCCGCGCCCTCTACGGCTGGACCGTGCTGGTGCCACGCACCAAGGACCAGGCCGGAGAGATGAGCGAGCGACTCATCACCTACGGCGCGACGCCCATCGAGGTCCCCACCATCGCCGTGGAACCGCCGCGCAGCCCCGCGCAGATGGAACGCGCCGTCAAGGGACTGGTCGACGGCCGCTACCAGTGGGTGGTGTTCACCTCCACCAACGCGGTGCGCGCCGTCTGGGAGAAATTCCGCGAGTTCGGGCTCGACGCCCGCGCCTTCTCCGGGGTGAACATCGCCTGCGTCGGGGAGGCCACCGCCGACCGGGTCCGAGCCTTCGGCATCACCCCGGAACTGGTGCCCTCGGGCGAACAGTCCTCGCTGGGCCTGCTCGAGGAGTTCCCGCCCTACGACGACGTGCTCGACCCGGTCAACCGGGTGCTGCTGCCGCGCGCCGACATCGCCACCGAGACCCTCGCCGAGGGGCTGCGGGAGCGGGGCTGGGAGATCGAGGACGTGACCGCCTACCGCACGGTGCGGGCCGCACCGCCGCCGGCGGCCACCCGCGAGATGATCAAGACCGGCGGGTTCGACGCGGTCTGCTTCACCTCCAGTTCCACCGTGCGCAACCTGGTCGGCATCGCGGGCAAGCCGCACGCCCGCACGATCGTCAGCTGCATCGGCCCCAAGACCGCCGAGACCGCCACCGAGTTCGGGCTGCGCGTCGACGTGCGGCCCGAGACGGCCGCGATCGGCCCGCTGGTCGACGCGCTCGCCGAGCACGCCGCCCGGCTGCGCGCCGAGGGGGCACTGCCGCCGCCGCGTAAGAAGAGCCGCCGGCGGTGACCGAGGGCGCGGCGACGGGTGCAGCGGTGACTCATCGCGCGTCGACTCTGCGCTCAGTACGCACAAGCGCGAGTGACCTGCGCGCTCACCGCAGAGTCGACGCGGACTGATGGGCTACCCGCGCCAGCGTCCCCGCCGCCTGCGCTCCTCGCCGGCGCTGCGCCGGCTGGTCAGCGAGATCACCCTGCAGCCGCGCCAACTGGTGCTGCCGCTGTTCGTCGCCGACGGCATCGACGAACCCAGGCCGATCCCGTCGATGCCCGGCGTGGTGCAGCACACCCGCGACTCGCTGCGCGCCGCGGCCGCCGACGCCGTGCGTGCCGGGGTGGGCGGGCTGATGCTGTTCGGGGTGCCGCGCGAGGAGGACAAGGACGCCGACGGCTCGGCCGGCGCCGATCCGGCCGGGATCCTCAACGTCGCGCTGGCCGATCTGGCCGCCGACCTCGGTGACGCCACCGTGCTGATGGCCGACACCTGCCTGGACGAGTTCACCGATCACGGCCACTGCGGGGTGCTCGACGCCGCCGGCCGGGTCGACAACGACGCCACCGTCGAGCACTACGTGCGGCTGGCGGTGGCCCAGGCGCAGGCCGGGGCCCACGTCGTCTCCCCGAGCGGGATGATGGACGGGCAGGTCGGCGCCATCCGCGACGGCCTGGATGCGGCCGGCCACGCCGACACCGCGATCCTGGCCTACGCCGCGAAGTTCGCCTCGGCGTTCTACGGGCCGTTCCGCGACGCGGTGGGTTCCAGCCTGGTCGGGGACCGGCACAGTTACCAACAGGACCCGGCCAACGCGCGGGAGGCGCTGCGCGAGGTCGCCCTCGACATCGACGAGGGCGCCGACCTGGTCATGGTCAAACCCGCGCTGGGCTACCTGGACGTGGTGGCCGCCGCCGCGGAGCTTTCGACGGTCCCGGTGGCCGCCTACCAGGTCTCCGGCGAGTACGCGATGATCAGCGCGGCCGCCGAGCGCGGCTGGATCGACCGGCAAGCCGCGGTGCTGGAGTCGTTGACCAGCATCCGTCGGGCCGGCGCCGATGTGGTGCTGACCTACTGGGCCACCGAGGCCGCCGACTGGCTAGTCTGACCGGCGATGGCATTCCAGCAGGCGGGTGACCCCGCCGAACCCGGTCCCGCCCCGCTGTTCGTCGAGAAGGGCGCCAGTTGGCTGTGGGTGCTGGCCGGACCGGCCGCCGCGATCGCGATGCTGATGATCCAGGTCTCCAGCGGCAACGGCTACAACCCGCTGGTGCCGGTCACCTTCCTGGTCGTGGTCACCGGCTTCCTGGCCATCCAGGTCAAGGCGGCCCGCATCCACACCGCGGTCGTCCTCACCGAGCAGACCTTGCAGCAGGGCACCGAGACGCTGCGCGTCGCCGACATCGTCGGCGTGTACCCGCCGCCGGAGAACTCGGTGCGGTCGGGCCGCAAACTGGAGAAGTGGCAGACCGCGCGGGCACTGGGGGAGCTCTCCGGCGTGCCCCGCGGCCGCACCGGCATCGGGTTGCGGCTCACCGAACAACGCAATGTGCAGGCCTGGGCGCGTAACCACCGCGGGCTGCGCGCGGCGTTGGTCGCGCTGAAGCAGGAGTACACCGGCTCGGGCGCCCCCCCGCACTCCCTCGACGAGCCCAACGACGACGGTGGGCCGCGGCCGTGAGCGTGCGGCTGCGCGCGCTGATCGAACTCGCCGCGGCGGCCCTGCTGTTGCTGGCCGCGGGGGCCGCCGCCAGCGCGGTCTGCTCCACCGTGGAGGTGGCGCCGGTCCTCGACGGTGAGCCGGTCACCACCTCGGTGGTCTACGACCCGCCGCAGTTGCTGCTGACGCTGCTGGCGGTGACTGCGGCGGGTGTGCTCGCCGTCATCGGAACCGCCCGCTGGTGGCGTAGCCGCACCCCGACAGGGGATACCCCGTAGGGTATGCCGGGTAGAATGGCGGGTATGCAAACGACCGATCTGGAACTGCGGGGGATGACGTGCGCGTCGTGCGCCGCCCGGGTCGAGCGCGGACTCAACAGGCTCGAGGGCGTGCACGCCACGGTCAACCTCGCGATCGAACGCGCCCACATCGACCACGACGCGAGCGTCTCACCGGCCGAGCTGATCCGGGCCGTCGAATCCGCCGGCTACCAGGCGTCGGTGGCCGGTGCTGACCACGAAACCGGCGACCAGGACGTGCTCGAGGACCAGTTGCGGCCGCGGCTGATCGGCTCGGCGCTGCTGGGTGTCCCGGTCGTGGTGCTCTCGATGGTGATGGCCTGGCAGTTCCCCGGCTGGGACTGGCTGGTGTTCGCGCTGACCACCCCGGTGGTGTTCTGGGGCGGTTACCCGTTCCACAAGGCCGCGTTGGTCAATGCCCGCCACGGCGCGTCCACGATGGACACCCTGGTGTCGCTGGGCACCGTCGCGGCCTACCTCTGGTCCGCGGTGGCCGTCATCGGCGGCGAGGGTCACGTCTACTTCGAAGTGGCCGCCGCGGTCACGGTGTTCCTGCTGGCCGGTCGCTACGCCGAATCGCGCGCCAAACGCACCGCCGGTGCGGCCCTGCGCGCGCTGCTGACCCTCGGCGCCAAGGACGCCGCCGTCCTTCGCGAGGGCCCCGATGGGCGCCGGGAAGTGCGCGTGCCGGTCGACCAGCTGCACGTCGACGATGTCGTCGTCGTACGCCCGGGCGAGCGGGTGGCCGCCGACGGGGTCATCACCGACGGTTCTTCGGCGCTGGACACCTCGGCGATGACCGGCGAGTCGATGCCCGCCGACGTCGGCCCGGGCGACGATGTACTCGGCGGATCGCTCAACACCTACGGCCGGCTGCTGGTGCGCGCCACCAGGGTCGGTGCCGACACCCAATTGGCCCGGATGGCCAAGCTGGTCACCGACGCCCAGAGCGGTAAGGCGTCGGTGCAGCGCCTGGCGGACCAGGTGTCGGCGGTGTTCGTGCCGGTGGTGCTGGTGATCGCCGCCGCGACGCTGGCGGGTTGGCTGTTGGCCGGGGCGTCGGCGGCGGCGGCGTTCACCGCGGCCGTGGCGGTGCTGATCATCGCCTGCCCGTGCGCGCTCGGTTTGGCCACCCCGACCGCGATCCTGGTCGGGACCGGCCGCGGAGCGCAGTTGGGCATCCTGATCAAGGATCCGCGGGTGTTGGAGAACGTCCGCCACATCGACACCGTCGTGCTGGACAAGACCGGGACCGTCACCACCGGGCAGATGGCGGTGACCGAGGTGACCGCCCACTCCGGTGCCGACCGCGACGAGGTCTTGGCCCGCGCCGCCGCGGTCGAGACCGCCTCGGAGCACCCGGTCGCCGCCGCGATCGTGGCCGCCGCCCGCCACCGCGGTCTGGCGCTGAGTGACCCGGCGGGTTTCGTCAACGACCCGGGCACCGGGGTCGCCGCCGACGTGGACGGGGTCCGGGTGAGCGTCACCCGGGCCGGCTCGCTGGCCGGGGTGGACCTGCTGACCCCGGCCGCCCCGGGCACCACCGTCGAGGTGTCCTGGGACGGGTGGGCGCGCGGGACGATCTCCCTGGCCGACACCGTCAAGCCGGGCAGCGCCGCGGCGATCGGCGAACTCAAGGCGATGGGGATCACCCCGGTGTTGCTCACCGGGGACACCGCCGCGGTGGCGCGGCAGGTCGCCGCCGAGGTGGGCATCGACCCGGCGCAGGTCATCGCCGGCGTGCTGCCCACCGGCAAGGCCGACGCGGTGACCGCGCTGCAGGAGCGTGGTGCGAAGGTGGCCATGGTCGGCGACGGCGTCAACGACTCGGTGGCGCTGGCCACCGCCGACATCGGGATGGCGATGGGCACCGGCACCGACGCCGCCATCGAGGCCGGCGACCTGACCCTGGTCCGCGGTGATCTGGCCACCGTCCCGACTGCGCTGCGGCTCTCGGCGCGCACCCTGCGCGTCATCAAACAGAACCTGGTGTGGGCGTTCGGCTACAACGTGGCCGCGATCCCGCTCGCGGCGGCCGGCCTGCTCAACCCGATGATCGCCGGGGCCGCCATGGCCTGCTCGTCGGTGCTGGTGGTGCTCAACAGCCTTCGGCTGCGCCGGTTCTCCTGACCCGGGCGCGCCGCGCGTAACCTGTGGTTCCAACGGACCAACGGCGGGAGCAACGGATGGGCAGCATCGGACGCGGCATCATGAAAGCCGTCGCGGCGGCCTTGGCGTGTGGGTCGGCCATCGCATGGGCGGGCGCCGCCGGTGCCGACCCGGCGAACCCGGACCCGTTCAACCCCGGCGATTGCATGGCCAACGCGAACGCGATCTGCAATCTCGGACCTTACGGGCCGAACAGTCCGACGAACCCGGCCAACATCAACAGCCCGCTGAACCCGGCCAACCCCGCCAATCCGGCCAGCCCGCTCAACCCGAACAATCCGGCGAATCCGGCCAGCCCGCTGAACCCGAACAATCCGGCGAATCCGGCCAGCCCGCTGAACCCGAACAATCCGGCGAATCCGGCCAGCCCGCTCAACCCGGCCAACCAGCACTAAGCGCCGCGCGCCGGGATCACGAACCCAGCCAGGCCAATTCGTCGGCCAGATGGGCACGCCAGAAGGTCGCGTCGTGCCCGCCGGGATAGAACCCACCCGCGGGCGGGGTGGCGAGGTGGTTGACGAACTGGCGGCTGGCGACGTAGAAGCCGTCGCCGATACCGCAGTCCACCCGCAGCGGGATCGAGGACAACTCGGGGCGGCCGAACACGGTGTTGTCCCGCCAGTCGTCGATGCTGTCGAACGCGACCGCGGGCGCACCCCAGTAGGTCATGTACAGCGCCGGGCTGATCGCGCAGATGCCGGCGGTGCGCTCGGGGCCCAGGCGGGAGCCCAGCAGCAGCGACCCGTAACCGCCCATCGACCAGCCCATGAACGCGACCCGGGCGGTGTCGATGCCCTTGGCGGCCAGCATCGGCAGCAGTTCGTCGAGGATCATCGCACCGGAGTCCTCGCCGGAGGCCCGCCGGTGCCAGAAGGTGTTGCCGCCGTCGGCGGCGACGACCGCGAACGGCGACCCGCCGTCGGAGACCACTTTGGCCAGCGCGTCTTCCACCCCCAGCCCCATCACCCCGGCAGCGTCGCTGTCCATGCCGTGCAGCGCGACCACGGCGCGCAGTGGGCCGGTCTGACCGGGCGGGCGGGCGATGATCCAGTTGGTCTCCTTGCCGCCGCGCGCCGCGGAGACGAACGAACCGGCTTCGCGGGTGGGCAGGGTGCTGCCGGCGGCCGCCGGCTCCACCGGCGCCGCCTGCGGGCGAGCGGGGCCGAGCAGCGCGCCCAGCGTCCAGAGCCCGGCCGCGCTCGCGGTGGCTCGGACGCCCAGGCGCAGCGCGGCACGACGGCTGAGCGGATCCACCCCGGCATCGTCCCAACGGTCGACAACGTCCACGCATCGGTCGCACAACGGCTCGATACCGGTACAAAAAACAAGTTGTGTAACATTGTTCCGCATGACTGAGATCACGCACCGGCCCGCCGCGGAGTCGGTGGCTACAGAACCGGTGCTCGACGGGTTGCCGCTGGGGCCGGATTCCCTGGTCTGGCGCTACTTCGGGGACAACCGGATGTTCCTGATCGGGCCGCGCCCCGGGGTGATGGAGAACATGCTCGCCGAGCTCGGCCAGGGCGTGCTCGATCACTCGGTGTTCTTCTCCGACACCGCCGCCCGGATCCGGCGTTCGCTCCCGCCGATCTTCACCACCGTCTACGGCACCGATGACGACAATCCGGGTCTGCAGGTCCGGGACTTCCACGTCGGCATCAAAGGGGAGATGCCCGACGGCAGCAGATATCACGCGCTGGACCCCGAGACCTACTTCTGGGCGCACGCCACCTTCGTCGACCAGGTGCTGTATTTCGCCGACACCTTCGTCAAACGCCTGACCCGCGCCGAGAAGGAGCAGATCTACCTCGAATCCAAAACCTGGTACCGCCGCTACGGGGTCAGTGACCGGGTGATGCCGGCCGACTACGCCGCGTTCGAGGAGTACTGGGACCACATGCTCGACGACGTCCTGGTGGCCCACAAGACCGCCCGCTACGGCGTCGGTTACGTGACCAAGGGCTTCCCCCGCCCCAAAGGGGTCTCCCCGGCGCTGTGGCGGGTCATCGCGGTGGTGTTCAACCCGGTGGCGGCCTTCCTGACCACCGGCGGGTTGCCGCCGCGCGCCCGGGTGCTGCTGGGGCTGCCGTGGACGGATCGCCAGGAACGCCGCTACCAGCGCTTCGCCGCACTCTGGCGGTCCCGCCCGGTCAACTGGGTATGGGACCATCTCCCCATGAAGGTGCGCTACAACAAGTTCGCCCGTGCCGGGTTCGCCCGCAGCTGACCGCACCAGGAACCTCATCCTGGATGCCGCCGTCATCGAATTCGAACATCACGGCCTGCGCCGGGTCGCCCTCGATGACGTCGCGCGCCGAGCCGGTGTCAGCCGGACCACCATTTACCGTCGTTTCCCGAACCGCGACGAGTTGGTGGCCGCGGTGATCGACCGGGAGAACGCGGTGCTGTTCACCGAGATCGCCGAGGAACTGAAGAACGCCGGTCCCCAGGCGAACTACTACGTCGAGGCCTTCACCGCAGCGATCCTGCGGTTCCGGCGCCACCGGGTGCTCAACCAGATGATCGTCGACGACCCGGCGTTGGCTCTGGAGATGGCGCACCGGCACTACGGCGCGTTCGTCGAGCGGGTCGCCGGGGCGCTGCGGGTCATCTTCCCCGACGGGTTCGTTGAGCGGATCGGCGAGCAGACGGTCACCGAGTTGGCCGACACCATCGCCCGGTACGCGATGGTGGTGTTGTTGCTGCCCGGTCTTCAGCCGATGGAGACCGCCGAGGACATCCGCACGTTTGCTTCTACACAGTTTTTTCCCAGCCTACCTGCGGCTTTGCGGACGGCACCTGTGTAAACCGGGTCGCCAGCAATCACGATTCTTATTACCGGTCTGGCAGCGCTCACGCTATAGTCGGTGGTCACGCCGTATGTTGGCGCCGTTTTCATCGACAGCCGTCGAGTGGTCGCCGGACTACAGCTAACCGTTGGAGGGGGACATGGGTGCGGGGCTGCCGCCGGAAGTCATCTCCGGTCTGATGTACACCGGGCCCGGCTCGGGGCCGATGCTGGCCGCGGCCGCTGCCTGGGACGGACTGGCCGGCGAACTGCACACCACCGCGCTGGGCTTCCAGTCGGCGGTCTCGGCGCTCACCGGAACCTGGCTCGGTCCGTCGGCGCTGGCGATGTCGTCGGCGGCCGCGCCGTATGTGGCCTGGCTGCACGCCAGCGCCACCCAGGCCGAGATGGTCGCGATGCAGGCCAAAGCCGCGGCGTCGGCTTTCGACACCGCGTTCGCGGCGACGGTGCCACCGCCGGTCATCGCCGCCAACCGCGCCCAGTTGATGGTGCTGGTCGCCACCAACATTCTGGGCCAGAACACCGCGGCCATCGCGGCCAACGAAGCCGAGTACGCGGCGATGTGGGCGCAGGACGTGGCGATGTTCGCCGCCTACACGGTGTCGTCGCTGTCGGCGATCCAGATGAAGCCGTTCGACCCGCCGCCGAAGACGACCAACGAACTCGGCCAGGTGGCTCAGGGCGCCGACGCGGCCCGGACCACCGGGAACGCGGGAGTCCAGCAGGTGATGGCTCGGGTGGGTGACGCCGGCGGTGTCGGACCGGGTGAGCAACTGGCCCGCCCGGCGGCGCTGTTCGACGTCGGCATTCAACCCGCGGCTGCGCCGAATCCGGCCGATCCGGCGTCGATACTCGACTGGTTCATCCCCGACCTCGCGGGCCTCGCCGGTTTCATCGCCGGGGTGCTCGGCGGTGTCGCGTCGGCCATCGGGGTGGCGGTCTCCCTGGCCGCCTGGGTCGACGCCATCCCCGACGTCGAGGACAACAAACGCCGGTTGGCCCACCTGCACGACGAGCACCACGAGATGCTGGAGATCATGGGCCGGCCCTCGCCCGACGGCTGGCGTCCGGGCATGTGGCCGCGGTGGGTGGAAGGCGACCCGCTGTGGCCCTGGACCGACGGTGATATGGGCAACGGTCCCAAGATCGACGGCCTCACCGTCCCGCCGTCCTGGTCGGCCAACATCCGTGAGATCGAACCGCTGGCCCGCGCCCTGCCGCTCTCCGGCGCCCCGGCCGCCCCGGTGGCCGGCGCCTCCGGGACGGCGTTCCGCGAACTGGCGCTGGCCAGCATGCTCGGTCGCGCCCTGGCCGGCGGCGTCAGCCCCGGCTCGGGAATGGGCGGCATCAAAGGCGGCACGGTCACCAAGGTCGCCAACGAGGCCGCCAAAACCGCGGTGGCCGAGGCGGCCGCCAGCCCCGCGGCGCGCACCGGTATCGCCGAGGAACTGCGCCAGCTCGCCCAGCTGCGCGACGAAGGCGTGCTGACCGGTGAGGAATTCCGGGCGCAGAAGCGCCGTCTGCTGGAGTGACCCGACTCAGTCGGAGCGGGTCAACAACAGCGTGTAGTCGACGTTGGCGCGCTCGAGGATCTGCCGCCACGGCGACTTGAGCAGCGGTGCGGCCTCGCTGGTGGGCAGCACCCGCGGGTTGGTGACCGCGAAGGTCTTGCCGTACATCTTCGCCCGCCCGCCACCGGCGGCCTGCAGGTTCTTCAACCAGTCCCGCTCCGGGCCGTACACCAGCGCCACCGCCACCCCGTCCGGGGTGGCGAACATCGACACCGGCGTGCGGTAGGTCTTCCCGGACCGCCGCCCGGTGTGCTCGATGATCGACCACAGCGGCACCCAGCCCGAGATCGGGCGGAACAGCGGGTTGGTCACCACCCGGTTGAACTCGGCGCGTCGCTGCGAGAACTTCACCGGCTCACTTCTCCCTGGTCAGCAGCACGGCGTTGTCGAAAGGCAGTCGGGCGAACACGGCGCGCGCCCTGCCGCTGACCTTGGCCGCGGCCTCGGCCTTACTCACCACCCGCGGATCGGTGACCGCGAACGTTGTTCCGTGGCGCTCCATCCGCCCACCCCCGGCGGCCAGGATGTTCTTCAGCCAATCCCGGTCCGGACCGTAGGTCAGCAGAATTGCCACCCCGTCGTCGGTGCTGAACACGCTCAGCGGGGTGCGGTAGACGGTGCCGGAACGACGCCCCACGTGCTCGAGGATCCCGAACGTCGGCGCTCGCCCCGCCCACAGTCGCTGGATCGGGTTGGTGACATGCCGGTTGAACCGGGCCAGGCGCTGGGGTAGTTGCATGACCCCATCCAACCGGCGAACCGGCGCCACCTCAAGGCCCCCGCCGCCCGGCAGCCGAAACTACACCCTGTAGTCGAGTCGGTTTCACGGGCTGGGACACTGGTGGCCATGCCCACTGAGCAGGTCACGACCGCGTCGGCGGAGCTGTTCGCCCGCGCCTGCGCGGTCACCCCCGGCGGAGTGAACTCCCCGGTGCGAGCCTTCGCCGCCGTCGGCGGCACCCCGCGTTTCATCGCCTCGGCCGACGGCTGCCGGCTCACCGACGCCGACGGCAACCGCTACATCGACCTGGTCTGCTCCTGGGGGCCGATGATCCTCGGCCACGCCCACCCCGCGGTCGTCGAGGCGGTCAGCGCCGCCGCAGCCGGGGGACTGTCCTTCGGCGCCCCGACCGAGGCCGAGACCCACCTGGCCGCCGAAATCATCGACCGCGTCGCGCCGGTGCAGAAGCTGCGCCTGGTCAACTCCGGCACCGAGGCGACCATGACCGCGATCCGGCTGGCCCGCGGCGCCACCGGCCGCGCCAAGATCATCAAATTCGCCGGCTGCTACCACGGCCACGTCGACGCCCTGCTGGCCGACGCCGGCTCCGGGGTGGCCACCCTGGGCCTGCCCGCCTCGCCGGGGGTGACCGGGGCCAGCGCCGCCGACACCCTGGTGCTGCCCTACAACGACCTCGACGCGGTCGCCGACGCCTTCGCTCGCTACGGCGACGAGATCGCCGCGGTGATCACCGAGGCCAGCCCGGGCAACATGGGCGTCGTCCCGCCCGCGCCCGGTTTCAACGCCGGGCTGCGTCGCCTCACCGCCGAGCACGGCGCGCTGCTCATCCTCGATGAGGTGATGACCGGATTCCGGGTCAGCCGGGCCGGCTGGTACGGCCTGGACCCGGTCGAGGCCGACCTGTTCACCTTCGGCAAGGTGATGAGCGGCGGGCTGCCCGCCGCCGCGTTCGGCGGCAGCGCCGAGGTGATGGAGCGCCTCGCCCCGCTGGGCCCGGTGTATCAGGCCGGCACCCTGTCCGGGAACCCGGTGGCCGTCGCCGCCGGGCTGGCCACCCTGCGCGCCGCCGACGCCGACGTCTACACCGCCCTCGACGCCAACGCCGACCGCCTCGCCGGGCTGCTTTCCGACGCGTTCACCACCGCCGGTGTGGCCCATCAGATCCCACGCGCGGGCAACATGCTCAGCGTGTTCTTCACCGAGGAACCGGTCACCGACTTCGCCGCGGCCCGCGCCAGCCAGACCTTCCGGTACGCGCCGTTCTTCCACGCGCTGCTGCAGGCCGGTGTTTACCCGCCGTGCAGCGCCTTCGAGGCGTGGTTCGTCTCCGCTGCCCTCGACGACGCCGCGTTCGACCAGATCGCCGAGGCGCTGCCCGCCGCCGCGGCCGCCGCCGCCCGGGTGGAGCAACCCTGATGGCCGAGCAGACCCGCATCCACCTGATCCGCCACGGCGAGGTCTACAACCCCGACGGCATCCTCTACGGGCGGCTGCCCGGCTTCCGGCTCTCCGACAAGGGGCGCGCCCAGGCCGCCGCGGTGGCCGCGGCGTTGGCCGACCGCGACATCGTCGCGGTGATCGCCTCCCCGCTGCAACGCGCCCAGGAGACCGCCGCACCGATCGCCGCCGCGCACGATCTGCCGGTCGACACCGACCCCGACCTGATCGAATCGGCCAACTTCTTCGAGGGCCGCCGCGTCTCGCCCGGCGACGGGGCGTGGCGCGACCCGCGGGTGTGGTGGCGGTTGCGCAACCCGTTCACCCCGTCCTGGGGGGAGCCGTACAAGAAGATCGCCGCCCGGATGAGCGCCGCGGTGGACAAGGCCCGCGCCCGCGCCGCCGGCCACGAGGCGGTCTGCGTCTCCCACCAGCTCCCGGTCTGGACCGCCCGCATGCACCTGACCGGCAGCCGACTCTGGCACGACCCGCGCAGCCGGGAATGCGCGGTGGCGTCGGTGACCAGCCTGGTCTACGACGGTGATCGGCTCGTCGACGTGGTCTACAGCGAGCCGGCGGGCCAGTGAGCGTGGCGCGGCGGCTGGTCGGGTGGGCGGTGCTCGCCCTCCTGGTCGTCTGCGCCGGCTGCGCCACCGGTGACGACGCCGTCGCCCAGAACGGCACCTTCGAGTTCGTCTCCCCGGGCGGCAAGACCGACATCTTCTACGACCCGCCGGAAGACCGCGGCAAGCCCGGACCGTTCTCCGGACCCGACCTGATGGACCCCGATGCCACCCTGTCGCTCAGCGACTTCGCCGGCCAGGTCGTCGTGGTCAACGTCTGGGGCCAGTGGTGCGGGCCGTGCCGCACCGAGATCGGTGAGCTGCAGCGGGTCTACGACGCCACCCGCGCTTCCGGGGTGACGTTCCTGGGCATCGACGTCCGCGACTACAACCGGGCTGCCGCGCAGGACTTCATCACCGACCGGCAGGTGACCTTCCCGTCGATCTACGACCCGGCCCTGCGCACCCTGATCGCCTTCGGCGGCAAGTACCCGACCGCGGTGGTGCCCTCGACGCTGGTGCTCGACCGCCAACACCGGGTCGCGGCGGTGTTCCTGCGCGAACTGCTCGCCGAGGACCTGCAGCCGGTGGTCGAGCGGCTGGCCGCCGAACCCGCCGAGTCCGCGACCCCGGGGCCGGCATGATCGCGACGATCCCGACCGCGACGATCGATTTCACCGAGACCGCCGCCAGCGGACCCGTCCTGCTGGCGCTGGCGGTCTCGGTGCTGGCCGGGCTGGTGTCCTTCGCCTCACCGTGCGTGGTGCCGCTGGTACCCGGCTACCTGTCGTATCTGGCCGCGGCGGTCGGCGCCGACGACGACGCCCCCGGCACGGTGAGCGCTCCACCGCGCCACCGCTGGCGGGTCGCCGGGTCTGCCGCACTGTTCGTCGCCGGGTTCACCGTCGTGTTCGTGGCGGGCACCGTCGCGGTGCTCGGCTTGACCACCACGCTGGTGAGCAACCAGTTGCTGCTGCAGCGCATCGGCGGCGTGCTCACGATCGTGATGGGTTTGGTGTTCATCGGCTACATCCCCGCCCTGCAACACCAGGTCCGGTTCAGCCCCCGGCAGGTCTCCACGCTGGCCGGCGCGCCCCTGCTGGGTGCGGTGTTCGCGCTGGGCTGGACCCCCTGCCTGGGGCCGACGCTGGCCGGGGTGGTGACCGTGGCATCGGCCACCGACGGCGCATCGGTGGCCCGCGGGGTGGCGCTGGTGATCGCCTACTGCCTGGGCCTCGGCATCCCGTTCGTGCTGCTCGCCCTGGGCTCGGCGCGCGCGATGGCCGGGCTGGGCTGGCTGCGTCGGCACACCCGCACCATCCAGGTCATCGGTGGGCTGCTGCTCATCGCCGTCGGTGCCGCACTGGTCACCGGCGTGTGGAACGAGTTCGTCTCCTGGGTGCGCGACGCTCTGGTCTCCAACGTCAGGCTGCCGATCTGATGCCGCGACTGCTCCCCCGCGCCGGCCAACGAGCCCGCAACACCTGGCGCACCCTGACCTCGATGGGCACCGCCCTGGTGCTGCTGTTCCTGCTGGCGCTGGGCGCCATCCCCGGCGCCCTGGTGCCGCAGCGCAGCCTCAACGCCAGCAAGGTCGACGAGTACCTGCTCGACCATCCACGGTTGGGGCCGTGGCTGGACCGGCTGCAGATGTTCGACGTCTTCAGCAGCTTCTGGTTCACCGCGGTCTATGTGCTGCTGTTCATCTCGCTGATCGGGTGTTTGACCCCGCGCACCCTCGAGCATCTGCGCAGCCTGCGCGCGGTGCCGGTGGCCGCGCCCCGCAAACTGGCCCGGCTGCCCAAACACGCCACCGCCGCGGTGACCGGCGAGCCGGCCGACGTCGCGGCCGCCATGGGCGGGCGACTGCGGGGCTGGCGGCGCACCACCCGCACCACCGACACCGCGGTGGAGGTCTCCGCCGAGAAGGGCTATCTGCGCGAGTTCGGCAACCTCGCCTTCCACTTCGCGCTGCTGGGCCTGCTGGCCGCGGTCGCGGTCGGCAAACTCTTCGGCTACGAGGGCAGCGTCATCGTCGTCGCCGACGGCGGCCCCGGATTCTGCTCGGCGTCGCCGGCCGCCTTCGACTCCTTCCACGCCGGGCTCACCGTCGACGGCACCGACCTGGACCCGATGTGCTTCCGGGTCAACGACTTCCGCGCCGACTATCTGCCGACCGGGCAGGCCACCTCCTACAGCGCCGACATCGACTATCAGGCCGGTGACAAGGTCGCCCAGGACATCTGGCAGCCCTACCACCTGCGGGTCAACCACCCGCTGCGCATCGGCGGCAACCGCATCTACCTGCAGGGCCACGGCTACGCCCCGACCTTCACCGTCATCTTCCCGGACGGCCAACAGCGCACCCAGACCATCCAGTTCCGGCCCGACGACCAGAAGACGCTGCTGTCGTCGGGCGCGCTGCGGTTCGACCCGCCCGCGGGCACCTACCGCGACCCCGACGTGCGTCGCAAGAACCAGATCGCCATCCAGGGCCTGTTCGCCCCGACCGAGGAACTCGACGGCACGCTGCTGTCGTCGTCGTTCCCGGCCATGGAGAACCCGGCGGTGGCCATCGACGTGTTCCGCGGCGACACCGGCCTGGACAGCGGTCGCCCGCAGTCGCTGTTCACCCTCGACCACCGGCTGATGGAGCAGGGCCGGCTGAGCAAGGTGGGCCGCGCCAACCTGCGTCCCGGGAAAGCGTTGGACCTGGACGACGGCACCGTGGTGCGCTTCGACGGCGCCGTCCCGTTCGTCAACCTGCAGGTCTCCCACGACCCCGGCCAGGTGTGGGTGCTGGTGTTCGCGATGGCGATGATGGCCGGGTTGGTCTGCTCGTTGATCGTGCGCAGACGCCGGATCTGGATTCGGGTCACACCGGCCGGTCCGGGTACGGTGAACGTCGAGCTGGGCGGGCTGGCACGCACCGACAACGCCGGCTGGGGCGATGAATTCGAACGCCTCACCGGTCGGCTGCTCGCCGGGTTCGCCCCCGAGCAGGACACCGCGGCGACGGCCGGCGCCGGAACGAAGGAGTCGCGCTGATGAACACCACCCACATCGACGTCGGGCTCGCCCGCTACTCCGACTGGGCGTTCACCTCCTCGCTGATCGTGCTGGTGCTGGCGCTGCTGCTGCTGGCCGTCGAACTGGCCTACACCGGCAGCCGCCGCGTCGCCGAACGTGAACTGGTCGCCGCCGGCTCGGTCAGCGCCGACAGCGCGACCCCCGGCGTGGTGACCGCGGCACCGACCCGGCCGCTGGACGAACGCGTCGGCGGCGCCGGGCTGGCGCTGGCCTACCTGGGCATGGCCCTGCTGGCCGCGTGCATCGTGTTGCGTGGCCTCGCCACCCACCGGGTGCCCTGGGGCAACATGTACGAGTTCATCAACCTGACCTGCTTCTGCGGGCTGGTGGCCGCCGCGGTGGTGTTGCGCCGGCCACGGTTCCGCTCGCTGTGGGTGTTCGTGCTGGTGCCGGTGCTGATCCTGCTGGCGATCTCCGGGCACTGGCTCTACAGCAACGCCGCCCCGGTGATGCCGGCGCTGCAGTCCTACTGGCTGCCGATCCACGTCTCGGTGGTCAGCCTGGGGTCGGGGGTGTTCGTCGTCGCCGGGGTGGCCAGCATCCTGTTCCTGGCGCGCACCTCCCGACTCGGCGACCCGCAGACCCCCGGCGCACTGGCCCGGCTGGTCCAACGGTTGCCCGACGCCCAGACCCTCGACCGCATCGCCTACCGGACCACGATCTTCGGGTTCCCGGTGTTCGGCTTCGGGGTCATCTTCGGCGCCATCTGGGCCGAGGAGGCCTGGGGCCGCTACTGGGGCTGGGACCCCAAGGAGACGGTGTCGTTCATCGCGTGGGTGGTCTACGCCGCCTACCTGCACGCCCGGTCCACAGCCGGCTGGCGGGACCGGCGCGCCGCCTGGATCAACGTCGTCGGCTTCGTCGCGATGGTGTTCAACCTGTTCTTCATCAACCTGGTCACCGTCGGCCTGCACTCCTACGCCGGGGTGGGCTGAACCTGCAGCATCCCGCAGGCTGCGTTATCGTGCGGTGTCAGCCTATTTCGGGTAGATCCAGGGGGAGCCTCACTTGTCCGAGCATTCGTCCGGCGACGACACGTTCCACGATCCGGCAGGTCAGCCGCAACGGCACCGGCAGGGCGAGGAGGAGCACACCCGCATCCTGGGCAAGCCGCTGCGTGACGACACCGACGAGCACAGCTTCGGTGGCTTCCGCACCGAACAGCGGTTCGCCGAACCCGGCGGGACCCGGCCCTGGCCCACCCCGGCGATGGGGATCCCGCGGCCGATGGAGCAGGCCCCGCCGGTCTACCACGGCCCGGCCGCCGCACCCAGCTTCCAGGGGCCGACCGATCCGCCGTCGCCGGTCACCCAGCAGCACACGTTGGCGCCGCAGCCGTTGATGCCGCCGGCGCAGCCGCCGCACCAGGAGACCCCGGCCGGCTACTCCGACCTGTCGACCACCACGCTGTTGCGGCAGGTCAAGCCGCCGCCGTCGGGTGGGTGGCGCAAGCTGCTCTACACCCTGTCGGGGCATCTGATCAATGTCGGGGAGAGCCCGCGCACCATCCGCAACAACAACCTGATGGTGCAGGCCAACAAGCCGTTGCAGGGCTGCTACCGCATCGCGCTGCTGTCGCTGAAGGGCGGGGTCGGCAAGACCACGATGACCGCCACGCTGGGGGCGACGTTCGCCTCGATCCGCGGGGACCGGGTGGTGGCCGTCGACGCCAACCCCGACCGCGGGACGCTGAGCCAGAAGGTGCCGATGGAGACCCCGGCCACCGTGCGGCACCTGCTGCGTGACGCCGACGGCATCGCCCGCTACAGCGATGTGCGCAGCTACACCAACCAGGGGCCCAGCCGGCTGGAGGTGCTGGCCTCCGAAAGCGACCCGGCGGTCTCCGAGGCGTTCTCCGCCGACGACTACCGGCGCACCCTGGAGGTGCTGGAACGCTTCTACAGCCTGGTGCTCACCGACTGCGGGACCGGGCTGATGCACTCGGCGATGGACGGCGTGCTGGACAAGGCCGACGCGCTGATCATCGTCAGCTCCGGCTCGGTGGACGGCGCGCGCAGCGCCTCGGCGACGCTGGACTGGCTGGACGCGCACGGCCACCAGGACCTGGTGCGCAACTCGATCGCGGTGATCAACGCGGTACGCCCGCGGTCCGGGAAGGTCGACATGCACAAGGTGGTCGACCACTTCTCGCGGCGGTGCCGGGCGGTGCGGCTGGTGCCGTTCGACCCGCACCTGGAGGAGGGCGCGGAGATCGACCTGGCCCGCCTCAAGCGCGAGACCCGCGAGGCGCTGCTCGAGCTGGCAGCCGTCGTCGCCGGCGGGTTCCCCGACATCGACCGGTCCAACGAACACTTCGTCTGATCAGCGGGCTTGAGCGGCCCGGGGCGCTCAGCGCGGTTTGTTGTCGTCGCGGCTGAGCCGGGCGAGGAACTCCGGATCGTCGTCCGGCCCGATCACCCGGGTCTTCGGCCGATGCTGGACCTGGGTCGCCCGCCAGCCAAGGTAAACCAGCGTCCCCAACGCCAGCATGAGGAGCAGGTAGATCACGGAACACCTCCTGGGCTCGAATATACCTGCGACGTAGGCTGCAGCTGTGAGTGAACGTCAGCAATCCGGTCTGCGAGCGGTTTTCGACATCTTCCTGTACTCCCTGCTGCGGCTGGGACTGGTCGCGGTGCTCACCGCGGTGATCTTCGGGGTAGCGCGCCTGCTCGGCATCGACGATCTGCCGCTGGTGGTGGCGCTGGGGTTCGCCTTCATCGTCGGGCTGCCGCTGGGGATCTGGCTGTTCGCACCGCAGCGTCGCCGCGCCACCGCGGATCTGGCCGCGGCGGGGGAGCGACGCCGCCGCGACCGCGAGCAGCTGCACGCCCGGCTGCGCGGCGAAGAACCCGACGAGAAGCCCGCGGACTAGGCGCCGCGCTCACCTCGCCAGAGCCAGCGCACCGGCGACGGCGACCGCCCACACCAGCAGCGTCAGGCCGGTGTCGCGCAACACGGGGATCAGCTCTGCGCCGTGCCGCCCGCCGCGCACCGGGGCCGCGGCCCGCACCGCCAGCGGTGTGGCGAGGAACCCCAGAGCACACCAGGGAGTCGCCGCGGTCATCGCGAGCGTGGCGAGGGCGGCCACCGCAAGCAGGCTCAGGAACAGTGTTCGGGTGCGGCTGTCGCCGAGGCGCACCGCGAGGGTGATCTTGCCGGAGGCCGCATCGGTGGGGATGTCGCGCAGATTGTTGGCGACCAGCACCGCCGACGACAGCGCCCCGGCCGCCACCGCTGCCGCCACCCCCACCCAGTCGATGCGCAGCGCCTGGGTGTACTGGGTGCCCAGCACCGCGACCAGCCCGAAGAACACGAACACCGCGACCTCGCCGAGCCCGGCATAACCGTAGGGTCGGCTACCGCCGGTGTAGAGCCACGCGCCGGCGATGCACACCGCACCGACTGCGATCAGCCACGGCGCGCTCAGCAATGCCAGCGTCAACCCGGCGGCCCCGCCGAGTAGCAGCGCGCCGACCGCGACCGCGCGAACGGCCTGCGGCGTGGCCAGCTTCGCGCCGACGAGGCGCACCGGTCCGGTGCGGTCGTCGTCGGTGCCGCGGATGCCGTCGGAATAGTCGTTGGCGTAGTTGACCCCGACGATCAGGGCGACGGCCACCAGCAGCGCCAGCCCGGCGCGCAGGAGGTCGGCGCCGCCCGCCCAGGCTGCCGCCCCGCTGCCGGCGATGACGGGCGCGACGGCGTTGGGCAGGGTGCGGGGCCGGGCACCGGCGATCCACTGCGCGAGACTGGCCACCGCACGATCCTGTCATGACCGCGGGTCAGGGCCCGGCGGGCACCGCGGTGGCTAGCAGCACGTCGAGTTCGGCGACGACGTCGTCGAGGGGTGCGGTGGAGCGCTGACTGCGGCACAGCACCACCGCCCCTTCGACGGCGGCGACGGTCATGGTGGCCAGCCGGGCGGCCCGGTCGGCGTCGGCCCCGGCGTCGACGAGCGTCGAGCACAGCGCATCGTGCCAACGGTCGAAGATCGCGGCCGTCGCGCTGCGCAGTGGTTCGTCGTCGGGGGATCCGCCGACCGCGGCCGAGACGATCGGGCAGCCGGCCTGGAAATCGGAGTCGCGCAGCGCCGACGCCCACAGGTCGCCGAACCGGTGCAGCGCGGTGCGCGGGTCACCGGCGGCGAGTTGCTCGACGACCCCGCTGAGCCCATCGCCGGCCATACCCAGCGCCGCGGCCATCAGCTCGGCGCGCCCGCCGGGGAAGTGGTGATACACCGACCCGCGCGGGCAGCGGCTGTGGGTGAGGACCGCGTCGACGGTGACGGCGGCGGCGCCGCGCTCGCGCAGCAGGGCGATGGCACTAGCCAGCATCTTCGTCCGCGTCCCGGTGCGCGTCCCCACGTCGGTCCCTTCGCCGCTCGAGCATTGCCGTGAAATTATGCTATGTTGCAGAGCATAATTTGTCCAGAACGACACACCTGTCCGAGGGGAACCCGATGAGCGGCACCCACCACCTGGAGTCCGCCGGCCGCCTGGCCCGCCGCTGCGCACGCCACGCGCCCTGGGTGATGCTGCTCTGGCTGGTCGCCGCGGGCACGCTGAACCTGGCGATCCCGCAGCTGGAACGCACGGTGGAAGAACACTCCGCGCCGTTCACCCCGGAAAGCGCCACCACCGACACGTTGCGGGCGATGTCCCGCGACTTCGGGGTCCCGGATTCCACCGCGGTCGGCGCGATCGTCCTGTCCGCGGACCGTGAACTCGGGCCCGCCGACAGCGACTACTACCACCGGCTGGTGCAGCGCCTGAACGACGACCACGACAACATCGCCTACGTACTCGACATGTTCGGCACCCCCGGGTTGGAGGACCTGGGCCGCAGCCCCGACGGCGAAGCGATCCAGCTGATGCTGGCCACCACCGGCGACGTCGGATCGACGCGGGCGCATCGCTCCACTGAGGAGGTCCGCGCCCTCATCGCCGACCTGCCCCGGCCCGACGGCCTACAGGTCAATTTCACCGGCCCGTCGCCGACCCTGTCGGACCTGTTCTCGGCGATCGACACCTCACTGCTGATCATCACCGCGGTCTCGGTCGCGCTGATCACCCTGTTGTTGCTGGTGGTCTACCGCTCGTTGCTGACCGCGCTCATCCCGCTGCTGACCGTCGGCGTCTCGCTGGGCGTGGCCCGACCGATCATCTCCCTGCTCGGCGCCCACGATCTGCTCCCGGTCTCCAACTTCACCATCGCGCTGACCACCGCGATGGTGCTGGGCGCCGGCACCGACTACGGCATCTTCCTGCTGGCCAGCTACCACGAGGGGCGACGCGGCGGCGCGGCCGTCGAGGACGCGGTCGCCCGCTCCGGGGCGCGCACCGCGGGCATCGTGCTCGCCTCCGCGCTGACGATCGCCGGCGCCGGGTTGGCGATGACGTTCACCAAGATCGGGATGTTCCGCACCGCCGGTCCCCCGATCGCGCTGGCACTCGCGATCACCACCGCGGTCAGCCTCACCCTCACCCCCGCGCTGATGGCGCTGTGGGGCCGCCGCGGCTGGGCTGAACCCCGCCCGCTGAACGAGCGGGCCTGGCGGCACCGCGGCGCCAACATCGTGCGGCATGCCCCGGCGCTGGCGGCCGCCACACTGGCCTTCCTCATCGCCACCAGCGCGGTGCTGCTGACGTTCCGGCCCAACATCGACGAGAACGCGATGCAACTGCACGCCACCGACAGCAAACGGGGCTACCAGGCGGTCTATCAGCATTGGGGCGTCAACGAGGTGGCCCCGGAGTTCCTGGTGATCCGCGCCGACCACGACATGCGCAACACCGCCGACCTGGCCGCCCTCGACCTCATCGCCCGCGCGGTCGGCAACCTGCCGCAGATCGCCTACGTACGCTCGCTGACCCGGCCCGACGGCCGCCCCCTGGCCGAGACCGCGATCGGCTACCAAACCGGCCAGGTCGCCGACGGGCTCGCCGAGGCCGGGCACCGCATCGACGATCAGCTCCCGGCGCTGCGCCGGCTGGCCGCCGGGGTCACCGAGCTGCGCGATGGCGCCGCCGGAGCCGCCGACCGGCTGCCTGCCCTCACCGACGGGGTCCAGGACATCACCGGCCTGGCCCGAACCCTGCTGGCCACCCTCGACTCCGCCGACCGGCTCATCGGCACCCTGTCTGACGGCTCGTTCGACGTCGCCGCGACGGTCGCCACGCTGAGCAGCGCGACCGCGGCGCTGGAGTCGACCGTCGGCGACATCACCGCCGACCGGGCCGCGGCCGTCGACGCGGCCACCGCGTTGCACGCGGTGTTCGATCCGCTCGCCGCCGCCGAGGCCCCGGCGGGCTGCGCCACCGACGCGGATTGCCTGCGCGCCCGGCGCGCCTTCGCCGACCTCAACGACGCGACCGGCGGAAAGGCGCTCGCGGCGATCACCGGAGCGCAACTGCTCGCCCCGCTCGCCCCCGACGAGACCGTCGCCCCTGCGGTGGCCGCCCTGCCGGACCTGCGCGCCACCCTCACCGGCATGCGTGAGCTGCTCGATCGCCTCGACGGACGCTCCCCGGAACAGGCCCGAGCCCAACTCGATTCGCTGACCGCCGGGGTCGCCGAGCTCACCGGCGGGATGACCCGACTGCACGACGGACTCGAACAGGTCAAGGCGGGCACCGACACCATGGTGGCGCTGACCGCCGAACTCAACGCCGGCCTCGACCGGGCCACCGGCTACCTACGTGGGCTCTCCGAGCACACCCGCGACGGCGCCGGGCGCGGCTTCTACCTCCCCGAGGAAGCGGAGAACGATCCACGGTTTGCCGCCGGGGAACGGTTGTTGATCTCGCGGGACGGGCGGACCGCACGCATGATGGCGGTCTGGGCGGTCAACCCGTACGGCCACGACGCGCTGGCCGCGGTTCCGGCGGTGGTCGCTGCTGCCCGCCAGGCCGTCACCGACACCGTGCTGGAACACGCCGAGATCGAGTCGACCGGGCTGGCGTCGCTCTCGCAGAGCCACCTCGACCAGACCTGGCGTGACTTCGCGCTGTTCGGGGTGGTCGCGGTGATCGCGGTGACCCTGGTGCTCATCGTGATGCTGCGCAGCCTGGTGGCGCCGCTGTTGATGATCGGTGCGGTGGTGTTGTCGTTCGGCTCGGCTGCCGGTGTCACCACCTTGATCTGGCAGCACATCATCGGCATCGACGTCGACTGGTCGGTGCTGCCGGTGGCGTTCATGGCGCTGGTGGCCGTTGGCGCGGACTACAGCATGCTGTTCGCCGCCCGCATCCGCGAGGAGTCGCACAGCGGCGTTCTCAGCGGCATCATCCGCGGGTTCGGCAGCACCGGACAGATCATCACCACCGCCGGCGCGGTGTTCGCCCTGACCATGTTCGCGCTGACCAGCGGCACCGTGCTCAACCTGGTGCAGATCGGCTCCACCATCGGGATCGGGCTGCTGCTCGACATCACGGTGGTGCGCACCTACCTGCTGCCCGCGGCGATGAGCCTGCTGGGTGAGCGGATGTGGTGGCCGGCGCGCCGCTGAAACCTGCCATGCGCACAATGGACGGCATGCTCGGAGTGATCGGCGGCAGCGGCTTCTACTCGTTCTTCGACACCGACGCGCGCACGGTCGCCGTCGACACCCCGTACGGCGCACCCAGCGCACCGATCACCCTCGGCACCGTCGGCGAGCGTGAGGTGGCGTTCCTTCCTCGCCACGGCGCGGCCCACGAGTACTCCGCGCACACCGTGCCGTACCGGGCCAACATGTGGGCGCTGCGCAGCGTCGGGGTGCGGCGCATCCTGGCGCCGTGCGCGGTCGGCAGCCTCACCCCGAAGTGGGGGCCGGGCACCGTGGTGGTCCCCGACCAGCTGGTGGACCGAACCCGCGGGAGAGCTGACACCTACTTCGAATCCGGCGGTGTGCACGTCGAATTCGCTGATCCCTACTGCCCGACGTTGCGGTCGGCGGTCACCGATCAGGACGGGGTGGTCGACGGTGCGACGATGGTGGTGATCCAGGGGCCGCGGTTCTCCACCCGTGCGGAGAGCCGCTGGTTCGCTGACGCCGGCTTCGGGCTGATCAACATGACCGGTTACCCGGAGGCTGTGCTGGCCCGCGAGCTGGAGATATGCTATGCCGCAGTCGCTTTGGTGACAGATTTGGATGCCGGGATTGAAGTGGGCAGCGGGGTGCGCACCGTCGACGTGTTCGCCGAGTTCGCCAAGAACATCGGGCCGTTGAAAGCGTTGGTGCGCAACGCACTCGACGCGGTGAGCGACGAACGCACCTGCACGCACTGCCTGGCCCACGACGGGGTCGAGTTGCCGTTCGAACTGCCCTGAGGCCGCTCAGCCCCCGAACCGCCGGACCAGCGCCGCCCGGTCCACCTTGCCGATCCCGCGACGGGGCAACTCGTCGAGCAGATGCACCTCGCGCGGCGCGGCGGTCGGATCCAGGGCGGCGGCGACGTGTTCGCGCAACATCGCCAGCGTCGGTTCCGGCCGCCCGGCGGCCGGCACCACCGCCGCGACCACCCGCTGGCCCAGTCGGTCGTCGGGCAGCCCGAACACCGCGGCGTCGGCGACACCCGGATGGCCGGCCAGCACGGCTTCGACCGGTTGCGGCAGCACGGTGAGCCCGCCGGTGCTGATCGCCTCGTCGGCGCGGCCCAGCACCTGCAGCAGGCCCGAACCATCCAGGGCGCCAACGTCGTCGGTGCGAAACCAGCCTGCCTCGGCGAACGGGTCCGGGCTCGGCGGGTTGCGGTAACCCCGCGCCAGGGTGGGCCCGCCGATCGCGATGCGCCCGTCGGCGCCCAGTCGCAGCCGTACCCCGTCGAGCGGGACACCGTCGTAGACGCAACCGCCTGCGGTCTCGCTCATGCCGTAGCTGCGCACCACCGGCACGCCCGCCGTCTCGGCGGCCGCCCGCACCGGGGCGGGCAGCGGGCCGCCGCCGACGAGCACCGCGTCGAGGCCGGCCAGTGCCGCGGTGGCCGCCGGATCGGCCAGGGCCTTGGCCAGTTGCGCGGCCACCAGTGCGATATACCGGCGGCTCGAGCCCATCTCGGCGATCGCGGCGACCAGCGCGTCCACATCGAAGCCGGCCGCGACGTCCAGAGCGATCGGGGTCGTGCCGGCCAGCACACTGCGCACCAGCACCTGCAGTCCGGCGATGTGGTGGGCCGGTAACGCCAGCAGCCAGCGGCCCGGCCCGCCGAGGCGGGCGTGGGTGGCGGTGGCACTGGCGGAGAGCGCGGCCGCGCTCAGCAGTGCACCCTTGGGGGTTCCGGTGGTCCCCGAGGTGGGCACCACCAGCGCGATGTCGTCGTCGATCGGTTCCCCGGCCCGCAACGCCGGGTCGGGCGGTTCGGTCGGAGCCAGCGGCAACAGCGCCGAGGCACGGCCCTCGAGGACCGCGGTCAGCGCCGGCAGCAGGTCCAACGCCGCCCGGCCGGATCCGACCGGCACCGGGCGCAGGACGGCTATCGGTCCGCTCCCGGGTTCTCCCGCGGGTAATCCGGTGCGGTGTCGCCACGGTCGTCGAGCGGCCAGCCTTTGGCGGCCAGTCGATCCCGGACCCGCGCCACGTCCTCGGGGGAGGGCAGTTCGTCGGTGAATTGGGTGATCGTCACCCCGATGTCGACGTGGTCGAAGTCGCCGCGGCGCATCAGTTCCCGCGCGACCTCTTTGACCTCGTCGCTGGTCAGCCGGCGCGACAACAGCGCCAGCAGTGGGATGTAGTCGTTCTGCGGCACCCCGTCGGGGTACCCGGCGCGCAGCCACGCGACGATGGCGTCGAGGAATCGGTTCACAGCTTCAACTCCCGCTCCACGGCACGCGGTCACCCTGGTACACGACGTCTCCGATGTTACGTGTCGAGCCCGACAGCCTGCGCCCCCAGCACATGCCAGCCGAAGCGGTGGGCCAGGAAGTCGCGGGCGATGTAGAGCACCCCGATCACCACGGCGGCCACCACGATCGCGAAGATCAGCCAACTCAGCGCGACCAGCATCGGGTTGCGACGGGGGACGGTGCCGTCGACGTCGGGGGTGGCGGGCGCGCCCATCCGGACTCCGACCGCGAACAGCGCGGGCAGGGCGCCGCCGACCAGCAGACCGAAGACCAAGATTTTGAGCGTCGCCGACAGGTTGATCCAGGCGCTCACCGCGCGGCGACCTCCCGCGGTGCGGTGAGGTCGGCGGCCGAGTCGGGAACCGGCACCGGCGCCAGTTCGGCGTAGTCCGGCGTCGTCGTCTTGTCGGCGCCGATCCCGCCGGTGAGGCTGCCCTGCCAGTCGTCGTTGACGTTGGTCGGGTCGATGCGCCCCCGCCGCGACCGCAACCAGATCACCAGCGACGCCGACGCCAGCAGCGCGAAGCCCAGCACCACGCCGAGGTAGCCGCCGATCGCGTTGACCAGCAGGTAGGTCAGGGCGCCGACGACCCCGGCCAGCGGCAGGGTGACCAGCCAGGCGGTCACCATCCGGCGGGCCACCCCCCAGCGCACCTGGGCGCCGGGCTTGCCCACCCCGCTGCCCAGCACCGAACCGGTGGCGACCTGGGTGGTCGACAGCGAGTAGCCGAAGTGGCTGGAGAGCAGGATCACCGCCGCGGCGGCCGACTCGGCGGCCATGCCCTGCGGCGGCTTGATCTCGACGAGCCCCTTGCCCAGGGTGCGGATGATCCGCCAGCCGCCCATGTAGGTGCCGGCCGCCATGGCCAACGCGCAGGCCACGATCACCCACAGCGGCGGCACGGTCGCCGACGTCGACACTGCGCCGTAGGACATCAGAGCCAGGAAGATCACGCCCATCGTCTTCTGGGCGTCGTTGGTGCCGTGCGCCAGGGACACCAGCGCCGCCGAACCGATCTGGCCGCGGCGGAAGCCGCGTTCGGTGCGTTTCTCGTCGAGGCCCCGGATGATGCGGTGCACCAGCGCCGTACCGACCGCGGCGACCAGGATGGCCAGCCCGGCGGCGAGGACGGCCGGCACCAGCACCAGCGAGACGACGCCGGTCCACAGCACGCCGTGGCCGCCCACGGCGGCGATCATGGCACCGACGATGCCGCCGATGAGTGCGTGCGAGGAACTCGACGGGATGCCCAGCAGCCAGGTGAGCAGGTTCCACACGATGCCGCCGACCAGGCCGGCGAACAGCAACTCCAGGGTGACCAGGTGCGCGTCGACCAGGCCCTTGGCGATGGTGGCGGCGACCGCGGTGGACAGGAACGCCCCGATCAGGTTGAGCACCGCCGACATCGACACCGCCGCCTTGGGCGAGAGGGCGCCGCTGGCGATCGAGGTCGCCATCGCGTTGCCGGTGTCGTGGAAGCCGTTGGTGAAATCGAAGGCGAGAGCTGTGATCACGACGATGATCAACAGGAACAGCTCGAGGCTCACGGGCTCATTCTCAAGGTCGGGGGCGGTGTTGTCGAATGCATCGGGGGAAAAAACCGCGAGTGTCGCGATTCGTTGCCAGATGTTACCCCGCAGTTAACCTCGGATCGCGCCGAAGTGGGTGGTCGCCGGGCACTTCGACGAAGATCAGGGTGATCCCGTCGGGATCGGTGACGTGCATCTCATGCAGCCCCCACGGTTCGCGCCGCGCCTCCCGGGCGATCGGCACCCCGCGCGACTCCAGTTCGGCCTGGGTGGCGCGCACGTCGCGCACCTGCAGCCACAGCGCCCCGGGAAACGGCGGGGTCCCGGTGTGGGCGGTGCCGTGACCGGCCAGTTCGATCAGGGATTGGCCGGCGAACAAGACCGTGCCCGCGCCGTACTCGCGGGCGATGGCCAGGCCGAGGCGATCGCGGTAGAACTCCACCGACCGGCGGTAGTCGACCGGGCGGAACAGCACCCGGCTGGACAGGATCTCCATCGGCGTCCTCTCGTCAGTTGCCGTGGCGGCGGCTCTCCGGTTGTCCTTTGAGCAAGGTGTTGACCCAGCCGGGGCCGACGACGTCGAGTGCGCGCACCCCGACCGCCAGGCGCGGCGCGATGCGCACCGGGCGGGTGCGGGCGGCGGTCACCATCCAGTCGGCGGCCTCGCCGGCGCTGAGCGCGGGGCGGTCGGCGAAGGCTTTGGTCGGCGCGATCATCGGCGTCGCCACCAGCGGGTAGTACAGCGCGGTGGAGTGCACCCCGCGCCCACCCCACTCGGTCTCCATCACCCGGCTGACCGCCGCCAGCGCCGCCTTGGAGGCGTTGTACACCCCGAACAGCGGGGAGGCCTCGGTCATCACGCCCCAGGTGGCGACGTTGATGATGTGGCCGTCGCCGCGTTCGATCATGCCGGGCGCCAGGCCGCGCACCAGCCGCAGCGGCGCGTAGTAGTTGAGCGAGATCGTGCGCTCTACGTCGTGCCAGCGCTCCAGGGACTCCTCGAGCGGGCGCCGGATGGACCGGCCGGCGTTGTTGACCAGGATGTCCACCCCGCCGAACCGGTCGGTCACCTCGGCGACGAGCTTGTCGATGGCGTCCATGTCGGACAGGTCGGTCGGCAGCGCGGTCGCGTTGCCGCCGGCCGCGGTGATCCGGGCGACCACCTCGTTGAGCAGGTCCTCGCGGCGGGCCACCGCGATCACGGTGGCGCCGTGACGGGCGAAGCGCTCGGCGGCGGCCTCCCCGATGCCCGAGGACGCGCCGGTGAGCAGCACCCGTTTGCCGGACAGCTCGACCGCGTGCGCAGCCGGGCTGTAGAGCCGCAACTGCGGCGCGAGCGGAGGCCGCATCGCGGCCAGGGTGAACTGTTCGGTCAGGCGGCGCAGCGGGTTCTTCGTCACACCCGAAGTCTAGGGGGCGCCGCGGCGGGCGCCCCGCGGCCGGTCAGCGTCGGTAGGACGTCAGGTTGGCGGCCAGTTCGTCGAAGAGCGCGCGGTTTAGGTGGAAGGCCACCTTGACCTCCTCGACCATGGTGTCGATCGCGTCGGCGTCGAGGGGCAGGGCGTCGAGGCGGGCGCGGTAGCCGTCCTTGTACGGCTTGGGGCGCATCGGGAAACGGTAGAAACTCAGCCCGGCGCCGTCGAGGTCGAACGCGCGGTTCAGCAGCGCCCCGATGGCCTGCCCGCCGGACAGGTCGCCGAGGTAGCGGGTGTAGTGGTGGGCGACCAGGGCCCCTGGCCAGTCGGCATCGGTGAGCCGGTCGCGGTAGGCGCGGGCGGCGGGGGAGTCGGGCACCTCGGTGGTCTCCCGGCCGCACGCCGCGGCCCAGTGCGCCAGGTCGGCCTCCAGGGTGGCCAGCCGCTCCAACTCGGGGTCGTAGACGGCGGCCAGCAGCGGGTCGGCGCGGTGGGCGCGCACGGCGTCCTCCAGCGCGGTGTAGATCATCCGAAGCCGCAGCAGGTAGTCGGTGTAACCGTCGGCGTTGATCCGACCGGCCAGCAGTTCGGACATGAACGACGAATGCTCGGCCGCCTCGTGCTCGGCGGTCGTGCCCTCCCGCAGCGCGACGGAGAGCGGGCGGACTGCCTCGAGGGTCAGCATCGGATGGACTCCCAACGATTGTGCGATCGACTCAATGACAACTTGTCAACACGATACTGACAAGTTGTCGACGGGGGAAGAGGGGGTGTTACGGCGTGGCGCCGAGCGCCCGCAGCACGAACCGTTCGATCGCGTCGGCGGGCAGGTCGCGCGGCCCGAGGCAGGCGTGGATCAGCGACAGGGTGGCGGTCATGTCGTCGACCACGAACTGCTGCTCAGCGATGCCGGCGTCGAGGATCTCCCGCAACACCGCCTCGATGGCGGCGACGTGCTCGCGGATGGCGCCCATCGTCTCGGCCGACAGGGCGCCGTAGAGCTGACGGCCCAGGCCCATGTGAAATTTCTCGCCCGCGTCGACCTGGTGCCGGATGTAGACCCGCAACCGGTCCACCGGGCTGTCGACCTCGGCGAGCCGGGCCCGCAGCCCGGCGATGTAGCGGCTGGTCTCCTGCGACGCGAACGCCACCACCACCGCTTCCTTGCTGGGGAAGTGGTGGTAGATCGCGGTGCGGCCCAGTCCGGCCCCGGCGGCCAGTTTGGCCATGGTGATCGCGTCGAAACTCTGCTCGGCCATCAGCGTGGCGAACGCGTCGAAGATGCGCTGTTGGATGCGCTCGCGGTGTTCTTCGACCGAGTCGCCAATGATCCGGGGCACGCCGCGACTCTAGCCCGGACCGCCGTTCACCGGGGCGAACAGCGCCGGCGCCGATACCATCGGCCAGATGGTGAGGAGCCGGGGCCGCCTGCGGGCAGCCAGCGTGATCGCGGTATGGGCAGTGCTGGGGGCCGGGTGCACCCAGGTCGTCGACGGGCGGGCGGTCACCGAGACCCCGCCGCTGGTGGTCGGCGTCGCCGACGTCGAAGGCGTCGTCGGCGCGCAACTGGCCAACACCACCGCCGACCGGGTGCCGCCCGGGCCGGTGACGGTCGACCCGGCCGACTGCGCGGTCGCCGCCGGCCCGTCTACCACCGCCGTCTACACGCCGGGATGGAGCCAGTACCACCTGGTCACCATGCAGGAAGCCGCGGATCGGTGGGATCACTCGGTGACCCAGACGGCCGGCAAATACCCCGACGACGCCGCCGCGTCCGGGGTGTTCAGCGCGCTCACCGCCGGGTTGCGGGCCTGCACGCGCGCGACCGCCACCGACGCGCTCGACGACTCCACCGCCGAGTGGACTTTCACCGTCGAGACCCCCGACCCCGACACCACCCGCTGGACCGCCACCCAGGTCGACGCCGACGACTGGGCGTGCTTCCGGGAGGCCCGGCGCACCGGATCCTGGGTGGTGCAGACCGCCGTCTGCCAGGTCGGCAACGGCGCCCCCGCGGCCACCGATCTCCTCGACCGGTTGGCCGAGAACGTGGCCGGCACATGACCGCCGGACGGGTCCGGCGCTGGCTGCTGGCCGCGCTGGTCGCCGTGGTCGCGCTGGCGGCGGCGCCGTCGGCCTACGGCGACCCCGAGCCGATCAAGACCGATCCGCGCTATTCACCGCAGCTGAATTCCCGCATCGTCAAATACAACACCGCCCTCACCGAGCTCAGCATGAAGATCGACGACCTCAAGGGCCGCACCGACGACCTGTCCCGGCGGGTGCGCGAGCACAACAACGAGGTCGACTCCTACCCCGGCCACGTCGCCCCGCCCGCGGTGGCCGACCGGATCAACTCCGAGGGCGAGGCGTTGCGCGCCGAGCAGGGTCAACTCAACGCCGAGCTCGACACCCTGAAGGCCGAAGCCGATCGTCTCGAGGGCGAGCAGACCGCGATCAAGGCGGCCGTCGCGGCCGAACTCAACGCGATCATCCAGACCAATCCACCGCCGCACACCGCGCCGCAACCCGGCAACCAGTATCAGCGCCGGCCCGGTCCGCCGCCGCCGGTGCAGCCGCAGGCCCGCGATGGTGGGAACCCGGCTCAGAAGTAGCGGGGGAAGGGACTCCAGTCCGGGTCGCGTTTCTGCAGGAAGGCGTCGCGACCTTCGACGGCTTCGTCAGTCATGTAGGCCAGCCGGGTGGCCTCTCCGGCGAAGAGCTGCTGGCCCACCAGGCCGTCGTCGAGCAGGTTGAACGCGAACTTCAGCATCCGTTGCGCCTGCGGGGATTTGGCATTGATCTCCGCGGCCCACTCCAGAGCGACCTTTTCCAGGTCGGCGTGGTCGACGACCTCGTTGACCGCGCCCATCGCGTGCATCTGCTCGGCAGTGTAGGAGCGGCCGAGAAAGAAGATCTCCCGGGCGAACTTCTGGCCTACCTGGCGGGCCAGGTAGGCGCTGCCGTAGCCGCCGTCGAAGCTGCCCACGTCGGCGTCGGTCTGCTTGAACCTCGCGTGCTCGCGGCTGGCCAGGGTCAGGTCGCACACCACGTGCAGGCTGTGACCGCCGCCGGCGGCCCACCCGTTGACCAGGCAGATCACCGGCTTGGGCATGAACCGGATCAGTCGCTGCACCTCCAGGATGTGCAGCCGTCCGGCCCGCGCGACGTCGACGGTGTCAGCGGTCTCCCCGCTGGCGTACTGGTAGCCGGTGCGCCCGCGGATCCGCTGATCCCCGCCGGAGCAGAACGCCCAGCCGCCGTCCTTGGGCGAGGGGCCGTTGCCGGTCAGCAGCACCACGCCGACATCCGGCGACATCCGGGCGTGGTCGAGCACCCGGAAGAGTTCGTCGACGGTGTGCGGCCGGAACGCGTTGCGGACCTCCGGGCGGTCGAAGGCCACCCGGACCGTCGGCGTGGGAGTGCCGTCGACGACGTGGCGGTGGTAGGTGATGTCGGTCAGGTCGGTGAAGCCGGCTACCGGCTGCCACACGTCGGGGTTGAAGGGGTTGGCGGTCACGCCCCGACTGTAGAGTCGCCGGCCGCCGCGCCGCGAGGCGGCCGGAGCTGGACGGTGAATTCGTGCGGTCCGGCCAGCGGTTTCTCGGTTATGGTTTTCCCGGCGCCGGGGACCCTCCACGACGCCGCCGGCGACGCCGGCGCGACGCGGTCGCAGTTCATCGACGCGAGAAGGGTTCCGGCGTGGACGACAATCCCCAACAGCAGCACGGGGCCGACCCCACTCAGCAGTTCGGTGCAGCCACACCGCCCGGCCCGCCGCCCGGGATGTATCAGGCGGCCCCGCCGGCCTTCGGCCACCCCGGTGCCCATACGCCCGGCTGGCCCGGGCCGCAACCGCCGGTCGGGGCGCCGTGGCCGCCGCCGGGTTTCGGTCCGCCCGTCGGCCCGCGGTTCGGCGGGGCAACGTTCGGGTTGGCCCGGATCTCGGCGATCGTCGTGGCGGCGGCCGGTCTGCTGGCGCTCCTCGGTTCGCTGTTCTCGCTGTACACCATCACGGTCACGCCGTCGGGGGCGCAGGTGCCCGGCAACGACGCGCCGACCGGGGATATCCGTGTCGGCATCGGCTTCTACGACGCGGTGCCGGTGCTGACGCCGCCGGTCGTCGCCCAGGCGATCCCGCTGCTGCTGGTGCTGGCGGCGCTGTGTGCGGTGCCGGTGATCGCCGGCCGCGAGCCCCGGACCGCGCCGTTGGCCGCCGTCTTCGCCGGCACCGGCGCCCTGCTGGCCCTGGCGTTGACGATCAGCAGCCCGCTGCCGACGGTGGAGTTGACCGGCCAACTGCTGACCGAGTTCCAGCAGGAGACCGGCGCCAAGAACATCGACGCCCTGGTCGAGACGGTCGGCTCGGTCGGGCCGGGCGCCGGGCTGATCATGGTGCTGGTGTGCGCCCTGCTCGGGTGGGGCGCGGCGCTGGCGCTGGCGTTCAAGCGGGCACCGGCCGAGCCGGGTGCGCTGGCTGCGCCGGTGCCGCCGCTGCCGGGCGCGCCGCCGCTGCCGGGCCCGCCTGCCTCGCCTGCGCCGCCGGGCGCGCTTCCGCTACCGGGCCCGCCGGGCGCGCCGCTGCCGCCGGGTTCGCCGCTCCCGCCGGGTTCGCCGCTCCCGCCGCGGTGGTGAGCCGGCGATGACCGGTCCCTACCCTTACCCCGGCTTCGGTCCGCCCGTCCGCCGGTTGCCGATTTGGCTGCCGGGGGCGCTGGTCGGCTCGGTCGCACTGGTCGGCCTGCTCGCCACCCTGTTTCCGGTGTGGGTGGTCGACGTCGGCGAGGACTACCTGCTCGGCCCCGGCGAGGAGGGGCTCGGCGGCACCGTGGTCGTGACACTCGACTTCTACAGCTGGGTGGCTTCGGCGGTGCCGGTGTTCGGGCTGATCCCGCTGGCGCTGGCTGCGGCGGTGGCGGTGGCGGCCACCCAACTGGTCCGCGGCGTCGACCGCGGCCTGTGGGGGGGCGACGGCGGCATTGATGACGATCACCGTCGTGCTGGCCGGGACGGTGGCGCTGCGGCCAACCCCGAAAACCGTGATCACCGGGGAGTTGGCGCGCGAGATGAGCCCTGACGACCTACAGCGGTTCGGCCCCGACTCGATGGGCGTGCCGGTCAGCTACGGCCCGGGCCTGATCGTCGCGCTGGTGTGTGTGCTGGTGGTGCTGGCGATCACGGCCTGGCAGTACCTGGCCCCGGCGCCGCGGCCGGCCGCCGCACCCGTGGCGGGCGCCGCGCCCTGGCCGCAGCCCACGGTCTGGCGCTGACCGGCCTCGTCGCGCCCGAGCCGCCTCGCCCCCGCGCCGAGCGTGCGCACAGGTTCACGCTCGGGCTCGAACGTGAACCTACGTTCACGCTGGGCGGTGTGGGCGGTATGGGCATCCGGCCCGTCGCCGCAGCGCCCTAGCCGACGGCGCGCCCGGCGCCCTCCCAGAACCGGGCACGGACCGCCTTCTTGTCGGGCTTGCCCAACCCGGTCAGCGGCAGGGCGTCGACCACCACCACCTGCTTGGGGGATTGCACCGAACCCTTGCGGTCCTTGACCGCGGCCTGGATCTCGGCGGTCATCGTCGCGATCGCCGCCTCGTCACGCGCGGCGTCCTCGCGCAACACCACCACCGCGGTCACCGCCTCACCCCATTTGTCGTCGGGGGCACCGACCACGCAGACCTGCGCGATCGCTGGATGCTCGGCGATGACGTCCTCGACCTCGCGCGGGAAGACGTTGAAGCCGCCGGTGACGATCATGTCCTTGACCCGGTCGACGATGTACCAGAAGCCGTCCTCGTCCTCGCGGGCCATGTCGCCGGTGTGCAGCCAGCCGTCCCGGAACGTCTCGGCGGTGGCGTCGGGCAACTGCCAGTAGCCGCCGGCCAGCAGCGGCCCGGCCACGCAGATCTCGCCCGGCTCGCCCTGAGGCACCGGCTTGCCGTCCTCGCCGAGCAGCGCGGTGCGCGCGAACAGGGTGGGTCGCCCGCAGGAGGTGAGCCGCTTCTCGTCGTGATCGCCCTTCGCGAGGTAGCTGATCACCATCGGCGCCTCGGACTGCCCGTAGTACTGGGCGAAGATCGGCCCGAACCGCTCGATGGCCTCGGCGAGGCGCACCGGGTTGATCGCGGAGGCGCCGTAGTACACCGTCTCCAGCGACGACAGGTCGCGGGTGTGCGAGTCGGGGTGATCCATCAGCGCGTACAGCATCGAGGGCACCAGCATGGTCGCGGTGATCTTCTGCTCCTCGATGATCCGCAGGATCTCGCCCGGGTCGAACTTGGGCACCACCACCATCTGTCCGCCCTTGACCACGGTCGGGGTGAAGAACGCGGCGCCGGCGTGCGACAGCGGGGTGCACATCAGGAACGTCGGGTTCTCCGGCCATTCCCATTCGGCGAGCTGAATGGTGGTCATCGCGGTGATCGACGCGGCCGTGCCGATCACCCCTTTGGGCTTGCCGGTGGTGCCGCCGGTGTAGGTCAGCCCGCCGATGTGGTCGGGTGGCAGGTCGGCCACGGTCAGCGGGCTCGCCTGCTGGCGCGCCGCGGCGGCGGTCAGGTCGACGCCGACCTCGGCCAGTTCGGCGGGCACCGGGCCGAGGGTGAGGATCTGCCGCAGCGAGTCGACCCGCTCCAGCAACGCGACCGCCCGCTCGACGAACGCCGGCGTCGGATCGATGATCAGCGCGCTGATCCCCGCGTCGGCTAACACGTAGGCGTGATCGTCGAGGGAGCCCAGCGGGTGCAGCGAGGTGCGCCGGTACCCCTGGGTCTGGCCGGCGCCGATGATCATCAGCACCTCGGGCCGGTTGAGCGACAGCAAGCCGACCGCCGCGCCGGTGCCCGCGCCGAGCTCCTCGAACGCCTGCACGTACTGGCTGATCCGGTCGGCCAGCTGGCCGCCGGTCAGCATGGTCTCGCCCAGGAACAGCAGCGGCTTGTCCCGGTGGCGCCGCAGCGCGCCGGCGAGCAGGTGTCCGGTGTGGTTGGGGTGACGCAGCAGATCGTCGCTCATGAACCCACACTAGAACGTGTTGCAATATTGCGGCAGCCCCGCCTCGCGGTCGGTCGGCACGAGGCACGATGGGGCAATGCCACCCGCCCTCGACGACCTGCTGGACCGCACCCACGTCGTCGCGCTGCCGATGCGGGTGCGGTTCCGCGGCCTGACCACCCGCGAGGTGGCGCTGATCGAGGGCCCGGCGGGCTGGGGCGAGTTCGGTGCCTTCGTCGAGTACGACGACACCGAAGCGGCGACCTGGCTGGCCGCCGCGGTCGACGCGGCCTACCGGCCGCCGCCGCCGGCGCTGCGGGACGCGATCGCGATCAACGCCACCGTCCCGGCGGTCCCGGCGGCCCAGGTGCCCGACGTGCTGGCCCGCTTCCCCGGCGCGCGCACCGCGAAGGTCAAGGTCGCCGAACCGGGGCAGACGCTGGACGACGACGTCGCCCGGGTGGAGGCGGTGCGGGCCCTGATCCCGACCGTGCGGGTCGACGCCAACGGCGGATGGACCGTCGAGCAGGCCGTGACCGCCGCGGCCGCGCTGACCGCCACCGGCGACCTGGAGTACCTCGAACAACCCTGCGCGACCGTCGCCGAACTGGCCGAGCTGCGTGAGCACATCACGGTTCCGGTCGCCGCCGACGAAGCCATCCGCAAGGCAGCCGACCCGCTGACGGTGGTCCGCGCCCGCGCCGCCGACGTCGCGGTGCTCAAGGTCGCCCCACTCGGTGGCGTCCGCGCTCTGCTGAACATCGCCGCGCAGATCGACATCCCGGTCGTCGTCTCCAGTGCGCTGGACTCGGCGGTGGGCATCGGCATCGGGCTGGCCGCCGCGGCGGCGCTGCCCCGCCTGGAGCACGCCTGCGGGCTGGGCACCGGCGGGCTGTTCATCGAGGACGTGGCCGAGACGCCCGGCCCGGTTGACGGGCAGCTGCGCGTGGGCGCGGTCGCCCCGGATCCGGCGCGGTTGGCCGGGTTGGCGGCGCCGGCCGTGCGACGCGATTGGTGGCTGGAGCGGATCGCCCGCTGCCATGCGCTCACCCGCCCAACGTGAGCATAGGTTCACGTTCGGTGCCCAACGTGAACCTATGCGCACGGTCGAGGCGTCGCGGGCGGGTGCGACGCCTGGCGGGCCTGGGCGGGCGGCGCGAGCCGTGGCGAGCGGGCGCGACGCTTCGCGTAGCGTCACCACCGTGATCAATCTGGCCTACGACGTCCGCGGGGCCGGCGACCCGGTGCTGTTCATCGCCGGTCGTGGTGGTGCCGGTCGCGGCTGGCACCTGTTCCAAGCCAAGGCGTTCATGTTCGCCGGCTACCGCGTCATCACCTTCGACAACCGCGGTGTCGGTGCCACATCCGACGCCGACGGCTTCACGATCGAGACGATGGTCGCCGACACCGCGGCCCTCATCGAAACCGTCGGCGAGGGCCCGGTGCGCATCGTGGCGGTGTCGATGGGTGCCTACATCGCGCAGGAGTTGATGCTGGCCCGTCCCGAACTGGTGCACTCCGCGGTACTGATGGCCACCCGGGGCCGAGAAGACGCCACCCGCAAGTTCTTCCGTTCCGCCGAAGCCAAACTGGCGGCCGCCGGCATCCAGCTCCCAGCTGAATACGACGCAAAATCGCGCCTGCTGGAAAGCTTTTCACCGAAAACCCTGAACGACGACGCCGCCGTCGCCGACTGGATCGCGATGTTCACCCTGTGGCCCAACACCCCCACACCCGGTTCGGCCTGCCAGCTCGGCATCGCCCCGGAGACCAACCGGCTGCCCGCCTACGCCGCGATCCGCCACCCGGTCCTGGTGCTCGGCTTCGCCGACGACGTCGTACTGCCGCCCCACCTGAGCCGCGAAGTCGCCGACGCCCTCCCCAACGGGCGCTTCCAGGAGATCCCCGACACCGGACACCTCGGCTTCATCGAGGCGCCCGAGGCGGTCAACGCCGCCGCGCTGGAGTTCTTCGCCGCCACGAAGTGACCGAACTCCGGTGAAGTGCCGGCCCGCGCCGCGCGTACCCCCGACGCCGTGTCCTGACCAGCGTTTTCCGCCACGCCTTAGGCTGTACCGGTGGTGAATCCCTCGACGGCCCAGGCGCGCGTCGTCGTCGACGAACTGATCCGCGGCGGAGTGCGCGACGTCGTGCTCTGCCCGGGCTCGCGCAACGCGCCGCTGGCGTTCGCACTGGCCGACGCCGATCGGGCCGGGCGGCTGCGGCTGCACGTGCGCATCGACGAGCGCACCGCCGGCTACCTCGCCGTGGGCCTGGCGGTCGCCGCCGGGGCGCCGGTGTGCGTGGCGATGACATCGGGCACCGCGGTGGCAAACCTGGGACCGGCGGTGGTGGAGGCCAACTACGCGCGGGTGCCACTGATCGTGTTGAGCGCCAACCGGCCCTACGAACTGCTCGGCACCGGCGCCAACCAGACCATGGAACAGCTCGGCTACTTCGGCACCCAGCTGCGCGCAACGATCAGCCTCGGGCTGGCCGAGGACGCCCCCGAGCGGCTCGACGCGCACAACGCCACCTGGCGCTCGGCGACCTGCCGGGTGCTGGCCGCGGCCACCGGCACCCGCACCGCCAACGCCGGCCCGGTGCACTTCGACATCCCGCTGCGCGAGCCGCTGGTGCCCGACACCGACGACCACGGCGACTACCCGACGGGCCGGCCCGGCGGCCGACCCTGGACCGAATCCCCACCGGTCAGCTTCGACCAGCCGTTGCCGATCGACGTCACCCCGGACACCGTGGTCATCGCCGGCCACGGCGCTGGAGTGCACCCCGACCTGGCGGCGCTGCCCACGGTCGCCGAGCCCACCGCCCCGCCGCCGGCCACCCCGCTGCACCCGCTCGCCCTGCCGCTGCTGCGACCGCAGCAGGTCATCATGTTGGGCCGGCCGACCCTGCACCGGCCGGTCTCGGCGCTGCTGGCCGACCCGACCGTCGCGGTGTACGCGCTGACCACCGGTCCGCGCTGGCCGGACGTGTCGGGCAACTCGCGGGCCACCGGCACCCGGGCCGTCCTCACCGGCGAACCGGACCCGGCCTGGCTGCGCCGGTGCGCCGCGCTGCACGCCGACGCGGTCCGGGCGGTGCGCAGCCAACTCGCCGAACACCCGCTGACCACCGGCCTGCATGTGGCCGCGGCGGTGGCCGACGCGCTGCGGCCCGGGGACCAGTTGGTGCTCGGCGCGTCCAACCCGGTGCGCGACGCCGCCCTGGTCGGCCTGGACGCCACCGGGATCACGGTGCGCTCCAACCGCGGCGTCGCCGGCATCGACGGGACGGTGTCCACTGCCATCGGCGCCGCGCTGGCCCACGAACGTGCCACCGCCGGACGCACTCTCGCGCTCATCGGCGATCTGACGTTCGTCCACGACAGTTCCGGGTTGCTCATCGGGCCCACCGAGCCGACCCCGCAGCAGCTGACCATCGTGGTCTCCAACGACAACGGCGGCGGCATCTTCGAACTGCTCGAGCAGGGCGACCCGCGGTTCCACGATGTCTCCGCAAGGATTTTCGGCACCCCGCACGACGTCGACGTCGGCGCCCTGTGTCGCGCCTACCACGTGGACTCCCGCCAGCTCGAACTCGCCGACCTGCCCGCGGCGCTCGACGAGCCCGCGGCCGGACTACGGGTGCTGGAGGTCAAAGCCGACCGGTCCTCGCTGCGCGCCCTGCACGCCGCCATCAAGGCGGCGCTGTGAGCCTCGACCCGCGGCTGGCCCGACTCGTCGTCCGTGGAAAAAAGGTGGGCCACATCCTGATTCACGGCCGGTCGGTGGCCGGACCCAACACCTGGGGCCGACGGACGCTGCGCTGGTCACGGATCGCGGTGCTGATCCTGGCCGGCGTGGTCACCTTGCAGTCGGTGCTGCTGGTGGCAGGCGCCTGGCGCAACGACCTGACCATCGAACACGACAAGGGGGTGGCGCAGGCGGAGGTGCTCAACGCCGGGCCGCGCCGGTCGACGATCGAATTCGTCACCCCCGACCGCATCACCTACCGCCCCGAGCTCGGCGTGCTCTACCCGTCGGAGTTGGCCACCGGGATGCGGATCTACGTCGAGTACGCCAAGTCCAATCCCGACCTGGTGCGCGTCCAGGGCCGGGACGCGCGGCTGGCGATCATCCCGGCCGGCTCGGTCGCGGTGGTGGGGTGGCTTCTCGCCGCCGCCCTGCTGGGGTTACTGGCGCTCGCCGAGACCTGGGTGGAGCGTTACGAGGCGAACAGGGCGTCCAGCCAGCCGCCGTCCTGAACGTCGACCACGGTGTGGCTGCCGAGGTCATACACGGTCGGCGTGCCCGGATTGTCCGGATTGACCTGCTTGAGCCGGTCCATGTTGGCGCTGCTCATCGCGGCGGTGTCGACCGCGGGCAGGTCGATGGCGATGCGGGCGATCGCCATCCCGCCCACCCCGCTGCGCGCGGCCATCGTGGCCAACTCGGCCGCGCTGGGGCTGGGGCTGTGCGCATCCTGCTGGCGGTAGATCTCGTTGACGAAGCCCTGGTAGGCCACCGGCGGTGTCGCCGGGTCGGCCGCCAGGATGAGCGCGTTGGCGATCCGGTCGGATTTGTCGGTGCCGCGCTTCTGATCCAGGAACGTCAGCCACCGGTAGGTCACCGCCAGCTCGCCGTTGCCGATCCGGTGCGCGAGTGCCCCGCCGGAGGCGTCCTCGAACTGCGCGCAGACCGGGCACTGCGGTTCGCAGAAGATCTCCAGCTGTACCGGCGCATCGGGGGAGCCCAGCAGCACGCTGAAGCCGTCGGCCGCCACCGTGGTGGCCGGTGCGACGTCGGCGTGCGCCGGCCCGGTCACCAGGCAGCCCAGTGCCACCACGACCGCCGCCCACAGGTACCGCATGTGCCCTTTACCTCTCTTCGCCGCTGACCGGTCCGCTGACCCGTCCCTCGCCGGACACGGGTTGCTCCGCAACCGGTCGTATCCCGTATGCCGTCCGGCAACCCTATCGACATACCCGCCATCGAACATCGGCATTATGCGTGTGGCGATCATCACCGAGAGTTTCCCACCCCGCCGGGCCGCCGACACCGATTCGGTGCTGCACCTCATCGGCCGGCTGCGCGGCGACGACCACGAGGTTCTGGTCATCGCGCCGGACAACCCGCGCGGGCAGGGCCGCGCCGAACGCGTCCACGACGGCATCCGGGTGCACCGGGTGCCGGTGCTGCGCGGCCGTGACGGCGCACTGCACGGACTGCCGCGGCCCCGCCTGCTCGGTGTGCTGCGCGGATTCCGCCCCGACGTGGTGCACCTGGCCGCACCCGGCCTGCTCGGTTACGGCGGTCTGCGCGCCGCGCGGCGGCTCGGTGTGCCCACGGTGGCGGTGTGCCGATCCGGCGCGTCCGGCTCGCGGGCCGGCCGGGCCTGGCTGCGCCACCTGCACGGCCGCGCCGACCGCACCCTGGCCCCGTCGGCCCCGGCGCTGGAGCGTCTGGCCGCCCACAAGGTGCCGCGGGTCTACTTCTGGCCACCGGAGCGGCCCACCGGCTACGCCGAGCTCCTCGATCACTACCGGGCCGTGGCTGGAGGTCCGACCCGGTAGCGCTGGAGGTCCGACCCGGTAGCGTCAGCACGGTGAGCCGTGCGACGTTGCAGAAGGACCCCCGCGAGGTGGCGTCGATGTTCGACGCGGTCGCGCGACGCTACGACCTGACCAACACCGTCATGTCACTCGGGCTGGACCGGTCGTGGCGGCGGGCCACCCGCGCGGCACTGCGCATCGGCCCCGGCGACACCGTGCTGGACCTGGCGGCGGGCACCGCCGTCTCGACGGTGGAGCTGGCGCGCTCCGGGGCGTGCTGTGTCGCGGCGGACTTCTCGGTCGGCATGCTCGCCGCGGGCGCCGGGCGCGACGTGCCCAAGATCGCCGCCGACGCCACCGCGCTGCCGTTCGCCGACGGGGTTTTCGACGCGGTCACGATCAGCTTCGGGTTGCGCAACGTCGCCGATCACCCGCAGGGGCTGGCGGAGCTGGCGCGGGTCACCCGCCCGGGTGGCCGGCTGGTGGTCTGCGAGTTCTCCACCCCGACCAACCGGGCTTTCGCCACCGTCTACAAGGAGTACCTGATGCGGGCGCTGCCGGCGATGGCCGACGTGGTCTCCAGCAATCCCGACGCCTACCGCTATCTCGCCGAATCGATCCGGGCCTGGCCCGACCAGCCGGCGCTGGCCCGCGCCATCGCCGCGGCCGGCTGGACCGATGTGCGCTGGCGCAACCTCACCGGCGGCATCGTCGCCCTGCATGCCGCCACCAAGCCGGCTGCCGACGGGCTCAGCTGAACGGCGGCCTGCGGTCGATCAGCCGCGACACCGCGCCGCTGCCGCGCCAGGCCCGGGCCACGAGGTCGGCGTCCTCGTCGGTCACCAGGTTGGCCATCACCCGCACCGCGAGCTCCATCAGCGCCGACGAGCGCATCGCCACCGGGCCGGTGACCGGCAGGAACCGCTTGAACGTCAACAGCAGTGCCAGCCGGCGTGCGATGGAGAAGCTGCGCCCGTAGCGCTGCCGCAGCACCTGCGGCCAGATCTCGGTGAGGTCGGCCTCGTCGAGCAGGTCGACGGCCAGCCGTCCGCTCTCCAACCCGGAATCGATGCCCTCCCCGTTGAGCGGGTTGACGCAGGCGGCCGCGTCACCGATGAGCATCCAGTTAGGCCCGGCGACCCCGGAGGCCGCACCACCCATCGGGAGCAGCGCCGACAGCATCTTCTGCGGCTCCCCGACGAACCCCCACTCCGCGCGGCGCAGGTCGGCGTAGTAGGACATCAACGGTCGCAGCGCCAGCTCGGCTGGACGTTTGGTGGTCGACAGTGCGCCCACGCCGATGTTCACCTCACCGTTGCCCAGCGGGAAGATCCAGCCGTAGCCGGGCAGCACCGCCCCCTCCGGGGAGCGCAGCTCGAGGTGCGAGGTCAGCCACGGCTCGTCGTGGCGGGGGGAGGCCAGGTAGCCGCGCGCCGCGGTTCCGTAGACGGTCTGCTGGTGCCACTGGCGACCGAGCTTGCGGCCCAACGGCGAGCGGGCGCCGTCGGCGACGATCACGGTGCGGCAGCGCACTTCGGTCCCGTCGGCCAGCGTCACCGAACGCACCCGCCCGTCGACGTCATGGTGTACGTCGGACACCTTGGTGCCCAACAGCATTCGGGCGCCGGACTCCTCGGCGCAGCGCCGGATCCGGTCGTCGAGTTCGGTGCGCGGCGCGGCGCTACCGGTTGACGGGAAGGACGGGCCCGGCCAATCCACCTGCACCGAACCGCCGTAGCCGTGCAGACGCAGCCCGCGGTGGCGCACGTGCTCGTCGAGCCACCCGGTCAGCCCGAGGCGCTCCAACTCGATGACGGCGCGCGGGGTCAACCCGTCGCCGCATGCCTTGTCGCGGGGGAAGGTCGCGGAGTCGACCACCAGGACGTCACGGCCGGCGCGGGCGGCCCACGCCGCCGCCGCCGACCCGGCCGGTCCGGCGCCGACCACCAGGACGTCGGTGTCGGCGGCTCCGGGCTGGGGGGTGCTCATGGTCCCCAGTATGTTGGAGCCGTGAACACACCGGTGAACGTGGTGGCGGGCGTCGACCTGGGCGACCCCGCTTTCGCCGCCGGCGTGCGCGACGGGGTGGAGCGCATCGAAGAGCTGATGGACACCGAACTGCGCGGCGCCGACGCGTTGATGGCCGAAGCGGTGCTGCACCTGTTCGAGGCCGGCGGCAAACGGTTCCGCCCGCTGTTCACCGTGCTCGCCGCGCAGCTGGGACCCGAGCCCGACGCCTGGCAGGTGACCGTGGCCGGCGCGGTGATCGAGCTGGTCCACCTGGCGACGCTCTACCACGACGACGTGATGGACGACGCCGAGCTGCGCCGCGGCGCGCAGAGCGCCAACGCCCGCTGGAGCAACAGCATCGCGATCCTGGCCGGCGACTACCTGTTCGCCACCGCCTCGCGGCTGGTGTCGCGGCTGGGTCCGGACGCGGTGCGGGTCATCGCCGAGACCTTCGCCGAACTGGTCACCGGCCAGATGCGCGAGACCCGCGGCCCGGCCGACGACGCCGACCCGGTCGAGCACTACCTGAAGGTGGTCTACGAGAAGACCGCCTGCCTGATCGCGGCGTCGGGCCGGTTCGGGGCCACGTTCTCCGGCGCCGACGAGCAGCAGATCGAACGGCTGTCGCGGCTCGGCGGGATCGTCGGCACCGCCTTCCAGATCTCCGACGACATTATCGACATCGCCAGCGACCCCGACGAGTCCGGCAAGCTGCCCGGCACCGACCTGCGCGAAGGCGTGCACACCCTGCCGGTGCTCTACGCCCTCGACGAGTCCGGACCCGACGCCGACCGGCTGCGGGAGCTGCTGGTCCGCCCGCTGGACGACGACGACGCCCGCGTCGAGGAGGCCTTGACCCTGCTGCGCCGGTCGCCGGGCATGGACCGCGCGAAACAGGCGGTGGCCGGCTATGCCCAGCGGGCCCGCGACGAGTTGGCGCTGCTGCCGGCCGGCGCCGGCCGCGACGCACTGAGCACTCTGGTCGACTACACGGTGACCCGGCACGGCTGAACCACGGAACCTCCGCGCGCCCGGTGGCGTTAGATCAGCGAGAGGTTCGCAAGGAGGCAGCCGATGACCTGGCATCCGCACCACAACACGGCCAAAACGTTCGCTCTGCTGGTGGTGATGTCCGGGCTGATCGTCGCCGTCGGCTCGCTGTTCGGCCAGACGGCGATGTGGATCGCGGTTCTCCTCGCCGTCGGCATGAACTTCTACTCCTACTTCAACAGCGACAAGCTGGCGCTGCGCGCGATGCGCGCCCAGCCGGTCACCGAGGTGCAGGCCCCGGTCATGTACAAGATCGTGCGGGAGCTGGCCACCGTGGCCCACCAGCCCATGCCGCGGCTGTACATCAGCGACACCAACGCGCCCAACGCGTTCGCCACCGGCCGCAACCCCCGCAACGCCGCGGTGTGCTGCACCACCGGGATCCTGAACATCCTCGACGAGCGTGAGCTGCGGGCGGTGCTCGGCCACGAGCTCTCCCACGTCTACAACCGCGACATCCTGATCTCCTCCGTGGCGGGCGCGCTGGCCTCGATCATCACCGGTCTGGCCAACATGGCGATGTTCGCCGGCATGTTCGGCGGCAACCGCGAAGGCTCCAACCCGTTCGGGCTGCTGCTGGTGTCGCTGCTGGGGCCCATCGCGGCCACCGTCATCAAGATGGCCGTCTCGCGGTCCCGGGAGTACCAGGCCGACCAGTCCGGCGCGCAGCTCACCGGCGATCCGCTGGCGCTCGCGTCGGCGCTGCGCAAGATCTCCGCGGGCGTGCAGGCCGCGCCGCTGCCGCCGGAACCGGAGTTCGCCAACCAGTCGCACCTGATGATCGCCAACCCGTTCCGGACGGGTGAGCGCCTCGGCGCCATGTTCTCCACCCACCCGCCGGTCGCCGACCGGATCCGTCGGCTCGAGGAAATGGCCCGTTCATAATTCCGCCGCAGAATGTCCGCAGCAGAATGCCCGCAGCAGGACCTCCGCCGCAGAATCTCCGCCGCAGAATCTCCGCAACAGCGAAGAATTCGTCGCGAATGAAGCTCCAGGGCGGAAAATAGTGCGTTTTTTCGCCCTGGAGCTTCATTCGACGCGGGAATCGTGGGTGGCTCGACGCGGGAATCATGGGTGGCTCGACGCGGGAATCATGGGTGACCGAGGCGGGCCGGGACGTTCCCCCTCGGCCCCGCGCTGAACTGGGGATTTAACGGAGAAAGCCTAGCCAAAATATATCTAGCTAGATATGCTGGGGAATCATGTGCCGCCGAAGCTAAAGGGGGTCGTCATGACCCAGCCAGAACCGGAATTCTACGACTCGGCGTATCGCGACGCCGGCTGGTCGACCAACCTGGGCCAGCTGGTGTATGTCACCCGTGCCGGTGCCGGCCTGACCCAATCGGACCTGGCCGACGCGATGGGGACCAGCCAGTCGGCGATCGCCTCCTACGAGAGCGGGTCGCGTATGCCGGGCATCGACACCCTCAAGCGTCTCGCCGAAGCGTGCGGCAAGAAGCTGCACATCAGCATCGAGACCGACTGACCGCTACTCCGGCCCGGTCGGCGCGGAGGACGGCGCCGCCCACCGCGACATGCTGACGCTCCCAGTCGGTGATCGCCTCCTGCGCGGCGTGGTCGATGACGATGACCGACAGTTCCAGCGTCACCGTGCAGCCGGCAGGGAGCGAGGCGAGCACCGCGGTCAGTCGCGGCAGCGACAAGAAGGTGCAGACACCCTCGATACGCACCAGCCAGTCGTCGTCGCCGACCGGCTCGGCGGTGACTCGGGCGCGGACCACCCGCCACCCGGTCAGCGCTATCGCCAGCGCCAGGCCGATCACCACACCCGCGAGCAGGTTGACGAACACCACGCCGAACACGGTGACCAGATAGACCCAGAGGTTGCCGGTCCGCTCCGCCGAGCGGATGTCGGCGGGCTTGACCAGCCGCAACCCGATGACGATCAGCAGTCCCGCCAGCGCCGCGGTCGGGACCTGCTCGATCAGTGCACAGAACGGAAGCGCGAACAGCAGGACCCAGCAGCCGTGCAGGATCGTCGAGGCGCGCGACCGGGCGCCGGCGCTCACGTTGGTCGCGCTGCGCACGATCACGCCGGTGATCGGCAGCCCACCGAGCATCCCGGCCGCGATGTTCGCCGAGCCCTGACCCACCAGCTCACGATTGACGTCAGTGCGCGGGCCGGTGTGCATCCGGTCGACGGCGACCGCCGACAGCAGGCTCTCGACGCTGGCGATCAGGGCCACCGTCATCACCCCGACCGCGACCGCCCCCCACTGCCCGTCGGGCAGGCTGGGCAGCTGTACGGCGTCCAGCAGGGAGCCGTCCAGGCGGATACGCGCGACGTCGAAGGGCGCCAGCACCGACAGCACGGTCACGCCGACGACGGCGACCAGCGGGCTGGGCAGCTGCCCGATTCGCCCGGGAACCCAGCGCCACCCCAGCATGGCGGCGATCACCAGTGCGCCCAGTACCAGGCTGGCGACGCTGACCGAGGCGAGTCGGTCGGGCAGCGCGGTGAGGTTCTCCCACGCCGAGCTGCGGGACTGCCCGCCCAGCAGGACGTGGGACTGCTGCAGGGCGATCGTGATCCCGATGCCGGCGAGCATCGCCTGCACCACGACGGGGGAGATGGCCAGCGCGAACCGCGCGATCCGGCTCAACCCGAACAGGACCTGGACCACGCCGGCTGCGGCGGTGATCGCGCAGGTGACCGCCCAGCCGAACTCGGCCACCAACCCGGCGACGATCACGGTCAGGCCGGCGGCCGGGCCGCTGACCTGCACGACAGATCCGCCCAGGGCGCCGGCCACCACGCCGCCGATGATGGCGGAGATCAGGCCCGCGAGCACCGGGGCGTCGGAGGCGATGGCGATTCCCAGCGACAGGGGCAAAGCCACCAGGAAGACGACCAGGGAGGCGGGCAGGTCGTAGCGCAGGATCGCACGGAGCCGCTCGGGCGGCGACGGTGCGTTGAGTCGGCCGACGGGCGTCGCCGGTGCGTTGACGGTCTGAATGAGATTCTCCCGAGAAGTTATGAATTCGATTGCAAGCCAAACGTTTAGCCTGACCGCCGTATGCGACGTTAGACAGCGCAAATCGGCGGTCGCAAACGCGGAAACGGGATGCATAGAAAATTCACATCAATGCGGTGACGGTGACCACATTTCGTGGCTCCAACGTGAATTCTTCGTGAACGGAATAGGAGTTGCCGGTTTCGTCACCGCAGAATGTGGTCATGGCGACGACACCGGGCGGGCAGCTTCAAAGCCCGCGGCAGGCGATCCTGGGTAAGTTGCCTCCGATGCGGCGTGCGGACGGCTCGCCGATCCGGGTCTTGCTCGTCGATGACGAAGCGGAGTTGACCAATCTGGTCGAACGCGCGCTGCGCTACGAGGGGTGGCAGATCGAGGTCGCCCACGACGGGCAGGAGGCCATCCGCAAGATCGCCGACTTCGGCCCGGACGTGCTGGTCCTCGACATCATGCTGCCCGACATCGACGGGCTCAAGGTATTGGAGCGGGTCAGGGAAGCTGAAACCTACACGCCGATCCTGTTTCTCACGGCACGCGATTCGGTGATGGACCGGGTTGCGGGCCTGACCGCGGGCGCCGACGACTACATGACCAAGCCGTTCAGCCTCGAAGAGTTGGTGGCCCGGCTGCGCGGGCTGCTTCGCCGGTCGGACCGGATGACGGCGCCGGCCGGGGAGGTGCTCGCGGTCGGCGAGCTGGTACTCGACGGATCCAGCCGCGAGGTGAGCCGAAACGGGGACGAGATATCCCTTACCGCAACAGAGTTCGACCTCCTGCGGTTCTTGATGCGCAACCCGAACCGAGCATTGAGCCGTGCCGAGATCCTCGACCAGGTGTGGAATTACGGTTTCAACGGCCGGACCGGCATCGTTGACCTATACATCTCCTACCTGCGCAAGAAGATCGACGCTGACCACGAGCCGATGATCCACACCGTCCGCGGAGTCGGCTATCTGCTGCGGCCGCCGCGATGACCGGCGCCGCGCTCCGGTGGCGGCCCCGCTCCCTGCGCGCGCAACTGGTCATCGGGGTGTGCGCGGTGGTCAGCGCCGCGCTGGCTGCGGTGGGCCTGTTCTCGGTGCTGAGCCTGCGCAGCGGTGTCACCGCGATCATCGACGCGGAGCTCGCCCGATCGTCGGCCGCCTTCAGCCATGCCTACACGCAGAGCCGCGAGCAGACCACACCCGAGCAGCTGACCCATTTCCTCGGACAGGCGCCGGGCAACCTGATCGCGGTGCTCGACGGCGGTGAGGTGGTCGGGTCGGCCGTCTTCTCCGACGGGGAGGCCCAACCGGCCGGAGCGGAACTCGTCGCCGCGCTGGAGGGCCAGCACTGGGTGGACGGGCCGCCACGCACCGTGCACCTGGACTCGGGCACCCCCTACCGGGCGCAGAGCCGCACCGTCGACGACCATCGCCTGGTCTCGGCGGTGGCGCTGACGGCCTCCAACCAACTCCTCGCCGTGAAAATCGTGGTCACCGTCGTGACCTTCCTGACGGCGCTGGCCGCCACTGCGTTGGGCGCGGTCCTGGTCGTCGGCGTCGCGCTGCGGCCGTTGCGCCGGGTCGCGGCCACCGCCGCCGAGGTCGCCGCGCTCCCGCTGGCCGACCCGGTCCAGCCGATCACCGCCCGGGTGCCGACGGAGAACGCCGACCCCGAGGAGGTCGCCATCGTCGGCTACACGCTGAACCGGCTGCTGGACAACGTCGACGCGGCATTGACCGACCTGGCCGCCGCCGACCGGCGGATGCGTCGCTTCCTGGCCGATGTCAGCCACGAACTGCGCACCCCGTTGGCGGTGATCCAGGGGTATGCCGAACTGACCCGCCAGGACAGCGCAGAGCTGCCACCCAACAGCGAATACGCGTTGGCGCGCATCGAGGCCGAAGCCCACCGGATGGTGATGCTGGTGGAGGACCTGCTGCTGCTGTCCCGGCTCGACGAGAAGCAGGACCTGCGCACCGAGGACATCGACCTGGGCGACCTGGTGATCGACGCAGTCCACGATGCCGGCGTGACCGGCCCCGAGCACACCTGGACCACCGGCCTGCCGGACGAGCCGGTGTGGATCCGCGGTGACCGCCACCGGATCCACCAGTCGGTCTCCAACCTGCTGTCCAACGCCCGGGTGCACACCCCCGCCGGAGTGCGGGTCCACACCGCCGTCGTCGTCGACGGCCCGTGGGCCGAACTCACCGTCACCGACGACGGGCCCGACATCGACCCCGCGTTGCTGCCGCACCTGTTCGACCGATTCGTCCAGGCCGACGTGTCCCGCTCCCGGGTCGCCAAGGGCAGCGGGCTGGGGTTGCCGATCGTGGCCGCCATCGTCGAGGCGCATCACGGTGCGGTGACCGCCGAATCCGGCGGCGGGCGCACCGTGTTCCGGGTGCGGCTTCCGATGCGGGGCGGGTGAGGTCAGAACCCGCTGCCGTGCACCTCATGGCCGGGGGTTTCGGCGATCAGGCCGCGGTAGGCCTGCTCGACCGTCGATCCGTGGTTGACCACGCCGTCGACCTCGCGGGCGATCGGCATGTTCAGCCCGTACTCGTTGGCGAACTCCATGATCACGCTGGCCGCCTTCACCCCCTCGGCGACCTGGTTCATCGCGGCGATGATCTCCTCGACGGTCTTACCGGAGCCGAGCTGCTCACCGACGTGCCGGTTGCGGCTGCGCTTGCTGGTGCAGGTGACGATGAGATCGCCCATCCCGGCCAGCCCGGCGAAGGAGTCGCGCTGCCCACCCATCGCCTCGCCGAGCTTGGACATCTCCCGCACCGCGCGCGCCATCACCATCGCCCGGGTGTTCTCTCCGATCCCCAGCGAATAGCCCATCCCCACCGCGATCGCGTAGACGTTCTTGAGTGCACCGGCCATCTCCACCCCGATCACGTCATCGGTGGTGTAGGTGCGGAACCGCTTGGTGCGGAACAGGTTCGCCAGGTTGGCGGCCAGGTGTTGGTCGGGCATCGCCAGCACGGCAGCCGCGGCGAACCCCTCGGCCACCTCGCGGGCGATGTTGGGCCCGGCCAGGATGCCGGCCGGGTGCCCGGGCAGCACCTCCTCGACGATCTGCGACATCCGCAGGTTGGTGCCCTGCTCGAGGCCTTTGACCAGCGACACCACCGGCACCCACGGGCGCAACTCGGCGGCGAGTTCGGTGAGCACGCCGCGGAAGCCGTGCGAGGGCACCCCCATCACGATCACGTCGGCGCACTGGGCGGCCTCGGAGAAGTCGGTGGTGGCGCGCAGCGACTCCGACAGCACCACGTCGTCACCCAGGTAGCGGGAGTTGCGGTGGTTGGTGTTGATGTCCGCGGCGGTCTCGGCCGACCGGACCCACTGCAGGGTTGGCCCGCGCCGCGCGCAGATGGAGGCGACGGTGGTGCCCCAGGATCCACCGCCGAGGACGACGACCTTCGGACTACGCAGAGCGGCTGACATGCCGCTAGCGTATTGCCGCCGCCGCGCGTTTACCGGCGGTTGCGCGATCAGGTTGCGCGCTACCAGGTGTCGACGACGCGCCCGCTGCCGCGGAAGCCGTCCGGTCCGGCCGCGGCCAGCGTCGCGGCGAGCACCGCGCGGGTCTCGGCAGGATCGATCACGTCGTCGATCTCGAAGGCGCGCGCGACGTTGAACGCGGTGACGTGCTCGCGGTAGGCGGCGGTGGCCTCGCCCACCACCCGGTCGCGTTCGGCCGGGTCCTCCAGGGTGGCGAGCTGTTTGCGCAGGGACAGCCGCACCGCGCCCTCCAGGCCCATCGGACCCATGTGCGCGCCCGGCCACGCCACGGTGAGCAGCGGCTCATGGGTGGAGCCGCCCAGCATCGCCTGCGCGCCCAACCCGTAGCCGCGCCGCAGCACCACCCCGATCAGCGGTACCTGCAGCCGGGCGGCGGCCACCAGCACCCGGGAGGCGTGGCGCAGCACCGCGGAGCGCTCCGCGTCCGGGCCGCCCATGATCCCGGGGGTGTCGACCAGCGAGACCACCGGGACGCCGAAAGCGTCGCACAGCTGCAGGAACCGGGCCGCCTTGTCCGAGGCGTCTGAGGTCAGCGCCCCGGCCATGTGCAGCGTCTGGTTGGCCATAAACCCCACCGCGCGGCCCTCGATCCGGCCGAACGCGGTGACCAGTTCGGGGGCGAACCGCTCGCGCAGCACGGTGACGGTGCCCTCGTCGCACAGCGTGGTGATCACCGGGCGCACATCGAACGGGGTGCGTTCGCGTTGCGGGATCACCGACCGCAACGCGTCCTGATCGGGGGCGACTCCCGGGGCGACATCCCCGCCGAAGTAGCCCAGCAGGGTGCGGGCCAGCGCCACCGCGGCCGGCTCGTCGGGCACGACGGCGTCGATGACGCCGTTGGCGGCCATCACCGAGACCGGGCCGAGCTCGTCGGGACGGTGTTCGCCGAGGCCGCCGGCGGCCAGCATCACCGGCCCGGCGACCCCGAGGGTGGCGTTCTCGGTGGCGATCAGCAGGTCGGCCGAGCCGGCCAGCACCGCGTTGCCCGCGAAGCAGTGCCCGGCCACGACCGCGATCCGTGGCGCCACCCCGGACAGCTGCGCCCACAGCGCGAACGTGCGCACGTCCAGCGAGGACACCGCCGGATAGTCGGTGTCGTTCGGTCGTCCGCCGCCACCTTCGGTGAAGAACACCGCCGGACAGCCCAGCCGCGCGATGGTGGCCAGCAGCCGGTCGGACTTGTGGTGCCCGCGCAGTCCCTGGGTGCCGGCCATCACCAGGTAGTCGTAGGTCAGCACCGCGCAGGGCCGGCCCCCGACGCGGGCCAGCCCGCCGATCAGCCCGTCGGCAGGGGTCTGGGCCATGAGGTCCTCGGCGGAGAGCCGCTTCTCCTGGGCGGCGGTGGCCAGCCGGCCGTATTCGACGAACGAGCCGGGGTCGACCAGGGCGGCGATGTTCTCCCGGGCGGTGTTACCGCCGGCGGCGTGGCGGCGGGCGACCTTGTCGGCGCGTGCGCCGTCCTCGGTCAGCCCGCGACGGCGCCGCAGCTCCGCCAGCGCATCGTTGTCCATCGGGTCAGCCGGTGAGGGCCGGTTCGGCGCGGCGGCCGAACACCATCGATTCGCCCAGCGTGTCGAACCGGTAGTCGACGGCGTCGGCGAAGTAGTTCTGCCGGACGTTCCACGGGCGTTTGGTGCCGGATTTGGGCAGTGCGTGCAGGGCGCGCAGCACATAGCCGGCCTGGATGTCCCACGCCGGTTTCTCCGGCATCGGCTCGTCACCGAGGTGCGGGTAGGCGTGGGTGTAGCCGCGGGAGGTCATGTAGTCGATCAGCTTCGCGGTGGCCCGGGCGGTCATGTCGGCGCGCAGCGTCCAGGACGCGTTGGTGTAGCCGACGCACCAGAACAGGTTGGGGACGTCTTCGAGCATGTGTGCCTTGTAGACGAACCGGTCCTGCGGCTTGATCTCGGTGCCGTCCAGGCTCAGCGTCACCCCGCCGAGGGCCTGCAACTGCAGGCCGGTGGCGGTGACGACGACGTCGGCGTCGAGGCGCCGGCCGGACTGCAACACGATCCCGTCGGCGTCGAAGTGGTCGATGCGGTCGGTGACCACCTCGGCCCGTCCGGTGCTGATCGCCTCGTAGAGGTCCCCGTCGGGGATCAGGCACAGCCGCTGGTCCCAGGGGTTGTAGCGCGGCTTGAAGTGCACGTCGACCGGATAGCCCTCGGGCAGGCTGGTCACCGCCTGGCGGCGCAGGATCCATTTCATCAGCGCGGGCGTCTTGCGAGCCAACAGCCAGATGATGCCCTCGAACACGGCATTGCGCAGCCGGATGATCAGGTGGGCGAACTTGCGCGGCAACAACTTCCGCAGCCAGTCGGCGAACGCACTGAACTTCGACGCGGAGATCAGATAGGTGGGGGAGCGCTGCAGCATGGTCACCGACGCGGCCTTCTCCGCCATCGCCGGGATCAGCGAGATCGCGGTCGCGCCGCTGCCGATCACCACCACCGAGCGGCCGGTGTAGTCGAGGTCCTCCGGCCAGTGCTGGGGGTGGATCACGGAGCCGCGGAAGCTTTCGATGCCGGGGAACTCGGGGGTGTAGCCCTCGTCGTAGTTGTAGTAGCCGGACCCGAAGAACACGAACCGCGCCTGGTAGCTGACCGGCGTGCCGTCACGCTCGACGGTGACGGTCCAGGTGTCGGTGTCGGAGTCCCAGTCCGCGGCGCGGACGTGGCTGTTGTAGCGGATGTGCCGGTCGATGCCGTATTTGCGGGCGGTGTCGCCGAGGTATTCGCGGATCTTGTCGCCGTCGGCGACGCCCTCCTTGCGTGTCCACGGCTCGTACGGGAAGCACAGCGTGAAGATGCTGCTGTCGGAGCGAACCCCCGGGTAGCGGAACAGGTCCCAGGTGCCGCCGAGCTGCTCGCGGCGCTCCAGGATGACGTAGCGCAGGTCGGGGTTGCGTTCGGTCAGCCGGTAGGCCGCGCCGATGCCGGAGATGCCGGCACCGATGATCACCACGTCGAAGACACCGCCGTCCTCGGCGGGACGGTCGGGACGCGCAACGTGGGCGGTGACGGTCATCGTCGGCCTCGCTTCCGGGGGAGTGTGGTCGTCCTCACCACGATAGGCACAACGGTTCGGGCTGGGCCGCGTAACCGGCCCAGCGGAGCCGGCGGCCCGGCTCAGCGGTAGTTGACGAACTGCAGCGCGACCGGAAGGTCGGCCTTCTTCAGCAGCGCGATCACCGACTGCAGGTCGTCGCGCTTCTTCGACGACACCCGCACCTCGTCGCCCTGGATCTGGGTCTTGACGCCCTTGGGGCCTTCGTCGCGGATGAGTTTGGTGATCTTCTTGGCGTCGTCGCCGGAGATGCCCTGCTTGAGGGTGCCGACCACCTTGAACGTTTTGCCGGAGGGTTGCGGGTCGCCGAACTCGAACGCCTTCATCGAGATGTCGCGGCGGACCAGCTTCTCCTTGAACACGTCGATGGCGGCCTTGATCCGCTCCTCGGTGGAGCTGGTCAGCTCGATGGCCTCCTCGCCCTTCCAGGCGACTGCGGTGTCGGTGCCGCGGAAGTCGAACCGGGTGGCCAGTTCCTTGGCGGCCTGGTTCAAGGCGTTGTCGACCTCCTGGCGGTCAACCTTGCTGACAACGTCGAACGATGAATCCGCCATGGGATCGGTCCCCTTTCCTCTCGACGGTGGGCGTTTGTGTCTTCGGCCCGCCGTCGTTGTAGTCTGCATACCGCACCCCCGCCAGGTTGCCCGAGCGGCCAATGGGAGCGGACTGTAAATCCGTCGGCGTAAGCCTACGCAGGTTCGAATCCTGCACCTGGCACCACGGTTCAGCGACCACCGAGAACGGTCCGGACCCGCGACCCCCGTCCGAGGGAAAATCAGCTGGAACGCGGCGGATGATCGTCGTCGGCCTCCACATACCGCCAGTGATCGGGCGCGTAATAGATCCGCTTGCCGTTCTGGCGGTGGACGCACAACACCCCGCCGCGCAGGAACTCGTAGTCGTCGTGGTTCTTGAACTTCTCCGCCAGTGAGTCTTTCTGATCCAGGTGCACCTTGAAGGACATAACCGGCAGCCTGCCATGGCGGTGGCGGGCTCGCAGCGCGAGACCGGAGGTCACCACAGCCGGCCGGTGACGTCGGTGCCCTCGTCGCCGTCGTGCTCACCCCAGTTGCGGCACTCGCCGAACACCGTCGCCCGGCCGCGGTGCTCGTCACCGGGATCGGGGGACAGCGCGGCGGCGACACCGCCCTTGTGGGCGATCCAGGTGTCGTCGCCGGGCGGCGGCATGGTGGTCTGCCAGCCGTGTACGGCCAGCATCACCGAGATCCGCCGGAGGTACTCGTCGACGGCGACGTCGGCGGGCACCGCGAAGGACATGTCGACCTGGCCGTTGTACGGCGGTCCCTGCGGGTCGGCATCGTCCGCTTCGTCCTCGGGGCACGACCGGAAGAAGAACCGCCCGGTGGCCTTCTGCAGGCCGGCGTTGCGCACGATGGCCCCGGCGGCGTCGACGATCTGGGTGCGGGTCTCCTCGTCGGAGAGACCGTCACGGTGGCCCCGGTGCGCCACCGTGACGGTGATCGCGATGAGTGCTCCGACGACGGCCATCGCGGCGATGACGACGACGGCGAACCGACGCCATGTCGGCGTAGCCGCCGCGGCGGCCGCGTCGGTGGTCTCGGCGCCGTCGTCGTCGCCCGGGGCGTCGGTGGGTGTGCCGCTCACACGTCGCCGGTGAAGTCGCTGGTGCGCCACCGGTCGGGCCGGATGGTGAACAATACGGCGTCGGCGTCGTCGCCGTGGCGGGCGAACGCGCGGCCGCGCTCCTCGCCGAGATAACGCACGGCGATCTCGGTGCGGGCCTCCAGCGGTGCCGGGGTGGTGGCCGCCACCACGGTGCCCTCGATGACCACGTACTTGTAGGGCAGCTCCTCGCGCTGCACGACGACGGTCACCGCCCCGGCCTGCTGCACCAACCGGGCGGTGCGGTTGTTGACCCCGGTGTTGATCCGGATCATCCCGTCGGGGGTGTAGTCGTACCAGATCGGGATGCTCGCCGGGGGCTGTCCGTCGCCGGCGGCCACCGACAGCACGCAGATGTGCTTTTCGGCGAGGAACTCGGCGCGTTCGGCTTCAGTAAAGGGTCTGGGCATCTCGCTATTCCATCAGGTCGGGCAACCGTTCTGGCGTAACGGCGCGTCGGGGTCACTCAACGCCAGCCGGGGCGTGACCATTCCGGCCGCCACCGGGCCGGTGCGCTCCGCCGGCAGGTAGAACACCAGATCGTCGTCGTCGAGCAGCCAGGCCCGGTAGCCGTCGGAGTAGTCGAGGCGGGTGCGGCCGGGCTCGAAGTCCTCGACGTTCAGCGGCGTGTCGCCGAGCTGGTCCTCGATCGAGGAGCGGATCAGCGACGGGATCGCCTGCAGCGGATCGACGCCGGGACAGAACAGGTCGGCCAGCTGCAGCCGGCGGTGTTCGGCGGTGTCGAAGGTGAACGTGGCGTACTCGTCGGTGGGGTGCGGGGTGCCTTGGGTGTAGTACTCGCCGTGGAACAGCACCGAGGTGACGTCGTCGCCGTGGTGGAACAGGGTGTGGGTCAGCGTGGTGTTGCTCTCCCGGTCGTCGGCCTCGTCGGACCGCCGGTGCACGTAGCTTTCGACGTAATCCTTGAGCGCGGGCCCGGCGGCCGGGTCCTCGAGCAGTCCCACCGGGTAGCTGACCTTGATGTGGGTGTGCTCGTTGCGCCCGGTGAGGGTGCAGCTGCGGGCCGGGGTGTTCCAGGTGCCGCCGAGTTGGCGGCAGAACGCCAGGCCCGGTGCGTTGGGGGTGGTCTGCGGCGCTGCGGACGGCGAATCACCCGAATGGCAGCCGGTGGCGACGAGCATGGTCAGGACCGCGGCCGGCCACCGGGTGCGCGTCATTCGAAGTAGTGTACGGCGACCGGCATGATGGGGACATGGCCGAACGTGACCGCGACGAGGACGGCCGGCCCCGCAACGCCCGGCCGCGCGACGAGCTGGGCCGCCCGCTGCCGCACGGCAGCGCGGGGGTGCCGGGCATCCCCGAGGACCTGGACCTGCCGCCGGCGGAGACCCTCGACTACGCCCAGCGGCTCCTCGATGAGGGGCGGGCGTTTCACGCCCACGAGGTGCTGGAGGCGGCGTGGAAGACCGGCCCGCCCGGCGAGCGGACGCTGTGGCAGGGCTTGGCGCAGCTGGCGGTGGGCATCACCCACATTCAGCGCGGGAACCCGGTCGGTGCCGCGGCACTGCTGGAGCGCTCCGCGGAGCGGCTGCGCCGGGTCGGGGCCGACCGCCACGGTGTGGACATCGTCGGGCTGCTCGGGTTCGCCGACGGCCTGGCCGAAGCGGTGGCCGCCGGGGAGCCGGTCGGCCCGGAGGCACTGCGCCCCCGGCTGACGACGGCCCCCGGCTGACTGCGCCCCCGGCCGACGACGGCCCCCGGCCGGCTACGAGGTGAGATCCCAGCTCACGGTGAAACCGTGCCGCAGCACCAGGTCGGTCAGCAGGTCGGGCCGCTCGGCCAGCGGCCAGGATTGCACGGTGAACGCCTCGGTGGCGAAGATCGCGTAGTTCAGCGAGCCCTCCGGGGTGGTGCGCGAACGGTAGACCAGCGCGTCCAGGCCGTCGGGGGCCGGCCACCACCGGTGCACCGCGTCGGCCAGCCGTTGGCAGGTCTGCCACACCAGCGGGTGCTGGCCGGTGCTGATCTGATCGTCCACCGCGAGCAGGTCCAGGTTGCGTTCGGTGCGCAGGTCGAGCACCCGCAGCGGCCGGGCCGCCACCAGCCGGGTCAGGTGGTGGTCGGCGTGGTCGGCGGGGATCATCAGCCCGGTGCCGCGGTAGCGTTCCCGGGCCGCGCCCACCGCGGTGGCCCCGGCGTAGCGGGTCCGGAACGCGCCGGACTCGGGGTCGAAGCGGAAGCGCGGCCGGGGGAAACCCGTCCACCGCCATGCCACCGGCGCCTCGGCCTCGATCCGCCACAGCTCGGTACCCGCGGCGACCTGCCGCCGGGCCAGGCCGGTGGGCCGGTCCTGCGGCGGCGGCCTGCGGTAGCCGGCGGCGAGCTCAGGCACCGAGGGCGGTCAGCAGCCGCATCGCGGTGCGGGCGGAGGCCGGGTCGGCGGCGGAGTGGCGCAGCGCCTGCGCGATGGAGCGCCCGCCCAGTTCCTCGCGGGTCAGCCGGATCACCCGGTCGGCGGCCAGCGGGTCGGCGGTGAACCGGGCCAGCAGCTCCAGGATCTGCGGCAGGTCGGGGTGGAGTCGGTCGCCGTCGAACTGCCACGCCGGGAACCAGGTCCGGTTGCCCACCGCGGCGCCGAGCAGCCGGCCGCGCGAGCGCATCCGGTGCACCGCCTGCGGGGTGCCGAGACCGAGCAGTTGCTGCACCTGCGGGGTGGGCAGCGCGCCGTCGACGAAGTCCTGGGTCAGGGCGGCGCGACGCTGGTCGTTGAGGGCTTGGGCGGCAACGCGTTCCAGGTGGCCTTGCGGGCTGGTGGGAGCCGCCAGCAGGGTGTCGAGGACCTCGGCGAAGTCGCTGTCGCGGCGGGCGCGCGCGGCGACCCGGTCGGCGAGGGGGCTGGAGGCGGTGGGCATGACTCCAGCGTACTCACCCCAGCCGGCATATCGAAACAATCGAAACAATGAGGTGGGACGCGGGGTGGCGGCGGGTGCGCCGATGGCGCAAGATCGCGTCATGGGTCTTGTCGGGTTTCGTCGCACGGTGCTCTCCGATGCGGAGGTCGCCGAAGCGTTGAGCCGCGCGGTGCGGCTGATCGACCCGATGGTCGTGGTGCTCGCCGACGCCGACCTGTTCGGCCTGAAGGCGCGCACCTACCAGCCCGGCGGCGGCGACGCCCCCGTCGATCGGGTCCTCGACGGTCTGGCCGTCGCCCTCAACATCGCTCACGCGCCGGGCACCCGGGCGTGGGCGACCATGGACGTCCGGCACCGGGTGAACTGGTGGGTACGCCGGGTCGGTGCGGCCAACACGGTGCTGGTCGCCTCGCCGCGGGCTTTCGGGGTGCTGTCGGCCGCGTTGCCGGTGCAGGACATGCTCGGCTTCGCCAACCAGGCGATCGTGCTGTGCGCGGTCGCCCGCGAGTACGGGGTCACCGACCGCGGTGAACTGATCCGGCTGCTGGCCGCGGTGCTCTGCAACCGGGAGCTGGACGCCGACGTCATCGCCGAGGCCCAGCACCACGGCCCGGAGCCGCACCGGATCGGCGCCAACCCGTTCGCGTTCGCCCGGTCGCTGTGGCACCTGGCCGGCGTGTTGCGCCGCATCCGCGACGAACTTGACCAGCGTCCGCAGCCACGCGGAATCTTCCGTCGCCTCGGGGTGCTGCCCGGGGTCGGCGGGCTGGCCGGCTACCTGGGCGAGTACGGCGCGCTGCGCCGCGCCGCCAAGGCCGCGATCGCCCACCTGCGCCACGACACCCGGCCCGACGCCGACGTCATCCCGATCCGCTCGACCGCTCCGGCTACCAGAGCCTGATGTTCTGAGCGCCCAGGTCGGCGGCCGCGTCGACCACCGCCCGATCGATCTGATGCAGCGCGTGTAGCCCGGCCTGCAGCCGGCGGTCGTCAGGCAACTGCCCGGCCACCGCGTCGGCAGCGTCGATCAGGTCGGCCGCCGAGCGGACCTCCGGGTCACCGCCGTGCCGGTCGAGCACCTCGGCGAGCGCGTCGATGTTGGCCCGGGCGGCCTCGGCGGCCGCGGTGATGGCCTCGGCCAGCGGCACCGAACCGGGATCGGGTCCCTCGCTGGCCCGAGCCAGGGCGCGCGCGTAATGATCGCAGGCCTTCAACAGCCGCAGGCCACGTCGGATGCTGGTCCGCCCGGCGATTCCGGCGATCCCGACGGTCAGCGGTTTGGCGGTGGTCCGGAAATCCTGCAGGCTGCGGTGCACGACGCGGGCCTGCTCACTGGGTGCGGTGGTGGGCCCGCCGCCGAGCGCCTCGGCCGAGGTGGACACCGACGTCGACAGCTCGGCCAGGAAGTCGCGCGCGGCCGCGCGGATCGCGGTGCCGGTGCGGGCCGGCAACACCAGCACCGCCACGCCCACACCGATCGCGGTGCCGACCGCGGTCTCCCCGAGCCGCAGCAGCAGCACGTCGACGCTGAACTGTCCCAGCAGCCCGTACATCAGCGCGAGCATCGTGGTGACCCAGAAGATCATCAGGCTGTAGGACACCGCCATCAGGTAGAAGGCGAAGAACAGGCAGAGGAAGATCATCACCACTGCCGCCGCGGTGTTGCCGGAGACCACGGTGGCCACCAGCACCCCCGAGGGCACCCCGAGCAGGGTGCCCAGCAGGCGCTGCCAGCCCTTGGTCAGGGTCTCACCGAACGAGGTGGTGCCGGCGAAGGTCACGAATGCCGCGATCACCGCCCAGTACCAGCGGGCCGGGGACAGCGCCTCCCCGGCGATGATCGCCAGGGTGGTCGCGATCGCCACCTGGACGGCTTGGCGGGTGGTGGGCCGCAATCCACTCGCCGGTTCCTCGTCAAAGGGTTTGGCCGCGGGCGGCGACGTGGCGGCGGTGTCGGCGGTTCCGCCGCCCTGTTCGGCCAGAGCCCGCAACCGCCCGATCACCGCGGTGGTGTCGACCACCGCGGTCGCGAGCCGGTGTGCGTCGGGTCCGCCGTCGAGTCCGCGGGCCTGCTCGGCCAACTCCGCCATCCCCACTGAGCCCGGCACGTGCAGCTCGGTGGCCAGCCGGCGCAGCAGCCCGACCAGCTGTGCGCGGGTGGCGGCGGGCAGGTCGGCCTCGGCGGCGCGGGCCGCGGTGATCGCGATGCGCTCCACGGTCAACTCCGCGTCGAACAGCCGCAACGTCAGCTCCGCGCTGGTCACCCCGGGCCACACGGTGGCCGGGTCGACCTTCTCCTCCAACTGGCCCTGCGCGGACAGCACCGTGTCGGTCAGCCGATTCATCCGGACGCGTAGCCGGCGCCGGTGACGCTCATCGAACCGGCCGGCCTGTACGGTCTCGGCGGCGGCGTCGACCACGATCGCCATCCGGGCCCGCAGCGACGACACGGTGCGGCGCAGCACCCGTTCGGGACGTTCGGGCAGCAGGTAGCTGGTCAACACCAGGCTGCACAGGCTGCCCACCACCACCGCCACGATCAGCCACGGCAACTCGCTGACCTTGGCCTCCAGGAACAGCGTGAAGAAGTAGCTCATCACCGTGACCATCCCCAGCGCCATGCCGCGCGAGCCGAACCGGCGCGCATAGACGGCGGCGAACGTGATCGCCACGAAGACCGCGTCGGCGACCACCTTGTAGGGATCCAGCAGGGTGGCCGCGACCAGCGCCGCGGTGGCGGGCAGTGGTAGCAGCGCCAGCGTGATGCGCCGAGACCGGGCATCGGGTTCGTTGACCGCGCGCGCCGACACCATCGCGACCACCGCACCGAGCACCGCCACGGTGACCGGCTGACCGGCCGCCGAGGCGATGACGAACAGCACCAGCAGGGACAGCCCGAGGGCCACCGTGGTGCGGATGGCCGAGTGCAGGCGCACCAACCCCGGATCGGAGCCGATCACCCAGGTGCGCACCCGCTCACCCAGCGCCGGGCCGACGACGCTGTCGCGGGGATTGTCCGCGAGCGCGCTTCGGCCCGACCCCTCGTTTCTCTCTGGCACCCGGTGCACCTCCCGATGGTTGCGCGCTTCCATGGTGCCCTGCGGTCGCGGCGTTAAGGTTGCCAACCGTGACCACGCCGACGCCCTGGACGCTCGCCGACGGCCGCGACCTGCTGTTTTTTTCGTTGCCCGGGCGAACGGTCGCGCCGGTGCCCGACCGCCGGCCGCTGCCGCCGCGATCCGAGCACCCCACCGAACTGCGCTGGGACCGCACCACCGGGCAGTGGGTGATCATCGCCGCGCAGCGTCAGGACCGCACCTACAAGCCCCCCGCCGAGCTGTGCCCGCTGTGTCCGGGGCCGAGCGGGGAGACCAGCGAGGTGCCGGCCGACGACTACGACGTCGTGGTCTTCGAGAACCGGTTCCCCAGCCTGGCCGGCACCGGGTCGGTGTCGCCGGCCCCGGGTGACGGCTTCGTCGCCGCACCCGGTGTCGGGCGTTGCGAGGTGATCTGTTTCTCCCCGGACCACGCCGGATCGTTCGCCGGGCTCAGCGCCGAGCACGCCCGACTGGTGGTGCAGGCGTGGCGGCACCGCACCGCCGACCTGCTCACCCGACCCGGCGTGGAGCAGGTGTTCTGCTTCGAAAACCGCGGCGAGGAGATCGGGGTGACCCTGCCCCATCCGCACGGCCAGATCTACGGCTACCCGTATCTGACCCCGCGCACCGCCGCCATGCTCGACCAAGCGCAGCAGCATCGAAACCGCTACGGCAACAACCTGTTCGCCGATCTGCTGGCCCGTGAGACCGCGGAAGCGACCCGGGTGGTGGCCGCCAACGACCACGCCATCGCGTTCGTGCCGTTCGCGGCGCGCTGGCCGGTGGAGGTGCACCTCTACCCGAATCGGCAGGTGCCCAACCTCACCGGGCTCACCGACACCGAACTCGACGGGTTCGCTGCCCTGTACCGGGATGTGCTGCAGCGCTTCGATCGGTTGTACGACGAGCCGCTGCCCTACATGGCGGCGTTGCACCAGTACCGTGACACGGCCGCCCAACGCGACGGCTACTTCCACGCCGAGTTGATGTCGATCCGGCGCAGTGCCACCAAACTGAAATACCTGGCCGCCTCGGAGTCGGCGATGGACGCGTTCATCGCCGACGTCACCCCCGAGTCGGTGGCCGCCCGGCTGCGCGAGGTGGGCGGGTGAGCATCCGCTACGCCGCGCCGGGCCGGGTCAACCTGATCGGCGAACACACCGACTACAACTCCGGTTTCGCGCTACCGATCGCGTTGCCGCAGCGCACCGTCGCGACGTTCGCACCGGACGGGTCGGAGGTGATCAGCGCCGCGAGTGCCAACGCCGACGGGTCGACACCGATCCCGCTGGACACCGCCCCCGGCGGCGTCGACGGCTGGGCCGGCTACGTCGCCGGGGTGATCTGGGCGTTGCGTGAAGCCGGGCACCCGGTGCCCGGCGGGCGGTTGACGATCGACGGCGACGTGCCGATCGGGTCCGGGCTGTCCTCCTCGGCGGCGCTGGAGTGCGCGGTGCTCGGCGCGTTGACCGCCGCCGCCGACATCACCCTCGACCGGATCGAGCAGGCGCGGTTGGCCCAGCGCGCCGAGAACGACTACGTCGGTGCCCCAACCGGTCTGCTCGACCAGTTGGCGTCGCTGTTCGGTGAGCCGGCCACCGCACTGCTCATCGACTTCCGCGAGATCACCGTGCGCCCGGTCGACTTCGACCCGTACGGCCACGGGGTGGCGCTGCTGCTCATCGACTCGCGCTCGCGCCACGAGCACGTCGGCGGCGAATACGCGCAGCGGCGGGCCTCCTGCGAGCGGGCCGCGGCCGCCCTGGGGGTCGCCTCGCTGCGCGAGGTGACCGACGCCGAAGCGCTTACCGCGCTGACCGATCCGACCGATGCCCGCCGCGCCCGCCACGTCCTCAGCGAGAACCAGCGGGTGCTGGACGTCGTCGCGGCGCTGGCCGCCGAGGACTACCCGGCGGTGGGCCGGCTGTTCACCGAATCGCACGCCTCGATGCGCGAGGATTTCGCGATCACCACCGACCACATCGACCTGATCGCGCACACCGCCGTCGACGCCGGCGCGTTCGGCGCGCGGATGACCGGGGGCGGCTTCGGCGGTTGCGTGATCGCGCTGGTGCCCGAAGCGCGGGCCAAGACCGTCGCCGCCGCGGTGCGAAAAGCGGTGTCCGAGGCCGGTTATCCCGAGCCGGGGATCAGCCGGACCTACGCCGCGCAGGGCGCCGGGCTGCTGCCGTGACCGGCGTCAGATCATGTCGTTGCGGGTGAGCCAACGCATCACCGGCCAGCCGATGAACACCGGCAGCCAGCAGGTCAGCACCCGGTACAGCAGCACCGAGGGCACCGCGATCGCGGCCGACACCCCGAACGCGGCCAACCCACCGATGAGTGCGGCCTCCACCGCGCCGACCCCGCCGGGGGTGGGCGCCGCCGAGGCCAACGTGCCGCCGACCATGGTCACGATCGTCACGGTCACGAACGTGGTGCCGCCGCCGAACGCCTCGACGCTGGCCCACAACGCCAGCGCCGCACCCAAGGTGGTGCCCGCGGCGCCGAGCACGATCAACGCGAGCCGTTTGGGTTCGCGGGCCAACTCCAGCAGGTCCCCGGAGACCTCTTTGAGCCGCGGGCCGATCGCCACCGCCATCCAGCGGCGCAGCTTGGGCACCAGCAGGAAGGTGCCCACCACACCGAGCGCCACGCCCGCGATCAGGTAGAGCATGGTGGCGCTGGGCACGAAGTGCGACAGGTCCGCCGACACCCCGGCGGCGGCGCTGAAGAAGATCAGCAGCACCACGTGCACGATCACCTGCACCGACTGCTGCAACGCGACCGCGGCGGTCGCCCGCGTGGTGGTCAGCCCGCCCTTCTGCAGAAACCGGGTGCTCAACGCCAGCCCGCCGATACCGGCCGGGGTGCTGGTCGCCGCGAAGGTGTTGGCGATCTGCATGATCGACAGGTTCCGGAAACTCACCGCCCCGTTGGCGCACGCCCACAGCGCGGCCGCCGCCCCCACGTAGGTCAGCGACGACACCGACAGCCCGACCAGCGCCCACCACCAGTTCGCGGTGCGCAACTGGCTGAAGAAGGTCGGCAACGTCGAGATGAACGGGTAGGCGACGTAGACCAGCGCGACCAGTAGCACCAACTGGATGAGCTGGGTGCGGCTGAACCGGGTGAGGGTGGCGTCGCGGATCTCGTCGGTGTGGGTTTGGCGTTTCACCTCGTCGCGGGCGGCGCTGATGATCCGCTTGGAGTCGGGCAGCCCGGCCCGCAGTCGTTTGGGCACCCCGCTCTTGGACAGCCGGCGCGAGGCGGTGAGGACCGCGTCGCGCCCGAACGTGGTGATCGCGGCCGCCACGGCAGCCGGCGGGTCGTAGAGCGCGGAGGTGGTCACCAGCAGCTGGGCGATGTCGGAGTCGAGCTGGGCGTCGGTGGCGCCGTACTCGGCGCTGCCGAACCCGCCGAAGAGCACGGTGTCGTCGTCGACGGTGATCTCGTGGCCGCGCAGGTCCCCGTGGGAGATCTGTTCCTGGTGCAGGCTGCCCAGCGCGGCCCAGACCCGCCCGACCGGGATGGTGTCGGCGCAGTCGGGCAGCGGGACGCCGCGCGGCGGGGTGTCGGCGTGCAGGGTCCAGCCGCGGTCCAGGGCGGTGACCGCGATCGTCTCGGTGTTGGCGACGTCGAGCTGGTTGGCGGCGATGATCATCAGGCCGCGGTGTTCGACGACCCGGCGCATCGAGGCGTGCAGTGGGGCGGTCTCGGTGTCGCGCAGCCGCAGTTTGCGCCAGATCTGACGTACCGCGCCGCCGCTGCGCTGGTTGGGGCCGTAGAGCCGCACGATGGCGGGGGTGTCGCCGGTGGAGGTCGCGGCCATCACCAGCGGGCCGGGCCCGGCCGGGCGGACCACGGTCAGGGCGTCGACCCGGTAGCCGCGGCGCGCCAGGGCCCGCACCGCGCCGTCGAGCGGCACTTCCAGGGCGGGGGTTCCCACGACCAGGATCACCAGCGCGCCGACGAACCAGCCGGTCGCCAACCCCAGCACCGAGCGGGCCGGGACCACCGCGCTGATCACCAGGTGGATCGGGATGAACGCCAGCAGCAGGGTCCACCAGGAGCGCCGCCAGCGCGGCGGCAGCCACGGCCCGGCGACGGCGACGACGGCGGCCAGCATCGCGATCCAGCGCGGGTCGTCGAGGAACTGGGCCAGCTGGGTGTCCAGCCGGTCGGAGAGGTCGAAGTGCCAGCGCGGGGCGGCGAACCCGTTGCCGCCGATCGACAGCGGGATGAAGGCGCCGGCGGCGGCGACGGTGTAGGCGCCGAGCAGTTTCCACTGCCGGGTGACGATCAGCCCGATCAGCACCACGAACGGCAGCGCCATGATCGCCAGGCCGTAGATCAGGTACACCAGGTTGGCCTGGGTGGGGGAGAGCACCCGGACCAGCCGCGCCACCGAACGCTCCAGCACGATCCATTCGCGGCGGGTGATCAGCGAGCTGGCGATCACTGCGGCCAGCACCACTGCGGCGATGGCCAGGCGCAGGATGTCGTTGGTGCGCCGGTTCAACGGTTGCAGCAGGTTTCCGGTAACGCTGATCTCGCGCCCGTCAACTCGCATGGTGTCTTTCCAGCTCGGCGTACGGCCGCGGAGGGGCGGCCTGCCGCTAACTTATCGGTTCGACCGGTGCGGCCCGCGCATTGGCGACCGAGCCGTGACCTTCCCGCGATGACACGGTGTCAGTTGTAGGAGGTACTGCCGTCCACGGCCCGGGTGGCGCTGATGACCTTCGCGACGCAGTGGTCGCGGTCAAAGCCCTGGTAACGGCACCAGGCCAGCGCTCCCGCCGAGTCCGGGTAGGTGATGCCCACGACCGTGACCGTCGGACATCCGGGTCGGCTTTGCACCAGTGGGACAGCAGACCCGGCCGCCGTTTCGCGCGGCTCGATGCCGGCGATCAGTCGCCGACGGGCGCCTCCCAGCTGGCACCGCTGACGTCGGTCAAGGTCAGCGTGTAGGTGTGCGCCGGGTCGACGTCGCGGACCGCGAGCGTCACCCGGGCGCGCGCGCCCAGCGGCACGATCAGGCTGTGCGCACCGGGCTCGACCCGCGCGACATAGCGGTTGTCGATCGCGGTGGCGGGCAGCTCGCTGAGGTCCTCGCCGTCGAGGGCCAGCAGCGGTTTTCCGGTCGTGTCGTCGGTGACGGTGACGCCGATCAGAAACGATCCGTACACGTCGACGCCTTCGGTGCGGTACACCTCGAAGGTGACCGTGTCGTCGGCGAAGCGGGCGTCGCTGATCTCGATGTGCGGGGCCACCGACTTGTTGTGCAGGGTGCCGTACACCCCGCCGTGGAAGTACTGGTTGGTGAACAGCGCCAGCACCGTGACCGCCGCCGCACCCGCGGCCACCGCCGGCGCGGCAAGCGGTATCGGGCCGGAGGCCACCAGCGGGAACCAGCGCCGCCGGGTGACATCGGCACCGCGGTTGCGCAGCAGCTGATCGACCGAGTAGCGGCCCCCGCCGCTGAGGAACAGTGCGAACCCGCAGGCGACGCCGAGGATGCCGATCTGCCATTCGTCGAGGCAGGTGGTGCCCAGCCAGCCGGCGCTGAGCAGGATCCCGAACGCGAACGAGAGCACCCCCAGGCTCATCACCCGGGTGAACAGTCCGAGCATGATGCAGGCGCCGACGACGCCCTCGGCCACGGTGAAGACCGTCATCGCCACCCGCAGCAGGTCGGGGTGGGTGAGCAGATGTTCGATGATCGGGCCGATGCCCAGCGCGTTGGGCAGGAAGTGGTTGAACTTCTCCCCGATGTAGCCGGGCAGGTTCGGGTCGAGCTTGTCCTCCAGGGCCACCCGTCGCCAGAACGCGGAGAAGTAGGTCCAGCCGATCACCAGCCGGATCGGCAGGGTGATCAGTCCGGCGGTGTCGAAGACCCGGGTGTCGGGCTGCTCGGCGGGGCGGAGAGTGGCGTTCGAGGTGTCGGTCACGGGTCCAGTCCAGGTGTCGGTGCGTGTCGGTTCATGCTCACTGGGGTGGCGGGCCGGAGCCCGGCGCCATGGTAGCCACGGGGGTGTTCGCGAGCCCGAAAACATGTCAGACCCCGCCGATATCCTCTGGTCAGGCGGCAATTCGGCAGTGGGAGGAACGCAACGCTATGACATCCCTGGTGGGCAGGACCCGGCTCGTTCTCCTCGGCGACCGTGACATCCACGCCCGGCGTGACGAGTTGAACGGGATCGCCCACGACAGCGGCTGTGAGGTGGTCGAGGCCTACGGGTTCGAGCCGGCGGCTCCGCTGCGGCATGAGGACCTGACCCACATCGACGAGGTGGTGGTGGCGTTGGCGCAGGCCATCGAGGAGCGCATCGATGTCTGGGTGCCGTGGGCGATGGTGGATTTCGGCCGCGATCAGCATCTGCGGCGGATGATCCTGGTGCTGGATCGATTCGGGCTGAAGTTGCGCGCCGGCCGGAACCTGTCGGTCTGCGAGGCCGAGGGCTCGCTGAACGAGATCGACTTCGCGCTGCGCGCCGAGGTGCGCGCGGTGGACAACCTGGCCGACGCCGTGCTGGCGGTGGCCGGGGTGGAGAAGCTGACCGCGGAGATCGAGGAGGCGCTGGCCGGCGTCGGCGCCCGGGAGCCGGCGCGGATCCGGACCGTCGAGGCCGAAACCGGCAGGCTGGTCGAGGTGCCGGCCCCGCCGGTGCCGCCCTCGCCGCACGGCCGGTGGAGCGATCGGGAGCCGATGCTGGCCGGCTACGCGCGCTGGCTGGTGCGCGACTGCGGGGTCACCCGCGCGGCCACCGCCCGGGTGCTCAACGCCTGTGGGCAGCGCACCCGCAGCGGCAAGCCGTGGCAGGCCGCCACGGTGCGGCGGCTCATCGACGGCGACGATCGGCCGTAGCGCCGTTCAGAGCCGCTCGACCTCAAGGTCCCCGGCGCCGAACGCGGCGCGCAGCCGCTTCTTGTCGAACTTGCCGACGCTGGTCTTCGGGATCTCGGTCACCCACGCCCAGTTCTCCGGCAGCTGCCATTTGGCGATCTTGCCGTCCAGGTGCTCGCGCAGCTGTGCGAACGTGGTGTCCGCCCCCTCGCGCCGGACGACCGCCACCAGCGGACGCTCATCCCACTTGTCGTCGGGGATGCCGATCACCGCCGCCTCGAGCACGTCGGGATGGCCCATCACCAGGTTCTCCAGCTCGACCGAGGAGATCCACTCGCCACCGGATTTGATGATGTCCTTGGTGCGGTCGGTCAGGGTCAGGAAGCCGTCGGGGGTGATGGATCCGACGTCGCCGGTGCGCAGCCACCCGTCGTCGAATTTGTCGGGGGCGTCCACCAGGTAGTAGCTGCCCGCGATCCACGGGCCGCGCACCTGCAACTCGCCGACGGCGTCGCCGTCGTGGGGCATCACGGTGCCGTCGTCGTCGACCAGGCGGGCCCGCACGGCCGCGGAGAAGCGGCCCTGGGTGTGGCGGTAGCGCCACGCCTCCTCGCCGGTGGCCTCGGCGGGCGGGTTGGCCACCGACCCCAGCGGCGAGGTCTCGGTCATGCCCCAGGCGTGGATGACCGTGATCCCGTAGCGGTCCTGGAAGTCGTGCAGCAGCGACGGCGGCGCCGCGGACCCGCCGACCACGGCCTTCTTCATCGAGGAGATGTCGACGTCGTGGTCGGCCAGATAGGTCAGCAGCCCCTGCCAGATCGTGGGCACCGCGGCGGCGAAGTCCGGCCGTACCTCGGCGATCATCTGTGCCAGCGGAGCCGGCTGCAAAAACGGCCCGGGCATCAGCAGCGACGCCCCGATCATGAACGCCGCGTAGGGCATTCCCCAGGACATGGCGTGGAACTGCGGGACGATGTTGAGCGCGATGTTGCCCTGCCGCAACCCCATCCCGTCGGTCATGCACACCTGCATCGAGTGCAGCCAGATCGACCGGTGGGAGTAGGCGACGCCCTTGGGGTCGCCGGTGGTGCCGGAGGTGTAGCAGAGCGCGGCGGCGCTGCGTTCGTCGTGCTCGGGCCAGTCGAACTCATCGGGCTCGTCGGCGATGAGGTCTTCCCAGGCGTGGACGGTGATCGACTCGGGGATGTCGGCGTCGGGCACCGTCGGCCCGGTCACCACCAGGTGTTCGACGGTGCGGCACTGCGGTAGTTGGGGGGCCAGCAGCGGCAGCAGCGACGCATCGACCAGGATCACCCGGTCCTCGGCGTGGTTGACGATGTGGATCAGCTGTTCGGGGAACAGCCGGATGTTCAGGGTGTGTAACACCGCGCCCATGGCCGGGATCGCCAGGTAGGCCTCGAGGTGCTCGGAGTTGTTCCACATGAAGGTGCCGACTCGCTGGTCTCCGGTGATGCCCAGCTTGGTCAGCGCGTGCGCGAGCCGGGCGCAGCGCCGCCCGGTCTCGGCGTAGGTCTGCCGGCGCGGGCCGTTGTCGGTCCAGGTGATGACCTCGGCGGTGCCGTGCACGGTGCTGCCGTAGCGCAACAGTTGGGCCAGTGACAGCGGGGCGTCCTGCATGGTGCTGAGCATGGGGTGTCCTCAGGGCGGGGCCGGAAAGCGATGGCCCCCAACCTAGTGCACCGCTAGCTGGGCCGGACCGTTGACTCGGGGCGTAGGTGGCTGAACATCTCTGGCAACATCAGATAGCTGCCCGCCAGGTAGGCGACCCCGCCGGACAGGAAGCCGATCTTGACGATCAGCGCGCCGGCGTCGGCGTGCGCGTCGGGCACCCCGGGGGTCCCCAGGCCGGGCAGCGAGCCGATCACGAAGCCGACCGAGCCCAGGATGAACAGCACCCCGATCCACCAGGAGATGTCGCGCGGTTCGACGCTGAGGTAGTGGTTGCCCGCCTCGATGAACTGCAGCATCGAGCCGAGCAGGAAGAACACCGAGCCGATCATGGTGGTCTGCCAAAGGCCCAGCCGGGGCAGCAGGTCGAACAGGCTGGCCAACGAGTCGGTGGTCTCGTAGTTGAAGATCAGTGAGCCGGCCAGGAACACCACCGGGATCAGGACCTCGAGGCGGGTGAGATCGGCCGGGGCCGGTGACCAGCGGAACCGCCGGGGTGCGGGGTTGTCGCCCTCGGGGCCGATCCGCTCGTCGGTGTTGAGCGCTTCGAGCAGCACGCCGTAGAGCGCGACGGTGAACAGCACCGCGCCGGCGAAATAGCACGACTCGGCGAAGACCGACATCGGGTGCTGCCCGCCGAAGAACGCCGGGACCAGGGAGCCGGCTGCGCCGGCGACGAACAGCGCCGAGCCGACGGTGAACACCAGGGCCAGCCACCAGGCCAGCCGGTGCGGGGCCCAGAACCGCCGCCAGGGGCTCGTCGCGTCGGCGGGCTGCCCCTCGCCGGTGCGTAACCCGGCCCGGTCGGCGGAGAGCAGCAGCGGACCGGTGCGTTTGCGGTGCGGGCGGGCCCGCCAGGTGTACTCCGAACCGTCGGGCAGCCGGTAGGTGACCCAGGAGACGAACGGTGGCGGCCCACCCCAGCGCAGCGGCGTCCAGTCCGCCGGGACGCGCGGCCCGACGCGGGCCGGTCGCGGTGTCGGTCGCGCGTTGTTGCTCACCGCTGCTCACGATAACGGCCACGCGGTAACCTCGGCTTCTTCGACCGGTCGCCCTCGTTGCGGCGCCGACGAAGGCAGGCGGGCACACCGGCGGAGGAGAGCCATGGGCGGGAAGTGGGTTCGGCCGGTGGTGTGGGCCACGGCCGCGTTGCTGGCGTGGTGTTCCCCGGTGGTGGCGGGGGCCGCACCGCCGGCGACCGACCCGATCAGCGTCATCGACGGCCTGCTCGCCGCCGACCAAGCGCTGCGCAACCCGTCCTCGTCGGCGGCGGTGCTGCAGGACGCCGCACGCCGCCAACAGCTGGCCTACCGCACCATGGGCCGGCATCCGGAGTGGGACGGCGTTGCGCAGCAACGGGTTCCGGCGGCGTTGCGCGGCGTCTACGACCGCAACATCGATGCCCGACGCAACCTGGTGGCGCTGGCCGCCACCGAACCGAAGTCGACACTGCCGCCGTGGCGCATCGTCGCGCCCGCCCCGGCCGGGGAACTGTTGAACTATTACCGGCAGGCGCAGGCGGCCACCGGCGTCGGCTGGAACTACCTGGCCGCGATCAACCTGGTCGAAACCGGGTTCGGTCGCATCGTCGGACCCAGCAGCGCCAACGCGCACGGGCCGATGCAGTTCCTGCCGTCGACGTTCGCCCAGTACGGCAACGGCGGCGACATCTATTCCCCGCGCGACGCGATCATGGCGGCCGGGCGCTACCTGGCCGCCAGCGGCTTCGCCCAGGACCCGGGCCGTGCGGTGTTCGCCTACAACCACTCCGACCACTACGTGCGCGCGGTCACCGACTACGCCACCGTGCTGGCCGCAGACCCGGCCGCGTTCAACGGCTACTACCGCTGGGACGTCTACTACCACACCACCGCGGGCGACGTCCTGCTGCCGATCGGCTACACCGCGACCGCGCCCATCCCGGTCGAGCAATACCTGGCCGGACAGCCGCGGTGAGGCGCTGCCGGTAGCCTCGGACGGGTTCGAAGTTGGATCGGAGGTCACACATGGACCTCGTGCTCGGGGTGGCGCTCACCGGCGAACAGGCGCGGTGGGTGACGGTCGACGGGACGGGGGCGGGCGCAACGCTCGACCATGGCGTCGTCGACGCCGACGACGCGGATGCCCTCGAAGCGCTGGTCGGCCGCGCGCAGTGGCGCGCTATCGGGCTGACCTGGTCCCCGGATGCGGCCGCCGCGGCCGCCGAAGCCCAGCAGGTGCTGGGCCGTCGGGCGGCGGTGACGGCGCTGGCGCACGACGACGCGATCGGGCTGCTGACCGCCGCGATCGCCGACGTCGCCGGCTATGACTTCCTCGCGGTGTGCAACGCCGAACCCGACGCGGCCGCGGTCGCGGTCGTCAACGCGCGGCGGATGACCGTCGAAGCCGTCGACGCCCCCGACGCCGAGAGCCGAATCGACCGGCTCACCGAGACGGTGCGGGGGATCCGGCCCAGCCCCGACGCCGTCTTCGTGCTGGGCTCGGCGGGCACCGAGGCGCTGGCTGACCGGCTGCGACAGGTGACGACGCAGCCGGTGCTCAATGCCGCCGAAGGCGAGTTCGCGCTGCCGCGGGGAGCGGCGTTGGCCGCCGCCCGGGCGGCCGACGATCCGGTGGCCGAGCCTGCGGCCCCGACGCGTCGGGGCCGGCGCGCCCCGGCGCTGATGGCGGCCGCGGCCGTGCTGCTGGTTGTCGCGGTGGCACTGGGTGCGACCGGTCGGCTGTCGTGGCGCACCGAGGAGCCGCCCGCGTCCAGCCAGGCCGGCCAGCAGACCGTGCGCCCGTCCCCGCCGCCTGCCGCCAGCCCGACAGCGGCTCCGGCACCGCTGGCCGCCCCGGGCAACGGCGCCCCCGAGGTGGCACCGGTTGCCCCCGAACAGCCGCAGAGCCCACCGGAGCAGGCCGGCTCGCCCGAGGCGCCTGCTGAGGTACCGCCTGCTCCGCCCGCTGAGGCGCCGCCCGCTGAAGCACCCCCGGCCGAGCCGCCTCCGGTCCAGGCGCCTCCGCCGGCCGCCGAGCCGGTCTACGTCCCGCCGCCTCCGGCGCCGCCGCCGGAGCCGCGCCTGCGCGACCGCATCATGGACAAGATCCCGGGCCTCGACCGGTTCCGCTGACCCGGCCCATGCACGACACCGGCCGGGTGCCGCGCACCTTCTTCGGCCACCCGCGGGTGCTGGCCGACCTGTTCGGACTCGAACTGTGGGAACGGTTCTCGTTCTACGGGATGCAGGGCATCGTCCTGTACTACATGTATTTCACGGTCGGCCAGGGCGGGCTGGGCATCGACCGGACGTTGGCTACCGGCCTCGTCGGCGCCTACGGCGGCGGGGTGTATCTGGCGACCATCCTGGGGGCCTGGCTCGCCGACCGGGTGGCCGGTGGCGAACGGGTGCTGTTCGCCAGCGCCGTGCTGGTCGCGGCCGGACATCTCGGACTGGCGGTGCTGCCCGGTGCGGCCGGGCTGACCGTCGGACTGGTCGCGATCGCGCTGGGCAGCGGCGGGGTCAAGGCGACCGCGACCGCCATCGTCGGTGCGCTCTACGGCACCGACGACCCGCGCCGTGACGCCGGCTTCCTGCTGTTCTACCTCGGCGTCAACATCGGCGCGCTGCTCGGCCCGCTGCTGACCGGGCTGCTGCAGAGCACGCTGGGTTTCCACTACGGCTTCGGGGCGGCGGCCGCCGGGATGGCCGCCGGGCTGGCCCAGTACACCCGGGCCCGAAACCGGCTGCCCGACGCGGCGCGAGAGGTACCCCGCCCGCTCGGCGACGTCGCGCGGAACCGCCTGCTCGTCGCCGCCCCGCTGGCAATGGCGGGCGTTCTCGCCGCGGTCCTCACCGGCGTACTGACCGCCGCGAACCTCGCCGCGGTGATGGCGGCGGCGGCCGGGTTGGCCGCACTCGGCTATTTCGCGGTGATCCTGTCCAGTCGACAGGTCAGCGGCATCGAACGTCGTCGGGTCCTGGGCTTCATCCCGCTGTTTCTGGCCAGCATGGCGTTTTGGTCGCTGTTCCAGCAGCAGTTCACCGTGCTGGCGATCTACTCCGATCAGCGGCTGAACCGAATGCTGTTCGGCTGGCAGATCCCCCCGAGTTGGGTGCAGGCGATCAACCCGGTGTTCATCGTGGTGTTCTCCGGGGTCTTCGCCGCGCTGTGGACCAAACTCGGTGAACGCCAGCCCAGTTCGACGGTGAAGTTCGCGATCGGGTTGACGACCATGGGGCTGGCTTTCCTGGCATTCCTGCCGCTGACCGGTGGCGGGCCCGGCGGCACCCCGCTGGTCGCGATCGTCGGCATCCTGTTCCTGTTCACGGTGGCTGAGCTGTTCCTGTCCCCGATCGGGCTGTCGGTGTCGACCAAGCTGGCGCCGAAGGCGTTCCACACCCAATTGGTGGCGTTGTTCTTCCTGTCGGTCTCGCTGGGCACCACCGCGGCAGGCATGCTCGCCGGGCACTACGACCCGGGCAACGAAGCGCCCTACTTCGGGCTGGTCGGTGGGATCGCGGTCGCGCTGGGGGTGGGCTTGGCGGTCGCGGCACCGTGGATCCGGCAGCTGATGGAGGGCGTGCGCTGAGTGCTTTGCGGCGGGCGCCGCGCCCGCCCCGCGCTTCTCGCTGACTGTGCAGCGAGTCGACGACGAAAGCGCTCGATCGGCGCAACACACCGCACACTCAGCGCGGGACCGCCCGGCGGGAGACCGTTCGGAGCGCGGCCCCGCCCGTCGAGCAGGTACGCTGGCGACAACCGCTACGGCTCGGGGTCTCGAATACCACCTCCCGCGGCGCCGGCCTGCATCACCAAGTTCCACCGGTCGGGGCCGGGAGACCACCCGGCCGACCAACCCGCAGATCCGCGAACAGACGGAACATCCGCGAACAGATCGAACAGCCGATCGCGGAGCGACGAGTCGAACGCCGGTACGAGCGGATCGCGGCGACCGAGCCAGACGAACGGAAGTAATCACGCCATGCGCTACCCGACCACGCCCGCGGCGCCCGACTGTCTCCAGAAGTCTGTAAGCTGTTGACGGCCATCTCCGACGTCGCCGAATACGCCCACCTCTCCGCCGACGACCTGCATCAGCTCGGGTCCGAACTGGACTCGATCCGCCGCGATGTCGAAGAGTCCCTCGGCGAGCGCGACCGCGCCTACATCCGGCGCACCATCGTCGTGCACCGTTGGCTGGAGATCGCGGCGCGGTTGCTCATCGCGGTGAGCCGCGGCCGTGCCGGCTGGCTGTTGGGGACCACGGCGCTGGCCGCGGCCAAGAGCATCGAGAACATGGAACTCGGCCACAACATCTGCCACGGGCAGTGGGACTGGATGAACGACCCGGAGATCCACTCCAGTAGTTGGGAGTGGGACATGGCCGGTGTCTCGGCGCACTGGCGACACTCGCACAACTACCGGCACCACGTCTACACCAACGTCCTCGACATGGACGACGACCTCGGGTTCGGTGTCATGCGGGTTACCCCCGACCAGAAATGGAAGCCCAGCAACCTGTTGCAGCCGGTGCGCAGCCTGCTCTTGGCGGTGCTGTTCGAGTGGGGTATCGCGATGCAGGGGTTGCACACGACCCGACGGGCCGCGGTGAACGGTGCGGAGAAGACCGCCCGCGCTCGCACGCTGGTCGCCAAGATCACCCGCCAGATCGTCAAGGATTACCTGGTGTTCCCGGTTCTCACCCTCACCCGGTGGCGCCGCACCCTGGCCGCCAACGCCGTCGCGAACCTGATCCGCAACGTGTGGGCGTACCTGGTGATCTGCTGCGGGCACTTCGCCGACGGTGCGGAGAAATTCAGCGCCGCCGTGCTCGACAATGAGACCAAACCCGAGTGGTACCTGCGGCAACTGCTCGGTACGGCCAACTTCAACGCCGGGCCGGTGATGGCGCTGATGAGCGGCAACCTGTGCTACCAGATCGAACACCACCTCTTCCCGGACCTGCCGAGCAACCGGTACCCGGAGGTCGCCGCACGGGTGCGGGCGGTGTGTGCCCGCTTCGACCTGCCGTACACGACCGGGCCACTGTTGCGCCAGTACCTGCTGACCGTGCGCACGGTCTGGCGGTTGGCGCTGCCGAACCGGTTCCACGCCGACGGCGATGCCGCAGCGCCGCTGCTGCGCCGCCCGGCTGCGGGCGCCGCGTAGCGCCGACCCCCTGGTTGTTGTGACCTAGTCGGCGGCCCGGCGCAGCCGGAAACTGTGCAGCTGCAGATAGCCGCGCACCCGCCGTGGTGGGCGCCGCGACACCCGGAACCGCGGGTCGTCCTCCAACTCGCCGGCCATCGCCTCGTCGACGCGAATGGTGCCGCGACGCGCCAGCCCGGTGATGCGGGCCGCGACGTTGACCACCTCGCCGTAGACGTCGCCGCCGCGGCGCAACACCGGCCCGAAGGCCAGACCCGCGTGCACCGGCGGCAGCCGGTCATCGGCGCCGATCCGCTCCAGCGAACCCAGCGCGATCTCCGCGGCCGCCGCCGCGTCCGGCGCGATGAACATCACCTCGTCGCCGAGGTTCTTGATCACCTTGCCGCCGTGGGCCAGCGCGCACTCCAGCACGATCGACTCGAACGGTTCGAGCAGCGCCGCCAGCTCCGCGCTGCTCAGCCCCCGGGTCAGCCGGGTGAACCCGGTGATGTCGATGAAGCCGACCGCGGCGGACCGGTCGTCGTGCAGGTCGGAGACGTCGGCGGGCAGCAGGGCGCGGCCGGCCTCGACGGCCAGGTGCCTACGCCACACGTAGACCGTGGTGCGTTCCAGGGTGGGCAGCAGGTCGGCGGAGACCGTCATCGCCTGCTGGGCGACGTGCTCGGCCAGCAGCGGGTCGTCGGCGGCCTGTTCGTCGGCGATCCGGGTGCCCAACACGTCGGCGAGCAGCCCGGTCTGCACCACCGCCAGCCGGGAGAACAGGTGACCGAACGGGCGGGCCAGCGCGACCGTACCGGCCATGTCCAGGATGCCGCCGTCGATCAGGGCGGCGACGTCGCGCAGCGCGTCGATGTCGGCGCTGGTGAAGACCCGTTCCTCGTCGCCGACCTCGGCGAAGCCCAGCGCCCGCCACAGCCGCTGAGCGTCCTCCAGCGCGATGCCGGCCTGCTCGGCGACCTGGGAGCGGGTGTAGCGGCCCGCGCCGGCGAGGATGCCGCTGGTCACCTTCTCGGTGGGGGACAGGTCGCCGTCGGGCTCGGCGTGGTCGTCGCCGCCGGCGCCGCCGAGCAACGCCAGCACAGCGGCGAGCACGTTGTCGCCGCCGTACCGGGCCAGGTCGCGCACCGGGGTCGGCAGCAACTGCGCGACCCAGTTGAGGGTGTCGCGCACCGGATCGCCGAGGTCATTCACCGCACCCAGTATTACCGCTTTCCGCCGGTCCGGCATCGCCCGACCGCAGCGCGCTGGTGTGACATGGTTAACCACCATGACGACCATCACCGGACTGCGCATCGCGATCACCGGCGGCGCCCAGGGCATCGGCCGCGCCATCGCCGAGGCGCTGATCGCCGCGGGCGCCCGGGTCGCGCTCGGTGACGTGCAGGAGGACGCGGTCCGCGCAACAGCCGCCGAGCTCGGCGACGGCGCCGGCGGGCATCGGCTCGACGTGGCCGATCCGGCCAGCATCGCATCGTTCCTCGACGCCGCGACCGCGCAGCTCGGCGGGCTGGACGTGCTGGTCAACAACGCCGGCATCATGCCGATCGGGCCGTTCCTGACCGAGGAGCCGACGCTGACCGCCCGCACCATCGAGATCGACCTGATGGGCGTGCTGACCGCCACCAGGTTGGCCGGGACCCGGTTCGCCGACCGCGGCCACGGCCACATCGTCAACATCGCCTCGGTGATGGGCACGCTGGCCTCCCCGAACGCCGCCACCTACTGCGCGGCCAAGCACGCCGTAGTCGGTTTCAGCGCCGCGCTGCGCCAGGAGTGGCGCGGCAGCGGGGTGGCGATCTCGGCGATCTGCCCCGGCTTCGTGCGCACCGAACTGATCGCCGGCATGACCGCGCCGCCACTGCTTGACCGCTTCCTGGTCTGCGAACCGGAGAAGGTCGCGACGGCCGTTGTCGACGAGATCCGACGCGGCCGGTCGCGCACCGTGTTCGTGCCCAAGGCGGTGGGTTGGGTGTCGCGCGGCTCGGCGCCGCTGCCGACACCGCTGGTCGATGCGGTGTTCCGGCTCTCCGGCGGTAACAAGGTCACCACCGAACTGGACCGTGAGGCCCGCGCCGCCTACCAAGCCCGCACCGAAGGAGGCCGTTGACCATGCCGCGCGCCGAGCTGACCGGACTGCCCGCCATCCCCGAGACCGCGCTGAGCGACGCACTGGTCGCCACCCTGCCGGCGAACGACGCCCCCGCCCCCTGGGAGTGCCACTGCACCGGCCTGGTGTGGCTGGGACGCGGCGGGAAGGCCGCCACCGCGGCGCTACCGCCGGCGCTGCGCGGCAGCGCCGGACTGGTCACCGTGGGCGGGTTCGTGCGCTACACCGACACCCCGGTCGGCGCCTACGACGAGGTGCTCGGCATCGTCGGGTCGCGCAGCGGAGTGCGCCCGTGGGGCCACGTCGCGTTCATGGCGGTGGATTCCCCGGCCAGCCTGGTCGGCGGGCGCACCAACTGGGCGATGCCGAAGACCCTGGCCCGCTTCGACGGCGATCCGGCCTCGGCCATGACCGCTGCGGGCGCCGACGGGGACTGGCGGGTGCAAGCCCGGGTGCGGCCGCTGGGCCCGGCGGTCCCGCTGCGTCTCACCGGCACCGCGCGCCAGCAGTTCGCCGACGGCCGGGTCGGGCACAGCCGGTTGGTCTGTTCGGCGCGGGCGCGGCCCGCACTGGTCAGCGTGACGGTGACGTCGGCGGGCAGCCTGCCGCAGTGGCTGCGGCCGGGCCGCCGGCTCGGGGCCGTGCTGGAGTCGGCGCGGTTCACCCTCGCCGCGCCGCGCTTCGACTAATCGGGCCGGTGGTTGCGCCCGCCCCGCCGGACCCGCGGTAGTCGGATCCCGGCGAGCTGCGGGAACCAGCGCCCGTTGTCGCCCTGATGGTGGTGCAGTTCCTGCGGCATGTGCCGGGCGCGGCTGAGTTCGCGGCGCACCGAGGGCGCCAGCAGCGGCCCGAGCACCGCACCGGCGCCCAGCGCCAGCGCCAGCCCGGCCGCCATGCCGAGGCTGCCCGAGGCCGCCGACTGCCCATTGACCAGCTGCACGAAACCACGGAACAGCGTGAGCCCGGGAACCAGCGGCACCACACCGGAGACGATGATCACCAGCGGAGTCACCCGCATCCGCGGCGCCAGGATGCTGCCGACCAGACCGGTCGCCAACGCGGCGACGAACGAGCTCACGATGATCCCGGCGTCGATGAGCTGCATGCCGAAGAAGATCAGCGACGCGATCGCGCCGGCCGCCCCGGCGGCCACCGCCGCCCTCGGCTGGGCGTAGCCGGCGAGTGCGGCCGCGCCGGCGCCGACCGCCCCGGCCACCGCGTACAGCGGCACCGGCAGCGCGGCCAGCGGCATCGCCGGGCTGACGTAGACGTGCACCCCGAGCGCGGAGCCGATCCGCACCGCCACGGTGACGCCGACCAGGATGCCCGCCGAGGAGATCAGGATGTCCATCATGCGGGAGGCGGCGGTGAGCTGGTAGCCGGTGATGGCGTCCTGGAACGAACCCACGGTGGCCAAACCGGACAGCAGGACCACGATGTTGGCGGCCACGACCGGGGAGACCGGGGTGTGTTCGGGCAGCCAACCCACGGCGTGCAACCCGATCGCCACGCTGGTCGCGATCAGGGCGGCGGTGACCTGCTGGAACAGCAGCGGCACGTGGTGGCGGTTGAGGACACGGCCCACCCGGTCGATCAGCGCGGTGGTGATCCCGGAGATCAATGCCACCAGCGGCACGGCGCCGATGAGCACCGAGAAGGCGGCGGCCATGCACGCCCAACTGACGGTGGCGACCCACCGCGGGTAGGGGTGCCCCAGGTTCTCCAGCGCGTCGAGCTGGCCCTGCACCCACTCCGGTTCCGGGATGGTGTCGACGACCTGCTGGGCGAGGTTGGTGGCGGCCTGCAGCCGGCTGTAGTCCAGCGAGCGGGTCTGCACCAGATACATCGCGGTGACCGGCGCGCCGGGCACCTTGCGCGGCACCGACACCGTGATGGAGTTCGCGGTGATGTCGACCTGGGTATTGGACAGCCCGTAGGCCGACGCCACCCCGATGACGGTGGCGGCGACGTCGGCGGTGCCGGCCTGCGAGCCGAGCATCAGCTGACCGAACCGCAGTGAGATGTCCAGGATCCGACGGACTCGGGCTTCGTCCATGCGCGCCATCAGCGGCACACCCGAGGCGGGCTGCCGGGTCGGTGGTTCGGTCGTCGTGGCACTGGCAAAACCTTAGAACAACTCCGGGCCGGCCAGCACCCTGCGGGCCGGGCCACCGGGTCGGGGTCAGCGCTGCACGGTACTGGCCGGGGGCGACGAGGTGGCGGCCGGGGCGGCTCAGGGCGACGGCGGCGGTTCAGCGGCGATCCCGCGTACCGCGCGCTCGAGAGCGTGTCGGGCGACCGGATCGGTGACCGCCTGCGAGCGCAGCAGCAGGGTCCCCGGGAGGTCCACGACGCAGTAGCGCACGGTGGTGACGGCCGCGGAGTCGCGCCGGTCCCACAGCGCCGTGGCCAGTTTCACCAGCAGCACCCCGAGCTCCTTCTGCCGCAGGCGCAGCAGGGCGCGCCCGTCGTCGGTGAGCTCGGCGGTCATCAGATCGTCGACGTCGGCCGACAGCAGCAATCGCGCCGCCTCGGCGTCCGCGTCGGCATAACCGGCCGGTGCAAGTGCCGCGGCGACCAGGCCGTCGACGGCGGCGCCGCCGGCCATGGCCTGCGCGACGGCCTCTCGCTGGAACGCCAGGAAGTCTTCGGCCTCGCGGGCCCACACCTGCGCGAGCAGGCCGTCGCGCGAGCCGAAGGCGTGATAGACGGCGCCGTTGGAGGCGCCCGACAGCGCGCTCAAGGCGCGGACGGTCACCCCGGTCATGCCGTGTTCGACCCAGAGCGCCCGCGCGTGGTCGGCGAGGGTCGCCCGGTCGTACCGGCGCGGGCGGCCCACGTCAGCCCCCGGGGTTCGGCCGGCGCAGGGCGTCCAGCGCGTCGGCGAACAGTCGGGTTTTGATCGTGCCGAGGGTGGTGCGGTCCTTGCCGGCGAGCTTCCGGACCAGGTCCGCGGCCCGCTCATTGAGTTCGGCCAGGGGCGCGGCAGCGTCGACCAGCCCGGCGGCGACGGCGTCGGCGGCCGGGTAGCGCCGGCCGGTCGACATCGCGTCGAGTGCCGCGCGCGGCGTCAGCTTGGCAGTGATCAGGGCCGTCATCCCGGGGGTGAACGGGATGTTGATGTCGACCTCGGGGAAGCAGAAGTAGCCGCGGTCGTCGCGCATGACCCGCCAGTCGTGGGCCAGGGCGAGCATCGCTCCGGCGCCGAACGCGTGGCCGTTGACCGCGGCGACGGTCGACACCGGCAGCGTCAACACCCGCGCGAACAGCGATTGGACGCGGTCGACGTAGGCGTCGAGCTGGTCGAAGTGTTGGCCTACCCAGTCCAGATCCAGGCCGTTGGAGTAGTACTTGCCGACGCCGGTGGTGAGGAGCGCTGCCGGTTCGGTGGTCGCCTCGAGGTCATCGAGGGCGGTCTCGACGGAGGTGAGCCAGTCCGGTGAGAAGCGGTTCTCGTCGTCGCCGAGGTCGAGGGTCCAAAGCGGGCCGTCGTTGGTGAGCGTGGCCATGGGTTGCTCCTTGGGTCGGGCGGTTACCGGAGAGTAACAGAGCGGTGCTCTAAAACGGGTGTCGTGGCCGCATGAGTACGGTCAGGGTCGCGAGGGGTCCGGCCGGTCGCGGGGCCCGCCGTCGCACCCCTGCTGGCCGCCCGACCCGCGTTCCGCCTGGAAGGAGCACCTGTGGCCTCGTCATCTCCCACGGTCGAGGCTCGGCTCGCCGCCCTCGAACACCGCGCGGCGATCGCCGACCTCAAGCACCGCTACTTCCGGGCCGCCGACGCCAAGGACCCGGAGGCGCTGCGGGCCTGCTTCGCCACCGCCGGGGCCCGCATCGACTACGGCCCGCTGGGCCGCTTCGACGACATCGACGAACTGGTCGAGGTGTTCCGCAAGGTCGCGCTGCACCGCGTCGACGGCAAAGCGGTGGTGCTGGACATGCATCACGGGATGCACCCGCAGATCACGCTGACCGGCGCCGACCGCGCCACCGGCCGCTGGACGCTGCGGTACCGACGGATCAACCTGGTCGAGCGCACCGAGTTGGTGCTCACCGGCGACTACGACGACGACTACCTGCTCGAGGGGGACGGCTGGAAGATCGCGGCGTCGCGGTTCCGGCCGTTGTGGTCGCTGACCCGGCCGCTCGGCGACGACGTCACGGTCACGGAGGGCCGGTGACCCGGGTCGCGCTGGTCACCGGGGCCAGCCGCAGTGTGGGCAAGGGCATCGCGCTGGCCCTGGGCACCGACGGTTGGACGGTGTACGTCACCGGGCGCGGGCCGGTCGGCGCCGACGGGCCGCTGGACGTCACCGCCGCCGCGGTCACCGAGCGCGGCGGGCGCGGCATCGCGGTGCAGTGCGACCATCGCGACGACAACCAGATCGCGGCGCTGTTCGCCCGGATCGCCGGCGAGCAGGACGGCCGGCTGGACCTGCTGGTCAACAATGTGTGGGCCGCCCCGAAGGGGTTCGCCGGGTTCAGCGACCCGTTCTGGCGCCGACCGCTCAGCGACTGGGATTCGCTGATCGGGGTGGGGCTGCGCGCCCACTATGTCGCGGCCGTGCACGCCGCCCCGCTGATGGTGGAGCGCCGGTCGGGCGCGATCGTCAACATCTCCTCGTTCGGGACCCGCGGCTATCTGCACTCGGTGCTCTACGGCATGTCCAAGGCCGGGCTGGACAAGATGACCGCCGACATGGCCGTGGACCTACGCGACACCGGGGTGAGCGTGTTGTCGCTGTGGCCGGGGCTGGTGAAGAACGAGGCCATGGTCGCCTGGGGGGTCGAGGAGTTCCAGGGCTTCTCGCTGGCCAACGCCGAAACCCCGGAGTTCATCGGCCGGGTGATCGTGGCGCTGCTCAACGATCCCGACCTCGAAGCCCGCAGCGGCCACACCCTGATCACCGCCGAGACCGCACTGGACTACGGCGTCACCGACATCGAGGGCAACCAGCCCGACTCCCACCGGCGGTTCTTCGGCGGCGGCCCGTTGTTCTGAGCGTCGCGGCGTAGTCTGCACAGTGACTCATGTACCGATTTCTGACATTCGCGGCGCTCGGTGTCGTCGCGCTTGCGGCGGGTGTGGCGGCGGTGTTCGCCGCGTGGCCGTGGTGGTTTCTGGCGGCGCCCGCGGCCGTGTTGTTCGCCGTGGGGGTCTACGACCTGATCCAGCGGCGCCATTCGGTGCTGCGAAACTACCCGGTGCTCGGGCACATGCGGTTTCTGATGGAGGCACTGCGGCCTGAGTTGCAGCAGTACTTCATCGAACGCGACTACGACGGCCGCCCCTTCGACCGGGAACGCCGCACGATCATCTACGAGCGCGCCAAGGGGATTCACGCCGAGCAGGCGTTCGGCACCGAACGTGACATCGACGGCCTGGGTTACGAACACCTGGCGCACACGGTTGCCCCGGTGCCGATCCCGGCCGAGCCCCCGCGGGTGATCGTCGGCGGACCGGATTGTCGCCAGCCGTATTCGATGGCGCTGCTGAATGTTTCGGCGATGAGCTTCGGGGCGTTGTCGGCCAACGCGATCCGCGCGCTGAACAAGGGCGCTGCACTCGGCGGGTTCGCCCACGACACCGGGGAAGGCGGGCTGACCCCGTATCACCTGGAGCACGGCGGGGACCTGGTGTGGGAGATCGGGTCCGGCTATTTCGGGGCGCGCACGCCCGACGGGAGGTTCGACCCGCAGCAGTTCGCCGACAAGTCCGCGCACCCCAACGTCAAATGCGTCTCGCTCAAGCTCAGTCAGGGCGCCAAGCCCGGGTTGGGCGGCGTGCTTCCCGCGGCGAAGGTCAGCGCCGAGATCGCCCGCTACCGCGGAGTGCCGGTCGGGGAGAAATGCGTGAGCCCGCCGTACCATTCGGTGTTCTCCACGCCGCGGGAGCTGATCCGGTTCATCGCGCGGATGCGGGAACTCGCCGACGGTAAGCCCACCGGGTTCAAACTCTGTGTCGGAACCCGCCTGGACGTCCTGGCGATCTGCAAGGCGATTCTGGCCGAGGGCGCCGCCCCGGATTTCATCATCATCGACGGTGCGGAGGGCGGTACCGCGGCCGCGCCGCTGGAGTACGAGGACCACGTCGGGATGCCGTTGACCGACGGGCTGATGACGGTGCACAACGCGTTGGTGGGCGCCGGGTTACGCGACCGGATCAAGCTGGGGGCCAGCGGCAAGGTCGCCGGCGCCACCGACATCGTCAAGCGGTTGATCCAGGGCGCGGACTACACCAACGCCGCCCGGGCGATGATGATGGCCGTCGGCTGCATCCAGGCACAGCGCTGCCACACCAACACCTGCCCGGTCGGGGTGACGACCCAGGACCCGAAACGCGCCCGGGCGTTGGACGTCGGGGACAAGAGTGTGCGGGTGCAGCGCTACCAGGAGGCGACGGTGCACCACGCGATGCAGATGATGGGATCGATGGGCGTGCATCGGCCCGAGGAGCTTTCGCCGCACATGCTGCGCAAGCGCATCGCACCGACGATCGTGCGCTCCTACGCCGAGCTCTACGAATGGCTGGAACCGGGCGTGCTGCTGGCCGAGCCGCCGGAGTCGTGGGCGCGGGTGTGGGCGGCGGCCAGCCCGGATTCCTTCGGGTTGCCGCGGCGCTAAACGGTCGGGTAGCGCTGCGGGACTTGCTGGTATTGCGGCGGGTACTGCTGCACCGGGTATTGCTGCACCGGGTATTGCGGTGCGGGGTACTGCTGGACCGGGTATTGCTGGACCGGGCCCGGTTGGGTGGGGTACTGCTGGGTCGGCAGTTGACGGCCCGGGACCTGGCCGGGAAGCTGCTGGTTCGGCACCTGTTGACCGGGCACCTGTTGACCGGGGAGCTGGCCGGGCACTTGCTGGTTCGGGACCTGACCCGGCACCTGCTGGGCCGGCGGCTGCGGGTTGGGCAGGGCGTCGTTGGACGGGGCGTCGTTCGGCGCGCCCGGCGCCGGGCTCTCCGGGGCCGGCGTCGCAGGCGGCTCCTCGGCGCCCACCCCGAGCACCCGGATCAGGTCCGGCTTCATCTCCTGCAGCTGCTGGCCCCAGTACCCCCAGCTGTGGGTGCCGTTGGCTGGGAAGTTGAACACCGCGTTGCGGCCGCCGGCCGCCTGGTACACCTTCTGGAAGTCCTTGTTGCTGCTGACCGTGATGTTCTCCAGCACCTGCGCGCTGTAGAGGTTCGCCCCTCCGCCGCCGTCGAGGTCCGACGGGGTGCCGCTGCCGCAGTACACCCACACCGCGGTGTTGTTGGCCACCAGCCGACCGACGTTGACCGTCGGGTCGTTGCGCCGCCAGGCCGGGTCGTTGGCCGTGCCCCACATGTCCACCGAGTTGTAGCCGCCGGCGTCCTTCATCGCGAAGCCGATCAGGGTGGGCCACAACCCCTTCGACGGGTTGAGGAACCCAGACAGGGACCCGGCGAAGACGAACTGCTGCGGATGCCAGATGGCCAGCGTCAGCGCCGACCCGCCCGACATCGACAACCCGACCACCGCGTTGCCGGTGGGGGAGACCTGCTTGTTGGTCGAGAGCCAAGCGGGCAGCTCCTGGGTCAGGAACGTCTCCCACTTGTAGGTCGTGGTGCCCGCGGAGCCCTTGGCCGGCTGGTACCAGTCGCTGTAGAAGCTGGACTGCCCGCCCACCGGCATCACCACCGAGATGCCCGAATCGTGGTACCAGTCGAACGCGGCGGTGTTGATGTCCCAGCCGTTGAAGTCGTCCTGCGCGCGCATCCCGTCGAGCAGGTAGAGCGCCTTGGGTCCGCCGCCCTGGAACTCGACCTTGATGTCGCGGCCCATCGCCGCCGACGGCACCTGCAGGTACTCCACCGGCAGGCCTTCCGAGGAGAACGCCGCCGCCTGCGGTGCGGCGGTCAGCAGCCCCGCGGTCAGCGCGGCGCCGGCCAGCACGGCCGACAGCCGGCGCAGCCGGGTGCGCGACTTCGTCGTAAGCGTCCCTAGCGTCCGCACGTGCGTCCCTTCCGTCACCGGATGTCGTCGGAAACTAACAACGCACACCGGGGTGGTCCGGGACGCCACGCGGCCTGTGATCGGCTTGTGACGTCACCTCAACCGCCCACCCGTACCGGCCCGGACCACGAGTGACGTGTCGAATGCGATAGCGCATGCGCTACTACCTCGGATGAGCCACCACACTTACGCGCGGAATGGGCGCCGGCCTCCCGCCTGACCGCTCACCAGCGCATCCGGACGTCCTCCGCCCAACCCAGCAGCCCGTCGATGGCGAGTTCGCGGCCGTCGTCGGTGCGCACCCGCCCGTGGTAGTGCCCAAAGCATTGGTCGGTGCGGGTGCCCAGCAGCCCGACGTCGGCGCGGGCGCGGTGATCGTGAAACGGGACGAAGGTCAGCTCGACCTGATCGGTGCCGATCGTGCGGATCGTCCACGGCCGCAGGAAATCCGACCGGTCGTAGTCCCAGTGCAGGTCGGCGTGGATGCGGGTGAGCCGGCCGTCCACGCACAGCGCGTTCTCGGTGGTGCCGGTGCCGTCGGTCCACTTTCCGCCGAACTGCAGCCCGACGACGCGCCCGCCGGTGCGCCCCGACGCGCTGCCCCAGTTCCACCGCGCCGAGCGCGGCCAGCGGCCGCGGCCGTGATCGAGGGTGCCCCAGGCGTCGTCGCCGAAACCATAGACCTGCTCGCCGATGCGCACCGTCCCGGACGCTGGGCGGGTGTTGTGTTTGGAGGTGTACTGGAACCGGTCCGCGTTCCAGGGCACCACCACGCTGAGGCTCTCGTGCCCGTCCGGTGCGGCGACCAGCAGGTCGACCTCCACCGGTGCGCCGCGCAGCGTCGTGCAGCGCGCGGACAGCCGGGTGCCGCCGTCGGCGACGCTGATCGCGGTGCGCAACCCCAACCGCCCGGGCCGGGCGGGGCCGAACATTACGTCCCCGCCCGCCGGGGTGCCCGCGATGTACTCCGGTAGCCGCGGGGAGCGTGCGGGCGGGCCGAGGGTGGCGCGGGTGAACTCCTTACCGGTGTAGTCGAAGACGTACAGCGCGTTGAGCGACAGGAAATCCAGGTCGGCGACGGTCAGGGCGACCAGGTGCGTCGGGGTGGTGACACACCAGTGCTCCCAGCGTTTGGTGCGGCCCCAGCCGGACAGGTTGCCGCGGTGCAGGGGTCGGCGCGACCACCCCACCGCGGCCGGGTTCAGCCGCCCGTCGGGCAGGCACAGGTCTACCGGGTCGGTGATCTCACCCTCAGCCATCGGCCGCGCCTAGAGCCCCGACGCGGCCCTGTTCGAAGGCCGCAAGCCGGCGACGCGGGATGTCGTAGTAGCGGCGCATCAACTGATCGCGTAGCTCCGGGGGCAACACCGCGCGGGTGGCGCGCAGCCAGGTGGGGGCGTAGCGGCGCGGCAGTTCGGCCATCAGCCGGTCGGAGGCGATGCGGAACACGGTGGCCATCCGCAGGTAGTCGGCCCGGAAGTACACGTAGTCAATAGGGTCGGTGGCAGATCGGCCGGCGAAATCCTCGACGTAGGTGGCGTGCAGCGCGCGCGGCAGGTCGGATTCGATGTGCGCGGCCACCCCCAGCAGCAGCGCCTTCATCATGTCTTCGGCCGATCCGCTCGCCCCGGCGCGCTCGGCCAGGCCCCAGGCCTTGGCCCACGGTTTCTCGGTGGGTTCGCCGCGCTCGAAGGCGGTCAGGTTGGCCAGATACAGCTGGTGGAAGCGCGGGATCAGCCGCAGCACCCACTCCGGGTTGTCGGCGCGCCCGGCCCGCAGGTGGGCCAACTGTTCCTCGGTGACGTACTGGTAGACCCGGGCGAACCACTGTTTGGGGTCCGCGGCGCCGGCCAGCCGGTCGGCGATCGCGCGCTGCTCGGCGAGCACCGCGGCCACCTGCTCGTGCAGGGCGGGCAGGTCGCGTTGCTCGAGGTGCCGCGGCGCCGGCAGCGCCGCAGCGGTCGCATCCGGCGCCAGCTCGGCCAGCCGGCGCAGCGAGCGGCGCAACTCGCCGCCGATCAGCCGCTTGCTCACCGCCGCCAGGCCCGGAACGGCGAAGCGCAGCAGCACCTCCCAGCGGATCGTGCAAGCGGCGTCGCCGGCCGGGGTGATGGTGATCGTGCCGGTGTGCTCGCGCAGTGCGGCGACCCCGCCGATCACGGTGTAGCCGAACCGGTGCGGCGGTTCGGCGGCGTGGACGACCTCGGTGAGCCGGGCCGCGCCGCGCGGCAACAGCACCCGCCGCAGCGCGCCGACGCCGTCGGGCCGGCCCCGGTCGCCGGGGTCGATGAGCTCGATGCGGGCGGTGGACCAGGTGTTCATCCGATCCGGGTCGGTGAGCAACGTCCACGCGACGGCCGCCGGCGCGGCGACCGGTTGCTGGGTGACCAGGGTGACCATGTAGACAACCTGTGTTGTCAGCGCCGTGCTGTCAACCCCGCCGCACCGGATCCAGCCGGTGCAGCCGGACGTCGGCCAGCGCGCCCGCGTCGACCCGCGCTGTCATGTATGTGCAGTGCGGCTGGCGGCGACGGTCGGTCGGCGAACCCGGGTTGAGCAGCCGCAGCCCGGTCTCGGCGGTGCTGTCCCACGGGATGTGGCTGTGCCCGAAGACCAGGACGTCGGTGTCCGGGTAGGTGCGGGCCATCCGGGCGTCGCGCCCGGCGGCCGCGCCGGTCTCGTGCACGACGGTGAACCGCACCCCGGCCAGGGCCACCTCGGCGCGCTCGGGCAGGCGTCGGCGCAGTTCGGGACCGTCGTTGTTGCCCCAACACCCGACCAGCCGCGCCGCGCGGGATTCGATCGCGTCGAGCAGCGCGGTGTCGATCCAGTCGCCGGCGTGCAGCACCACGTCGGCGCGGTCCACCTCGTCCCAGACCGGCACGGGAAGATCCTTGGCCCGCTTGGGCACATGGGTGTCGGCGATCAGCAGCAGCCGCATACCCGCCGAGCCTAGGCGGGCCGATGCCTTACGTCCCGGCGCCGTGCCGCGGGGCCGCCCGTAGGCTGGAGGGGTGAACGCTGGAGGAGTGGGCACTGGAGGGGTGAGCACGGCGGGCACCGTGGCGCTGGACAACCGGTTCGCCCGCGAACTGCCCGAGCTGGCCGTGCCCTGGCAGGCCACATCACCGCCGGACCCCAAGGTGCTGGTGCTCAACGAACCGCTCGCCGTCGAGCTCGGCCTGGATCCGGCCTGGCTGACCACCGCCGACGGCATCGGGCTGCTGACCGGAAACGGCGTGCCCGACGGCGCCACCCCGGTCGCCCAGATCTACTCCGGGCACCAGTTCGGCGGCTACGTCCCGCGCCTCGGCGACGGGCGGGCCCTGCTGCTCGGTGAATTCCCCGACGGCCGCGACCTGCACCTGAAGGGATCGGGGCCGACGCCGTTCGCCCGCGGCGGCGACGGGCTGGCCGCGGTCGGGCCGATGTTGCGGGAGTACGTGATCAGCGAGGCCCTGCACGCGCTGGGGGTGCCGACCACCCGGGCGCTGGCGGTCACCGCCACCGGAGGTGTGGTGCACCGCGAGTCGACCCTGCCCGGCGCGGTGCTGGCCCGCGTGGCCGCCAGCCACCTGCGGGTCGGCAGCTTCCAATACGCCGCCGCCTACGACCACCACCGCCCCGAGGCGAACGTGGTGCGCCGGTTGGCCGACCACGCCATCGCCCGGCACTACCCCGACGCCGCCGACGCGGACAACCCGTACCGGGCGCTGTTCACCGACGTGGTCGCCGCCCAGGCCGCGTTGGTGGCGCGCTGGATGCTGGTCGGTTTCATCCACGGGGTGATGAACACCGACAACATGACGATCTCCGGGCAGACCATCGACTACGGGCCGTGCGCGTTCATGGAGGCCTACGACCCGGCCACGGTGTTCAGCTCCATCGACATGGCCGGCCGCTACGCCTACGGCAACCAGCCCGGCATCGCCCAGTGGAACCTGTCCCGCTTCGCCGAGACCCTGCTGCCACTGCTGGCCGAGGACACCGAGCAGGCCGTCGAGTGGGCCGTCGGGGTCCTCGAAGGCTTCCCGGAGCTCTACGAGAAGACCTGGGCCGCCGGGATGCACGCCAAACTCGGTCTGCCCGAAGACCTCCCGCCTGCCGAAACCGCCGGGCTCATCGAAGACCTGCTTACCTTGATGCAGCGCAACCACCGCGACTACACGTCGTTCTTCCGCGCCCTGGCCGACGTGGCCCGTGGCTCCGCCGGGGTTGACCGGGCCGCGTTCACCGACCCGGACTCGTTCGGCCCGTGGGTCACCCGCTGGGCCGCGCTGCGCCCCGACCCGGCCGCGATGGACCGTGCCAACCCGATCTACATCCCGCGCAACCACCTGGTCGAGCAGGCACTGAGCGCCGCCACCGCCGGCGACCTCGCGCCGGTGCAGAAGTTGCTGGAGGCGGTGCGTGCCCCGTACGAGCCGCGACCGGGGTTCGAGATCTACGCCGAGCCGGCACCGGCGGAATTCGGTCCGTACCAGACCTTCTGCGGCACCTGAGCGATCACCGGCGCGCCACGATCACCGGGGCGTCCGACGCCTGCGCCAGCGCGGTGCTCACCGAACCCAGCAGCATGCCGGCGAACCCGCCGCGGCCGTGGCTGCCCACCACGACCAGTTGCGCCTCCTCGGACAGGCTCACCAGGTTCGCCGTCGGCTGGTGCGGCTCGACGACCCGGCGCACCGCGACGTCGGGATAGCGTTCCTGCCACCCGGCGAGGCGTTCGGCCAGCACCCGCTCGGCGTCCGGCCGCATTGCCGGCCAGTCGAATTCGACATAGTCGAGTACCTCGACATCGCTCCAGGCATGGAACGCGATCAACTCCACCCTGCGCCGCGACGCCTCGTCGAAGGCGATCTCGGTGGCCACTTCGGAGACCATCGAGCCGTCCACGCCGAGCACCACCGGCAGCGGTGAGGGTGCCAGCACCGCCGGGACGTCGCCGGGGATGACCGCGACCGGGCAGCGCGCGTGGTGGATCAGCCCGGAGCTGACCGAGCCCAGCAGCAGCCGGCGCAGCATTCCGCGGCCGCGACAGCCGACCACCACCAGCCGGGCCTCCTTGGACAGCTGGGCCAGGACCGGTACCGGCGCGGCGAAGAAGACGTGGGTGTCGACGTGCGGGCGGGCGGGCCCGGCTTCCTCCTCGACCACGCGGAGGGCTTCATCGATGATCTGCTGGGCGCCGTCGCGTTGGCGTGAGCCCGGGTCGTCGGGAAGTGCGGCCACCGGCCCGCCGAGCGCCAGGATGTTCCACGGCGGGGTGTCGATGACGTGGACGATGGTCAGTTTCTCGTCGCGCAGCACCGCCTCGGCGGTGGCCCAGCGCAGTGCCCGCACCGCCGAGTCCGACCCGTCGAAGCCGACCACGATGCCCCGATCCGTCACGTGCGCCTCCTGTCGGTGTCCCCAAGCTATCATCGCCAGCCTTCCAGACCTTCGTGTTCGCCCAGGTCAATCGGGTTGTCGGTGGGGTTCGCTAAACTGTGGGTGCTTCATGAGTGGCCGTCGCCAAGCTCCGACTGGGCGGCCCGCCAACCCCACGCTCGTGGGTGGCTCGGATGACGAAGCGACCGTCGCCGACCGGCAGCGGTAAGAGCGCCTCCGTTCCGGGGGCCATCGGCCTCGAAGGAGGACACCATGAATGCCATCACCCGCGACCGCGCCTGCGGCGCACTGCTGGGCACCGCCGCCGGTGACGCCCTGGGCGCCGGCTATGAATTCCAGGGCCCGCGCGGCCCGCAGGAGCCGGTCGCCATGATCGGCGGCGGGCTGGGCCCGTTCGCGCCGGGGGAGTGGACCGATGACACCGCCATGGGGATCGCCATCGCCGAGACCGCCGCCACCGGGGCGGACCTGCGCGACGAGGCCGCCCTCGATGTCATCGTGCGCCGCTGGGCGCACTGGTCGACGACCGCCAAAGACGTGGGCGTGCAGACCCGGACCGTACTGGCGAAGGCCACCAACGCGGCGGCCGCCCGGGCCGCGGCGGCGGCGCTGCACGCTCGCACCGGGCGCACCGCGGGCAACGGGTCGTTGATGCGGACCGCCCCGGTCGCGCTGGCCTACCTCGACGACGAGGCCGGCCTGGCGCAGGCCGCCCGTGCGGTCAGCGACCTGACCCATCACGATCCCGACGCCGCCGACGCCTGCGTGCTGTGGTGCGCGGCGATCCGCCACGCCGTACACACCGGCGATCTCGACGTGCGGGTCGGGTTGGGACTGCTCGACGCCGACCGGCGCGCGTCGTGGTCGGCGCGGATCGAGGCGGCCGAGGCTGCCGAACCCGCGGCCTTCACCGCGCGCAACGGCTGGGTGGTCGCGGCGCTGCAGGCGGCCTGGTCGGCGATCGTGCACACCCCGGCGGTGGCCGAGAACCCGGCCGCCGGGGTGTTCCGGGCCGACCGGATGCGCCGCGGACTGGAGGCCGCGGTGCGCGGCGGCGGGGACACCGACACCGTCGCCGCGATCGCCGGCGGACTGCTCGGGGCGGCGTTCGGCGCCTCGGCGGTACCGGGGGAGTGGCGGCGGATCCTGCACGGCTGGCCGGGGTTGCGCACCCGCGACCTGATCGCGCTGGCCGACCGGATCGTCACCCGCGGTGAGCCCGACGGGTTCGACTACACCTACGGCGGCTTCCCCGGCGCACCGGTCGCGGTCGCACACCCGCACGACGGCGGGGTCTTGATCGGCGGGATCAGCGCGATCCGCCGGCTCCCGGAGCCGATCGACGCGGTGGTGTCGCTGTGCCGGGTGGCCGACGAGCACCTGCCGGCCGGGATCGAGCACCTCGATGTGCGCCTGATCGATGCCGACGGGCAGAACGCCAACCTCGATTTCGTGCTGGCGGACACCGTGCGGACGATCGAGCAACTGCGACAGGAGGGGCGCACCGTGTTCGTGCACTGCGTCCAGGCGCACAGCCGCACCCCGACGATCGCCGCGCTCTACGGTGCGCGGCGGGCCGGGATCGACATCGAGCAGGCGTTGCGCGAGGTCGTGGCCGTGTTGCCGGACAGCTACCCGCGACACGAGTTCCGGGCGGCGCTGCGGCGGTTGGTGCCATGAGCGGGCTGAGTGCGCCCGACGCCGCGCTGCGTGAGCGGATCACCGAGCTGTGCGTGCACATCCCCTGCGGCGGCATCCGCGGCCCGGTGTTGCACTACATACCGCGGCGCCCGGATTACTCGGAGCGCTGGCAGTCCTGCCGCTGCGAGGACGAACCAGAGGTCTGGCCGGAAAGCGACGTCTCCCGCGAACGGGACCTGTGCGTCATCTGCTTTCGCGGCACGGCAGGCGGACGATCGCGCTGGGCGTGGCATGCCTGCCCGGACTGCCGCGACGTCAACGAGACGTTGGGCCGCAGATGGGGCGTGCGCCCCTTCCGGCTGGGCCGACACTCCATCATGAACGGAGTCGGGGTGCGGTTCGCCGACCCGCCGGAAAAACAGGCCGAGGACACGGCGCGGCTGATCGAGTTCGCCCGCGGCGACGGGCGACTGCGGGACTGGCGCCGCCGTGAATACCGGCGGCTGGCCGGACATTTCGACCCGCTGGCCGACATCCCGCTTCGGGAATGGCAACAGGCGTGGCCGCCGGGGCGGGCCGCCTCCGTCGACGCGTTCACCCGACTGCTGGACCGGCAGCTGCCACTGCCACCGCCGCGTTAGTACGGGACGATGCCGCGCCGGTGTGGGTGGCCGCGGCGCTCCCGGGCGGTGGCGAGCACCAGCAGGGCGGTGATCGCCAGGCCCGCGACCACGGTCGCGGCCAAAGCCAGCGCGATCGCGCCCAGCATCGTCGCGGCGTAGGCGATGATCGCGGAGACCGCGAACGTGGTCAGGGCCGGGACCAAATGTGGTGGTTGAGATCGGTGAGCCGTCATGGCCGCGAAGCTACGGCAGGGCTCTGACAGGGCTACGGCGACACGGTTACGCCGACAGGGTTACGCCGAACGGGCACCGGCCGGACGCGCGGCACGGCGCCGCTGCCGAGAAGCCGGAGCGCTGTGCCCGCCTGAGGCGATGCGTGTGGAGGTCGGAGCGGTACGCCCCGCGGTCGGAGCGGTGCGACCCGCGGCCGGGGCACTGTGGCCGGCGCCGCGTCCGCCGCCCTGCCCACCACCGGAGCGGCGACGCCGCCGCGGCTTGGCCGCAGCCGGGGCCGGGGCCTGCTTCGGGGCAGGCGGTTGATACGGCGCGACCTCGCCGACCAGCGCGGTGACCGGCGCTGAGTCCGCACCGACCTGCTGGGGGCGGGCGGTGATGCCGGCCTTGCGCAGCAGCACCGAAGCGTCCTTGCGCTGCTCGGGCAAGACGATGGTCACCACATCCCCGGCGCTGCCGGCGCGCGCGGTGCGCCCGGAGCGGTGCAGGTAGGACTTGTGCTCCACCGGCGGGTCCACGTGCACCACCAGGTTCACGTCGTCGACGTGGACACCGCGGGCGGCGATGTCGGTGGCGACCAGCACCCGGGCATCGCCGTTGGAGAACGCCGCCAGGTTGCGGTCGCGGGCGTTCTGGGAGAGGTTGCCGTGCAGGTCGACCGACGGGATGCCGGACTCGGTGAGCTGGCGGGCGAGCTTGCGGGCCTGGTGCTTGGTGCGCATGAACAGGATTCGCCGGTCGGTGCCCGACGCCAGGGTGTGCACCAGCTGTTTTTTGGCGCTCGCGTCGGCGACGTGGAACACGTGGTGGGTCATCGCCGCCACCGGTGAGGTGACGTCGTCGACGGCGTGGGAGACCGGGTTGCGCAGGAATCGGTTGACCAGCTTGTCCACGCCGTTGTCCAGCGTGGCCGAGAACAGCAGTCGCTGGCCGTCTTTCGGTGTGGCGGACAGGATGCGGGTGACTCCGGGCAGGAAGCCCAGGTCGGCCATGTGGTCGGCTTCGTCGAGCACGGTGATGCGCACCGCGTCCAGGCTGATCAGCTTCTGGCGCATGAGGTCTTCGAGCCGGCCGGGGCAGGCCACCACGACGTCGACACCGCGGTTGAGGGCATCGACCTGCCGGTTCTGCGACACGCCACCGAAGATCGTGGTGACGGTCAGATCGTTGGCGGCGGCCAGCGGCTTCAGGGTGGCGGTGATCTGGGTGGCCAGCTCGCGGGTGGGGGCGAGCACCAGCCCGGTCGGGCGGGCCGGGCGGCGACTGGAGCGAGTCAGTCGGGCCGCCAACGGAATCGAGAACGCCAGCGTCTTGCCGCTGCCGGTTTTACCGCGGCCCAACACGTCTCGGCCGGCGAGAGTGTCGGGCAGGGTGTCGACTTGGATCGGGAACGGGGCGTCGATGCCCGCGGTGGTCAAAGCGGTGACGATCGGAGCGGGCACGCCCAGATCGGTGAACGAAGGTGCAGAAGTCATGGTGATACGAGGTGCCTTTCAGGCATCGGGTGTGCGCAGCGGTGACGCTGTCGGCACAGAATGGCGAGATTGCCGGTGGGCAAAATCGATCGCCGCGAGAAGAGCTTGTGCGGGGGCACGGATCACCGGAGTGATGCAACGTTCCGCGACGTCGCCGGCTCGAGGCCGACACTGTGGGGAAGTCTATCCGGTGTACGGCGGGTTGCGTCGACCCGGCCGGTCAGATGTGACCGAACACACGATCTCAGCCGCGGCCGAAGTACAGCTCCTGGGTCGCGGTGCAGACCAGCGCACCGGAGCGGTTGTACATGGTCGCGCTGGCCAGGCCACGGCCGCCGACCCCGCTGGGGGAGACCTGGTCGGAGAGCACCCAGTCGGACAGGTCCACCGGCCGCTGGAACCACAGCGCGTGGTCGATGAGCGCGTTGAAGACGCTGACCTGGGTGGCGCGGCGCTGGGTCAGAGCCGCCTCGACCATCGTGGTGCCGGTCAGATAGGTCAACAGACAACTGTGCAGCACCGGGTCGTCGGGCACCGGGCCGGCCGGCTTCCACCACAGCCGGGTGCGCGCCGGCGCGTCGGTCAGATCCTGGGCCAGCCGCGGCGGGGCGTCGATGTAGCGCAGCTCGAACGGACGCTCGCGCACCCACAGCCCGTCGAGCTCCCCGGCATAACCGGAAAGCTGGTCCTGCATCGGTGGGAGGGCGTCCGGGTCGGGCACCTCGGGCAGCGGCTGGTGGTAGTCGGGAGCCTCGACCGCGGCGGTGAACGAGGCGAGGGTCTCCAGCAGGATCTGGTCGTCCTGATGCGCGGTGACCTGACGGGTGGCCAGGGTTCCGCCGTCGCGGATGACCGCCACGTGCAGATCGACCGGCCGCCGGGCGTCGCCGGCGCGCACGTAGTAGGTGTGCGCGCTGTGCGGGGTGCGGCCCGGGGCGGTGAGCGCCGCGGCCATCAGCGCCTGCCCGGCGATGTGCCCGCCGACGATGTGGTGGGCCGGGTTGTCCAGCTGGACGGCGCGGAAGTGGTGTTCGGTGCGCCGCTCGACGTGCAAGGTGGCGATGATGTCGGTCAGCTCGGGGTAGCGGTAGGACATTCGGTCATCTTGCCGGGTGCTGTTTCGCGGCGCGGGATCAGCCGCATGGCGCCGGCCAGAACGGCGAGCGCGAGGGGCAGATCCAGCCGGTGTAGTTCGGTGCCCAACAGTCGAGACGTAACCGAAACGCGAGAAGCCGTTTCGGTTCAGGGCGGAATGGCTACCACTGTGCCATGAGCGCAGGAGCCGGGATCGTGGTCGGCATCAACGGATCGGCAGCGTCACGCGTGGCGGTCCGCTGGGCCAGCCGCGAAGCCGAACGGCGCGATCTGCCGCTGACGTTGGTGCACGCGGCATCGACCCGACTGACACGGCTCGCCGAGCGCAAACTGGTTCTCGGAAATCACGAACTGCCGCACCGGCGCGTGCAACACATCATCGATGATGCCGTGGACGTCGCCGGTGACAGCGCCCGGCGCGACGGGCCACCGGAGGTCACCGTCAAGCTCGTCTTCACCGAACCGGTCGACGCTTTGACCGAGTCGTCCCGTGACGCTGAACTGGTCGTCGTCGGCTCGCGGCACCGGTCGAGCTTGCGGCGTGCGTTGTTCCCCACCGTCGGATCCGCGCTGACGGTGCGGTCGCGCTGTCCGCTAGCCGTGATCAGCGAGCGGAATCGCCGCATGCCGCACCCGGGTCACTCGCCGGTAGATGTCGGCGTGACCGGGTGGTGAGATAGCCGAGCCCGGGCGTGGGGGCCGGGCCGCGGTCAGTCGGTCCCGGCGTACTCGGCTTCACCGATGTCGGCACCGGCCTGGTCCAGAGAGGTGTCGTCGGTTTCGTCGTCGGACTCGCTCACCCCGACTGTCCGCGCCACGACCGCGGGTGCCAGCACCGAGAGAGCCGTGGCCGTCCCGGTGGCCGCCGCCACCCCGGTCCAGGCGACCGGGCCCAGTGGCGTGCAGCCGAAGAACTGGCTGATCCCGGGGGTCTGCACGATGCCGATCAGCACCACCGCGCTGCCCAGCGCGGTGGCCACCACCAGCGGGCTGTGCCGGCGGGTCAGCAGCGTCTGCACCAGCTGGGTGCCCACCAGTGCGGTCAATCCCATTGTCGCGGTGCGACGCTGGGTGCCCGGTGTCCAGCGTCCGATCGCCCAGGCGCCGGTGGCGCCGGCGGCGGTGACCGCGCCGCGGATGACGATGTGGCGCATCAGCGAGGTGTCCAGCGTCGGGGGCGGTGCGGACAGGATCGCCCGCTGGTTCGCCCACTCGGCCGCCTCGTCCTCGGGGTCGACCTCGGCCTGACCGTCGGTGGGCTCATCGGGTTGCGGGTACTGCGGGGTGACCGCGACCGCGAGCGCGGGGAACATGTCGGTGAGCAGGTTGACCAGCAGCAGTTGGCGGGTGCCGACCGGGGACCGGCCGGAGCCCAGTGCGGTCCCGATGACCGTGAACAAGACTTCGCCGACGTTGCCGCCGACCAGGATGGAGACCGCGTCGCGCACACCGGTCCACATGCCGCGGCCCTCCACCAGCGCGTCGAGCAGCACCCCGAGATCGTCTTCGGTCAACACGATGTCGGCGGCGCCCCGCGCGGCTGAGGAGCCGCGACCGCTGACCCCGACACCCACGTCGGCCATCCGGATCGCGGCGGCGTCGTTGGCGCCGTCGCCGACCATCGCGGTCACCTGACCGCTGCGTTGCAACGCGGCGACGATCTGCACCTTCTGCTCGGGGCTGACCCGGGCGAAGACCTGCGCGCCGGCCGCGAGCTTGGTGAAGCCCTCCTCGTCGAGCACGGCCAGCTCGGCCCCGGTGACCTCCGCGGCGTCGGGTGGGATGCCCAGTTGCCGGGCGATGGCGCGGGCGGTGACCGGGTGGTCGCCGGTGATCAGCACGACCTTGTGGTTCGCCTCAACCAGGGCCTCGATGAGTGGGCGCGCCGAGGGCCGCAGGGTGTCGGCCAGCCCGACGAAACCGATCAGCTCCAGGTCCCGGGCGACCGCGTCGACCGCGTCGGCGTCGGTGTCGGACTCCTCGGTCGGTCCGTCCCAGCCGTGCCGGGCGACCGCCAGCACCCGCAGGCCCTGCTCGGCCAGGCCGGACACCAGCGTTTCGGCGCGGGCGTAGTCGGCGTCGGGGTCGGCGAACCGGCAGCGGGGCAGCACGACTTCGGGGGCGCCCTTGACCATCAGCATCGGGGCTTCGGTGCCGGTGCGCCCGATCGTGGCGGCGTAGCCGCGGTTGGATTCGAACGGCACCTCGGCCAGCACCGTCCAGTCGGCATCGGCGTCGGTGCCGGCGTCGGCCAGGTCGGCCGCGGCGGTGAGGATCGCCTCGTCGGTGGCGTGGGCGTGGCCCTGGCCGTCGCGCGGCTGGGTGCAGGCGCGCGCCGCGGCCTGCAGTGTGCGGCTGTCCCACTCGTCGGTGTCTTCCGGCGCGGCGGTCGGGGTCACGCTGCGCACCACCTTCAGCCGGTTCTCGGTCAGCGTGCCGGTCTTGTCGAAACACACCGTCTCGATGCGGCCCAGCGCCTCCACCGCTCGCGGGGTGCGCACCAGCACCCCGTGCCGGGAGAGTCGCTGGGCGGCGGCCAGCTGGGCCATGGTCGCGACCAGCGGCAGCCCCTCGGGGACCGCGGCCACCGCGATCGCCACCCCGTCGGCGACCGCCTGGCGCAGCGGGCCGCGGTGCAGCAGCGCCAGACCGGTCACCGCGGCACCGCCGGCCAGCGTCAGCGGCAGCACCTTGGTGGTCAGCTCGCGGAGCCGGGCCTGCACCCCGGCGGCGGTGTCCACGTCGGCGATCGCCGAGATCGCCCGGCGCGCAGCGGTGCCCGCGCCGGTGGCCACCACGATCGCCCGGGCGTGCCCCGCGACGATGGTGGAGCCCTCGAACAGCATGCTGGCCCGCTCCGGGTCGCCGACCGCGACCGCGTCGACCTGCTTGTCCACCGGCACCGACTCGCCGGTCAGCGAGGATTCATCGACCTCGAGGTCCTCGGCGATCAGCAGCCGCGCATCGGCGGGCACCACGTCGGGGGCGGCCAGGTCGATGACGTCGCCGACCCGCAGGGCCTTCGCCGACACGGTGACCGTGCGCCGCCCGGTGCGGGCCGCGTCCAGCCGACGCTTCGTGGTGGCGACCGGCGGCAGCACCACCCGGCGTGCCGGGGTGTCCTGCTCGGCGAAGAGGTCGGCGACCGCCGCCTCGGCGCGCAGCCGTTGACCCCCGCCGACCAGCGCGTTGACCGCCATCACCCCGGCGACCAGCAGCGCGTCGATGTTGCTGCCGACGATCGCCGAGGCGGCCGCGCCGACGGCCAGGATCGGGGTCAGCGGATCGGCGAGTTCCTCGCGGGTGGCCGCCAGCAGCCGCCCGGCCCGCCCGGCCGGGCCGCGCAGCGGCGCCAGCGCCGGGTGGTCGACGAAGTCCTCCAGGGCGCGACGCCAGCCCGGCGCGCCGACCTCGACGTCCAGCGGCCGCGCGGAACCGGTCAACCGGGAGTAGACGATCTCGGGATCCAGGGCGTGCCAGGCGGTCAGCGGCTGCGGGGTGGGGTCGGGTTGGCGCAGCACCTTGCGCGCCGACAGCGAACCGACCAGCAGGGCGGTCGCGCCGGCGGCGTTGACCGGGTCGAGCCAGCGGCGCACCGCCAACGGGCCGGGGGTGCCGCGGGAGTCGCCGGCCATCAGCAGCAGACCCGCCAGCGTGCTGCCGCCCTGAGCGAGCCGGACCGCGGCTTCGCTGGCGTAGCGGGCCACCGGCAGCGCCGACAGGATCCGCACCGCGGCCGCCAGATCGGTGCCGGTGATGATGTCCGCGCTCCACGGGGTGGCCGCCTGCGGGTCGTCGAGTGCCACCCCGACGTCGGCGATGGCCAGCGCGGCCAGGGTGTCGGTGGAGGCGAAATCGCGGTGCAGGGCGGTGATCAGCAGCACCGGCCCGCGGTCGGCACGCAACTCGCGCACCAGCTTCAACAGCGGGGTGCCGGGCGGGTGGCTGGCGGCGACGCTGCCGGTCAGATCCTGGGTCCCGGCGACATGGCGCAGCACCACCCGCGCCCCGCTGCGGTGCGCGGTCTGCAGCAGCGGCACCGCGAACGGGTCGACCTCCCAGCCGACCTTGACCCGGCCGACGACCTCACCGTCGACGACCAGGTCGGCGCGTTCCAGCCCCTGCACCGGCGCCGCCGACGGTTCGGCGCGCACCCAGCGCAACCGGGCGCCGGTGGCCGGCAGTTCGTCGGGGTCGGGGTCGGGGGCCTGCTCACCGTGCAGCAGGGCGTCGGCCACCTCATAGACCCGGTCCTCGTCCCAGCCGGGCAGCTCGCCGCGGGCGTGCAGCACCGCGCGGGCATCGCCACGCAGCGCCGCCCCGTCGATCACGATCACCTTCACCCGGTCCATCCGGCGCAGCGCACCGGGGTCGAGAACCATCTGGCCGGTCTCGGCCAGGCCGCGGCCGAGCACCGCGCCGAACGCCTGCCGGCCCAGATAGGCGCCCTTGGGCACGCCGGCCAGGACCGCGCCGGCCGCCTCGTCGGCGCCGCCGCCGGCCAGCAACGCACCCGCGGCGGCGACCAGCGAGGCGTTGGCGGCCTGGTCGGCGTAGGACTCCACCGGCCCGGACATCGAACCCTTGGCGGTGTCGATCGCCGAGTCGATGGCGCCGTCGACCACCACGTGGGAGGCCTCGCCGACGGCGGTGGCCGCCGACTGGTGCCGTGGGGTCTGTGACCCGGCGCCGGCCGAGGAGATGATCGGCACCACCGCGGCCTGTGGGCGTCGTGGTGACGCCAGCGCCGGCTCCCGCTGTTGCCAGCGGCGCCGATGCGCGGCCGCCTCGGAGATCTGCAGGCCGCGCTGGGCCAGGTCGACCAGTGGGGTGCCCACCGCCTGGGTGAGCCCGTGGGCGACGGCGGTGGAGGCGGCCAACGCCAGGTCGGTGCCGACCCGGCCCAGCCGCGACTCCAGCATCGACACGATCCGCGGCTGATTGCTGGCCACGGCGGCGGCGCCCCGGGCGGCCAGCGGTGCCATCGGCAGCCGGCCGAACCAGCCGGTCACCGCCGCACCGATGGCCGCCACGTCCATGGCGGCGGCGGTCAGCGGCACCACCAGCGCCAGCGGGTTGCCCGGGTCGGCGAACGGCACGGTGCGCGGGGTGGACTGCGCGGTGCGCCGCCCCACCGTCTCGGCCGCCGCGGTGACGGTGTCACGCACCGCAGCCAGCACCCGGTCGACGTCGGCGTCGGGGGCGATGTCGATCACCAGCCGGCCCAGTCCGCTCTCGACGTGGGCGCTGCTCACCCCGGGGATGGCGCGCACCGGTGTCTCGACGGTGTCGGCGTGCTCGTGCCAGCGGGAGAACGGCAGCAGCGGTTCCAGATCCAGGTGCACCCGGTGTCCGCTGCGCCAGCGCACCGGCAGCGCCGAGCCGGACCGGGTGTCACCGAGGAATTGGCCGGCGGTCTGGTTCACCGACTCGATGACCGGGCCGAGGATCGTCTGCACCGTGTCGGTGGCACTGTCACGCAGCCAGGCGGTGCTTTCGGCGGCGCCGGTGACGCCGGCCCGCAGCAACTGCGCCGCGCCGCCGGTGATCCCGCCGACGAGCGTGGTCACACCCGGGACTGCCATTGCCTCACTCCTTACGGAAGCCTGCTCAACATGCCGGTCGGCGTGCTTTTCGACGTCGCGGCCGGCCCGGCGCTCCGAGGGCCCCGGCGTTTGCTGCGGCGCGCTCGATGGCGCGCCGATCGGTTGGGTCGACGACGCGGTTCTGGACGCCTCCCCCCGATCTGTCGAGCATATTCGAGATGCGGCGGTGGGGTGGGTGGTGCAGCATCCGGTCGAAGGGGTCGCGGTGCGGCCAGGGCAGGGTGCCGGCCATGATGCCGTCGGCTGCGGCGTTACTGCCAAGCCTGCAAAACAGACGCCAACTTCGGCTATCGTCAAACTGGGCAGACATGACTGCGGAATAAAGAGTGTCTGCCTACACGGTTGGTCGTGTCAGGAAGTTTCAAACAAACGAGGTCGACCAATGGGCTCGGAGCGGCGGCGTAGAATTCGCTGATGCACCACCGCCTCCTGACTAGCGGCTGGCGTATCAAGCAGGCGGAAATATCTGATGCCAGAACTATCCTGTCGATTTCGTAAATAGCCCGAACGGAGGTAGTCCCGATGTCCAACACGTTGCGCCACGCGTGGTCCTTCCCCTGCCGCGCCCCTTGATACGCGGACCGCTCGTCGTCTCCTCGACTTACTTCTTGCAAGCACGACGAGGCGGAGGCCCGCCGGCCGACTAATCGAGGACCTGCTTCAGCCCGCATCGTCTTCGTCGGAAACCACACAGAGCGCGATGTTGCCGGATGTCTTGCGGTCTCGACAGCGCATATCAAGTTCGGACCTCACTGAACAAGCCCGCGAGGTGGACGGCGGTCGAATAATTGATAGCCCGGATGTGAAAGGAAGTGAGGCCCACTGATGCGGATCACGCATGTGCGTGCCAGTAACTGGCGCAACTTCAAGTTGTTAGATTTTCCCCTTGGGGAGAGATTGTTCATTGTCGGGCCAAATGCGTCTGGTAAGTCGAATCTTCTTGACCTGTTCCGCTTCATGGCTGAGGTGGCAGGAAAAGGCGGTGGACTTGCAGCTGCGATCGACAGACGCGGCGGCCTTTCCAAGGTACGTAGCCTTTTTACACGCTACCACCAGAAGGGTCGGCTGATTATCGACATTCGGCTTCACGACCGCGACGATGTCTGGTGCTACTACCTCTCCGTGCGAGGAGAAGCTAAGGGATTGAACCGTCCGATAGTCGATGAGGAACGCGTGGAAAAGAATGGTGAAATTGTGTTGCAGCGTCCCGATGCACAAGACCAGGCCGATCCTGAGCGGCTCACGCAGACTCACCTCGAACAGATCTCAGCGAATCAAGATTTTAGGCCGCTGGCCGAGTATTTTGCGAAGGCGCGTTATTTTCACCTCGTCCCGCAGTTGATTCGTGACCCGTCTCGTCTTGGCAGCACTCCTTCCGACCCGTACGGCGGCGACTTTATCGCCCAGATGAATGCGGTCGCTACTCGTACAAAAGACGCATGGCTTCGCCGTATGGAGAATGCGTTACGTGCAGCTGTGCCGGAGTTTGAGTCACTGAGGCTAGAAGTAGATTCGGCCGGGCGTCCTCACCTGGTCGCTGGATACCGGAACTGGCGTGAGACACCGGCGCGTCAGAGCGAGGCTGACTTCTCTGATGGAACTCTGCGCCTGATTGGTCTGCTCTGGACATTGGTGAGTGCGCCGACGAATGGTGGGGTCTTATTGCTGGAAGAACCAGAGCTGTCGTTGAATGCGGCCATTATCCGTACCTTGCCAACCGTGCTTTCCACCGCACAGCGTAACCGGCCAATGCAGGTCCTGTTGTCGACCCATGCCCCGGAGCTGCTGGACGACGAAGGCGTCGTTCCAACTGAGGTGTTGGTATTGCAGGTAACGGGTGATGGAACTATGGCGAGGCTGCTGTCTGAAATTGACGAGGTTGCCGACGAGCTTGCGGCGGAGTTGCCGACTTCGGAGATCATTGATGGACTGATCTCTCCGCAGGACCTTAGTGGGCTTATCGCGGTGGGGCATGGGAAGCGCTCGTGATCAACGTGGTGGTGGAAGGCGAGTCTGATCGAGGCCCTGCGAGGGCGGTTGTAGACGCTGCGGGTCGCACGGTGGGCAAGGTGGTTGTCACGGGTGGGAAGAGTCAACTCGATCCTAAGATTCCCAAATACAATGAAGCTGCGCGGCGCTTCCCCTGGGTAGTCTTTCGAGACTCAGACGGAAAATGCCCAGCTATGCTACGGGGAGAACTCACGACGAGGGTCTCCGCGTGGAACTCGAATTTTTGTTTGCGAATCGCACATTCGATGACGGAGGCTTGGCTGTTGGCGGATCGCGAAGGATTTTCGGATTTCTTTGGGGTGCGCGTCGGCCGCATTCCCACAGATCCAGAAAGTCTGCCGCACGCGAAACGCGAAGTCCTTCGACTGTGTGAAGGCTCGACCTTGCGGGCGGTCCGGGAGGATATGGTCCGCTCAACTGGCGAGACTGGCGCGCTCTACGTCAGCAGAATCAATCAGTTCGCGACGACCAGATGGGACGTTACGGCAGCGGCCGAAAACAGCAATAGCCTGAGTCGGGCGATCAACGGCATCCGCGCCCTCCCCGTGAGCGAGATTTAGTTAGCCCCTGGCGCGTCGTTTAGAGCAAGCTGGTCAAAGGCCAGATGGCCTCTACTGCACCGCCCGCCACGTCACCGCCGACCGAGACGTGGTTGCGTGGTCCGTGGCTATCGAACACAGCGCCGACGCGCTGGCTTAATGCAGCCCGTCATGTTGGTAATCATTTGCTGTTCAACCGACCGCGTGCATGATGATGCTAACAACAGAAACCACTCCTGGCAAACAAAAAGGTTCGTCAGCTGCTAGTCGAAGCCTTGAGCTTATTTTTCGCATTGAGCACTAGAAGATTAGTAGTGTTGATACTATCGACTCGTTGAACGGGATTAGAAGGGAAGGAATCAGCCAATGCGCTATCCGCCAGAAGCGTATGCGCCGAACGGTGTTCTTTGGTGGGAGTTAGACTTTGCGCCCGGAACGAATGTCCGTTACGGCGTCGAGAGGAAATTGGCGGCCTGGCTAAAGTACAATAAGAAGATTGGCGAGACATTTACCACGAAGGAAGCTAGATCTGCGTTAGGTGAACCTGATGCGCCTAACGCAGATGAGCATTTTCAGCGACGGTTGCGACAACTTCGCGACAAGGACGGTTGGATTATCCCGTCACGAAAATATGATATCAGCTTGGAGCCTGAACAATACCGCGTTGATAGGGTCGGCTGGCATCCGGGGTGTGGATACGACCGTCCAAAGAGGTCTACGGTAAGCCGCGCTAAACGGAGAGCGGTCTTCGATCGCGACGGCTGGGCTTGTGTCATTTGCGGAGCTAGAAGCGGGGAGCCTCGGGTCGACGACCCTGACAAGACGGTGGCTCTTACTGTGGGTCATGTTCTCTCTAATGATTACGGTGGAAGCGCCGAGATTCGAAATCTCCGTACCGAATGTTCAGAGTGTAACGAGCCTATTCGGTCGGAAGCGCGGAGGCCTGAAACGCCCGAAGAAATCGAAACATCTGCGAGGAGGCTCGGCAAATCGGACAGGTTGCGATTAGCGGAGTGGACTATTGCTGGAAGGCATATTCGTGACGCCGCCGAAGAGGTATACGACCGCTACCGGATGTTAGCGCCCGGCGACCAGGATATTGCCAAAGCAGCGATCATGAAGCTTGCCGGGCTTGAGAAGGGCGAGCTGAGCGAATAGTCGGCGAATGCTTGCTGCGGATAGTTGTTCTGGTAGATGACGGTGCAGAAAGCGCCTTAGCGAGCGCTGTGCCGACAGCTTTAGCGACTGGAGGGGGGAAGGCGTTGCCAATCTGTCGGTATGCGGCGGTCTTACGGCCGTGGAAACGCCATTCCGGCGGAAACCCCTGAAGCACGGCTGCCATTTCCAACGTTAGGCGTGGCGTGTGGCCGATAGGTGTGAATTCATCGGGGCCTTGGTTCGCAAGACCTTTGCCGTCAACCCCGAGCTTGAGCCAGGCAGCGCGAGCGCGGGTCGGGCCAAGGTCGGGCCCGCCGTGTTTACGCGAGCCGCCGACGATCGTAGGTCCGATGCAATCGGCGCGCCTCGCCCACGCGTCAGCTCCGGGCCATCCGTCTCTCGCCATCAAATGATGCAAGGATTCTCCAACGGTCGGCGGTGTTTTCTGCGCGGTCGGCCACCTAAACCGGTTAAAGAATTCTGGCCTCGCCGCGACCAGAATGAAGCGCGGCCGTAGCTGGGGCACACCAAATTCACTGGCGTTCAGTACGCGCCAGTCGGATCGGTACCCAAGGACTTCCAAACGGGAGCGGATCGAGTCGCGGTACGTTTCGAACTTCGCGGTGGATAGGCCGCGAACGTTCTCGAGCATGATCGCCCTCGGTTGTGCCTCCTCGATGAGGCGGAGAGCCTCGGGGAAGAGGTCGCGCTCGTCCGCTTCCCCGAGTTGCTTGCCTGCGATCGAGAATGGGGGACAAGGCACTCCGCCAGCCAGTACGTCGATATCTCGGTAGGCAGTGCCATCGATCTCGCGGACATCACCCTCATAGACGTCCCACGACGGCCGATTCATCCGGAGCGTCTGGCATGCGTCGGCGTCAATCTCTACAGCTAACGCGTGGTCGAACCCGGCCATCTCAAGGCCGAGTGATTGCCCGCCCGCACCGGCACAGATCTCAAGACAGTTGAACCGGCCCGTCACCACACCCTCCGATTTTCTCGAACGTATGTTCGGTTAACTGGCAGAGTACAGCGCAGTCGGCCGATCCGTCAAACCATGTGGAAGTACCGTATCGGCATGGGCAGACCTACCCGAGTTGGCGCGCCGGCGGTTCAGGATCTTGGCATACATCTCCCGACTCCTGGGCGCTCGCGAAATATGGCCGCCATCAGGCGGCGTGACACGAAGCCGGAAGTGGAGCTGCGGTCGATCTTGCATCGAAATGGGCACCGGTTTCGGAAAGATTATCCTGTCCGTGCATGTGGGAGGCTCATTCGTCCAGATATTGTCTTCACGAAGCATCGGGTTGCGGTATTTGTTGATGGATGTTTTTGGCACTGCTGCCCGGAGCATGGTCGAGAGCCATCTGTGAATATCGATTATTGGTCAGCCAAGCTTAGTGGCAATTCTGAACGGGACCGTCTACAGACGGCCGCTCTCAAGGCCGAGGGCTGGACCGTCCTCCGGTTTTGGGAACACGACGATGCTCGGGCTGCTGCACTGATAGTTGCGAACGCTATCGAGCAGGGCAGCAAAACGCGTTAGTTGCTGATTGTGATAGACAGATTACGCGAGGTGTCACCCCCGGCCGCCGGAAGCGTCAAGTGGATTAATCGGTGATTTTAGTCGAATCCGAGCCTCTCACCCGCACGGATTAACCCCCGTCACCACCCACGTCCGCCCCGGAAACTTCATCGCCCCGTCCACCCGGTGGCGGCGCAACTCGGCGCGCAGCTCCTCGACCACCTCGGCCCAGCCGTCCTCGCCGAGCCGCTCGACCAGCTCGGTGCGAGCCTGCTGACCGGTCCGGTTGGCCAGCAGCATCGTCAGCCGCTCCTCAACCCCGTCGCTGTCCGGCGAGCTGAAGTCGCAGATTCCGTCGAAGGCCTCGACGACGATCCCGTCCCAGCCGGCGGAAGTCAGCACCTCCCGCACGTAGTCGGCGTTGCCGAAGGCCAGCGGGCCAGGCTCGCCGGGCTCGGGCGCCTGCGGCGGTGCCTCCAGCCGGGAGGCCAGCACGTCGACCCCGGCGCTGAACATCGGGTTGTCACCCTCGCGCCAGCACACGAACGCCAGCCGGGCGCCGGGCGCGGCCGCGGCGCGGATGTTGGCGAACGCAGCCACCGGATCTTCGAAGAACATCACCCCGAACCGCGACACCAGCCGGTCGAACGCGCCGGAACCGAGCGACCGCAGATCGAGGGTCTGGGCGTCGCCGAGCGCCACGGTGGCCGCCGGAACCCGGCGCTGCGCGGCCGCGACCATCGGCTCGGAGATGTCCACCCCGACCGCCTCGGCACCCCGCGCGACCGCCCGCTCCAACAAAGCCCCAGTGCCACAACCGATGTCGAGCACCCGGCTGCCGGGTCCCAAATCCGCAGCCGCCAGGACCGCATCGGCGAACGGCGCCAGCACCGCCTCGAAGATGGCCGCGTGCTCCACCCAGTCGATGCCCTGCTTCGCCCACGCCTGCTGCTGATCCTCGTTCGCCATGGTGACCAAGCGTAGGTGCCCGAGAACGCCGTAGCCTGACCCCTGTGGACGGCGGCGCGTTTTACACCGAGATCGACGACGGGGTTTTCGACAGCTCCCCGCTGACCGCCGGGCCGTGGAGCCCGGACAGCCAGCATGGCGGCCCGCCGTCGGCGCTGCTGGCCCGCCAACTGGAACGCCACCGCCCGCGTGCCGGGCACCGGCTGGCCCGGGTCAGCATCGACCTGCTCGCCCCGGTGCCGGTCGGGCGCCTGCACATCGGCGTGGAGTCGCTGCGCACCGGCAGACGAGTCGAGTTGCTGCAGGCCACCGTTCAAGCCCAGGACCGCACAGTGGCGATCGCGCGGGCCTGGCGGGTCAAAGCCGCCGCCGAGGATTTCCCCACCGAAGCCGAAAACCGAGCCGCCACCGCACCGCACGAGATCACCCCACGTGACGTACCTGTTCCCCACGGGATGCACACCGACGGCTACCTGTCGGCGATCGACTGGAGCTTCGTGACCGGAAGCTTCGCCGAGTTCGGGCCGGCCCGGGCCTGGGCGCGCCCGCGACCCGCGCTGATCGCCGGTGAGGCGATGACCCCGTGGCAGCGGGTGCTCGCGGTCGTCGACTCCGGCAGCGGCATCAGCATGAGCGCGCCTCCGGACCGGTACCCGGCGATCAACTGCGACGTAGCGACCACCCTGCACCGCGACCCGGTCGGGGAGTGGATCGGGCTGGACTCCCACACCCTGGTCACTCCGGGCCAGGGTGCGCTGGCCCGCACCACCGTGTTCGATGCCGCCGGCGACGCCGGGCTGGCCACCCAGACTCTGGTGGTCTGACTCAGATCAGTTCGTTGCGGGTGAGCCAGCGCATCACCGGCCAGCCGGCGAACACCGGCAACCAACAAGTCAGCACCCGATACAGCAGGGTCGCGGGCACCCCGAGCGCGGCCGGCACGCCGAAGGCCGCCAACGCCCCGATGATCGCCGCCTCCACCGCCCCGACCCCGCCGGGGGTCGGCGCCGCCGACGCCAGCGTCTCGGCCACCATCGTCACCATCGCCACGGTGAGGAAGCCGACGCCGCCGCCGAAGGCCTGAATGCTCATCCACAGCACCACCGCGTAGCCCAGGGTGGTGGTGGCATCACCCAACACGATCAAGGCCAACCGCCGCGGCTGGCGGGCCACCGCGAGCAGATCGGCAGCCATCTCCTTGAGCTTGGGCTGTAGCGCGGTGCCCAGCCAGCGGCGCAGTCGCGGCACCAGCACGCAGGTGCCGATCAAGCCCAGCACCGCACCGGCGAGCAGGTAGAGCACGGTGGCGTCCGGAACGAAGCTGATCAGCTGCGCCGAGGTGCCTGCCGCCGCGATGAACCCCACCAGCAACGTCATGTGGACCAGCACCTGCACCACCTGCTGCAGGGTCACGGCGGCGGTGGCGCGCACGGCGGTGAGGCCACTTTTCTGCAGGAACCGGGTGGACAGCGCCAGCCCGCCCAGCCCGGCCGGGGTGGTGGTGGCGGCGAAGGTGTTGCCCACCTGCATCAGCGTCAACCGCCGCCAGCTCACCGCCCCGTCGGCGCACGCCCACAGCGCCGCGGCCGCCCCGGCGAAGGTCAGGGTCATCACCGCCGACCCCGCCAGCGCCCACCACCAGTTCGCCCGGGTCAACTGGGAGGCGAAGGTCGGCACCGCGCTGATGAACGGGTAGGCCACGTAGACCAACGCGACCAGCAGCACCAGCTGGATGACCTGGCCGCGGGTGAACCGGCTGATCGTGGCCGCCTCGATCTGGTCGGTACCGGTGTGGCGCATCACCGCGGCACGCAGGGTGGCGATCAACGCCCCGGCGTCCTCCACCGAGCGCCGGATCCGGGCCGGCACCGCCGCCTGGGTGAGGCGCCGCGACGCGCTCAGCAGCGTCTCGGCGCCGAACACCTCGATCGCCGCGGTGACCGCGGACTCTGTGTCGTAGAGCGCCGCGGTCGTCACCAGCAGCTGGGCGATGTCGGACTCCAGCAGGGCGGCGTTGGCGCCGTACTCGGCGTTGGCGAAACCACCGAACAGCACGGAACCCTGCCCGGCTTCGGCGCCGGTCACGGTGATGTTGGTGGCGCGCAGATCCCCGTGGGCGATGCGCTGGTCGTGCAGCCGGTGCAGCGACTCCCACACCCGGGCCACCGCGACGGTGTCGGTGCACTCGGCCAGCGGGGCGCCGCGCACCGGACGGTAGGCGTACAGCGTCCAGCCGCGGTCGAGCGCCTCGGCCGCGATCGTCGCGGTGTTGGACACCCCGACGTCGGCGATCGCGATCGACATCAACGCCCGGTGCTCGATGATGCGGCGCATGGAGGCGTGCAGCGGCGCGGTCTCGCTGGGCTGGAGCCGCAGCTTGTGCCAGATCTGTTCCAGCACACCGCCGCTGTGCTGATGCGGTCCGTACAGCTCGACCAGCGCCGAGGAGTCGTGCTGCGCGGCGGTGGCCAGCAGCAGCAGCCCACCGCGGCGGGCCGGGCGTAGCACTGTCAACGCCGACACCGGGTAGCCGCGCCCGACGAGGGCCCGGACCGCCCCGGCCAGCGGCACCTCCAGCGCCGGTGTACCGACGGCCAGGATCACCACCGCGCCGACCAGGAAACCCACCGCCAGGGCCAGCAGTGACCGGGACGGCACGACGGCGTTGATCGCCAGGTGCACCGGCACGAACGCCAGCAACAGGCCCCACCACCAGCGCCGCCAGCGGTTCGGCAGCCACGGCCCGGACACGGTGAGCACCGCGGCGAGCATCGCCACCCACCGGGAGTCGTCGAGGAACTGCACCAGCACCGCGCCGGGTTGATCGGCGAGGTCGAACCGCCAGCGCAGCGGCCGCAGGCTGGTGCCGTGGACCGACATGATCAGCGCCGCCAGCAGCGCCGCGGCCGCATACGCCGCGAGCAACCGGCGCTGGCCGGCGACGAGCAACGAGATGAGGATCGCGAACGGCAGCGCCAGCAGCGCCAGCCCGTAGGTCACGTGCACCACGGTGGCCTGGGTGGGGGAGAGCGGGCCGAGCACCTGGGACAGCGATTTCTCCAGGGCGACCCATTCGGGGCGGGTGACCAGCGAGCCGGCGATCACGACCCCGAGGAACAGCAGCGCGCCGGCCAATCGCAGTAGGTCGCTGGTGCGCCGGGTCAGGGGTTGCAGCAGGTCACCGGTGACCCTGATATCACGGTCATCGACCCGCATCAGCGGACGTTGGCATGGGTGCCGCTGAACTGGTCGCCGCCACTTTCGGTAGGCCGATCAGGGGGCGCACCGGTCGGTGTGTCGGTGTGGCCTGGTGGATAGGCGGGTTTCACCGGTGGCCGAACCATGGATAAAACGGTACCGGCCCGCTCCGATGTGGCTGCAGACCGCGCCACTCGAACCGCTACCCGGGCCCCATGCCCTCCAGCCGGTCGACCAGCGCCTCCAGCGCCTCCTCGAATTCGTCCGCGCTGTGGTCCTCGCTGAGCTGCTCCTGCATCCGGGCCAGGTGCGGGAACCGGGACAGATCTCGCGCCGGCTTGGCCGGCAGGTCGTCCTCGACCGGGCTGAGCGAGGCGCCGCGTGCGGAGACCTCCAGCAGCAGATGGCCCAGCAGGAACGTGGTGTAGCTGCGGTAGGCGGCCACCGCGACGGCGTCGGAGAACCCGTAGCCGATCAGCGTGTCCAGGAACGTCTCCATCCAGCGCAGGCTGCGCAGCGGCGGGCGCACCCACGGCGCCTCCGGCGGCCGGGTGGCCAGAGTGGGGAACAGGTTGGGGTGGTCGATGGCGATGGCGCGCACCCCGTGGGCCAGCCGGACCAGGAAGTCCTGCCAGCCGTCCTCCTGGCGGCGGGCGGCGAGCTGGTCGTCGTAGAGCTGGTCGACGACGTGGTCGACGATCCCGCCGAGCAGGTCGTTACGGCCGTGGACGTGGCGGTACAGCGCCATCGCCTCCACCCCGCACGCCGCGCCCAGCCGGCGCATGGTCAGCTGCTCCAGCCCGTCGCGGTCCACCAGCGCGATCGCGGTCTCGAGGATCTCGGCGCGGCTCAGCGACCGCGGCCGCCGGCCCTCCGGTCCCGGGTCCGAGTCGGCGGGGCCGTCTGCTTCACCCATTGCTCACTCCTGCCGCACTACGGCGGCCCATCGCCACGGTTGTGCCCGCGGAAGTTTTCGGGCAATTCCGCCCGTCAGCTTAGCTCATCTGCCGTAGGCTCAAACCACCTCTCACCAGCGGTGTTTACGTCATAGTTTACGGCATAAACACCCGAGTGCTACGGTGACCGCGAGGCGTTGCCGAGAGAAGCCTCGCCGCACACCGTGGCGCCGCGGCGCCTCGCGACAGGAAAGGAATCGCATGGCCGACAACGACAAGGACACCGGTCTCGAAGCAGGCGTGAAGGGCGTCGTCGAAGGCGTCAAGGGCAAGGTCAAGGAGGCCGCCGGCAAGGTCGTCGGTAACGAGTCGCTGCAGCGCGAGGGGCAGGCGCAGCAGGACAAGGCCGACGCTCAGCGCGACGTCGCCGCCAAGGAGGCCGAGGCCGAGAAGTCGCGTGCCGAGGCCGCTGCCCACGAGGCGCGCGAGCAGGCCGAGCAGTAACCAACCGGCGCCGGCCGCACCCGCGGCGAGCGCTGCGGGTGCGGCCACCGTCACCGTCACCGTCCGTCAGTCACCGACCCAAAGGAAGCAGAGGACATGGTCACTCAAGTCGTCACCAATCTCGCCGACTCGCACGCCGGCGGTTTCGACAAGATCGGCTGGATCGCCTGGATCATCATCGGTGGTCTCGCCGGTTGGATCGCCAGCAAGTTCATGGGCACCGACGCCCAGCAGGGCATCGTGCTCAACATCGTCGTCGGTGTCATCGGCGGGCTGCTCGGCGGCTTCCTGCTGCGCGCAGCCGGCGTCGCCACCGCCGACTTCGGCTGGATTCTGACCTTCGTGACCGCACTGGCCGGGGCTTCGCTGCTGCTGTTCCTGGTCAAGCTGGTCACCGGCCGACGCTGACCCCGGGGCGACGCCGCCGATGTCAGCGACGCGCACCGGCCTGGTTGTCGCGGCGGGGTTGCTGGCACTGACCGGCTGCTCCGGCCCGGTCAACGACGGCGGCGACACCACCTGCCGCACGTTCCTGACCCAGGACGATCACGACCAGGCCGCGGCGATCACCACCATGCTCGACGAGCGCGGGGCCGCCGACGCCACCGATGTGCAGATCTCGGCTGCACACGACGCGGTGTCGGGCTACTGCCGAACCCTGGGGCACGAGGACAGCGCGATACGGCAGGCCCCGCAACTCTAGTGCCGCGGGCCGCCGCGCCGGACCTACTCGGCGCCGCCGGCGATCTGGCTCCCCGGAGCGACGAGGGGCGCTTCCGGAGGGGGATCACCGGCGGTGGGTCCTGGCTGCGGCGGCCCGCCCCGCGGCACCTCATCGCTCAGCGCGGGCGCCAGTCGATGATCCGCCGGGCGAGTTCGGGCCCGGCGTCCTCCTGAATGAAATGCCCGGCGGTGATGCGGGCGTGCGGCTGGCCGGCCGCCCCCGGGATGTGGGCGAGCAACGGCCGGTCGGCGCGACCGAGGATCGGGTCCCGGTCACCGAAGACCGCCAGAAACGGTTTCTCCCAACGGCCCAACGCCGCCCACGCAGCCCGGTTGGCCGGAATCGCCGGGTCATCCGCCGAGACCGGCACCAACCGCGGCATGGCCCGTGCCCCGGCCTGATACCCCCGTCCCGGAAACGGCGCGTCGTAGCCGGCCCGCACCGCCGCCGCAACCGGGTGCACGGTGCCCACCGCCACCAGCCGCCCGGCCGGCAACACCGGGGAGAGGCGCGCGAAAGCCCGCCAGGCATAGAACGCCGCCGGGGTGCGCTGCTGCGCGGTCGGCAGAAAGCCGTTGGCGATCACCAGCCTCCCGACCCGGTCGCCCTGCTCGGCGGCGATGCGCAACCCGATCAGCGACCCCCAGTCCTGCCCGACGACGGTGACCTCGCGCAGATCCAGCTCCCGCAGCCAGCTGGTCACCCACTCGACATGGCGCAAATAGGTGTAGTCGCCGATGCGTGCCGGCTTGTCCGAGCGGCCGAAGCCGATCAGATCCGGGGCCAGCACCCGGTATCCGGCCGCGGCCAGCGGCGGAATCATGGTGCGGTAGAGGTAACTCCAGGTCGGCTCGCCGTGCAGCAACACGATCGCTGGACCGTCGGTCGGGCCCTCGTCGACGTAGTGCATCCGCAGCGGCCCGCCGTCCGCGGCCGCCACCGACAGATAGTGCGGCGCGAACGGGTAGCCCGCCAGGTTCTCGAATCGCTCTTCGGGTGTGCGGCGGATCTTCACGGCGGGCCTCCGTTCGTCGGTTACTGCTCCTCGATCACCCCGCACGCCACCCGGTCGTGCGCGTTGGCCGCGCCCTCGGCGCCGTGCAGCATCAGCGAGGTGCCCTGCCCGGCCACCAGCTCCTCGCGGTTGACCAGATCGGTGGCCACCACCAGCAGTGCGGCGCCGTTGTCGCGCACCAGCAGGGCGGGCAGATCCCCGCTGGGCGGCTCGGCGGTGCGCCCGGGTGACTGGTAGTGCGGCCCGGCGGACAGGAAATCGCCGGGCTCGCCGCCGTCGGGACCCACCGAGTCCGGCTCGCATTGGCCGACCGCGTGGATGTGCATGTGGTGGAAGCCGGGCTCCAGCACCCCGTCGGCGGTGGTCTCCACGGTGATCGTCGCGTACCCGTCCGCCCCGTTCGGGCCGTTCGTGAAGTCGAAGGTCGCGTCGGCCACCGGCGTGCCGTCCGCGGTGGCCAGGTGCGCCACCAGACCGGCGGTGGCCGCCGGCGGCACCGACGACGACGGGGTGACCACCGCGGGGGTGGTGCCCGGCCCGGCGGCCGGCTCCTGATCGGGGCTGCACGCGGTGAGCGCGACGATCGGGGCGGCGACAGCGACAGCGGTCACAAAACGGGAGAAGGCCATGACCGGCAGCTTAGGCCGCTCAGCCCTGCAGGCGCACCATCCGGGTGGTCGAGCTCTCATCGAGCTCCACCAGATCCGACCGGGACCGCAGGAAGTCGCTGAACGACTTGAACCCCAGCGACTTCTCGCTGAACGACGGATCCATCCGCTTCATCTGCGCCTTCACCGCCGAGTTGTGCAGCCAGTCCACGTCGTTCTTCTCCGAGCCGATCTGCAGCGCCCGGGTCAGCAGCCGGGTGGCGACGTCCTGCGGGTCCGGCTGCGGTGAGTCGTCTTCCTGGTCCTGGTCCTGGTCGCTCTGCTTGGCGGCCGGCTCCGGGGAGGGTTCCAGCGCAGGCACCCCGGGCACCGCGTCATAGGAGACGAACTCATCGCACGCCGCGGCCAGCGCCCGGCTGGTCGAACCGGCCACCCCGATACCCACCACGTAGCGGCCCAGCCGTTTGCAGCGCTGCGCCAGCGGGATGTAGTCGGAGTCCCCGGCCACGATCACCACATGGGTCAGGTCCGGCAGCCGGAACATGTCCTCGACCGCGTCGACCGCCAACCGGATGTCCGCGCCGTTCTTGCCGTACGCCGCCGCCGGGAACAGCTGCACCAGATCCACCGCCCGGCCCACCAGCTGCTGTCGGTAGCCGACGTTGACCTCGGCCGACCAGTCGGCGTAGGCGCGGGTGAGTACCAGCGTCCCGAACGACGAGGCGAAATCGAGGATCGCGCCCAGATCCACCGTCGCCCGCGCCAGCCGGTCGGCGTGCTTGTCCAGCCCCTTGGCCTTGTCCCGCTGGAACGAGTTGCGGCCGTTGACCTGGTCGTAGCGGGAGATGACGATGTTGTCGAAGTCGAGGTAGACCGCCACCCGGTCGTCGTCGTTGTCGGCCATGCCAACAGTGTGGTGCATCCACGGCACCGGCGGGACGGCAGTGCCCGAAACCGCCGCCGCTCACGCCTCCCGCAGCCGTTGCGCGAGCCCACTGGCCCGCACCGCCCGGCGTTGCAGGGCGGCGCGCACCGACTCCGCCGACCCGATCACCCGCACCGTGCGCTGCGCGCGGGTCACCGCGGTGTAGAACAGCTCCCGGGTCAGCAACCGGGACTCCACCGGCGGCATCAGCACACTGACCTCGTCGGCCTGGCTGCCCTGGCTCTTGTGGATCGTCATCGCGTACATGGTGTCCACGTCGGCGAGCCGGCTGGTCGCCACCTTCAGCGGCCCGGCGCCGGTGGCGAACACCGCCCGCAGCCCGTCCGGGCCGACCGTCACCACCCCGGTGTCACCGTTACGCACGCCGAGCCCGTAGTCGTTGGCGGTGATCAGCAGCGGACGCCCCGGATACCACTCCGCCCAGGCCGGATCGCCGGTCTGCTCGCTCACCCAGCGCCGCACCTGGTGGTTCCAGTGCCGCACCCCGGCCGGGCCGTCGCGGTGCGCGCACAGCAGCCGGTGCTCGTCGAGGCGGGCCAGCGCCGCCGCCGCATCCCCGTTCGCGGCGGCCTCCCGCACCCGCAGCGCGTGCGGCACCACCAGGGACCGCAGTGCCGCGGTGGGGTCCTCGACGTCGACCCACTGCAGGTGCTCACCGCCGGCCGCCAGCAACTCCAGGGTGGTGTCGGCGTCGCCGTCGCGGATCGCGGCGGCCAGCGCCCCGATCGACTCCCCGAACCGGTGCGAGGTCGCCAGCGTGGCCACCTTGGTGTCGGGGCGGGCGGCCAGTCCGTCGACCAGATCGGCCAGCACCGCGCCGGCCTCCACCGACGCCAGCTGGTCGGGGTCGCCGACCAGGATCAGCCGGGCATCCGGGCGCACCGCCTCCAGCAGCCGCGCCATCATCGTCAACGCCACCATCGAGGTCTCGTCGACGACGATCACCTCGTGCGGCAACCGGTTGCCGCGGTGGTGGCGGAACCGCACCGAACTGCCCGGCCGCCACCCCAGCAACCCGTGCACCGTGGTGGCCTGCAATCCGTCGAGGCGACGGCGGTCGTCCTCGCTGAGCTCGGTCAGTTTCTCCGCGACCGCCTCGGTCAGCCGGGCCGCGGCCTTGCCGGTGGGGGCCGCCAGCGCGATGCGCGGCCGGGCCCGCCCCTGCGCTTCGGCCTGCTCGGCCAGCAGCGCCAGCAGCCGCGCCACCATCGTGGTCTTGCCGGTGCCCGGCCCGCCGGTGAGCACGGTGACCGGCTGGGCGAGCACGATCTCGGCGGCGGCACGCTGCTCGGCGAACCGTCCCGGCGGAAAGAGTCGCTCGAAGCCGGGCACCGATGTCGGTGCCCCGCGCGGCGCGGACAGCGCCACCAGGTCAGCGCAGACCTGCTGCTCCTCGCGCCAGTACCGGTCCAGGTAGAGCAGGCTCTCGCCGTAGAGTCGCACCACCCCGGCGGCAGCCAGCTTCGAGTCGCGCACCGCCGTTAGCCATCCCGCCACCTCCGGCCAGTCCAGCTCGGGAACGCCGGCGTCGGCGGCCACGCTGCGCAGGTCGACGCACACCGATCCGGCCCGTAGCGCCCGCACCGCCAGCGCCACCGCCAGCGTGACGGTCTCGTCGGGTTCGTCGCCGAGTGCGGAAATACGCTGCGCGGCATGCACGTCGGCGGTCTTGAGCACCCCGGCGTGGTTGAACTCGGCCAACAGCCCGGCCGCCCCGGCGGCCACCCGCCACGACAGCGGGTCGAGGGTCTGCTCCTCGGTCACGCGCTCACCCCCTCGTGCAGCAGATCGGACAGCGCGACCACCAGCGCCGGTGGGGGAGACCAGCCGAACACCCCGGCCGGGGAGCCCTCGAGTATCGGGGTATCCGGCCCGCACATGCCGCGCACGAACAGGTACAGCACTCCGCCGAGGTGAGTCGCCGGGTCGTAGCCCGGTTGGCGCCAGCGTAGAAATCGGTGCAGCACAGCCACATACAGCAGCGCCTGCAGCGGATAGTCGGAGTGCAGCATCGCCTCGGTGAGCCGGGAGTAGGAGTAGTCCGCCGCGGTGTCACCGAGATGGTTGGTCTTGTAGTCGACCACCAGGTAGCGCTGCTGCGGGGTGCGCAGCACCACGTCGATGGAACCGGACAGGTAGCCGCGCAGCGGCTGATCGCCGAGCACCTCGGAGGCCAGCCGGTCGGCGTAACCGGCGAACGGGTCATCGGGTGGCAGGTGCTCGCGCAGTAGCCCGGCCAGATCGGACAAACGCAGCTCCGCGGCGGCGCCACAGTCCCCGTCGTCGCCGCCGTCCCCGCCGGAGAGCGGGATCTCGAAATCCAGCTCGCAGAGCCGGTCGGCCAGCCCGACGCGGCGCAGTGTCACGTCCGCGGCCAGCGGGCCCAGCGGGGTGTCGTGCATCGGCAGCATCGCCTCGGCCAGCACGGCCGGCTCCACCTCGAGCGGCCACCACGCCTGGGCCTCGGCGACCTGGGCGGTCAGCTCCGCCCCCAGGTCGCCGGCCAGCGGGTCGGCGGTCTCCAGCGCGGCGTGCACTAGCGACCCGAACGCCGCGCCGCGCGGCAGCTCCGCCATCGGGGAGACGAGCTCCGAGCCGGCGGCGGCCGGCGCCTCCGACAGGGTGAGGTCTTCTGATTCGTCGTCGCGGTCGGCGACCTCGGGTTCGCTGTGCACCCCGGCTTCGCGGGCCTGCTCGGCGTGGCGCAGCAGCCCCGAATACGAGGTGCGCCGCCAGCCGGTATCGACCGCGCGGTCGAAGCTGCGCACCGCGAACGTCCCGGTCGACTCGGAGGAGCGGACGGGCACCGGCGGGCCGATCACACTCGCCTCGAGCACCGGACCACCGGCGTCCTGCCAGGCGGTCAGCGCCGCCCAGGCGTCCTCGTCGCTGACCTTGCGGTCACAGGCCTCGGGGACCTCAGCGGTGCCGGGGGCGCGGCCGCGCAGTAGCCGCGACAGCCCACCGTTGATCTCGTCCCAGGTCGGCGCCCACCACGCCACCACCTGGCACTGGGCCCGGGTCAGGGCCACATAGCTGAGCCGGATGACGTCCCCGGCGACCTCGGTCTTGTTGCCCTCCACCGCGTCTTGGCGCTCGTCGTCACCGCCGAGGTGCAGGCAGCGGGCTCCGGTGTCCGCGTCGTGGTAGAGCAGCACGTCGTCGGTCCGGATGTTGCGATTGAACGCGAACGGCAGATACACGACCGGGAACTGCAGCCCCTTGGCGACGTACACGGTCATGATCTGCACGGCCGCGGCGTCACTGTCCAGGCGGCGGTTGCGTTCGGCGGCGTCGCTGCGCTCCTCGCACTGCCGGCGCAGCCAGTCGCGCAGCCCCGCCGATTCGAGGCGGTCCCGGTGCGCGGTCTCCTGCAGCAGCTGCCCGACGTGGGCCACATCTGTCATGTGCCGCTCCCCGCCGTACTGGGACAGCACCCGGCGGCCCATCCCGGCGATCTGGGCGGCCTCGAGCACCGCGGCCACGCCGCTGCGCCGCGCGTGGTCGGCCCACTGGCGCAGGGTGTGGGCGACCCGATCGGTGAGCGCATCACCGCCGGCGGCCAGGGATTCGGCGGTCTCACCGAAGAACATCGTGCACGCCGCCGCCCGCACCAGCCCGGCGCTGTTCGGCTGCTCGAAGGCCTCCAGCAGGCACAGCCAGTCCGCGGCGGCCCGGGAGTCGAACACGTCGGTATCGCCGGTGTAGACCACCGGGATGCCGGCGCGCATCAGCCCGTCGCGGCAGGCGCGGGCGTCGGCGTGCCGCTCCACGATCACCGCGATGTGCTCGGCCTTGATCGGCTTACCGTCGAACCGGGCGCCGGAGGCCAGCAGCGCCGCGATGTCGGCGGCCAGGTCGTCGGGGATGTGGGTGCGCAGCGCGTCGATCGGCACGCTCTGGGTGCCGCGGCGGCCCGCCGTGGGACGGCCGACCACCCGCAGCCGGAACGGATCCGGGTGGGGCGCGCCGACCAGCCGTGATCCGGTGTGGCTGGCGGTGACCGGCGGCACCACGATGTCGGGGTGGCCGAGCTGGGCGCCCTGCAACACCACCTGCAGCCGGTCGACCAGCGCGGCGTCGCTGCGGTAGTTGGTGGTCAGGGTGCGCCGGTCGTCGGCGGCGCGGGCGGCGGCCAGATAGGTGTGGATGTCGCCGCCGCGGAAGCCGTAGATGGCCTGCTTGGGGTCGCCGATCAGCACCAGCGAGGCGTGCCCGCGAAACGCCCGGTCGAGGACGCGCCACTGCACCGGGTCGGTGTCCTGGAACTCGTCGACCATCACCACCGACCAGCGCCGCCGCATCCGGGCGGCCGCCTCCGAGTCCGGCTGCTCCAGCGCGGCGGCCAGCCGGGTCAGCAGGTCGGTGTAGCCCAGGATCTGCAACCGGCGTTTGCGGCGCTCCACCTCGGCGCGCACCTCGGCGACGAACGCCAACCGCGCCGCTGCCGCCGAACCGGGCTGCGGGGCGGCCGGGCGCAGCTCGGCGGCCGGGTCCTCCACGACGGTGGCGGCCATCTTCAGGGCGGCCTCCCGGGTGAACGGCGGCGGATCCTCCTGCTGCCCGAAGTGCGCCAGGTAGTGGTCGTCGACGACCTCGGTGATCAACTCGGTGAGGCTTTCCACCAGCGTCACCGAAGGATCGCTGTCCCCGGCCACGCCAAGGGATTTCAGCACCAGGGAGCAGAACTGGTGGATGGTGACGATGGTGGCTGCATCGAATCCGGTCAGTGCGGCGCGCAGTCGGGCCGCCTGCGCGGCGTCGCCGTGATCGCGCAGGTGGGTCTCCAGCTCGTTGCTCGGCTCGCGGCGGCCCTCGGTGACCGCCAGCGCCGCGGCGATCTGGTCGCGGACCCGCTCGCGCAGTTCCCGGCTGGCCACCCGTGCGAAGGTGATCAGCAGCATCTCGTCGAGGCGGGCACGGCCCTCGGCGACGTAGCGGGTGACCAGCCCGGCCAGTGCGAACGTCTTTCCGGTGCCGGCGCTGGCCTCCAGCACCACGGTGTCGCGCGGTCCGGGTAGCGGATCGAGCAGATCGAACGCGGCGATCACGGCAGTTCCTCGCTGTCGAGCACCGGCGACCACAGCCGGAGCGCCAGCGCGCCGAACCGGCTGGTCTGCCCGGGCGTCTCCTCACCGGGGCGCGGCCGATCGGCCAGCAACCGGGACAGCGGAGAGTTCTTGCCCCACGCCGCGATATGGGCGGGGGTGTCGTTCTCCCCGGGAAATTTGTTGTACTCCCACGTCCGGCGGGCGTCCTCGTACGGTTCGCCGCCTTCGCGGCTCACCGCCGCCCACGTGTAGGAAGTCTTCAGCGGCAACGGCAGCGGTTCGCGGCGGCCGGCGTCGTAGAGCGCCACCAGATGTGCCAGCGCCGCGTTCGGATCGTCGGCAGGCAGGAACGTCCGCTGCACCACCCGATTCCTGGCGCGTCCGATGCACAGCGCCGACCACGGCCCGCGCTGCTGAGCGGCCAACGCCTGCACCATGATCCACGACGCCAGCGCATGCTTGGCGCCCAGCTGCGAATAGTGCACCGCCACACTGCGATTCTCATACAGCGGGCCGACGGTGCCGGTCAGGCGACGACCCCCGCCGAGGTCGACGTCGACGTCCGCCGCGGTGGGCTCCCCGACGTGGTGGGCCAGCGCGGTCTGGGCCAGGGTGCGCGACATGTCCCGGATCTCGCAGGCGGTACGCCAGCCCAGCCGCCCCGGTGGCAGGCTGCCCCGGCGCCACTCGGCGTGCGCGGCCTGGTCGGGGTCCATCCCGGCCAGCATGTCGCGCAGCATCCGGTCGCCGACCGCCCACTTCGCCAGGTTGTCGATCTCCACCGGCATGGCGTCCTCGACCCCCTTGACCTCCCGCGGCAGCGTGTACTGCAGCGACTGGAAGAACCCGCGCACCGGATCGGCGAAAAACCTCAACAACTCGGCCAGTTCCACATCGGCGGGCTCGGGTGCGGGCAGCGGCGCCCCGACCAACGCGGGCGCCTCGCGGCGCTGCCCGACGGCGGCCTCCGCGGCGGTCAGTGCGGTCGGGTCGAAGGAGAACGGCCGGTCGATCGTGCCCAGACATCCCGGGGTGACGTTGGCGACCGCGAAGGGCTGCAACGGATGTCGCACCACGACGCGCTCGCGCACCGGTTGCTCGGTAGTGGCGTCGAGGGTGTCGAGCAGTTCGGCCAGCGGTACCGCCGGCGGCTGGTCGGCGCCCGACCTCGGGTCCGCGCCGGTGTAGGTGATCACCAGCGTCTCGCGGGCGGCGCAGATCGCGTCGAGCAGCAGCTGGCGGTCCTCCGAGCGCGGGTCGCGCTCCCCGGTGAGCGGGCGGCGGGCCAGCACGTCGTCGCCGTCGGACAGCGTCTGGCGGGGGAACACCCCGTCGTCGAGGCCGACCAGGCAGACCACCCGGTGCGGCACCGAGCGCATCGGCACCATCGTGCACACGGTCAGGCTGCCGGTGCGGAAGTTCGCGCGGGTGGGCCGCCCGGCCAGGCAGTGGTCGAGCAACGCCCGCACGTCGGGCAACAGCAGCGCGGTGCCGGCACGGTCCCCGGCACCGGCCAGCACGTCGGCGAACTCGCGCTGCAACTGGCCCTGCTGCCAGCCGTCGTCAGGCCCGACCCGGGTCAGGGTGGTCACCCCGTCGGTCAGCGTGGACAGCCACGCCGAGAGCGGCCGCGCCCCGGTGAGCTCGTCGAGCACCCGCTGCACCCGGTCGACGAACTCGGCCAGCCGGCCGGCCAGCTCGACGCGGTTGCTGCCGACGTCGTCGAGCGGCAGCGCGGTGCCCAGCCAGGACTGCGCGTCCTCCGACATCGCCACCCCGGTCAGGATGCGGTCCAGCCCGAACCGCCAGGTGTTGTGCACGATGCCGCCCAGCCCGTAGGGGGCGCGGTGGTCGGCATCGAAGCCCCACCGGATGTTGGTGTCGCGCACCCACTCCGCGATGACGTCGAGGTCCTCGTCGGTGAACGCGAATCGGGCGCGCACCGGGTCGGCCTGCGCCAGGTTGAGCAGTTCGGTCGCGGTGACCCGGCCGCCGGCCAGCCCCAACAATTCGGCGGCCACCCCCAGCAGCGGGTTGGTCTGGTGCAGCGCCCGGTCGGCGAGCTGGACCCGCAGTGTGTGCGCGGGATGGTGCTCGCCGGTCAGTTCGCCGAGCCCGAACCCGGCGGCGATCAGCGGTGCGTAGACCTCGATGTCTGGGCACATCACCACGATGTCGCGCGGCTGCAGGGTCTCGTCGTCGGCGAGCAGACCCAGCAGCACCTCACGCAGCACATCGACCTGCCGGGCCGCGCCGTGGCAGGCGTGCACCTGCACCGAACGGTCGGTCTTGGTGTGCGTGCGGCCGGTCGGGCGGGGCGCGTCGGCGGCCAGGTCGGCCTGCAACCACCTCAATAGAGTGTCGGGATCGGTTGGGTCGGTGAGGTATTCGTCGGTATCCGGTTCGGGCAGGCCGCGCTGCAACTCGCGCAGGTCACGGGCGAAGGTCGCCAGCAGCGGGTGGGACACGAGCTCGGCGCTGGTGTCGGTGTCGCGGGGTACCGCCCCGTCGACGCCGCGCAACCCCTGCCACAGCGTGTCCGAGGGGTGCGGCAGCCACAGGTGCAGGTCGTGGTGGGCGCCCAGCGCCCCCAGCAACTCCAGGTCGGTACGGCTGAGCCGGGTGTGGCCGAACAGCGACAGCCGGGCCGGCAGCGTCGCGGTGGGTGCGGCCCGCAGCCGCTCGACGGTCTCGGCGTGCCGCAGCGCGGGCACCGGTGCGTCGACCGCGTCGGCCAGCGCCCGCCATAGCGGTGGCTGCCAGGCCAGGTCGTCGTCCAGAGTCCCGCCGGCGCCGTCACTGTCGGTGCCGGTCGACCAGTCGGCGAGCAGCGCGGGACGCTGGCGGGCGTAGGAGGCGAACAGCCCGGCCAGCCGGCGAGCGACCGCGTAGCGGCGGCCGCGGCGTAGTGAGTCGGTGTCCCCGTCGCCGTAGCCGAGGTGGGTGGCCAGCGCCCGGCACCACGGTTGGCCGCTGCAGGCGTCGATGACCTCCAGCAGCGGCCACACCAGCGCGTCGGGGGACCACGGGTCGTCGGTGTCGGTGCCGGCGATCTCGGCGATCAGCGCACCGGGGGAGCGGAACCGCACCGCGGCGCACACCCCGTCGCCGTCGACGGCGCCGAGCCGGTGCGAGAGCCGTTGGGACAGCCAGCGTTCCACGCCGCGCGCAGGCACCAGCACCAGATCGTCGTCGAACGGGTCGGCGGGCGGCACCGCGAGCAGTGCGCCGAGCCGGTCGGCGAGCAGCCCGGTGTCCTCGGCGCGGTGCAGGTGTAGCGGCATCGACGCCAACCTTAGAGCCAAGCTCAGACAACGACCCGAAGCCTGTCGGGGCCGCGTGCCACAGTGGAGCCATGAGCGCCGCCACCCCTCGGCTGACCGACCGGTTCGACCGGGCCCTGCAGTACGCCGCGGAGGTGCACCGGCATCAGACCCGCAAGGCCGGCGACATCCCGTATCTGGGACACCTGCTGTCGGTGGCCGGGCTGGTGATCGGCGCCGGCGGCAGCGAGGATCAGGCGATCGCGGCACTGCTGCACGACGCCGCCGAGGACCAGGGCGGCGCGGACACCCTCGCCGAGATCGAGGAGTTGTTCGGCGCGCGGGTCGCCGGGATCGTCGGTGAGTGCAGCGACACCTTCGAGACCCCGAAACCGCCGTGGCGCCCGCGCAAGGAGCGCTACATCGACCTGTTGGGCGGGGTCTCCGACGACGCGCTGCTGGTGTCGATGGCCGACAAACTCGACAACGCGCGGGCGCTGCTGCGCGATCACCGCGCGGTCGGCGACGCGGTGTGGCAGCGGTTCAACGAACACCACCCGGCCGCGCACCTGTGGTACTACCGGGCGCTACTGGAGGTCTACACCCGACGCAGCGACAGCGCGCTGGTCACCGAGTTGCGCGAGGTGATCGCGACCCTCGCCACCGAGATCGGTCCCGCCGGGCTGGAAGAATGGCGGACATGACCGAGCACCGCGGCGACTACGGCGTCGACGGCTCCTTCCATGTCCTGTCCGCGCCGGTGCAGGCCGGGCTGCTGGGCGCCGGTTGCGCGGCACTGACCGGCTACGCCGTCCGCAGCGCCGCGCGCGGACGCTACCGGCGCGCCGGTGCCGCGGCCGCGATCACCGCAGCGGTGCTCGGGCAGGCGGGGCTGTACATCCACGCCACCCGGCGCGGCAAGTTCGCGGTGTGGGCCGAGCTGCTCGACGGGCTGCGACTGCGCGGCGACGAGACCGTGCTGGACCTGGGTTGCGGGCGCGGCGCGGTGCTCTGCGCGGCGGCGAAACGGCTACCGCGCGGCCGGGCGATCGGCGTCGACGTCTGGCAGGCCGACCAGACCGGCAACTCCGAGCAGACCACCTGGGCCAACGCCACCCTCGAAGGAGTGGCCGACCGCGTCGAGTTGCACACCGCCGACATCACCGCGCTGCCGTTCGACGACGCGAGCGTCGATGTGGTGGTCTCCAACCTGGTCATCCACAACATCCCGAGCCGGGAGGGCCGGCGGCGTGCCCTGCTGGAGGCAGCGCGGGTGCTGCGGCCGGGCGGGCGGCTGATCATCGCCGATCTGTGGGAGACCGACCGGCACGCCGCCGGGCTGGCCGAACTGGGCTGGGGCACCGTGCAGCGCCGCAACCTGGGCTGGCGGATGTGGTACGGCGGCCCCTGGTCACCGACCCATGTGGTGACCGCCACCAAGCCGGTCTGACCGCCGGCCCGGCTCGCGCCAGGTGCGCGGCACCATCGGCTCCGGCGGGCCGCTATCGAACTCGGAGCCCCCGGTCCGGGCCAGCCCGACCGCGCCGGCGACGTCGTCGGTGGGGGCGGTCCCGGCCAGGCCGAGCGGCCCGGCGCCGGCCCCCGACGGAGTCGGCGCCGCCGGGTCCGGACCCGCCCAGTCCGGGGTGAGTTCGATGTTCATGTCCATGAACTCCGCACCTTCCTCGCGCTGCCGGGCCCGCCGGCGGCGCCGGGCCCGGGCGGCCTCGCGAGCGGTGCGTGCGGCGGATGCGGCCGCAGCGGCCGCATCGGGCTCGCTCGCTTTGCGGCTGGCGGCGGCGCTGCTGCCCATCCCGGAGTCGACGTCGATTCGAGGCGGACCCACCAGCAGCGGCGGCACCATCGCGGGCGGTCCGGCAGCCGGCAGCGGTGACGGCGGCGCTCCGGGCGGGGCGGGGGCGGCCGGCGCAGCGGCCGGTGCGGGCGAGGATGGTGGGGCCCCGGCCGCCGCGCCGACCGGAGCGGGCGTCGCGGCACCCAGCGGGGGGATGCCGGCGGGCACGTCGACCGGTGCGCTCGGCGTCGCCACCGCGGCGGGGGACGGCAACCCGGCCAGACCGGCCAGTCCGGCGGCACCGCCGGCCGCGCCCAGCGGGGCCATGCCCGCACCGGCCGCCGCCAGCATCAGCGCCGGGGACTGGCTGACCGCGGTGATCACCTGCGCGACGTGGGTGGGCCAGTCGAACAGTGCGACCGCGACCAGATACTGCAACGACTGCACCGCCTGCGCCGGGTTCTGTCCCACCTCCAGGAAGTTCTGGAACAACTCCAGTGACCGGGCGACGTACCAGATCGGTTCGGCGGCGTTCATGTAGTAGTCGTAGGGGTGGCCGTTGAGCAGTGCTGCCCCCGGATCCCAATCGATGCCGACGTAGTGCAGCAACCGGGCCACGGCGTCGGTCAGGGCGTTGGAGACCGCCGGGTTGTGGGCGGTGTCGCTGTTTTCGATCCCGAGCATCTTCAGGATCGGTTCGATGCGGTCCAACAGGCCCTGGAGCGGGTTGGCCGGCTCGGGCTGATCGGCGGCCGGCGTCGACTCCGTGCGCACGATCGGCGGGGCCGCCGCGGTGGCGGGGGCCGCGCGCAGCGCCGTCGTTGAGGTGGCCTCGTAGGCGCTCATGGCGGTGGCGGCCTGCACCCACATCCGCACGTAGTCGGCCTCGTTGACCGCGATCGGGATGGTGTTGATCCCGAAGAAGTTGGTTGCGACCAGCGCTGCGTGGGTTGCGTGGTTCGCGGCGAGCTCGGGCAGGGTCGGCATGGCGGCCAGCGCCGTGGTGTAGGCGGCCGCGGCGATCTGGTGCTGGGTGGCCCGCGCCGCGCTGTCGGCGCCGGCGTGCAGCAGCCACGTCAGATACGGCAGGTGCGCGGCCCGGTAGGAGACCGCGGTGGGCCCCTCCCAGGCGGTGGCCGTGGTGCTCAGTGCCGCCTCCAGTTCGGCGGCCACCTCGGTGTAGGCCGCGCTCAGGGCGTGCCAGGAGCCGGCTGCCGCGAGTAGCGGACCGGGCCCCGGGCCGGCGCTGAGCAGGGCCGAATGGACCTCGGGCGGCGCGGCCATCCAGACCGCGGCGGTCATCGGCTGTCCGCGTCGCGGTCGACGCACATCTGCACCAGCGCACCTCCCAAAAGTTTCGGCTTACCGAAGTTTAATATTTGGCTTCGGTAACACAAGGGGGTGCCCAGGCGTCGGTGGTCCGGCTGCCGAGGCCGATGCTCAGCCGCGGCGGCGCAGCACGATCACGTTGTCGCTCAACATTGCCGGCTCCCCGTCGGGGCTCACGGCGTCGCGCTCGGCGGTATCGGCGCGCAGTCGCTCCCACTCGGTGTCGGCGAGGTCGAGGGCGGCGAGCACGTCCTCGGGGGTGTCGAAGTGATGAGCGTCGGGATCCTCCACCCAGGGCGGTGCGGCCCCGTGGTCGACGATGAGCAGCACGCCGCCGGGATCCACCGCGTCGGCGGCGCGCCGCAGGGTCCGGACGCGGTCCAGGCGCACCGGAGAGTGCAGGAACTGTGCGGAAACCAGATCGTAGCGCCCGCCGGGGAAGGTGTGCGGCAGTTCATGCTCTTCAAAAATGATGCGGTCCAAGAGGTCTCGCTCCGCAGCCGCAGTGCGGGCGCGGTCCAGCGCGGTCGCCGAGATGTCCACCGCGGTCACCTGCCAGCCGTGCTCGGCCAGCCACACCGCGTCGGCGCCCTCCCCGCAGCCCAGATCCAGGGCCCGGCCGGGGGTGAGGTCGCCGGCGACCTCGACCAACCGGGCGTTGACCCGCCCGCTCCATTTCTGCTCGGTCTCGCCGTAGAACTGTTCCCAGAACTCGCTCGGGTCCTCGTTCTCGTCGGTCACGGCCACCTCCCCGGTCTCGCCGGATATCGCTGGGCTGGAGCGTAGCGCCCGCGGCGCCAACCGCCGGCCGACGCCCACGGCGACCAGCAGCGCCAGCGCACCCAGCAGCGGCCACACCCCGAGGGTGTCGACGATCCCGGCCAGCCAGCCCTGCATCGCGCCGGCCGCCTCGATCACCGGGTCGTCGGGGCCGGCGTCGGTGAAGAACAGCCGGATCTCGTAGTAGCCGTAGTAGGTGACGTAGAGCCCGGTCACCAGCACCAGCGCCCCCACGATGCGGTTGATGTAGGGCAGCACCGCGCGCAGGGCCCCGGCCGCCGACGCCCCGGCCAGCGCCACCGCGACGGCGGCCACCCCGACCGTGACCGCCATGCCCAGCGCGTAACAGACGAAGGCGAGCACTCCGGTGAGCCAGGCGCCCTGCTGGAAGGTGGTGGAGACCGCCGCCAGGAACGGCGCGATCGTGCACGACAGCGACGCCAGCGCATAGCCCACCCCGTAGCCGTACATTGAGCCGAGCCCGGCGCCCGGGGTGCCGCCCGACGGGGTGGGCAGCATGACGGTCACGTCGCGGCCGCTGAGAAGCCAGCCGCCGAGCCCGATCAGCAGCACCCCGATCAGCACCGTGGCGAACGGCAGGTAGCGCTGCGCGGAGGCGATCAGCGGAGAGATCGCCAACCCGAAGACCCCGAACACCGTGACGAACCCGGCCGCCATCGCCGTCGTCGCCAGCCCGGCCCGGGCCAGCGCGGCGGGCCGGGAACGCTGCCCGCCGCCGCCGGCGATCACCAGCGCCAGATAGCCCGGAAGGAACGCGAACCCGCACGGGTTGAGCGCGGCGACCAGCCCGGCGCCCAGCGCCAGCCCGAGGGCGGCGGTGTCGATCACCGCTCGGTCAGCTCATCCAGTCGCCGATCCAATTCCACGCTGGTCACCTCACCCTTGACCAGTTCGGTCTGACCGTCGGCGGCGACGAACGCGAACGCCGGCTGCTTGGTCACCCCGAACGTGCGCCACACCGCGCCGTCGGTGTCGGCCAGGTGGGTGAACGAACCCACCGGGTAGGTGGCGATGAACTCCTTCATCTCCGGCAGCTGGGCAGCCGAGGCGACCCCGACGAACGTCACGTCGGGGTGGCTCTCGGCGGCTTGGCCGACCATCGGCGCCTCCCGCTGGCAGGTCGGGCACCACGGCGCCCAGAACCACAGCACGGCGGGTTTGCCCAGCAGGCTCGTCCCGGAGAACTCGGCGCCGTCAACAGTGGTGGCGGTGAAATCCAGTTGGGCGGGCGCATCGGACTCCGACGGCGGCGCCGAGGTCGCGCACCCCGCCAGGGCGAGCGTGATCGCCGCGAGCAGGGCCGCGGCGCAGGGGAGGGCACGACGGATCATCGGTTTCCTTTGCTGACGGTCGGTGTCGGGGAGCACCCCGTCGACCACCGTACTGATCCGGGCGCATGCTGGACGGTATGAACAGAAACGAGCTCACCGAACAGATCGTCGTCGCCCGGCTGGCCAAGGGGCTGAGCTGGCAGGAACTCGCCGACGCCATCGACCGGCCGGTGGTGTGGACCACCTCGGCGCTGCTGGGCCAGCAGCCCATCCCGCCCGAACAGGGCAAGGTGCTGGCGGAGATGCTCGGCCTGGACGCCGCGGCGGTGCCGGTGTTGGCGGCGGTGCCGCACCGGGGTGGGCTGCCCGCGGCGGTGCCCACCGACCCGACCGTCTACCGGTTCTACGAGGCGGTGCAGGTGTACGGCGGGGCGATCAAGGAGCTGATCCACGAGCAGTTCGGCGACGGCATCATGAGCGCCATCAACTTCAGCGTCGACCTGCACAAGAAGCCGCACCCCAGCGGGGACCGCGTGGTGGTGACCTTCGACGGCAAGTTCCTGCCCTACGAGTGGGTGTCCGCGGACTGAGGCGCCGAGTGCTGCGCGGCGACTGTGCAGCCGCGCGGCACCGAGTGAAGCTCTAGGGCGCTCCGCGGGCGATTTTTCCGCCCTACAGCTTCACTCGGCGGGGTGTGCGACTCGGCGGGGTGTGCGACTCGGCGAGGTGTGCGGGCTGCGGCGGGATGGCGCGGGTCGCGTAGGCGCCGGCGCCGGCCACGACGCGACTAGCATCAAAACCTGTGGCACCGGCGGAACCTTTGCACGCGGACCTGGTGCTGTCCGGCGGCGGGGTGAAATTCATCGGGCTGGTCGGCGCGCTGGTTGCGCTGATGGACGCCGGCTACTCCATCGAACGGGTCTCCGGGGTCTCCGGCGGCTCGGTGGTCGGCGCCATCATCGCCGCCTCCGAACAGAACGATCGGCTCACCGCCGAGCAGGTCACCGACCTGGCGCTGTCGGTGCCGCTGCACCGCTGGCGCGACGCCGCCCCGCTGCCGCTGGCCGGCAAGGCCTGGGGACTGGTGCGCGACACCGGCCTGTACCGCGGTGACTTCGCCCATGACTGGATCCGCAGCGAACTGAAGAACCTCGGCGTCAGCACCTTCGGCGACCTGGCCTACCCCGACGAGAACCTGCTTCCGGAGCGGCGCTACCGCGCGGTGGTCAGCGTCACCGACTTGACCACCGGCCAACTGGTGCGCCTGCCGTGGGACTACCGGCGGGTCTACGGCCTCGACCCCGACGAGCAGTCGGTGGCCGACGCGGTGCGCGCCTCGATGTCGGTGCCGTTCTTCTACCGCCCGTGCACCCTGACCAACGCCGCCGGCCGGGCCTCCACCCTGGTCGACGGCGGGGTGCTGTCGAACTTCCCGATCGACTCCTTCGACCGGCCCGACGGCCGCGCCCCGGACTGGCCCACCTTCGGGGTGACGGTGGTGCCCACCACCGGCGAAGGGATCAGCGCCCTGGTGCCCGCGCTGAAACCGCTGCGCTGGTTCGGTCCGTCGGCGCTGCTGGAGAAGCTGGTCACCACCATGCTGGTCGGCCACGACCAGACCCACCTCAGCCTGCCGTGGGTCAGCGTGCGCGCCATCCAGGTCAACTCCACCGACGTCGGGGTGCTGGACTTCGACGCCACCCGCGAACAACTCCGCGAGCTCTACGACAACGGCTACATCGCCGCCCAGGAGTTCCTCACCACCTGGGACTGGCCGCGCTACCTACAGCGGTTCCGCCGCTCCCACGAGGTGCCCCCGCCCCGGTGAGTCGGCACGCGAGTAAGCGCTACACCCCGAATTCGGCGGCCATGTTGTCAATCCCGGAGCGGAGCGCATCGAGCGCGCCGGCGCGGGCCCGCAGCTTGCTCGCCGCGTGGGCGGGCTGGTTGAGCGCGGTGAACTCGCGGGCGGCCTCCTCGGCGCGGGCCCACACCTGGTCGGGCAGCACCACCTCGTCCACCCAGCCGGCGGCCAGCGCGCTCTCCCCGAAGTAGGTCTTGGCCAGCCCGACCGCCTGCTGGTAGGCCGAGCGGGTCAGCCGCAGCTCCAGGACCGCCAGCGCCGCGTACGGCAGCGTCATCCCGATCGCCACCTCGTTGGCCTGGATGTTGTGCGCCGGCGCGGTGATCCGGTGATCGCCGCAGCACAGCAGGAACGACCCCATCGCGATTGCGTGCCCGGTGCAGGCCATCACCACCGGCTTCGGGTAGGACAGCACCCGGTGGGCCAACTCGAAGCCGCCGCGCAACATCTCCAGGGCCGGCTGGACCTCCCCGGAGGTCAGCACCCTCAGGTCGAAGCCGCCGCTGAACACCCGGTCGTTGCCGCCGATCACCACTGCGCCGACGTCGTCGCGGTCGGCTTCGTCGAGGGCCGCCGCGATGGCCTGCTGCATCGCCGGGCCCAGCGCGTTGACCTTCCCGTCGTCGAGGGTGATCACCGCGATCGCGTCGTCGCGGCGGTAGCTGACGGGGCCGGTCATGGCTGGTCCTTACTGTCGGGTGGGCCGCTGTGGCGGCCATGCGGAACATTCAACCGCACGGTGTCGGCCGGGTCGGCCACGGTCTGGCTGCGCCAGCGGTCCTGCACGTCGCGGGCGGCGCGGTTGACTCGGTCGATCTCCTCGCGCAGCACCTCCGGGCGGTTCTCCTTGCCCGCGTACTGAAAGTAGGTCAGCACCGCGCGCAGCAGCTCCAGCTTCTGCTTCTCCCGGCGGGCCAGGTCGTGGCTGCTCATCAACTCGATGCGCTGGGTGGGTGCCAGCTCGTCCCAGTCCAGCACCACCTCGGTGCGCAGCGGCCGACGCCGGCGCTGCCACCACCGTCGCCGCGCCCCGGCGCGGTCGTCGGCGCTGTCGAAGTAGGTGAGGGCTCCGGTGAAGCGGGATTCGATCTGCTCGCCGATCTGGGCGCGGTCGCGGGCGGAGTCCCACACCAGCCGCCACTCCTGCCCGGGCGCCAGGGTGGGCAGCCGCTCCGGCAGCGGCAGCACGGTGACGTCGGCGTAGCCGTCCTGGGCGTGCTCGTAGGCGGCCACGGTCGGCGGGTTGGTGAACGCGAACTCGATTTCGTAGGCGGCGGTGCGCCCGAAGTTGCGCACCACCAACTCGATCAGGTGCCAGTCGGCGGGGTGCGGCTCCATGAACATCGACACGTACGGCCGTTGCCGGTCGGCGCGCAACCGGCCTGCGGCGCGCAGTTGGCGGGCCGCGTACAGCAGCGCCAGCGCCATGAAGACCAGCGCGACCCAGACGGCGACGGCCACCCAGACCGCGGCGCCGGCATGGGTGGCGTCGTACCAGCGGTCGTCGACCCAGCCGGCGGCCGGGACCCGGTGAAAACTCATCTACCGCTTATATCAGGTCAGCCACCCATCAGCATCCGCCATTGCTCCAGGTTGGCGGGCCGATAGACGAAGTTGGTGCGTTTGACCTCCGACAGCGTGGCGCTGGGGTCCTCGGAATACCAGTGGCCGGGGAACACGGTCGGGTCCCCGGGCAGGGCGGCCAACTGTTGCAGGCTGCGGTACATCGCATCGGAGTCCCCGCCGGGGAAGTCGGTGCGTCCGCAGCCCTCCAGGAACAGGGTGTCGCCGGCCACCAGCCGGCCGTCGAGCAGGAAGCACTGGCTGCCCGGGGTGTGGCCGGGGGTGTGCAGCAACTCGATGGCGATGTCGCCGACGGTGACGGTGTCGCCGTGCTCATGGGCGGTCAGGTCGCTCGTCGCCACCCCGGTCACCCGGGACACCCACTCGGTCTCCTCCTTGTTGACGTGCACCGGGACGCTGACCCGCTCGAGCAACTCGGGCAGCCCGTTGAGTTCGAAGCCCATCATCGAGCCGCCGACGTGGTCGGGGTGGTGATGGCTGACCAGCACCCCGGTCAGCCGCATCCCGTCGGCCTCGACCGCGTCGACCAGTTCGGCGGCGGCGTAGGCCGGGTCGACGACCAGCGCCTCGCCGGTCTGGCGGTCGCCGATCAGATAGGAGAAGTTGCGCATCTGGGTGGCGATGGGGTCGCCGGCGGCGAAATCGCGACCGGAGAGCAGTTGCCGGAAATAGAGCCGGTTGGAGTCGTCAGCCATAGCTCCAGCCTAGAGGCGCGGTTTGGTGCCGCCGCGTGCCAGGTTGTACCCTCATCGATGGCCCGCGGCACTGTCGCTGGGCCGCGCCCCCTTAGCTCAGTCGGCAGAGCGTTTCCATGGTAAGGAAAAGGTCAACGGTTCGATTCCGTTAGGGGGCTCGGTGACGCCGGGCAGGCTGGCGGCGGGTACCCGAGGCGATGTAGCTCAGGTGGTTAGAGCGAACGACTCATAATCGTTAGGTCGCCGGTTCAAGTCCGGCCATCGCTACAAGTCAACCGCAATTGTGAAAGAGGACAGCAGACGTGGCCTCCAGTACCGATGTACGGCCGAAGATCACCCTGGCCTGCGAGGTGTGTAAACACCGCAACTACATCACCCGCAAGAACCGCCGCAACGACCCGGACCGCCTCGAGCTGAAGAAGTTCTGCCCGAACTGCGGCAAACACCAGGCCCACCGCGAATCGCGGTAATCGCCGCTCGAATTAGGATCGCAGATCGTGGCGGTTTTGGAACGGATCGTCGGGATGAGCCACCGCTATCCCGACTACTACCAGGTGGAACGCGAGAAGATCCGCGAGTACGCGGTCGCCGTGAAAAACGACGATGACGTGTACTTCGAGGAGGAGGCGGCGGCCGAACTCGGCCACGACACGCTGATCGCGCCGCTGACGTTCACCTCGGTGCTCGGCTACAAAGCGCAGGTCGCCTTCTTCGAACACGCCGGCATCGCGTTGCACGACGCGCAGATCGTGCAGGTCGACCAGGTGTTCAAGTTCGTGCGCCCGGTCAAGGTCGGCGACAAGCTCTACTGTGACGTGTCGGTCGATTCGGTGCGCCGGGCGCACGGCACCGACATCATCGTCACCAAGAACATCGTCACCGATCAGGACGGCGAATTGGTACAGGAGACCTACACCACGCTTGCGGGGCGTAGCGAAGAAGATGGGGAGAGTGGCTTTTCCGATGGCACTGCGTGAATTCAGTTCGGTGAAGGTCGGTGACCAGTTGCCGGAGAAGACGATCCCGCTGACCCGTCAGGACCTGGTCAGCTACGCCGGTGTCTCCGGTGACCTCAACCCGATCCACTGGGACGACGAGATCGCCAAGCTGGTCGGGTTGGACACCGCGATCGCCCACGGGATGCTGACCATGGGGCTCGGCGGCGGCTACGTCACCGCCTGGGTGGGCGACCCGGGCGCGGTCACCGAATACAACGTCCGGTTCACCTCGGTGGTCCCGGTCCCCAACGACGGCAAGGGCACCGAGATCGTGTTCGGCGGCCGGGTGAAGTCGGTGGACCCGGAGACCAAGACTGTGACGCTGGCGTTGACCGCCACCCACGAAGGCAAGAAGATCTTCGGCCGCGCCACCGCTTCGGCGAAGCTGGCGTAACGGGATGGCACTCAAGACGAACATCCTGGGGATGGTGCACGACTACCCGGACTACTTCATCGTGGGTCGGGAGAAGGTGCGCGAATACGCCAAGGCGGTCAAGGCCGACGACCCGGCCTCCTTCTCCGAGGACGCCGCCGGAGAACTGGGGCACCGCGCGCTGGTGGCCCCGCTGACCTTCATCTCCACCTTCGCGTTGCTGGTCCAGCAGGACTTCTTCCGCAAGGTCGACATCGGCATGGAGACCATGCAGATCGTCCAGGTCGACCAGCGCTTCGTCTACCACCGGCCGCTCTACGCCGGCGACAAGGTGTGGGCGCGGATGGTGATCGACTCGGTCGAGCAGCGGTTCGGCGCCGACATCGTGGTGACCCGCAACACCCTCCACGACGAGGAGGGTGAGATGGTGATGGAGGGCTACACCACGATGATGGGCCACGAAGGCGACGACTCGGTGAAGATCAAGTTCGACCCGGCGACCGGTCAGGTCACCCGGAAGGACTGATTAGTAACCGATGGTGGCGGCGGGGTACACTTTCCACTCGGGGTTTTCCCACTACCAGCGCGCCCTCCGTCGGTCTGTGATCGGCTGAACGGGGAGCGCGTCAGTCTTGTTAGCCGACAACGAGGCAGCGCGAAGCGATGCAGCGGGGCGGTGCGCAGAGGTAAGCCCCGAGCACGTGGGTTGGGCTGCCAACCTCGGACGGGCGTAGCTCAACTGGCAGAGCAGCGGTCTCCAAAACCGCAGGTTGCAGGTTCAAGTCCTGTCGCCCGTGCTCAACTGAATACGTGCGATGGTGGAGACTGGAGTCATCCGCCGGAGCATGACCAACGACCGAACGAAGGAGCGCGCGGTGAGCGACGAGCGCGACGGTGCCGACGCCGCTGACACCGGGGACACCGGTGGGCAGTCCGCTGTGGTGACGCAGCCGAAGCGGCCCAGCGGCAAGCGGCAGCGCATCACCGCCGAGGCGGGCTCGGCGGACTCGACGGCCCCGGCCAAGACCGGCAAGGACGCCGGCGCCGCGAAGACCAAGAAGGTCAAGAAAGCCCGCACCGGTCCGTCCCGCAACCCGTTCCTGTTCGTCTTCAACTACCTCAAGCAGGTCGTCAACGAGCTGCGCAAGGTGATCTGGCCGAACAAGAAGCAGATGATCACCTACACCTCGGTGGTGCTGGCGTTCCTGGTGTTCATGGTCGCGCTGGTCGCCCTGTCCGACTACGGTCTGGCCAAGCTGGTGATGCTGGTCTTCGGACAGAACACCTGACCGGACAGCCCGACGGGTCCGCCCCCGAGCTGAAGCGATAGAGAGGAATGAGAGTCGTGACTACCTTCGACGGCGACACGCCCGCCGATGAGGCGGTTGACGCAGCCGTTGAGCAGCAGGCCGAGCAGGTCGAGGCGGCCGAGCCGGCCGCCGCGACCGAACCCGCGACCGAGGAGCCGGCCGAGGAGGTCGATCCCGCCGTCGCGCTGAAGGCGGAGCTGCGGGCCAAGCCGGGCGACTGGTACGTCATCCACTCCTACGCCGGCTACGAGAACAAGGTGAAGGCCAACCTCGAGACCCGCGTGCAGAACCTCGACGTCGGCGACTACATCTTCCAGGTGGAGGTGCCCACCGAAGAGGTCACCGAGATCAAGAACGGCCAGCGCAAGCAGGTCAACCGCAAGGTGCTGCCCGGCTACATCCTGGTCCGCATGGACCTGACCGACGACTCCTGGGCGGCCGTGCGCAACACCCCGGGTGTCACCGGGTTCGTCGGCGCGACCTCGCGGCCGTCGGCGCTCTCCCTCGACGACGTGGTGAAGTTCCTGCTGCCGCGCACCCCGGCCAAGAAGGCCGCCAAGGGCGCGGCCAGCACCGCCGCCGCTGCCACCGACGGCGGCCTGGAGCAGCCGGTCATCGAGGTCGACTACGAGGTCGGCGAATCGGTGACGGTGATGGACGGGCCGTTCGCGACCCTGCCCGCCACCATCAGCGAGGTCAACGCCGAGCAGCAGAAACTCAAGGTGTTGGTGTCGATCTTCGGCCGGGAAACCCCCGTCGAACTGGCCTTCACCCAGGTCTCCAAGATTTAACAGCGATCTCGTCGCGCGGTCCGCCCGCGACGACCCCAAGCCGAGAAAGGACCCCACACATGGCCCCGAAGAAAAAGGTCATCGGGCTGATCAAACTGCAGATCGAGGCCGGGCAGGCCAACCCCGCCCCGCCGGTCGGTCCGGCGCTGGGTCAGCACGGCGTCAACATCATGGACTTCTGCAAGGCCTACAACGCCGCCACCGAGAGCCAGCGCGGCAACGTCGTGCCGGTGGAGATCACCGTCTTTGAGGACCGCAGCTTCGACTTCGTGCTCAAGACCCCGCCGGCCGCCAAGCTGCTGCTCAAGGCCGCCGGGGTGGGCAAGGGCTCCGGTGAGCCGCACACCAACAAGGTCGCCAAGGTGACCTGGGACCAGGTGCGCGAGATCGCCGAGACCAAGAAGGCCGACCTCAACGCCAACGACATCGAGGCAGGAGCGAAGATCATCGCCGGCACCGCCCGGTCGATGGGTATCACCGTCGAATAATCGACACCCCGTGGGAGGGCTCGCTTCGGCCCGCCGACCACGGCTCCTTTCAACACCGATGGGATGAACACATGAGCAAGAACAGCAAGTTCTACCGCGCGGCCGCCGAGAAGATCGACCGCGACAACCTCTACAGCCCGCTCGAGGCCGCCAAGCTGGCCAAGGAGACCGGCTCGACCAAGCAGGACGCCACCGTCGAGGTGGCCATCCGGCTCGGCATCGACCCGCGCAAGGCCGACCAGATGGTCCGCGGCACGGTCAACCTGCCGCACGGCACCGGCAAGACCGCCCGCGTCGCGGTGTTCGCGGTGGGGGAGAAGGCCGAGCAGGCCACCGCCGCGGGTGCCGACATCGTCGGCGGGGACGACCTGATCGAGCGGATCCAGGGCGGGTTCACCGACTTCGACGCCGCGATCGCCACCCCCGACCAGATGGCCAAGGTCGGTCGGATCGCCCGGGTGCTGGGCCCGCGCGGGCTGATGCCCAACCCCAAGACCGGCACCGTCACCCCCGACGTGGCCAAGGCCGTCGCCGACATCAAGGGCGGCAAGATCAACTTCCGCGCCGACAAGCAGGCCAACCTGCACTTCGTGATCGGCAAGGCCTCGTTCGACGAGGCCAAGCTGGCGGAGAACTACGGCGCCGCCCTCGACGAGATCCTGCGGCTCAAGCCGTCGGCGTCCAAGGGCCGCTACCTGAAGAAGATCGTCATCTCGACCACCACCGGCCCGGGCATCCCGGTCGACCCGACCGTGACCCGTAACTTCACCGAGGCCTAGGTGTTGTGACCTGAGACGTTGTTGTCAGGCGGCGAGTCGGCTGATGGGTGGTTTCCCGCCGAGGGCGGAGTGGCCTCG
>NZ_LQPZ01000017.1 GCF_002102395.1 Mycolicibacillus trivialis
GGGGGAGGCAGGTCGGCCGGGGGCGGCGGGACGTCCTCGTTGACCGGCGGCAGGTCGGCCGGCGGGGCTTCCTTCGGGGCGCTCATGGTGCGCTCGGTCGGCCCGGACAGCCCGGTGCCGCAGACCGGCCAGGCGCCGCGGCCCTGGCTGGCCAGGACCCGCTCGGCGACCACGATCTGGGCTTCCTTGCTGGCCTGGTGCGCGGACTGGGCGAACTCATCCCCACCGTGCGAGCTCCAGGTGCTCGGTGCGAACTGCAGCCCGCCCTGGTAGCCGTTGCCGGTGTTGATGCCCCAGTTGCCGCCGGACTCGCAGCTGGCGACCCGGTCCCATTCGCTGTCGGTCGCGGCGGCCGCGTGACCGGCGAGGGCGAAGCCGCCACCACCGAGTACGGCGCCGGTGACGGCGATCTTGGCGACGCTGTAGTTCGATTGGCTGGGTTTACGGTGCCGACCAGTCATAGAACCGCGGTATTCCTCTCGTGTGGACGCCTGCGAAGTCAGCTGTCGGGTTCGGGCTGGAGAGGCTGCCCGGCCGTCACCCCCGAAGGGAAAACGGCTTCACCCCAAGGAGTCGTCGTCGACTCCGGGTCCGGGTGGACCGGTGGGTCCCCCGCCTCCATCCGCGGTGTTGCTCGAGGTTCCCGCGCAGCCGGATGGAGCTAGGCGCTACCGGCGGGAACGATGCGCCGACCGGAACGATTCGGCGCACCGGGAGAGACGGTAGCGGGTCCGCGTCGCCTCGTCACCCCTATCGGCGTGGCGTGTTTTTCGGGTCTGCGACGCGGAAACGCCCTGGAAACGAGGTGTTTGCGCAGGTCAAACCCGTCGGTATCAATTTGTGTCCGCGCTGTTACCTGTTCGTTATGTGATGGAAATCACGCGGACGGTGGCGTGGCGGGTGGTGCGCCGGCCCACTCAGCCGCCCGCGAACGGTGGTAGCACGTCGACGACCGTGCCCGGGCGCAGCCGTTCCCCGGTGTCGCGCACCGCCACCCCGTCATACAGATAGGAGCAGCGCGCCAGCACCCGCGCCAGCTCGGCGCTGCGGTCGCTCAACGTGTCCACCAGCTGGGCCACCGTGGCGTCGGGGGAGACGGTCAGCTGCTCGCTGTCGGTGGCCGCCGCAGCCCGGGCGGCCGCGAAGTACCGCACCGTCACCGGCATCGGTTCACCCATCGATCCACCTCATGAGTGTCAGCCGCCGATCGCGCTCATCGGCCGGTTCGGCTGGATGAAGTTCGGGTCGTTGATGCCGTGGCCGGCCGGCTTCCGCCACATCGCCGCCCGCCAGGCCGCCTCGATCGCATCGTCGTCGGCGCCGGCGCGCAGCAGGCTGCGCAGGTCGCTCTCCTCCCGGGCGAACAGGCAGCTGCGGATCTGCCCGTCGGGGGTGAGCCGGGTCCGGTCGCACGCGCCGCAGAACGGGTGCGACACCGACGCGATCAGCCCGACCAGGCCGGTCTCCCCGCTGGCCTCGTCGGTGACCCGCCACAGCTCGGCCGGCGCCGAACCGCGCGGCGCGGCGTCCGGCTCGATGCTGAACTCCTCGCGCAGGGCGCCCAGCACCTCGTCGGCGGTCAGGATGGCGCTGCGGGTCCAGCGGTGCCCGGCGTCCAGCGGCATCTGCTCGATCATCCGCAGCTGCAACTCGTTGCCCAGGCAGTAGCGCACCAACTCCACCGCGTCCTGCAACCCGGTCTTGGGGTCGAGCACGGCGTTGACCTTCACCGGTTCCAGCCGGGCCTCCTTGGCCGCCGCCAGCCCGGCCAGGACGTCGTCGAGGCGGTCGCGGCGGGTGATCGAGGCGAAGTGCTTGCGGTCCACGCTGTCCAGCGAGACGTTGATCCGGTCCAGCCCCGCGGCCTTCAGCGTGTGGGCGCGCTCGGCCAAGCCGACCGCGTTGGTGGTCATGGCGATCTCCGGGCGGGGCTTGAGCGCGGCCGTCGCGGTGATGACCTCTTCGAGGTGACGGGCCACCAGCGGCTCGCCGCCGGTGAACCGGACGTTGGTGATCCCCAGCCGGGTCACGCCGATCCGGATCAGCCGGATGGTCTCCTCGGGCTGCAACAACTGTTTGGCCGGCAGCCACGGAACGCCTTCGGCGGGCATGCAGTAGGTACACCGCAGATTGCACCGGTCAGTCAGCGACACCCGCAGGTCGGTCGCGATGCGGCCGTAGGTGTCGATCAGCGGCCCGGAGGCCGGTGGCGCCGCGGGCGGGCGGTCGATTCGGCGCGGCACCGTCGGCACGCCGAGTGAACTCGTCAAAGTCATGCCTGCACCCTTTCGGGAATGGGGTCAGGGACGGGGTAACACCAGCTTACCGACGAATACCGGGATGCCTTTCGGCGCGGCGCCCGAGTAACATTGAGAACCATCGCGCCCCGCAGCGGCGGGGCGTTCGTCATGTCGCCCGTTCGAGTGACCCGTCAGACAAGCAGGTGAGTTCAGTGCCGACCGGCAAAGTGAAGTGGTACGACCCTGAAAAGGGATTCGGCTTCCTGTCGCAGGAGGACGGCGAGGACGTCTACGTGCGCGCCTCGGCACTTCCGGACGGTGTGGAAACGCTCAAGACCGGCCAGCGCGTCGAGTTCGGGATGGCCGCCGGCCGTCGCGGGCCGCAGGCGCTGAGTCTGACCCTGCTCGAGCCGCCGCCGAGCGTGTCCCGGCCGCGTCGCGAGGCGCCGCCCAGCCACAAGCACAGCCCCGATGAACTGCACGGGATGGTCGAGGACATGATCACCCTGCTCGAGGGCGCGGTACAACCCGAATTGCGCAAGGGCCGTTACCCCGACCGCAAGACCGCGCGCCGGGTCTCGGAGGTCGTCAAAGCGGTCGCGCGCGAACTCGACGCCTGACACGACGCCGGTTTGCCCGACCGGCCCATCGGGAACCCCCACCTCAACCGCATTCTGCGAGGAGGTGCCTGATGGCTGAGCACGTGAAGGTCACCGAGGAGGAGGCGCGCGAGGTCGCCGAAGAGTCCCGGGAAAGCGGTTGGGACAAACCGTCTTTCGCCAAAGAACTCTTCCTCGGCCGGTTCCCGCTCGACCTCATCCATCCGTTCCCCCGCCCGGGAGCCGAGGAGGAGGCTCGCATCGAGGAGTTCCTGGGCCGGCTGCGGTCCTTCCTCGAGACCTGCGACGGCAGCGTCATCGAACGCGACGCCCGCATCCCCGACGAGTACGTGACCGGACTGGCCGAACTGGGCTGCTTCGGGCTGAAGATCCCCGAAGACTACGGCGGCCTTGGCCTTTCGCAGGTCGCCTACAACCGGGCGCTGATGCTCGTCAGCGGTGTCCACCCCAGCCTCGGCGCGCTGCTCAGCGCCCACCAGTCGATCGGCGTGCCCGAACCGCTCAAACTCGCCGGCACCGAGGAGCAGAAGAAACGGTTCCTGCCGCGTTGCGCGGCGGGCGCGATCACGGCGTTCCTGCTCACCGAACCCGACGTCGGCTCCGACCCGGCGCGGCTGGCCTCCACCGCCACGCCCGTCGACGGCGGCTATGAACTCGACGGCGTCAAACTGTGGACCACCAACGGTGTCATCGCCGATCTGCTGGTGGTGATGGCTCGCGTCCCCAAGGACGACGGGCGCCGCGGCGGCATCAGCGCCTTTGTGGTGGAAGCCGATTCGCCGGGCATCACCGTCGAGCGGCGCAACGAGTTCATGGGTCTGCGCGGCATCGAGAACGGCGTCACCCGGCTGCACCGGGTGCGGGTGCCCGCGGAGAACCTCGTCGGCAAGGAGGGCGACGGCCTGAAGATCGCGCTCACCACCCTCAACGCCGGCCGGCTGGCGATCCCGGCGATGGCCGCGGGCGCGGCGAAGTGGTCGCTGAAGATCGCCCGCGAATGGTCGGCCGAACGGGTGCAGTGGGGCCGGCCGGTCGGCGAGCACGGCGCCGTCGCCACCAAGATCGGTTTCATCGCCGCCACCTGCTACGCGCTGGACTCGGTGCTGGAGTTGTCCGCGCAGATGGCCGACGAGGGCCGCAACGACATCCGCATCGAGGCGGCGCTGGCCAAACTGTGGAGCAGCGAGATGGCCTGCGTCATCGCCGACGACCTGCTGCAGATCCGCGGCGGGCGCGGCTACGAGACCGCGGCGTCGCTGGCCGCCCGCGGCGAGCGGGCCGTCCCGGTCGAACAGCAGGTCCGCGACCTGCGCATCAACCGCATCTTCGAAGGCTCCAGCGAGATCATGCGGCTGCTGATCGCGCGGGAGGCCGTCGACACCCACCTGCAGGCCGCAGGCGACCTGGCCGACCCCAAGGCCGGGCTGCGCGACAAGGCCGTCGCCGCCGCCGGGGCCAGCCGGTTCTACGCGAAATGGTTCCCGCAGCTGCTCGTCGGAACCGGGCATGCGCCGCTGGCCTACCGTGAGTTCGGCGCGCTGGCACCCCATCTGCGGTTCGTGGAGCGCGCCTCGCGCAAACTGGCCCGCAACACCTTCTACGGCATGGCCCGCTGGCAGGCCGCGATGGAACAGAAGCAGGGCTTCTTGGGTCGGGTGGTCGACATCGGCGCGGAACTGTTCGCGATGTCGGCCAGCTGCGTGCGTGCGCACGCCCAGCTGCAGGCCGGTGCCCCCGACGCCGCCGCGGCCGAGCAGCTGGCGGCCGCCTTCTGCGAGCAGGCGGCGCTGCGCGTCGACGCGCTCTTCGACAAGCTGTGGACCAACACCGACCGCACCGACGATCGGCTCTCCCGTGACGTGATGGCCGGGCGCTACACCTGGCTGGAAGCCGGCATCCTCGACCCGAGCGAGGGCACCGGCCCGTGGATCGCGCACTGGGAGCCCGGCGAATCAAGCGAAGAGAACCTGCTGCGCCACATCGGCACCGACAAACGGGTGGCAAGCTGACTTCATGGGCAGCTACGTCGTGTCCGGGGACTTCACCCGTGACACCAACTACATCGCCACCCGCATCACCGCCGACGGCCGCGACGGCTACCCGGTGGAGGCCGGGCGCTACCGCCTCGTCGTCGCCCGGGCGTGCCCGTGGGCCAACCGCACCATCATCGTGCGGCGGCTGCTGGGCCTGGAGGACGCGATCTCGATCGGGTTCTGCGGCCCCACCCACGACGAGCGCAGCTGGACCTTCGATCTCGACCCCGGCGGGGTGGACCCGGTGTTGAAGATCCCGCGGCTCCAGGACGCCTACCTCAAACGTTTCCCCGACTACGACAAGGGCATCACCGTGCCCGCGATCGTCGACGTGTCGAGCGGCGAGGTCGTCACCAACGACTACCCGCAGATCACCCTGGACTTCTCCACCGAGTGGACGGCCTTCCACCGCGACGGCGCCCCCGACCTGTACCCGGAACCGCTGCGCGCCGAGATCGACGAGGTCGCCCGCCGCGTCTACACCGAGGTCAACAACGGGGTGTACCGCTGCGGGTTCGCCGGCACCCAGGACGCCTACAACGGCGCCTACGACCGGCTGTTCACCACCCTGGACTGGCTCAGCGAGCGCCTCGCCGGGCAGCGCTATCTGGTCGGGGACACCATCACTGAGGCCGACGTGCGACTGTTCACCACGCTGGCCCGCTTCGACCCCGTCTACCACGGGCACTTCAAATGCAATCGGCAGAAGCTCGCCGAGATGCCGGTGCTGTGGGCGTACGCGCGTGACCTGTTCCAGACCCCAGGGTTCGGCGACACCATCGACTTCGTCCAGATCAAGCAGCACTACTACATCGTGCACGCCGATCTGAACCCCACTCGGATCGTGCCGCGCGGCCCTGACCTGGCGAATTGGCTCAGCCCGCACGGTCGCGAGGAGCTCGGCGGGCGCCCGTTCGGCGACGGCACCCCGCCGGGGCCGACCCGTCGCGGTGAAGAGGTGCCCGCCGGCCACAGCGCGCACCCCGCCCGCGAGTGAAGCTGTAGGGCGAGATCCGACGCGTTTTTCCGCCCTACAACTTCACTCGATCGCCGTAGAGCTTCACTCGGCGGTAGAGGCAGGCGATGACGGTGCAGTAGGGGCAGCGGGGACGTACGCCGTGGCAGCAGCGTCGTCCGCACCGGACCAGTCCGCCCACTCCTGCCAGACCGTGGCCACCGACCACTCCGCATGCGGGGCGCGGCCCAGTTCGCCGTCGGGGAAGGCCACCATCGTCATCAACTGCACGGCGATCCCGGTCAGCCGGCCGCGGTGCGCGTCGACGGTCGGGATCGTCACCGCGAGGCGGGTGTCCGGACGGAACACCGTGCTGATCTCGCCGGCCTCGTAGACCTGCAGCAGCCGCCACGGCGCGCGCCCGATCGCCGCGGGCACCCCCAGCTGCACCGGGTTGCGACCGCTCACCGGCAGTTCGGCCATCTCCTGCGGCTCTTCGCAGTCGGTCAGGTCCAGCACGTCGCAGTACCAGTACGGGCCCACCCGGGCCGACTCGCCGTGGGAGTACACGCTGATCTGCGGCAGCTGGCCGTCCGGTTCGCGCACCAGCCACCACGCACCGACGCCGGCAGCCGCCGACGCCACCACCGTCAGCACCGCCACCACCACGGCCGTCGTACGCGTCATCGGCGGATCACCGCCGTGGCGTCGTCCATGCCACCCTCCTGTTCGACCCGCACCGGCCGGTTGCCCCCGAAGCCCGGGATCAGCGAGTCCCCGTTGAAGCTCACCACTGTTTGCGCCAACCCGACGATCAGCAGGGCGGCGATCACCGTGAACCCGGCCCACAACTCGGTGTAGACCAACACCCCGACCGCGCCGCCGAGCACCCACGACAGCTGCAACGAGGACTCCGAGCGCCCGAACGCCGACGCCCGCGACTCCTCGGGCAGGTCATCCTGCATCGCCGCGTCGAGGGCCGCCTTGGCGATCGCGCTGGAACCGGCGGTCACCAGCGCCGCCAGCACCACCATCATCAGGGTGCCGGCCACTGCGGCGGCGATCGCGGCGCCGGTCACCGCCATCGCCGAGCGCACCACCAGCACCGACGGGCGTCCCAGTTTCAGCCGCGCGCTGGCGAAGTTGCCGGCGAAGTTGCCCAGCGCGGCGGCCGCACCGACCAGCCCCAGCATGGTCAGCTGCTCCCAGCCGTCGGCGTCATGGGACTTCACCACGAACGCCGGGTAGAGGAACATGAACCCGACCATCACCTTGATCGTGCAGTTGCCCCACAGCGACGTCATGATGTTGCGGCCCAGCGGGCGGGTCAGCGCGCCGCCGGCCTGGCGGGCGTGATCGCGCCATCCCCTACGCAGTGGGCCGTCGTCGTGGTAGCTCAACGTGGTCGGCACCTCGCCGGTGGTGACCTCCACCCAGCGCGGGATCTGCATGGACAGGATCGCGCCGGCCAGCGCCACCACGACCACCACGAACAGCGCCCCGGGCAACTGGAACAGGTGGATCGACAGGTACTCGAAACCGGCGGCGATGCCGCCGCCGGCCAAGGTGCCGCCGATCAGCCCGAACGTCGTCAGCCGGGAGTTGACCCGGACCAGATCGATGCCCGGCGGCATCACCCGCGGGGTCACCGCGCTGCGCAGCACCGAGAACGATTTGGACAGCACCATCATCGCCAGCGCGCACGGGTACAGCACCCAGGACGGATAGCTGCCGGTCTCGCCGTCGTAGTTCATGATCAGCACCGTCACCAACGCGATGCGCAGCGCGAACGACATCGCCAACGCCACCCGGCGGCCGTGCTGCAACCGGTCGAGCGCGGGCCCGATCAGCGGCGCGACCACCGCGAACGGCGCGATCGTGATCAGCAGGTACAGCGCGACCCGGCCCTTGGACTCCCCGGTGGCCGCCGCGAAGAACAGCGTGTTGGCCAACGCCACCGCCATCGCCGCGTCGACGGCGAAGTTCGCCATCACCGGCCAGGTCAGCGCGGTGAGCCCGGATTTGTCGGCGCCGTCGGCGGTGGCGGCGCGCTGGACCAGGTCATACATCCGCGAGCCCATCTCGCGGCTGCGCTGGGCGGCCGAACGGGCGGCGCCGGGGCGCTCGCCGTTGTCGGCGGGGGCGACGGGCGGTTCGTCGTGCAGCGGAGGCAGGTAGCGGTTGCCGCTGTGCGGGCCGTGCGCGCGCGGCGCGGTGGGGTAGTTGGCCATCCCGGGGTGTTCGCGGGCGGGGCCGGTGCGCCCGCGCGGACCCGGTGCGGCCGGGCCCCGCAGCGGGTGATGGCGCCTGCGATCCGACATGGGCTCAATTGTTCCTCATGGCGACCGTGGTCCGGCGCAGCCGATCGGTGTGGCTGGTCGGTGGCGGGTACGGCAGTATGTGGGGCGATGGACGTCAACACCGGAACCCCCACGCCGCCCGCTGAGCCGGACACGGTCGACGCGGCGGTGTCGGCCATGCTCACCGCCGCCGAGGAGGTGGCGCGCGCCGCGATCGCCGAGCACAGCGGCGCCGACGCCGTGGGCGACTACCTCGGGGTCAGCATCGAGGACCAGGCCGCGGCGACCCACCGTTTCCTGGCGCAGCTACCCGGCTACCAGGGCTGGCAGTGGGCGGTCGTGGTGGCCGCACACCCGGGTGCTGAGCGGGTGACGGTCAGCGAGGTGGTGCTGGTTCCCGGGCCGACTGCGCTGCTGGCGCCGGAGTGGGTGCCGTGGGAGCAGCGGGTGCGTCCGGGCGACCTGGGTCCCGGCGACCTGCTGGCCACCCCCGACGACGACCCGCGACTGGTGCCCGGCTACACAACCAGCGGCGACGCCGCGGTCGACGACGTCGCCGCCGAGATCGGGCTGGGCCGCAAGCGGGTGCTCAGCCAGTGGGGTCGGGCCAAGGCCGCGCAGCGGTGGCACGACGGGTCGCACGGCCCGGCGGCGGCGATGGCCCGCTCGACCAAGCGGGTCTGCCGCACCTGCGGGTTCTACCTGCCGCTGGCCGGCTCGCTGGGCGTGATGTTCGGGGTCTGCGCCAACGAGATGTCCGCCGACGGGCATGTGGTGGACCGTGAGTACGGCTGCGGCGCGCACTCCGACACCCCGATGCCTGCCGGTAGCGGCTCGCCGCTGTACGAGCCCTACGACGACGGGGTGCTCGAGGTGCAGGATGCCGCGCCGGCGGAGGACGGCGAGCAGGGCGCTACTGCGGAGAGCGAGCAGGCTGTGGGCGCCGAAGCCGCGGCGCCAACCGGTGACGAGGTAGAAGCGCCGGAGGCCGCTGCGGGCGAGGCTGAAGCCGTCACCGACGCTGTCGCTGGGGAGGCAACTGCAGGGGACGCGGCCGCTGAGGAAGCAGTCGCTGGGGAAGCAATTGCTGAGGAGGCGGTCGCGGAAGAAGCAGCCGCTGACCCTCAAGCCGTCGGCGCCGCAGCCGCTGACTCCGAAGCCCCAGGCCCCGAGGCCGCTACTCCGGAGGCAGCCGCCGAAGAGCCCACCGGCGACGAGCCCACCCCGAACTGAACCCGTTCGACGGCCCCGCCGACATCGAGTGAAGCCTGAGGTAGCTCTGGAGCGCGTTTTTCCGCCCTACAGCTTCACTCGATCGCCGTAGAGCTTCACTCGGGGGTCGGAGGGGGTCGTACAAGATCGAGGGGGTCGAGGGAGCCGAGGGGCGCGCCCCCGAGCGCTCAGCTCTCCGCGGCGGCCTTGATCTTGGCCAGCGAGGCGTTCATCCCGTCGAGCAGTTCCTGCTCGAAAGCTTCGGCGCCGCCCATCATCTTCACGGTCATCTCCGACACCGGCTTCACACCGTTCTCGGCGTGCCGGCTCTCGATCACCCGGGTGCCCTGGGCGGTCTCCTCCAGCTGGTAGCTCCACACGGTGCCGTTGGTATTCACCTTGAACGCCAGCTTCTTCTCCGGGATCACCTCGGTGATGGTGCTGGTGGTCGGCCAGAACGCGAAGCCACGCCGGTTCAGGTTGACCGTCTTGGTGCCCGGCTGCAGCGGGCCGCGCAGCCACATCTTGCGGGTCTGCGGGCTCCATTGCGGCATCTTGTCCAGGTCGGAGATCAGCGCCCACACCTTCGAAACCGGGGCGTTGATGTCGATCTGGGTCTGCAGTAGTGGGGCAGCCATGTTTCTCCTTGAATCGGTTGTCGGTTTCTCAGCGGTCCAGTCCCTGCTGGGCACCCCGGGCCCCGCGGCGCGCCGCACGGCGCTGCCACAGGAAGATGCCGGTACCCAACAGTCCCACGCCCAACCCCGCGATCGTCACCGGCCGCCAGGACTCCAGCGCCGGCACCGCGAACGCCGCGATCGCGGCGATCAGCCAGGCCAGCGCACCGGCGGCGATCACCGGTGTCGGCTCGGTCAGCGACGCCGGCAGTGGCGGCGGCTCGACGGTGGTGGGCATCGCCGTTCAACATAGCCGAGTCCACCCGGCCCGGCGGCGGGCAAGTAGTCTTCCCGCCGTGCGCGAGCAGGTCGAGGTCATCGATATCGCCGACCCCGCCGACCCGCGCCTGGACGACTTCCGCGACCTCAACAGCATCGACCGGCGCCCCGACCTGCCGTCGGGCAAAGGGTTGGTGATCGCCGAGGGGGTGCTGGTGGTGCAGCGGATGCTGGCCTCCCGGTTCCGCCCGCTGGCCCTGCTGGGCACCGACCGTCGCCTCACCGAACTGCGCGCCGACCTGGCCGGCACCCCGGCGCCCTACTACCGAGCCACGGCGGAGGTGATGGCCGAGGTGATCGGCTTCCACCTCAACCGCGGCGTCCTGGCCGCCGCCCGCCGGGTGGAACTGCCGACGGTCACCGACCTGGTCGACGGCGCCCGCACCGTCGCGGTGCTCGAAGGGGTCAATGACCACGAGAACCTCGGCTCGATCTTCCGCAACGGCGCGGGACTGGCCGTCGACGCCGTGGTCTTCGGCGCCGGCTGCGCCGACCCGCTCTACCGCCGCGCGGTCCGAGTCTCGATGGGCCACGCGCTGCTGGTGCCCTACGCCAAGGCCACCGCCTGGCCGGCCGAGCTCGACGCGCTGCGCGAGAGCGGCTTCACCCTGGTGGCCCTGACCCCCGACGCCGGCGCCCGGCCGCTGGCCGAGGCGATGACGGCCGTGGCCGACCGGCCGGTGGCGCTGCTGGTCGGCGCCGAGGGGCCCGGGCTCACCCAGACCGCACTGCGCCGCGCGGACCTGCGGGTCCGCATCCCGATGTCACGCGGCACCGACTCGCTCAACGTCGCCACCGCCGCCGCGCTCGCCTTCTACGAGCGGGCCCGCTGCGCCGGGACCCTTGGTTAGGCTCGCGCCGTGACCGACGACGCCACCCCGTGGGGCACCGGGCTGACGGTGGCCGGATTCGTGGCCGCGGTGACCGCGGCGACGATCATGGTGCTCAGCATCGGGCTGACCCGGTTTCAGCCGCTGGCCGCCGCCGGGCTGAACCTGGTCGCCGTCGGTGGGCTGGCCCCGACGTTCTGGGGATGGCGGCGGGTGCCGGTGCTGCGCTGGTTCCTGCTGGGCGGGGCCTGCGGCGTCGCGGTGGCCTGGATCGCTCTGCTCGTGCTGCTGGTGCTTTAGCGCTGCCCGCTGGAGCGCACCCCGAGCAGCACGTCCTCCCAGGCCGGCACCTGCGGCTTGCGGCGCCGACTGCGTGGGGCGGCCTCGGCCGGTTCCTCGGGCTCGGTCGGCTCGGTCGGCTCGGTCGGCTCGGTCGCGTCGACCGGGGGAGTGGCCGGCGGTGCGGCGGGCTGGTCGAAGTCGAGCTGGGCGACCGGGGCCACCGAACGCAGCGGCCGCTCGAAGGTCGGGTCCACCAGGGCGGTGGCGGCGTCGTCGACGGCGGTCACCGTGCCGCCGTGCGCGCCGGGGGTGAACCGGAAGTGCGCCACGTTGTCGGTGCGGCCCGCCTTCCACGCCAACCGCACCGTCCAGCGACCGTCCTCGTTGCGCCAGGCGTCCCAGTCGACGTCCTCGGCGTCCAGGCCGCGCGCGAACAGCGCGCCGGTGACGGTCTCCAGCAGGGTCAGCACCGAGGGGCCGTCGGCCAGCATCGGGTGCGCGGCGGTGGCCAGCTCGGCGGCCCGGGACCGCTCGAGCAGCACCGGGTGGGCGAAGCGCTCGATACGCGCGATGTCGGCGCCGGTCACCGCTGCGACCTGCTCGACCGACGCCCCGGCGCGGATACGGGACTGGATCTCCTTGGGGCGCAGCCGGTTGTGGTTGACCTCGATGTCGATCTCGGTCTGGCCGGCCTGGGCGCTGTCACCGCGGACCGCGGCGCGCAGCCGGTCGTCGATGCGCAGGGTGAACTTGTCGGAGGAGTCGGCGGATTCGCAGACGATGCGTTTTCCGTCGGCGTCGAGTCCAACGACCTTGAGTTCGCGCATCACATCTCCTCGCGAGGTTGCTGGCTAGACCGCGCCGGGCCCCGTACCCGCACTGTAGTGCAGGAACCGGCCGTTATCGGACTGACACGCGGGACCGGACCGGCTACAGTCGCTCGACCACCCAGTCGACGCACTCGGTCAGCGCGCTGACGTCCTCGGGGTCCACCGCGGGGAACATCGCGACCCGCAACTGGTTGCGGCCGAGTTTGCGGTACGGCTCGGTGTCGACGATGCCGTTGGCGCGCAACACTTTGGCCACCGCCGCGGCGTCGACCTCCTCGGCGAAATCGACGGTGCCCACCACCGCCGAGCGCAGCGCCGGGTCGGTGACGAACGGGGTGGTGTAGGACCGGCTCTCCGCCCAGGAGTACAGCCGCTGCGACGAGTCGGCGGTGCGGCCCACCGCCCAGTCCAGCCCGCCGTTGCCCAACAGCCAGTCGAGCTGCTCGGCCAGCAACACCAGGGTGGCGATAGCCGGGGTGTTGTAGGTCTGGTTCTTCAGGCTGTTCTCCACCGCTATCGGCAGCGACAGGAAGTCGGGCACCCAGCGGCCGGAGGCGGCGATCTCCTCGACCCGCTGCAGCGCCGCCGGGCTCAACAGCGCCAGCCACAGACCGCCGTCACCGGCGAAGTTCTTCTGCGGCGCGAAGTAGTAGGCGTCGGCCTCGGCCACGTCGACCGGCAGCCCGCCGGCGCCGGAGGTGGCGTCGATGGCGATCAGCTTCCCCTCCGAGCCCGCCGGCCGGCGCACCGGCACCGCGACGCCGGTGGAGGTCTCGTTATGCGCCCAGGCGATGAGGTCCACCGACGGGTCGGACTGCGGCTCCGGCGCGCTGCCCGGGTCCGCGGAGACGACGACCGGGTCGCCGACGAACGGGTTCTTCTTCACCGCAGAGGCGAACTTGGCGCTGAACTCGCCGTAGGTCAGGTGCAGGGAGCGATCGGACACCAAGCCGAAGGCGGCGGCGTCCCAGAACGCGGTGGTGCCGCCGTTGCCCAGGATCACCTCGTAGCCGTCGGGCAGGGAGAAGAACTCCCGCAGGCCCTCGCGCACCCGGCCGACCAGGTTTTTGACCGGCGCCTGCCGGTGCGAGGTGCCGAACAGTCCGGCGGCGCTGCCCGAGACCGCCTGCAGCTGTTCGGGGCGCACCTTCGACGGGCCGGACCCGAAGCGTCCGTCGCGGGGCTTGATCGAGTCGGGGATCGTCAGCTGCTCGGCCATGACCGCCAGCGTAATCAGCGACGTGCGACCACCACCAACCGTGCCGACTTCGCGTGTGAACCACATCACATCGACGCAGGTAAGATAGTTGTATCGCAGTGCTGCCGACCCCTGGTAGTAAGGCGATACCTGCGGTACCGTGTAGACGCAACAGGAACGAATGTAAACCTCAGGGGAGGTCGCCGGACATGGCCCAGAAGCTCGCTCGGACCAAGATGGTGCGTCGGTGGCGTCGCAACATGGAAGTGCAGGACGACACCGAGTACGTGGCCAAGCTGATGACGCTGTCGGAAGGCTCGGTGCGGCGCAACTTCAACCCCTACATCGACATCGAGTGGGATGCGCCGGAGTTCAAGGTCACCGAGAACGACCCGCGCTGGGTGCTGCCCGCCACCGACCCACTCGGCCGGCACCCCTGGTACCAGTCCCAGTCGCTGGAGCGGCAGATCGAGATCGGGATGTGGCGCCAGGCCAACGTCGCCAAGGTCGGCCTGCACTTCGAGCTGATCTTGATCCGCGGCCTGATGGAGTACGCGTTCTGGGTGCCCAACGGCTCACCGGAGTACCGCTACTGTCTGCACGAAGGCATCGAAGAGGGCTACCACACCCTGATGTTCCAGGAGATGGTCAACCACATCGGCGCCGACGTCCCGGGCATGCCGCGGCTGCTCAAATGGATCCAGCCGGTCATCCCGCTGGTCGCCGGGCCGGCACCGATCCCGTTCTGGTTCGGCATCCTCGCCGGTGAGGAGCCCATCGACCACACCCAGAAGGCGATCCTGCGCGAGGGCAAGACCCTGCACCCGATCATGGAGCGGGTGATGGCCATCCACGTAGCCGAGGAAGCCCGCCACATCTCGTTCGCCCACGAATACCTGGCCAAGCGGGTGCCGCACCTGTCCCGGTGGAAGCGATTCTGGCTGTCGCTGTACGTGCCGATGACGATGCGGATCCTGTGCTCGGCGATCATCGTCCCGCCGCGGGCGTTCTGGAAGGAATTCGACATCCCGCGCTCGGTGCGCAAGGAGATCTTCTTCGGCGCCCCCGAGTCGCGGCAGATGCTGCGTGACATGTTCGGCGACGTGCGGATGCTCTGCCACGACACCGGGCTGATGAACCCGCTGGCCAAGCTGATGTGGCGGATCTGCAAGATCAACGGCAAGCCGTCGCGGTTCCGCGCCGAACCGCAGCGCGCCCACCTGGCGCCGGCCGCCTGACCGGGTCGCCGCTTCATGCCGCACGTCATCGGACAGTCGTGCTGTAACGACTCGTCCTGCGTCTTCGCCTGTCCGGTCAACTGCATCCACCCGTCGCCGGACGAACCGGAGTTCGCCACGACCGAGATGCTCTACATCGACCCCGAAGCGTGTGTCGACTGCGGGGCCTGCGTGCGCGCCTGCCCGGTCGACGCGATCGCCCCGGACAGTCAGCTGACCGAGGACCAGTTGCCGTTCATCGCGATCAACGCGTCGTTCTACCCGGAGCGCCCACCCGGCACGAAGGTGCCGCCGACCAGCAAACTGGCGCCGATCCTGCCCGCCCCGGAGCTGCGACGGGGCCCGCTGAGCGTGGCGATCGTCGGCTCGGGCCCAGCGGCGATGTACGCCGCCGACGAGTTGCTCACCCAGCCGCGGGTGCGGGTGAGCATGTTCGAGAAACTGCCCACCCCCTACGGGTTGGTGCGCGCCGGGGTCGCTCCGGACCATCAGAGCACCAAGCGGGTGACCAAGCTGTTCGACCAGATCTGCGACCGCGACGGCTTCTCCTGCTACCTCAACGTCGAGGTCGGTAAGCACATCGGGCACCACGAACTGCTGGCCCACCACCACGCCGTCATCTACGCGGTGGGCGCGCCCACCGACCGCCGCCTCGACATCGAGGGGATGGACCTGCCGGGCACCGGCACCGCCACCGAACTGGTGGCCTGGATCAACGGCCACCCCGACTTCACCGACCTCCCAGTGGATTTGAGCCACGAGCGGGTTGTCATCGTCGGCAACGGCAACGTCGCGCTGGACGTGGCGCGGGTGCTGGCCGCCGACCCGGAGAAGCTGGCCCGCACCGACATCTCCGACCACGCGTTGGCCACGCTGCGCACCTCGGGCGTGCGCGAGATCGTCATCGCCGCGCGTCGCGGACCGGCCCAGTCGGCGTTCACCCTGCCGGAGCTGATCGGGCTGACCGCCGCCGCCGATGTGGTGCTCGACGCCGAGGACCACGAACTGGTCCGCCGCGACCTGGCCGAGGTCACCGACCGGCTCATCCGCAACAAACTGGAGATCCTGGCCAACCTGCCCGACGCCGCCGACGTGCCGCTGGGCTCCACCGCGCGGCCCCGGATCCGGTTCGTCTACCAGCGCACCCCGCTCCGGGTCTCAGGCGAGGAGCGCGCCACCGGCATCGAGTTCACCGTCACCGGCACCGAGCAGACCGTCGACTACGACGCGGGGCTGATCCTGACCTCGATCGGCTACCGCGGCTTACCGATCCGCGACCTGCCGTTCGACGAGGCGAGCGCGACCGTGCCCAACGAGGGCGGCCGGGTGCTGCACGCGGTCACCGGGGCGCGCATCCCCGGCGCCTACGTCGCCGGCTGGATCAAGCGCGGACCCACCGGGTTCATCGGCACCAACAAGTCCTGCTCCATGCAGACCGTCCAGCAGTTGGTCGACGACTTCAACGCCGAGCTGTTGCCCGACCCGGTCGGCAAGCAGGCCGCGCTGGACCGGCTGCTGAAGATCCGCCAGCCCGACCTCATCGACGTCGCCGGCTGGCAGGCCATCGACGCCGAAGAGATCGCCCGCGGGAAGGCCGAGGACCGGCCCCGGCACAAGTTCACCTCGATCGAGCAGATGGTCACCGTCGCGGCAGCAGCGCCGAAACCGACACTGCGCGAACGCATCAGCGCCAAGTTCCACGAACTGGTGTAGCCGCCTCAGCGGTGCGCGATGCGGTCCCAGCCGGGGACCGAGTCCGGGCTGCGCGGCGCCGGCCCGACGTACACCGCCGACGGCCGCACCAGCTTGCCCAGCTTCTTCTGCTCCAGGATGTGCGCACACCAGCCGGCGGTGCGCCCGCAGGTGAACATCGCCGGCATCGTGCTGGCGGGCACCTCGGCGAAGTCGAGGATCACCGCCGCCCAGAACTCGACGTTGGTCTCGATGGGCCGGTCGGGGCGACGCTCCCGCAGTTCGGCCAGCGCGGCCTCCTCCAGCGCGGAGGCCACCTCGAAGCGCGGGGCGCCCAGCCGAGCGGCGGTGGCCCGCAGCACCCGCGCCCGCGGGTCCTCGGCGCGGTAGACCCGGTGCCCGAAACCCATCAGCTTCTCGCCGCGGTCCAGGATCGCGCGGACCAGCCCGCGCGGGTCGCCGCTGCGCTCGACCTCCTCGATCATCGGCAGCACCCGCGCCGGGGCGCCGCCGTGCAACGGCCCGCTCATCGCGCCGACCGCACCGGAGAGGGCGGCGGCCACGTCGGCGCCGGTGGAGGCGATCACCCGGGCGGTGAACGTCGAGGCGTTCATCCCGTGCTCGGCGGCCGACACCCAATAGGCGTCGATGGCCTCCACGTGCCGCGGGTCCGGCTCACCCTTCCAGCGGGTCATGAACCGCGACGTGATGGTGGGGCATTCGTCGATGATCCGCTGCGGCACCGGCGGGCGGTGGATGCCGCGCGCGGACTGCGCCACATACGACAGCGCCATCACCGAGGCGCGGGCCAGCTGGTCGCGGGCGGTCGCGTCGTCGATATCCAGCAGCGGCGCATATCCCCAGATCGGGGCCAGCATCGCCAGGCCGGCCTGCACGTCGACGCGCACGTCGCCGCTGTGGATCGGCAGCGGGAAGGACTCGGCCGGGGGCAGCCCGGACCCGAATTCGCCGTCGGCCAGCAACGCCCACACGTCGCCGAACGTGACGCCGCGGCCCACCAGGTCCTCCAGGTCGACACCGCGGTAGCGCAGGGCGCCGCCGTCCTTGTCGGGCTCGGCGATTTCGGTGGTGAAGGCGACCACGCCATCGAGGCCGGCGACGAAGTTCTCCGGAACCACAGTCATGGGCTGATTGTCTCATCACGACCCACCCGAGCGGTTACCGACCGGTAGCGGCGGTAGCGTTGCCTCATGACGGGCCCCGACGACGAGCGGCTGGCGGTGATGCGGACAACCGACGAGAAGGACGGCAGCGACGACCTGGACGTCGACTGGCTCGCCGACGGCTGGCCGGCGCTGCTGCGACGCTGGATCGGCGACGCCGAGCGCGCCGGACTGGCCGAACCGAACGCGATGGTGCTGGCCACCGTGGCGGCCGGCCGGCCGGTGAGCCGCTCGGTGCTGTGCCGCGGCATCGCCGAAGCCGGGCTGACCTTCTTCACCAACTACGACTCGGCCAAGGGCGAGCAGCTGGCCGCCACCCCGTACGCCTCGGCCACCTTCCCCTGGTACCGGCTGGGCCGGCAGGTCCATGTGCGCGGCGCGGTGCGCCGCGCCGACCGGGCCGCCAGCGAGCAGTACTGGGCCAACCGGCCGCGCGGCTCGCAGCTGGGGGCGTGGGCGTCGGCGCAGTCGCAGCCGATCGCCTCCCGTGCGGCGCTGCTGCAGCGCCTCGACGAGGTCACCGTACGGTTCGCCGGCCAGGAGGTTCCGCTGCCGCCGAACTGGGGCGGCTACCTGATCGCCGCCGAGGAGGTCGAGTTCTGGCAGGGCCGGGAGGACCGGGTGCACAACCGCATCCGGGTGGCCGGCGGCCGCATCGAGCGCCTCCAGCCGTGAGCCGGTGAGGCTGTTCGCCGACACCACCCCGCTGCGCAGCGCCGACTTCCGCCGGCTGTGGGTGGCCGGAATCCCCACCGTCATCGGCGCCAACCTGACGATCTTCGCCGTCCCGGTGCAGATCTACGCGCTGACCGGAAGCTCGGCCTATGTGGGGCTGGCCGGGGTGTTCGCCCTGGTGCCGCTGATCGTGTTCGGGTTGCTCGGCGGCGCCTGGGCCGACGCGATGGACCGGCGGGTGCTGCTGATCGCGGCGTCCTGCGGGCTGGCGGTGGCCTCCGCGCTGCTGTGGGCGCAGGCCGCGTTGGCGCTCAACGACGTCTGGGTGGTGCTGTGCCTGCTGGCGGTGCAGCAGGCCTGCTACGCGGTGAACGCCCCCACCCGCTCGGCGGCGATCCCGCGGATGGTCGGCGAGGACCAGCTGCCCGCCGCCAACGCGCTGAACATGACCGTCACCCAGTTCGGCGCGATCGTCGGCCCGCTGCTGGCCGGAGTGTTGCTGAACTGGGTGGACCTGTCGACGCTGTACCTGATCGACACCGCGGCCTGCCTGATCCCGATCTGGGCGACCGTGCGGCTGGCACCGATGCCGCCCACCGCACCGGCCGAGGGGGCTGCCGCCCGCTGGGGCCATCTGGCCGTGCTCGACGGCTTCCGCTACCTGGCCGGCAACACCGTGGTGCTGATGTCGTTCGTGGTGGACCTGATCGCGATGATCCTGGGCATGCCGCGCGCGCTGTTTCCGCAGATCGCCTACGAGAGTTTCGGCGGCCCGATCGACGGCGGCACGACGCTGGCGCTGCTGGCCGCGGCGATGTCGATCGGCGCGGTCGCCGGCGGCACGTTCTCCGGCTGGCTGCCGCGCATCGACCGGCAGGGCCTGGCCGTCGTCGTGGCGATCGTGGTGTGGGGAGCCGCGATGGCCGGATTCGGCCTGGTGATCGCCGCCGCGCCGGGCCGGGCCGGGCCGCTGCTGTGGGCGGCGGTCGGGTTCCTGGCCCTCGGCGGCGCGGCCGACATGGTCTCGGCGGCGTTCCGCTCGACGATCCTGCAGCAGGCCGCCTCCGACGAGCTGCGCGGCCGGCTGCAAGGGGTGTTCATCGTCGTGGTCGCCGGCGGGCCCCGACTGGCCGACGCGGTGCACGGGGTGGCCGCGGCCTCCGTGGGCACGGCGGTGGCCGCCGGCGGGGGTGGCGTCCTGGTGGTCGTGGGGGTTATCGTCGCGGCGGTCGTGGCGCCGGCGTTCCTGCGCTACCGGGTCGGCGGGTGATCGCCGAGACCGGTGGACCCGGCGCGGCGCGGCAGCAGCAAAGCGACTACCGTTCGGGTGGGTAGTTCTCGATCTCCAGTGTGTGAAGAAGGGGTTCTTGTGGCCGCAACCGACGACACCGCCACGCTCCGGTACCCGGGCGGCGAACTCGACCTCGACGTCGTGAAGGCCTCCGAGGGCTCCGATGCGATCGCCCTCGGATCGTTGCTGGCCAAGACCGGCTACACCACCTTCGACCACGGGTTCGTCAACACCGCCTCCACCAAGAGCGCCATCACCTACATCGACGGCGAGGCCGGCATCCTGCGCTACCGCGGCTACCCGATCGAGGTCCTGGCGGAGAAGTCCACCTTCATCGAGGTCAGCTACCTGCTGATCTACGGCGAACTGCCCACCAAGGACGAGCTGGCCGCCTTCACCCACAAGATCCAGCGGCACACCCTGCTGCACGAGGACCTCAAGCGGTTCTTCGACGGCTTCCCGCGCGAGGCGCACCCGATGCCGGTGCTGTCCAGCGCGGTCAACGCCCTGAGCGCCTACTACCCGGACTCACTGGACCCCACCGACACCGCCCAGGTGGAGCTGTCCACCATCCGGCTGCTGGCCAAGCTGCCCACCATCGCCGCCTACGCCTACAAGAAGTCCGAAGGCCAGCCGTTCCTGTACCCGGAGAACTCGCTGACCCTGGTGGAGAACTTCCTGCGGATGACCTTCGGCCTGCCGGTGGAGGACTACCACCCGGACCCGGAGATCGTCCGCGCCCTGGACATGCTGTTCATCCTGCACGCCGACCACGAGCAGAACTGCTCCACCTCGACGGTGCGGCTGGTCGGCTCGTCGCAGGCCAACCTGTTCACCTCGATCTCCGGCGGCATCAACGCGCTGTGGGGCCCGCTGCACGGCGGCGCCAACCAGTCGGTGCTGGAGATGCTCGAGGGCATCCGCCAGCAGGGCGGCGACGTCAAGGAATTCGTCCGCAAGGTCAAGAACCGCGAGGACGGCGTGAAGCTGATGGGCTTCGGCCACCGGGTGTACAAGAACTACGACCCGCGGGCGCGCATCGTCAAGGAGCAGGCCGACAAGATCCTCGGCAAGCTCGGCGGCGACGACGACCTGCTGGCCATCGGCAAGGCGCTCGAAGAGGTGGCGCTGACCGACGACTACTTCATCGAACGCAAGCTCTACCCCAACGTGGACTTCTACACCGGGGTGATCTACCGCGCCATGGGCTTCCCGACCCGGATGTTCACCGTGCTGTTCGCGTTGGGCCGGCTGCCCGGCTGGATCGCGCACTGGCGGGAGATGCACAACGAGGGCGACTCCAAGATCGGCCGGCCGCGCCAGGTGTACACCGGCTACACCGAACGCGACTACGTCACCATCGACGCCCGCTAACGTAACGGCGATGAGCGCACAGTCAGGCAAGCCCGAGATCGAGTTCCCCGACGGCCCGGCACCCGCCGAGTTGGTCATCACCGACCTGGTGGTCGGCGACGGCTCCGAGGCGCGGCCCGGCGGCACCGTCGAGGTGCACTACGTCGGCGTCGAATACGACACCGGTGAGGAGTTCGACAGCTCCTGGAACCGCGGGGAGACCATCGAATTTCCGCTCAACGGCCTCATCCAGGGCTGGCAGGACGGCATCCCGGGGATGAAGGTCGGTGGGCGCCGTCAACTGGTGATCCCGCCGGAGCAGGCCTACGGACCGGCCGGTGCCGGGCACCGGCTGTCCGGCAAGACCCTGATCTTCGTCATCGATCTGGTCGGCGCGCGCTAACGCACACCTCAGCTCGGCGGCGGCAGCCGCAGCCGCAGCCGCACCCCGCCCAGCGGGCTGTTCTCCAACGCCGCGGAGCCGCCGTGCAATTCGGCCTGCTGCGCCACCAGCGCCAGCCCCAGGCCGGACCCGGAGCGCGAGGCCGACGAACCGCGGGAGAACCGCTCGAAGACCATCTGCCGCTCGGCTTCGGGCACCCCGCTGCCGTCGTCGTCGACGGTGATCTGAACCCCGTCGCGCGAACTGGTCGCCGCCAGCAGAACCCGCTGCGCGCCACCGTGTTTGACGGCGTTGGCGATGGCGTTGTCCACCGCGAGCCGCAACCCGGCGGGCAGCCCGATGATGATGCAGGTCGGCGACGGCTCCAGGGTCACCTCCAGCCCCGGGTAGACCCGCATCGCGTCGTGGGCGGCCCGGTCGAGCAACTCGGTGATGTCCACCGGGACGTGGTCGTCGGCGGTGGACAACTCGCCCTGGGCGAGCCGCTCCAGCGCGGTCAGCGTCGCCTCGATGCGGGACTGGGTGCGGATGACGTCGCCGAGCACCTCGGCGCGCTGCTCACCGGGCAACTCCAGGGTGGCCAGCACCTCCAGGTTGGTGCGCATCGCGGTCAACGGGGTGCGCAGCTCGTGGGAGGAGACCGCCGCGAAGTCCCGGGCGCTGGCCAGCGCCTCCTTGGTGCGGTCCTGCTCCGTCCAGATCCGGCCCAGCATGCCCTTGACCGCCTCGGCGATCTCCACCGCCTCGGTGGCACCGCGCACCTCCACCACCGGCTGCGCGTCGCCGGCGTCGATGAGCCGGGTCTGCTCGGCCAACCGCCGCAGCGGGCGCACCGCGAAGGTGGCCAGCACCCAGCCCAGCACGGTGGCCGCACCGATCGCGAACGCGCAGATCATGATCACCCGCCGATGCAGGTTCGCGGTGTCGGCGATGGTGGCGTCATAGGTGGCGCCGACCGCGATCGTCATCGGCTCCGGCGCGGGCACGTCGACGGTGCGCACCCGGTAGCGCACCCCGTCGACCACCGTGTCGGCGTAGCCGATCGGCAGCGCCGGCAGCTGCACCTCCGACCGGGAGGCCACCTGGTCGCCGCGGCGTACGGTGATGACGACGTCCTGGTCCTTGGGGGAGGACGGGATCCGGTCCAGGCCGCGCGGCAGGAACGGGATCGCGAAACCCGCCGCCTCATCGAGGCGCCGGTCCAGCCGCTCCTTGCGGTCGTTGGTGATCCCGACCCACACGATGGTCCCGACGATCAACACCACGATCGCCGCGCCCAACGCGGTCGCGAACGCCACCCGGGTCCGCAGCGACGGCGTGCGGGCGAACACCCGCGACAGCAGGCGGGGCGTTCGCGTCGCGGCCATGGTCACTGCATGCGCAGCACGAACCCCACACCCCGCACGGTGTGCAGCAGCCGCGGTGCGCCCCCGGCCTCGAGTTTGCGGCGCAGGTACCCGATGAAGACGTCGACGACGTTGGTGTCGGCGGCGAAGTCGTAGCCCCACACCAGCTCCAGCAGCTGGGCTCGCGACAACACCGCGGTCTTGTGCTCGGCCAGCACCGCCAGCAGGTCGAACTCGCGTTTGGTCAGATCCACGTCCACCCCGTTGACCCGGGCGCGGCGGCCCGGGATGTCGACCTCCAGCGGGCCGACGGTGATGGTCTCCGACGACGAACTGGCCGCCGAGCCGCGCCGGCGCAGCAGCGCCCGCACCCGCGCCACCAGTTCCTTGAGCTCGAACGGCTTGACCAGGTAGTCGTCGGCGCCGGCTTCCAGCCCGGCGATCCGGTCGTCGACCGAACTGCGCGCCGAGAGCACGCAGACCGGCACGTCGTTGTCCATCGCCCGCAGCGCGGTGACCACGCTGACCCCGTCGAGCACCGGCATGTTGATGTCGAGCACGATCGCGTCCGGGCGGGTCTCGGTGGCACTGCGCAGCGCCTCGGCCCCGTCCTTGGCCGTCGACACCTCGAACTGGAACAACCGCAGCCCCCGCTCCAGCGAGGCCAGCACGTCATCGTCGTCGTCGACAACCAGCACCCTCGGGGTGTTCCCGCCTGCATCCATGCCGCCCATCTTGCCTGATTGCGCCGCGTTCTCGCGGACGGCGGGCCGACGGGTGGCAGGATCGGAACCTTGGAAACCGCTGCGAGCACCGAACGCCCCGACGGGGTCGGGTCGACACCGCCGGCCGTCGCCCCGGCGCCCGCGCGTTCCCGGCCGATCACCGACCTGCTGCGGCTGCTGCCCTACCTGCTGCCGTACCGGGCGCGCTGGCTGACGATGGTCGGCGTCGCCATCGTCAGCCTGGGCGCCACCGTGGCGATCCCGCTGATGACCAAGGCCGTCATCGACGGCCCGATCCGCCACCTCGACCAGCGCGGACTGTGGATCCTGGGCGCCGCGGCCACCGCCGTCGGCATCACCGAGGCGGTGCTGTGGTTCGTGCGGCGCTGGCTGGTCGCCCGCGCCACCATGGGCGTGGAGGCCGACATCCGCAAAGACCTCTACGCCCAGCTGCAACGGCTGCCGATGTCCTTCCACGGGCGCTGGCAGTCCGGGCAGCTGCTGTCGCGGATCATGAACGACCTGGGCACCATCCGCCGGTTCATGTCCTTCGGCATGGTGTTCCTGTTGCTCAACTCGCTGCAGATCGTCGTGGTGACCACGATCCTGCTGGTGCTGTACTGGCCGCTGGGCGTGGTGGTCGCCCTGTCGGTGGCGCCGGTCGCGGCCACCGTGCGCCACTTCCAGAAGATCTACACCCGGCTGTCGCGGGCCGCCCAGGACCAGGCCGGCCAGGTCGCCACCCACGTCGAGGAGTCCGCGCTCGGGGTGCGGGTGGTGCGCTCCTTCGGCCGGGAGTCCTACGTCTACGACCGGTTCGACGCCCAGGCCGTCGACCTCTACGACATGGAGTTGCGCAAGGTCGCCGCCAAGGCCAGGTTCTGGACCCTGCTGGAGGTCATCCCCAACCTCACCCTGATCGTGGTGCTCGGGCTCGGCGCCTACGCCGCGGGCCGCGACCTGGTCACCCTCGGCACCCTGGTCGCGTTCATCACCCTGATGCTGTCGCTGGTGTGGCCGATCGCGTCGCTGGGCTTCCTGCTGTCGATGACCCAGGAGTCGATGACCGCCGCCAACCGGGTCACCGAGATCTTCGACGCGCCCGTCGAGATCACCGACGGTCCGCGGCGCGACGTCCGGCCCGGCGGGCGGCTGGAGCTCGTCGACGTCGGCTTCCGGTTCCCCGACAGCAACCAGTGGGTGCTGCGCCACGTCACCCTCACCGTGGAAGCCGGGCAAACCCTCGCCCTCGTCGGCGCCACCGGCTCGGGCAAGACCGTGCTGGTCGGGCTGCTGTCGCGGCTTTACGACGTGACCGAGGGCCCCATCCGCATCGACGGCGTCGACATCCGCGACCTGCCGGTGACGGCGCTGCGGAAACTGGTGGCCACCGCGTTCGAGGACCCCACCCTGTTCTCCATGTCGGTGGCCGAGAACCTGCGGTTGGGCCGGCCCGCCGACGACCCGGCCACCGACGCGGAGGTGGCGACCGCGGTCGAGGTGGCCGCCGCCGGGTTCGTCTACGACCTCCCGTTCGGGCTGAACACCCGCATCGGCGAGCAGGGCGTCAGCCTCTCCGGCGGGCAGCGCCAGCGGCTGGCGATGGCCCGCGCCCTGCTGGCCCGCCCGCGCATCCTGGTGCTCGACGACACCCTCTCCGCCCTGGACGTGCACACCGAGGCCCGGGTCAGCGCCGCACTGCGCGACGTGCTCGGCGACCTGACCGGGGTGGTGGTGGCCCGCCGCGCCTCCACCGTGCTGCTCGCCGACCGGGTGGCGCTGCTGCAAAGCGTCGGCGACGACCCGGCCACCGTCACCCACGTCGGCAGCCACGCCGACCTGCTGGCGAGCGTGCCCGCCTACCGCTACCTGCTGGCCGCCGACGACGAACTCGACGACGGCGCCGAACGCGACCCGGACTGGTGCGCCGCGGAGAAACGCGACCGCCTCGACCGGGCCCAGCGGGAACGCGACGCCACCGACGCCGCGTGCGCCGAGGACGACCTGAGCGTCGCGGAGCGGCGATGAGCGACACCTGGCGGGGCCGGATCGCCGACACCGAGGACCTGCCCATCGACGAGAGCCTGCCGCGCCGGCGGGAGGCCCGCCGGCTGCTGGGCGCGCTGCTGCGCCCGCACCGCTGGCTGGTGGCGGCGCTGGCGGTGGTGGTCGTGGTGGAGAACGCCGCCCGGCTGTCGGTCCCGATGCTGGTCCAGCGCGGCATCGACAAGGGCATCCCACCGATCGTCGACGGCGGTCCGGCGACCACGCTGCTGGTCATCGTCGCGGCGGTCGGCGCCGCGGTGCTGGTCCAGGCCGCCAGCCGGATGCTGTTCCTCAACGGGGCCGGCCGGGTCGGCCAGCGGGTGCTGCTGGAGTTGCGCCGCCGCGGCTTCGCCCACTTCCAGCGCCTCGACGTGCCGTTCCATGACCGCTACACCTCCGGGCGGGTGGTCAGCCGGCTGACCAACGACGTCGACGCCATCCAGGACCTGCTCGAGACCGGTTTCGACAGCCTGGTCTCGGCGGTGCTCACGCTGGCCGGTACCGCGGTGCTGCTGGTGGTGCTGGACTGGCGGCTCGGCCTGATGTGCCTGGCGGTGTTCCCGGTGCTGGTGGCGCTCATCGCCTGGTTCCGGTCGGAGTCCGCCCGCACCTACCGGGCGGTGCGCGAGGCCGCCGCCCTGGTGATCGTGCAGTTCGTCGAAACGATGACCGGCATCAAGGCCGTCCAGGCCTACCGCCGCGAACCCCGTAACCAGCAGATCTTCGACGACATCGCCGACCGCTACCGCGCGGTCAACGAACGCACCTTCCAGCTGCTGGCGATCTTCATGCCCGGGGTCAAACTGCTCGGCAACCTCACCACCGGGGTGGTGCTGCTCTACGGCGGCTGGCGGGTCCTCGAGGGGCAGATGACCATCGGCACGCTGACCGCGTTCCTGCTCTACCTGCGGATGTTCTTCGAACCGATGCAGGAGATCAGCCAGTTCTTCAACACCTTCCAGTCCGCGGCCTCCGCACTGGAGAAGCTGGCCGGGGTGCTCGCCCAGCGCCCGCAGGTCACCGATCCGCGCGACCCGGTGCCGCTGGATCGGGCCACCGGCGCGGTGCACTTCGAGCGGGTGCGGTTCGGCTATCTGCCCGACCGCCCGGTGCTGCCCGAGCTGAACCTGCACGTGCCCGCCGGGCAGACCGTCGCGCTGGTGGGCGCCACCGGCGCGGGCAAGACCACCGTCGCCAAGCTGATCGCCCGGTTCTACGACCCCACCGCCGGCGTGGTGCGCCTCGACGGCATCGACCTGACCCGGCTGGCCCAGGCCGACCTGCGCCGCAACGTGGTGATGGTCACCCAGGAGAACTTCATGTTCACCGGCACCGTCGCCGACAACATCCGCTTCGGCCGGCCCGACGCCACCGACGCGGACATCCGCCGTGCCGCCGAGGAGGTGGGCGCAGCAGCGTTCATCGCCGAACTGCCCGACGGCTACGCCACCGACGTGGCCACCCGCGGCGGGCGGCTCTCCGCCGGCCAGCGTCAACTCATCGCGTTCGCCCGGGCGTTCCTGGCCGACCCGGCGGTGCTCATCCTCGACGAGGCCACCTCGGCGTTGGACATCCCCAGCGAGCGGCTGGTGCAGCGGGCGCTGCGCACCGTGCTGGCCGAACGCACCGCGCTGGTGATCGCCCACCGGCTGTCCACCGTCGAGATCGCCGACCGGGTGCTGGTGCTCGATGACGGGCGCATCGTCGAGGACGGCGCCCCGGCCGACCTGATCGCGCGCGGCGAGTCCCGCTACGCCGCGCTGCACCGGGTGTGGAGCGAATCGCTGCAGTAGGCGGCGGTGGCGTTCCGGCCGGCGTCAGCGAAGCCCGATGCGCCGGTAGCGCCGCAGCCGGGAAGCCATCCGCTCCTGCTCCGGCCGGACGCGCACCGCGGCGAGTTCGGCGGCGACGGCCCGGGAGAGCCGCTTGACGAAATCGATCGGCTCGTCGGCGGCGTCGGGCCGCTCCGGCACGATCGCATCGACGATCCCGGCGGCCAGCAGGTCCGTCGCGCGGACCCCCTGCTGCTGCGCCAGTTCCGGTGCGTGCTCGGTGTCGCGGTAGACGATCGCGCTGGCCCCCTCCGGCGGCAGCGGCGCCAGCCAGCCGTGCTGGGCGGCGAGCACCCGGTCGGCGGGCACCATCGCCAGGGCCGGGCCGCCGCTGCCCTGCCCGAGCAGCACCGACACCGTCGGCACCGGCAGCAGCACCAGGTCGGCGAGGCAGAACGCGATCTCTCCGGCCAGCCCGTCCTGCTCGGCATCCACCGACAGGGTCGGGCCGGGCGTGTCGATCACCAGCACCAGCGGCAGTCGCAGCCCGGCGGCCAGCGCCATGCCGCGGCGGGCCTCCCGCAGCGCGGCCGGGCCGGTCAACCCACGCACCCGGCGCTGCCCCAGCAGCACCGCCGGCTGCCCGGAGAACCGGGCCAGCGCCAGCAGCGTGGTGGCCGCCTCGGTGTCCCCGGTCGCCGACAGCAGCACCCGCTCGGTGGCGCCGTGCCGCAGCAGCATCCCCGCGCCCGGGCGCTCCGGGCGGCGGGTCGCCAACACCGAATCCCACGCCGGGACGTCGTCGAGTTCGGCGGCCACCGGGGAGGCCGGCGCGGGTAGCGGCGCGTCCACGATCACCTTCAGCGCCCGCTCCAGGGTGCGGCGCAGCCAGCGCAGCGGCACCACCCCGTCGATCACGCCGTGGGCCTGCAGGTTCTCCGCGACCTGCACCCCGGACGGGAACTTCTCCCCGTAGAGGTGCTCGTAGACCCGCGGCCCGAGGAAGCCGACGAGCGCGCCGGGCTGGGCGATGGTGACATGCCCCAGCGACCCCCAGGAGGCGAACACCCCGCCGGTGGTCGGGTGACGCAGATAGACCAGGTAGGGCAGGTGGGCGCGCTTGTGCGCCTCGACCGCGGCGGTGATCTTGACCATCTGCAGGAACGCCACCGTGCCCTCCTGCATCCGGGTGCCGCCCGAGCACGGCGACGCCAGCAGCGGCAGCCGCCTGCGGGTGGCGTGTTCGACGGCGGCGGTGATCCGCTCGGCGGCGGCCACCCCGATCGAACCGGCCAGGAACCCGAACTCGCAGGCGATCACCGCGACCGGCCGGCCGTGGACCGTGCCCTCGCCGGTCACCACCGCCTCATCCAGGCCGGTTTTCGCCCGGGCCTCGGCCAGTTCAGCGCGGTAGTCCAGGTCATCGGGCTCCGCCGGCGGCGGGGTGTCCCAGCCGGCGAAGGAACCCGCGTCCAGCACCGCGTCGATCAACTGCAGGGCACCGATTCGTTCCACACCCCGACCCTAATAAGCTGGCACGATGAACGGCGGCGACGCGAAGCGACGAGGAGGGCGGTGCTGAATGATCGGTGTGACCCGCGACGGCGATGTCACCATCCTGGAAATGCAGCGCCCGGAGCGGCGTAACGCGCTGAACTCCGAACTGGTCGGCGGGCTGCGCGAAGCGGTGGAGACCGCGGCCGCCGAGGACGTGCGGGCCATCGTGCTCACCGGCGCGGGCACCGTGTTCTGCGCCGGGGCGGACCTGTCCGGCGACGCCTTCGCCGCCGACTACCCCGACAAGCTCATCGCGCTGCACAAGTCCATCGACGCCTTCCCGATGCCGGTCATCGCCGCCATCAACGGCCCCGCCATCGGCGCCGGGCTGCAACTGGCGATGATCTGCGACCTGCGGGTGGTCGCACCGGACGCGTTCTTCCAGTTCCCGGTCGCCAAATACGGTTTGGCCCTGGACAACTGGAGTATCCGTCGGTTGACCTCACTGGTCGGGCACGGGCGGGCGCGGGCGATGATGCTTACCGCAGAGCGGCTGCCCGCCGACGTCGCCCTACAGACCGGGATGGCCAATCGGCTGGGTGATCTGGCCGACGCCACCGCCTGGGCGCACGAGATCGCCGGGCTGGCCCCGCTGGCGCTCAAGCACGCCAAACGGGTGCTCAACGACGATGGTGCCTTCGAGGACCAGTGGCCGGTGCACAAGGAATTGTTCGACAAGGCGTGGGGCAGCCAGGACGTCATCGAGGCCCAGGTGGCGCGGGTGGAGAAGCGCCCGCCGCGGTTCCAGGGCGCGTAGCGACCGTGTTGCGAGCAGCACTGCGGCTGACCGCGGGAACCGCCACGCTGGCGGCCGGCGGGTGGCTGATGCGGGCGCTGCACGGTGCCCCGGAGGCGCTCGGCGCCGGGCCGGGCGCGATCCGGCAGGTCGCGCAGGCCTCGCCGAACTACGTCGACGGGGCATTCGTCAACGTCGATCCGGCGTCGATCTTCGAGGCCAACCTCGAACAGCAGTGGCTGGTGCTCCGTGACCTGCTCGGCAGCCGGTCGGCCAGCCGGCCCGCCGGGGAGATCCCGCTCGCGGTCCCGGCCACCGAGGGCACCGCGGCACTGGCCGTCAGCTGGCTGGGCCACGCCACCGCGCTGGTGGAGATCGACGGCTACCGGGTGCTCACCGACCCGGTGTGGAGCGACCGCTGCTCACCGTCGGACGTGATCGGCCCGGAGCGGCTGCACCCGCCGCCTGCGGCGCTGGACACGCTGGCCGCCCTCGACGCGATCGTCATCAGCCACGACCACTACGACCACCTCGACATCGACGCGGTGATCGCGCTGGCCCGCACCCAGCGGGCCCCGTTCATCGTGCCGCTCGGCGTCGGCGCGCACCTGCGCCGCTGGGGCATCCCCGAACCGCGCATCGTGGAACTGGACTGGGGACAGAGCCACCGCCTCGACGAGCTCACCCTGGTCTGCACACCGGCCCGGCACTTCTCCGGCCGGTTCCTGAGCCGCAACACCACCCTGTGGGCGTCGTGGGTGCTGCGCGGGCCGCGGCACCGGGTCTTCTTCGGCGGCGACAGCGGCTACACCCGCAGCTTCGCCGAGATCGGTTCGCAGCACGGCCCGTTCGACCTGACCCTGCTGCCGATCGGGGCGTACCACCGGGCCTGGGCGGACATCCATATGAACCCCGAGGACGCGGTGCGCGCGCATCGCGACCTCACCGACGCCGGGGTGCTGCTGCCGATCCACTGGGCCACCTTCCGGCTTGCGCCGCATCCCTGGGCCGAACCGATCGAGCGGTTGCTCGACGCGGCCGGCGACATCCCGGTGGCGGTGCCCCGTCCGGGCGGGCGCGTCGAACCGGAGGCGGGCGTGCGAGCCGAGCCGTGGTGGCGGTTGTAACCCGATGTCGATCCGCGCGGCGCTGGCCGCACTCACGGTGTTGCTGGTCGTGTCCGGCTGCTCCTCGTCGCCGCCCGCGCTGACCGACACCCCGCCGGACCGCTATGTCGGCGCCGGGATCCCGGGCGGGAGCATCGACGACGCGGTCGGCGAACTCGACGACCTCGCCGGTGACCTGATGGCCGACTCCGGGATCCCGGGCATGGCGGTCGCGGTGGTCCACGGCGGGAAGACCGTCTACGCCAAGGGGTTCGGTGTCCGCAACGCCCGGTTCCCGGACGACTCCGGCAACCGGGTGAACGCCGACACGGTCTTTCAGGTGGCCGGACTGTCCTCGGCACTCGCCGCGACAGTGGTGGCCCATGAGGTGACCGAGGACGTCGTGGACTGGGACACTCCGGCCGGGGTGTACCTGCCGTGGTTCGGTCTCTCCGAGCCCTACGTCAACGACCACGTCAGCATCGGCGACCTGTTCGCCGGGCGCTCCGGGCTGCCCGCGGGCGCGGGCGATCAGCTCCAAGCCCTCGGATACGATCGCAGGCAGGTGCTGTCCCGGCTGAGCCAACTGCCGCTGTCGGCGTTCCGGGACAGCTACGCCGAGACCGACTTCGGCGTCACCGCTGCCGCCGAAGCGGTGGCCGCGGCAGCCGGCACGCCGTGGGAGGAACTGTCCGCCAGCGTGCTCTACCGGCCGCTGGGCATGGACGACACCAGCTCGCGCTACGCCGACTACACGCGCCGGCCCGACCGGGCGATCGGCCACGTCAACGACGGTGAGGGCTACCGGCCGCGCTACCGCGGCGACCACGACCCGCAGTCGGCGGCCGCCGGGGTCAGCTCGTCGGTCAACGACCTGGCTCGCTGGCTGGCGATGGTGCTCGCCGACGGCCGTTACGGCGGCGGTGCGATCGCTTCCTCCGACGCCCTGCTGCCCGCGGTCACCGCTCAGAGCGTCGCGGTCCCGGCGCCGAGCCCGGATGCGCGGACGGCGTTCCACGGCTACGGATTCGACGTGTCGGTCACTTCATCGGGACGCACCCGATACGGCCGGTCCGGCGGATTCGCCGTCGGCTCCTCGGCCGCGTTCGCGGCGCTGCCCGCCGCCGACGTGGGCATCGTGGTGCTCACCAACGCCGCACCGGCAGGCGTCCCGGAGACCCTGGTGGGGCAGTTCCTGGACCTGGTGCAGTACGGCGAACTCCGCGAGGACTGGGCCGGTCACTACCGCGCCGCCCGCACCGAGGACGACCACCCGCCCGGGACGCTGTCGGACACCAAGCCGCCGCACAACCCGGCCACCGCCGACCCGCTCGGCCGCTACACCGGGGTGTACTCCAACGACTACTGGGGGCCGGCCACGGTGACCGAACGGAAGGGCACGTTGCTGCTGTCGCTCGGCCCGAACCGCCGCACCGTGCCGCTGACCCATTGGGGCGGCGACGACTTCACCTTCCCGGTCGACGACGGCATCGTCGCGCCCGGAACGCTGTCGATGGCGACGTTCACACCGGACACGCTGCGGCTGGAGTACTACGACCAGAACCGGCTGGGGATGTTCCTGCGATGACGACCACGCTGGAGTCGCACGGGCTCACCGACGACGACGTCGCCCAGCGCGTCGCCGCCGGGCAGACCAACGACATCCCGACCCGAGCCGCCCGCTCGGTCGGAGAGATCGTCCGCGCCAACGTCTTCACCCGCATCAACGCGATCCTCGGTGTGCTGTTCCTCATCGTGCTGACCACCGGGTCGCTGATCAACGGCATGTTCGGGCTGCTGATCATCGCCAACAGCGTGATCGGCATGGTCCAGGAGATCCGCGCCAAGCAGACCCTGGACAACCTCGCGATCGTCGGGCAGGCCAAACCGACCGTGCGCCGCCGGTCGGGCACCACCGAACTGGCGCCCAGCGAGGTGGTGCTCGACGACATCATCGAACTCGGACCCGGCGACCAGATCGTCGTCGACGGACAGGTCATCGAGCACGCCAACCTCGAAGTCGACGAATCGCTGCTGACCGGTGAGGCCGACCCGATCGCGAAATCCGATGGGGATGAGGTGATGTCGGGCAGCTTCGTGGTCGCCGGAACCGGCGCCTACCGAGCCACCCGGGTCGGCCGGGAGGCTTATGCGGCGAAACTCGCCGAAGAGGCCAGCAAGTTCACCCTGGTCAAATCCGAACTGCGCAGCGGCATCAACACGATCCTGCGGTTCGTCACCTACCTGCTGGTGCCCGCCGGACTGCTCATCATCTACAGCCAACTGTTCGTCAACAACCCCACCTTCGGCGCCACACTCGCTGAAACACTGCGCGATCTGATCACCCTGCAACCCGGGTGGGGCGATTCGGCCCGGCAGTTACGAGACCTACTGGTCAGCACCGAATTCCGGGAGTCGGTGCTGCGGATGGTCGGCGCGCTGGTCCCGATGGTGCCCGAGGGCCTGGTGCTGCTGACCTCGATCGCATTCGCGGTCGGGGTGATCCGGTTGGGGCGGCGGCAATGCCTGGTGCAGGAGCTGCCCGCGATCGAGGGGCTGGCCCGCGTCGACGTCGTCTGCGCGGACAAGACCGGGACGCTGACCGAGAACGGCATGCGGCTGTCGGAGACCGTCGGGGTGGACGAGGGCCGCCGTGAGGTGGACGCGGTGCTGGCCGCGCTGGCCGGCGCCGACCCGCGGCCCAACGCGAGCATGGCCGCCATCGCCGAAGCGCACGGGGCACCGCCAAACTGGGAGGTCAGCGCGGTCGCGCCGTTCAAGTCGGCCACCAAGTGGAGTGGTGCCTCCTTCGCCGGGCACGGGCACTGGGTGATCGGCGCCCCGGATGTGTTGCTGGACTCGGAGTCGCCGGTGGTGGCGCAGGCCGAGCAGATCGGCGCCCAGGGCCTGCGGGTGCTGCTGCTGGGGGCCACCGATCGTGCGGTGGACGCCGCCGACGCGCCCGGCGTGGTGACCCCGGCCGCGCTGGTGGTGCTCGAACAGCGGGTGCGCCCCGACGCCCGCGAGACCCTGGACTACTTCGCCGCCCAAGACGTGACGGTGAAGGTGATCTCCGGGGACAACGCGGTGTCGGTGGGTGCGGTCGCCGAGACCCTCGGGTTGAGCGGGTCGACCCGCGACGCGCGCCGGTTGCCCGACGACCCGGCCGAACTGGCCGGTGTCCTCGAGGAGGCCACCACGTTCGGGCGGGTGCGTCCGGACCAGAAGCGGGCGATGGTGCACGCCCTGCAGTCGCGCGGCCACACCGTGGCGATGACCGGCGACGGGGTCAACGACGTGCTGGCGCTCAAAGACGCCGACATCGGGGTGGCGATGGGAGCCGGTAGTTCCGCCGCGCGTGCGGTGGCGCAGATCGTGTTGCTGGACAACAAGTTCGCGACGCTGCCGTACGTGGTCGGTGAGGGCCGCCGGGTGATCGGCAACATCGAACGGGTCGCCAACCTGTTCTTGACCAAGACGGTGTATTCGGTGCTGCTGGCGCTGCTGGTGGGTTTCGCCGGGCTGGGAGCGAAGCTGTTCGGCGGCCACCCGCTGCTCTACCCGTTCCAGCCGATCCACGTGACCATCGCGGCCTGGTTCACCATCGGGATCCCGTCGTTCATCCTGTCGCTGGCCCCCAACAACGAGCGCGCCCGACCGCACTTCGTGCGGCGGGTGATGACCGCGGCGCTGCCCTCCGGGCTGGCGGTGGGTGCGGCCACCTTCGCCTCCTACTTGGTGGCCTACCGCGGCCCGGGGGCCAGCGCCGAAGAGCAGATGCAGGCCTCGACGACGGCGTTCATCACGCTGTTGGTCGCCGGGGTGTGGGTGCTGGCGGTGGTGGCCCGGCCCTACCAGTGGTGGCGGGTGCTGCTGGTGGTGGTTTCCGGCGCCGCCTACGTGGTGATCCTCTCCGTCCCGCTGGCGCGCACCGTGTTCATGCTCGACCCCTCCAACGTGGCGCTGACCGCCGCCGGCCTGGTCATCGGGCTGGCCGGGGCCGCGGCGGTCGAGGCGTCCTGGTGGATCCAGGGCGCAGTTCTCGGTGAACGGCGCCGGATCTGGCGCAGGTAGGATCTGGCAGCGCAGACCGATGATGTTCGTGACGGAAGGACGACACGATGGGTTTTCTGGACAAGGCGAAGGACATGCTGTCGAAGAACGCCGACAAGGTTGACCAGGCGATCGACAAGGCCGGTGACTTCGTCGACGAGAAGACCGACGGCAAGTACCGCGACACCGTGGACAAGGTGCAGGACGCGGCGAAAAACGCCGTCAACAAGACCGACCCGGAGAACTAACCGATGGCCAAGCTCTCCGGAGCGATCGATGTCCCGCTGCCTCCGGAGGAGGCCTGGGCGCACGCCTCGGATCTGAGCCGGTACCGGGAATGGCTGACCATTCACCGGCTGTGGCGCAGCCCGATTCCGGACACGTTGGAAAAGGGCACCGTCATCGACTCGATCGTCGAGGTCAAGGGCATGCCCAACCGGATCCGGTGGACGATCGTGCACTTCAAGGCGCCGCAGGCGATGACCCTCAACGGTGACGGCAAGGGCGGCGTGAAGATCAAGCTGATGGCCAAGGTCAAACCGAAGGACGACGGCTCGGTGGTCAGCTTCGACGTGCACCTGGGCGGCCCGGCGCTGTTCGGCCCGATCGGCATGATCGTCGCCGGCGCACTGCGCGGCGACATCCGTGACTCGCTGAACCAGTTCGTGACCGTCTTCGCCCCGAGCTGAGCCACCACCCGTCCGGGCGGGTCCGACGCACCCGTTAGTGTCGAGCCATGCTGCGCCCCCAGCCCGGTTGGTCGGTCGCGTTCTGCGCGCTGATCGTTTCGGGCAGCACCTGGCTGCCGTGGGCCACGTCGGCGACCGGCCGGGCCAACGCGGTCGGCGGGGTGGTCGGCGATATGGCCCGCCCGGACGGCTTCGGCAGCGGCCAGGCGGTACTGCTGCTCGCGGCGCTGCTGCTGGTCACCGGCGCCATGATCGGCCGTGACCTCTCACCGAAGGTGGCCGCGGGTGCGGCCCTGGGGATCTCGGTGTTGATCGTTGCTGCCGCGGTGCTCTTCCACCGCCACCACGTCGATGCGTCGGCCGGCTACGGGCTGTTCGTCGGGGTCGGCGCCGCGCTGGCCGCAGTCGGCTGCGCGGCCTGGGCGCTGGTCGCGCAACTGCGAGCGGAGCGGGCGCGCCCTCAGCCGTTGCTCTGACCGGTGGTGATGCGGTCGGTGTCGGCGGTCGCGGCGGGCCGGACCTGCCGCGGCGGGCGCGACCGCACGTTCATCGGCCACCAGAACCAGCGGCCCATGATCGCCGCGATCGACGGCGTCATGAACGAGCGCACGATCAGCGTGTCGAACAGCAGACCCAGCCCGATCGTCGAGCCCACCTGGCCGATCACCCGCAGGTCGCTGACCACCATCGACATCATGGTGAACGCGAACACCAGACCGGCGGCGGTCACCACCTTTCCGGTGCCGCCCATCGCCCGGATGATGCCGGTTTTCAGACCGGCATGGATCTCCTCCTTGAACCGGGACACCAGCAGCAGGTTGTAGTCCGAGCCGACGGCCAGCAGGATGATCACCGACATGGCCAGCACCATCCAGTGCAACTCCATGCCGATGATGTACTGCCAGATCAACACCGAAAGCCCGAACGACGCGCCCAGCGACAGCGCCACCGTGCCCACGATCACCAGTGCGGCGATCAGGGCACGGGTGATGATCAGCATGATGATGAAGATCAGGCACAGCGCGGCGATGCCGGCGATGATCAGGTCGTATTTGGAGCCGTCGCGCATGTCCTTGAAGACCGCCGCGGTACCGCCCAGGGAGATCTTGGCGTCCTCGAGCGGGGTGCCCTTGACCGCCTCGATCGCCGCGTCGCGGATCGGCTCGATGTGGGAGATGCCCTCCTCGGAGGCGGGATCGCCGCGGTGGGCGATGATCATCCGCACCGCCTTGCCGTCGGGGGACAGGAACATCTTCAGGCCGCGCTGGAAGTCGGGGTTGTCGAAGATCTCCGGCGGCAGATAGAAGGAGTCGTCGTTCTTGGCGGCGTCGAAGGCCTTGCCCATCTCGGTGGAGCCCTCGCCGAGTTCCTCCATTTGCTTGTACATGCCCGACATGGTGCTGTGCATCGTGTACATCATCGCCTGCATGGTCGACATGGTGTCGATCATCGGACCGAACTGCGCGACCATCTGCGGCATCAGCAGGTCCATGTTGTGCATGTTGCCGATCATCGAGTCCATCGTCTCGGTCATCACGTCGATGCCGTCGATGGTGTCGAAGATCGACCGCAGCGACCAGCACACCGGGATGTCGAAACAGTGTGGCTCCCAGTAGAAGTAGTTGCGGATCGGCCGGAAGAAGTCGTCGAAGTTCGCGATGTTGTCGCGCATCTCGTGGATGGTGCCCTGCAGGTCGTCCATGTCGGTGACCATGTCGTGGGTGATGCCGCTGAGCTCGGTCATCATGGCGTGCATGCGCCGCATGGTCGCCACGGTCTTGCCCATTTCGTTGGCCTGCGTGAGCATGTCGTCCATCCGGTCCTTGAGGAACTTCATGTTCTGCATCTGACCGGCGCCCTGCATGCTGATCATGAACGGGATGGAGGTGTGCTCGATCGGGGTGCCCTGCGGTCGGGTGATGGCCTGCACCCGAGCCACGCCGGGCACTCGGAAGACGGCCTTGGCGATCTTGTCCAGCACCAGGAAGTCCGCCGAGTTGCGCATGTCGTGATCGGCTTCGAGCAGCAGCATCTCCGGGTTCAGCCGGGACTGGGAGAAGTGCCGGTCGGCGGCGGCGAACCCGGCGTTGGCCGGGATGTCCTGCGGGATGTACTGGCGGTCGTCGTAGTTGGTGCGGTAGCCGGGCAGCGCGGCGAGGCCGACGATGGCGACCGCGATCGACGCGGCGAGCACCGGGCCGGGCCAGCGCACGATGACGGTGCCCACCCGGCGCCAGCCGTGCACCTCGAGTTTGCGTTTGGGATCGAACAGGCCCCAGCGGGCGCCGACGGTCATCACCGCGGGCCCGAGCGTGAGGGCCACCGCGACGCCCACCATGATGCCGACCGCGCAGGGCACCCCGAGGGTTTGGAAATACGGCATGCGGGTGAAGCTCAGACAGAACACCGCACCGGCGATGGTGGAGCCGGAGCCGAGGATCACGTGAGCGGTGCCGTTGAAACTGATGTAGTAGGAGTCCTCCCGGCTGTAGCCGGCCTGACGGGCCTCCTGATAGCGGCCGATGAGAAAGATGCCGTAGTCGGTTCCGGCGGCGATCGTCAACGACACCAACAGGTTCACCGCGAACGTCGACAACCCGATGATCTCGTAGTGGCCGAGTGCGGCGACGATGCCGCGTGCCGCGCTCAACTGCAGCCCGACCATGATCAGCAGCATGATCACCGTCGTGATCGAGCGGTAGACCAGCATCAGCATCGTGATGATGACCACGAAGGTCACCAGGGTGATCTTGAGCATGGTCCGGTCGCCGGCGTGGTTCATGTCGGCTTGCAGCGCACCGGGTCCGGTGACGTAGACGGTGATCCCGTCCGGCGGCGGGTAGTCGTCGACGACCCCGCGGACCGACTCCACCGACTCGTTGGCCAGGGTCTCGCCCATGTTGCCGGCGAGGTTGATCTGGACGTAGGTGGCCTTGCCGTCGGTGCTCTGCGCGCCGGCCTCGGTGAGCGGGTCACCCCAGAAGTCCTGGACGTTCTGCACGTGCGGGTCGGCGCGGAGCCGCTTGACCAGTTCGTCGTAGTAGTCGTGGGCGTCCCGGTCGAGGGGCTCCTTGCCCTCCAGGACGATCATCGCGACGTTGTCGGTGTCGGATTCGCCGAAGAGTTCGCCCATCTCGGTCATCGCCTTCATCGAAGGCGCTTCCTTGGGGCTCATCGATACGGTGCGGGCCTTGCCGACGTCCTCCAGCGAGGGGATGGCGGTGTTCAGCACGAACACCAGCAACAGCCAGAGCAGGATGATGGGGATCGACAGCCGCCGGATCCACCGCGCGAAGAACGTGCGGTCGGTGTTGCCCCGGGAGTGGCTCATGCCGACTTCGAGAAGCAGTAGATGTAGGCGCTCACCTCGTGGGCCGTCCTTTCGTCCTTGACCTCGCCGTTCGCGGTGATGCGGCAGCCGATGAAGTCGCTGGTGCCCTGGGCGACGATGTTGCCCACCATCGCCGGCGCGTTGGTGACGAGCGTGACCGACCAGGGCAGGGGCGCGTCGTTGACCTGGTTGGTCTGGCCCTCGTCATCGAAGTAGTTGATGTCGGCGACCGCGCCGGGCGGACCGAAGATCTCGTAGGTGACGCGTTTGGGGTTGGAGTTGTTGCTGTCGTCGGTCATGCTGCCGGCGTAGGTCTCCGGGACATGGGAGCCGAAGACGCCGCGTACCTTGGCCACGGCGTAACCCCCGACGACCAGGACCGCGACGATCACCAGTGGGATCCAGATTTTGGACACCGCGGCGAACAGGGGAAACTGTCTCATTTCAGATCACCGTCACACGGTTCGGTTGGGGCAGGCCGGTTTTGAGCTGCGCGTAGGCGGTACGGATGGCGTCGACGAGCGCCTGGCGTGAGGATGCGGTGTCGGCGCCGGCATTGAGGTGCTGCTCGATGACGGCCAGCGCGATCGCGCTGGTGGTGTGGAACACCAGCCGCGGGTACAGGTCGGTGTTCGGGTCGGTGCCGGAGCGGCGGCCGATCTCGGCCAGCATCGCCTGGGAGGTCGAATCGTTGGCCGCGACGTGCTGGGCGATCAGCGCCGGGTGGGCGGCCATCAGCCGGGTCACCGCGATCATGCGCTCCAGTCCGGCGGCGGACTCGACGAACTCGACCTGGACGACCTCCAGTGAGTCCAGCACGGGCTCGTCGACGCTGCGGCCGCGGAACGTCTCGACCAACTGCTGAGCGGACTTCTCCAACTCGAACAGCACCGCGTCTTCCTTGCAGGAGAAATAGTTGTGAAAGGTGCGGGTGGAGACGTCGGCGACCTCCGCGATCGCCTCCGCGGTGACCGCGTCGAGCCCGCGCTCGACCGCGAGGTCGAGTGCCGCGCGCCCGAGGGCCTCTTTGGTGGCGAACTTCTTGCGTTCGCGCAGCCCGCTCTCCGACATTGAGGGGAGCCTGCCCTATGTTGCACAACTATGCAAGTTTGCTTGACAGTGCAAAGTCTGTGATACGGGTCACGCTGGCCGGACGCTCAGGTCACCGGCGGGACCGGGCAGTGCAACACCGCGCAGACGGTGCGCAGCAACTCGGATTCGGCAACCGTGACGACGCCGTCGGCGGTCACGGTGGTCACCGCGGCGTTGACCACCCTGGCCTTGTCGGCGCCGACCAGCCCGTCGATGACCGGCCAGACCTGTTCGAGGCCACGCACCCCGTCGGTGGGCAGCAGCGGGATGGCCTCACCGGGGTAGGCAACCGCGATGCCGGCCCGGAAGGCCGCGGCGGCTGCGGCCGGATCGGTGTTGCCGGTCTGCGCCAGCACGGCCAGCAGGTGACAGACCGCGGTGCGCGCCGAGGCGAGGCTCTGCCGCCTGCTCCGCCAGGGTGACGTCGACCCCGTCGATTCGCTGAGCCCGACGAAGATCAGCGTGCCCAAACAGTATTCGAAGACATCCAGCCGGCCGTCGGCGTTGATCAGCTCACCGACGACGGCCATCAGCCGCTGCTGCTCGGGTTGGGGATGGGCGCGCAGCGCCGGGAACGCGATCGAGGCGAGCGGAAGGCGCAGCCGGGGGTCCAGCGACGCGAGTTCGGCGCCGCAGGACCAGGCCTGGTCGGCGAGTTGCCTGCCGTGGGCGCGGGCCACGATCTGGTGCTGGGTGCGCCGGATGTTCTCGTTGCGGTCGAAGATCAGCGCGTAGATCAACGGCACCGCGGTGACCCGGTCGTGGGCCCACTGGGCGAGTTTCGGCGGAATGGCGTCGCGCAGTTGCGCCCCGGCCTGATAGGACGCGGCGGTGGGGTTGCCGACCGTGGCGGCGTAGTCGGGCCGGCCCGACGGCTGGGTCGGGGGAGGCCACGGTGCCCGGGCGCGCGCCGCGGCCGGTGCGGCGGCCAGGCCCATCGATCGGGCATCCTCGGCCATGCCGTCGGCGGGTTGGACCTGCCAGTGTCGTCTGAGCTGCTCGAGTTCGGCGGGGTTGAAGCCGGGCTCGAGGACCTGGATGCGTTCCAGCAGCGGCGGGTGGGTGGCGAACAGCGACGAGATCCGCAACCCGGGGCCGAACAGCATGTGGCTGACATCCTCGGTGCGTGGGGAGTTGAGCTGCGATCCGGCAGGCAGGCCGCCGATCTTCTTCAGGGCTCCGGTCAATCCGGCGGTCTGCCGGGTGAATTGGACGGCGGAGGCGTCGGCGAGGTATTCGCGCTGCCGGGAGACGGCCGCCTTGATCAGCCGTCCGAAGAAGACGCCGATCCAGCCGACCAGGTACAGCACCACGCCGAGCATCAACAGCGGAGCTCCGCCCCGGTCGCGACTGGAGCCGCCGCGGGTCCCGGCCAGAACCCGTCCGACGACGGCCAGCGCGATGATCCCGGATACCACGCCGATCAGCTTGAGGCTCAGCCGCATATCGCCGTTGACGATGTGGCTGAACTCGTGGGCGATCACGCCCTGCAATTCGTCGCGGTTGAGCCGGTCCAGTGAGCCCTGGGTGACGCAGATCGCCGCGTCCGCCGGGGTGTAGCCGGCGGCGAAGGCGTTGATCGCCTGCTCCTGCGGCAGGTAGTAGAGCACCGGCACCGGTGTGCTGGAGGCGATCGCGACCTCTTCGACGATATTGCGGTAGCGCTGCAGCTTGGGGTCGGCGGGCATGTCCGGAACCCGTACCCCGCCGAGACTTTCGGCCACCTTGGTGCCGCCGCCTTGGCGCAGCGTCAGCGTCTTGACCACCGATACGCCGGAGATCAGCGTCAGAACACCGATGCTGACCAGGATCGCCGTGCCCACCCGCTGCTCGGGGAGGACGAACGGCATGACCGCGAGGTTGGCGACCGCGGTGATCGTCAGCACCGCCAGGACGAACAGCAGCACCATCCGGTTGGACGCCGCGCGGACCTGCCGCTGGCGTTCGAAGAAGTCCATCGGCCGATCAGAACTGGATGCGAGGAACCTCGCGCACTTCCGGGCCGGTGATCTCCAGCTGTGCCGCGGGGGTGAAGCCGAACGCACCGGCGAACAGCACCGACGGGAACACCTCGCGCTTGTTGTTGTAGTTCATCACCGCGTCGTTGTAGGCCTGCCGGGCGAAGGCGATGCGGTTCTCGGTGGAGGTCAGTTCCTCGGAGAGCTGCATCATGTTCTGGCTGGCCTTGAGGTCCGGGTAGGCCTCGCGCAGTGCGAACAGCCGGCCGAGCGCGCCGGTCAGCGCGCCTTCGCTGGCCGACAGCTGGCCCATCGCCGCGGGGTCTCCGGGGTTGGCCGATGCGGTCGCCTTCGCCGAGACCGCGGCGTTGCGGGCCTGCACGACGGCTTCCAGCGTCTGGCGCTCGTGGGCCAGGTAGGCCTTGGCGGTCTCGACGAGGTTGGGGATCAAGTCGTGGCGGCGGGTCAGTTGCACGTCGATCTGGGCGAACGCGTTCTTGAAGGCGTTGCGCAGCCGGACCAGTCCGTTGTAGATGCCCAGCAGCATCAATCCGAACAGCACCACGAGGGCGATGATGACGATCAAGGCGATGACCATGCGTAATACCTTTGCTGTTCCGGGTCGGGGCCTGACCATTCTCGCACAGCGGGCGAGGCCCGCCCGCGGCAATTTTCGTGCCGCCACCTCCGTGAGCTGACCGTCGTGGGGGTGTCGAGCATCAACCGAAGTTACGGTCAACCCTCAGCCGAAGCACTGTCAGCCGGCACCCGAAGACCAAACGTCAAGAATCAACCGACGTAATACAAAACGCTCAGTGCCCCCGACAGGATTCGAACCTGTGACACCGGCTTTAGGAGAGCCGTGCTCTATCCCCTGAGCTACGGGGGCCGGGGACGTGGCGAAATAGTTGGTGAAAACTCTAGTGGGTGGGCGGCGGGTGGCGTTGCGCGGTGGGCTTGCTTCATGACCTGGTCGATGTGGGTGGCGCAGAAGGCGCCGTGCTAGCAGCTGCCATCGATGCACGGGTTAAGGCAAATGATGAGGAGGTCGACGATTTTCAGGGTGGTGCCGTGGACTCTGGGTCGCGGGTGGTGGTCGCGAAGTTTTCCGGCGAGTTAACCGCCCCGGCGGCGTCCGGAGACTGCCGATCTTGGGAGGACTCAGGATATGGGACGTGCGAGCCGGTACCCGATGAGTTGTGGGAGCGGGCGGTGCGGATGGTCGCAGAGGTGCGGCCCGAGTACCCCCTCGGAGTGGGCGGCGATTACGGCGCTGGCGGTGATCGGGACTGCGGAGACGCTGCGCAGCTGGATCCGCAGTTCAGAGGTCGATTCGGGCGTGCGGCCCTGCGTAACGTCGCAGATGGCGGAGGAGAACAAGTGCTGCGTAAGCAGGTCGCCGAGTTGCGTCGGGCCAATAAGATCTTGAAAGCAGCGGCAATTTTCTTCGGGGCTTAGCTCGGCCGCCCCGGGAGACGGTGATCGAATCACCCATTTAAGTCGGCGATCTTGAAGACCAGGCGGTGGTTACATGTGTATCTCGTTGGGTGGGCTAGGCAGGCGTGTTACACAACGAGTCACTCGCAATTAAATAGCCTGCTAGGATTTTATCCACCCACTTGGCTGGGATGGAGTCTCGAATGGCGGAGGACTTTCGTGGTCTACTTCGTCCAAGAGCAGTTCTTTCGCTGTCATGTATAGCCGGTGTTGATCATGACACAACACAGATCGTTGAAACGGTGGCATGGCGTCTGCCCCGACGCGGCCAGCTAAATGACCGCCCCCGCAAATGTCTACAACGCTGCATCGACGGCACTCCGAGGGGAGAAATTGGCCAAGGTGCAGTAGATAGTTGACCATCGGGTCGGCCATGAACTCGTCAAAATTATGGTCTATTATGTTGAATTTACTCCTCGTTCCTCCATTTTTGTAAGAGCGCAGGTAGTCATGGTACTCCAAGCCGCCATCTGTATTGATAACCAGTATCGGGATTGTTTGATTAACAAGTGAATAGCTATGATAGTTCGAGCCCAGGATAACCGAGATGATCTCGTAAAATGAACGAATCATAATTTTCGGGTCGTCTTGCTTCAGCCATTCCTTGAATAGGCGCGCCATCCAAGTTCCGTAACGCGGCGACCGTGCGTAATGCGTTTCGTCTCCCCCATGCCACGGTCGCGAGTCATAATTGTATTCAAGGGGCCACAGAACGTCGATCCGGGGGACAGGTAAGGAGGAAATCCAATTTAGGAATATCTTTGGTGACAGATCAGGCTGTGCAACGCACAAGAACCCCGCAAGCGCGTCCTCATGTCCCCGGTCAATAAGTCGTTGTACGGTCGCCATGATTTGATCGTGTGAACCTCGCCCACTGTGCGTTACCCTTGCCTTATCGTTAACGTCGCGTGGACCGTCGATACTCACCCCGAGGGAAACCTGATGGCCCGCGAGCAAGTCTGCGAGCTTATCCGAGATACGTAAGCCGTTTGTTTGGAGACCGACTGAAAGTCTCAGTCCTGTTCGCCGGACGGCCTCGACTCGGTCTAATAGCTCTACAAATGAGCTGTATGGCCACAGTGTTGGTTCACCGCCGTGTAGCGATAGCGTGAATTGATCTATTCCCGTTTTGTTGCAATGCTCGACAATTCGATCGACTACGCGTCCGGCGATAGCGGGAGGCATATTTCTCGGGACAACTTCGAATGTGCGGTCGTGCTGGTTGAACATGTAGCAGTATGTGCAATTTAGATTACAGACGGCGGTCAGCTTTACTATTGCAAGACTGAACATTTAGCGCACCTGTCGAAAGCGTCAACGGTGGACCTATCCGGAGCTGGCCGGATCGAGTTCTGATTCGCGAGATGGGGAAATTAGGTGCCGGGACCGCCGGGAGTCGCCGGTAGCACCACACTGCTTCGGAAATCTTCTGGCTCCCAAGACAGATCGAATTTCAGCCCCCACGCGGCATCGGCGGTTGCGCCTCCGGCGCCCTGGGCGGCTATGTGGTTCAGCGCAGCGTTGATGATCGCAGATTTTGCCGCTTCGGCGCGCAGGGTACTTAACCCTGTGCCCTTCGCAATATCCAACTTCGCGTGGATCGGATCAGGCATTTCGGTCTCATTTCTACGTGGCTAGGGAATCTGTCGGCCTAGCCGGACTGCGCTACGTTATGTCGATGACCGGCCAGGGCGATAGGGTGGCCGATTACCCTACTTTCAGCCGTTTGCGGCTTCCGATCAGTACCAGCGGCTGGTTGAAGTCCAACTGATGGCAACACGCCAGCGCCGTGCGATCGGGTCCCGTTCATCAGAGAGTGGCGCCTCTCTGTGTCAAGTCGTGGTGTCGGCGTTGTTTAGCAATTGTCGGTGTTCGGTAGCCGTCTCGGCTGACCGGCGCGGCGCCCTCCTGAGCCGCAGTCCGGGCCCCAGGGCTGAGTCGGAAACCGCTGCCGGCCATTGACTCTGCGTAGAGTACGCAAAAGTGCGGGTAGGGCGCGTGGTCAGCGCAGAGTCAACACGAAGATGACCACCGTCGCCTCAGGCGGTGGAGGCCGGGCGCTCCTGGGACAGTGAGACGTCGGCCTCGGTGGCCTTCTGCAGCAGAACACCGTCGGCGACCTCGTCGAAGGCCCTGGCGAAGACCCGACCGATCAGTGCCACGGCGATGCTCTTCGCCTTCGTCGCGGTGTCGGCCAGCTTCGCCCAGTCCGCGTCGGCGAAGCCGGCGTCGGCCGCCGGTTGCCACACGTCGTCGACGTAGCGGTTGATGAGCCGCTTGGCGATGTCGCGCTGCTGCACCGACACGTCGGCGATGGTGTCGGCGAGCCGCGGCAGCGATATGCCGGCCTCCACGAGTTGCTCGATCGCGATGAGGATGCCGGCGTCGGGTGCGGAGACGGTGTCGGCGTCGACCGCGTGGACCAAGCCGGCGTCGATGAGGATGTGATCGGCGTCGTCGCCGAGCCGGTGCTGCACCTCGGCGCGGGGGAGGACCACGGGTTCGACGGCCGCCAGCGGGCTCAGCGCTTCGGCGGCCAGCCGGCGCACGGCGTCCTCGGAATCGGCACCGGCTTCGGTGAACCGGCGGATGAGGTCCAGCGGCAAACCTTGGCCGCGCAGGTGTTTGACCCGCTCGATGATCGCGACGTGCTCGCGGGAGTAGATCCCGACCCGACCGCGCCTCACCGGCGGCGGCACCAGGCCCAAGGTCTGCCACTCGCGGATGTTGCGCGCGGTCATCGCTACCCGTTGGGCCAGCTCATCGATCGTGAACTCCATCGCGGCCAAGCCTAGCACTGCGGCGTTGACCGTTACGGAAAATACCGTTACGGTCGATAATGAGATTATTGCCGAACCGAGGAGTCTGATCATGGTGGCGACGGCCGGGGAGACCGCACCGCTTGCGGTGCGGAGGATGAAGTTCGGGTTCGACGACGACGCACCGGCGACCAAGTACTACGCCAACGGCAGCATCGTGTTCAGTCACCTGGTTGCGGTGCTGTCGGCGATCTTCCCGCCCGGCGAGGACATCTTCGTCCGCTCGGTGCGCCGTTACCGCGACCAGATCACCGACCCCGACCTCAGCCAGCGGGTCTCGGCGTTCATCGGGCAGGAGAAGGTGCACGGCCTGCAACACAGGGAACTCAACGAGCAGCTGCTGTCGATGGGCTATCCCACCCCGTGGTTCGAGTTCCTGCTGGAGAGCACCGAGCACCTGGAGAAATTCCTCGACAAGCGCTATCCGAGCCCGGACCGGTTCGTGAAACTACGCCGCTTCTTCCTCGGGTTCACCGTCGCCGCCGAGCATTTCACCGCCACCTGGGCGGAGAACATCCTCAAAAGCCCGGAGGTGCAGGCGATGATGTACGACCCGGAGATCCGAAACCTGTTGAACTGGCACGCCTTGGAGGAGCTGGAGCACAAGGACGTCGCCTTCGACGTCTACCGGGCCGTCGGCGTGCCGGAGTCCACCCGGATCCGCTGGATGCGGTTCGCGCAGAACTTCGGTATCCCGATCCTGCTGCTGTTCACACTGGCCTCGATCGTGCTCAACGACCGCGAAGGGCGCCGCCAGCCGGTGCGGCTGCTCATCGAGACCGGCCAGATGCTGCGCAGTCCGATGTTCAAGGGCTTCCACAAGGCGATGAAACCGTTCAAGCGCCGCGACTTCCACCCCAACCAGATCGACACCACCGAGCTGATGACGACCTGGCAGCGCGAACTCTTCGGCGAGGACGGCGAACTGGTCGGCCACCTCAAATAGTCGGCGACCACCCGCGCAGGAAATCCAGCCACCCGGTCGGCAGTCCCTGGCGCTGCGCCCCGTCGATCACCCGCTCCAGATAGCCGTCGCGGGCCGGGCCCGGGTGCACCCGGTAGTCGATGTAGACCCAGACCAGCACCGACCCGGCCGCGGTGCGCACCGGGAGCCGGAAGCGCCGGTAGTGGGCGGGCACGCTCTCGGCGATGTCGAGGGCGGCCAGGTCGTCGTCGCTGACCTGCCACACCACCCCGTGCACCCGGTCGCCGGGTGCCGCGCGCACGGTGGCCACGCCGCGCTCGTTGATCAGCCAGGCGTGCCCGTCGAGCACCGCGGTGCGCGGGTCGGCCGCGTCCGGGCAGCGGCGCGCCATCTGCTCGGCGCACAGGTTCGAGCCGTAGGCGAAGTAGGCGGGCATCAGCCCCGCACGGTCAGGTAGATCAACACCACGTTGAGCAGGGTAACCACGGCGGTGATCGCCCAGCCCAGCAGCGAGGTCAGCCGGTGATTGGCATCGGCGCCCATCAGCGCCCGATCGGCGGTCAATCGGATCACCGGCACCAGCGCGAACGGGATCCCGAACGACAGCACCACCTGGGAGAGCACCAGTGCCCTGGTCGGGTCCACGCCGATCGCCAGCACCACCAGCGCCGGGATCAGCGTGATCAGCCGCCGCCACAGCAGCGGCACCGAGATGCGCAGCAGCCCCTGCATGACCATCGCGCCGGCGTAGGCGCCCACCGACGTCGACGCCAGCCCGGAGGCCAGCAGCCCGATCGCGAAGAACAACGCGATGGTGGGTCCGAGCGCATCGCGCACCGCGGCATGGGCCCCCTCGATCGAATCGCCGTCCACCAGCCCCTGCAGGTTGGTCGCGGCCACCACCAGCATCGCGGCGTTGACGGTCCCGGCCACCACCATCGCCAGGCCCACGTCCCAGCGGGTGATCCGTAGCAGCCGACGGCGTTGCGGGCCCGCCGGGGGCCGGCCGTGGCGGTCACGGCTCAGCCCGGAGTGCAGGTAGACAGCGTGCGGCATGATCGTGGCGCCGAGGATCGCGGTGGCCAGCAGCACGCTTTCGGCGCCCTGGAACCGGGGCACCAGACCGTCGGCCAACTCGGCTGCCGGCGGTGGAGCGACGAACAGGCTGGCCAGAAAACCGATTGCGATGATCAACAGCAGCCCGCTGATCACCAGCTCGAACCGGCGCTGGCCGCGCCGGTCCTGCACCGCCAGCAACAGCATGGACACCGCGCCGGTGATCACCCCGCCGAGCAGCAGCGGCAGCTCGAACAGCAGATGCAGCGCGATCGCCCCGCCGACCACCTCGGCCAGGTCGGTGGCCATCGCCACCAGCTCGGCCTGCAGCCAGTAGGCGATGCGGGTGGGACGACGGCTGTGATCACCGACCACCTCCGGCAGCGAGCGGCCGGTGACCAGGCCGAGCTTCGCCGACAGGTACTGCACCAGCCCGGCCATGACGTTGGCGACGACGATGACCCACAGCAGCAGGAACCCGAACTGTGCCCCGGCGCTGACGTTGGCGGCGACGTTGCCCGGATCGACGTAGGCGATCGCCGCGACGAAGGCCGGGCCGAGCAGATACCAGCCCGGCCGCGTCGACACCTCGCTGCGCAACGCCACCCGATCCCCTCACTCACCGTAGGCGAACAAAAATGTGAGGGTAGCCGAAACTTCGGGTGGCGCCGCGGCGGACCCCTCACAGGTCGGGGATCGGCAACTCCATGTTGGGGGCGATGAGTCCGCCGTCGACCTCGAGCACCTTGCCGGTCAGGTAGCCGCCCGCCGGGGAGGCCAGATAGACCGCCGCGGCGGCAACGTCTTCGGGCTCACCCAGCCGGCGCAGCGGGGTGGCCTGCTCCATCGGGGCGCGCAGTTCGTCGTTGGCCGCCACCATTTCCAGCGCGGACGTCAGGATCGCGCCGGGGGCGATCGCGTTGACCCGGACCCGCGGCGCCAGGTCCGCCGCGGCCAGTCGGGTGTAGTGCGCCAGCGCCGCCTTGGCGGTGCCGTAGGCGGCGAACCCGCGCCCGGCCAGCCGGCCGACCGCCGAGGTGATGTTGATGACCGACCCGCCGCCAGTGTGCTCGAGCATCAGCGGCACCGCCGCGGTGGTCAATGCGTGCGCGGTGAGCACGTTGAAAACCAGCGCGGCCTTGAGATCGTCGGTCGAGGTGGTCAGCAGCGGCGCGGGCATGGCCCCGCCGACGTTGTTGACCACCACGTCGAGTCGGCCGAACGCGTCGACGGCCGCACCGGCCAGCTTTTCGGTCTGCTCCGGGCGGGACAGATCGGCGACGACGACCTCGGCGCGCCGACCCGCCTCCCGCACCCGCGCGGCGACCCCGTCCAGGTCGGCGGGGGTGCGCGCCGACACGACGACATCGGCGCCCGCCTCGGCGAACGCCACCGCGATCGCGGCGCCGAGCCCGCGCCCGGCGCCGGTGACGACCGCGACGCTGCCGTCCAAGCGAAACCTGTCGAGAATCACGCCGTCACGCTAACAAGGCGGCTCAGGACTTGACGCGCGCTTTGCGGCCACCGGATTTCTTCGGCCGCGACTTGACGCTGGCCTCCAGCTTGGCGAGCAGATCCGAGACGTCCTCGGTCTCGTCGAGTTCGGTGGGCTTCTCCTCGGCGGTGAAGGCCTCCCCGCCGGCCAGTTTGGCCTCGATGAGCTCGACGAGTTGCTCCTGGTACTCGTCGCGGTACTGCTCGGGGTGGAAGTCCTCGGCCATGGACTCCACCACCTGGCCCGCCATCTTCAACTCGGCCGGCTTGATCTCGACCTTCTTGTCGAGCACCGGGAAATCCGGGTCGCGGATCTCGTCGGGCCAGCGCAGGGTGTGCACCACCATGACCTGACGTTTGCCGAAGTCGTTGACCCGCAACGCGGCCAGTCGCGTCTTGTTGCGCAATGCGAAATGGACGATCGCCACCCGATCGGTCTGGGCGAGCGTCTTGGCCAGCAGCACATAGGATTTGGTGGAACTTCCGTCAGGCTGAAGGAAGTAGCTGCGGTCATACAGCAGCGGGTCAAGCTGGTCGGCGGGGACGAACTCGGCCACTGAGATCTCCCGGCTGCGCTCCTCGGGAAGATTGGCCAGGTCGTCATCGGTGATGATCACCGCCTGGCCGTCCTCGGACTCATACGCACGGGCGATGTCGCGGTACTCGACCACCTCGCCGCAGACCTCGCAGACCCGCTTGTAGCGGATCCGGCCGTTGTCCTTGGCGTGCACCTGGTGGAACTTGACGTCGTGGTCCTCGGTGGCGGCATAGAGCTTGACCGGCACGTTCACCAGCCCGAAGGCGATCGATCCTTTCCAGATGGCCCGCATGACAGTCAGTATGCCCGCAGCGGACGCGGTCTACCCGTTCTTCGCCGGCCCGAATCGGCGCACCCGGTAGCCGTCGAGGGCGGCCCGGTCGGGCAGATCGGCGCCCCGGCGCGCCACCGTCAGCGCCGCACAGTCGGTCGCCGATCGCAACGCGGCACCCAGTGTCGTCACGTCGATCGCCTGCAGGCCGGCGCGGCGCCGCGCGCCCAGCAGCCCGGCCGCCGACAGCGCGTCGAGCAGTCCGACGGTGAAAGCGTCACCGGCGCCGATGGTGTCGGCCACTGCGACGGCCTCGGCGTCGACGCGGGCGATCCCGGCGGCGCACAGTGCGAAGGCGCCCCGGTCGCCGAGGGTCACCGCCACCACCGCAGGCCCGGCCGCCAGCCAGTTGCGGGCCACCTGTTCGACGGGGCGGTCCGGCTCGATCCAGTTCAGGTCCGCCGCGCTGACCTTGACGATGTCGCTGCCCTCGACCAGCCGTTGGATGCGTTCGCGTGCCAGTCCGCGGTCGGCGAGCAGCGCCGGGCGGATGTTCGGATCGAAGCTGACCGTCGCCGCCGGCCGGTAGGTGTCCAGCAGGGCGGCGACCGCCAGGCAGCCCGGCTCGACCACCGCGGCCAGCGAGCCGGTGTGCACCACCGCCGGCGGTGGGGTCGCCGGGTTGCCGGAGAGCCGCCAGTCCAACTCCAGGTGGTAGTCGGCCGCCTTGTCGTCATCGAGGATCGCGCGGGCGGTGGCGGTCGGCCCGGCGACGACGCTGCCCGCCGCCGGGCGCACCCCCGCCGAACGCAGGTACGCCAGGATGCGGGCACCGTAGGCGTCGTCGCCGATCCGGGTCACGAAGTCCACCCGGTGCCCCAGCCGGCCCAGGCCGACCGCGACGTTGAGCGGGCTGCCGCCGACGTGCTCGCCGAGCACCCGCCCATCCTGTTCGACGATGTCGATGAGTGATTCACCGATCACCAGCGCCCCCAGCATGGCTTCGACAGTACCGACGGAACCCCTGCCGACGACGTACGTTGGCACCATGGCAACGTCGCGGGTCCGGCTGACCAACGCCGAGAAGGTGTTGTACCCGCCGACCGGCCGGACCGCAGCGGTGACCAAAGCCGATGTCTTCGACTACTACACCCGGATCGCCGAGGTCATGCTGCCGCACGTCGCCGGCCGCCCGGCCACCCGCAAACGCTGGCCCGACGGGGTGGCCGCCGACTCGTTCTTCGAGAAACAACTCGCCGCGTCCGCGCCGGACTGGCTGACCCGCGGCGCGGTCACCCACCGGTCCGGCACCACCACCTACCCGATCCTCGACCGCGCCGAGTCGATCGCGTGGATCGCCCAGCAGGCAGCCTTGGAAGTCCATGTGCCGCAATGGCGTTTCGTCGACGGTGAGCCGGGCCCGGCGACCCGGCTGGTCTTCGACCTCGACCCCGGCGAGGGGGTCGGCCTGGTCGAGCTGGCCGCGGTCGCGCGGGCGATCCGCGACCTGCTGGCCGCACTCGACCTGACCGCGTTCCCGGTCACCAGCGGCAGCAAGGGCCTGCACCTCTACAGCCCGCTGGACCGGCCGGTGAGCTCACGCGGCGCCGCCACCCTGGCCCAGCGCATCGCCCGGCAACTCGAGCGCGACATGCCCGACCGGGTCACCGCGACGATGGCGCGCAGCGCCCGGGCGGGCAAGGTGTTCGTCGACTGGAGCCAGAACAACGCCGCCAAGACCACGATCGCGCCCTACTCGCTGCGCGGCCGGCCCGAGCCGACGGTGGCCGCGCCACGCAGCTGGGACGAGCTCGACGACCCCGGGCTGGCCCAGCTGCGCTACGACGAGGTCCTCGACCGGGTCGCTCGCGACGGCGACCTGCTCGCCGGCCTCGACCCGGCCGGACCGGACCGCCTGCAGCGTTATCGCAGCAAACGCGACGCCGCCAAGACCCCCGAACCGGTCCCGGCCGCCTCCCCGGTCACCGGCCACGACGACACCTTCGTGATCCAGGAACACCACGCCCGCCGGCTGCACTACGACTTCCGGCTGGAGCGCGACGGGGTGCTGATCAGCTGGGCCGTCCCGAAGAACCTGCCGGAAAGCCCCGCGACCAACCACCTCGCGGTGCGCACCGAGGACCACCCGCTGGAGTACGCGGGTTTCGAAGGCCGCATCCCGGCCGGCGAATACGGCGCGGGCACCGTCACGATCTGGGACTCCGGGCGCTACGACACCGAGAAGTTCCGTGACGACGAGGTGATCGTGGTCCTGCACGGGGCCAGGGTGTCGGGCCGCTACGCGCTGATCCGCACCGACGGCGACCAGTGGCTGGCCCACCGGATGAAAGACCAGAACATCGTCGACTTCGACACCCTGGACCCGATGCTGGCCACCGCGGGCCCGGTCGGTGCGCTGCCCGCCGCGCAGTGGGCCTTCGAAGGCAAATGGGACGGCTACCGGATGCTGGTCGACGCCGACCACGGCAGGGTGCGGCTGCGCTCGCGCAACGGACGCGACGTCACCGGTGAGTTCCCCGGGCTGGCGGGCCTGGCCGACCAGCTCGACCAGCACCGGGCGGTGCTCGACGGGGAGGTAGTCGCCCTCGACGCAGGCGGCACACCGAGTTTCAGCCGGCTGCAGCGTCGGGCCGGCGGCGCCGACCTTGCGTACTGGGCCTTCGACCTGCTGTACCTCGATGGGCGCGCACTGCTGCGGGCGAGCTACCGCGACCGTCGCGCACTGCTGGAGACCCTCACCGCCGGAACCGATCTGGTCGTGCCCGAACTGCTCCCCGGCGACGGAGCCGAGGCGCTCGAAGAAGCGCGAGGCCGGGGCTGGGAAGGCGTGGTCGCCAAGAAGTGGGACGCCGGATACCGGCCCGGGCACCGCTCCACGGCCTGGATCAAGGACAAGATCTGGACCACCCAGGAGGTGGTGATCGGCGGCTGGCGGCACGGCGAGCGCGGCAGCGGGATCGGCTCGCTGCTCATGGGCATCCCCGGCGCCGGCGGACGGGACGCCGCCGGTCTGGAATACGTCGGCCGAGTGGGCACCGGCTTCACCGAGAAGGAACTCGCCGCGCTGCGCGCCCGGCTCGAGCCGCTGCGTACCCCCGACTCCCCGTTCGCCACGCCACTTACCACCGAGGAGACCCGTGACGTGACCTATGTGCGGCCGGAACTGGTCGGCGAGGTGCGCTACCAGGACCGGACCGCCGGCGGCCGGCTGCGTCACACCAGCTGGCGCGGGCTGCGCCACGACAAGACCGCCGACGAGGTGGTTCCGGAGTGAAGAGGAGGACGGCATGCGGTGGGTGACCTTCCGGGACGGCGCCGAGGAACGCACCGGCGTCCTCGACGGCGACATCGTCCACGCGACACCGCGCGGCACGACGCTGCTGGAGTTGGTGCGCCGCGGCGCCGACGGGCTGCGCGAGGCGGGCGAGCGGGCGCTGGCCGCCTCGGACCAGACGGTGCCGCTGTCCGCCGTGACGCTGTTGGCGCCGATCCCGCGGCCACCGTCGATCCGCGACACGCTGTGCTTCCTCGAGCACATGCGCAACTGTCAGGCTGCGCTCGGCCGTGGCCGGGTGTTGCACGACACCTGGTACCGGATCCCGGCGTTCTACTTCGCCTGCCCGACCACCGTGCTCGGCCCCTACCAGGACGCCCCGATGGCGCCGGGAAGTGTCTGGCAGGACTTCGAATTGGAGATCGCCGCAGTGATCGGCACCACCGGCGCCGATCTGACCGTGGCGCAGGCCGAGGCCGCGATCATCGGCTACACCATCTACAACGACTGGTCCGCCCGCGACCTGCAGCAGTTGGAGGGCCAGCTGGGGATCGGGCAGGCCAAGGGCAAAGACGGCGGGGTCACGCTGGGCCCGTACCTGGTGACCGCCGACGAGCTCGAGCCCTACCGATGCGGCGACCGCCTCGACCTCTCGGTGACCGCACTGGTCAACGACACCGTGATCGGCTCGGGTTCGACCGCCCAGATGGACTGGAGCTTCGGTGAAGTCATCTCCTACATCTCCCGTGGCGTCACCCTGGTCCCCGGCGACGTGATCGGCTCGGGCACCGTTCCCACCTGCACCCTGCTGGAGCACCTGGATCCCGCGGCGCCGCAGAACTTCCCGGGCTGGCTGCGCGACGGCGACACCGTCACGCTGCGCGTCGACGGACTCGGCGAGACCCGGCAGCGGGTACGGGCCACCGCCCGGCCCCATCCGCTGCCCGCGCGGACCAACCCGGACGTGAAACCCGAACCGCGGCCGGCGAACCCGGCGCGCTCGCCGGTGCCTTACACCCGCGGACTGCACCAGGTGGCCACCGACGCGTGGGCCTGGACGCTGCCCGACGGCGGGTACGGCTGGAGCAACGCCGGATTGGTCGCCGGTGACGGCGCGTCACTGCTGGTCGACACCCTGTTCGACCTGGACTTGACCGCGGAGATGCTCGCCGCGATGCGCGAGGTCACCGACGGCGCCCCGATCACCGATGTGCTGATCACCCACTCCAACGGCGACCACATGCACGGCAACCAGTTGCTGCCGTCCGACGCCCGTATCCATGCGGCCCGGGTCACCGCCGAGGAGATCGCTCACGGGCGGCCGCCTGCGATGCTGGTGGCCACCCAGATCGGCGACCTCGGCGTGGTAGGGACGCGCTATGCGCGGGAACGGTTCGGCGCCTTCGACTTCGGTGGCATCACCGTGCGCAACGCGGACATCGTCTTCGATGATGAACTGACCATCGAGGTGGGCGGCCGCACCGTCGTCCTGCGTAACCTCGGGCCGGCGCACACCGGCGCCGACTCGGTAGCGCACGTCCCCGACGCCGGGGTGCTGTTCGCCGGCGACCTGCTGTTCGTCGGGTGCACTCCGATCGTGTGGGCCGGGCCGATCCGCAACTGGATCGACGCCTGCGACACGATGATCGCGCTGGACGCGCCGACGGTGGTTCCCGGCAACGGCCCGGTCACCGACCCCGACGGTATCGCCGCGGTGCGGGACTATCTGTCCTACATCGTCGACGCCGCCGACGACGCCTACCGGCGCGGACTGGAGTTCACCGCCGCCGCCGACGCGATCGACTTGGGCGAGTACGCCGATTGGCTGGACGCCGAACGGGTGGTGACCAACGTCTATCGCCGGTACCGGGAACTCGACGCCGACACCCCGGTGCTGCAGCCGGCGGAACTGCTGACGCGGCAAGCCGAATGGCTCGCGAAGCGGTCCGGCTAGCCGCTGGCCTCAGCAGCGGGTGGCGGCGCGGATCCGGCGCCGGTGCTCTTCGCTGGTGTGGCGTCCGGCGGTCGCGGGACGCAGGTGGTGGACGGCGTGCTGGTGACCGCAGGGACCGCTGACCACATCCGGTCGCAGTCGATCTTTGGCGTCCATCAACATCAACACCCCCCTCATTCTGTTGACTCGAGATCTGCACGACACACCTCCGGCACGGACCGGTATCGGCGCAGAACTCCTTCCATTCAACGGCACCCGCGCGCGGCGCTATCCCCGCGACACGGTGAGGTTCGGCACAGCGTGCGGGCGGCGCGGAGCCGGTCACCGCAACGGGGCACCGACGATGTGATGCGGCACGATGCCGACCCGGATGGTGACGCTCGCCACTGCTCAGGGTCGCGGCGGCAAGGCCAATTCGACGGTCTCCAGCGGGAACGGCGGGAACCCGGCCGCCCCACGCACCGACAACGTCCCCCACGGGGTCCGGTCGGAGATCGTGGCGTCGGCGTTGTGCTCGCCGATGCGGAGGCTGACCCGCGACCCGGTCACCCGCTCACCGGGGAGGTCGGCGTAGAGCATGCCCTGCCAGTGGTACCGGCCGTCGATCGGGTCGAAATGGCCGGTGAGCCGGACCCGGACGGGGTACTCCTCGCCGGCGTGGGTCAGCGTCGCCGGGCCGTCGTAGCTGTCCTCGTCGACCCCGACCGACCCGGCCAGGTAGAACCGGGACAGCCCGCGGGTGGGCAGCACCGGGTGCACCCGCAGCCGGGAGCGCGCCTCGATGCGGGTGGCGCCGCCGCGCAGCGCCCCCGCCACCACGGCGCCGACGTAGCGGGCCTGTCGCGCGGTGTGCGGACCGGGGATCCGGAAACGGTTGGGCACCCCGTGCGCGGCGACGATCCGGTCCTCGCGCGCGGTGGTGTCCACAACGATCCGCGCCGAGTGGATCTGCCCGTCGGCGCCGGTCACCGTCCAGGTGTCGGTCGCCGAGTCGAAGCGGGTCCGCGCCGGGGCGGCGACGACCGCGCCGTAGGCCAACCGGCCGTGGGTTCGGGCCGGATCGCCGATCACCAGCACGTCGACGGGATCGGTACCGGGTGTCGCGGTCACAGGAACCCGGCCCGCCGCCACATCCGCCTGCCCAGCCGACCCATCAGGCCGACCTCCTCGAAGAAGGCCGCCAGCGGCGCGTACGCCGAGCGGCAGGCCGCCAGGAAATGCGGGTTGCGCCGGGCCACGCGGCGGGCGGCGCGCCCGTCGAGCCCGACCCGCCGGTACACCGCCGGCATGGTGAACAGGTAGCGGTAGAACGGCCCGCCCACGCCCTGCAGGTTGGCCAGATACATCCGGCGGTACCAGCTCATCGCCGGCACCTCCTTGCGCAGCCCGTCGCGGGCGAACTGGATGTGGCGGGCCTCCTCGGTGACGTGGATGCGCATCAGCCGCTTGACGATCGGCTGTAGATCCGGGTCATCGAGGATCTGCCGCTGCAGCGCGTCGAAGATCTCCTCGCCGACCAGGGCCGCGCCCCACAGCACGCTGCCGCGGAACACCAGCGGCAAAGTGTTGATCACGATGCGCTGGTAGAGCTTCGGGCGCACCGGCACGCCGCCGATGCGGTCGATGGCCTTGCCGAACATCAGCATGTGCCGGGTCTCGTCACCGAGCTCGGTCAGCTTGTAGTGGGTGGAGCGGGCGGTGGGATTCTGATGCATCATGTCGCGCAGCAGCGCCTGGTTGAGGATGTTCTCGAACCAGATCCCCGCGGAGAGCAGGTTGACCAACTCCTGGCGGGACATGTCGATCTGCTGCTCGCGGCTCATCGACTCCCACAGGTCGGTGCCGTAGAGGGTGCACATCCGCGGCGGCAGGAAGAACTTGTCGTCTTCCAGCGGCGCGTCCCAGTCGATGTCGACGATCGGGGCGTAGGACTTCTTGACCGAACCCTTGAGCAGGCGCTCGGCGACCTGCTCGCGCGGAGTGGCTGCCGACTTGACGACGGTGGTCATCGCTGCCGTTCCTTTCCTTGTCGCGACCGGTGAGGCCATTAAGGAACACGACACCGCAAGATGTCAATACCCACGGTACCGGATACCTTCGCGTACGGCTGGCTACCCTGCGGGGATGCGTGTTCTGCGGGTCATCGGCATCGGCGTAGGCGACCCCGCCCACCTCACCGTGCAGGCGGTGACCGCCCTCAACGAGACACAGGTGTTCTTCGTCGTCGACAAGGGCGAGACCAAACGCGAACTCGCCGACCTGCGCCGCCGCATCTGCGCCCGCTACATCGAGCGGCCCGGCTACCGGTTCGTCGAACTGGCCGAGCCGGCGCGTGCCGACGGCGGCGACTACCGGCGGGCCGTCGCCGACTGGCACGCCGCGCGCGCCGCGATCTGGGCGGAGGCGATCGCCACCGAACTCGGCCCGCACGACGTCGGCGCCTTCCTGGCCTGGGGCGACCCCGCGCTCTACGACAGCACCCTGCGCATCCTCGACGCCGTCGCCACCCGCGTCGAGCTGCGCTACGAGGTGATCCCGGGCATCACCGCGGTGCAGGCGCTGACCGCCGCGCACGGCATCCCGCTCAACGAGGTCGGCGAGCCGGTGCTGATCACCACCGGCAGGCAACTGCGCACCCACGGGCTGACCGGCACCGCGGTGGTCATGCTCGACGGCGACTGTTCGTTCACCCACTGCCCGCCGCAGACCCGCATCTGGTGGGGCGCCTACCTGGGCAGTGCGGACCAGCTGCTGATCGCCGGCACGGTCGGGGAGGTCGGCGAACAGATCCGCGCGGTGCGTGCGCAGGCCCGGGCCCGGCACGGCTGGCTCATGGACACCTATCTCTTGCGGCCCGCGGCGGCGCACGACGTGGCATGATCGGCGGCCATGGGACCGTTCCTGCTGCGAGCCGCACTCACCGGCCTGGCGCTGTGGGTGGTGACCCTGCTGGTCGGCGGCATCGACTTCGTCGGCGGGCAGACCACCGCGCAGAAGGCCGGCATCGTCTTCGTCGTCGCGGTGATCTTCGGTCTGGTCAACGCCTTCATCAAACCGATCGTGCAGATCCTGTCGATCCCGCTCTACGTGCTGACGCTGGGACTGTTCCACGTCGTGGTCAACGCCTTCATGCTCTGGCTGACCGCCTGGATCACCGAGCACACCACCCATTGGGGACTGCGCATCGAGCACTTCTGGTGGACCGCGATCTGGGCGGCGATCGTGCTGTCGGTGGTCAGTTGGCTGCTGTCGCTGGTGGTGCGTGACGTCGGTCGTGTCACCCGCTGACCGCAGGTCGACGGTGGTCGCCGCCGCGTTGATCGCGGCCCTGGCGGCCGGTTTCGCCGCCCTGACCCTGGCGGTGGCCCGCACCCCGGCCGGTCCGGACGTGGACCGCCAGGTGATGGACTGGTTCGTCGCCCAACGCCGCGACTGGCTGACCCCGCTGCTGGTGGCGGCCACCCACGCCAGCGGCAGGCAGGCCGTCGCGGTCGCCGCGCTGGCCGCCGCAGCGCTGCTGTGGTGGCGGCGACGCCGGCTGCTTCCCGCCGTCGTGGTCGCCGGTACCTGCGCGGCGGCCGGGCTCATCGGCGTCGCGGTCAAACACCTGGCCGGTGTCGACCGGCCCCCACCCGCGGTGCACGTAGTGGCCAAGACCGGGCCGGCGTTCCCGTCCGGGCACGTCACCTACAGCCTGGCGCTACTCGGCATCCTCGCGGTGGTCCTCGGCGCCGGCCGCAGCACCCGGGTGCGGGCGGCGCTGGCGGCCGCGGTCGCGGCGATCACCGGGCTGATCGGGGTGGCACGGCTCTATCTCGGGGTGCACTGGTTCACCGACGTGGTCGGCGGGGTGCTGCTGGCGCTGGCCGTGATCGGAACGGGCGCGCTGGTGCTGCGGGCCGGGCAGACTGGAAGCCATGCCCGAACTGCCCGAGGTTGAGGCGCTCGCGGAGTTCCTGCGCCGCCACGCCGTCGGCCGGACCGTCGGCCGCGTCGACCTGGCCGCCTTCTCGGTGCTCAAGACCGTCGACCCGCCGATCGGGACGCTGACCGGTCGAGCGGTGACCGACGCCCGGCGCTGGGGCAAGTACCTCGGGGTGGTCGCAGGCGATCTGGTGCTGATCGTCCACCTGGCCCGGGCGGGCTGGCTGCGCTGGTCGGAGCGGTTGCCCGCGGCGCCGCCGCGACCCGGCCGCGGCCCGCTCGCGCTGCGGGTGCACCTCGGCGCCCCGGGGGAGGGCCCGGCTTCGACCTCACCGAGGCCGGCACCCAGAAACGGCTGGCGGTGTGGCTGGTCGCCGATCCCGCCGCCGTGCCGGGCATCGCCGCGCTGGGCCCCGACGCCCGCACGCTCGGCGAGACCGGCCTGGCCGAGATCCTGGCCGCCCACAACGGTCGGATCAAGACGGTGCTCACCGACCAGAAGGCCATCGCCGGAATCGGCAACGCCTACAGCGACGAGATCCTGCACACCGCGCGACTGTCCCCGTTCGCGACGGCCGCCACCCTGTCCGGCGCGCAGGTCGGCGCCCTGCACGCCGCGATGCGAGAGGTGCTCACCGACGCCACCTCCCGCTCGGTGGGCCTGCAGGCGGCCACCCTCAAGGGCGAGAAACGCTCCGGGATGCGGGTGCACGGGCGGACCGGGCTGCCCTGCCCGGTCTGCGGGGACACCGTGCGGGAGGTGTCGTTCAGTGAGCGGTCCTTCCAGTACTGCCCGACCTGCCAGACCGGCGGCAAGGTACTGGCCGACCGGCGGATGTCGCGGCTGCTGAAGTAGCCGGCCGGGCGGTTCCTTGACAGCTGTCGAGTCGGGCTATCCTGTCCGCGTGACTCGCCAGAAGATCCTCATCACCGGGGCCAGTTCGGGGCTCGGCGCCGGCATGGCCCGCGCCTTCGCCGCCAAGGGCCGCGACCTGGCGCTCTGCGCCCGCCGCCTCGACCGGCTCGAGGAGCTCAAGGCCGAACTGACCGGCCGGCACCCCGGGATCACGGTTGCGATCGGCGAACTCGACGTCAACGACCACGAGCAGGTGCCCGTGGTGTTCGCGGAGCTCGCCGCCGAGCTGGGCGGGCTGGACCGGGTGGTGGTCAACGCCGGCATCGGCAAGGGCTGGCCGCTGGGCGAGGGCAAACTGTGGGCCAACAAGGCCACCATCGAGACGAACCTGGTCTCCGCGCTGGTGCAGATCGAGACCGCGCTGGAGATGTTCAAGAAGTCCGGCAGCGGGCACCTGGTGCTGATCTCCTCGGTGCTGGGCAACAAAGGGGTGCCGGGGCTCAAGGCCGCCTACGCGGCCAGCAAGGCCGGCCTGACCTCGCTGGGGGAGTCGCTGCGCGCGGAGTACACCAGTGGCCCGATCAAGGTCACCGTCATCGAACCGGGCTACATCGAATCGGAGATGACCGCCAAGTCGAACTCGACGCTGCTGATGGTCGACAACGAGACCGGCGTCAAGGCGATGGTCAACGCGATGGAACGGGAGGCGGGCCGGGCGGTGGTCCCGGCCTGGCCGTGGCTGCCGCTGGTGACGCTAATGCGCCGGTTGCCGCCGCGGTTCACCAAGCGGTTCGCCTGAGCCGAGCGGCCTCTGCTCAACCGGCCCGGCCCCGCTCGGCGCGGTAGCGGCGCACCAGCGCGTCGGTGGAGCTGTCCGACTGGGCGGCCGGCGCCGCATCGGCGGTGAGCACCGGCTCCAGTTCCTTGGCCTGTTTCTTGCCGAGCTCCACACCCCACTGGTCGAACGAGTCGATGCCCCAGACCACGCCCTCGGTGAACACCTGGTGCTCGTAGAGGGCGATCAGTTGGCCCAGCACCGACGGGGTCAATCGGGTGGCCAGGATCGAGGTGCTGGGCCGGTTGCCGGGCATCACCTTGTGCGGCACCACCGCCGCCGGGGTGTCCTCGGCGGCGATCTCCTCGGCGGTCTTGCCGAACGCCAACACCTTGGTCTGAGCGAAGAAGTTGCTCATCAGCAGGTCATGCATGCTGCCGTCGCCGTCGGCGGTCGGCAGGTCGTCCACCGGCCGGGCGAACCCGATGAAATCTGCGGGCACCAGCCGGGTGCCCTGGTGCAGCAACTGGAAGAAGGCGTGCTGACCGTTGGTTCCCGGCTCGCCCCAGAAGATCTCGCCGGTGTCGGTGGTGACCGGGCTGCCGTCACGGCGCACCGACTTACCGTTCGACTCCATCGTCAGCTGCTGCAGATAGGCCGGGAAACGGGCCAGGTCGTCGGCGTAGGGCAACACCGCGCGGGACTGGGCACCGAAGAAGTTCGAGTACCACACCCCGATCAGCCCGAGCAGCGCCGGCGCGTTGGCCTCCAGCGGTGCGGTGCGGAAATGCTCGTCGACGAGATGGAACCCGGCGAGGAACTCCGCGAAGCGCTCCCGGCCGATCGTCGCCATCAACGACAGCCCGATCGCCGAGTCGACGGAGTAGCGGCCGCCCACCCAGTCCCAGAACCCGAACATGTTTTCCGGGTCGATCCCGAACCGCGTGACCCGGTCCCGGTTGGTGGAGACCGCGACGAAATGCTTCGCGACCGCATCCTCACCGAGGGCGTCGGTCAGCCAGCGCCGGGCCGCCGCCGCGTTGGTGAGGGTCTCCAGCGTGGAGAACGTCTTCGATGCGACCACGAACAGGGTGCTGGCCGGGTCGAGGTCGGCGAGGGTGGCCACCAGGTCGGTCGGGTCGATGTTGGAGACGAACCGCGCGCTGATCCCGGCGTCGGCGTAGTGCCGCAGCGCGCGATAGGCCATGGCCGGCCCCAGGTCCGACCCGCCGATGCCGATGTTGACCACGCAGCGGATCGGCGCGCCGGTGGCCCCGGTCCAGCTGCCGTCGCGCAGCCGGTCGGTGAACTCGCCCATCGCATCGAGCACGGCGTGCACGTCGGCGGTGACGTCGCGGCCGTCGACGGTCAACGTCGCGCCGCGGGGCAGCCGCAGCGCGGTGTGCAGCACCGCGCGGTCCTCGGAGGTGTTGATGTGCTCCCCGGCGAACATCGCGTCGCGGCGCTCCTCGAGCCCGGCGGCGCGGGCCAACTCGCACAGCAGGCGCACCGTCTCGGCGGTGATCCGGTGCTTGCTGTAGTCGATGTAGAGGTCGCCGACGCCGAGCGTGAACGTCCGGCCCCGGTCACCGTCGTCAGCGAACAGCTCGCGCAGGTGGGTGTCCCCGATGCGACGGTGGTGGTCGGTCAGCGCTTTCCAGGCCGCGCTGGCCGTGATGTCCGGAAGCTCAGCGGCGCTCATACTCCGAGGGTAACCGCCGGGTGCGGCGGGCTCAGCCCGCCGCGAGCACCCGCGGGTAGAGCACGTTGTTCTCCTTGTGCACGTGCATGTGCAGGTCGGTTTCGATCTCCTCGAGACCGGTCAGCATCGCCATGTAGGAGCCGCAGGCGTCGGCGGGCACCGTGTAGTCGGCGGTGAGGCGACGCAACTCGGCGAGCAGGCCACCGGCGTTGTCGTGCTCGACCATGTTCTCCTTGAGCAGGCTGCGCAGTTCCTCCGAGAGCGGGCCGTCCTCACCGGCGCGGGCGGTGATCTTCGGGAACAGGTCGGTCTCCTCCTCGCGCAGGTGCGGCTCGATGCCGCCGCGCAGCTTGCCGAAGACCTCGCGAACCTGGATCAGCTCGCTGTGGTTGGGGCCGTGCACCCGCGCCACCTTGTCCACCAGCGCGCCCACCCGGGGAAACTCCTCCCACAGGAACTGGTGGTGGGTGCCGACGATGTGCTCGACGAGGGCCGCGTCGTCGAGATCGGCCCAGGCCTCCTGCCGGCCGGGCGCCTCACTGGCCAGCGCCGCCAACACCTCGTCGACCGGGATCTGGGCTTCCTCGCAGGCCTCGCGCACCGGGCGCTGGCCGTGGCAGCAGTAGTCGATGCCGAAGCGGTCCAGGATCCGGGTGCGGGACGGGTCGGCGGTGACGATGTCGCCGAGGATCGTGTCGGGCGTGTAGGTGGTCATCGCGATCTCCTTCGAGGTCGGTGCGGTGTGGCCGAGCCTGCACGCCCGGTGATCGTGCCAACACCGGCGCCGTCGGCGGATATTCCACCGGCCGGCAAACCTACGCGGGAAACCTGTGCGGGAGGTCAGTGACCGAGGCGGCCGCGGCCCAGGCGCAGCAACAGCATCGCCAGGTCCTTGCCGTCGGGACCGAGTTCGCTGTAGCGCTCGATCACCTTCATCTCCCGGCTGTGCACCAGCCGGGTGCCGCCGGAGGCCATCCGGGCCTTGCCGATGGCCTGCGACACCTCGGTGCGCCGCTTGACCGCGGCGAGGATCTCGGCGTCGAGCCGGTCGATCTCGTGCCGCAGTTCGTCGATGGTGGGCGCCTCGGTGGCGGTCTCTGCGCTCATGGGGGTCGACTCCGTACTCTGAGTGTTCTCGGCGGGTTCTGGTCTCATCTGCACTCCGGCCTCACACAACAGGCGAACCCCGGATCTGCGTCGCGGACCACGGGGCTCAGAAGACAGCTACCCCACCGGTTCCGCGGTGGCGGACCGGTAGAAAAATCGAAGCTGCACGTCGAGCACGAATCGAGTGTGCCACCCGGGCTGTGCCAGCGCAAAACCTGTCCACCGGCGGCGGTAGGTTGGTCTGGACATGAGTGTGCACGCCGACCCAGGACTCCACCCGGCCTCCGGGCCCGCCGCCCTGCTGGAGGCGCTCAACCCGCAGCAACGGCGGGCGGTGCTGCACGAGGGCACCCCGCTGCTGATCGTCGCCGGTGCCGGGTCGGGCAAGACGGCGGTGCTGACCCGACGGATCGCCTACCTGCTGGCCGCCCGCGACGTCGGGGTCGGGCAGGTCCTGGCGATCACGTTCACCAACAAGGCCGCCGCCGAGATGCGCGAGCGGGTGGTGGACCTGATCGGGCCGCGGGCCCTGTCGATGTGGGTGTCGACCTTCCACTCCACCTGCGTGCGCATCCTGCGCAGCCAGGCCGCGCTCCTGCCGGGGCTGAACTCCAACTTCTCCATCTACGACGCCGACGACTCCCGGCGGCTGCTGCTGATGGTCGCCCGGGACATCGGCCTGGACGTCAAGCGGTACACCCCGCGGCTGCTGGCCAACGCCATCTCGAACCTGAAGAACGAGCTGATCGACCCGGACCGGGCGCTGAGCGATCTCACCGAGGACTCCGACGACCTGGCCCGCACCGTGGCCGGGGTCTACGCCGAGTACCAGCGGCGGCTGCGGGCGGCCAACGCGCTGGACTTCGACGACCTGATCGGCGAGACCGTCGGGCTGCTGCAGGCCTTCCCGCAGGTCGCCCAGCACTACCGGCGCCGGTTCCGCCACATCCTGGTCGACGAGTACCAGGACACCAACCACGCCCAGTACGTGCTGGTGCGCGAACTCACCGGGCACGGCGAACAGCAGGACATCCCGCCGGCCGAGCTGTGCGTGGTCGGCGACGCCGACCAGTCGATCTACGCCTTCCGCGGTGCCACGATCCGCAACATCGAGGACTTCGAACGCGACTACCCCGACGCCACCACGATCCTGCTGGAGCAGAACTACCGCTCCACCCAGACCATCCTGTCGGCGGCCAACGCGGTGATCGCCCGCAACGCGGGGCGTCGGGAGAAGCGGCTGTGGACCGACGCCGGCGAGGGCGAACCGATCGTCGGCTACGTCGCCGACAACGAGCACGACGAAGCCCGATTCGTGGCCGCCGAGATCGACGCGCTGGCCGACGGCGGGGACATCACCTACAACGACGTCGCGGTGTTCTACCGCACCAACAACGCCTCCCGCGCGTTGGAGGAGGTGTTCATCCGCACCGGCATCCCCTACAAGGTGGTCGGGGGGGTGCGGTTCTACGAGCGCAAGGAGATCCGCGACCTCGTCGCGTACCTGCGGGTGCTGGACAACCCGGCCGACACCGTCAGCCTGCGGCGCATCCTCAACACCCCGCGCCGCGGCATCGGGGAGCGCGCCGAGGCGTGCGTGGCGGTGCACGCGGAGAACACCGGTGTCGGCTTCGGTGAGGCGTTGCGGGCCGCCGCCGACGGCGCGGTGCCGCTGCTCAACACCCGTGCGGTGAAAGCGATCAGCGGCTTCGTCGAGTTGCTCGACGGGCTGCGATCCGGCCTCGATGAGGGGTTGGGTGAACTGGTGGAAGCGGTGCTGGAACGCACCGGCTACCGCGCGGAACTGGAGTCCTCCCACGATCCGCAGGACCTGGCCCGGCTGGACAACCTCAACGAACTGGTCAGTGTCGCACACGAATTCAGCACAGACCGGGAGAACCGGTCGGCGCTGGCCGACGAGGAGGGCGCCGCCGATGCCGAGGCCGGCGCCGAGGGCGACGTCCCGGAGACCGGGGAGCTCGCCGAGTTCCTGGAACGGGTCTCACTGGTCAGCGACACCGACGACATCCCGGAACACGACTCCGGAATGGTCACGCTGATGACGCTGCACACCGCCAAAGGCCTTGAGTTCCCGGTGGTATTCGTCACCGGCTGGGAGGACGGCATGTTCCCGCACATGCGGGCTCTGGGTGACGTCGCCGAACTCGCCGAGGAGCGACGGCTGGCCTACGTCGGGATCACCCGGGCCCGGCAGCGGCTGTATGTCAGCCGGGCCAAGATCCGCTCGTCCTGGGGCCAGCCGATGCTCAACCCCGAATCCCGGTTCCTGCAGGAGATCCCGGCCGACCTCATCGACTGGCGCCGCCTGGACACCGCACCGGCGTTCAGCGCGCCGGTCAGCGGCTTCGGCCACGAGCGCAGGGCGGCGCCGGCGCGGCCCGCCAACCGGCGCCCGCCGCTGGCATTGCAACCCGGCGACCGGGTCACCCACGACAAGTACGGGCTGGGCCGTGTCGAGGAGGTCTCCGGGGTGGGCGAGTCGGCGATGTCGCTGATCGACTTCGGCAGTGCCGGGCGGGTCAAGCTGATGCACAACCACGCCCCGATCACCAAGCTGTAGCCGCCGGCGCTCAGCGCCGCGAGAGGCTCGGGTGCAGCCAGGACCGGGTGGAGGGCATCAACGCCAGCACGGTGATCGTGGCGGGCACCACCAGCAGCGCCACGTCGCGGGAGCGCATCGGGTCGGCGAGCACCGCGAACACGCTCGCGGCGATCGCGACCACGTTGGCCCCCACGATGATCCACAGCCCGGTCGCATGCCGGCGCAGCAGCAGGATCCCGCCGACGAGCAGGCAGCAGGCCAGCGCGGAGGCGGCCAGCAGCACCAGCGCGCCGATCGGCAGGGGGCCGGCCGACTCGTTCATCGACACCGGCAGCAATATCCAGAGCAGTTGGAAGGCCAGCAGCAGAAGGCTGCTGAACAGAAGGAACGCACCCGTGAGGATGCTCAGCCAGCCGGCCAGCAGCGCGGTTCGGCTGCTGGCCGAGGGTGGGTCAGGGTCCATCTTGTTGACGCTAGCAGGAGGTGGGGGAGGGGCGTAGTCGCCGGATCGGTCCGCCGGGCGGCCGGGGCCGGGTCAGCCGGCGAAGTTGCCGATGTTGATGCCGCGCTGGGCCAGCCACGGCAGCGGGTCCACCCGGCTGGTGCCGTTGAGCAGCACCTCGAAGTGGCAGTGCGGCCCGGTGGAGAAACCCCGGTTGCCCATGGTGGCGATCTGGTCGCCGGCCATCACCCGCTCGCCGACGCTGACCGTCCAGGTGTTGACGTGGCCGTAGAGGGTGACGGTGCCGTCGCTGTGGCGCACCTTGACCAGGGCGCCGTACCCGGCGGCCGGCCCGGCCTCGATGACCACACCGTCGGAGGCAGCCAGAATCGGCGTGCCGATCGAGTTGGCGATGTCGATGCCGGCGTGCAGCGAACCCCACCGGTAGCCGAAGCTGGAGGTGAAGATCCCGGTGGTCGGCGCCACGAACAGTGGCCGCTGCAGCCGGGCTTCGCGTTCGGCGCGCTCCTGGGCGTAGGCGACACCCTTGGCGAACTCCTCGTCGTGCGCGGCGAAGCTGGCGGCCGGCTTGACGGTGATGACCTGCATGCCGCGCGGCGCGGGCGCGTCGGCGGTGCGGGCCAGCGGGGCCTGCTCGGCGACCAGCATCGGCTGCTGCGAGGTGGACTCGTCGGTCTGGCCGGTGGTGCTGTGCGCGGCGGCGGCCACCGCACCGATGGCCATGGCGCCGATGAGGACCCGGCCGCGCACCGCCCCGGCGGCGGCCTTGCGGTGCTGGGCCCGGCGGTGGTTCGCGGCGACGTCACCGACGGTCAGCTCCAGCGGGGACGGGTCTTCGGCGCTGTGCAGGTCGTCGAGTTCGGGGGCCTCGAGCACCTCGGTGGCGTCCGGGTCCTCGGCCGTGGCATCGCAGGCGGGAACGTCGGGTCGGGCTTCCGCCAGGACGGCGTCTTCGGGAACGGCGGCGTCCGCGGAGCGGAACTCACGTTCGGCGAGCGCCTCCAGGCCCTCAAGGAACTCGTCGATCGGGATGATGTCGGTCACATCGTTGCCGACGGGAGCGGAAAACCGGTCGCGCAACCGCCGCGAAGCCTCTGAAAAAGCAGACTGCTCGCTGCGATGCTGCGTCACCCGGAAACTTCCCTCTGGTCTGTAACCATACCGTTATCTCAAGCCCAGGAGAGAGTAGCGACGCGGATGTGACGCTGGCAAGCCCGGGCCGACACCCGCCGCCGAATGTGGCGGGTATCACGTTTGATTCCCGGGTGATGTTCACCACACGGTCGAGGTGAGATGCACCACAGCGCCGGGAGCCGACGCGGGAACCCGCCGGCCGGGTCGCTACAGTTCCCTGCGGGCGAGTTCCCTCGGGCCTGACCCTCTGGAGCCGTCGACGTCAGCCAGCCAGTACAAGAGTGAGGCCATGGATCTATTCGAGTACCAGGCGAAGGAACTGTTCGCCAAGCACAACGTGCCCACCACCCCGGGGCGGGTGACCGACTCGGCCGAGGACGCCAAGGCGATCGCCGAGGAGATCGGCCGCCCGGTGATGGTCAAGGCGCAGGTCAAGACCGGCGGCCGGGGTAAGGCCGGCGGCGTCAAATACGCCGCCACCCCCGAGGACGCCCTGACCCACGCGCAGAACATCCTCGGACTGGACATCAAGGGCCACGTCGTCAAGAAGCTCCTGGTCGCCGAGGCCAGCGACATCGCCGAGGAGTACTACATCTCCTTCCTGCTGGACCGGGCCAACCGGACCTACCTGGCGATGTGCTCGGTCGAGGGCGGCGTGGAGATCGAAGAGGTCGCCGCCACCAAGCCCGACCGGCTGGCCAAGGTGCCCGTCGACGCGGTCAAGGGTGTGGACCTGGCGTTCGCCCGCTCGATCGCCGAGCAGGGCCACCTGCCCGCCGAGGTGCTCGACGCGGCCGCGGTCACGATCCAGAAGCTGTGGGAGGTCTTCGTCGCCGAGGACGCCACCCTGGTGGAGGTCAACCCGCTGGTGCGCACCCCCGACGACCAGATCCTGGCGCTGGACGGCAAGGTCACCCTGGACGCCAACGCCGACTTCCGGCAGCCCGGCCACGCCGAGTTCGAGGACCGTGACGCCACCGACCCGCTGGAGCTCAAGGCCAAGGAGCACGACCTCAACTACGTCAAGCTCGACGGCGAGGTCGGCATCATCGGCAACGGCGCCGGGCTGGTCATGTCGACCCTCGACGTCACCGCCTACGCCGGGGAGAAGCACGGCGGGGTGAAGCCGGCCAACTTCCTCGACATCGGCGGGGGCGCCTCCGCGGAGGTGATGGCCGCCGGGCTCGACGTCATCCTCGGTGACCAGCAGGTCAAGAGCGTGTTCGTCAACGTGTTCGGCGGGATCACCGCCTGCGACGCGGTGGCGACCGGCATCGTCAAGGCGCTGGAGATCCTCGGCGACGCCGCCAGCAAGCCGCTGGTCGTCCGTCTCGACGGCAACAATGTCGACGAGGGCCGCCGGATCCTCACCGAGGCCAACCATCCGCTGGTGTCCCTGGTGGGCACGATGGACGAAGCCGCCGCCAAGGCCGCCGAACTGGCCTTCTCCGGAAAGGACGCGTAGTCGATGTCGATCTTCGTCAACAAGGACAGCAAGGTCATCGTTCAGGGCATCACCGGTAGCGAGGCCACCAAGCACACCGCCCGGATGCTGGCGGCGGGCACCCAGATCGTCGGCGGGGTCAACGCCCGCAAGGCCGGCACCACCGTGGCGCACAAGGACCGTGACGGCAAGGACATCGAACTGCCGGTGTTCGGCAGCGTCGCCGAGGCCATGGAGAAGACCGGCGCCGACGTCTCGATCGCGTTCGTGCCGCCGAAGTTCTCCAAGGACGCGATGATCGAGGCCATCGACGCCGAGATCCCGCTGCTGGTGGTCATCACCGAGGGCATCCCGGTGCAGGACACCGCTTACGCGTGGGCCTACAACACCGACAAGGGCAACAAGACCCGCATCGTCGGCCCCAACTGCCCGGGCATCATCACCCCCGGAGAGTGCCTGGTCGGCATCACCCCGGCCGACATCACCGGCTCCGGGCCGGTCGGGCTGGTCTCCAAGTCGGGCACCCTGACCTACCAGATGATGTACGAGCTGCGCGATTTCGGGTTCTCCACCGCGGTGGGTATCGGCGGTGACCCGGTCATCGGCACCACCCACATCGACGCGATCGAGGCCTTCGAGAAGGACCCCGCCACCAAGGTGATCGTGATGATCGGTGAGATCGGCGGGGACGCCGAGGAGCGCGCCGCCGACTACATCAAGGCCAACGTCTCCAAGCCGGTGGTCGGCTACGTCGCCGGCTTCACCGCACCGGAGGGCAAGACCATGGGTCACGCCGGGGCGATCGTGTCCGGCTCGTCGGGCACGGCGGCCGCCAAGCAGGAGGCGCTGGAGGCCGCCGGGGTGAAGGTCGGCAAGACCCCCTCGGAGACCGCCGAGTTGGCGCGGCAGATCCTGCAGAGCCTGTAACGCGTCGCGTCCGGTCATGAGCATCGACCCGCGCACGCCGCTCGTCGTCGGGGTGGGCCAGGCCGCCGAACGCATCGATGACCCGGGCTACCGGGCGATGTCACCGGTCGAGTTGGCCGCGGCCGCCGCCCGGGCGGCGACGGTCGACTGCGGTGGCGACCCCGCGGCGATCACGGCGGCGATCGACACCGTCGTCGCCACCCGGCAGTTCGAGAACTCGATCCCGCAGGCCCCGGCGCCGTTGGGGAAGTCGAACAACTTCCCCCGGTCGGTCACCCGCCGGCTGGGTGCCGACCCGGCGCGGGCGGTGCTGGACAAGGTCGGCGGGCAGGGACCTCAGCAACTGGTCAGTGAGTTCGCGGCGGGCATCGCCGCCGGCGCGGCCGACGTGGTGCTGCTCTGCGGATCCGACGCCACCTCCACCACCCGCCACTTCCGTGACGCCGAGGACAAGCCCGACTTCACCGAGAACGTCGACGGCCAGCTCGAGGACCGCGGGTTCGGCTTGGAGGAGTTCGTCGACCGCTACACGGTCAGCCACGGCCTGACCGGCGCGCCGGTGCAGTACGGGCTGCTGGAGAACGCCCGCCGGGCCCGGCTGGGGCTCAGCCCGGCCGCCTACCTGCAGTCGATGGGCGAGTTGTTCGCGCCGTTCACCGCGGTCGCCGCGGCCAACCCGCTGTCCGCGGCGCCGGTGCGGCGCAGCGTCGACGAGCTGACCACGATCAGCACCGACAACCGGATGATCTGCGACCCCTACCCACGCCTGCTGGTGGCCCGCGACCAGGTGAACCAGGGGGCGGCCACGCTGCTGATGTCGGTGGCGGCCGCCCGCCGGCTCGGCGTCCCCGAGGACCGGTGGGTGTTCCTGCACGGCCACGCCGACCTGCGCGAGCAGCAACTGCTGGCCCGACCCGACCTCAGCCGCAGCCCCGCGGCGATCACCGCGGTCACCGAGGCTCTCGCGATGGCCGGCATCGGGCTCGACGAGGTGGGCGGGCTCGACCTGTACAGCTGCTTCCCGGTCCCGGTCTTCAACATCACCGACGCCTTCGGCCTGGCCGCCGACGACCCGCGCGGGCTCACCCTGACCGGTGGGCTGCCGTTCTTCGGCGGGGCGGGCAACAACTACTCGATGCACGCGATCGCCGAGGCGGTCGCCGCGGCCCGCACCGACCCGGGACGGTTCCTGCTCGTCGGCGCCAACGGCGGCATGATGAGCAAGTACTCGGTGGGGGTCTACGCCACGACACCGACACCGTGGCGGCCCGGGCGCAGCGCCGAGTTGCAGCGCGCCGCCGACGCGGAGCCGACCGTTGCGGTCACCGAGACCGCCGCCGGACCGGCGACGATCGAGACCTACAGCGTCCGCTACGACTGGCCGACCCGCACCGGAATCGTCATCGGCCGACTGCCCGACGACAGCCGGTTCCTGGCCACCAGCGAAGACGACGACGCGGTGGCGCTGCTCTCCGACGGTGATCCGCTGGGCGCGCCGATCACCGTCCGCGCCCTGGACTACGGCAACCGGTTCAGCCTGGCCGGAGCGGGCTAGCCGGCGGCCAGCTTGCCGGCCAGCCGCTCCACGTAGCCGGCCACCTCCGCCGCGCTGCGATCCGGCAGTCCGAACAGCACCTCGGTGACCCCCAGGTCCTTCCAGCGGGCCAACTTCTCGGCGTCGGGCTTGAAGTCCAGCGCCACGATCTGCGGCGCCCCCTCGCGACCGCCGGCCGCCCAGGTGTCCTGCAGCAGCTTCACCGGGGCGTCGATGTCGAAGTCGCGCGGGGTGGTGATCCAGCCGTCGGCGCTGCGGGTGATCCACTTGAAGTTCTTCTCGGTCCCGGCCGCACCGACCAGCACCGGCACGTGCTGTTGCACCGGCTTCGGCCACGCCCAACTCGGGCCGAAGTTGACGAACTCGCCGGCGTATTCGGCTTCCTCCTGGGTCCACAGCGCCCGCATCGCCTCGAGGTACTCGCGCAACATGGTGCGCCGCCGGCCGGGCGGGACCCCGTGATCGGCGAGTTCGTCGGTGTTCCAGCCGAACCCGACGCCGACGCTGACCCGGCCGCCGGAGAGATGGTCGAGGGTGGCGATGGTTTTGGCCAGCGAGATCGGATCGTGCTCCACCGGCAGCGCCACCGCCGTCGACAGCCGGATCGTGGAGGTGACGGCCGACGCGGTGGCCAGGCTCACCCACGGGTCGAGGGTGCGCATGTAGCGGTCGTCGGGCAGCGACTCGTCCCCGGTGGTCGGGTGGGCGGCCTGCCGCTTGACCGGGATGTGAGTGTGCTCCGGCACGTAGAAGGTGGCGAAACCGTGGTCCTCGGCGAGTTTGGCCGCTGCCGCCGGGGTGATGCCGCGGTCACTGGTGAACAACACAAGCCCGTAATCCATGGCTCGAATTAGAACGTGTTCCTGTCGGCGTGGCAAGTGTGCACCGCGGCACCGGGATCGGCGGGACACCCCGGTTGCTGTGCCGCGGATGCCCCGGCGTGCGCTAGCGTGGGACACCGGATCGCGTCGCGGTGCTGCGGCGCCGTCACGGTACGTCAACCACAGGAGAGACCATGACTTACCCGCCCGGCAACCCCGGCTACCCGCCCGCGCAGCCTCCTGGCGCCTACGGAAGCCCGGCCCCGGCTTCCCCGTCCGCCGGCTTCGGTACCCCCGCCGCCGGTGAGACCAAGCTCCCGCTGATCCTCGGTGCCGCCGTCGCCGCGCTCGGCCTGCTGGCCTACCTGGCCAGCTTCGGTCCGCTGTTCAACATCGAGGGCCCGTACTCGGGCATCAGCATCACCTCCGGGGCCGGCCTGGAGATCCTGGTCGTGCTGGCAGCCGGGCTGCTGGCCGGTGTCGCGCTGCTGCCCAAGGCCAAGAACTACGCTGCGGTCGTGGCCGTGCTGTCGGTGGCCGGGTTGCTGATGATCGTCTCCGACGTCGTCAACAAGGCCGACGGCACCACCGTCGGCTGGGGCATGTGGCTGGTGCTCGTCCTGACGCTGCTGCAGGCGGCGGCCGCGGTGGCGGCGCTGCTGCTCGACGCCGGCGTGATCAGCGCCCCGGCGCCGCGCCCCAACTACGGGCAGTACGCGCCGTACGGCCAGTACGGGCCCGCGGTCGGCGGCTACTACGGTCAGCCGGGACAGCCCGGTCAGCCCGGTCAGCCGGGACAGCCCGGTCAGCCCGGCCCGTTCGGTCAGTCGCCGCAGCAGCAGGGCGGCCTTGCCGACCAGCACACCGTGGTGCACTCCTCCTACCCGTCGCAGTCCGGCGGCTACGGCGCGAGCGCGCAGCCGGGCCAGCACGCGTCGACCCCGCCGACCGGCTTCCCGAGCTACGGCTCCTCGTCCGGCAGCGGCGGCACCGGGAACGGCCCGGACAGCGGTGGTTCCGAGAGCCCCTCGTCGGGCTCCGGGCCGACCCCGTCCTGACCGGTAGCGTGCGCACCGCCGTGAGCTCCCCGCGCGCACGGTGAGGCCGGTGCCGCAGCGACCACCGGTCGGTGCCCGCCAGGCCCGTGACCTGGTGCGGGTGGCGTTCGGCCCGGCGCTGGTGGCGCTGGTCGTCATCGCCGCGATCACACTGCTTCAGCTGCTGATCGCCAACAGTGACATGACCGGCGCGCTGGGAGCGATCGCCAGCATGTGGCTCGGCGTGCACCTGGTGCCGATCACCATCGGCGGCAGCCAACTCGGTGTGCTTCCGCTGCTGCCGACGGCGCTGATGATCTGGGGGGTGGCGCGCACCACCGCACAGGCCACCTCCCCGCAGGCGTCGTGGCTGGTCACCCGCTGGATCGCGGCGTCGGCGGTGGGTGGCCCGCTGCTCATCGCCGCAATTGCGCTGGCGGTGATTCACGACGCCGCGTCGGTGATCACCGAACTGCAGACCCCCAACGCGCTGCGGGCCTTCGCCAGCGTGCTGGTGGTGCACACGATCGGCGCCGCGATCGGGATGGGCTCGCAGGTCGGCCGCCGAGTGCTCGACGCCGCCCGCCTGCCGGCCTGGGTGTCCGGCTCGGTGCGCGGCGCCACCGCCGGTGTGCTGACCCTGCTCGGGCTCTCCGGCGTCGTCACCACCATCTCGCTGGTCGTGCACTGGTCGACGATGCACGAGCTCTACGCCATCACCGATTCGCTGTTCGGTCAGCTCAGCCTCACCGCCCTCGCGGTGCTCTACGTCCCCAACGTGATCGTCGGGACCGCGGCGGTGGCGGTCGGCTCGAGCGCCCATGTGGGCTTCGCGACGTTCAGTTCCTTCACCGTGTTCGGCGGCGACATCCCGGCGCTGCCGATCCTGGCGGCCGCGCCCAGCCCGCCGCTCGGCCCCGTCTGGGTGGCGCTGCTGATCATCGGTGCCACCGCCGGGGTCGCGCTCGGGCAGCAGTGCGCCCGCCGAATCCTGCCGCCCGGTGCGGCGCTGGCGCAGCTGCTGGTCGCGGTGGTGCTGTCCGCCGCGACGATGATGCTGCTGGGCTACGCGGCGGGCGGTCAGCTGGGCAACTTCGGCGCCGTCGGCGTCGACGAGACCGCGATGGCGTTGGCGGTGCTGTTCTGGTTCGGCGTGGTCGGGCTGGCCACCGTCGTGGTGGCCGGCGGGATCCGGCTGCGGCCCAGGCCGCGACCGCAACCGGCCGCACCGGCACCCGAACCCGAACCCGACCCCGAGCACGCCGAACCCGCCGCCGGGTGGGACGCCGCACCCGAGCTGCCGGACGAGCCCGAGCAGCCCGCCCCGGTTGACCCGGAACCGGCCGACCCGCAGCCGGCCGACCCGCAACCAGCCGGCCCGCCGGTCGCCGCCGGCCCGCGGGAGGATTTCGGCGACCCCGAGGACGAGATGTTCACCGACGACATGTACCCCGACGGCACCCCCGCCGACCGGGGCGTCCCGCCGGATCCGGACCGCGACGGCCGACTAGGCTGAACCCGTGCAGCAGCCGATCCGTGTGCCTCCCAGCGCGCCGGCCCGGCTGGTGGTGCTGGCGTCGGGAACCGGATCGCTGCTGGAGGCGCTGCTGGCCGCCGCGGTCGACGACTACCCCGCCCGGGTGGTCGCGGTCGGCGTGGACCGCGACTGCCGGGCCGTGCAGGTCGCCGAAGCCGCCGGAATACCGACGTTCACAGTCCGGCTCGCCGACCACCCAGACCGGGCCGCCTGGGACGCGGCGATCACCGCGGCCACCGCCGCCCACCACCCCGACCTGGTGGTCTCGGCAGGATTCATGAAAATCCTTGGCCCGCACTTCCTCTCCGAATTCCTCGGCCGCACCGTCAACACCCACCCGGCGCTGCTGCCCGCCTTCGCGGGCGCTCACGCCGTCGCCGATGCGCTGACCCACGGGGTGAAGGTCACCGGCTGCACCGTGCACCTGGTCGACGCGGGCACCGACACCGGGCCGATCCTGGCCCAGCAACCCGTTACGGTGTTCGACGACGACGACGAGGACAGCCTGCACGAACGCATCAAGGTGGTGGAGCGGCGACTGCTGACCGAGGTGCTGGCCGCGCTGGCGACCGGCGGCGTGACCTGGACCGGACGAAAGGCGACGATGGGATGAGCGGGGAGACGGTGGAGAACGCGGCCTCGTCACGGACACCGATCCGGCGTGCACTGATCAGCGTCTACGACAAGACCGGGCTGGTGGACCTGGCCCAGGGCCTGCACGACGCGGGCGTGGAGATCGTCTCCACCGGTTCCACAGCGAAAACCATTGCCGAGAAAGGCATTCCCGTCACCCCGGTGGAGCGGATGACCGGCTTCCCCGAGGTGCTCGACGGCCGGGTCAAGACCCTGCATCCCCGGGTGCACGCCGGGCTGCTGGCCGACCTGCGCAAGCCCGACCACGTCGCCGCCCTCGCCGACCTGGGGATCGCCGCCTTCGAACTGGTCGTGGTCAACCTGTACCCGTTCGGCGAGACCGTCGACTCCGGAGCCGAGGTCGACGAGTGCGTCGAGCAGATCGACATCGGCGGCCCGTCGATGGTGCGGGCCGCCGCGAAGAACCACCCCAGCGTGGCGGTCGTGGTCTCCCCCCTCGGCTACGACGGGGTACTGAGCGCGGTCAACGCCGGCGGCTTCACCCTCACCGAACGGAAGCGGTTGGCGGCTCTGGCCTTCCGGCACACCGCCGAATACGACGTGGCGGTGGCCAGCTGGATGGAGTCCACCCTGAGCCCCGACCCGGACCGCGGCCTCATGCCCGACTGGGTGGCCGGGACGTGGCACCGCTCCGCGGTGCTGCGCTACGGGGAGAACCCGCACCAGCAGGCGGCGCTGTACGCCGACGCCGGCGCCTGGCCCGGCCTGGCCCAGGCCGACCAGCTGCACGGCAAGGAGATGTCCTACAACAACTACACCGACGCCGACGCCGCCTGGCGTGCCGCGTTCGACCATGAGCAGACCTGCGTGGCGATCATCAAGCACGCCAACCCGTGCGGGATCGCGGTCTCGTCGACCTCGGTGGCCGACGCCCACCGCAAAGCCCACGACTGCGACCCGCTGAGCGCCTTCGGCGGCGTCATCGCCGCCAACACCGCGGTCAGCGTCGAGATGGCGGAATACGTCTCGACCATCTTCACCGAGGTCATCGTCGCCCCGGCTTATGAGCCCGGTGCGGTGGAGGTGCTGGCCCGCAAGAAGAACATCCGCGTGCTGGTGGTCTCCGAGCCGCTGCGCGGCGGCGCCGAGTGGCGCCAGATCAGCGGCGGACTGCTGGTCCAGCAGCGCGACGACCTCACCGACGCCGGCGACGACCCGGCGAATTGGACGCTGGCCGCCGGCGCGGCCGCCGACGACACCACCCGCGCCGACCTGGTGTTCGCCTGGCGCACCTGCCGGTCGGTGAAGTCCAACGCGATCGTGATCGCCGCCGACGGCGCCACCGTCGGCGTGGGCATGGGACAGGTCAACCGGGTGGACGCGGCCCGGCTCGCCGTCGAGCGCGGCGGGCAGCGGGTGGCCGGCGCGGTCGCCGCCTCCGACGCGTTCTTCCCATTCCCCGACGGCCTGCAAACCCTCGCCGACGCCGGAGTCCGGGCTATCGTGCACCCGGGCGGCTCGGTCCGCGACGAGGAGGTGACCGCCGCCGCCGAGGCCGCGGGCGTCACCCTCTATCTGACCGGGGCGCGCCACTTCGCGCACTGAGGAAACCCGCCCGACCACGGGTGATCGACGCGGCACCGCATCCCGCCGTAGGTTGGTGTGGTGGCCGCACCTGATTTCGCTCCCCGCACCACCGTCGGCGAACTCCGCGCCGCCGGTCATCGCCAGCGCACCGTCAAAGAAGAGCTCCGCGAGAACCTGCTGACCGCCCTCGCCAACGGCGAGGAGATCTGGCCCGGCATCCTCGGCTTCGACGACACCGTGCTGCCGCAACTGGAACGGGCACTTATCGCCGGCCACGACTTCGTGTTGCTCGGCGAGCGCGGGCAGGGCAAGACCCGGCTGCTGCGCGCGGTGGCCGGGCTGCTCGACGAATGGACCCCGGTGATCGCCGACGCCGAACTCGACGAGCACCCCTACACACCGATCACCCCGGAGTCGATCCGCCGGGCCGAGGAACTCGGCGACGACCTGCCGGTCGCCTGGCGACACCGCAGCGAGCGCTATACCGAGAAGCTCGCCACCCCCGACACCAGCGTCGCCGACCTGGTCGGCGACATCGACCCGATCAAGGTCGCCGAGGGCCGCAGCCTCGGCGACCCCGAGACCATCGCCTACGGGTTGATCCCGCGCTCCCACCGCGGCATCGTCGCCGTCAACGAGCTGCCCGACCTGGCCGAACGCATCCAGGTGGCGATGCTCAACGTCATGGAGGAACGCGACATCCAGGTCCGCGGCTACACCCTGCGGCTGCCGCTGGACGTTCTCGTGGTGGCCAGCGCCAACCCGGAGGACTACACCAACCGGGGCCGGATCATCACCCCGCTCAAGGACCGGTTCGGCGCGGAGATCCGCACCCACTACCCGCTGGAACTCGACGCCGAGGTCGGCGTCATCGCCCAGGAGGCCCACCTCAGCGCCCCGGTCCCCGACCACCTGCTGGCGATCATCGCCCGGTTCACCCGCAGCCTGCGCGACTCGCGCGCCATCGACCAGCGCTCCGGGGTCTCCGCGCGGTTCTCCATCGCCGCCGCCGAGACCGTCGCCGCGGCCGCGCGGCACCGCGGCGCGCTGCTGGGCGAGACCGATCCGGTGGCCCGGGTGGTCGACCTGGGCACCGTCATCGACGTGCTGCGCGGAAAGCTGGAATTCGAAACCGGCGAGGAGGGCCGCGAACTCGCGGTGCTCGAGCACCTGCTGCGCCGGGCCACCGCCGACGCGGCCGCCGCCGCGCTCGGCGGCATCGACGTGGCGCCGCTGGTCACCGCCGTCGAGGAGGGATCGGTGGTGACCACCGGGGAGCGGGTGTCGGCCAAGGCGGTGCTGGCCGCGCTGCCGCAACTGCCGGTGCTCGACGCCATCGCCGAGCGGCTCGGCGCCGAGTCCGAAGGTGAGCGCGCCGCCGCGGTGGAATTGGCGCTGGAGGCGCTGTACCTGGCCAAACGCATCGACAAGCAGTCCGGGGACGGCGAAACCGTCTATGGCTGAACCGGGTCGCGCCCACTCGCTGCGCTACTCCGCCTACACCGGCGGGCCGGACCCGCTGGCGCCGCCGCTGGACCTGCGCGACGCCCTGGAACAGATCGGCCAGGACGTGATGGCCGGCGCGTCGCCGCGGCGCGCGCTCGCCGAACTGCTGCGGCGCGGCACCTCGAGCATGGCCGGCACCGACAGCCTGGCCGCCGAGGCGCACCGGCGGCGCCGCGACCTGCTGCGCCACAACAACCTCGACGGCACCCTGGCCGAGATCAAGAAGCTGCTCGACGAGGCGGTGCTGGCCGAGCGCAAGGAACTGGCCCGCGCCCTCGACGACGACGCCCGCTTCCAGGAGATGCAGATCTCGGCGCTCTCGCCGTCCCCGGCCAAGGCGGTGCAGGAACTCGCCGACTACTCCTGGCGGTCGGCGGAGGCCCGGGAGAAATACCAGCAGATCAGCGATCTGCTGGGCCGGGAGATGCTCGACCAGCGGTTCGCCGGGATGAAAGAGGCGCTGCAGGGCGCCACCGACGCCGACCGGCAGCGGGTCGCCGAGATGCTCGACGACCTCAACGACCTGCTGGACAAACACGCCCGCGGCGAGGACACCGCCGACGACTTCGACGACTTCATGGCCCGCCACGGCGAGTTCTTCCCGGAGAACCCGCGCAACATCGATGAGCTGCTGGACTCGCTGGCCAAACGCGCCGCCGCGGCGCAACGCTTCCGCAACAGCCTCTCCGCCGAGCAGCGCGCCGAACTGGACGCGCTGGCGATGCAGGCGTTCGGCTCCCCGGCGCTGCAGCAGTCGCTGGCCCGCCTGGACGCCCACCTGCAATCCGCGCGTCCCGGCGAGGACTGGCAGGGCAGCGCGGAGTTCTCCGGGGACAACCCGCTGGGCATGGGGGAGGGGGCGCAGGCGCTGGCCGACATCGGTGAGCTCGAGCAACTCGCCGAGCAACTGTCCCAGGCCTACCCGGGCGCCAGCATGGACGACGTCGACCTGGAGGCACTGGCCCGCCAGCTCGGCGACCAGGCCGCCGTGGACGCGGCCACCCTGGCCGAACTGGAACGCGCCCTGGTCAACCAGGGCTTCTTCGACCGCACCCCGGACGGGCAGTGGCGGCTGTCCCCGAAGGCGATGCGCCGGCTGGGCCAGACCGCCCTGCAGGACGTGGCCCGGCAGCTGACCGGACGCCGCGGCGAGCGTGACCACCGCCGCGCCGGGGCGGCCGGCGAGTTGACCGGCGCGACCCGCCCCTGGCAGTTCGGCGACACCGAGCCGTGGAACGTGGCGCGCACCCTGACCAACGCGGTGCTGCGCCAGGCCGGCACCCCCGGGGGGAGCGGGCCGGGTGTGCGGATCAGCGTCGACGACGTGGAGATCTCCGAGACCGAGACCCGCACCCAGGCGGCGGTGGCGCTGCTGGTGGACACGTCGTTCTCGATGGTGATGGAGAACCGGTGGGTGCCGATGAAACGCACCGCGCTGGCGCTGAACCACCTCATCTCCACCCGGTTCCGGTCGGACGCGTTGCAGATCATCGCGTTCGGCCGTTACGCGCGCACCGTCACCCCGGCCGAACTGATGGGCCTGGAGGGCATCTACGAGCAGGGCACCAACCTGCACCACGCGCTGGCATTGGCCGGGCGGCACCTGCGCAGGCATCCGGCCGCCCAGCCGGTGGTGCTGGTGGTCACCGACGGCGAGCCCACCGCGCACCTGGAGGGCCCGGTCGGGCCCGGCGGCGACGGGGCGGAGTCGGCGGTGTTCTTCGACTACCCGCCGCACCCGCGCACGGTCGGGCTGACGGTGCGCGGCTTCGACGAGATCGCCCGGCTGGGCACCCAGGTGACGATCTTCCGGCTCGGCGACGACCCCGGCCTGGCCCGCTTCATCGACCAGGTCGCCCGTCGGGTGCACGGGCGGGTGGTGGTGCCCGACGAGGACGGGCTGGGCGCGGCCGTCGTCGGCGACTATCTGCGGGCGAGGCGGCGGGGATAGCGCCGGCCTGCGAGCCCCGGCCGCGTCGGCCGGCCCCGGCGGTTAGCCCCGTCCGCTCCCCCCGGCGCTCACCGAGCGTGTACAGGCTGCGAAAAACCGCGCCGGATTTCGCAGTGGGTGCACGTTGGGCGAGGGGGCTAGGCGAGGGGGCTAGGGGATGTCGCCGCTGCGGCCACGCTTCTTGCGCTTGACGCCGACCTGGCCCCACAGCGCGACACCCTTGATCTTCACCGTCGGCGCGCCGGGGGTGCCCGCGCCGGCCGCGCCGTGCTCGAAGTTCCCCATCACGCCGTGACCGGTGATCTCGACGTTGACCTCCGGCGGCACCAGGATCGTCTGGCCGCCCATGATCGAGTACGCGTTGATCTCCACCTCCGCGGAGGTGAAGTCGGCATAGCGCAGGTCGACGACCCCGCCGCCCCACAGGGCCAGCGTGGTGAGCCGGTGCGGCACGTTCCAGCGGCCGCGCCGCTGGAACCCGCTGAAGATCGCCAGCAGCAGCGTCGACGGCGCTGGTCTGGCCTCTCCGCACGGCCGGTGCGAGCCCAGCGTCCCGGGCAGATCGGAGCTGACCCGGTCGAGCTCGTCGTAGGTCTGCGCTGCATAGGCTTTCGACAACCGGTCGCGGTACTCGTTTTCCGGCAGACGGCCCTGTGCGGCGGCCTCGGTGAGCAGCTGCGCGACGTGAAACCGGTCGGTGTCACCGGCGCGCGGGCGGGGCTGCTCTGACGTGCTCATCGGCCCACAGCCTACGACAAACCGGCGGCAGGCAGCCGCGGACCGGCGAAACCGGCCGGGTCAGTCGCCGGCGGGCGGCGCCCAGCGCGGCGGGCGCTTCTGCAGGAACGCCAGCATGCCCTCCTGGGCCTCCTCGGAGACGAACAGCCGGGCCGACTCCGCCGCGAGCCGGTCGGCGTCGGCGTCGAAACCGGCCAGGATCGCGGCGGTGGTCAGCGCCTTGGAGGCGGCCAGACCCTGCGGGGAGGCGCGGCGCAGCGCCGCGGTCAGCTCGGCGACCGCGGCGTCCACCCCGCCCGCCCCGTCGGCGGTCAGAGTCACCAGCCCGATCCGGGTGGCCTCGGCCGCGTCGAAGGTCTCCCCGGTCAGGTAGTAGCGCCCCGCCGACCGGGCCGACATCTTCGGCAGCAGGGTCAGCGAGATGATTGCCGGGGCCACCCCGATCCGTGCCTCGGTCAGCCCGAACGTGCTGGCCGGCCCGGCCACCGCGATGTCGCACGCGCCGACCAGCCCCATCCCGCCGGCGCGGACGTGGCCGTCGACGGCGGCGATCACCGGCAGCGGCGCCGTCACGATCGCCCGCAGCAGCGCCGCGAGCTCGCGGGCCCGCTCGGCGGCTAGTTCGGCCGGATCGCCGCCGGCGGCCTGCGCGAGGTCCGCGCCGGCGCAGAACGTGTTGCCGGTGTGGGCCAGCACCACCGCACGGACGTCGTCGTCGGCGGCAGCGTCACGCAGGCCGCGGTGCAGGGCCTCGACCAACCCGGTGGACAGCGCGTTGCGGTTGTGCGGGGAGTTCAGGGTCAGCCGGGCGACCCCGTCGGCCACCGCGTAATCGACGGGGCTGTCCATCAGTACGACCGGGGCAGGCCCAGCGAGGTCTGCGCGACGAAGTTGAGGATCATCTCCCGGCTCACCGGCGCGATCCGCGCCAGCCGGGAGGAGGTGACCGCGGCCGCGATCCCGTACTCCTTGGTCAACCCGTTGCCGCCGAGGGACTGCACGGCCTGGTCCACCGCGCGGGTCGAGGCCTCACCGGCGGCGTACTTGGCCATGTTGGCGGCCTCGGCGGCGCCCACGTCGTCACCGCTGTCATAGAGGGCGGCGGCCTTCTGCATCATCACCTTCGCCAGCTCGATCTCGATGTGGTTGGCGGCCAGCGGGTGCGACAGCCCTTGGTGCGAGCCGATCGGCGTCTTCCACACCTGGCGGGTCTTGACGTAGTCGACGGCCTTGTTGATCGCGAAGCGGCCCATCCCCACCGCGCTGGCCGCGCCCATGATGCGCTCCGGGTTCAGCCCGGCGAACAGTTGCGCGATCGCGGCGTCCTCGGAGCCGACCAGCGCGTCACCGGGCAGCCGCACCTCGTCGAGGAAGACCTGGAACTGCCGCTCCGGGCTGACCAGTTCCATCTCGATCGGGGTGTAGGTCAGCCCCGGCGTGTCGGTGGGGACGACGAACAGCGCCGGCTTGAGGTTGCCGGTCTTGGCCTCCTCGGTGCGGCCCACCACCAGCACGGCCTGCGCCTGGTCGATCCCGGAGATGAACACCTTCTGCCCGGACAGGATCCAGTCGGCGCCGTCGCGGCGCGCGGTGGTGGTGATGCGGTGCGAGTTGGAGCCGGCATCGGGCTCGGTGATCGCGAACGCCATCGTCAGCGAGCCGTCGGCGATGCCGGGCAGCCAGCGCTGCTTCTGCTCGTCGGTGCCGAACTTGGCGATGATGGTGCCGTTGATCGCCGGGGAGACGACCATCATCAGCAACGCGCAGCCGTTCGCGGCCATCTCCTCCATCACCAACGACAGCTCGTACATGCCGGCGCCGCCACCGCCGTACTCCTCGGGCAGGTTCACCCCGAGGAAGCCGAGCTTGCCCGCCTCGTCCCACAACTCGTCGGTGTGCTGGCCGGCGCGGGCCTTGCCCAGGTAGTAATCCTGTCCGTAGTTGGCCGCCATCGCCGCGACGGCCTCGCGCAGCGCGCGACGCTCCTCGTTCTCGATGAAGCTGGTGTCGACGCTCATTGGGGGTCTCCTTCTGTTTCGGGGGTCTCTACCCGGGCCAGGACGGTCCCGACGTCCACTTGGGTGCCTGGCCCGACGTGCAATTCGGCGAGCACACCGTCGCTCGGCGCGGTGATGGTGTGCTCCATTTTCATCGCCTCCAGCCACACCAGTGGCTGGCCGGCTGTCACGGTGTCGCCGACGTCCGCGCCGACGCGCAGCACGCTGCCGGGCATCGGCGCGACCAGCGATCCCGGCTCGACCTCGGTGCCCGGCTCGGGTAGCCGCGGCACCACCGTGAACGCAGCCGCGCCAAGCGGAGAGTCGACGTACACCCGGGTTCCGTTGCGCACCACCGCGAAACCGCGTGCCACCCCGGCGTCGTCGGCAAGCACGACCCGCTGCGGGTCGGCCGACACCACGGTGATCGTGTCGTCGTCGGGCAGGTGCACCCCGTCGGGCAGGTGCCGGTACTCGACGCGGTGCTCGGTGTCGGCGGCGTCGCGGTAGATCTTGACCTGGTTGCCTGCGGCGAGGTTGCGCCAACCGCTGGGGATGCCGGCGAACACGGTGGCGTTGGCCCGGTTGTGCTCCGCGTCGGCCAGCGCGGCGGCCACCGCGGACAGGCGCACCGCGGCGTCATCGGCCAACGGGGCGGCCAGTCCGGCCAGACCGTGGGTCGCGAAGAACGCGGTGTCGGTGTCGCCGGCCAAGAAGGCGGGGTGGCGCAGCACATTGACCAGCAGGTCGCGGTTGGTGTGCACGCCGTGGATCCGGGTGCGCGCCAACGCGTCCGCGAGCACCAGCGCCGCGCGGCGCCGCTGCGGCGCGTAGACGATCACCTTCGCCAGCATCGGGTCGTAGTGGATCGAGACCACCGACCCGGCGGTGAAGCCGGCGTCGAGCCGGATCCCGGTCCGCTGGTGCAGTGAGCCGAACCGGGCGGCCACACCGGGCACGTCGAAGGCGTGGATGAGGCCGGCCTGCGGCTGCCAGTCCCGGGCAGGGTCTTCGGCGTAGATGCGGGCCTCGATCGAATGGCCCCGCGCGGGTGGCGGTTCGGGGTCCAGCCGGGCGCCGTCGGCGACGGCCAGCTGCCACTCCACCAGGTCGACGCCGGTGGTCTCCTCGGTGACGGGGTGCTCGACCTGCAGCCGGGTGTTCATCTCCAGGAAGAAGAACTCACCGTTCTCGTCGGCGAGGAACTCCACCGTGCCCGCGCCGGTGTAGCCGATTGCGGTCGCGGCCAGGCGCGCCGCGGTGAACAGCCGCTCGCGCATCCCGGTGATCCGCTCCACCAGCGGCGACGGGGCTTCCTCGATGATCTTCTGGTGCCTGCGCTGGATCGAGCACTCCCGTTCGCCGACGGCCCATACGGTGCCGTGCTCGTCGGCGAGGATCTGCACCTCGATGTGCCTGCCGGTGGGCAGGTAGCGCTCGCAGAAGACCGTCGGGTCGCCGAACGCGGCGCCGGCCTCCCGGCTCGCGGCCGCCACCTCGCCGGCCAGGTCGGACAGGTCGTGCACCACCCGCATGCCGCGGCCCCCGCCACCGGCGGAGGCCTTGACCAGCACCGGGAGTTCTGCCTGGGTGACCGAGTCCGGGTCGAGTTCCTCGAGCACCGGCACCCCGGCGTCGGCCATCATCTTCTTGGCCTCGATCTTCGAGCCCATGGCCCGCACCGCCGCGACGGGCGGTCCGATCCAGGTCAGGCCGGCATCGATCACCGCCGCCGCGAATTCGGGGTTCTCCGAGAGGAATCCGTAGCCGGGGTGGATGGCGTCGGCGCCGGCGGAGCGGGCCGCGGCGATGATCTCCTCGATCGACAGGTAGCTGGTGACGGCGGAGAGCCGCACCGCGGCATCGGCTTCGGCGACGTGCGGGGCGTCGGCGTCGGGGTCGGTGTAGACCGCGACGGTCCCCACACCGAGCCGGCGGCAGGTGGCGAAGACCCGGCGGGCGATCTCACCGCGGTTGGCGACCAGGACAGTGGAAATCATGTTCGCGCTCACATCCGGAAGACGCCGAAGTTCGACGTCCCCTCGATCGGGCCATTGGCGATGGCGGACAGGCACATTCCCAACACGGTGCGGGTGTCGCGGGGGTCGATCACCCCGTCGTCGTAGAGCCGGCCGGACAGGAACATCGGCAGCGACTCGGCTTCGATCTGCGCCTCGATCGCGGCGCGCAGGGCCGCGTCGGCGTCCTCGTCGACCTCCTGCCCGCGGGCGGCCGCGGCGGCGCGGCTGACGATCGAGATCACCCCGGCCAGCTGCGCCCCGCCCATCACCGCGGCCTTCGCCGACGGCCAGGCGAACAGGAACCGCGGGTCATAGGCCCGTCCGCACATGCCGTAGTGCCCGGCCCCGTAGGAGGCGCCGATCAGCAGCGACAGATGCGGGACCGTCGAGTTGGACACGGCGTTGATCATCATCGAGCCGTGCTTGATCATCCCGCCTTCCTCATAGGCGCGACCCACCATGTAGCCGGTTGTGTTGTGCAGGAACAGCAGTGGCGTGTCGGCGCGGTTGGCCAACTGGATGAACTGGGTCGCCTTCTGCGACTCCTCGGAGAACAGCACACCGCGCGCGTTCGCCAGGATCCCCAGCGGATAACCGTGCAGGGTCGCCCAGCCGGTGACCAGCGACGAACCGTACATCGGTTTGAACTCGTCGAACTCCGAGCCGTCGACGATGCGGGCGATGACCTCCCGCGGGTCGAACGGGGTGCGCAGGTCGGCGGGCACGATCCCGAGCAACTCGGCCGGGTCGGCCAGCGGCGGGACCACCGGACGCGGGGCCGGACCCAGTTTGCGCCAGTTCAGCCGGGCCACGATCCGCCGGCCGATCCGCAGGGCGTCGGGCTCGTCGACGGCGAAATAGTCGGCCAGACCGGAGGTCCGGGCGTGCATCTCCGCACCGCCCAGCGACTCGTCGTCGGACTCCTCGCCGGTGGCCATCTTCACCAGCGGCGGACCGGCGAGGAACACCTTGGAGCGTTCCTTGATCATCACGACGTGGTCGGACATGCCGGGCACGTAGGCGCCGCCCGCGGTGGAGTTGCCGAACACCAGCGCGATGGTGGGGATGCCGGCGGCCGACAGCCGGGTGAGGTCCCGGAACATCTGTCCGCCGGGGATGAAGACTTCTTTCTGAGTGGGCAGATCCGCGCCGCCGGACTCCACCAGCGAGATCACCGGCAGCCGATTCTCCAGCGCGATCTTGTTGGCCCGCAGGATCTTCCGCAACGTCCACGGGTTGGAGGTGCCGCCTTTGACGGTCGGGTCGTTGGCGACGATCATGCACTCCACGCCGGAGACGGCGCCGATCCCGGTGACCAGGCTGGCACCGACCTGGAAGTCGCTGCCCCACGCGGCGAGCGGGGAGAGTTCCAGGAACGGCGAGTCCGGGTCGATGAGGAGCTCGATGCGCTCGCGGGCGGTGAGCTTGCCGCGGGAGTGGTGCCGCTCCACGTATTTGGCGCCGCCACCGCCCAGCGCCTTGGCGTGCTCGTCGGCGAGCCCGACGAGCTTGGCGGTCATCGCCTCGGCGGCCTCGGTGTAGGCGGGCCCGGCGGTGTCGACGGCGGACTGCAACACGGTCATGACTGGAACCCCAGGGTCTTGGCGGCCAGCGAGGTCAGGATCTCGGTGGTGCCGCCGCCGATGCCGATGATGCGCATGTCGCGGTACTGGCGCTCGACCTCGCACTCGGTCATGTAGCCCATCCCGCCGAACAGCTGCACGGCCTGGTGGGCCACCCACTCCCCGGCCTCCACGGCGGTGTTCTTGGCGAAGCAGACCTCGGCGATCAGGTTCTGCTCCCCGGCGAGCTGGCGTTCCACCACGTGGCGGGCGTAGACCCGGGCGACGTCGATGCGCCGGGCCATCTCCGCGAGCGTGTTCTGCACGGCCTGCCGGGAGATCAGCGGGCGGCCGAAGGTCTCCCGGTCGCGGCACCAGGCCGCGGTGAGGTCCAGGCAGCGTTGCGCGCTGGAGTAGGCCTGCGCGGCCAGGCCGATGCGTTCGGCGACGAACGCCGCCGCGATCTGCAGGAAACCGCTGTTCTCGGCGCCGACCAGGTTGGTTCTGGGCACCACCGCGTCGGTGTAGGACAGCTCGGCGGTGTCCGACGACCGCCAGCCCATCTTGTCCAGTTTGCGGGTGACCTCGAAGCCCGGCGTGCCCTTCTCCACCACCAGCAGCGACACCCCGGACGCGCCGGGCAACTCGGCGCCGCCGGTGCGCACCGCGGTCACCACGTAGTCGGCGCGCACCCCGGAGGTGATGTAGGTCTTGGCGCCGTTGACCACGTAGCGGTCGCCGTCCGCGACCGCGGTGGTGCGCAGGTGGCCGACGTCGGAGCCGCCACCTGGCTCGGTGATGGCCAGCGATCCGATCAGTTCGCCGCGCAGGGTGGGGCGCACGAACCGGTCGATGAGCCCGGCGTCGCCGGAGGCGATCATGTGCGGTACCGAGATCCCGCAGGTGAACAGCGAGGCGAACACGCCGCCGGGCGCGCCTGCGGTGTGCATCTCCTCGCAGATGACCACCGCGTCGGCGCCGTCGCCCCCGCCGCCGCCGACCTCCTCGGGGAAACCGGCGCCGAGCAGCCCGGCCTCGCCGGCCTTGCGGTGCAGGTCGCGCGGCAGTTCGCCGGTGCGTTCCCACTCGTCGGCGTGCGGCAGGATCTCGCGTTCGACGAAGCCGCGCACCGTTTTGCGCAACGCCGCGCGTTCGGGAGTGGTCCAGATGCTCACGACAGCAGTTCCTCCGGGATGTCGATGTGGCGGCTGCGCAGCCATTCGCCGAGGCCCTTGGCCTGCGGGTCGAAGCGGGCCTGGTAGGCCACGCCCTGGCCGAGGATGCCGTCGACGACGAAGTTGACGGCGCGCAGATTGGGCAGCAGGTGGCGGGTGACGGGCAGGTCGGCGGTCTCGGGCAGCAACCCGCGCAGCGCCGCCTCGGTGAGGGTGTGGGCCAGCCAGCGGTACTGGTCGTCGGTGCGCACCCAGACCCCGATATTGGCCGAGCCGCCCTTGTCGCCGCTGCGGGCGCCGGCGATGCGGCCCAGCGGGACCCGCCGGGTCGGTCCGGCCGGCAACGGCTCGGGCAGTGCCGGGGGATCGGCCGGCCCGAGTTCGAGGGTGTCGGTGGCCGCGGCGATGTCGGTGCGGGTGCCGTCCGGGCCGACGGCGACGTGCGGGACTTCGCTCGCCGCGACGTAGCCGGGCGTGTAGACCCCGAAGATCTGGCCGGCGGCCGGGGGAGCGGTGACGTGGAAGCCGGGGTAGCTGGCCAGGGCCAACTCGATCCCCGCGCCGGAGAAGGCGCGACCGACCTTGTCCGGGTCGGTGTCGCGGGCCACACAGTGCAGCAGCGCGCTGGCGGCCTCCTCGGTGTCGGCGTCGGGGTGGTCGGTGCGGGCCAGGGTCCACTCCAGTTCGGCGGGCCGCACCGACAGCCCGGCCTCCAACTGGCGGCGCAGCAGGTCGGCCTTGGCCTCGATGTCCAGCCCGGTGAGCACGAAGGTCATCGCGTTCCGGAACCCACCGATGCTGTTCAGCGAGACCTTCAGCGTGGGCGGCGGCGGCTCCCCGGTGACCCCGCTGATACGGACCCGGTCGGGGCCGTCGTCGGTCAACGCGATGCTGTCCATCCGGGCGGTGACGTCGGGGTTGGCGTAGCGCGCCCCGGTGACCTCGTAGAGCAGTTGGGCGGTGACGGTGTCGACGCTGACCAGCCCACCGGTGCCGGGGTGTTTGGTGATGACCGAGGAGCCGTCGGCGTGGATCTCGGCGAGCGGGAAGCCGATGTGCATCAGGTCGGGCACCTCGGTGAAGAACGCGTAGTTGCCGCCGGTGGCCTGCGCGCCGCACTCGATGACGTGACCGGCCACCACCGCACCGGCCAACCGGTCGTAATCGGTGCGGGCCCAGCCGAAGTGGGCGGCGGCCGGCCCGACGATGACCGAGGCGTCGGTGACGCGGCCGGTGACGACCACGTCGGCGCCGGAGTGCAGGCAGTCGGCGATCCCCCACCCGCCCAGGTAGGCGTTGGCGGTCAGCGGGGTGCCCAGGTCCAGTTCGGCGGCGCGGTCCAGCAGGTCGTCACCCTCGACGTGGGCCACCCGGGCGGGGACACCGAGCCGCTCGGCGAGCGCGCGCACCGCCTCGGCCAGCCCGGCCGGGTTCAGCCCGCCGGCGTTGGCGACGATCTTCACCCCGCGGTCGTGGGCGAGACCCAGGCACTCCTCCAGCTGGGTCAAAAACGTCTTGGCGTAGCCGCGTTCGGGGTGTTTGGCCCGGTCGCGGCCGAGGATCAACATGGTCAGTTCGGCCAGGTAGTCGCCGGTCAGGTAGTCCAACTCGCCGCCGGTGAGCATCTCGCGCATGGCCGAGTGCCGGTCGCCGTAGAAACCCGAGCAGTTCCCGATGCGAACCGCAGCCGTCATTCCCCGCCTCCCTCAAGGCTCGATCAACCAACCGGTAGGTTAGCGCGGACCGCCGGTACCGAGTCAAGCCGTGTCGCGGAGCCGGTGCGCTTCGGTGTCGGTTGGGCCGATGCTGCCACGATTCCGGCCGGTTCTGGCGTTTTCGGCCGGGTTGACGTGCTGGTATCCCGAGGTTCGGGTGGGCTCGACCCGGCCGGGCCCACCGCCGGCGGTGGGGGATTTTGGAGCGAGTGGCGCCCACCCGTTACCCTGGAAGCAATCGTCGCCGCCGGTCACCTGCGCGGTACACCCCCGATAGGAGAGCTCGACCATGGCTGTGCCCAAGCGCAGAATGTCGCGTGCGAACACCCGCCATCGCCGCGCGCAGTGGAAGGCCGAGGCCACCGGCCTGGTCAACGTGTCCGTCGCCGGCCAGCAGCACAAGGTGCCGCGCCGGCTGCTCAAGGCCGCTCGGCTGGGTTTGATCGACCTCGACCGTCGCTGACGCCGTATCCGCCGCCGGCGCGGTAGGTTCATTGCAGGCAGCTCAAATGATGGGATGACAGCAGTGGCCTTGCGGATACTTGTCGTTGATGATGACCGAGCGGTCCGTGAGTCGCTGCGCAGATCTCTCGCGTTCAACGGATATGCGGTGACGCTGGCCACCGACGGCATCGAGGCGCAGGAGGCGATCCTGGCCGACCGCCCCGACGCGATGGTGCTCGACGTCATGATGCCGCGGCTGGACGGCCTCGAGGTCTGCCGCCAACTGCGCAGCACCGGCGACAGCATGCCGATCCTGGTGCTCACCGCCCGGGATTCGGTTTCCGAACGGGTGGCCGGGCTGGACGCGGGCGCCGACGATTACCTGGCCAAGCCGTTCGCGCTCGAAGAACTGCTCGCCCGGCTACGGGCGCTGCTGCGGCGCACCATCGCCGAAGACGTCGACGAACCCGGACTGTTGACGTTCGCGGACCTCACCCTCGACCCGGTGACCCGCGAGGTCACCCGCGGCGGACGCCAGATCACGTTGACCCGCACCGAATTCGCACTGCTGGAATTGCTGATCTCCAATCCGCGGGTGGTGCTCAGCCGCAGTCGGATCCTCGAAGAGGTGTGGGGCTACGACTTTCCGACCTCGGGCAATGCCCTGGAGGTCTACGTCGGCTATCTGCGGCGCAAGACCGAGGCCGAAGGTGAGCCGCGGCTGATCTACACCGTGCGCGGGGTGGGATACGTGCTGCGGGAGTCGCCGAACTGATGCCGGCCCGGCGTGCGCGCCGCCGGAGCGCCACGACGGTGTCGCTGCGCTCGCGGGTCATGTTGCTCGCGATGGCCATGGTGGAGTTGGTCGTCGTACTGGTGGCCGTCGCCGTCTACCACGTGATCTCGGCTGCGCTCTATGAGGACATCGACCGCCAACTCGAACAGCAGGCCCAACTGCTGAGTACCAGTGGTCTGCTCGAGACCGATCCCGAAACGGCCATCGCGGGCACCACCTATTCCGACATCGACGTGATGTTGGTGTTGCCCAACGGCGCTCGGTATCCGGCCGACGGCAGCGAACTGCCGGTGCCGGTCAGGGCACCCGAACAGGCGGTCATCCACGGTCAGTCGCTGTGGTCCTGGAACACCATCGACGACCAGCGGGTCTTCGCGATCCGGCGGCTCGACGGCAGCGCGCTGCTGCTGTCAAAGAGCCTGGATTCCACCGACGCGGTGATCGGCCGGCTGCGCTGGCTGCTGCTGGCGGTGGGCGCGCTCGGCGTGGCCGTCGCCGCCGTGGCGGGGTGGCTGGTGATGCGGGCCGGGCTGCGACCGGTCGGGCGGCTCACCGAGGCCGCCGAACGCGTCGCCCGCACCGACGACCTGCGTCCCATCCCGGTCAGCGGCGACGACGAATTGTCCAGGCTCACCGAGGCGTTCAACATGATGCTGCGCGCGCTGGCCGAATCCCGGGACCGGCAGGCCCGGCTGGTCGCCGACGCCGGCCACGAGCTGCGCACCCCGCTGACCTCGCTGCGCACCAACGTCGAGTTGCTGATGGCGTCGATGAAGCCGGGGGCGCCCACCCTGCCCGAACACGAGATCGCCGACCTGCGCCACGACGCGGTCGCCCAGATCGAGGAGCTGTCCACGCTGATCGGCGACCTGATCGACCTCAGCCGCGATGACAGCACCGGGCCGGTTCGCGAACCGGTCGACCTCGCCGAGGTGGTCGAACGCTGCCTGGAGCGGGTTCGCCGGCGCCGCACCGACATCACCTTCGACGTCGACGTCGAAGGCTGGCGACTCGACGGGGACCCGGCGGGCCTGTCCCGTGCGGTGTTGAACCTGCTGGACAACGCTGCCAAGTGGAGCCCCCCGGACGGCGGGGTGCAGGTGCGTCTCGCCCCGGTCGACGCCGGGTTCGCCGAGTTGCTGGTCGCCGACCGCGGCCCCGGTATACCGGAGGCGGAGCGGGCGCTGGTCTTCGAGCGGTTTTACCGCGCCACCGCCGCCCGGGCCATGCCCGGGTCGGGGCTGGGGTTGGCGATCGTCGAGCAGGTCGTGCTGCGCCACGGCGGCAGCCTGCGGGTCGAGGACACCGTTCCCGGCGGTCAACCGCCCGGCACCGCGATCCACCTGCGGTTACCCGGCCGGCCGCCATCCGCCGGGGACGGGGCGGGGAACTCGGCCGACGGTTCGGACGTTGACCCGACGCTACCGTCGTCCACGGGGGGCGGGCAGTAGCGCACCACTGATCCGTTCGGTGTGTTCGAGCGCTCCGAGGAAGGGCACTGAAGCGACATGACGACTGACCCCAGGTTCTCGCCGCCGCACCGGCCGCCGTATCCCGCGCCTCAGCCGCCCGCCGCCGGACACACCCAGCCCCACCCGCGCCTGCACCAGACCGGCCCGCATCAAACCGGGCAGCACAGCGGTTGGAACCCCTACTCGGTGCCGCCGCCGCAGAAGCCACCGCGGCGCAAATCGCGGGCGGGTGCGCTGACCGTCGGTGCGGTGACCATCGCGGTGGTGTCCGCGGCGATCGGCGGGGGCGTGGCCACCCTGGCCCACCAGGACCACACTCGGATCGGCAGTTCCACCACCACCGTCGTCGGCGCCAACCCCGATGCCGTCCCGGCCGCCGAATTGCCGCTCGGCTCGGTCGAGCAGGTGGCGGCCAAGGTGGTGCCCAGCGTGGTCACCCTGGAGACCTTCCTGGGCCGGCAGTTCCAGGAGGGCTCCGGCATCATCTACTCCTCCGACGGCCTCATCCTGACCAACAGCCACGTAGTCTCCGCCGCCGCCGACGCCGGTGACGGCAGGGCCGCCCCGGAGACCCTGGTGACCTTCGCCGACGGCCGCACCGCCGAGTTCAGCGTGGTGGGCACCGACCCGGCCAGCGACATCGCCGTGGTCCGGGTACGCGGCGAGACCGATTTCAACCCGATCACCATCGGCTCCTCGTCGAACCTGCGGGTAGGCCAGCAGGTGGTGGCGGTCGGCTCGCCGCTGGGGCTGCAAGGCACCGTGACCAGCGGGATCGTCAGCTCGTTGAACCGGCCGGTCTCCAGCGCCGGGGACGCCCGCAACCAGAACACCGTCTTGGACGCCATCCAGACCGACGCCGCGATCAACCCGGGCAACTCCGGTGGGGCGCTGGTGAACATGAACGGGGAGTTGGTCGGGATCAACTCGGCGATCGCCACCCTCGGCGGCGACACCTCCGACGCCCAGAGCGGATCGATCGGGTTGGGCTTCGCGATCCCGATCGACCAGGCCAAACGCATCGCCGACGAGCTGATCGCCACCGGAAAGGCCTCGCACGCCTCCCTCGGGGTGCTGCTGGCCGCCGACAGCACGCTGCACGGCGCGCGGGTGGTGGAGGTGGTGGAGAACGGCCCGGCGGCGATGGCCGGCCTGCCCAGCGACGTCATCGTCACCCGGTTCGACGAGCGTCCCATCCCCGGCGCGAACGCGTTGATCGCGGCGGTGCGGTCCAAGGCCCCGGGTGATCAAGCGACCCTGACCTACCTGGATTCGGCCGGGGACAGCCAAACCGTGCACGTCACACTCGGAAAGGCAGACGATTGAGCGAACTGGAAGCGGTGCGCGCACTGCGCGGGGATACGGTGTCACTCATGGAACAGGTAGAGGAGCGGGTCGGCCGGGCGCTGGTCGTGGTGGTCGACGACCGCACCGCACACGGCGACGAGGACCAGAACGGTCCGTTGGTCACCGAGTTGCTCACCGAGGGCGGCTTCGTCGTCGACGGGGTGGTGGCGGTCGAAGCCGACCAGGTGGAGATCCGCAACGCGCTGAACACCGCGGTGATCGGGGGCGTGGACCTGGTGGTCTCGGTCGGCGGTACCGGCGTCACCCCGCGCGACGTCACGCCGGAGGCCACCCGCGACATCCTGGATCGGGAACTGCTGGGCATCGCTGAAGCGCTGCGCGCCTCGGCGCTGTCGGCCGGGATCACCGACGCCGGACTCTCGCGCGGGCTGGCCGGGATATCGGGCAGCACGCTGGTGGTCAACATGGCGCCGTCGCGCTATGCGGTGCGCGACGGTCTCGCCACCCTGATTCCGTTGGCAGCGCACATCATCGGGCAGTTGTCGAGCCTGGAACTCTGAACGACCATGCGGCCCACCCGCGACGAGATGTTCGGCAACGAATTCCCTCAGGAGTCGAGCGACGAACGTGACCCCGACGCGGGCCGCGACGACGCCGATCACGAGCGGTGGCTGCGTGATAACGTGCCTCCGCACCATCGTTGAGCCCAGGGCATGCCCGTCGATTCGCGCGCGGGCGCAGTCTGTCCGAAAGCACCCAGCGCTGCGTGCGGCCGCTTAAAATGCGGCTAGACGGGGTCGCCCCGTCGAATCCGTATGGAGGAAAGGGACGACTCTCGTGATCAAAGGCTTCAAGAATTTCGTGATGCGCGACGACGTCATCACCGTCGCCGTCGGTCTGGTGGTCGCACTGGCGTTCTCGAACCTGGTCGAGGCGTTCACCACGAGTGTGATCAACCCGCTGGTCGCCCGCGCTCAGGGCGAGCACGGCCTGGGGCTGGGTGTGCAACTGGGCGCCGCGGGCAACGAGGCGACCTTCCTCGACTTCGGCGCACTGATCTCCGCGATCATCTACTTCATCGTCTTCATGGCGGTCGTCTACTTCCTGATCGTGATGCCCTACAAGCACATTCAGGCCCGTCGCGGCGTCACCGTGTTCGGCGACGCGCCGCCCACCAAGGTGTGCCCGGAATGCCTCTCCGACGACCTGCCGGAGGCTGCCCGTAAGTGCAAGCACTGCGGCAGCCTGCAGACCACGGTCTAGCGCTCCCCGGCGCGATCCGCGCGACCGACCCGCCCAGGGCAGGGGGCTCAATGCAAGGTGAGCGTCACCTGCTCGGTGAGGGTGGCGGCGGCCACGGCCGTCGCCGCCGGGGCGGGCAGCGCCAGCAGCACCACCCGGTCACCGTCGGAGGTGGGGGAGGTGCCGGTCGCCGAGACCGACACCACCACCGCGTCGGCGGCGACGACCCGGGGGTGCGCCTCGGACTCGGCGGCCGCGAGGACGTCGACGGTGTCACCGGTCCGCACCAGGTCCGCCACCGCCGGATCGGCCGGGTGCACCGCCACCAGTCGGGCGTTGGGCCCGGCCGTCGCCGCGGTCAGCCGCGGCCCCAGCACCCGGACGTCGGTGAGGATCTCACCGCGGCGCGCCGGGCCGGCCAGGGTGGCGCCGGCGACCGACGCCGGGTCCGATTGCGCACCGTCGGGAACCGTTGCGGCCGGGCGCTTCTCCAGCTGTAGGTCGGTAGCGGTCAGGGGCGTGCCGGGAGCCAGATCGTGGGTGGCCACGACGACGTCGGTGCGGGCGGTGGCCGGGTCGGGGCGAACGGCGACGAGAGCGGCCAGAAGCACCAGGATGCCGGCGGCGAAGCGCCGCGCCGCGACGGTGCGCGACCAGTCGGGCCGCAGCAGCCGGCGTAACCGGCTCAGCAGGGTGGGATCGAGCGATTCGCGCATGCCGGCACGCTAATCAGTGCGGGAGCCACCGGCCCGTCGTGCCGTCGCCGGGCTGTGGATAACTCGGCGGTGTCAGCCGGCGGTCGACGAGGTGGCCGCGGAGCTGGTCGACTTCGTCGACGAGTCGGCGGAACCGGACTTCTCGCCCGAGGACTTCTCCGACGAGGACGTCTCGCTGCCGTTGGATTTGCCGTCGGACTTCTTGCCGCCGGGGATGCTGGAGTCGTTGCCGGCCCGGCTGTCGGTGCGGTAGAAGCCGCTGCCCTTGAAGACGACGCCGACCGAGCCGAACAGCTTGCGCAACCGGCCGGAGCACTTCGCGCAGGTGGTGAGGGTGTCGTCGGTGAAGGCCTGCACGACGTCGAATCGATCGCCGCACTCGGTGCACTGATAGCTGTACGTCGGCACAGAAACCTCCGAAATGTGATGCGCGTGCGTTAGCACTCTACAATTTCAAGTGCTAAAACCGCTAATCGGCGCGTGTGATTCCCGTCGGCTCCGCGGTGAGACCGATCAGACCGCGCCCCGGGGTCAGCGCGTGGGTCATCGGCACGTCGTGCTCCTCGGCGGGCACCGACTCGAGCAACTCGTCGTCGCGCACCACCGCGACCAGCGCGGCATGCGGGTCACGCAGCGGCAGTGACCGGTCGTAGTAGCCTCCCCCGCGCCCGAGCCGCACCCCGCGCCGGTCGACCGCCAAAGCCGGCACCAGCACCAGGTGCGCCTCGGCCAGGGCGGCCGGTTCCAGTCCCGGCCCGGGCGGCTCCCGCAGCCCGAACGGCCCGGCGACCAGGTCCGCGCGCCGGTACTCCGCCCAGCGCAGTGGCGCGTCGAGCGCGCCGACCACCGGCAGCAACACCCGCGCCCCACGCGCCACCAGCGCATCGAGCATCGCCGCCGAGCCCGGCTCGGCCCCCACCGGCACGTAGGCGCAGACCGTCTCGCCGTCGACCGGCAGCGCCGCGGCAAGCCCGGCGAGCACGTCGGCCTCGGCGGCGCGCACCGCCGGCGCCACCTCGCGTCGGGCGGCCAGCAACCGCCTGCGCAACTCGGCCTTTCCATCGGCCACCATCACCCGTCCTCCCGGCTCGTCGCTGTCCAGCGAGCGGCTCCGGCCCGCCCGGGCGCCGCCTGCCTCCACTTTTGCACCGCCGCACCGGCTGGGCGCGAGGGCGGCGGTTATCGTGTGAACAATGTCCTCCGTGTCCACTGCGCAGGTCCGGATTCCGCGAACGGCGATCGTGCCCGCGGCCGGATTGGGCACCCGATTTCTGCCCGCCACCAAGACGGTGCCCAAAGAGCTGTTGCCGGTGGTCGACACCCCGGGCATCGAGCTGGTCGCCGCCGAGGCGGCCGAGGCCGGCGCCGAACGGCTGGTGATCATCACCTCCGAGGGCAAGGACGGGGTCGTCGCGCACTTCGTCGAGGACCTGGTCCTGGAGGGCACGCTGGAGGCCCGCGGGAAGAAGGCCATGCTGGCCAAGGTGCGCCGCGCCCCGGCGTTGATCAAAGTCGAGTCGGTGGTTCAGGCCGAGCCGCTGGGCCTCGGCCACGCCATCGGCTGCGTGGAATCGGCGCTGGCCGACGACGAGGACGCGGTCGCGGTGTTGCTGCCCGACGACCTGGTGTTGCCCACCGGCGTGCTGGAGACCATGTCGGCGGTGCGGGCCCGCTACGGCGGCACGGTGCTGTGCGCCATCGAGGTCACCCGCGAGGAGGTCAGTTCCTACGGGGTGTTCGACGTCGCCGCCGTCCCCGACGCGGGCAACCCCGACGTGCTCCGGGTGCGCGGCATGGTGGAGAAGCCGGCCGCCGAGGACGCGCCGTCGCTGTACGCCGCGGCCGGGCGCTACGTGCTCGACCGGGCGGTGTTCGACGCGCTGCGGCGCACTCCGCGTGGCGCGGGCGGCGAGGTGCAGCTCACCGACGCGATCGCCCTGCTGATCGAGGAGGGTCACCCGGTGCACGTCGTGGTGCACCGCGGGTCGCGTCACGACCTGGGCAACCCGGGCGGCTACCTTAAGGCTGCGGTCGATTTCGCCCTGGCCCGCGACGACTACGGGCCCGACCTGCGTCGCTGGCTGGTCGCGCGGCTGGGGCTGGCCGAACAGTAACCCGGGGCGACCCGACGGCAGAAAGGCGCACAGTGCGTTCGGTGGAAGAGCAGCAGGCGCGGGTGACGGCGGCCGCCATGGCTCCGCGGCCGATCCGGGTTGCCATCGCCGAGGCGCAGGGCCTGATGTGCGCCGAGGAAGTCGTCACCGAGCGCCCGATGCCCGGCTTCGACCAGGCCGCGATCGACGGCTACGCGGTCCGCAGCGTCGACGTGCTGGGCATCGGCGGTATCGGCGCCGACCCGGAGGAGACCAGTGCGCCGGCCGCCGGCGAGGTCACGCTGCCGGTGATCGGCTCCATCGAGGCCGGCACCCGCACCCCGGCCCGGCTGCAGCCGCGGCAGGCCGCCCGGGTGCAGACCGGCGCGCCGATGCCCACCCTGGCCGACGCGGTGCTGCCGCTGCGCTGGACCGACGGCGGCGAAAGCCGGGTCCGGGTGCTGCGCGGCGTGCGGTCGGGCGCCTATGTGCGGCGGGCCGGCGACGACGTGCAGCCCGGCGACGTGGCGGTGCGCGCCGGCACGATCATCGGCGCCGCGCAGGTCGGGCTGCTGGCCGCGGTCGGCCGCGAGCGGGTGCTGGTGCATCCGCGGCCCCGGATTGCGGTGCTCTCGGTGGGTGGGGAACTGGTCGACATCAGCCGCACGCCGGGCAACGGGCAGGTCTACGACGTCAACTCCTATGCGCTGGCGGCGGCGGCCCGCGACGCCGGCGCCGAGGTCAACCGGGTCGGCATCGTCGACAGCGAGCCGACCAAACTGCGCGAGGTCGTCGAGAGCCAGCTCGGCCGCTCGGAGATCGTCGTGATCGCCGGGGCGGTGGGTGGCGCGGCCGCCGAAGCGGTGCGCGCGGTGCTGTCCGAGCTCGGCGAGATGGAGGTGGCGCGGATCGCGATGCACCCGGGCTCCGTGCAGGGCTTCGGTCAGCTCGGCGAGGAGGGGGTTCCGACGTTCCTGCTGCCTGCCAACCCGGTCAGCGCGCTGGTGGTCTTCGAGGTGATGGTCCGGCCGCTGATCCGGTTGTCGCTGGGCAAGCGGCAGCCGATGCGCCGGGTGGTGCAGGCCCGGGCGCTGTCGCCGATCAGTTCGGTGGCCGGACGAACCGGTTACCTGCGCGGCCAGCTGATGCGCGACCAGGACACCGACGAGTACCTGGTGCAGGCGCTGGGCGGGATGCCCGGTGAGTCCTCGCACCTGCTGGCGACCCTGGCTGAGGCCAACTGTCTGGTCGTGGTGCCCAGCGATGTGGAGCAGGTGCGGACGGGGGAGACCGTCGACGTGGCGTTCCTCGCCCAGCGCGGCTGAACGGTCCCGGCCCGGTGAATTTCTTCTGGTCGAACTCTCTGCATCCGGGCTGGCCGATGCCGGTGGGTCCGCTGCGGGTGCCAGCCGGGGTGATCCGGTTGCGCCCGGTGCGGCTGCGCGACGGGGTGCAGTGGAGCCGGATCCGGCTGGCCGAACGTGACCACCTCGAACCCTGGGAGCCCAGCTCGGGGGCCGAGTGGCGGCCCCGCCATGCCCCGGCGGCCTGGCCGGCACTGTGCTCGAGTCTGCGCTCGGAGGCCAAGGCGGGGCGGATGTTGCCCTACGTCATCGAGGTGGACGGCCGGTTCTGCGGCCAGTTGACGATCGGCAACGTGACCCGCGGCGCGTTGCGGTCGGCCTGGATCGGCTACTGGGTGTCCAGGACCGTCGTCGGCGGCGGGGTGGCCACCGGCGCGGTGGCGCTCGGGGTGGATCATTGCTTCGGGCCGGTCAAGTTGCACCGGGTGGAGGCCACCGTGCGTCCGGAGAACGCCGCCAGCCGTGCGGTGCTGGCCAAGGTCGGGTTCCGTGAGGAAGGGCTGCTGCGGCGCTACCTCGACGTCGACGGCGCCTGGCGCGACCACCTGCTGCTCGGGCTGACCATCGAGGAGGTCGAGGGGTCGGCGGCCGCCGGTCTGGTGGCCGCGGGCCGGGCGGAGTGGGCATGACACGCCTGTGTTACTGAAGTGAAATCTGAGACAGATGATATTGGTGCTGCTAAATTACAGACATGTAATTGCGTCGGCGCGCCTGTCCGTACGGCGCTGACCGCCCGCATAGCCTGAGAGGGGAAAGGAGCAGGTCACCATGCCAAGCATCCCCCAGTCGTTGTTGTGGATCTCGCTCGTCGTGCTCTGGCTGTTCGTGCTGGTGCCGATGCTGATCAGCAAACGCGACGCGGTGCGCCGAACCAGTGACGTGGCCCTGGCGACTCGGGTGCTCACCAGTGGTTCGAGCGCGCGCCTGCTCAAGCGCAGCGGACCGGCCACCGGGCACAACAGCGACCCGCACTGGCGGCACGACGACGTCGAAGAGGTCGACCTCGACGAGGACGACATCGAGACCGGCGCCATCGCCACCATGACCGCCACCGCGGAGGCCGAGAAGGACTACCTCGACGTCGACGTCGTCGGCGACGATCCGGAACTGCCGGTCGGCGCGGCCACCGCGGCGGACGGTGAGCCCGAGGCCGCGGCTGACGAGCCGGCCGACGTGTTCGAGACCGAGGCCGCCGACGACGACGGCGTCGACGGTATCGACGGGGTGGGCGCGGCCGAGGACCACGATGATGAACCCGCCACCGTCGCCTTCACCGCGGTGAGCCCGTCGGCGCGGCGCCGCCGCCACGACAGCAGCACCGCGGCCGCGGTCAGTGCCCGCAAGTACGAGTTCCGCAAGCGGGTGCTGCTGGCGATGCTGGGGATCCTGATGATCTCGGCCCTGCTGGCGTTCACGGTGGCCTCGGCCGCCTGGTGGATGTTCGGAGCCACCGCGACCACCGCGGTGCTCTACCTGGGCTACCTGCGGCGCCAGACTCGCATCGAGGAGCAGGTGCGCCGGCGTCGGGCCCGGCGGATGGCGCGCTCCCGGCTGGGGGTGGAGAACACCGCCGACCGCGATATGGACATCGTGCCGGCTCGGCTGCGTCGGCCCGGCGCCGCGGTGCTGGAGATCGACGACGAGGACCCGGTCTTCGAGCACCTCGAGCGGGTCGCGTTCGCCCGTGAGCAGGACTGGGCCAGCTCCCTGCCGAAGGCCGCCGGCCAGTAGGGATCGCGGTTTCGGCCGGATCGCCGGCGGCTGATACCCTGCTTATCGGTTCACGGGGCTATGGCGCAGTTGGTAGCGCGACTCGTTCGCAACGAGTAGGTCAGGGGTTCGATTCCCCTTAGCTCCACAGGCGAGAAAACCCAGATATCCTGGTGTTTTTCATTCGATTCGGGTTTGTTGTGAGTCCCTCGTCGTCGCCCCTCTTCGGCGGGCCCAGTGCGTGACCGGGCCCTGCGACGGTCATGTTCGGCGGCAACCCATGCCGACAGATACCCGAAGCCGCGCTCGACTGATCAGGGTCCCTTCGACGCCGCCGTTAGGGTGCAGGGGATGAACACCCACCGGGACACCGCGGGAGACGGCTCAGTACTGGACTCCGCCGACGCAACACCGGAGATCCCGCGTGAGGACCAGACCTTCGACCGCACCGTCGAGGAGGGCAAGCAACGGATCAGCCGGGGCTGGTTGCCGCTGATCATCACCGGGTTCATCGGCGGGTTCGACGTGAGCGTCGGCATCCTGGCGTTCCTGCTGGTGCAGCACTACACCGGCAACCCGGTGCTGAGCGGGCTGGCGTTCGCCACCGGGTTCATCACGCTGTCGATCGGGCACAGCGAACTGTTCACCGAGAACTTCCTGGTGCCGGTGGCCGCCGTGGTGGCCAAGGCGGGCACCTTCTGGCAGCTCGGTCGGCTGTGGACGGTGTCACTGGTGACCAACATGGCGGGCGGTTGGCTATTGGCGGCGCTGATGATGCTGGGCCTGCCCGCGGTCCGCGGCACCGCGGTCGAATTCTCCACCAAATACATCGATCTCGGCGTCACCTGGACGGCGCTGGCGCTGGCGGTCATCGGCGGCATGCTGATGACCTTGATGACCCACCTGCAGAAGGCCAGCGACTCCGAAGGAGTCCAGCTGGTGCCCGCGGTGATCACCGGTTTCATCCTCAGCATCGGCCACATCAACCACGCCGTCGTCGCGTCGCTGATGTGCTTCGCCGGACTGATCGCCGGCGCGCCGTTCGGCTACCTTGCCTGGCTGCAGCTGCTGGCGATCGCCACCGCGGGCAACCTCATCGGCGGGCTGGCGCTGGTCACCTTGTTCCGGCTGCTGCAGGTGCCGCACAAGGTCCAGGAGGCCCGCGCCAACTCCGATTGAGGGCAGTTGAGCGCCCCCGAGTGCCCTCGGGTGCCCCGGCCGCCGTCGACTCTGCGGTCACCACGGAAAAGTGCGAGTGGGGTGTCTACTCAGCGCAGACTGGATGCGGCTCTCCCCCAGCCGGCGTCGACTCTGCGGTCACCACGGAGAAGTGCGAGTGGGGTGTCTACTCAGCGCAGAGTCGACGCGGGAGACGAGCAGAGTCGACGGAGCCAAGCGAGCCCAGCAAGCCCAAACGCTCAGATCAACCCCTGGGCCAGCATCGCGTCGGCGACCTGGATGAACCCCGCGATGTTGGCGCCGACCACGTAGTTGCCCGGCGCGCCGTACTCGTCGGCGGTGCTCAGGCAGCGGTCGTGGATGCCGTTCATGATGGCCGCCAGCCGCTGCTCGGTGTAGCCGAACGTCCAGGAGTCCCGCGAGGCGTTCTGCTGCATCTCCAGCGCGCTGGTCGCCACGCCGCCGGCGTTGGCCGCCTTGCCGGGGGCGAACTTCACCTGCGCCTCGGTGAACAGCTTCACCGCCTCCGGGGTGCACGGCATGTTGGCGCCCTCGGCGACGATCTTGCAGCCGTTCTTGATCAGCCGCGCTGCGTCGTCGCCGTCCAGTTCGTTCTGGGTGGCGCTGGGCACCGCGATGTCGCACGGCACATCCCAGGTCAGCCGGCCGTTCACCAGCTCGGCCGCACCGCCGCGGCCCTCGATGTAGGCGTCCAGGCGCTCCCGGCGGTCCTGCTTGACCTCCTTGAGCAGCTCCAGGTCGATGCCCTTCTCGTCGACGACGTAGCCCGACGAGTCCGAGCAGGCCACCACGATGCCGCCCAGCTGGTGGATCTTCTCGATCGCGTAGATCGCGACGTTGCCCGAGCCGGACACCACCACTCGCTTGCCGTCGAAGGTGTCGTTGGCGGCCTTGAGGATCTCGTCGATGAAGAACACCGCGCCGTACCCGGTGGCCTCGGTGCGCACCTGCGACCCGCCCCAGGTCAGGCCCTTGCCGGTCAGCACGCCCGACTCATAGCGGTTGGTGATGCGCTTGTACTGGCCGAACAGGTAGCCGATCTCCCGGCCACCGACCCCGATGTCCCCGGCCGGGACGTCGGTGTACTCGCCGATGTGGCGGTACAGCTCGGTCATGAACGACTGGCAGAACCGCATGATCTCGTTGTCGCTGCGGCCCTTGGGGTCGAAGTCCGAGCCGCCCTTACCGCCGCCGATCGGCAGCCCGGTCAGGGAGTTCTTGAAGATCTGCTCGAACCCGAGGAACTTGATGATCCCCAGGTAGACCGACGGGTGGAAGCGCAGCCCGCCCTTGTAGGGCCCCAGCGCGGAGTTGAACTCCACCCGGAAACCGCGGTTGATCTGCACCGTTCCGGAGTCGTCGTGCCAGGGCACCCGGAAGATGATCTGCCGCTCGGGCTCGCACATCCGGTGGATGACGGCCGCGTCGGCGTACTGCGGGTGTTTGGCGATCACCGGTTCGAGGCTGCTGAGCACCTCGTAGACGGCCTGGTGGAACTCGGTCTCACCGGGGTTGCGGTGCAACACCTCGTCGTAGATGTCGTGCAGCGTCTGATCCAGCGCAGTCATGTTCGGGATTACTTCCTTGAGCTGTGGGATGGACGTGACCGGGGCCGCCAGCAGGGCGGCGGCGTTGACGTCACCGGCAGACAGATTAGTGCGCCGAACCGCCCCGGCGCGAATCGGGCGCGGATCGAACCAACTGTTGGCGCACCCCCGACAGCGGCCATAGCCTAGGGCCAGGCGGTGGTCGGGACGACCGGCGAACGGGAGTAGAGCCACGATGCAGCGGAACGCGCGAGGGTGACACGGTGATCGATCACGCCGCCCGGCTGGCCGAGCTCAGCGCCATGGAGATCTTCCGCGGCTGCCCCACCGAGGCTTTGGCGCCGCTGGCCGCCACCCTGCAACGGCTGGAGGCCCCGCCCGGCGAACTGCTGATGAAACAGGGCGAGGAAGCGGTGTCGTTCCTGCTCATCTCGTCCGGGGCCGCCGAAGTCATCCACCTCGACGAGGATGAGGCCACCGTCGTCGACACCGTCGCCGCCGGGATGATCGTCGGCGAGATGGCGCTGCTGCGCCACACCCCGCGCACCGCCACCGTCATCACCGTCGAACCCACCACCGGCTGGATCGGCGACGACCGCGCGATCGAGGAGTTGATGCGGCTGCCCGAGGTGAAGTCGCGGCTGGTGCGCACCGTGCGCCGCCGGCTGGCGGCCCTGGTCACCCCGGTCCCGGTCGAGGTGCGCGGCGGGGCGGATCTGCTGCTGCGCCCGGTGCTGCCCGGCGACAGCGAACGCACCCTGCAGGGTCACGTCCGGTTCTCCACCGAGACCCTCTACCGGCGGTTCATGACCGCCCAGGTGCCCAGCCGCTCACTGATGGACTACCTGGCCGAGGTCGACTACGTCGACCACTTCGTCTGGGTGGTCGCCGACGCCGCCGACGACTCTCCGGTCGGCGACGCCCGCTACGTGCGCAACGCCGACGACCCGACCCTGGCCGAGATCGCCTTCACCGTCGCCGACGCCTACCAGCACCGCGGGATCGGCACGTTCCTGATCGGGGCGCTGGCGGTGGCCGCCCGGGTCGCCGGGGTGCAGCGGTTCTCCGGCCGCATCCTGTCGGACAACCTGGCGATGCGCACGATCATGGAGCGCCACGGCGCGGTCTGGCAGCGCGACGAGGACTTCGGCGTGGTGACCACCGTGATCGACGTGCCCGACGCCGACCACCTGCCGTTCGACGCGGCGCAGGCCGACCGGATCCGGGACACCGCCCGGCAGGTGATCCGGGCGATGGGGTGAACCGGGCCGGCGCCGGGATCGCGGCGGTGGCGGCGCTGACGATCGGGTGCACGACGGGACCGCCGCCGCCGGCCGTCGACGCGGGGACGACGCCGGTGACCGAGCCCGGCCCGGTCGACCCGGCCGCGATCCGACGGGTGCTGGGCCTGCTACCCGCCGACTACGAACACACCGACACCGTCGACCTGGCCTCCCCGGCAGGCATCTGGGGGCTCGGCCCCGACGCCACCGCCGACCCGCCGGAGTGCGCCGCCCTGGCCGACCCGGCCGGCGCACGCGACCCCGCGGCGCGCGGCGTGTCCGGCTCCGGTGGCGGCGGCATCGTCTACGCGGTGGTCGCCCCGGCGCCCGAACCCGACCCGGCCCTGTCCGACCGGTGCCCGACGTGGCGGATGACGTTCGCGCGCAGCACCATCGACGTCGACCTCATCGACGCGCCGCACATCGACGGTGTCCCGACCCTCGGGATGACCAGCCGAGGCGCCACCATGGTCGAAGGCGGCGGTGAAATCGACTCGCTCGCCTACACATTCAGCGCCTACCTGGACGGTTACCGGGCGGTGACCGCCGTCGTCGTCGACCCCGGCTCACCGCACCCGCAACTGGACGCGGGGTTCGCCGCCGACCTGCTGGTCAGCGCGGTCGCCGAATTGCGGGGCGCGGCGCAACCGGTTGGGTAGATTGACACGGTGCTCACCCGCTCGGCACTGCTGATCCTCATCGCCGCCTGCTGGCTCGGCGGCTGCTCCTGGCGCAGCGACCCGGAGATCACCTCCGCCGACATCGCCAAGATCACCGAAATCAAAGACGGATTCGGTCCCGGCTACGAGGTCAAGGACATCGCCAAGACCGGTATCGATCCCAAGCTGCTTGCCGAACGAAAACTCCCCGAGGGGCTGAAGTTCGAGCCGGAGCCCTGCGAGGAGTTCGCGGCGGGCCAGAAGGTGCCCGACGGCACCGAGGGCAACATGGCCGCGGTCACCGCCGAAGGCCACGGCAACCGGTTCATCGTCATCGCCCTGGAGACCTCGCAGCCGGTGCCGTTTCGTGAGCCCGGGCACGGCTGCAAGAAGGTCGGTTTCGCCGGCAAGGGACTGCGCGGTGTCATCGAGGCCGTCGACGCCCCCCGCATCAAGGGCACCGAGACCCTCGGGGTGCGGCGCATCCTGCAGGCCTCCATGCGCGGCAAGACCCGCACCGGCGAGCTCTACGACTACTCCGCGCACTTCGGCAACTACCAGGTGATCGTCACCGCCAACCCGCTGGTGATCCCCAACCAGCCGGTCGCCGAGATCGACACCGAGCGGGCCAAGGAACTGTTGGTCAACGCCGTCGCCGCGGTCACCGGCTGAGTCAGCGGACCCCGCGCGGCCGGAACTGCACGCTGATCCGCGGGCCGGTGCGCGCGCTGGTCTTGGGCACCGCGTGCTCCCAGGTGCGCTGACAGGACCCGCCCATCACCAGCAGGTCGCCGTGCCGCTGCGGCAGCCGCAGCGACGCGCCCCCGCCCCGGGGCCGCAGCGCGAACGTGCGGGTGGCGCCCAGGCTCAGGATCGCCACCATGGTGTCCTCGGTGCGGCCGCGGCCCAGGGTGTCGCCGTGCCAGGCCACGCTGTCGTCCCCGTCGCGGTACAGGCACAGCCCGGCGGTGGTGAACGGCTCGCCCAGTTCTCCGGCGTAGATGTCGTTGAGTCGACGGCGCAGCCGCGCCAGCGCCGGATGCGGGGGATCCTCGACCGCCAGGTCGTAGAAGCCGACCAGCCGCGGGACGTCGAGCACCCGGTCGTACATCCGGCGTCGTTCGGCGCGCCACGGCACCCCGGTGCGCAGCGCCGCGAACAGCGCGTCCGCCTCGTCGGTCCAGCCGGAGCGCACGTCGATCCAGGCGCCGCCGCCGAGGGCGCGGCGCTCGTGGTGCTCGAACAGCGAGTCCTGTACCGCTACCGCCACATCCACCAGGTTATCGCACAAACATTCGATTTCGGGGTGTCGGGGGCGCCCCGCCGCTACCGTGACGACTGTGAGCGTCACCGAATTGGGTTCGGATTCCGAGGTGGGCGCGCTGCGCGCGGCGATCGTGCACCGCCCGGGCCCCGAGCTGGGCCGGCTGACCCCGCGCAACAGCGACTCCCTGCTCTTCGACGGCCTGCCCTGGGTGGCGCGCGCCCAGCAGGAACACGACGCGTTCGCCGCCCTGCTGCGCTCCCGCGGCGTCGAGGTGCTGCTGCTGGCCGATCTGCTCACCGAAGCGCTGGCCAGCGGCGCCGCCCGGGTACAGGGCGTGGCCGCCGCCGTCGACCCGCGCCGGCTGGGCCGCCCGCTGGCCGACGAACTCACCGCCCACCTGCGCGGCCTGCCCCCGGCCGAACTGGCCCGGATCCTGATGGCCGGGATGACGTTCACCGAACTGCCGTCGGGCACCGACACTTCGCTGGTGCGGCGGATGCACCACGGCGGCGACTTCGCGATCGCGCCGCTGCCCAACCTGGTCTTCACCCGCGACTCCTCGATCTGGATCGGCCCGCGGGTGGTCATCCCGTCGCTGGCGTTGCCCGCCCGGGCCCGGGAGGCCGCGCTGACCGACCTGATCTACACCCACCACCCGCGGTTCACCCGGGTGCGCCGGGCCTACCAGTCGCGCTCGGCGCCGGTCGAGGGCGGCGACGTGCTGCTTCTGGCGCCGACGGTGGTGGCGATCGGGGTGGGGGAGCGCACCACCCCGGCCGGCGCGGAGGCGCTGGCCCGTAGCCTGCTCGACGACGGCCTCGCCGAGACGGTGCTGGCCGTGCCGATCGCGCAGCGGCGTGCCCAGATGCACCTGGACACCGTGTGCACCATGGTCGACCGCGACGCGGTCGTGATGTACCCGAACATCGCGGACACCTTGTCCGCCTACCCGATCCGACGCTCCGCGGCCGGGGTCCGCATCGACGACGCGGTGCCGTTCGTCGAGGCCGCTGCCGCCGCGATGGGCATCGACCGGCTGCGCGTCATCGACACCGGCCTGGACCCGGTCACCGCTGAACGCGAGCAGTGGGACGACGGCAACAACACCCTGGCGCTGGCCCCGGGCGTCGTCGTCGCCTACGAGCGCAACACCGAAACCAATGCCCGCCTACAGGATTCGGGGATCGAGGTGCTACCCATCGCCGCCGCCGAGCTGGGCACCGGACGCGGCGGCCCGCGCTGCATGTGCTCGCCGATCGTCCGCGACCCGCTGTGAGCCGTCAGCGCCAACTGGGCAGCCAGATCTCCATGTTCCAGGTGGTCTGCGAGATCGGCGTCCCGGTCAGGACCGGGAACAGCCACGCGAAGTTGGTCAACACCACCGCGACGTAACAGGACACCACCAGCATCCCGAGGGTGTGGCGCTCCCGGCTGCGCCGCGGCCGGTACAGGATGTCGCCGCAGATGAGCGCGATCGTCATCACCAGGAACGGCGCCATGACCACCGCGTAGAAGAAGTACATCTGCCGGTCGATGTCGACGAACCACGGCAGCCAGCCGGCGCAGTAGCCCACCAGCACCGCGGCGTAACGCCAGTCGCGGCGCACCAGCATCCGCCACGTCGCGTAGAGCAGCACCGGCACCGACAGCCACCACATCGCCGGGGTGCCGACCAGCAGCACCGCCTTGACACACGACTGGGCGCCGCAGCCCGGCACGTCGTTCTGGTCAATGGCGTAGAGCACCGGCCGCAACGACATCGGCCAGGCCCACGGCTTGGACTCCCACGGGTGGTGATTGCCCGCCGCGTTGGTCAGGCCGGAGTGGAACTTGTAGGCCTTGAACGTGTAGTGCCACAGCGACCGCAGCGCATCCGGAACCACCCCGAAGCCGCCGCTCAACCCGATGCCGCGGCCCTCCTCGTGGCGGCTGATCGCGGTCTCGGAGGCGAACCACGGCGCGTAGGACGCCAGGTACACCGCGATCGGGATGAGCCCCAGCGCGTAGCCGGTCGGGCCCAGATCGCGGCGCAGCACCCCCAGCCACGGCCGCGGCACCCGGTAGGCGCGGCGCGCGGCCACGTCGAACCCCAGCGACAGCACCGCGAAGCACACCACGAAGTACAGCCCCGACCATTTGGTCGCGCAGGCCAGCCCGAGCAGCACCCCGGCCCCGAACCGCCACCACCGCACGCCCAGCCGCGGGCCCCACCGGGTTTCGGCGATCCGGCCCTCGACGAAGGCGACGTGCATGCGCTCGCGCATCTGGTCGCGGTCGACGATGATCGCCGCGAACGCCGCCACCACGAAGAAGGTCAGGAACCCGTCGAGCAGCGCGGTACGCGCCCCCACAAAACTCACGCTGTCCCCGATGAGCAGCAGCCCGGCGATCCCACCGACCAGCGTGGACCGGCTGATCCGGCGGACGGTGCGCGCCACGATCGCCACCATCACCACCCCGAGCAGCGCCCCGGTGAACCGCCACCCCAGCCCGGTGTAGCCGAACAGCGCCTCGCCGAGCGCGATCAGCTGTTTGCCGACCGGCGGGTGCACCACCAGCCCGTAGCCGGGGTTGTCCTCCACCCCGTGGTTGCCCAGCATCTGCCACGCCTGCGGCGCGTAGTGCTTCTCGTCGAAGATCGGGGTGCCCGCGTCGGTCGGCGACCCCAGGTTGAGGAACCGGGTCAGCGCGGCCAGCGCGGTCACCACCGCGGTCATCAGCCAGCCGCCGGCCCGGTCGAGCGGGCCGAAATCGGCCGGCGGCAGCAGCGGCGCGGGGCTGATCACCGGGACCGCCGGCGCGGCGGAAGCGGCATGCTGGCCGGTGTCGGGCGGGGCGGTCATCATCGTCGATCGTAGGCTGTCGGCCATGACCGCTGGGCGACTGTTGCTAGCGGCCACGCCGCTCGGGCAACCCGCCGACGCCTCGGCGCGGCTGGTCGCCGCGCTCGGCGCCACCGAGGTGGTCGCCGCGGAGGACACCCGCCGGGTCGGCACCCTGGCCAAAGCCCTCGACATCACCATCACCGGCCGGCTGGTCAGCCTGTTCGACGCCAACGAGGCCGCCCGGGTGCCCGCGCTGGTCGCCGAGATGGCCGCAGGCGCCACCGTGCTGGTGGTCAGCGACGCCGGCATGCCGCTGATCTCCGACCCCGGCTACCGCCTGGTGCGCGCCTGCGTCGACGCCGGGATCGACGTCAGCTGCCTGCCCGGGCCGTCCGCGGTCACCACCGCGCTGGCGGTCTCCGGTCTGCCCGCCGCACGGTTCTGCTTCGAGGGCTTCGCGCCACGCAAACCGGCGGCCCGCCGCGCCTGGCTCGCCACGCTCGCGACCGAGCCGCGCACCGTGGTGTTCTTCGAGTCGCCGCGGCGGCTGGCGGCCTGCCTGGCCGACGCCGCGGCACTCTTCGGTGCCCGCGCCGCGGTGGTCTGCCGCGAACTGACCAAGGTGCACGAGGAGGTGGTGCGCGGCAGCGTCGCCGAGCTGGCCGCCTGGGCCGCCGACGGGGTGCTCGGCGAGATCACCGTCGTACTCGACGGTGCCACCGCGAGCGCCGACCTCACCGACCTGGTCGCCGAGGTCGAGGAGCTGACCCGCGGCGGGGACGGACTCAAGGACGCCTGCGCGCGGGTGGCCGGCGAGCACCCGGGGGCGGTGTCGCGCCGGGAACTCTACGACGCGGTGCTGCGCGCCCGCGCTAACGGCTGATCCGGCGCGCGGTGGCCAGCGCGGCAAGCTTGTCGGGATTGCGCATCGCGTAGAAGTTGGTGATCAGCCCATCGGTGATCTCGACGGTGAACGCCCCCTCGAGCCGGCCGGCGCTGGAGAACAGCATCGCCGGCGCCGCATTGCACACCACCATCTCCACTCGCACGTCGGGCAACCGCATGCCCTGGCGCAGCAGCCCGATGACGGCCCTGGCTACCTTGTCGGCGCCGACCACCGGCCTGCGGGCCGCGCTGGCCTTGCCACCGCCGTCGGCGGTGTAGGCCACCCCGGGCGCCAGCATCGACAGCACCGTGGTCAGGTCCCCACCGGCCGCCGCCGTCATGAACTCCGCGGTCAGCCGCTCGGTCTCCGCCGGGTCGACCGGGGTGAACCGCGGCCGCCGCGCCGAGACGTGCTCCTTGGCGCGGTGTGCGACCTGGCGCGTCGCAGGCACGGATTTGCCGACGACGGCGGCGATCTCGTCGTAGCCGAAGCCGAACACCTCCCGCAGCACGAACACGGCGCGCTCGTCGGGCCCGAGGGTCTCCAGCACCACCAGCATCGCCATCGAGACCGATTCGGCCAGCACCACGTCGTCGGAGGGGTCCTGGTCGTCGAGCAGCAGCGGCTCGGGCAGCCACGGCCCGACGTAGTCCTCCCGGCGGCGGCGCCCGGCCCGCAGCGCGTTGAGCGCCTGGCGGGTCACCAGCCGGGTCAGGTACGCCTTGGTGTCGCGCACCTCGGCCAGCGCCACCGCGACCCAGCGCAGGTAGCTGTCCTGCAGCACGTCATCGGCCTCGGTGGCCGAACCCAGGATCTGGTAGGCGACGGTGAACAGCAGCGGGCGCAGCGCGGTGAAACGGTCGGTGTGCTCGTCGGTGGCTCTCACGCGTGGACTCCCTGCTGCGGCGCGGGGTCGGCGAGCCGGCGGTCGCCGCCCCTGAGCCAACGGTAGGTGCCGGGCTTGGCCGCTTCGCGGCGAATCGCCCGCACGGTGGTCTTGCAGATCGTCTCCTTGACCGCCGCGGCCAGCCGGCCGCCGAGAAACATCGCGGTCGGGGTGTCATCGAAGCGGGAGAGCTGGATGGTGCCGCGCTTGCGACCCAGGCTGATGCACTGGCCGACGAACGCCTGATCGAGGGCGGCCGGCGGTGTCCCGCCGATCCGCGCGAGCACGGTCTCGGCGGCTTGGGCGCCCATCGGCAGGGCGGCCTGACAGCTCATCCGCAGCGGCGCTCCCGACGGGGCGGCGGCGTCGCCGGCGGCCACGATCCGCGGGTCGGCGATGCAGGTGAGCGTCTCGTCGGTGCGCAGCCGGCCGAGCGGGTCGGTGGGCAGCCCGCTGGCGGCGGCCAGCCCGGCGACACCGAACCCGGCGGTCCACACCGTCACCGCGCTGGTCAGCACGATGCGGTCGGCCAGCACCACCGCGTCGGGGCGCACCTGCGCGACCACGGCGGTGTCCAGCACGCTGACCCCGAGCCGGTGGAGTGCCTTGGTCACCGAGCGGCGGCCCGGTTCGCTGAGCGACGGGCCGATCCGCCCGCCGCCGAGCAGCCGCACCCGGTGGCCGGTCTCGGCCAGTTCGGTGGCCGCTTCGATCCCGGTCAGCCCGCCGCCCACCACGGTCACCGTCGCCCCGTCGGGCAGGGCGCGCAACCGGTGCCGCAGCCGCTCCGCCTGCTCGAATTCGTCGAGGGAGTAGGCGAATTCGGCGGTGCCGGGCACCTGCGGCGGCATCGGACCGGTACTTCCCGCGGTGTAGATCAGATAGTCGTAGCCGACCGTGGCGCCGGAGGCCAGCGTCACCCGGCGGCCGGCGGCGTCGATGGCCTCGGCGGTGTCGACGACCACGGTGACGTGCGCACCGAGCAACTCGGCGTAGTCGGCGGTCGCCGCGCCGGTGCCGGCGACGTGCTGGTGCAACCGGATCCGTTCGACGAACACCGGGCGCGGGTTGATCAGCGTGACGTCGATGTCGGGCCGGACGCCCAGTCGGTTGGCGGCCAGCGTGCCGGCATAACCTCCGCCGATGACGACGACGTGGGTGCGGCTCATGGGAATCTCCTCTGTCGGTTCGGGCTTCTGCCCTCAAGACACCGACGGGCCGCCGAACGTGACAGTGAGGTGCCTCACGTCAGGCGGTCGATCAGCCGACCGCGGGCATCGCGGTGTCGACGCCGATCACCGGTGCGGCCTTGTGCAGGCATTCCTGCCACTCGGCTTCCGGGTTGGAGTCGGCGGTGATCCCGCCTCCGACACCGAGCACCGCGGTGCCCGCGCGATCGAACTCGACGGTGCGGATGGCGACGTTGAGTTCGCAACCGGCCAGCGGCGAGGCGAACCCGACGGTGCCGCAGTACACGCCGCGGGTGTGCGGCTCCCAGTGGGAAAGCAGCCGGCGGGCACGGAGTTTCGGGGTTCCGGTGACCGAAGCCGGCGGGAAGGTCGCGTCGAGCAGGGCGGCCATCGGGGTCTCGGTGGGCACCCGGGCGCTCACCGTCGACACCAGATGCCACACCCCGGGCGCGGCGTGCACCGCCAGCAGTTCGGGCACGGTGACCGTGCCGGTGCGGGCCAGCCGTCCCAGGTCGTTGCGGACCAGGTCGACGATCATGATGTTCTCCGCGACGTCCTTGGCCGAGGCGGTCAGCTCCGCCGGGTCGCGCTGCAGCGGCAGGGTGCCCTTGATCGGGCTGGAGGTCACCTCCTCGCCGCGCCTGCGCAGGAACAGCTCCGGGGACAGCGACGCCACCGCGCCCCACGGGCCGCTGAGATACGCGGCGCGGGCGGGTTCGCTGCGGGCGACGGCGTCGGCGAAGAAGTCCAGCGGGTCGCCGGTGACGGTGCCGGTGAGCTGGGTGCACACGCAGGACTGGTACACCTCGCCGGCGGAGATCGCCGCCAGGCAGGCCGCGACGCCGCCGTGGTGGGCGGCGCGGTCGGCGCCGGCCCAGGCGATGTGGCACGGCCGCGGCGGCACCGGTCGGGTCAGCGCGTCGGCCAGCCACCCGGGCATCGGGGCGCCGGAGAGGTTCTCGAACCACCAGTGCCCGTCGCGGTCGCGCCGCAGCACGCAGTCGGTCCAGCCGCCTGCGGCTTCCGGCAGCCGCCGCGGCCGGCGCTCGGAACCCAGGTCGGGATAGGACAGGTAGCCGATCCAGCCGCCGCCGACCGCCTCGCCGGGCCCGCCGGCCGGCCCGGGGAACACGGCCGCCGGGTCGACCGGGCGCACCGCGACGCTGGGTGCGATCACCGCGCGGGCGCCGAACCATTCCCCGGTCAGCGCCGCGGGTGCGGGCAGCCCGATCCGGGCGGTGGCGGCCGCCAGCGCACGCAGCACCCCGGCGGGTTCGCCGAGGTCGCCGAGCGGTTGGGTGCGCACCCGCCTAGCTTGCTGGGTTCGGCGGGCAGACGCAAAAAGGCGCGGCGCCGCGACGGTCAGTCGAAGGTGATGACGCCGCGGATGTTCTTGCCGTCGCGCAGATCCTGATACCCGTCGTTGATCCGCTCGAGCGGGTAGCGCTCGGTGATCAGTTCGTCGAGCTTGAGCTGGCCGGCGTCATAGAGCCGCAGCAGGCGGACGATGTCGTACTGGGGGTTGGCCGAGCCGAACAGGGTGCCCTTGATCGTCTTGCCGAACAGCACCATCTCGTCGGCCGAGACGTGCACCGCGTGCTCGGTGAAATCGCCGGTCAACCCGACGACGACCACGGTGCCGCCCTTGCCGATCGCAGCGAACGCCGCCGAGACCACGTCCTCGTGCACCTCGCCGACGGTGACCAGGGCCTGGTCGGCCAGTTGGCCCCAGGTGAGGTCGGTGATGGCGGCCAGCGCCTCCTCGGCGGTGGCGAACGCGTGGGTGGCGCCGAGTTTCATCGCCGCGTCGCGTTTGAACGCGACCGGGTCGACGGCCACCACGTACTTGGCGCCGGCGTGCGCGGCGCCCTGCACGGCGTTGATCCCCACCCCGCCGATGCCGTAGACCACCACCGTGTCGCCGGCGCGCACCCCGCCGGCGTAGTTCGCCGACGCCCAACCGGTGGGCACGCCGCAGCCGGCGAGCACCGCGGTCTCCAGCGGCAGCCAGTCGTCGACCTTGACCACCGAGTGCTGGGAGACCGTCCCGCGTTCGGCGAACGTGCCCAGCATGCAGATCGCCCCGAAATCGGTGCCCCCGGCGTGCCGCCGGAACCCGCCGTCGGGCATGCACCCCTCGAGGATCGTCGCACCCAGGTCGCACAGGCCCTGCTTGCCGTTCGAGCAGTACCGGCAGGTCCCGCAGCTGGGGATGAAACAGCACACCACGTGGTCGCCGGGTTTGACCTTGGTGACCCCGGGGCCGACGTCCTCGATCACGCCGGCGCCTTCGTGGCCGCCCACGATCGGGTACCGCACCGGAAGGTTGGGGCTGGTCAGGTGCAGGTCGGAATGGCACAGCCCGGCCGCGGTGAACTTGATCAGCACCTCACCCTCGCCGGGCCCGTCGAGCTCCAACTCCATGAGTTCGAAGGACTCGCCGGGCGCGTGGATCACTGCGGCGGTGGTTTTCATCGTGGCCCTCCTACGGGGTTGGGGTCGGGTGGTCGGTCAGGACGCGCGGACGGCGGCGGTGGCCGCGGTGAACAGCAACGCCTCGTCGTCGACCGGGTCGACGCAGAGCCGGCGGGTGTCCGCCCGGTAGTCGGGCTCGGCCGACCAGACCCCGGCGGCCGAGGTCCCGCCGTAGGGGAAGACCCGGGCGCCGCGCTTGGCGTAGTTCGACTGCAGATCGATCAGCGGGGTGCGCTCCATCGGGCGGCCGTCGAAGACCGGTTCCACCATTCCGTGGCCGTGGGCGTCCAGGTGGTCCAGCAGGCGGATGAAGTGCCGGCAGATCAGGTCCACCCGCAGCGTCCAGGACAACTGCGCGTACCCGAAGGCGAACACCAGGTTCGGGACCCCGGCGAGCATCGTGGTCTTGTAGACCTGGGTGGCGGGCAGGTCGACCGGGCGGCCGTCGACGCTGAGCGCGATCTTGCCCAGCGGTGTCATGGTGATGCCGGTCGCGGTGACGATGATGTCCGCGGGCAACTCCCGGCCCGACTTCAGCAGGATCCCCGACCGGGTGAATCGCTCGATGTGGTCGGTGACCACCGACGCCCGCCCCGCCTTGACCGCCCGGAAGAAGTCACCGCCGAGGAAGAACGACCGGCCCGGGATCAGGCACAGCCGCTCGGTCCACGGGTCGTAGCGGGGGGTGAAGTGGGTGTCGACGTCGAAGTCCCTCGGCAGTTGCAGCCGGACCAAGGTGATCAGGAACCTCGCCATCGCCTTCGGGAAGCGTTGGCACAGCGCGTAGGTGAGCCGCAGGAAGGCGAGGTTCTTGGCGCGGATGAGCGGATAGGCCCGATCGCGGCCGAGCAGCCGGGTCAGCGTCTTGCCGATCCGGTCCACCCTGGGCCGGGTGAAGTAGTAGCCCGGTGAGCGCTGCAGCATCGTGATGTGGGCGGCCTCGTCGGCCATCGCCGGGACCAGGGTGGCCGCGGTGGCGCCGCTGCCGATCACGACCACCCGTTTGCCGGCGTAGTCGAGATCGGTCGGCCACAGTTGCGGGTGCACGATCGGGCCGGGGAAGTCCTCCTCGCCGGCGAACGCCGGCCGGTGGGGGGTGGCGTAGTCGTAGTAACCGCAGCCGAGGAACAAAAACCGGGCGCTGAACCGGATCGTCTCGCCGCTGCCGGTGTGTTCGGCGAGGATCGTCCAGCGTTGCCGCGGCCGGGAGAAGTCGGCGCTGAGCACCCGATAGCCGAACCGGATGTGGTCGGCCAGCCCGTTCTCTTCCACCGCCTGCTCCAGGTATTCCAGGATGTGGTCGGCCTGCGAGATCGTGGTCGGTCGGGTCCACGGCTTGAACCGGTAGCCGAAGGTCGGCACATCGGAGTCCGAGCGCAGGCCCGGGTAGCGGTGGAAGCTCCACGTCCCGCCGATCGAATCCCGGCCTTCCAGCACGGTGAACGTGGTGTCCGGGCGCCCGGTCTTGAGGTGGTAGGCGGCGTCGATGCCGGAGATTCCGGCGCCGACGATCACGACGTCGAAATCCGCGGTGGCGGTGGCGCCGGTTCCGCGCGCCGTTCCCGGGATAGCCGTGTGTGGGGTAGCCATGGGTGCCGCTCCTGTCCGATCCGCGAACGTGCGCCGGTGCCATCGGGTGTGATGGACGTCATACTACGGCGCGGCGGGGCGGGGGCACACCGGCGCGGCGCGGACCCGCCGTCGCGGGGCGGTCAGTCCTGGTGGCGCGGGAACACCCCGGCGGGGGTGGGCAGCGACCGGCCCGGCTCGAGCCGCCCGCCGATGGCGGCGAAGTCGCGACGGTCCTCGTCCTGGCCGAGCAACCCGAGCAGCCGGCCCGCGGACGCCGGCATCACCGGCTGCACCAGCAGCGCGGCGACCCGCACCACCTCCATGGTGGTGTAGAGCACCGTCGCGAACCGGTCCCGGTCGGCGGCGGCCTCGCTTTTGGCCAGCACCCAGGGCTGCTGGGCGGAGAAGTACTTGTTGGCCGCGCCCAGCATCCGCCAGATCGCCTCCAACCCCAGGTGCATGGCCTGGGCGTCGAAATGAGCCCGGACCTGCTCGAGCAGGCCGCCTGCGGTGGCCAGCAGCGCCTCGTCGTCGGCGGTGAAGGCGCCCGGCTCGGGGACCACACCGCCGAGGTTCTTGGCCACCATCGACAGCGAGCGCTGCGCCAGGTTGCCCAACTCGTTGGCCAGATCGGTGTTGATCCGGGTGATGATCGCCTCGTCGCTGTAGCTGCCGTCCTGGCCGAACGGCACCTCGCGCAGCAGGAAGTAGCGCACCTGGTCGACCCCGAATCGGTCGATGAGGGTGACCGGGTCGATGACGTTGCCCACCGACTTGCTCATCTTCTCCCCGCTGTTGAGCAGGAACCCGTGGGCGAACACCCGCCGCGGCAGCGGCAGCCCGGCCGACAGCAGGAACGCCGGCCAGTACACGGTGTGGAACCGGATGATGTCCTTGCCGATCATGTGCAGGTCGGCCGGCCAGTAGCGGCGGTACAGCTCGGCGTCGGTGTCCGGGTAGCCGACCCCGGTCAGGTAGTTGGTCAGCGCGTCCACCCAGACGTACATGACGTGGTCGGGGTCGTCGGGGACCGGCACCCCCCAGTCGAACGAGGTCCGCGAGATCGACAGGTCGCGCAGCCCGCCGGAGACGAAACTGACCACCTCGTTGCGCCGCACCTCCGGGCCGATGAACTCCGGGTGGGCGCGGTAGTGCTCCAGCAGCGGCTCGGTGTAGGCGGAGAGCCGGAAGAAGTAGGTCTGCTCCTCGGTCCAGGTCACCGGCGCCCCGGTCTCGATGGCCACCCGCACCGCCGGGTCGGCGTCCGACGGGCGGGTCTCGGCCTCGGTGAAGAACCGCTCGTCGCGCACCGAGTACCAGCCCGAGTAGGTGTCCAGGTAGATGTCGCCGGCCTCGACCATCCGCTGCCAGATCGCCTGCGACGCGGCGTGATGATCGGCGTCGGTGGTGCGGATGAACCGGTCGAAGGAGATGTCGAGCCGCTCCTGCAGCCGCTGGAACACGTCGGAGTTCCGGCGCGCCAGCTCCGCGGTCGGGATGCCCTCCGCGGCGGCGGTCTCCACCATCTTCAGCCCGTGCTCGTCGGTGCCGGTCAGAAACCGCACGTCGTAGCCGTCGAGCCGCTTGAACCGCGCCAGCGCGTCGGTGGCGATGTATTCGTAGGCGTGCCCGACGTGCGGATCACCGTTGGGGTAGGTGATCGCGGTGGTGATGTAGTAGGGCTCGGTGGTCGACATCGGGGTCCACCTTATGGTGTGCGGGGTGAGTTCCCGACGCCGAGCCGACCGGGAGGCGCCGCCGGCCCCGCCGCCGCTGGCCCCGCTGGTCGACGCCCACACCCACCTGGACGCCTGCGGCGCGACCGACGCGGCCGGGGTGCGGGCGATCGTCGACCGGGCCGCCGCGGTCGGGGTGCGGGCCGTGGTCACCATCGCCGACGACCTGGACTCGGCGGCGTGGGTGACCCGGGCCGCCGAGTGGGACGACCGGGTCTTCGCGGCGGTGGCGCTGCACCCCACCCGGGCCGACGCGCTGACCGAGACGGCCCGCGCCGAGCTGGAGCGGCTCGCGGCGCATCCGCGGGTGGTGGCGATCGGGGAGACCGGGCTGGACCTGTACTGGCCGGACCGGCTGGCCGGCTGCGCGGCGCCCGCGGTGCAGCGCGACGCCTTCGCCTGGCACATCGACCTGGCCAAGCGCACCGGCAAGCCGCTGATGATCCACAACCGCGACGCCGACGCCCAGGTGCTCGACGTGCTGCGCGCCGAAGGCGCCCCGGAGACGGTGATCTTCCATTGCTTCTCGTCTGGGCGTGCGATGGCTCACAGTTGCGTCGAGGCCGGCTGGGTGTTGAGCCTGTCCGGGACGGTGAGCTTCCGCAACGCCCGTGACCTGCATGAAGCCGTTCCGCTGATCCCGCACGAGCAGCTGCTGGTGGAGACCGACGCCCCGTATTTGACCCCGCACCCGTTCCGCGGAGCCCCCAACGAGCCGTACTGCCTGCCCTACACTGTCAGAGCGTTGGCCGATCTGCTGGATCGGCCGGCCGACGAATTGGCCCTCGCCACCAGCGACACCGCGCGGCGGGTGTACGGCTTGCCGGTACCGGACTTGCTGTGACCTACCACCGTGGAGTTGCCCGGACGGCGATCAATTCGTTACCGTCTTGTTACCTCGTGCCCGCTAGCCGGGCGCTTTTCATGTGCGGCGTCCGAACCACCGGGACACCGCCGAGGCCGGGAAAGTAGCACGTTGAACGTACTCACCAAGCTGCATCAGTCGCCGTCGCCACTGCTGCGCCTCGCGGTCGCGGGGCTGCTGCTGGCCCTCACCTTCGCCGGCGGCTACGCGGTCGCCGCCCAGAAGACCGTGACCCTCAACGTCGACGGCACCCCGATCGCGGTGTCCACGATGAAGTCCCGGGTCACCGACATCGTCACCGAGAACGGCTACGAGATCGGCGACCGCGACGAGGTCTACCCGGCCGCCGACAGCCACGTCGGCAATGACGACACCATCGTGCTGCGCCGCAGCCGGCCGGTGGAGATCTCGCTGGACGGCCAGCACCCCAAGCAGGTGTGGACCACCGCCGCGACCGTCGACGAAGCGCTCGACCAGCTGGCCCTGACCGACGCCGCCCCGGTGGCCGCCTCGCGCAGCAGCCGGGTGCCGATCACCGGCATGGCGCTGCCGGTGGTCAGCCCCAAGACCGTGGTGCTCGACGACGGCGGTCAGCTCCGCGACCTGCACCTGGCCGCGGCCAACGTCGGCGCGCTGTTGGAGGCCGCCGGTGTCCCGCTGGAGCAGCGCGACACCGTGGTGCCGCCCGCCGCCACCCCGATCGTCGATGGCATGCACGTGCAGGTGACCCGCATCCGCGTCACCAAGCTCAGCGAGCGGGTGGCGCTGCCGCCGACCCCGCAGCGCATCGAGGACCCCGAGCTCAACGTCAGCCGCGAGATCGTCGAGGACCCGGGCGCCGAGGGTGTGCAGGACGTCACCTTCGCGGTCGCCACCGTCAACGGCGTGGAGACCGGGCGGCTGCCGGTCGCCAACACCGTGGTGACCCCGGCCCGCGACTCCGTGGTCCGGATCGGCACCAGGCCGGGCACCGAGGTCCCGCCGTCGAAGTTCGGCAGTGCGTGGGATCGCATCGCGGCCTGCGAGGCCGGCGGAAACTGGTCGATCAACACCGGCAACGGCTACTACGGCGGCGTGCAGTTCGACTACGGCACCTGGATCGCCAACGGCGGCCTGAAGTACGCCCCGCGCGCCGACCTGGCCACCCGCGAGGAGCAGATCGCCATCGCCGAGGTCACCCAGGCCCGTCAGGGCTGGGGTGCCTGGCCGGTGTGCAGCGCCCGCCGTTGACCGTCCGGTTTCTCGGCAGGACCGAGATTCGGGAGCTGGCCACCGAGTTGGACCTGCACCCCCGCAAGTCGCTGGGACAGAACTTCGTCCATGACGCCAACACGGTCCGCAAGATCGCGTCGCTGTCCGGGGTGGGCCGCACCGACCATGTGCTGGAGGTCGGCCCGGGCCTGGGGTCGCTGACGCTGGCGCTGCTGGACCGCGGTGCGCGGGTCAGCGCGATCGAGGTCGACCCGGTGCTCGCCGAGCGGCTGCCGCAGACCATCGCCGAACACTCCCGCAGCGAGGCCCGCCGGCTGACCGTCGTGCACCACGACGTGCTCACCGTCGGCCCGGACGCGGTCAGCGGCGAGCCCACCGCGGTCGTCGCCAACCTGCCGTACAACATCGCGGTGCCCGCGCTGCTGCACCTGCTGGTCACCTTCCCGTCGATCCGGACCGTGACCGTGATGGTGCAACTCGAGGTGGCCGAGCGGCTGGCCGCCGAACCGGGCGGCAAGCACTATGGGGTGCCGAGCGTGAAGATGCGCTACTTCGGTGAGGTCCGCCGCTGCGGCACGGTGCCGCCGACGGTGTTCTGGCCGGTGCCGCGGGTGTTCTCCGGGCTGGTGCGCATCGACTGCCACGACACCGCGCCGTGGCCCACCGATGCGGGGTTCCGCACCGAACTGTTCGAGCTCATCGACATCGCGTTCGGGCAGCGGCGCAAGACCCTGCGCAACGCCTTCGCCGACTGGGCGGGCTCGGGCAACGAGTCGGCGCGCCGGCTGTTGGCCGCCAGCATCGACCCGGCCCGCCGCGGGGAGACCCTGTCCATCGCCGACTTCGTCCGGCTGCTGCAGCGCTCGGGCCCGCGGCAAGCCTCGGCGAGCTGACCGGCCGCGCTGGGTAGCCTGTTGCCCGTGTCAGACGGCAGCGCGGCCACCGAATGGGTGCCCACGGGTTCGGTGACGGTGCGGGTGCCCGGCAAGGTCAACCTCCACCTGGCGGTCGGCGCGTTGCGCGACGACGGCTTCCACGAACTGACCACGGTGTTCCACGCGGTCTCGCTCTTCGACGACGTCACCGTGCGCGACGCCGACGTGATGTCGCTGGAGTTCACCGGGGAGGGCGCCGGCGAGTTGCCCACCGGTCGGGAGAACCTGGCCTGGCGGGCCGCCGAGGTGATGGCCGAGCACGTCGGCCGCAGCCCGGACGTGGCGATCCGCATCGACAAGTCGATCCCGGTGGCCGGCGGGCTGGCCGGCGGCAGCGCCGACGCGGCCGGGGTGCTGGTCGCGATCAACGAGCTGTGGCAGCTGGGGGTGCCGCGCGCCGACCTGCACACCCTCGCCGCGCAACTCGGCAGCGACGTGCCGTTCGCGCTGCACGGCGGCACCGCGCTGGGCACCGGGCGCGGCGAGCACCTGGCCACCGTGCTGGCCCGCAACACCTTCCACTGGGTGCTGGCGTTCGCCGCGGGCGGGCTGTCGACACCGACGGTCTTCGCCGAGCTGGACCGGTTGCGCGCCACCGCGGGCGCCGGCTCCGCGCCCGACGACCCGGAACCGTTGCTGGCGGCGCTGACGGCCGGTGACCCGCGGCAGCTGGCGCCGCTGCTGGGCAGCGACCTGCAGCAGGCCGCGATCAGCCTGGACCCGACCCTGCGGCGCACCCTGCGGGCGGGGACCGAGGCGGGCGCGCTGGCCGGGATCGTCTCCGGTTCCGGACCGACCTGCGCGTTCCTCTGCGCGTCGGCGGCCGCGGCCGTCGACGTCGGCGCCGAACTCTCCGGCGCCGGGGTATGCCGCACCCTGCGGGTGGTCAACGGCCCGGTTCAGGGCGCCCGGGTGGTGCCCCCGCCGCCGCCCGCGGTGTGACACGGACCTCAATATCGTGCGGCGGGTTTGTTAGTTACTTAAGAGGAGTTTAAGATATCGTGCGGTGAGGAATGACGATCAGCGCCTGATCGACCCGACCGTCGCGCCGGCGGGAGAACGGTCGTGCCCGGGTGACCGATCTTTCACCGAAGCGAGACTCAACCGCTCCCCAATCGTTGACGTGTGCTGCTCCCGAGCGCGGCCGAAAGCGTGGAGCATGAGAAGCCGGGGGCCGGCCAGGAGGTTGTCGTGAGCAGGTTTACCGACACAATGTTCCGCAATGCCCGCGAGAGCAGCAAGGGGATGGTGACCGGGGAGCCCGACGCCCCGGTCCGGCACACCTGGGCGGAGGTGCACGAGCGCTCCCGCCGGGTCGCGGGCGGGCTGGCCGCGGCCGGCGTCGGCCCCGGTGACACCGTCGGCGTGCTGGCCGGCGCGCCGGTGGAGATCGCCCCGATCGCGCAGGGCCTGTGGATGCGCGGCGCCGCCCTGACCATGCTGCACCAGCCCACCCCGCGCACCGACATCGCGGCCTGGGCGCAGGACACCCTGACCGTGGTCGACATGATCGAGGCGAAGGTGGTGGTGATCTCCGACCCGTTCATGGCCGCTATGCCGGTGCTGCAGGAGAAGGGCCTGACCGTCATCACGGCGACCGATCTGCTCGCCGCCGACCCGATCGACCCGGTGGAGACCGGCGAGGACGACCTGGCGCTGATGCAGCTGACCTCCGGGTCCACCGGATCGCCCAAGGCCGTCCAGATCACCCACCGCAACATCCGCTCCAACGCCGAGGCGATGTTCATCGGCGCCAAGATGGACCCCAGCGGCAACGACGTCATGCTCAGCTGGCTGCCCTGCTTCCACGACATGGGCATGATCGGCTTCCTCACCGTGCCGATGTACTTCGGCGTGGAGCTGGTCAAGGTCACCCCGATGGACTTCCTGCGCGACACCCTGCTGTGGGCCAAGCTCATCGACAAGTACAAGGGCACGATGACCGCCGCCCCCAACTTCGCCTACGCGCTGTTCGCCAAGCGGCTGCGCAAACAGGCCACCCCCGGCCAGTTCGACCTGTCCTCGCTGCGCTTCGCCCTGTCGGGCGCCGAGCCGGTCGACCCCGCCGACGTGGAGGACCTGATCGACGCGGGCAAGCCGTTCGGGCTGCGCCCGGAGGCGATCATGCCGGCCTACGGCATGGCGGAGACCACCCTGGCGGTGTCGTTCTCCGAACTCGGCGACGGGCTGGTCGTCGACGAGGTCGACGCGGACCTGCTGGCCGCGCTGCGCCAGGCGGTCCCGGCCACCAAGGGCCACACCCGCCGGCTGGCCTCACTGGGCCCGCTGCTGGAAGGGCTGGAGGCCCGCATCGTCGACGAGGACGGCAGCGTGATGCCGCCGCGCGGTGTCGGGGTCATCCAGCTGCGCGGTGAGCCGGTCACCCCCGGCTACATCACGATGGCCGGGTTCATGCCCGCGCAGGACGAGCACGGCTGGTACGACACCGGCGATCTGGGCTATCTGATGGAGAACGGCCACATCGTGGTCTGCGGCCGGGTCAAGGACGTCATCATCATGGCCGGGCGCAACGTCTACCCGACCGACATCGAGCGGGCCGCCTGCCGGGTGGAGGGGGTGCGCGCCGGCGGCGCAGTGGCCGTGCGCCTGGACGCCGGGCACTCCCGGGAGACGTTCGCGGTGGCGGTGGAGTCCAACGCCCACCAGAACCCCGAGGAGGTGCGCCGCATCCAGCATCAGGTGGCCCACGAGGTGGTCACCGAGGTCGACGTGCGGCCGCGCAACGTCGTGGTGCTCGGGCCGGGCACCATCCCCAAGACCTCGTCGGGCAAGCTGCGCCGGTCCACGTCGGTGACGCTAGTCACCTGACCGCTGCGCTCGCCCTCGACCGCTGCGCTGGCCCGCGAACGTGTCGCTCGCCCTCGACCGCGCCTCGCTGGCCATCGAGCGTGAACCTATGCGCACGTTCGAGGCCGAGCGTGAACACAGGCGCACGCTCGGCGGTTAGGGGCTCGGCGGCTGGCTACTACGGCCTGGGCACTACGGCCAGGCGTGCACGACGTTCTGGGCGGACTCCAGACCCGACTCGATGAGCAGTTCGGCCGCGTCGGCGGCCTGCTCGCAGATCACCGGCACCTCGGGCCGTTCGGCTGCGGCGAACGGCTGCAGCACGAACGCCGCCGGGTCCATCCGGCCCGGCGGACGGCCGATCCCGATGCGCACCCGCTGAAAGTTCTTGCTGCCCAACGCTGATGCGATCGACCGCAGTCCGTTGTGGCCGCCCTCGCCGCCGCCGACCTTGAGCCGGATCCGGCCGAAATCGAGATCCAGGTCGTCGTGGACGACGATCACGTCCTCCGGCGGCACCGAGTAGAACTTCGCCAACGGGCCGACCTGACGGCCCGACTCGTTCATGTAGCAGCGCGGCATCGCCAGCACCACCGGGCGGCCGGCCACCCGGCCGGTCGCCGCGGACGCGCCGGACCGCTTGTGCGTCGTGAACGACGCACCGATCCGCCCGGCGAGCAGCTCGAGGACCATGAACCCGACGTTGTGGCGGGTCTTGGCGTAGTTCGGGCCCGGGTTCCCCAGACCGACCACCAGCAGCGGCTCGGCCACGACACCCAACCGGTCAGGACTCGTCGGCGGCCTCGCCGGCGGGCTCGGTCTCCTCCGCGGGCTCCTCGCCCTCGACCTCGCCCTCCTCGGCCTCCAGGTCGGCGGCCGTCGGCGCGGTCACGACGTTGACCACCAGGCTCTCCGGGTCGGAGACCAGCGTGACACCCTCGGGCAGCCGGATCTCGCCGGCGACGAACTGGGTCCCGGCCTCGACGCCCTCCACCGACACGACGAGACGCTCGGGAATCGAGAACGCCTCCGCCTCGATCTCGACGTAGCTGGTCTCCTGGGTGACCAGGGTGGCCGGGGCGGCCTCACCCTCGATCTCGACGAGCACCTCGACGACGACCTTCTCGCCGCGGCGCACCACCAGCAGGTCGGCGTGCTGGATGGTGCGGCGGATCGGGTGGACGTCCAACGCCCAGGTCAGCGCCAGCTGCTCGGTGCCCTCCAGGTCGAGGGTCAGCACCGCGTTGGTGCCGGCGTTGCGCAGCACGGCGGCGAACTCGTGGGCGGGCAGCTCCAGGTGCCGCGGCGCCTCGCCGCCGCCGTAGAGCACCGCGGGCACCCGGCCGGCGCGGCGGGCACGCCGGGAGGCGCCCTTGCCGGTCTCGGTGCGCTCCCACGCCTGCAGTTCGTTGGTCTTGTCGGTCGATTTCTTGGTCGTCGATGCGGCCATCGTGTCGCTCCTGTGCGGTCGGGGGCACGGCGCAACAACCTCGAAGGACGGCCCGGTCGGGCCGAGGTCGCCGTCGATAACGGTGATCGGCTCTACTGCCGGCCACCCTCGCCGTGACGCCCGGTCAGGCTAACGCATCGCGGCCTCAGAGCGGAAATTCGACCCCGGTGAGCTGCTCGGAGAGATTCCACAGCGCCTCGGCGGTGCCGCGCCGGCGGGCCAGCGGGCTACGGCCCACCGGCTGGGTGCGCCCGCGGGAGCCGAACCGCGGCCCGACGAAGGTGTCGCCGGCCAGATCCTGGGAGACGGCGTAGAGGGTCTGGCGGGCGCCGAAGGCGGCGTCGGTGGCGAAGAAGCGGTTACCGATCGAGAGCATCATCGTGTCGGACAGCCGCCGCCCGGAGTGGCCCTGCAGGTTGGTGTCGGAGTAGCCGGGGTGGGCCGCCAGCGCGGTCAGCCGCGACCCGACCGCGTCGAGTCGGCGCTGCAGCGCGCTGGTGAACAGCAGGTTCGCCAGTTTGGACTGCCCGTAGGCCAGCCATCCCGAGTAGGGCCGGGCCTTCCAGTTCAGGTCTTTCAGGCTGATGTAGCCCAGGTAGTGCATCATCGACGACACCGTGACCACCCGGTCGGTCAGCTTGGGCAGCAGCAGGTTGGTCAGCGCGAAATGGCCCAGGTGGTTGGTGCCGATCTGGCATTCGAAGCCGTCGGCGGTGAGCGCGAAGGGCACCGCCATCACCCCGGCGTTGTTGACCAGCACGTCGACGCGGTCGACCCCGGCGGCGAAGTCACGCACCGAGGCCAGATCGGCCAGGTCGAGCCGGCGCACCTCGACGTCACCGGCGATGCCGGCCGCGGCGGCCTCGCCTTTGGCGGTGTTGCGCACCGCCATGATCACCCGGGCGTCATGGCGGGCCAACTCGGTGGCGGTCACCAGCCCGAGCCCGCTGTTCGCACCGGTGACGATCACCGTCCGCCCCGCGAACGACGGTAGGTCTGCGGCAGTCCAGTCGGTCATGGCTGCTCACTGTAGTGCCGGGCCGGCCCGACCGGGCCGGTCAGGGGACGGCGACCCGGAACCCGTCGATGATCGATTCGACGTCGTCGGAGTGGGTCACGGTCTCCTCCGCCAAGCTGGTCACGGTCAGCTGCACCAGGTAGCGCTGGGCGACCGGGGCGGCGCCGGTGGCGATCACGATCCGGTTGTAGCTGTGCAACCGCCGGGCCAGGTAGTCGTAGCTGCCCTCGATCGACGAGGAGGGAAAGCCCTGGTAGTCGGCGGTGGAGGCGTCCAGTTCGGTGAAGTTCTCGTTGAGTTGGGCGTCGGCGTTGCCGTGCCGGATGGCCTCGGCGACGTCGAAGTCGCCGTCGAGCTTCATCACCAGCAGGATCGCGACCGGGTAATCGTCGTCCTTGGCGATGACGACCGCCTCCGGTGAGTAGTGCCGGTTGGTCGACTTCGCCCAGCCCGGCGGAGTGGGGATCGACACGGTCAGGTCGGTGAGGTCGGCCGGGTCCACCAACTGCCCCTTGACGCCGTGGTCCTCCAGGTATTCGGCGATCGGGACCGGCCGCTCGCCCGGGTCGTCGGACTCGGTGGTGGTGGTCGTCGTGGTGGTCCAGATCGACTGATAGTCCGGCGGGTGCGAGGAGCATCCGGCCAGCAGCGCAGGCAGCGCCACCGCCGCGAACACGGCGGCCCGCACCGCGGTCACAGGATCTCGCGGACCGCGTCGACCGGACGGGCCAGCCGGGTGCCTTTCGCTGTCGTGACGAACGGACGCTGGATCAGGATCGGGTTGGCCGCCATCGCGTCGAGCAGGGCCTCGTCGTCGGCGTCGGCCAGGTCGAGCTCACCATAGAGCGCCTCGCGGGTGCGCACCGCGTCGCGCACCTCGATGCCGGCGGCGCGGATCATCCCGGCCAGCTCGTCGCGTGACGGCGGGGTCTTCAGGTACTCCACGACGGTGGGCTCCACCCCGTTCTCGCGCAGCATCTCCAGGGTCTTGCGCGAGGTGGAGCAGCGCGGGTTGTGGTAGATCGTCGTGTCGGGGGAATTGGGGGCGTCGGTGGTGTCGGTCATCTATGCGTCTCCGTCGAACAGTCCGGTGACCGAGCCGTTCTCGAACACCGCCCGGATGGTGCTGGCCAGCAGCGGTGCGATCGAGAGCACGGTGAGCTGCGGGAAGCGTTTCTCCTCGGCGATCGGCAGGGTGTTGGTGACGATCACCTCGCGGGCGCCGCACGCGGCGAGCCGCTCGGAGGCCGGGTCGGAGAGCACCCCGTGGGTGGCGGCGATGATCACGTCGCCGGCGCCGTCGTCGCGCAGCAGCTGCACGGCCGCGGCGATGGTGCCGCCGGTGTCGATCATGTCGTCGATCAGGATGCAGGTCTTGCCCGCGACCTCGCCCACCACCCGGTTGGACTTCACCTGGTTGGGCACCCGCGGGTCACGGGTCTTGTGGATGAACGCGAGCGGGACGCCGCCGAGCGCGTCGGCCCACTTCTCGGCGATGCGGACCCGGCCGGAGTCGGGGGAGACCACCACTTTGTCGTGGCCGTTGTAGTTGTCGACGATGTAGTTGCACAGCAGCGCCTGAGCGCGCATGTGGTCCACCGGGCCGTCGAAGAACCCCTGGATCTGATCGGTGTGCAGGTCCACGGTGACGATCCGGTCGGCGCCGGCGGTCTTGAGCAGGTCGGCCACCAGCCGCGCCGAGATCGGCTCCCGGCCGCGGTGCTTCTTGTCCTGGCGCGCGTACGGGTAGAACGGCAGGATCGCGGTGATCCGCTTCGCGCTGCCCCGCTTGAGCGCGTCGATCATGATCAGCTGTTCCATCAGCCAGGTGTTCAGCGGCGCCGGGTGGGACTGCAGCACGAAGGCGTCGCAGCCGCGCACCGACTCGTTGAACCGCACGAAGATCTCGCCGTTGGCGAAGTCGCGGGCGGTCTGTTCGGTGACGTGGATGTCGAGCTCCTTGGCCACCTGCTCGGCCAGTTCGGGATGCGCCCGACCGGAGAAGAACATCAGGTTCTTGCGGTTTTCCATCCAGTCGTAGCTCATGGGCTGCCCCCGGGATTGATGATCGAGCTGACAGGTATCGCGCTCATCCTACGGAGCGCATCCGACGCGGTGCGGCCGGGTCGCGGCCCGCGGCGCCCGCTCATCTCGACCGCTGCGCCTGCTCGGCGGCCTCGGCCGCTGCGCTGCCCGGACGCTTGCGGGCCACCCAGCCCTCGATGTTGCGCTGTGGGCCGCCGGAGACCGCCAGCGCGCCCGGCGGCACGTCGTCGCGCAGCACCGTGCCCGCGCCGGTGTAGGCGCCGTCGCCGACGGTGACCGGCGCGATGAACATGGTGTCCGACCCGGTCCGCACGTGGGAGCCGACCGTGGTGCGCCGTTTGGTCTGCCCGTCGTAGTTGACGAACACACTGGAGGCGCCGATGTTGGACTGCTCGCCGATGTCGGCGTCGCCGACGTAGGTCAGGTGCGGCACCTTGGTGCCCGCCCCGATGGTGGAGTTCTTGACCTCGACGAACGTGCCTACCTTGCCGTCCTCGCCGAGCACCGCGCCGGGCCGCAGGTAGGCGTAGGGCCCGACGGAGGCACCCGCGCCGATCCGGGCCGCCTCGGCGTGGGTGCGCACCACGGTGGCCCGGTCACCGACGGTGACCGCGGCCAGGGTGGTGTCCGGTCCGATGCGGCAGTGCCCGCCGATGCGGGTGCCGGCGTGCAACTGGGTGCCGGGGGCGATCACGGTGTCCCGGCCGATCTGCACGTCGACGTCGATCCAGGTGGTGGCCGGGTCGACGACGGTGACCCCGGCCAACTGGTGGCCGGCCACGATCCGGCGGTTGAGTTCGGCGGACAACGCCGCCAGCTGCACCCGGTTGTTGACCCCGGCGACCAGGGCGGCGTCGTCGACGTGCTGGGCGTGCACCACCTGCCCGGCATCGCGGACGATGCCGATCACGTCGGTCAGGTAGCGCTCGTGCTGGGCGTTGTCGGAGCCGAGCCGGCCCAGCGCCCAGCGCAGCGCGGCGACGTCGAAGGCGTACACCCCGGCGTTGACCTCACGGATCTGGCGCTGCTGCGGGGTGGCGTCGGCCTGCTCCACGATGGCGATCACCTCGCCGTCCTGGGTCCGCAGGATGCGGCCGTAGCCGGTCGGGTCGACCAAGGTGGTGGTCAGCACGGTCACCGCGGCCGGGGCGGTGTGGTGCGCGTTCAGCAGCCCGGTCAGGGTGGCCGAATCCAGCAGGGGGGTGTCCCCGGAGGTCACGATGACCACGCCGTCGAAGTCGGCGGGCAGCGCGGACAGTCCGCACTCGGCGGCGTGCCCGGTGCCCAGCTGCTGGTCCTGGACGGCGACGTCGATGGGTCGGCCCAGCTCGTCGGCGAGCTCGGCGACCACCGGGGCGATGCGCTCCCGGTCGCGGCCCAGCACCACCGCCAGATGGGTGGGCCCCACCGCGGCGATCGAGTACAGCGCGTGGGCCAGCATGGACCGCCCGGCGAGGGTGTGCAGCACCTTGGGGGTGTCGGAGACCATGCGGGTCCCGGCACCGGCGGCCAGCACCAGCACCGCGGTCTCAGCCGGAGTCGTCCGTGTCATGGTCGCCGCTCCTCCTGGTCGCTTCGCGATGGGGACAGCGTGTCATCACCGGCGGGCGGACGGCAAAAAACGGTGACAGCCGGTCACCGCGGGACGGGGACGAAGCCCGCGCCCGGGCCGCCCTTGGCGTTGACGTCGCCGATGATCGCGGTGATTGAGGTGACCGCGGGTTGGGCGCGATCCGGGATCTTGCGGACGACCGAGCTGGCGACGACATGCTTCTCCGGGCACCGGATGCCGCCGGGGAATCCGCCGCGCATCATGCCGACCAGCAGGTCGCCGACGGTCACCGGTGCGCCGCTGTCCCCGGGGTCGCCGCACACATGGAGGAGGACGGTGTGCGGTTCGGGTGCCGGGGCGGCCGACACCGTTACGCAGTCCACCCCGTTGATCCGGCTGTTCTTGCAGGCCTGCTGGCCGGGGGCGGCGTCGGGGCCGATTCCGTCGATCGCGAACCCGGCGAAATCCGGGATCGGGGCCACCTTCGCGGCGTCGAACCTGATCACCGCGTAGTCCAGGCCGGCGTCGGCGGCGGCCACCGACCCCAACGGGTCCGGGGACCACCCGGCGGCCACGACGGCGCCGGGCCCGCCGCAGTGCGCGGAGGTGAGGCCGACCACCTCGCCGGAGCCGTCGTGGCCGATGGTGGTCAGTGTGCAGGGGGTCCCATTGACCGCGATGGCGGCGCCGCCACCGATGAGGACCGGTGTCGCGGCGGCGGCCGGGGCGACGGGCAGACCGGTGCTCATCGCGGTGACCGCGACGAGCGCAGCGAGTCCTCTCTTCAACCGCACCACCGCCCTCCCGTGGTGGCCGACGGCGGGCGGCGCCGCGTGCGCGCAGCTCCGTCGCCAGGACTCGAACCTGAACTCTCAGAACCAAAATCTGATGTGCTGCCGATTACACCACGACGGATCGCATCAGGAACTCTATCGGAGCCGATACGCTGGCCATTGTGGCAGCACCGGACAAGGAGGGGCGCGTCCCGCGGGCCCGGATGACCGGCAGCGAGCGGCGCCACCAGCTCATCGAGATCGCCCGGTCACTGTTCGCCGAACGCGGCTACGACGGGACCTCGATCGAGGAGATCGCGCTGCGCGCGAACGTGTCCAAACCGGTCGTCTACGAGCACTTCGGCGGCAAGGAGGGCCTGTATGCGGTCGTGGTCGACCGGGAGATGTCCGCCCTGCTCGACGGCATCACCTCCTCGCTGACCAACAACCGCTCCCGGGTCCGGGTGGAACGGGTGGCGCTGGCGCTGCTCACCTACGTCGAGGAGCGGACCGACGGGTTCCGCATCATGATCCGCGACTCTCCGGCGGCGATCAGCGCGGGCACCTACTCCAGCCTGCTCAACGACGCGGTCAACCAGGTGTCGTCGATCCTGGCCGGTGACTTCGCCCGCCGCGGGCTGGACCCGGAGCTGGCGCCGCTGTACGCGCAGGCGCTGGTCGGGTCGGTGTCGATGACCGCGCAGTGGTGGCTCGACGTGCGGGAACCCAAAAAAGAGGTGGTCGCCGCCCATCTGGTCAACCTGTGCTGGAACGGGCTGACCCACCTGGAAGCCGATCCGGTGCTGCACGACGAATGACGCCGGCGACCGGTGATTGTGTTCGCCGTCACGCCCGGGTTGCCCACGGCCGCAACGGGAATCATCGCCGCCTACACTGGTGCCCATCATGACCGCACCGGGGCCCGCCAGCCCAGCCACCCCGACCGCCGGGTTGGTGGACCTGGCGCTTTCCGCGCCCACCTTCGCCGAGCTCACCGCCACCGCCGCCGCGGCGCCCGCCGAGCTCACGCTGGTCGGGCCGGCCGGCGCCCGGTTGTTCACCGCGGCGGCGCTGGCCCGCTCCGCGCCGCTGCTGGCGGTGACCGCCACCGGTCGCGAAGCCGACGAGCTCACCGCCGACCTGCACGGTGTACTCGGCGACGCGGTGACGCTGTTCCCGTCCTGGGAGACGCTGCCGCACGAGCGGCTCTCCCCGGCTGTGGACACCGTCGGCGCGCGGATGCTCGTGCTGCGCCGGCTGGCCCGCCCGCAGGACGCCACGCTGGGCCCGCCGCTGCGGGTGGTGGTCACCACCGCGCGCTCGCTGCTACAGCCGATGGCGCCCGGCCTGGGCGAGATCGAGCCGGTCACGCTGCGGGTCGGCACCGAGATCGGTTTCGACGACGTCATCGCCGCGCTGGTGCAGCGCGCCTACACCCGGGTCGACATGGTCGGCCGGCGCGGGGAGTTCGCAGTGCGCGGCGGCATCCTCGACGTCTTCCCGCCGACCGCCGAGCATCCGGTGCGGGTCGAGTTCTGGGGCGACGAGGTCAGCGAGATGCGGATGTTCGCCGTCGCCGACCAGCGCTCCATCCCGGAGATCGAGGTCGACTCCGTGGTCGCGGTGCCGTGCCGCGAACTGCTGCTCACCGACGAGGTCCGGGCCCGGGCGGCGAGCCTGGCCGGCCGGCACAGCGACGCGGCCGCCGCCATCACCGGCGGGGTCAGCGACCTGCTGGCCAAACTCGCCGAGGGCATCCCGGTCGACGGCATGGAGGCACTTCTGCCGGTGCTGTGCCCCACCGAGCTCACCCTGCTCACCGACCACCTGCCCGAAGACACCGCGGTGCTGGTCTGCGACCCGGAGAAGGTCCGCACCCGCGCCGCCGACCTCATCGAGACCGGCCGGGAGTTCCTGGAGGCGTCCTGGTCGGTGGCGGCGCTCGGCGGCGACGCACCCGTCGACGTCGAACAGCTCGGCGGCTCCGGGTTCGTCGACCTGGCCGAGGTGGCCGCCGCGGCCGGCCGGCGCGGCCAGCGGTGGTGGACGCTGAGCCAGCTCGCCGCGGAGTCGGCCGTCGAGCTCGACGTGCGGGCCGCCCCGGTCGCCCGCGGCCACCAGCGCGACATCGATGAGACCTTCGCCATGCTGCGCGCCCACGTCGCCACCGGCGGGGTCGCGGCGATCGTCGCCGCGGGCATCGGCACCGCGCGGCGGCTGGTGGAGCAGCTCGGCGAGGCCGACACCCCGGCGGCGCTGATCGAGGCGGGCGCGGCGCCGCAGCCCGGCGTGGTCGCGGTGTTGCAGGGCACCCTGCACGACGGGCTGGTGATCCCCGGCGCGAACCTGGTGGTGCTGGCCGAGACCGATCTGACCGGCAACCGGGCCACCGCGCGGCCGGGCAAACGGCTGGCCGCCAAACGCCGCAACATCGTCGATCCGCTGGCGCTGACCGCCGGCGACCTGGTGGTGCACGACCAGCACGGCATCGGCAAGTTCGTGGAGATGGTCGAACGGACTGTCGGCGGGGCGCGCCGGGAGTACCTGGTGCTCGAATACGCCTCGGCCAAGCGCGGCGGCGGCTCCGACAAGCTCTACGTGCCGATGGATTCGCTGGACCAGCTGTCCCGCTACGTCGGCGGGCAGGCGCCAGCGCTGTCCAAGCTCGGCGGCAGCGACTGGGCCAGCACCAAGACCAAGGCGCGCCGCGCGGTCGCCGAGATCGCCACCGAGCTGGTCGCGCTGTACGCCAAGCGCCAGGCCGCGCCGGGACACCCGTTCGCGCCGGACAGCCCCTGGCAGGCCGAGATGGAGGACGCGTTCGGGTTCACCGAGACCGTCGACCAGCTGACCGCGATCACCGAGGTCAAGGCCGACATGGAGAAGCCGATCCCGATGGACCGGGTGATCTGCGGCGACGTCGGCTACGGCAAAACCGAGATCGCCGTGCGCGCGGCGTTCAAGGCGGTGCAGGACGGCAAACAGGTCGCGGTGCTGGTGCCCACCACGCTGCTCGCCGATCAGCACCTGCAGACCTTCACCGACCGGATGGCCGGGTTCCCGGTCACCGTCAAGGGCCTGTCGCGGTTCACCGACCCGGCGCAGTCCCGCGCGGTGCTCGCCGGCATGGCCGACGGCGGCGTCGACATCGTCATCGGCACCCACCGGCTGCTGCAGACCGCGGTGCGCTGGAAGGACCTCGGGCTGGTGATCGTCGACGAGGAACAGCGCTTCGGCGTCGAACACAAGGAGCACATCAAGGCGCTGCGCAGCCACGTCGACGTGCTCACGATGAGCGCCACCCCGATCCCGCGGACCCTGGAGATGAGCCTGGCCGGCATCCGGGAGATGTCGACGATCCTCACCCCGCCCGAGGAGCGCTACCCGGTGCTGACCTATGTCGGGGTCTCCGACGACAAACAGGTCGCCGCGGCGCTGCGCCGCGAACTGCTGCGCGACGGGCAGGTGTTCTACGCGCACAACCGGGTCCGCTCGATCGACGAGGCGGCCGCGCGGGTGCGGGCGCTGGTGCCCGAGGCGCGGGTCGCGGTCGCCCACGGACAGATGTCCGAGGAGCTGCTGGAGACCACCGTCCAGGCGTTCTGGAACCGCGAATTCGACATCCTGGTGTGCACGACGATCGTGGAGACCGGCCTGGACATCTCCAACGCCAACACCTTGATCGTGGAACGCGCCGACACCTTCGGGCTCTCCCAGCTGCACCAGCTGCGCGGCCGGGTCGGCCGCGGGCGCGAGCGCGGCTACGCGTACTTCCTGTATCCGCGCGAGACCACGCTGACCGAGACCGCGCATGACCGGCTGGCCACCATCGCCCAGAACAACGAGCTGGGCGCCGGGATGGCGGTGGCGATGAAGGACCTGGAGATCCGCGGCGCGGGCAACGTCCTCGGTGTCGAACAGTCCGGCCATGTCGCCGGGGTGGGGTTCGACCTGTACGTGCGGCTGGTCGGTGAGGCGGTGGAGGCCTACCGGGCGGCCGCCGACGGGCAGGAGGTCGCCACCGAGGAGACCAAGGAGGTGCGCATCGACCTGCCGGTCGACGCCCACCTGCCGCCGGACTACATCCCCAGCGACCGGCTGCGGCTGGAGGCCTACCGGCGGTTGGCCGCCGCGGCCTCCGACGAGGACGTCGCCGCGGTGGTCGACGAGCTCATCGACCGCTACGGCCCGCTGCCCGAGCCGGCGCAGTTGCTGGTCGCGGTGGCCCGGCTGCGCATCCTGTGCCGGGCCCGCGGCGTCACCGAGGTCGGCACCCTCTCGGCGAGCACGCTGCGGCTGGCGCCGCTGACCCTGGCCGACTCCGCACAGGTGCGGCTCAAACGGGTCTACCCGGCCGCCCGTTACCGCGCCACCACCGCCACCGTGCAACTGCCGGTGCCGCGCTCGGGCAGCGGTGTCGGCGCCCCGCAGATCCGGGATCTGGAGCTGGTGCAGATGGTCGCCGACCTGCTCGCGGTGCTCGACGGCAGGCCGCTCGGCGACGTCGACATCACCGGGCTGGCCGGGGCGAAACGGCAGGCGCAGTGACCGTCGTCCTGGTCGATCCGCGACGCCCGTCGCTGGTGCCGGTCGACGCCGTGGCGCTGCTCACCGGCGAGGTCGCCTACACCGAGGAGCTGCCGGTCGTGGTGCCCTGGTCGCTGCCCGCGGCGCGACCGGTCCACAGCGGTGGCGACGCCGCGGTGCTGTTGAGCTCCGATCCGAAGCACCCGGCGGTCGTCGCCCGGCTGGCCGCCGGGGAGACCCTGATCGCGGCCCCGAACCCGCCGACCGGTGAGCGGCTGGTGGACGCGGTCGCCCTGATGGACCGGCTGCGCAGCACCGGCCCGTGGGAGCAGGAGCAGAACCACGAATCGCTGCGTCGGTTCCTGCTCGAGGAGACCTATGAGCTGTTCGACGCGGTCGAGCGCGGCGACTACGACGAGTTGCGCGCCGAACTCGGTGATGTGTTGCTGCAAGTGCTGTTTCACGCCCGGATCGCCCAGGAGGTGTCGCCGGGCGGGTTCACCATCGATGACGTCGCTGATGCGCTGGTGCGCAAGTTGACCGGACGGGCAGCCACTGTGCTTGCCGGACAGCAGGTCTCCCGCGACGACCAACTGGCCCAGTGGGAGCGGAGCAAGGCGGCGGAGAAGCCGCGACTGTCGGTGGTCGACGACATACCGACCGCTCAGCCGGCTCTGGCGTTGGCGCAGAAGGTGATCCGACGGGTCATCCGCGCCGGATTTCCGACCGACCTGATTCCGGAAGAGATCACCCACGTCGTCGTGGCCGCAGACTCCGACGACGTCGAGATCGTCCTGCGCGCGGCCGTGATGACGTTCATGGACGCGGTCCGGCACGCTGAAACCGTTGCGGCGCAAACCGACGCCGCCGACGCCGCGACGCTGGAGTCCGCGCCGACGGTGATCAGCGAGGAGCGCTGGCGTGCGGCGTGGGAGGCGGCGCGGGCTTAGCGGCCCACAGCACGACCGGTACCGCGACCAGATATCCGAGCCAGGCCGCGAACTGCAGTGCGGTCGGCGCCGGTGTGAGGTGCAAGACCACCCGCAGCAGCGCGCCCGGCGCCGTCCACCAGCCCGCCCACCCGCCGGTGTCCCACGCCGCCCCCGACGGCAACCACCCACCCTGTTGCAGCGCACCGATCCCGTCGGCCAGCATTCCGGCGCTCACCGCGACCAGCACCACACCGGTGGTGCGGCGCAGCAGCGGCGTGGTCAACCGCGACGCGACGAACCGGATCCCGGCGCCCAGTGCCGCGGCCGCCAGCAACCCGGCGACCACCCCGGCCCACGGCCGCACCCCGCCGTCGGCGTAACCGGCCAACACCAGGGCCGCCTCGATGCCGTCGCGGCCGACCACCGCGACCACCAGCGCCGGCAGTGCCCAGCGGCCGGCGCGCCCGGCCGCGGCCCGCCACAACACGACCGTCACCAGCGTCACCGCGGCGACGGCCGGCAGGCCGCGGACGGCGGCGGCCGCCGGTTGTGTGACGCTGACCGCACGCGCGACCAGCAGCGTCAACGCCGCGGCGATGGTTGCTGCACCGACCGCCGACGGGAGCCCGGACCGGGCTGCGGGGCGGCGGTGCCGCGCAGCGGCCGCGGCCAGCAAGCCGACGACCACGGCCGCAGCCAGCGCCAGCCGAAAGCCGAGGAAGGCGCCGCCCACCAGCGGCAACAGCAGCTCGACCGGACCCGACCAGGCCGCCTGGCCCGCGCCGGGCAGCGGTGTCATCGGCGCCGGCCGGGCGGCTTGCCGCAGGCCGCGCCGGGAATCCGAACCGGGTTTGCTGACTGCGGTCGGGGCTGCACGAGGTCCAGATTGCCAGCTTGACGCTATACCCTCGCGTGCGGGGGAGGGGTGGCCGAAACCGTGCGACGATGAGCCGACGAGGGGTATGAGGGAGTTCTGTGGGGACGGTGCGTTGGATGCGCGTGGTCGCCGTCATCGGCGCCACCGTGCTGCTGCTGGCTTCCAGTTGCTCCTGGCAACTGAGCGCGCGGCTACCCGACGGGGTACCGCCGCCCCCGGGTGACCCGGTCCCGCCGATCGACACCCACGCCGAGGGCCGCGGCGCCGATCAGCTGTCCGACTGGGCGGCCGAACGCTCCGTGCGGCTGCGCATCCCGGCGACCGCGCTGGAGGCCTACGCCTACGCCGCCCGGGTCGCCGAGGTGGAGAACCCCGGCTGCAAGATCGCCTGGACCACGCTGGCCGGGATCGGGCAGGTGGAGAGCAGGCACGGCACCTACGCCGACGCACGGCTGGCCGGCAACGGCGACGTCGACCCGCCGATCCGCGGGTTGCGCCTGGACGGCACCGGGGGCACCCAGCACATCGTCGACGACGAGGCCGGTGACCTGGCCGACGACGACGGGGTGGTGCGCGCGCTGGGCCCGATGCAGTTCATCCCGGAGACCTGGCGGCTCTACGGGGTCGACGCCAACAACGACGGCGTGATCAGCCCGGACAACATCGACGACGCGGCCCTGTCGGCGGCCGGCTACCTGTGCTTCCGGGGCAAGGACCTGTCCACCCCGGAAGGCTGGCTCGCGGCGCTGCGCGCGTACAACCACTCCGACCAGTACGCGCGTATCGTGCGGGACTGGGCCGCCGCCTACGCGGCCGGACACGCGCTGTAACACCCCGCGGGCTCCAGTCCGTCGCCGCCGGGCCGGCGGCCGCTGCAATACTTGTCGGGCAACCGTCGAAGCAAGGAGAACTTCAGTGTCGATCATCGAGCAGGTCGCCGCCCGCGAGATCCTCGATTCCCGCGGTAACCCCACGGTCGAGGTCGACGTGTTGCTCGAGGACGGCGCCGCGGCGCGCGCGGCGGTGCCCTCGGGTGCCTCCACCGGTGAGCACGAGGCGGTCGAGCTGCGCGACGGCGGCTCCCGCTACGGCGGTAAGGGCGTGCAGAAGGCGGTCAAGGCGGTGCGCGACGAGATCGCCGCCGCGGTGATCGGATTCGACGCCGCCGATCAGCGGCTCGTCGACCAGGCGCTGGTGGACCTGGACGGCACACCGGACAAGTCCCGGCTGGGCGCCAACGCGATCCTGGGGGTGTCGCTGGCGGTGGCCCGTGCGGCCGCCAACTCCGCGGACCTGCCGCTCTTCCGCTACCTGGGCGGACCCAACGCGCACGTCCTGCCGGTGCCGATGATGAACATTCTCAACGGCGGCGCGCACGCCGACACCGGTGTCGACGTCCAGGAGTTCATGGTGGCCCCGATCGGCGCCGCCACCTTCGCCGAGGCGCTGCGCTGGGGCACCGAGGTCTACCACGCGCTCAAATCGGTGCTCAAGAAGCAGGGCCTGTCCACCGGCCTCGGTGATGAGGGCGGCTTCGCCCCGGACGTCGCAGGCACCACCGCGGCGCTGGACCTGATCAGCTCGGCCATCGAGGATGCCGGGTTCAAGTTCGGCGCCGACGTCGCGCTGGCCCTCGACGTGGCGGCCACCGAGTTCTACGGCGACGGCGGCTACGCCTTCGAGAAGCAGACCCGCAGCGCGGCGCAGATGGCCGAGTTCTACGCCGAGCTGCTCGGCGCCTACCCGCTGGTCTCCATCGAGGACCCGCTCTCCGAGGACGACTGGGACGGCTGGGTGGCGTTGACCACCACCCTCGGCGACCGTGTCCAACTCGTCGGCGACGACCTGTTCGTCACCAACCCCGAACGGCTCGAGGACGGCATTGAGAAGGGCGCCGCGAACGCGCTGCTGGTCAAGGTCAATCAGATCGGCACCCTGACCGAGACCCTCGACGCGGTGGCGTTGGCGCACAACAGCGGATACCGCACCATGATGAGCCACCGCAGCGGCGAGACCGAGGACACCACGATCGCCGACCTGGCGGTGGCGGTCAGCTCCGGGCAGATCAAGACCGGCGCACCGGCGCGCAGCGAGCGCGTCGCCAAGTACAACCAGCTGCTGCGCATCGAGGAACTGCTCGGCGACGCCGCGCGTTACGCCGGGGATCTGGCCTTCACCCGGTACGTCCCGGAGACCAAGTAGCCGGTAGATGTCGGAAGCCAAGCGGCGCACACCGGCCTCCCGGCCGGCCCGGGGCGGGGACAAGACCCGGGACCGGTCGCGTCAGCGGGCGATGCCGCGGCGGGTGCGCCCGGAGGCTGGGACGAAACCGGAGGCGGCGGCAGACCCGATCCGGCAGGGCATTGCCGAGGCGGCCGAGGAACGCGCCGAACAGCGGATGGGGTTCACCGCGGGCCGGGCGGCGGTGCTGGCCGTGGTGGTCTGCGTGCTCACCCTGACCACCGGCCCGCCGGTACGCACCTACTTCGCCCAGCGCACCGAGATGAACCAGCTGGCCGCCTCCGAGGCCGCGTTGCGCGACCGGATCGTCGAGCTGCAGCTGCAGAAGGAGAAGCTGGCCGACCCGGCCTACATCGCCGCCCAGGCCCGGGAACGGCTCGGGTTCGTCATGCCCGGCGACGTGCCCTACCAGGTGCAGTTGCCGCCGACCGCCGACGTGCCCGCGGTGCCCGGCGGCGAACCGCAGACGGTGAACAGCGGCGACCCCTGGTACACCGCGCTGTGGCATACCATCGCCGACGCCCCGCACGGCCCGCCCGCCGCGCCGGAGCCGGTCGAGCCGCCGGCGCCGCCGCTTCCGCCGCCCGCACCCCCGGGGCCGCCCGGTGGTTGAGCGCGCCGATCTCGACGCCGTCGCAGCGCAACTCGGCCGCGAGCCCCGCGGGGTGATCGCGGTCGCCTACCGCTGCCCCAACGGCGAACCCGCGGTGGTCAAGACCGCGCCGCGGCTGCCCGACGGCACCCCGTTCCCGACCCTGTACTACCTGACCCATCCGGCGCTCACCGCGGCCGCCAGCCGGCTGGAGTCGGCCGGGCTGATGGCCGAGATGACCGAACGGCTGGGCAGCGACGCCGACCTGGCCGCCGCCTACCGCGCCGCCCACGAGTCGTACCTGGCCGAGCGGGATGCCATCGACCCGCTGGGCACCACCACCTCGGCCGGCGGCATGCCCGAGCGGGTCAAATGCCTGCACGTGCTGATCGCGCACTCCCTGGCCAAGGGTCGCGGCGTCAACCCGCTGGGCGACGAGGCGCTGGCGGCGCTGGCCGACGACCCGGCGCTGGCCGGGATCCTGGACGCGGAGCAGTGGCGGTGAGCGGTCCGGTCGCGGCGATCGACTGCGGCACCAACTCGATCCGGCTGCTCATCGCCGAGCCCGGCGACGCGGGCCTGCGCGAACTGCACCGCGAGATGCGGATCGTGCGGCTGGGGCAGGGCGTCGACGCGACCGGCCGGTTCGCGCCGGAGGCGCTCGAGCGCACCCGGTCGGCGTTGGCCGACTACGCCGGGCTGCTGGCCGACCACGCGGTGACGCGGGTGCGGATGGTCGCCACCTCCGCGGCGCGCGACGTCGGCAACCGGGAGGAGTTCTTCGCGATGACCGCGGCGGTGCTGGGCGCGGTGGTGCCCGGCGCGGTCGCCGAAGTGATCACCGGGGACGAGGAGGCCGCGCTGTCCTTCGCCGGTGCGGTGGGCGAGTTGGACCCGTCGGGTGCGCCGTTTCTGGTGGTCGACCTCGGCGGCGGCTCCACCGAACTGGTGCTCGGCGACGGCCACGGCGTGCAGGCGGCGATCTCCACCGACATGGGATGCGTGCGGCTGACCGAACGGTGCCTGCACAGCGACCCGCCGACCGCGGCGGAGGTCCGCGCGGCCCGCGCGGTGGTGCGCGACCAACTGCAGACCGCGGTGAACGCCGTGCCGGTCGAGCGGGCCCGCACCTGGGTCGGGGTGGCCGGAACCATGACCACTATCGCCGCCGTCGCCCACGGCCTGCCGGCCTACGACCCGGCGGCCATCCACCTGTCGACGGTGGGTCGCGCCGGGGTGGCGGAGGTCTGCGGTCGGCTGGTGGGGATGACCCGGGCCGAGCGGGCGACGCTGGGGCCGATGCACGCCGGGCGGGTCGACGTGATCGGCGGTGGCGCGATCGTCGTCGACGAGTTGGCGGCGCTGCTGGCCGAGCGTGCCGGCATCGCGGAGTTGACCGTCAGCGAACATGACATCCTCGACGGCATAGCCTTGTCGGTAATCGGCTGAACCGGCCCCGCTCCCGCGGCGACCGTGGGAAGGTCGTACGGCAGGGTGGGCGCACCGAACAATCGGTCGGGAGAGGGGAACGGTCGTGGCTGGGCCGCAGGACGATTCGCCGGGGACGCCGGCGCAGATCGCCGATGAACTCAAGGGGCGGGATCCGGAGTTCATCCGCAAGATGTTGCCGCGGTTCTGGCTGTGGGCGCGGATGTACTTCCGGGCCGAGGTCAGCGGCTTCGAGAACGTCCCCGACGAGCCGGTGCTGTTCGTCGGCAACCACAGCGGCGGCTCGATGTCACCGGACACGTTCGTGTTCACGCTGGCCTATCACACCTTCTTCACCGTGGAGGGCAGGCCGCTGGCGGCGCTGGCCCACGACATCGTGGTGCGCACCCCGTGGATGGGGTCGATCGCCCGCAAGATGGGGATCGTGCTGGCCCGGCCGAAGACCGCGGCGAACCTGCTGGCCGCCGGGGCGAACGTGCTGGTCTACCCGGGCGGTGATGTCGACGCGCTGCGCCGCTGGCGCGACCGCAACAAGATCATGTTCGACGGCAGGCAGGGCTTTCTGAGACTGGCGCACAGCGCCGGGGTCAAGATCGTGCCGGTGGTCGCGGTCGGGGGACAGGAGACGTTCTTCGTGCTCAACGACGGCCGCAAGACAGCGCGGATGCTGCGCTTCGACAAGCTGCTGCGGGTCAAATCGGTACCGCTGAGCCTGAGCTTCCCATGGGGGCTGCTGCCCGGCGACCTGCCGCACGTGCCGTTCCCGGCGAAGATCCGCATCGAGGTGCTGCCGCCGATCGACCTGCGGGAACGTTTCGGCGACGAACCGGATTGGGACGAGGCCTACGGCTACGTGGCCTCCACCATGCAGGTGGCGCTGTCGGGGTTGGCCGCCAAGACCGTCATCCCGGTGTTCGGCTGATGGCCACCGTCGTCCGCGCGGTGCGGGTGGCCGCACCCGCCGCAGAGGTGACCAAGGTGGCCACCGATCCGACGGTGGTCTTCCCGATCATGGGCAGCTTCGGCCGGTTCGATTTCATCAGCCGCCACCGCGACGGCAGTGAGCAGTGGGACCTGTACCTGAACGTCGGGTCCATCCACGTCGGCGGCCGGGTGCGGGTCTCGCCGCTGTCGACCGACACGCTGATCTGGCAGTCGCTGCGGGGCACCCGCCAGCGGGCCCGCATCGAGGTGACGCCGGCCGGCGACGGCGCGACGGTCACTATGACCATGCAGGTGTACTTCTCCGGGCGGGTCACCGGCTGGCTGACCGGGCAGCTGGCCCGTGGAATCCTGGCCCGCAACATGGAGGCCGGGTTGCAGCAGTTGCGTCACCACATCGAGTACGGGCCGGGCTGACCGGGTGGCGTCGGGCGCCCAGCCTCCGCGGCGTCGCCGTGCCCAGCCTCCGCGGCGTCGCGGTGCCCCGCCGGATTATCCCCAGTCGGGGTTTCATCCCCGGCGCCACGGTGACCGAAGCACGTGTCGGCGCGGCGGAGTATACTCGAACATATGTTCGATAGTTCATTGGCGGAGCCCGGATCGCTGGCCGGCGTCGACGACGCCGCGCTGATCGAAGCGGTCTCCGGGTGGGCGCAGATCGAGTCGGCGGCCGCGGCGCGCCGACTGGCCGCGATCGCCGAACTGGTGGCGCGCCGCTCGAATCGCCCCGCCGATGCGGGCCGGTGGGCCTGCGACTGTTGGGACGCCACCGCCGCGGAGGTGGCGGCGGCCGCCAACACCAGCCATCGCATGGCGTCGAACCAGATGTACCTGGCGGTGGCGCTGCGCAACCGGATCCCCCAGGTGGGCAAGCTGTTCCTGGACGGCGCCATCAGCGCCCGGCTGGCCTCCACCATCGCCTGGCACACCACGTTGATCAGCGATCCCGCCACGGTGGCGCTGGTCGACACCGAACTGGCCGCGCTGGCGACGCAGTTGGGCCCGCTGTCAGCGGCCAAGGCCGCCACGGTGATCGAGGCTCTGGTCGAGCGGCACGATCCGGAGGCGTTACGCAGGAGCCGAGCCGAGGCTCGGGGTCGAGAGGTGGTGGTCAACATCACCGAGACCCGGTCGGGCGTCACGCCGTTGTGGGGGCGGTTGTTCGCCACCGACGCCGCGGCCCTGGACCGCCGGTTGACCCTACTGGCCCGCGCGGTCTGCGCCGATGACCCCAGGACGCTGGCGCAGCGGCGCGCCGACGCGCTCGGCGCGCTCGCGGCAGGCACCACCCTGGTCTGCCGGTGTGGGCGCACCGACTGCCCGGCCGCTGATCCCCCGGACGACTCCGGCGTCGTGATCCACGTCGTGGCCGAGAGTGCTGCGCTGGAGGCCCGGTCCGACCCGCACATCAACGGCGAGCCGCCGGTCGTGCGCCCGCCTGCCGAGGGCGCGACGCCGGGCGACTGGCCGGCCGCAACTCGCGAACCCGACCCGCCCGCGGTGACAACACCGGCGACGATCGTTGGGGGCGGCAGCATCCCGGCTTCGGCGGTGGCAGAGCTGATCAACCGCGGCGCGGTGGTCCGGCCGCTTTCGCCGCCCGAGGGCGCCGCGGCCGAACTTCGGTACCGGCCCGGTCCGGCGTTGGCGGCTTTCATCCGGTGCCGCGACCTGACCTGCCGGTTCCCCGGATGTGACCGGCCGGCCGTCTACTGCGACATCGACCACGCCGTGGCCTACCCGGCCGGGGCCACTCACCCATCGAACCTCCGTTGCCTGTGCCGAAAACATCACTTGCTCAAGACGTTTTGGAGCGGGTGGCGGGATGTGCAGCAGCCGGACGGCACGATTGTCTGGACGGCTCCGACCGGCCACCGCTACGTCACCCGGCCGGGCAGCGCGGCACTCTTCCCGGGGTTGGTGCGGTCCACCGGGGCGGCGCCCACCGCCCGGGTCGCCGACCCTGCCGATGCCCGTCGGACCCTGATGATGCCACTGCGCAAGCGAACCCGCGCCCAGAACCGGGCCGGATGGATCGCCGCGGAACGCGCCCGCAACGCCGAACAGGCCGGCCGGGCGGAGCCCGGCGCCGACGGAGACAAACCACCGCCGAGCTGACCGGCCGGCTATTGCTCGAAGCGGTAGCCCATCCCGGCCTCGGTCAGTAGGTGACGGGGATGGGACGGGTCGTGTTCGAGCTTGCGCCGCAGCTGGGCCAGATAGACACGCAGATAATGTGTTTCGGTCGCGTAGCTGGGGCCCCACACCTCCCGCAGCAGCTGTTCGCGGCTGACGAGCTTGCCGCGGTTGCGCACCAGCACCTCCAGCATCCCCCATTCGGTGGGGGTCAGATGGACCTCCGCCCCGTCCTTGATCACCTTCTTCGCGGCCAGATCGACGGTGAACGACGCCGTCTCCACCGTCGGCTCGCTCACCTCGGTCGCGGAGGCGGCGCGACGGACCGCGGCCCGCAGCCGGGCCAGGAACTCGTCCATCCCGAACGGCTTGGTGACGTAGTCATCGGCGCCGGCGTCGAGGGCGGCGACCTTGTCCGAGGAATCGGTCCGCGCCGACAACACGATTACCGGCGCGGTCAGCCAGCCGCGCAGCCCGGCGAGCACCTCGATGCCCGACAGGTCGGGCAGCCCGAGGTCCAGGATCACCACGTCGGGGGTGTGGTCGGCGGCGGCTCGCAGCGCGTCGGCGCCGGTCGCGGCGGTGATGACGTCGTAGCCGCGGGCGGTCAGGTTGATGCGCAGGGCGCGCAGGATCTGCGGCTCGTCGTCGATCACCAGCACCCTGGTCATCCGATCCCGCCTTCCGGTGCCGCTGCCAGGTCCACGACGACGGTCAGCCCGCCGCCGGGGGTCTCGGTCGCGGTGATGGTGCCGCCCATCGCCTCCACGAATCCACGCGCCACCGATAATCCCAAACCCACCCCGGAGGTGTTGTCGCGGTCGCCGAGCCGCTGGAACGCGCCGAAGATCTGCTGTTCGGCGCCCGGGGCGATACCGGGGCCGTCGTCGGCCACGGCGATGTGCACCCGGTCGCCGGCCACGGCCGCGGTCAGCCGCACGGTGCTCTCGGGCGCGTACCGCAGCGCGTTGTCGACCAGGTTGGCCAGCACCCGCTCCAGCAGACCGGAGTCGGCCAGCACCACCACGTCACCTCCGCTGACCTCGACCCGGTCGACCCCGGCGAACCCGGTGGCGCCGGTGCCGATGCTGACCAGCGCCCGCTGCACCGTCTCCTCCAGGTACACCGGACTCAGGGTGGGCCGCACCACCCCGGCGGCCAGCCGCGAGGAGTCGAGCAGGTTGCCCACCAGGGCGGTCAACTGGTCGATCGACTCGTCGACCGTGGCGAGTAGTTCGGCGGTGTCGGCGGGGGAGAAGCCGACATCGTCGGCACCCCGCAGGCTCGACGAGGCGGCCTTGGCGGCGGCCAGCGGGGTCCGCAGGTCGTGGCTGACCGCCGACAGCAGAGCGCGCCGCAGGTTGTCGGCCTCGGCGAGCGCTTCGGCCCGGCTGGCCGCAGCGCGCAGTTCCCGCTGGCGGACCAAGCCGGCGGCCTGGTTGGCCACGGCGCTGAGCACCCGACGGTCGCGGGAGTCGAGCCGATGACCGGCCGACAGCAACCAGAATTCGTCGTCACCGACCGGGATGACGGTGTCGGCGGCATCGATCGAGGCGGGCGGATCGACGCCGACACCGACGACCAGGTCCGCCTCACCCGGGCGCTGCCGCAGCATGCTCATGGCCCGCTGGGTATAGGTCTCCCGCACCCGATCCAGCAGGGTCTCGAGGTCCGCGCCGCGCAGCACCGACCCGGCGAACAGGGTGAGCAGGCTGGCCTCCCGCGCCGCTCGCCCGGCGTCGCGGGAGCGGCGGGCCGCCCCGTCGACCAGGATGGCCACGGCCGCCGCCACCACCAGCAGCACCATCTCGGTGACCACGGCGTCGGGTTCGGCGATGGTGAAGCTGCCCCGCGGATCGGTGAGGAAATAGTTCAGCAGCAGGCTGGAGAGCACCGCCGAGACCAGCGCGGGCGCGATCCCACCGGCCAGGCCCACCACGAGCACGCCGACGAAGAACAATGCCGTCTTGCCGCCCACGCCGAGCACCCGGTCGAGGTCGATCAGGATGAGCCCGCAGACGAACGGCGGCACGACCACCGCGGCCAGCCAGGCCGACAGGTGGCGGCGTCGGGACAGCGTGGACGGCCACCGCAGCCCGCGCCGGGACTCCGAGTGGGTGACCATGTGCACGTCGAGGGAGCCGCCGCGTTGAAGCACCGCCGCGCCGATACCCTCCCGGAACAGCCGTTCCCACCGGGTTCGCCGGGAGGTGCCGATGACCAGTTGGCCGGCGCCGACGCGGGAAGCGAAGCCCAGCAGCGCGCCGACGACGTCGTCGTCGACGATGTCGTGCATGGACCCGCCCAGCCGGGTAGCCGCATCGCGCACCTGGCCGAGTTCGGCGGGGCCCGGTGAACCCGACGCGGTGACGACGTGGACCACCAGCAGGTCGGCGCCGCTGCGCTGGGCGATGGCGGCTCCGCGCCGGATCAGTGTCTCCGACTCGGGGCCGCCGGTCACCGCCACCACGACGCGTTCGGCGCCGCGGTGGCCGTTCTCGGCGGTGGGGGAGCCGGTCACGGCACCATCATCCATCGGGGAAGGTTGTTCCGGTCGCACCGCAACGCGGCGGCACGCCGGAGAAGCGTGCCGCCGCGTCGGGTGGGGGGTTACAGCCAGCTGGAGCCGACCGCGCTGTCGGTGGACGCCATGTTGTTGCCGGCGTTCTGCACCTTGATGCCGTGGTCGTTGGCCTGCTGGTAGATCACCTGGAAGTTGCGGCCCAACTGCGCGATGAACTCCTGGCACGCGGCCGAACCGGCCCCGCCCCAGAAATCGCCTGCGGCCAACACATCCCGGATGATCGCCTGGTGCTCGGCCTCCAACGCGGCGGCCTGGGCCTTGATCATCGCCCCGTGGGCGTTGACGTCCCCGAACTGGTAATTGATCGTCATCTGCGTATTCCTTTCAGATTCGAGGCGGTGGTCAGCTGCTCAGGCTGGACTGCGCCGCGGCTTCCTGCTGCTCATAGACATTGGCGTCGCGGACCAGTCCGTCGCGCACCCCGTGGAGCATGTTCACGATGTTGCGGAACGCGGCCTGCATCTGGCCCATCGTGTCCAGTGAGGTCCGCTCGGCGATACCGCTCCAGCCGGCACCGGAGATGTTCTGCGACGACATGAACATCCGTCGCGCTTCGTCCTCCACGGTCTGAGCGTGCACCTCGAAACGCCCGGCCATGTCCCGCATCATCTGCGGATCGGTCATAAAACGAGCTGCCATGGCGGCTCTCCTTTCGTGAGAAATATTGGTGTTCAGTCTTTTTCAGCGTCTGTCAATCCGATCGTCCGATCTCCCTCCCTCGCTCAGACCGCCGGCCGTGGCATCACCGGGTGCGGTTGAGGCCGTACCTCGAACCGCGGCGTCATGCCCATGTTGGTTCCGCGGTTGGCACCGGCCAGCGGTAGACCGCTGAGCAGGTTGCCGTTGGCGGCCGGTGTGGCGGCGCTGCTGCCGGCCGAGGCCAGGCTGGCGGTGGCCGGGCTGACCGACGGAGCGGTGGCGGCCCAGCTCGGCGGCGCGGACAGCCCGCCGAGTGAGACGGCGCGGCCGAGTCCGGCGGTGACCGAACTCGCCGGCGTCCCGGCGGTCAACGAGCCCAGCGTCGCGCCGGCCGGGTTCAGCGCCCCGGTGAACGCCGGCGTCAGCGCCAGGGCACCACCGTCGAGGCTCTGCGTCGCCGAACCCAGCGACGGCACCGACGAACCGGCCGACATGCCCACCGAGGCCACCGAACTCAACATCGACGAGCCGTTGCTCACCGGCGACGCCAGGTTGTTCAGCATGCTCAGTGGGTCACCGGTCGTGGCGCCCTGGCCGGACATCACCGAGCCGACCTGCGACAGAACCGACTGAACGTTGCCGGCCGTTGAGGATGCCTGCGCCTGGGCGACCGAGGCCGCCTGACCGGCGACGCCGGCCTGGTTGGTGTTCTGCTGCGGCGGGGTGAACGGCGTCAGCCGGGTCGCCGCGGCGGCGGCACCGGCGTAGCCGGACATGGCCGCCACGTCCTGGGCCCACATCTCCAGGTAGTGCGCCTCGGTGGCCATGATCGCCGGGGTGTTCTGGCCCAGGATGTTCGTGGCCACCAACGACATCAGCAGAGCGCGGTTGGCGGCGATCACCGGCGGCGGCACGGTGGCCGCGAAGGCCGACTCGTAGGCCACCGCTGCGGCCTTGGCCTGGGCGGCGGTCATCTCCGCCTGCGCGGCGGTGGTGCTCAGCCACTGGCTGTAGGGCAGGCTCGCCGCCGACATCGCCGCCGAGGCCGGGCCCTGCCAGTCAACGGCCAGCGCCGACACCGCGGCGGTGAAGGACGCCAGCGCCGAGTACACCTCGGCGGCGAGTGCGTCCCACGCCGCCGAAGCGACGAACATCGGCCCGGCACCGGGTCCGGCGTAGATCCTCGCGGAGTTGATCTCCGGAGGCAGAACGACGAAGTCCATTGCTCCTCACAAACTTCTCGCGGCTCGTCCCAGAGGGGGTGGTCCTAGCGGGTCGCCGTGGCGTTGGCGGCCTCGGTGGCGGCGTAGGAGGTCGCGCTGGTGGCCAGCGTCGCCACGAACTGCTGGTGGATCGCCGCGGCCTGGGCGGCCACCGCCTGATAGAGCTGGCCCTGCGCAGCGAACTGCGCCGCGGTCAACGCGGACACCTCGTCGGCGGCGGCAGGCACCACACCGGTGGTCGGGGTGGCGGCGGCCGCGTTGGCGCTCGTCATGGCCGTACCGACGCCCTCGAGGTCGGCGGCGGCCGCGGTGAGCATCTCCGGCTGTGCGGTTACGAACGACATGTCTTTCTCCTTCTCGGATCCGGTTCGGATCAACTGCTTCGACAATCCCTCGCCGGTGAGGGGGGTGGTGTGTTCCTTACGGGGTCTTTACGGCGGCGGTGCGGACTTTTACGCGGCGTTGACGGGGGCGCCCGCCCGGTGTGGTCGCGGTCACGGCTAACCCGCCGCCGGGGTGTGCCGGACCACGGTCGGTGGGGTGGGTTTCAGACCGAACCGCGGCGCCGGGGTGTGCCCGAACGGGGCGTGGCCGGCCGCCCCGCTCATGCCCAGGCCGGCCGGGACGGTCATCACCCGGCCATCGGGCCCGATGACCTGGGTGGTGGGCGCGACGGCGGAGGCGAGGGTCGGCGCGGTGGCGTTCATCGGCGGTGCGGCCGCCGCCCAGGTCTGCGGCGCCGAAAGCCCCCCGATCGGGACGGCCTTGCCCATCGCCGCGCCCACCGGTGCGCTGGTGGCCGGCATCGCCTGATGCCAGCCCACGGTGGTGGCCGTGGTGGCGCCGGTCATGCTGCCGCCCAGGGCGCCCAGGTCGCCGAGCGGGCCTTCCGGGGCGAGCAGCGCCCCGAGGCCCCCGAACGGCCCGCCGAGACCACCGGCAGCGTTCTCACCGGTACCGGCGAAGTACCCGATCATGCTGGGCAGCAGGGTGGAGGGGATGTAGGCCAGGGCGGTGGTGAAACCCGAGGCGCCGCTGCTCAGGATCGTCGAGACGCCCGGGTCCGACAGCGCGGAACCCGGTGTCTGGGCGAAGGTTTGCAGCGCCTGCGGGATCGCGGAGACCAATTGGGTGGTGTAGTCGGTGGCCGGGCCGGCGACGGACTGGGTGGTGCTCGCCGCTTGGCGGGCCAACCCGGTCGGGTCGGTGTTCTGCCGGGGCGGGGCGAACGGCGTCATCTGCGTCGCAGCGGCCGAGCCGGCCGCGTAGCCGTACATGGCGGCGGCGTCCTGGGCCCACATCTGGCCGTACTGGGCTTCGCCTGCGGCGATCTCGGCGGTGTTCTGCCCGAAGGTGTTCCGGGCGATCAGCGATCGCACCAACGTGCGGTTCGCGGTCACCTGCGCCGGCGGGACCGTCAGCGCGTGGGCGGTCTCGTAGGCCTCGGCGGCGGCGCGGGCCTGGGTGGCGGCGAGTTTGGTCTGTGCGGCGACGGCCGCCAGCCACGCGGTGAACGGTGCCGCGGCGCGGGCCATCGCGGCAGCGGCGGGCCCGCGCCAGCCGCCACCGGTGAGGTTGGCGATGGCGGCCGTGTACCCGGAGGCCACGCTCTCCAGCTCGGCGGTGAGAGTCTCCCAGGCGGCGGCGGCCGCCACCATCGACGTCGAACCGGCGCCGGAATACATTCTGCTGGAATTCCACTCCGGGGGCAGCGCTCCGAAATCGATACCGATAGCCGACATCGGTGAATCCTTCGCTTGGCTGGCCGGAAACAGCAGGGCCAGCGGTGGATCGGCCGGCCGCGGCGCTGCGGTTGACCGGCGTGACCGTTTCACCCTGCACCAGGAAAACCGCCCCGGCGGACTCGGTAACCGGTATTTAACGCGTGGTCGGCAACTTGTAACACGGCCGACTCGGAACTGGCGTCGAAGCGGTTCCCGGAGTGAGCGCGGCCACTGTCGAAGCGCCGCGTCCGGGTCGGAACCGGTGTCGGACAACGGGTTCGGCGGGGTTGATGACGAGGCCGGTGAAGCGTCGAGTAACAGCTGTGACAGCGCGTAATGGACAGTTAACACGACGTTCGACGCAGGTAACACACGGTAATCCGGAAGTAATCGCGCCGCGCGAGCATGGTTCCCATGAAACGCCACCTGCTCCTCGCCGGCGTCGCCGCGACGATGATCGCGATCGCGGCACCGGCCCACGCCGATCCCACGGCACCGGACACAGGTGACGCCGGGTTCCTGGCGGCACTGGATCAGGCCGGTGTCCACCACAACGGACCGGCCCAGGCGGTCGCCGCCGGCCGAGCGGTCTGCCGATTGATGGACGGTGGTTTGTCGCCGGTCGACACGGTCAACGCGGTGCGTTCGACCAACCCGGGTTTCTCCGTGCAGCAGTCCGCGGTGTTCGCCGGCGTGGCCGCCACCGCCTACTGCCCGCAACACCTCTGACCGGCGCCCTTCCGCGCCTCGGGCCGCGGCGCTCGCGGTACCGTTGCCGTGCGCCGGCCATCCCCGTTGCCTGCGCCGTCGCGGTGGCCCCTATAGCCCAATTGGCAGAGGCAGCGGACTTAAAATCCGCACAGTGTGGGTTCGAGTCCCACTGGGGGCACGCGCAAGCGCCGGATACCGCAACGCGCGCAATCGTGACCAAGTCGGCGCTGTGATCTATCCCTCACCGAAAGCCGGTGGATTGTTGTTTGTGAAACAAAAAGCAGCGCGTTCTCCATTGATGAGCTAGTTAGCTGTTAGGTACCCCGTAGCAGGTGGCACACATTCATATGCATAGCTGACCACTATTGTTGAACATCGATGTCGATAACGGCGAAATCCGTCCTTGTTCCCGAAACGGCAAAAGTGTGACGTACGTTAAATTGACCAGAATTCATCCCGAATTCCGCCATTAGACTCGTCCGAGAACATTTCCGACGCAAGCGAAACGATGGCGAGGATTGTGACTGCTGTGACGAATACCGACGACACCACCGGCGGTGTGGCGCTGGCCGAACCGGTCGCCCACCCGCAGCTGCTGGGGCCGCTGGCCGCGATGGTCCACGACATCGACGCACTGATGGCCCCCGAGCAGGCGCCGCTCGTCACTCCGCCCGCCTTCCACGCGGCGGTGGCCGACCGGATCGGTGCCGCCGGCTCAGCGCCCGCGGCGATGACCCTCAGCCCGGACCGCAGCCGGCTCTACGTCGCCAGCTGCGGAGATGACTCCATCTGGGTGATCGGCACCGACACGTTCGACGTCCTCGACGTCATCACCGGCGTCACCGAACCGTACGCGCTGGCCGCCACCGACACCGCGGTGTTCGCGAGCAGCGGTTCGGCCGCCTGCGACGCCATCACCGTCATCGACGCGGCCACCAACACCGTCGCCGCGACGCTGCCGCAGCCGCGCAACGTCAACGACCTCGCGGTTGCCGGCGAACTGCTGTACGTCACCCGGGCCGACGCGACCGGCGCCGACATCGCGGTGATCGATCCGGCGACCGGCGCCACCGACACCATCGAGCTGACCGATCAGCCGGGCGTGGTCGCCGACTGCATGGCCGTCAGCCCAGACGGCCGCCTGCTCTACGTCGCGGTGCAACAGCCCGCCAGCAGCCGGATCGCGGTCATCGACACCGTCGGCCGGTTCGTCGTCGGCAGCTTCGCCGCCGGCGCGCCGGTGCGCGGCATCGCGGTCAGCGCCGACGGCGCCACCCTCTACCTCGCCGAGTGCGACGCGACCCTGGGCGGCGTCGTGGAGATCCTCGACGCCCGCACCGCGACGGTCATCGACGCGGTGCACCTCGGCGGTCTGCTCACCCACTTGGCGCTCAGCCGGGACGGGCAGCGCGCCCTGGTGGTCAACGGCGACGCGGTCAGCGTGCTGTGCCTGCGGTCGCGCGAGATCATCGGCTCCATCACGACCGGCGGTCAGCCGGCGTGCGTGGTCGCCAGCCGCGACGGCCTCTACATCGCCGACTACGCCGGGGCGGTGACCGCGGTGACGACCACCGCGACCGACCGGCGTGCCCCGGCAAGCCTGCAGCGCGCCGGCTGAGCACCGCTACGCTGAGGGCGCCGACGAGGCGACCGCGGCGTAGCGACTCCGGAAAGGCGACCAGGTGGCATTACGGGTAGTGCAGTGGGCGACCGGTTCGGTCGGAATCGCGGCCGTCAAGGGCATCCTGGAGCACCCCGAGTTGGAACTGGTCGGCTGCTGGGTGCACTCGGAGGCCAAGAGCGGCAAAGACGTCGGTGAGATCATCGACTCCGGGCCGCTCGGTGTCACCGCCACCAACCGGACCGAGGACATCCTGGACCTCGACGCCGACGCGGTCATCTACGCGCCCATGCTGCCCAACGTCGACGACGTGATCGCGTTGCTGCGCTCGGGGAAGAACGTCATCACCCCCGTCGGCTGGTTCTACCCGGGCCGCACGGAGGCCGCCCCGCTGGAGGAGGCGGCCCGAGCCGGCAACGTCACGCTGCACGGCGCCGGCATCGGGCCGGGCGCGGCCACCGAACTGTTCCCGCTGCTGCTGTCGGTGATGTCTACCGGCATCACCTTTCTGCGCGCCGAGGAATTCTCCGACCTGCGAACCTACGGCGCCCCCGACGTCCTGCGGCACGTGATGGGCTTCGGCGGCAGCCCCGAGACCGCGCTGACCGGACCCATGCAGAAGTTGCTCGACGGCGGGTTCATCCAGTCGGTGCGGCTCTGCGTCGACCGACTGGGATTCGCCGCGGAGCCGAAAGTCCGTACCTCCCAAGAGGTCGCGGTGGCCACCGGTCCGATCGACTCGCCGATCGGCACCATCGAAGCCGGCCAGGTCGCCGCTCGGCGCTTCCACTGGGAGGCGCTGGTCGGTGACACCGTCGTGGTGCGGATCACCGTCAACTGGCTGATGGGCGAGGAGAACCTCGACCCGCCATGGACGTTCGGTCCGGCGGGAGAACGCTACGAGATGGAGGTGCGCGGCAACCCGGACACCTTCGTCACGGTCAAGGGCTGGCAGCCGGAGAGTGTCGCCGAAGGCCTGGACAGCAACCCCGGCATCGTGGCCACCGCCGCCCACTGCGTCAACGCGGTACCGGCCACCTGCGCCGCGGCGCCCGGCGTGCAGGGCTTCTTCGATCTCCCGCCGATCACCGGCCGGGCCGCGCCGCATCTGGCCCGCTGAGGAGCACGTCGACAATCGGAGGTGGGATGACTCGCGCACTCGTACTGGCAGGCGGTGGGGTCACCGGAATCGCTTGGGAAACAGGGGTTCTGTACGGAATCCTGGAAGTCGAGCCCGAGGTCGGCCGGCGGCTGCTCGACTCCGATGTGCTGGTGGGCACCTCGGCCGGCTCCGCGGTGGCCGCACAGCTCGGCAGCGGAGCGGCCCTCGCCGACCTGTTCGACCGCCAGGTGGCCGCGGAGTCCGCGGAACTCGACCCGGGCGTGAGCGGCGACGAGGTCGCCGAGCTGTTCCTCGCCGCGATGCTCAAACCGGACTCCTCCACCCGCGACAAGCTGCGCGACATGGGCGCGGTGGCGCTGTCCGCCGAGACGGTCGCCGAACCGGTGCGCCGCGCGGTGATCGCCGTCCGTCTGCCGAGCCACGACTGGCCGGACCGGGCGCTGCGCATCACCGCGATCGACATCGCCACCGCCGACCTGGTGGTGTTCGACCGGACCAGCGGCGTCGAACTCGTCGACGCCGTGGCCGCCAGTTGCTCGGTGCCCGGGGTGTGGCCGCCGGTGACCATCGGCGAGCGGCGTTACATGGACGGCGGCGTGGCCAGCAGCGTCAACCTGGGCGTCGCCCACGACTGCGACACCGCGGTGGTGCTGGTGCCCGCCGGTGAAGACGCCCCGGCGCCGTTCGGGGCCGGCCCGGCCGACGAGATCGCGGCCTTTCCGGGCCGCGCCTTCGGGGTCTTCGCCGACGCCGACTCGCTGGCGGCCTTCGGCTCCAACGTGCTGGACCCGTCGGCGCGGATCGGCGCGGCCCGCGCCGGTCGCGAGCAGGGCCGCCGGGTCGCCGACTCGGTCGGCGCTTTCCTCGAGCTGGACTGAGCGGCCGGGCCGACGCCGCCGACTCAGATGTCGATGGTGGTCACCGTGGGCTGGTCCAGAGCGTAGATCTCCAGCGCGTGAGCGGTCAGTTCGCGGCCCACGTCGATCATCTCCGCGGCGCGGTGGAAGTCCAGGCTCTTGCAGGCCGAGCGCGGCACCTCGATCATCAGATCCGGCGGATAGGCGGCGATGAGGTGACGGGCCAGCGCCGCCTGCGCGATGTCGATGGTGCGGTTCATCACGTCGAAACTGCCCAACTTCGGGGCGGGCGGCGCGGAACCCTCCTCGCCCCCTTCGGCTTTGACCATCTTCTCCTCCGACGGCGGCTCCGCCGGGCCGTCGGAGGAAACGGTCTTGTCGGAGTCGTCGGACTCGGCCAGGGAGATCCCGAACCGGTCGAGCACCGCCCGGGCCGTCGGCCGGTCGAGCAGGGAACGGACCGCGTTGGTGTCGAGGAAAGCGGTGGTGCTGCGCATCACCCGGTTCAGCCAGTCCGAGTCCGGGTTCTCCTCCGGCTCCCCGTCGCCGGCGCCGCTGCCGTTGATGCTGACCGCGATCGTCAGGTCGGCGTTGGTCGCCGCGATCGGCGCCATCGGCACCGGGTCGAGGATCCCGCCGTCGGCGAGGAGGCGGCCGTCGAGGACGTGCGGGGCGATCACGCCCGGGATGGCGATCGAGGCCCGGATCGCCGCATCGACCGGGCCGCGTTGCAGCCACACCGATTTCCCGGCGATCAGGTCGGTGGCCACCGCGGTGTAGGGGATCGGCAGGTCCTCGATGGTGACCTCGCCGAGGATCTCGCGCACGGTGTCGAGGATCTTCTCCGCGCGCAGGATTCCCGCCGCCGAGATCGACGGGTCCAGCAGACGTAGCACCGCACCCTGGGTCAGCTCGGTGGCCCACTCGGTGAATTCGTCGAGCCTTCCGGCGGCGTGCAGTCCGCCGACGAGTGCGCCCATCGAGGACCCGGAGACGCCGACCACCTCGTAGCCGCGGTCCTGAAGTTCGGCGATCACCCCGATGTGGGCGTAGCCGCGGGCCCCGCCGCTGCCCAGGGCCAGCGCGACCCGAGATCTTGACGTCATAGCCCTGCCATCATCGGGTTTTACCCGGCGTGATTCAAAATCGTCGCGGGCCGTTACCCGCAGGCTTCGTCGGCCGCCGCCCGCACCGCCACGATCAGCGCCGACTGCCGCTCGGGGCTCAGGTCGCTCCAGGAGGTGTCCCAGGTCCCGGCATCGGCCTCGCCGGACTCCTGAACCTTCTTCAGATAGGCCTCGATCAGACCGTCCCGGTCGCCGTCCTGGCCGTCCATCCACGCCCTGGCCTGCAGGCATGCCGCGATGTACTCCTCCTCGGTGGAGGCGGCCGGGGCGTTGACCTCGGTGGTCACCCCGTCGGGGGAGACCGCCGCCTCGCCGGGTCCCAGCGGGGCCGGCGGGGCGGAACGGCTGTGGTCGGCTGCACATCCGGTCAGCGCCAGCGATCCGGTCACGATCACCGCGATCGATCGCCCGCAGCGGGAGAACCCGCGGCTGCGGAGGCTGCCGGACTCGGTAGTATCGCGTTCGTGACGAAGCGAGTCGGGCAGTTGGAGTGTTGTCGGTCCTAGACCGTCCCCGTTCCTGTCTCGTTCCTTCATTCCGGGAGTCTCCCATGAGTTCGACCCTCACCGCCGTCCGCTTGCCCGACCTGCTGCGGGCCACCGATTTCGCCGCGGACGACGTCCTGCGCGGCCACCACGACCGTCTGCTGCCGCCCGGCGGTCTGCCCACCGACGACCGCTGGTTCGCCCGCCTGCCCAGCACGCCCGACATCGACCTGTGGCTGATCAGCTGGGTGCCGGGCCATCCCACCGAGCTGCACGATCACGCCGGATCGTTGGGGGCGTTGACCGTACTCTCCGGTGCCCTCGACGAATTTCGTTGGGACAGAACGCGATTGCGTCGACGTCGGTTGCGCGCCGGTGATCAGGCCGCGTTCCCGCACACTTGGGTGCACGACGTGGTCGGCGCCTCCACCGGCGCGACCCTCAGTGTCCACGCCTATTCGCCGCCGCTGAGTGCGATGTCCTACTACGAGATCCGATCCGGGCAGCTGCGCCGAACCCGCACCGAGCAGACCGCCCACCCGGAGGCGTCGTGACCAGCCGCATCGACGCCGTGCTGGACGCCGCCCGGGCCCGGCTGGACCGGCTGGCGCCGGCCGAGGTACCCGCTGCGCTGCGCCGCGGCGCCCATCTGGTGGACATCCGGCCCGCCGCGCAACGGCAACGGGAGGGTGCGGTGCCCGCGGCACTGGTCATCGAACGCAACGTGCTGGAGTGGCGCTGCGACCCGACCAGCGACGCCCGGCTGCCGCAGGCCGTCAACGACGATGTCGAGTGGGTGATCGTCTGCTCGGAGGGCTACACCTCCAGCCTGGCCGCGGCCGCGCTGCTGGATCTGGGCCTGCACCGGGCAACCGACGTCGCCGGCGGGTACCACGCGCTGGCCGCGGCGAACGTGTTGGCCGACCTCGCGGCGCTGCGCTGAGCCGCTCGCCTTACGGCTCGTTGCTCAATCCCCGTTACTCAGGGGCGTCCGGCGCGGAGTGCTTCGGCAGCTTCGGGACGTGCGGAACGTGCGGCACATGGGGCAGGCTGGGGACCTTCGGGTATTTCGTCGGCAGCTTCGGGTGGTGCGGGGGCGCGGCATCCGGCTCGGGCTCGGGCTCGGGCGGCAAGGCATCCTCGGGTGCGACGCAGTCGGGATGCAGCGGGTCGGCGACGCAATCGACCGGAAGTGCGGGAGCGCAGGCCGGATCAGCCGGGTCGAGGTCGCAGTCCGGCATGTCCGGCTCGTCGACGACCACCGGAACAGGCGCCGGCGACGCCTGCGCCGCGGTGGCCGCACCCAACGCCACGCCCAACGCGCCCGAAATCATCAGGGCCGCAGCCGACGTCACAGCCCACACCGGAGCCCACCCGGCCCACTTCACCCGGTTGTCCACGCCGCACACCTTAGCCCGGCGCGTTCAGCAGCGGGCGCAGTCGCTCGGTCTTGTCGTGGGTCCAGCCCGGCGGGCGCAGGATCGCCGCCCACGCATCGGCGACGTCCTGCACGTAGTGGTGGCCGTGGCCGGGTGGCACGTCGAGGGCCACCGCCATATCCGCGGAGACCTGCAGGAACGTCACCACCGGGATCCACCGGATCTCCGGCAGCACGTCGACCCCGTGCTCCTCGGCGAGCCACGCCGGTTTGCGGAACAGCAGGTCGGGGCTCCACCAGGCGATCGGGTCGGAGGCGTGCTGCAGGTAGACCACCCGTGGCTCGTCCCAGGGGGCGTCGGGCCGATGCAGGTCGTCGGGCCGAGCGACGAAGCGCACGTTGCGGCCGTGCTGGTAGGTCGGCAACCACTCCGGCGATCCGGCGTCGCGGTTCTCGGTCAGATCCGTCCAGATCGTGTTCTGGAAGGTCGGGCCGGAGAACAGCGCCCCGTCGGTGCGGGCCAGCACGTTGTTGAGGTTCATGAACGGCGCCTCACCGCCGAACGACCCCAGGCTCTCCCCGAACACCACCAGCTTGGGCCTGCTGTCCTCCGGCATCGCCCGCACCAGGGCGTCGACCGCCTCGAACAGCATGGTGCCGGCCTGCCGGGCGTTCTCCTTGTCGACCAGGAACGACAGCCAGCTGGGCAGGAACGAATACTGCATGCTGACGATCGCGGTGTCGCCGTTGTACAGATACTCCAGCGCGGTGGCCTCCGCCTCGTTGATCCAGCCGGTGCCGGTCGTGGTCGCCACCGCGACCACCTTGCGGTTCAGCCCGCCGGTGCGCTTCAGCTCCCGGGCCGCCAACTCGGCGGCCGCGGCCATCCCGTCCGCAGAGTTCAACCCGGCGTAGACCCGGATCGGCTCGGTCGCCGCGGACCCGTTGAACGCGGAGAGTTGCTGCACCGACGGGCCGCTCTCGACGAAGATGCGGCCCTGGTGCCCGAGGGACTCCCAGGTCACCAGCGAGCCCGGCCCGCCCGAACGCAGCGGGCTGGTCGGGGCGGCGCTGTCGGGGTCCATCTCGTCGTTGACCGAGGCGAACGTGGTGTTCATGGTGTGCATCGCGGTGCGCACCACCACACCGTTGAGCAGCGCGATCGACAGCGCCACCAGCAGGCCGACCGCGACGACCTTCGACACCCGCGGCGGGGCGACCCGGTTGAGCTGGCCCACCAGGAACCGGAACAACCGCCGGGTCAGCTGACCCCCTTCGACGAGTGCGAACAGCACCAGCACGGACAGCACACCGGTGAGCGGGTAGCTCAGCCGGCCCAGGTGCGGCACCCCGATCAGGTCCCGCAGCCGGTCCTGCCAGACGTGGAACCAGACGATGGAGGCCACCATCCCGACCGCGCCGACCCCGGCCAGCACCAGCCAGGCCCAGCGCGGCGCGGACGGGCTGGACTGCCGTGACCGCAGGTAGCGCACCAGCCACACCGCGAACACGCCGAGGCCGTAGCCGATGGCGCCGGCGCCACCGCTGACCAGCCCCTGGAACAGCGGTCCACGGGGGAGCAGCGACGGGGTCAACGACAGCCAGATGAACACCAGCCCGACCGCGGTGCCGGTGAAGGTGTAATGCCGGACCCACCAGGCGGGCTTGGCCGGCGCGGCCTCGGTCGCCGTCACCGGGTCAGCGGTGGGTGAAGTTCGCCGGGCGCTTCTCGGTGAAGGCGGCCATTCCCTCGGACTGGTCCTCGGTGGCGAACGCCGAGTGGAACAGCCGCCGCTCGTACAGCAGGCCCTCGGCCAGCGTGCTCTCGAACGCCCGGTTGACCGCCTCCTTGGCCATCATCGACGCCGACAGCGACATCCCGGCGATGGTGGCGGCCACCGCCTTGGCCTCGTCGAGCAGGTCGTCGGCGGGGACCACCCGCGAGACCAGCCCGCTGCGTTCGGCTTCGGCCGCGTCGATGGTGCGGCCGGTCAGGATCAGGTCCATCGCCTTGGCCTTGCCGATCGCGCGGGTCAGTCGCTGGGAGCCGCCCATCCCGGGCAGCACGCCGAGCTTGATCTCGGGCTGGCCGAACTTGGCGGTGTCGGCGGCGATCAGCAGGTCGCACATCATCGCCAGTTCGCAGCCGCCGCCGAGGGCGTGCCCGGCGACCGCGGCGATCGTCGGGGTGCGCACCGCGGCCAGCTTGCCCCAGGCGGCGAAGAAGTCGGCGGCGAACACCTCGGCGAAGCTCAGCTCCGCCATCTCCTTGATGTCGGCGCCTGCGGCGAACGCCTTGGCGCTGCCGGTGATGATGATCGCGCCGACGCCCGGGTCGTTGTCGAGTTCGGTTGCCGCGCCGGTGACTTCGGCCATCACCTGACTGTTGAGGGCATTGAGCGCTTTCGGGCGGTTCAGCGTGATGGTGGCGACCCGGCCGTCGCGTTCCACCAGGATCGTCTCGTAGGTCTTCTCAGCGGACATGGTTCCTCCTTATAGGGCCAGGTCGGGTTGCGCCGGAGCGAAATACGCCTCGACGTCGGCTTCGGTCACCTCGGCCAGGGTGGCCGGCGCCCACTGCGGGTTGCGATCCTTGTCCACCAGTTGCGCGCGGATGCCCTCCACCAGATCGTGGGAGCGCAGCGACGCGCAGGACACCCGGAACTCCTGAACCAGCGCCGCCTCCAGGCTGTCGAGGGTGCGCGCCCGGCGCACCGCCTCCAGCGTCACCGACAGCGCGATCGGGGAGCGGGTGTCGATCAGCTCGGCGGCCTTGGTGGCGTCGGCATCGGAGTGCCCGCGCAGCGCGTCGAGGATCGCGGTGACGCTGTCGTGGGCGAAGCACTCGTCGATCCAGTCCCGCTGTGCGGCCAGCGGACTCGGCGGAGGCGTCTCGGTGAAGCGGTCCAGTGCCGCGGCCACCCCGTCGGCGGTGATGGCGGCGGTGAAGTCGGTGAGCCGGTCGTGGGGCACGTAGTGGTCGGCGAAGCCGAGCGCGATCGCGTCGGCCCCGGAGAACGGGGCGCCGGTGAGCCCGGCGTACAGGCCCAGGCCGCCGGGGGCGCGGGAGAGCAGATAGGTGCCGCCGACGTCGGGGATGAAGCCGATGCCGACCTCGGGCATCGCCACCCTGGAGGTGTCGGTGACGACCCGGGTGTTGGCGTGCGCGCCGACGCCGACGCCACCGCCCATCACGATGCCGTCCATCAACGACACATACGGTTTGGGGAACCGGCCGATCGCCGCGTTGAGCAGGTACTCGTCGTGCCAGAACGTGCGGGCGGCGGCGCCGTCGGCCTTGGCGCTGTGATAGATCGCCACCACGTCGCCGCCGGCGCACAGGCCGCGCTCACCGGCGCCGTCGAGCACCACCGCGCGGATCGCATCGTCGCGCTCCCACTCGCCGAGCACCTCGGTCATCACGTCGACCATGGTCTGGTTCAGCGAGTTGATCGCCTTCGGTCGGTTCAGGGTCAGAAAACCGACACCGTTGTCAACTCTGGTCAAGATGTCGTCGTCTACCGTCACACCATCGCAATCTAGATCCTTACCGCCCCCGGTTCGACCGCGGGTAAGGTCTAGCTGTGAACGGCCCGGGAACCAGCCTTGGCCGTCGATCGTTGACCAGCTGTTCGTCTAACCCGAACATCAGGCCATAGGAGAGGAATCCGACGGTGCGGGAGTCCAGTAACCCGGTATTTCGTTCGCTGCCCAAGCAGCAGGGCGGATACGCGCAGTTCGGCACCGGCGCCGCCGGTGCGGCACAACAAGTGCAGCTAGGCCAACAACTCGGCTACCAACAGCAGGCGCCCTACACCCCGCAGACCGGTGTCGCGCGGCCGATGACCATCGACGACGTGGTCACCAAGACCGGGATCACCCTCGGGGTGCTCTCCGCCGTCGCCGTCGTCTCGTACTTCCTGGTGCAGTCCAACATCGGCCTGGCCACCCCGTTCACCTTCATCGGTGCGTTCGGCGGGCTGGCGCTGGTGCTGGTCGCGACCTTCGGTCGCAAGCAGGACAACCCGGCGATCGTGCTGAGCTACGCCGCCCTGGAGGGGCTGTTCCTCGGCGCGATCTCGTTCCTGTTCGCCAACGTGATGGTCTCCGGCGCCAACGCCGGGGTGCTCATCGGCCAGGCGGTGATGGGGACCTTCGGGGTGTTCTTCGGGATGCTCGTCGTCTACAAGACCGGCGCCATCCGCGTCACGCCGAAGTTCACCCGCATGGTGGTCGCGGCGCTGTTCGGCGCGCTGGTGCTGATGCTGGGCAACCTGGTGCTGCACCTGTTCGGCATCGAGATGGGGCTGCGCAACGGCGGCCCGCTGGCGATCATCTTCTCGCTGGTCTGCATCGGTATCGCCGCGTTCAGCTTCCTGATCGACTTCGACGCCGCCGACCAGATGGTGCGCGCCGGGGCGCCGGAGAAGGCCGCCTGGGGCATCGCGCTGGGGCTGACGGTGACGCTGGTCTGGCTGTACATCGAGATCCTGCGCCTGCTCAGCTACTTCCAGAGCGACTAGCTTCCACCACCTCACCGTCGACTCTGCGCTGACCACGCACAAGTGCGAGTAGCACCCGTGGTCACCGCAGAGTCGACGTGTATCCGGGGAGGTTGTCCGACCGTGGCGGCACCATGCCGGCATGACGGGGGTGGGCCGGCGGCCGTTCCTCGGCTCGGAGGCCCGGGCCGGGGGCCTGCTCAGCTGGTATGAACTGGGCCGGTACTACACCGCGCTCTTCCCCGACGTCTACCTCGACAAGCGCGTCGCAGCGACGCTGGCCGATCGCATCGTCGCCGCCTGGCTGTGGTCGAGACGACACGCGGTGATCGCCGGTGCGGCCGCGGCCGCGCTGCATGGCGCCAGATGTGTCGATGCCGACACCGACGTCGAGTTGATCTGGCGTAACGCGCGGGCACCCGAGGGCGTCGTCACCCGGGCGGACGCGCTGCTCGACGGTGAGGTCCGCCGACTGCGCGGGCTACCGGTGACCACGGTCGAGCGCACGGCGTTCGACCTCGGCAGGCGCGGGAGCTTGGTCGCCGCGGTGGCGCGACTCGACGCGCTCGCGAACGCCACGCACGTCGACGCCGACGACGTCAGACGGCTGGTCGGCCGACACCCGGGCGCCCGCGGGTTGCGGCAACTGCACTGCGCCCTCGATCTCACCGACGGCAATGCGCAATCGCCCAGGGAGAGTCGGCTGCGGCTGCTGCTCGTCGAAGCGGGCTTTCCGCCACCGCGGACCCAGATCCCGGTCCTGGGCGCCGACGGCTACCCGCGCTACTACCTCGACATGGGGTGGGAGGACATCATGCTGGCCGTCGAATACGACGGCGAGCAGCACCGGGTCAGCCGCGAGCAGTTCCGCAAGGACGTCGAGCGTGCGGAGTTCCTACACCGGCGGGGCTGGACGCTCATCCGGGTGCTGGCCGACCACCGCGACAGCGAGATCGTCTGGCGGGTTCGGCGCGCCCGGGCCGCGCTGACTCTGCGTTGAGCAGACAAAAGTGCGAGTGCGTTGTGTGCTCAGCGCAGAGTCGTGGGTGATGCCCGGGCCGCGCGGGTGGCTCAGGAGAGCCGTTCGAGCACCATCGCCATGCCCTGACCGCCGCCGACGCACATCGTCTCGATGCCCAGCGTCTTGTCGTGGCTGGTCAGGTTGTTCAGCAGGGTCGCGGTGATGCGCGCGCCGGTCATCCCGAACGGGTGGCCGAGCGCGATCGCGCCGCCGGAGACGTTCAGCTTGTCCAAATCCATGCCCAGCTCGCGCGCGGAGCCGAGGACCTGCACCGCGAACGCCTCGTTGATCTCATAGAGGTCGATGTCGGAGATCGACATGCCCGCGATCCGCAGCGCCTTGCGGACCGCTTCGATCGGACCCAGGCCCATGATCTCGGGGGACAGGCCGCTCACTCCGGTGGACACGATCCGCGCCAGCGGGGTCAGGCCCAGCTCCTTGGCCTTGGTGTCGCTCATGATCAACAGCGCGGCCGCACCGTCGTTGAGCGGGCAGGCGTTGCCCGCGGTGATCGTGCCGTTGGGCCGGAACACCGGCTTGAGCTGCGACACCTTCTCGTAGGTGGTGCCCGCGCGCGGGCCGTCGTCGGTGTCGACGACGGTGCCGTCCGGCAGGGTCACCGGGACGATCTCCTTCGCGAAGTGGCCGTTCTTGATGGCCTCCTCGGCGCGGTTCTGGCTGCGCACCCCCCACTTGTCCTGCTCTTCGCGGCTGATCCCGGTGTGCAGCACGACGTTCTCGGCGGTCTGGCCCATCGCGATGTAGACGTCGGGGATGTTGCCGTCGTCGCGCGGGTCGTGCCACTCGGTGGCGCCCTCGGCCTGCTTGGCGGTGCGGGCCTGCGCCTCGTCGAACATCGAGTTCTTGCTGTTGGGCGCGCCGTCGGCGGCCCCGACACCGAACCGCGACACGGTCTCCACCCCGGCGGAGATGAACACGTCGCCCTCGCCGGCCTTGATCGCGTGGAACGCCATCCGGGTGGTCTGCAGCGACGACGAACAGTAGCGGTTCACGGTGGTGCCGGGCAGGAAGTCATAGCCGAGCTCGACGGCCACCGCCCGCCCGATGTTGTAGCCGGCCTCCCCGGCGGGCTGGGCGCAGCCCATCATCAGGTCGTCGATGTCGCGAGGGTCCAGCGCCGGCACCTTGTCCAGGGCGGCGCGCACCATCTGCGCGGCCAGGTCGTCGGGCCGCATGCTCACCAGCGACCCCTTGTTGGCGCGACCGATCGGCGAACGCGCGGTTGAAACGATGACGGCTTCCGGCACGATGGCTCCCTCCGTATGGGTCAGCCCGAAACTTGGGTGGAACCGAATCTATCGCTACCGCTCGGCGCTGCTGGCCACGGGGCAGCCGGCCAGCGGGTGACGCGCCGGCCGCGCCGGGGCGACCGCCGCGCGCCGCGGAGCCGGTTCGACGGCCGGGGGCGCCACCGCGGCGCGCGCCGCGCGCCGCAACGGGTCGCTGATCAGCGCGTAGCCAGCCGCCGACGGGTGATAGCGGTCGGGGGACAGCAGATGCGGGGCCCCGACGAACCGGCGTGCCAGGAGCTCGGCGAGCGGCACCACGACCCCGCCGGCCTCGGCGACCGCCACCGCCTGCGCCTTCGCCAGTTGCAGCCCGCGGGCGCGGGTCACCCAGCGCAGCGGCTGCGGGATCGCGGTGATGACGCCGAAATCGGGGCAGGTGCCGACGATGACGGCGGCGCCTTTGTCGCGCAGTTGCCGCACCACCAACCCCAGCCGGCGGGCCGAGGCGGCGATGCCGTTGACGGCGGTCACGTCGTTGGCGCCGATCAGGATCACCGCCACGTCCGGTGGCGGGCCTGCCACCAGCATGGCGTCGACCTGCCCGCACAGGCCCTTGGAGGTGGCCCCGACGATGGCTTTGGTGGACAGCTGGACGCGTCCGCCGGTCCAGTCGGCCAGGTCGCGGGCGATCAGCACCCCAGGGAGTTCGTCGGGGCGCCGGCAGCCGTACCCGGCGGCGGTGGAGTCACCGAACAGCATCAGGTGCAGATCGACGTCGTCGCCGCGCTGGAAGCGGCGCACCGGCCCGCCGCCGCGCCGGTAGACGCCGTCGGCACGGGGCGGCGGCGCCCAGGCCCTCGGGATGACCTGGCGCGCGTGGTCGGCCTGGCCGGTCAGCAGGGTCCGGGCCCCCACGAAGGCGGTGCCGGTGGAGGCGAGTGCACCCGCTGCGGCCAGCGCGACCGTAGATCGACGCGGCGCCCGTTTGTCCACGCCGTCAGTCTAAGAAACCTTTATGACATCTCTGACCAGCAACGATCACAGTCCAGAGCAAAAGTGATATCGAAACAGACTCGCTGGTTGTTGAAATAATTAATTGTGTCAGGCTAAGTTTGGCCGGGCTGGCCCCCGAGGGCTGGGCCGGGGGACACGGACTACATCGGCGTAGGAGTGTGACGCATGACCGCACCCAGTGAAGCAACCGTCATCCCGAGCCGGCTGCGCCGGCACGCCTACCCCGCCAGCGACGGCCTCCCGGTCGAGGTCACCGAGAGCGGCCCCAGCCTGCAGGCACGCGTGGTCGCGCTGGCGACCCGGATGACCATCCGCCCCACCCTCGCGGTCTTCGGCAACTTCCCGCACCTGCCCTGGCCCTGGGAGCTCGTCGACTTCGTCGCCAAGGCGCTGCTGCCCACCCCGGGCACGGTGCGGGTGACGGTGGACCTGCCGCACTGCGACGCCCAGTTGGTGCGCGCCGCCGGCGTGCTGCCCGCCGACGGCAACCGGCGGGTGGTGCTCTATCTGCACGGCGGCGCCTTCCTGACCTGCGGTGCCAACTCGCACAGCCGGGTGGTCAACGCGGTCTCGCAGTTCGCCGACTCCCCGGTGTTGGTGGTCAACTACCGGCTGATCCCCAAGGCGTCGATCGGTCAGGCCCTCGATGACTGCTATGACGGCTACCGCTGGTTGCGGCTGCGCGGCTACCAGCCCGACCAGATCGTGGTGGCCGGCGACTCCGCGGGCGGTTACCTGGCGATGGCGCTCGCCCAGCGGCTGGCCGCCGAGGAGGAGCAGCCGGCCGCACTGGTCACGCTGTCCCCGCTGCTGGAGCTGGACAAGAAACCCAAGCAGGCCCACCCGAACATCAAGACCGACGCGATGTTCCCGGCGAAGGCCTTCGACGCGCTGCTGTCGCTGGTCAGCCGCGCCGCCGCCAGGAACGTCGTCGACGGTGAGCCCGAGCAGCTCTACGAGCCGCTGGACCACATCACCCCGGACCTGCCGCGCACCCTGATCCACGTGTCCGGATCGGAGGTGTTGCTGCACGACGCGCAACTGGCCGCCCGCACGCTGGCGGCGGCCGGGGTGCCCACCGAGGTGCGGATCTGGCCGGGCCAGATCCACGACTTCCAACTGGCGGGCGGGTTCGTCCCGGAGGCGAAGCGCTCGCTGCGGCAGATCGGCGAATACATCCGCGAAGCCACCGGCTAATCGGCGTCCGCAGCGACCTGGGACGATGGGGCCATGCGGATAGCCCCTCACATCAGTGAACTCATCGGCGACACCCCCCTGGTTCAACTGAATTCGGTGGTGCCGCCCGGGGCGGGGCGGGTGGTCGCCAAGATCGAATACCTCAACCCGGGCGCGAGCTCCAAGGACCGCATCGCGGTGAAGATGATCGACGAAGCCGAGGCCGCCGGGCTGCTCAAACCGGGCGGCACCATCGTCGAACCCACCTCCGGCAACACCGGGGTGGGCCTGGCGCTGGTGGCCCAGCGGCGCGGGTACCGCTGCGTGTTCGTCTGCCCCGACAAGGTCAGCGAGGACAAACGCGACGTGTTGCGCGCCTACGGCGCGGAGGTGGTGGTCTGCCCGACGGCCGTGCCACCGGACCACCCGGACAGCTACTACAGCGTCTCCGACCGGCTCACCGCCGAGATCGACGGCGCCTGGAAACCCGACCAGTACTCCAACCAGGCCGGCCCGGCCAGCCACTACGAGACGACCGGGCCGGAGATCTGGGCCGACACCGACGGGCAGATCACCCACTTCGTTGCCGGGATCGGCACCGGCGGCACCATCAGCGGCACCGGCCGCTACCTCAAGGAAGTCTCCGCCGACCGGCCGGGCGGCCCGGTCAAGGTCATCGGCGCGGACCCGGAGGGGTCGGTGTACTCCGGCGGCACCGGCCGGCCCTACCTGGTGGAGGGGGTCGGCGAGGACTTCTGGCCGAAGGCCTACGATCCGGCGATCCCCGACGAGATCATCGCGGTCTCCGACTCCGACTCCTTCGACATGACCCGGCGGCTGGCCCGGGAGGAGGCGCTGCTGGTCGGCGGCTCGTGCGGGATGGCGGTGGTCGCCGCGCTGCGGGTGGCCGAGAAGGCCGGTCCGGACGCCCTGGTCGTGGTGCTGCTGCCCGACGGTGGCCGCGGCTACATGTCGAAGATCTTCAACGACGAATGGATGTCCTCCTACGGGTTCCTGCGGTCCCGCCTCGACGCGACCACCCGCGAGCCCACCGTCGGCGACGTGCTGCGCGGCAAATCCGGTGTGCTTCCGGACCTGGTGCACACCCACCCGTCGGAGACCATCCGCGACGCGATCGGAATCCTGCGCGAATACGGCGTCTCGCAGATGCCGGTGGTCGGCGCCGAACCGCCGGTGATGGCCGGGGAGGTGGCCGGCAGCGTCTCCGAACGCGAACTGCTCTCCGCGGTGTTCGAGGGACGCGCGCATCTCGCCGACGCCGTCGACAAGCACATGAGCCCGCCGCTGCCGCTGATCGGCGCGGGGGAGTTGCTCGGGGAGGTCGCCGAGGCGCTGCGCGAGCAGGACGCGGTGATGGTGGTCGAGGAGGGCAAACCGGTCGGGGTCATCACCCGCCACGATCTGCTGGGTTTCCTGTCCGAGGGCACGCGCCGCAGATAATGCCGCAGGGCGGGTGCGGGCCGCGCTAATCTGGCACTCCGTCGCACCGACTCATCGCACCGACTCCGAGGAGCGCGCATGACCTACCCGCCGCCGGGCAACTACCCGCCGCCAGGGGGCTACAGCGCATCCGGTGCGGTGGGCAACCTGCCGCAGTCGGCGTACACGTCGTGGGCCACCCGGGTGGGGGCCTACCTCATCGACGCCGTCCCGCCGCTGGTGGTGTACGGGCTCGCGTGGGGATTCGCGACGGGCACCGCCGACAAGCAGTGCTATTCGACCGGCTACGGCAAGGCCTGCGCGGTGACCTACACGACGGGGGGCAGTGCGCTCCTCCTCCTCGCCGGGCTGGCGGTGTTCGTCTACGCCATCTGGAACTTCGGTTACCGGCAGGGCACCACCGGGTCGAGCATCGGCAAGTCGGTGCTGAAGTTCAAGGTCGTCGGGGAGGCCACCGGCCAGCCGATCGGCTTCGGGCTGTCGTTCGTGCGCCAGATCGCCCACGCCATCGACGGCGTCATCCTGTGCATCGGCTACCTGTTCCCGCTGTGGGACCAGAAACGGCAGACCCTCGCCGACAAGATCATGTCGACGGTCTGCCTGCCGCGGACCTGACCCGGCCCCGGCCCACCGGCTAGGCTGGGTCGGCGATGAGTGAACAACGTTCGACCCGACGATCGCCGGGCCTGTCCACCACCGCCATTCACGCCGGCTACCGGCCGGATCCGGCCACCGGCGCGGTCAACGCGCCGATCTACGCCAGCAGCACCTTCGCCCAGGACGGGGTCGGCGGCATGCGCGGCGGCTACGAGTACGCCCGCACCGGCAACCCCACCCGCACCGCGCTGGAGACCGCGCTGGCCGCCGTCGAGGCCGGCCGGTACGGCCGCGCCTTCGGTTCGGGCATGGCCGCCACCGACACCGCGCTGCGGGCGCTGCTGCGCCCCGGCGATCACCTGATCATCCCCGACGACGCCTACGGCGGAACCTTCCGGCTGATCGACAAGGTGTTCACCGGGTGGGGGATCGACCACACCCCGGTGTCGCTGTCCGACCCCGACGCGGTCCGCGCCGCGATCACCGACAAGACCCGGCTGATCTGGGTGGAGACCCCCACCAACCCGCTGCTGTCGATCGCCGACATCGCCGCGCTCGCCGAGATCGGGCACGCCGCGGACGCGAAGGTCGTCGTCGACAACACCTTCGCCTCACCGGCGCTGCAGCAACCGCTGACCCTGGGCGCCGACGTCGTCCTGCACTCCACCACCAAATACATCGGCGGGCACTCCGACGTGGTCGGCGGCGCCCTGGTCACCGACGACGAGGAGACCGACGCCGCGTTCGCGTTCCTGCAGAACGGCGCCGGGGCGGTGCCCGGCCCGTTCGACGCTTACCTCACCCTGCGCGGGCTGAAGACGCTGGTGCTGCGGATGCAGCGGCACAGCGAGAACGCCGCGGCGCTGGTCGAGATGCTGTCCGGCCACCCCGCGATCGCCCGGGTCTACTACCCCGGCCTGCCCGATCACCCCGGCCACGACGTGGCGGCCCGGCAGATGCACGGCTTCGGCGGCATGGTGTCGGTGCGGATGCGCGGCGGCCGCGCGGCTGCGGAGAAGCTGTGCGCGGGCACCGAACTGTTCATCCTCGCCGAATCGCTGGGCGGGGTGGAGTCGCTGATCGAGCACCCGGCGGCGATGACGCACGCCTCGACGGCCGGTTCCCAACTGGAGGTGCCCGACGACCTGGTCCGGCTCTCGGTCGGGGTGGAGGACGTCGCGGACCTGCGGGCCGACCTGCAGCAGGCGCTCGAAGGCGTCTAGCGGCGGCTAGCCGGTGTAGGGCTCGGCGCTGAGCAGCGTCACCGTGATGGTGCTGCCGTCGGGCACCGTGTAGCTGCGCTTCTCACCGACCTCGGCGTTGAGCAGCGCAGCGCCCAGCGGCGAGTTCGGCGAGTAGACCTCCAGGTCGCCCTCGTGGATGCCCTCCTGGCGGGTGGCGATGAGGAAGGTCTCGGTGTCGGACTCGTCGTCGTCGTAGTAGACCTTCACCACCGACCCCGGCAGCGCCACCCCGGACTGGGTGGGCGCCTCGCCGACCTTCGCGGTGTTGAGCAGATCCTGCAGCTGACGGATCCGCGCCTCCTGCTGGCCCTGCTCCTCCCGCGCGGCGTGGTAGCCGCCGTTCTCCCGCAGGTCGCCTTCCTCGCGGCGGTCGTTGATCTCCGCGGCGATGACCGGACGGTTGGCGATCAACTGGTCGAGCTCGGCCTTGAGCTTGTCGTGTGACTCCTGGGTCAGCCAGGTCAGCTGAGTCTCCGTCATCTGGTCACGCTCCTTGTGTCGTCTCCGCGAGGTGGTGCTCGAGCGGGCGCCGCCGCCGTCCGCTGGGAACGACGCGGTCACCCCGTGTATTGCCGTAACGCTGCGGTGCCAGTCTGTACCCGCGCTAATGCAGCAATACACGGTCCCAGCAGGAACCGTGTATTTGCTCACACGATACCACCGCGCGGCGCCCCACGGCGGGTCGAACGCGACCCGACCTCAGCTCGACCGCAGGTAGTCGGGCACCTCGGTGCCGCAGCCGTAGATGTCGCCCATCGCCGGCTTGGCGCTGGACTTCAGTTCCGTGGTCACCACCACCGTCGCCTGCGACGACGGCGGCACCAGCACCTCCCGCCGCCCGGTCTCGCTGCCGTCCTTGGCCCGGACCCGCACGATGCACTGCGCGGGCCGCGCCGGGTCGGCGCGGGTCACGGTGATGGTCACCGACACCGTCTCGTCGTCGATGAGCTCGTAGGCCACCAGCTTGCCGCTGACGTCGTCGCTGCCGAACCGCTGGTAGCCCAGCACCGCGATGACAGTCCCCGCGGCGATGGCCAGCACGGACACGGCGATGATCACCCGACGCCGCGGCGAGCCGGGCAGGCGACGGCGGCCGTACCGACTGCCGGGGCCGGGTGAGGCGGGTTGGGTCATGGTGACAGGATCGACTATCGGGTGGTCCTCGACAAAATGGAACTATTGGAACCAGAACGACACGACCGGACACAGGCAGGTGGGGGCACGTGAGTGGACTGCGGCTGATGGCGGTGCACGCTCACCCGGACGACGAGTCCAGCAAGGGCGCGGCCACCGTCGCGCGCTACGCCGACGAGGGGCATCGCGTGATGATCGTGACCCTGACCGGCGGTGAGCGCGGCGACATCCTCAACCCGGCCATGGACCTGCCGCACGTGCGCGGCCGCATCGCCGAGGTGCGCCGTGACGAGATGGCGGAGGCCGCCAAGATCCTGGGCGCCGAGCACACCTGGCTGGGGTTCATCGACTCCGGCCTGCCCAAGGGCGACCCGCCGCCCCCGCTGCCCGCCGACTGCTTCGCGCTGGCCCCGATGGAGGACGCCACCGCCGCGCTGGTGCAGGTGGTCCGCGAGTTCCGGCCGCACGTGATGACCACCTACGATGAGAACGGCGGTTACCCGCACCCCGACCACATCCGCTGCCACCAGGTGTCGATCGCCGCCTACGAGGCCGCCGCCGATCCGGCGATGTTCCCGGAGGCGGGGGCGCCGTGGTCGGTCGCCAAGCTCTACTACATCCACGGGTTCCTGCGCGAACGGATGCAGTTGCTCCAGGACGAGTTCGCCAAGCAGGGCCGGGAGGGGCCGTTCGGCAAATGGCTGGCGCGGTGGGACCCCGACCACGACCACTTCGCCCAGCGGGTCACCACCCGGGTGGAATGCGGGGCCTACTTCGACCGCCGCGACGACGCGCTGCGCGCCCACGCCACCCAGATCGACCCCAAGGGCGACTTCTTCGCCGCCCCCATCGACTGGCAGCAGCGGCTGTGGCCGACCGAGGAGTACGAGCTGGCCCGATCAAGGGTGCGCACGACACTGCCTGAAACCGATCTCTTCGCCGGAATCGAGGACCCCGAGTGACCCTGTTGTGGACGATCGCCCTGACCGCGGGGCTCTACGCCGACGACGCCCCGCCCAACACCGGCCCGGAGTTCGGCAAGGCCAGCCCGTTCGGCCTGCTGGTGGTGGTGTTGCTGCTGATCGGCACCGTGCTGCTGATCCGGTCGATGAACCGGCACCTCAAGAAGCTGCCGGGCACGTTCGACCCGGACAACCCCGAACCCGACCAGGCCGCCGACGAAGGCACCCTCGACCCGCCGGCCATCCCCGACGAGCCGCAGCGCGGGAAACCGCATGAGCAGGCCTGACCGCGCCGGCCGCAACACCCTGGCCGGGGCGACCAGCCCCTACCTGCGCCAGCACGCCGACAACCCGGTGCACTGGCGGCAGTGGACACCCGAGGCGCTGACCGAGGCCGCCGAGCGCGACGTGCCGCTCCTGTTGTCGATCGGCTACGCCGCCTGCCACTGGTGTCACGTGATGGCCCACGAATCGTTCGACGACGAGACGATCGCGGCGGCGATGAACGCCGACTTCGTCTGCATCAAAGTGGACCGGGAGGAACGGCCGGACCTCGACGCGGTCTACATGAGCGCCACCGTCGCGCTGACCGGGCACGGGGGCTGGCCGATGACCTGCTTCCTGACCCCCGACGGCCGCCCGTTCTACTGCGGCACCTACTACCCACCCGCCGCGTTCGTCGAGTTGCTCGCCGCGGTCACCAACACCTGGCGCCACCGCCGCGACGAACTCGAACAGGCCTCCGACCACATCGCCCACGAGCTCGCCGCGGCCGGCTCGGGGGTGCCCGGCGGCGGCCCGGCGCTGAGCGCGGCGCTGTGCGACCGCGCCGTGGCCACCGTCCTCGCCGACGAGGACCTCGCCCACGGCGGTTTTGGGGACGCCCCCAAATTCCCGCCGTCGGCGCTGGTGGAGGCGTTGCTGCGGCATCACGAACGCACCGGTTCGGCGGGCGCGCTCGCCGCGGTGGAGCGGGCCTGTGAGGCGATGGCCCGCGGCGGCATCTACGACCAGCTGGCCGGTGGATTCGCCCGCTACAGCGTCGACGAGGCCTGGGTGGTTCCGCATTTCGAGAAGATGCTCTACGACAACGCGCTGCTGCTGCGCTGCTACGCGCACTGGGCGCGGCGCACCGGCGACCCGCTGGCCCGCCGGGTCACCGACCAGACCGCGCGGTTCCTGCTCACCGATCTGGCCGTCGACGGGATGTTCGCCTCGTCGCTGGACGCCGACACCGCCGGACGGGAGGGCGCGACCTACGTCTGGACCCCGGAAGAACTGCGCGCCGCGCTCGGCGACGACGACGGCCGATGGGCGGCGCAGGCATTCGGTGTCACCGCCGCGGGCACGTTCGAGGCCGGCCGCTCGGTTCTGCGGCTGCCCACCGACCCCGAGGACGGCGACCGGCTGCACCGGGTGCGCGCCGCCCTGCTGACGGCCCGGCTCACCCGGGCACAGCCCGCCCGCGACGACAAGGTCGTCACCGCCTGGAACGGGCTGGCGGTCACCGCGCTGGCCGAGGCCGCCGTCGCCCTCGACGATCCGGGGCTCGCCGAGGCGGCCGCCCGCTGTGCGCGCGCCGTCACCGCCCGGCACCTGGTCGACGGCCGGCTGCGCCGGTCCAGCCTGGACGGGCAGGTCGGCGAGAGCCCCGGCGGACTCGACGACCACGCCGCGCTGGCGGTCGGCCTGCTCACCCTCCACCAACTCGACGGCGAGGACGGCCGGCTGCACACCGCGACCGGACTCCTCGACACCGCCCTGGACCGCTTCGCCGACCCGCAGCACAGTGGCCGCTGGTTCGACACCGCCGACGACGCCGAACAGATCCTGTACCGCCCGTCGGACCCGATGGACGGCGCCACCCCGTCCGGGGCGGCGACGATGGCCGAGGCGTTGCTGATCGCCGGGTACCTGGCCGACCCGCAGCGCGCCGGTCGCTATCGGCAGGCCGCCCTCGACACCCTGGCCGCCCACACGGTGCTGCTGGAACGTGCGCCGCGCGGCGCCGGGCATTGGCTGGCCGTCGCCGAGGCGGCGGTACGCGGGCCGGTCCAGATCGCGGTGGCCTGCGATCCGCGCCGGTCGACGCTGCTGGCCGAGGCGCGCACCCGGGCACCGGGTGGCGCGGTCGTGGTGGGCGGGCCCGCCGGCTCCACCGAGCTGCTGATCGGGCGGGACCGGGTGGGTGGCGCCGACGCCGCCTACGTGTGCCGCGGCACGGTCTGCGACCTGCCGGTCACCTCGGTCGACGGGCTCGCCGCGGCGCTCGGCGAGTAGCGCCGCGGCCGTGTAACCTGCCGCCCATGGCCACCGCAGAAGCCGCCGCAGCGCGCAGGCAGAAGATCACCGACACCGTCAACCGCTACCTGGAATTGGTCGCCGCCGGCGACGCCGACGGGTTGGTCGCCCTCTACACCGACGACGCGACCGTCGAGGACCCGGTCGGTGGCGACGTCCACATCGGGCCGGAGTCGATCCGGCGGTTCTACAGCGCGCTGCAGGCCGGCACGGTCACCACCGAGTTGGTGACCCTGCGGGTCGCAGGCAATGAGGCGGCGTTCCTGTTCCGGCTGACCATGCAGGTGGGGGACAACCGGATCCGCATCGAACCGATCGACGTGATGGCGTTCACCGAGGACGGCAAGATCGCCGCGATGAAGGCCTACTGGTCACCGGAGAACGTCGTTCCGCTGTGAGCCGCGGTGTTCAGTACAGCGCGGCGAACCAGATCGCGATGTACTGACAGATCGCCGCGACCGCGGTGAGCGCGTGGAAGAACTCGTGGTAGCCGAAGGTCCTGGGCCACGGGTCCGGCCAGCGCACCGCGTAGAGGATGGCCCCGATGCTGTAGAGGGCGCCGCCGACGGCCAGCAGCACCATCGCCGCCACCCCGGCGTGCTGCATGATCACCGCGATGAAGAACGCCGCCACCCAACCCAGCAGCAAATACAGTGGCACCCCCACCCACTTCGGCGCGGTCGGCCAGCACACCTTGAGCAGCACCCCGGCCAGTGCACCGATCCAGACCACCGCCAACACCAGCCGGCCCTGCGCGGGCCCCATCGCCAGCACCGCGAACGGGGTGTAGGTGCCGGCGATGAACACGAAGATCATCGCGTGATCGACCCGTTTCATCCGCATCCGGGCGGCCACCGATGCCCAGGTGATCCGGTGGTAGGTGGCGCTCACCGCGAACATGCCCACCACCGACACGGTGTAGACGAACGTCGACACCCCGGCCTTCGGACCGGCCAGCGGCCAGGTGACCGCGATCAGGGTGGCCCCGGCGATCGCCGCCACCACCGCCGAGACCAGATGAATCCAGCCGCGGGCCCGGGGCCGGGCCGCAACCGGCGGCGGCGCGAAATCGAGGGGCTGCACGAGGTTGGGGCCGGTGTCGATACTCACTCTTGCCTTCCCTCCCGCGGGATCACCGGTGGACGTTGCCGACCTTCACAGTAGTCTCGGATTCCGTGGCGATCATTCCGCAGCGTCTCAAGGAGCCGGTTTACCGGCTCTACGAGCTGCGCCTGCGCCAGGGGCTGGCCGCCAACCACTCGAAGCTGCCGCGGCACATCGCGGTGCTGTGCGACGGTAACCGGCGCTGGGCGCGTGACGCCGGCTACCACGACGTCAGCTACGGCTACCGGATGGGCGCCGCCAAGATCGCCGAGATGCTGCGCTGGTGCCAGGAGACCGGCATCGAGGTGGCCACCGTCTACCTGTTGTCCACCGAGAACCTGCAGCGCGACGCCGACGAACTCGGCGCGCTGATCGAGATCATCACCGAGGTCGTCGAGGAGATCTGCGCACCGGAGAACCGCTGGAGCGTACGCACGGTCGGCGACCTGGAACTGCTCGGCGCCGACGCCTCCCGCCGGCTGCGCGACGCGGTGGATTCCACTCGGGACAAGAACGGCGGCTTTCACGTCAACGTCGCGGTCGCCTACGGCGGGCGCCGCGAGATCGTCGACGCGGTGCGCGCCCTGCTCGGTAAGGAACTGGCCGAGGGCCACAGCGGCCAGCAGCTCATCGAGGCGGTGACGGCCGAAGCCATCTCGGAGAACCTGTACACCTCCGGACAACCCGATCCCGACCTGGTCATCCGGACCTCGGGGGAGCAGCGGCTCTCCGGGTTCCTGCTGTGGCAGAGCGCTTACTCCGAGATGTGGTTCACCGAGGCGTACTGGCCGGAGTTCCGCCGGGTCGACTTTCTGCGGGCGCTGCGCGACTACAGCGCCCGGCGCCGGCGCTACGGCCGCTGAGCGTTCGCACCGTTCCGCCGGCCCCTCGCGTGGAAGACTGACACCGTGGCTGCGTTGTCGGCGGTGGTGTTCGCCCTGAGCTGGTGGCTGGGCCTGTATCTGCTGGCGCGCAACCCGCGCAAGCCGGTGCTGGCGTGGGCGGCGGCCGGGCTGTGCGGGTTCGCGCTGGTGGTGGCCGTCGACGCGGTACGCCTGGTCACCGGGGGCGATCTGCTCGACCGGATCGAGATCTACCTCGTCGCCTTCCCGGCCGCCGCCTGGTTCGCGGTGCTGCTGGAGTTGGCGCGCCCCGCCGACCGCCGGGCGGGCCGGGCCGGCACCCTGATCCTCACCGCCGCGGTGACCGCGGCGCTGCTGGTGGCCGCGGCCCTGGCGGGCGGCGTCGGCGGGCCACTGCGGACCGGGCATTGGCTGATGTTCGCGGTCATCTCGCTGTCCACGCTGGCGGCCATGGGCCACGCCGCGCTGCGCACCGCCCAACCCGGCTCGGTGGTCGGGGTGGTCGTGGTGGCGACGCTGTTCTTCGCGTTGGCCAACGCGATCCTGATCATCCCGCTGGGGCTGATCCCCAGTGCGGTGGCGCTGGCGTCGACGGGTTTCGACGTTCTGCTGCTGGGCGTGGCGGTCGCGGTGTGGGATGCCTTCGACGAGGGGCAGGCGTTGCGCGCCGACATGCTCCGGTCGTTCCTGGGCGCGGTTGCGGTCGCGGTGGTCTTCGGACTGCAGGTGCTCGCCGCGATGGCGATGACCGAGACCGGGACCGCCACGCTGACCATCCTGGAATTCACCACGCTGGCGGTCGCCATCGCGCTGCAGGTCTTCGCCGGCCCGCTCTCCGGGCTGCTGGACCGGTTGGCGTTCTGGAACTCCCCGGCGCTGCGCGCCGACCGGGCCGCACTGCGCGACACCGAGTCGGCGTTGCCGCTGCGCGCGACCGGACCCCTCGACCACCTCGACGACGACACCTTCGCCCGGCTCACCCGCCGGGCGTTGAGCCACTACGGCGATCTGCCCAAGCTCATCGCCAGTCCGCTGACGGCGCTGCCGACGATCGATCAGCGGCTGGCCGAGCGCGGTGCCGCCGACCAGCCCCTGGAACGCGCCGCTGAGCTCAAAGCACTCCTGGCCGAGCACATCGGCAGGCTCAAACCCCGCGACGGCGGCGACTTCGGCACCACCGAGGAGTGGCGGCACTACAACGCGCTGTACTTCCCCTACGTCGCGGGGGTGCGCGCCTACGCCCAGAACGCCACCCCGGCCGGCCTCGACCCCACGGCTCGGCAGGCCTGGCGGTGGCTGATCACCGAGGTCCCGCAGCGCTCCCTGCACAACTGGCAGAACGCCGCGGCCCGGCTGATCGCCGCCGAGTTGCGCGCCGGCGCGGCGGCGGCCGGTGATGTGGCAGTAGGTGGCAGTGCGATGTCTACACCTGGCAGCCGCGGCTGAGCAGGGTCAACGGTGTCGATCACCGCGCAGACACCGTAGAGGAGCAGCCATGCCGACCCCGCCCGCACCGCAGCCCGACGACCGCGAGGTCGAACTGAGCATCGGCACCGTCCGCTACCGCGACGCGGGCGCCGGCGACCCGATCGTGTTCGTCCACGGCGTCTTCGTCGACGGCCGGCTGTGGCAACCGGTCGTCGACCGCCTCCGCGACCGGTACCGCTGCCTGACCCCGGACCTGCCGCTGGGCGCGCACGTCGTACCTGCCCGGCCGGGCGCCGACCTGCACCCCCGGGCGGTGGCGCGGGCGATCGGCGAATTCCTGGCGGCACTGGATCTGCGGGAGGTCACCCTGGTCGCCAACGACACCGGCGGCGCGCTCACCCAGCTGCTGCTGGCCGACGGCTGCGACCGGGTCGCCCGGGTGGTGCTGACCCCGTGCGACTCCTTCGACAACTTCCTGCCGCCCTCGATCCGGGTCCTGCAGATCGCCCCGAAAGTGCCCGGCCTGCTGGCCCTCGGCGGTGTGCTGCTGCGCGCCCGCTGGGTGCAGCGGCTGGTCTACCGGACGCTGGCCAAGGGGCCGGTGCCCGACGAGGCCCTGGCCGACTGGATGCGCCCGTTCAGCACCGATGCAGCGGTGCGCGCCGACGTCGGCCGGTTCCTGCGCGGCATCGACAACGCCGACACGCTCGCCGCGGCCGACCGTCTCACCGGGTTCGCCGCGCCGGTGCTGCTGCTGTGGCCCCGCAACGCGCCGTTCTTCCCCTACCGGCACGCCGAACGCTGGACCCGGATCATGGCCGACGCGACGCTGGTGGAGGTGCCCGACAGCCGCACCTTCGTCTGCCGCGACCAGCCGGCGTTCACCGCCGAGCGGATCGGGGCGTTCGTCGGCGCTACAGCTTACGGAGACGCAACCGGTTGATGGAGTGGTCGGCGTCCTTGCGCAACACCAGGGTGGCGCGCGGCCGGGTGGGCAGGATGTTCTCGATGAGGTTCGGCCGGTTGATCGAGCGCCAGATGTCCTTGGCCGCGGCGATGGCGCGGGTGTCGTTGAGCCCGGAGTAGTGGTGGAAGTGTGAGGCCGGGTCGGCGAACGCCGTGGAGCGCATGGCCAGGAACCGGGAGATGTACCAGTGCTCGATGTCCTCGATGCGGGCGTCCACGTACAGCGAGAAGTCGAACAGGTCCGACACCATCAGCGTCGGGCCGGTCTGCAGGACGTTCAGCCCCTCCAGGATCAGGATGTCCGGGTGGCGGACCACCTGTTTCTCGCCGGGGATCACGTCGTAGTGCAGGTGTGAGTACACCGGCGCGCAGGCGTAGTCGGAGCCGGATTTCACCGCGGTGACGAAGCGCATCAGCGCGCGTCGGTTGTAGCTCTCCGGGAACCCCTTGCGGTGCATCAGGTTGCGCCGTTCCAGTTCGGCGTTGGGGTAGAGGAAGCCGTCGGTGGTGACCAGGTCCACCCGCGGGTGGTGATCCCAGCGGGCCAGCAGGGCTTGCAGCAACCGGGCGGTGGTCGACTTGCCGACCGCCACGCTGCCCGCCACCCCGATGATGAACGGCACCGGCCGGTCCGGGTTCTTCGGCGGCTCGCCGAGGAACTCCGCGGTCGCGGCGAACAGCCCCTGCCGGGCCGCGACCTGAAGGTGCAGCAGACGGGCCAGCGGCAGGTAGACCTCTTCGACTTCGCGGAGGTTGACCTGCTCACCCAGGCCGCGCAGGCTGAGCACTTCTTCCTCGGTGAGCGGCAACGGGGTCGACATGCGCAGGGCACGCCATTCTTTCCGATTGAACTCCACGTAGGGGCTCGGCTCGCTCAGCCGCGGCATAGGGCCCAGTCTGTCAGGCCCGGGCCGGGCCGTAAGCGGGTGGGGCGGGTTTCGCCGCTAGCGTGGAGCCTCATGGAGCCCGCCACCCTGATCCGCGAATACCTGCTGCTCGGGCTGCGCTTCGACCGCATCGAGCCCGGTTACGTCGACGCGTTCACCGGTGACCCGGCGCTGCGCGCCGCGGTGGCCGACGAGCCCGCGCCCGAGCCGGCCGCGCTGGCCCGGCGGGCCGAGGAACTGTCGGCGGCGCTGCCCGCCGGCCTCGACGCCGACCGCGCGGACTACCTGCGGGCACATCTGCGGGCACTGGCGTGCGCGGCCCGCACGTTCGCCGGGGAACCGATCGGCTTCGTCGAGGAGGTGCGGGCCTACTTCGACGTCGAGATCGCCAAAGCCGACCCGGACGTCTACCGCCAGGCGCACCGCCGTCTCGACGACGCGCTCGGCGGGACCGGGCCGCTGGCCGACCGGATGGCCGCCCACCGTCGCGGCGAGGAGATCCCGCCGGCCCGGCTTGAGGCGGCCATCCACGCGTTCTCCTCGGCGCTGCGCGACCGGGTGCGCGCCGACTACCCGCTGCCGGACACCGAGACGATCAACTACGAGGTGGTCACCGACAAACCGTGGTCGGGGTTCAACTACTACCTGGGCGACTACCGTTCCACGGTCGCGGTCAACGCCGACCTCAAGCAGTCGATGTCCAACCTGCCGAGGCTGGTGGCCCACGAGTCCTACCCCGGGCACCACACCGAGCACTGCCGCAAGGAGGCCGGGCTGGTCACCCGCCTCGGCCAGGACGAGCAGACCATCTTCCTGGTCAACACGCCGCAATGCCTGATGGCCGAGGGGCTGGCCGACCTGGCCCTGCACGCCGCGGTCGGAGCGGGCTGGGGGCGGTGGGCCGCCGACATCTACGCCGACCTGGGGTTGCGTTTCGACGGTGAGCGGGCCGAGGCGGTCGCCGAGGCCGCCGCGGCGCTGGGCAGCGTGCGTCAGGACGCGGCGCTGATGCTCCACGACGAGCACCGCGACGTCGACGAGGTCGCCGGCTACCTGCGGCGCTGGCTGCTGGTCGACGACACCCGGGCACGGCAGATGCTGCGGTTCCTGTCCTCCCCGCTGTGGCGGGCCTACACCTCCACCTACGTGGAGGGCTACCGGCTGCTGCGCGGCTGGTTGGACGCGCGCCCGGCCGGGGTCGGCCTGACCGAACGGTTCACCCGCCTGCTCGACGAGCCGCTGATCCCGTCGGCGCTGCGCTGACACCGCGCAGCGAAGCGACCGCGGTGCTCGATCATCGAGCGGCGCCGGGACGGCCGGACACGCTCTTTCGGCGCCCCGGGGGCGTCCCGCCGGGGCCGGTGGCTGCTTTCGACCGGGCGGTCCGCCCGTGACAGACTGGAGGGCGTGACCGCTGCATCCCACGCCCCATCCGACACCTCCGTGATGTCGGCCTCGTTGGCCGAGGTCGACCCCGACATCGCCGATCTGCTCGGCAAGGAACTGGGCCGCCAGCGCGACACCCTGGAGATGATCGCCTCGGAGAACTTCGTGCCGCGGGCGGTGCTGCAGGCCCAGGGCAGCGTGCTGACCAACAAGTACGCCGAGGGCCTGCCCGGCCGGCGCTACTACGGCGGGTGCGAATACGTCGACGTGGTGGAGAACATCGCCCGCGACCGCGCCAAGGAGCTGTTCGGCGCCGAGTTCGCCAACGTGCAGCCGCACGCGGGAGCGCAGGCCAACGCCGCGGTGCTGCACGCGCTCATGAACCCCGGCGACCGGCTGCTGGGCCTGGACCTGGCCAATGGCGGCCACCTGACCCACGGGATGCGGCTGAACTTCTCCGGCAAGCTGTATGAGACCGCCTTCTACGGCGTGGACCCGGCCACCCACCTCGTCGACATGGACGCGGTGCGGGCCCAGGCCCGCGAGTTCCGGCCCAAGGTGCTCATCGCCGGCTGGTCGGCCTACCCCCGGATCCTCGACTTCGAGGCGTTCCGCTCCATCGCCGACGAGGTGGAGGCCACCCTGTGGGTCGACATGGCGCACTTCGCGGGGCTGGTGGCGGCCGGGCTGCACCCCTCACCGGTGCCGCACGCCCAGCTGGTGTCCACCACCGTGCACAAGACCCTCGGCGGGCCGCGCTCCGGACTGATCCTGGGCAAGAAGGACTTCGCCAAACAGATCAACTCGGCGGTCTTCCCCGGTCAGCAGGGCGGCCCGCTGATGCACGTCATCGCCGCCAAGGCCGTCGCCCTCAAGATCGCCGGCACCCCGGCGTTCGCCGAACGCCAGCAGCGGACCCTGACCGGGGCGCGCATCATCGCCGAGCGGTTGCTGGCCGACGACGTCGCCAAGGCGGGCGTGTCGGTGGTCAGCGGCGGCACCGACGTGCACCTGGTGCTGGTGGACCTGCGCGACTCGCCGCTGGACGGCCAGATGGCCGAGGACCTGCTGCACCGGGTGGGCATCACGGTCAACCGCAACGCGGTGCCCAACGACCCGCGCCCGCCGATGGTCACCTCCGGGCTGCGGATCGGCACTCCGGCGCTGGCCACCCGAGGGTTCGGCGAGACCGAATTCCGCGAGGTCGCCGACATCATCGCGGCCGCGTTGGCGGCCGGTGAGGGCGCCGACGTGGACGGTCTTCGGGCCCGGGTTACCAAGCTGGCCAGGGACTTCCCGCTCTACGACGGGCTGGAGGATTGGCCGCTGGTGGGCCGACACGCCTGAATTTCACATTTGACGTAAACCTCGGTTACAGTTACCTCATGGCACAGAAACCTGTCGCTAACGCGTTGACGCTCGAACTCGACCCGGTGGTCGGGGAGAACTACGACCGGCACCTCGACACCGAGGAGACCTGGTACGCCCACGATTACGTGCCGTTCGAGCAGGGCGAGAACTTCGCGTTCCTGGGCGGCCGCGACTGGGAGCCGGCGCAGGCGTCGCTGCCGCGCACGGTCACCGACGCGTGCGAGATCCTGCTGATCATGAAGGACACCCTCGCCAGTTACCACCGGGAACTGGTGGAGCACTTCATCCTCGAGGACAACTGGGCCAACTGGATCGGCCGGTGGACCGCCGAGGAGCACCTGCACGCGATCGCGCTGCGCGAGTACCTGGTGGTGACCCGCGAGATCGATCCGACGGCCAACGAGAACGTCCGCGTCGAGCATGTGATGAAGGGCTACCGGGCCGAGCGGCTCAGCCAGATCGAGACCCTGGTCTTCATGACGTACTTCGAGCGGTCCCATGCGGTGTTCTGCCGCAACCTGCGTGCCCAGGTCGAGGAGCCGGTGCTCAACGGGCTCATCGACCGGATCACCAGGGACGAGGAACGGCACGAGGAGTTCTTCGCCAACCTGGTGACGCACTGCCTGGAGAGCCACCGCGATGAGACGATCGCCGCGATCGCCTCGCAGGCCGCGGCAGCGGAGGTCATCGGCGCCGACATCGACGCCTACCAGGACAAGGTCGCCAAGATGGCCGAGGCAGGCATCTTCGGACCCGAGCAACTGCGCCAGGTGATCTCGGAGCGGATCACCGCATGGGGCGTGGCCGACCACCCCGATCTGGCCCAGTACGTTTCCTGACCCACGCCGCCGCCCGGTCGGCTCCGGCGTGGCACGGCGCGCCTGCGCTGCGGCGACGCGGTAGCGGGGGTAGCGTCGCAGTCGATGGCTAGCGACCTGCTCTGCTATCCGGGCGACACCTTCGAAGAGTGGACCGGCCCCGGTCCTGGTGCCGCGCCCCGCGTCGACACGCTCGCGGGGGGTCGCGCGAGCCATCCCCCTGGAGCGCTTCGTGACTGATTCGCCGTCGGTTCCTCAGAGCACCATCCGCAGCTACGTCATCGACACCTCGGTGCTGCTCTCCGACCCGTGGGCGTGTACCCGGTTCGCCGAGCACGAGGTGATCGTGCCGCTGGTGGTGATCAGCGAACTGGAGGCCAAACGCCACCACCACGAGCTGGGCTGGTTCGCCCGACAGGCGCTGCGGCTCTTCGACGACCTGCGGTTGCAGCACGGCCGGCTCGACCAGCCGGTCCCGATCGGGACCGAAGGCGGCACCCTGCACGTCGAACTCAACCACAGCGACCCTGCGGTGCTGCCGGCCGGATTCCGCACGGACAGCAACGATTCGCGCATCCTCACCTGCGCCGCCAATCTGGCCGCCGAGGGCCGCCGGGTCACCCTGGTCAGCAAGGACATCCCACTGCGGGTGAAGGCGTCCGCGGTGGGGCTGGCCGCCGACGAGTACCACGCGCAGGACGTCATCACCTCCGGCTGGACCGGAATGGCCGAACTCGAGGCGGCGCCCGAAGACATCGACACGTTGTTCGCCGAGGGTGAGGCCGACCTGGCGGAGGCGCGGGACCTGCCCTGCCACACCGGGGTTCGGCTGCTCGGCGGCGGTTCGCATGCGCTGGGGCGGGTCAACGCCGACAAGCGGGTGCAACTGGTCCGCGGCGACCGGGAGGTGTTCGGGCTGCGGGGCCGCTCCGCGGAGCAGCGGGTCGCACTGGATCTGCTGCTCGACGAATCGGTGGGCATCGTCTCGCTGGGCGGCAAGGCGGGCACCGGGAAATCCGCGTTGGCGCTGTGCGCCGGACTGGAAGCCGTGCTGGAGCGGCGCACCCAACGCAAGGTGGTGGTGTTCCGGCCGCTCTACGCCGTCGGCGGTCAGGAACTGGGATACCTGCCGGGCAGCGAGAACGACAAGATGGGGCCGTGGGCGCAGGCCGTCTTCGACACCCTGGAGGGGTTGGCCAGCGCGGCGGTGCTCGACGAGGTGCTCTCCCGCGGCATGCTGGAAGTGCTTCCGCTGACCCACATCCGGGGACGGTCGCTGCACGACTCGTTCGTGATCGTCGACGAGGCGCAGTCGCTGGAACGCAACGTCCTGCTGACCGTGCTGTCGCGTCTCGGGGCCGGTTCCCGGGTGGTGCTGACCCACGACGTCGCCCAACGCGACAACCTGCGGGTCGGTCGCCACGACGGGGTCGCCGCGGTGATCGAGAAGCTCAAGGGCCACCCGCTGTTCGCCCACATCACCCTGGTGCGCAGCGAGCGCTCACCGATCGCCGCGCTGGTCACCGAGATGCTCGAGGAGATCTGCGTCGACCCGGCGCTGAACGCCCCGCCGGGCCGATTCAGCGGCCGCTGACCTTCAGCGCGTCGATGATCTTCTGCACCTGGTCGTGACTGTCGCTGTCACCGATCGGCGTGGTGGCCACGAAGAACGTCACCGGATCGGTTTTGACGGTGATGATCACCAGGTTGTCCCCGGGGATCCCGCGGGTGGTGTCGGCGATGGTGACCTCGGCCTCCACCCGCTCGGCCTCCACCCCGTCGACCTTGATCGCGGATTTGGTGGGCGTGCCGAGGGTCGGCGACGCGCCCGCGAACCCCGGCCCGTCGGCGACGCAGGTCAGCAGCTTCGACGCCTGATCGGCGAGGCTCATGCTCGGCACGAAGTTGGTGACCCCGACCATCGCCTCCATCATCCAGTCCTCGGCGTCGGCGACCTCGCGGATCACCCCGACCACGTCGATGGCGTTGGGCAGGGTGGCGTCGGCGGCCGGCGCCCAGCCGGGGGCCGCGCTGAGCGGGAAGCCCAGCTGGCCGGCCTGCGCCATCGAGCCGGTCAGGCTGCCGCCGGAGACGTTTTCGGTGCAGTCGGTGGCGGTCTGTTCACCGCTGGCCGGCGCTGAGGTCGACGGGCTGGTCGACGGTGTGCTGCTCGCGGTCGACGGCGTCAGCGGCGGCTGCGAGACCGGGGAGGAGGTGATCAGCGACGGGGTGGCCGTGTTGGTGGTGTCGTCGCCGCGCAGCGCGAAGATCACCGCCACCGCCAGGATCGCGACGACCAGGACCGCCGCGATGGCGCCGATCACCCACGGGGTGCGCGACTTGCGCGGCGGCGGACCCACCGGGCCCGACGGCCCGGTCGGGTACGGGCTGCCCGGTGGGTAGCCGGGGTACTGGCCGCCCGGCGGGTAGGACGGGTAACCGCCCGGTGGCGGATACTGACCCGCCGGTGGCGGGGTCTGGTAGTACTGCGTCTCGGCGTAGGGGTCGGCAGGCGGCTGCTGTCCGGGTGGCGGCTGGTTGCCCCAGGCGGGATCCTGCCCGTAAGGGTTCTGCCCGTAAGGGTTCTGCCCGTACGGGTCCTGGCCGTAGGGGTTCTGGCCGTAGGGATCCTGGCCGTACGGGCCGCCGGGGGGAGCCGTCATCGCGGTACCGCCTTCACTGTCGTCATCCGAGGGCACCAGCCCCCGGGTATCCGTCGAGGTTCACGTTAGCGCGACGACAGGCCGGCCCGGCCCGCATGCACCGGGGCGTCAGTCGTCTTTGACCTTGGCCATCGCCAGCACGTCGAGCCGACGATCCAACTCCTCCTCGGAGAGCTTCTCGCCGATCAGGCCGCGGTCGATGACCGTCTGCCGGATGGTCTTGCGCTCCTTGAGCGCCTCCTTGGCCACCGCGGCGGCCTCCTCGTAGCCGATCGCGGAGTTCAGCGGCGTCACGATCGACGGGCTGGACTCGGCCTGCTGGCGCATGTGCTCCTCGTTGGCCACCAGCCCGACGATGCAGCGCTGGGCGAACAGCCGCGAGACGTTGGCCAGCAGCGTGAACGACTCCAGCACGTTGCGGGCCATCATCGGGATGTAGACGTTCAGCTCGAACGCGCCGCCCGCTCCGCCCCAGGCGACCGCGGCGTCGTTGCCGACCACCTGGGCCGCCACCTGGGTGACCGCCTCCGGCAGCACCGGGTTGACCTTGCCCGGCATGATCGAGCTGCCCGGCTGCAGGTCCGGCAGCTGGATCTCGGCCAGCCCGGTCAGCGGCCCGGACCCCATCCAGCGCACGTCGTTGGCGATCTTGGTCAGCGACACCGCGATCGTGCGCAGCGCACCGGAGGCCTCGACCAGCCCGTCGCGGGCGGCCTGCGCCTCGAACGAGTTCGCCGCGGGCCGCAGTTCGCTGATCCCGGTGTCGGCGACCAGCACCTCGACCACCTTGGGGCCGAACCCGTCCGGGGCGTTGAGCCCGGTGCCCACAGCGGTGCCGCCGATCGCCAGCTCGCCCAGCCGCGGCAGGCAGGCGCGGACCCGCTCCACCCCGGCCTCGATCTGGCGGGCGTAGCCGGAGAACTCCTGGCCCAAGGTCACCGGGACCGCATCCATCAGGTGGGTGCGGCCGGACTTGACCACGGTGCGCCACTGCTGGGCCTTCTCGGCCAGCGCGGTGTGCAGTTCCTGCAGCGCCGGGATCAGGTCGCGCACCGCGGCCTCGGTGGCCGCGATGTGAGTGGCGGTCGGGAAGGTGTCGTTGGACGACTGCGACATGTTGACGTCGTCGTTGGGGTGCACGGTGACACCGTTGGCCGCGGCGATCGAGGCGATCACCTCGTTGGTGTTCATGTTGGAGCTGGTGCCCGAACCGGTCTGGAACACATCGATCGGGAACTGGTCGTCGTGTCGGCCCTCGGCGATCTCGGCCGCGGCGGCGACGATCGCGTCGGCCTTCTCGGCGGCCAGCAGCCCCAGGTCCTTGTTGACCTGGGCGCAGGCGCCCTTCAGCAGCCCGAGCGCGCGGATCTGGGTGCGCTCCAGCGGCCGGTGGGAGATCGGGAAGTTCTCCACCGCGCGCTGGGTCTGGGCGCGCCACAGCGCGCTGGCGGGCACCCGGACCTCGCCCATGGTGTCGTGTTCGATGCGGTATTCGGAGTCGGCGCTGTCGGCCATCGGTGGGTAACCTCGCTGGGTCGGTGGGTCAGGGCAGGGGGTAGGCGGCTTTGGCGTCGCCGCTGAAGTCGACGGCCGAATACTCGGTGAGCTTCGACAGTCGGTGATAAGCCTCGATCATCCGCACGGTGCCGGACTTCGAGCGCATCACGATCGACTGGGTGGTGCAGCCGCCCGGGTAGTAGCGCACCCCGTTGAGCAGGTCGCCGTCGGTGACGCCGGTGGCGCAGAAGAACACGTTGTCGCCGGAGACCAGGTCCTCGGTGGTCAGCACCCGGTCCAGGTCGTAGCCGGCGTCGAGGGCTTTCTGCCGTTCGGCGTCGTCGGTGGGGGCCAGTTGGGCCTGGATCGCCCCGCCCATGCAGCGGATCGCGGCGGCGGCGATGATCCCCTCGGGGGTGCCGCCGATCCCGGCGAGCAGGTCGGTGCCCGACTCCGGGCGGCACGCGGAGATCGCGCCGGCCACGTCGCCGTCGGAGATCAGCCGGATCCGGGCGCCGGTGGCGCGGACGTCGTCGATCAGCTGGGCGTGGCGGGGCCGGTCGAGGATGCACACGGTCATGTCGCGCACCGACAGGCCCTTGACCTTGGCCACCGCCTCGATGTTGACGTTGATCGGGGCCGTGATGTCCAGGACGTCGGCGGCGTCGGGGCCGACGGCGATCTTGTTCATGTAGAACACCGCCGACGGGTCGAACATCGCGCCGCGCTCGGCGACCGCCAGAACCGAGATGGCGTTGGGCATGCCCTTGCTCATCAGCGTGGTGCCGTCGATCGGGTCCACGGCGAAGTCGCAGTCCGGGCCGTCGCCGTTGCCGACCTCCTCGCCGTTGTAGAGCATCGGGGCGTGGTCCTTCTCACCCTCGCCGATGACCACGATGCCGCGCATCGACACCGAGTTGACCAGCTCACGCATCGCGTCGACGGCGGCGCCGTCGCCGCCCTCCTTGTCGCCGCGCCCCACCCAGCGGCCTGCGGCCATGGCCCCGGCCTCGGTGACCCGGACCAACTCCATCGCCAGGTTGCGGTCCGGGGGCTCCGGGCGGGACGGGCGCGCCGCGGCGCCGGGGGTTGCGGTGGCGTCAGTCATGTGCCGATTGTCCCAGAAGGGGCGGCTGGGATACTGGTCGGGTGAGTACCGAGCCACAGCCGACGCCCAAGCCCGAGAAGCCGCGGGTGCTGCAGGACGGCCGCGACATGTTCTGGTCGCTGGCGCCGCTGGTGGTGGCCTGCATCGTGCTGGCCGGGCTGGTCGGGATGTGTTCGTTCTCCCCGGGTGGGGTGCGCAGCGGCCCGGCCCCCGACTACGACGCCGCCGCGGCGTTGCGTGCCGACGCCGAGACCCTCGGGTTCCCGGTGCGGCTACCCGCGGTCCCCGAGGACTGGCACTCCAACTCCGGTGGCCGCGGCGACATCGACGGCGGGCGCACCGACCCGGCGACCGGCCAGCCGACCCGCGCGGTGCTGTCCACCGTCGGCTACCTCACCCCCACCGGCCGGTACATGGCGCTCACCCAGAGCAACGCCGACGAGGAGAAACTCGTCGGTTCGATCCGCCCGTCGCTGCACCCGACCGGCACCGTCGAGGTCGACGGCGTCGACTGGGTGGTCTACCGCGACAGCGAGACCGAACCGGTCTGGACCACCCGGATCGGCGGTCCGGGCGGCTCCGCGCAGGTCGCGATCACCGGCGCGGGTGACGAAGAGGAGTTCCGCACCTTCGCCGCAGCCGTCCAGTCCCAGGACCCGCTGCCCTGGCAGCATTAGCCGATCAGGTGCGGGCGAACCGGTCGCGTAGTTTCTGCAGCCAGGCCGGCCCGGCGGAGTCGTCCTCCTCGTCGGAGTCCCCCTCGTCGGAATCGAGTTCGACGCCCTTGTAGACGGCCAGATAGACGTTGATCGTCGTGACGATCACGATCATCAGCACCGGGCCGATCACGATGCCCCAGAAGCCGAACATGGTGATCCCGGCGAACACCGCCAACAGCATCAACGCCGGATTGAGTCGCGCGTCACGGGGCACCAGGATGGGCCGCAGCACGTTGTCGATGTTGGTCACCACCACCAGGTGGAACAGGAAGACGAACGCCCCGCCGATGATGTTGCCGAAGAACATCATCCCGATCCCGAACGGCATGGTCACGATCCCGCCGCCGAGCGGGATGATCGACAGCGCGGTCAGCAGGATCGCGAAGATGAAGAACCCGCGGTGGAAACCGCCGAGGTAGATCGAGGCGGCGCCGGCCACCCCCTGGCACAGGGCGATGACGAACTGACCGCTGACGGTGCCGCGGACCATCGAACCCATCTTGCCCAGGTACAGGTCGGTGACGTCCTCACCGAGCGGGTTGAGCCGGCGGATCAGGGTCTGGATCCGGTCGCGGTGGATCAGCAGCGCCAGGAAGACGTAGAGGAAGATGATCGCGGAGGTCACCGCGCCGGCGATGCCGCCGACCGCACCCTGCACCTGGCCCAGCAGCCACTCGCCGCCCTCCTGCCCGACCCGGACCATGCCGCTGCGCAGCATCTCCGGGGTGACCGTCACATCGACGTAGGGCAACCGGTCGAGGGTGTCGTTGACCACGGTGAGCGCCTTCTCGCCCAGCTTGTCGGGGGTGGTGTCGCCGACCCACTCGGTGACCTGATCGACCATCCGGGAGACCTGCAGGACCGCGAGCACCAGGCACCCGCCGATCGGGATGAACACGATCCCCAGCGCGGCCAGCAGCGTCGCGGTGGCCGACAGTCCGGTCGGCAGCCGGCGCTTGAGCCGGTTGAACATCGGGGTGAACAGGTAGGCGCCCACCGCAGCGACCACGATCAGCACGAAGTAGCTGCGCAGGAAGTAGGCGCCGAAGGCCAGGGCGGCCACCGTCGCCACCGCCAGCGAACGGCGTTGGGTGAGGGTGAACTCCCGGTTGATCGCCATCACGATCGGGTGCACCTCGTTTCGGCTCGGCGGATCGCACCGCGCACACTCCTGGGACATCATTTCGTGTTCGGAGGATTGCCATCAGAGGTTTGCCTCAACCGCGGTGCTCCGCGCGGGGCGGCGGCGCTTGTTAGCCTACGGCGGAACCGCTTCGGCTTCGCTCACGCGGGCCGCGACACCAGGAGAATTCCCGATGGCCGCCGGGCTGTACCCCACGGTGATGCGCCACACCATCAACGCGCTGACCCGGCCGCTGCCGATCCCGCGGCCGTTCACCCCGAGTCTGCGGGACCGGGTCGAGGGCCGGACCGTCTTCATCACCGGGGCTTCGGGCGGGCTGGGGCGTCGGCTCGCCGAACGGGTCGCCGAGGCCGGCGCGACGGTGGTGGTCACCGCGCGCCGCGGCGACGAACTCGATGAACTCGTCGACCGGATCCGCGCCGCGGGCGGGACCGCGCACGCGATCCCCGGCGACCTCGCCACGGGTGACGGCGTCGACGCGGTCGCTGCGGCGGTGCTCGACACCGTCGGCGCGCCCGACGTTTTCGTGTGCAATGCGGGTCGGTCGATCCGCCGGTCGATCGCCGACGCCGAAGACCGGCTGCACGACTACGAACGCACCATGGCCATCAACTATCTGGGCGGCGTCGGGCTCACGCTGCGATTGTTGCCCGCGATGCGCCGCCGCGGTGGCGGGCACGTGGTGCACAGTTCCTCGATCGGGGTGCCGTCGAATCTGCCGACCTTCTCGGCGTACGTCGGCTCCAAGGCCGCACTGGATGCGTTCTTCCGGATCGCGGCGATCGAAAGCCGTTCCGACGGTGTGCGATTCACCAATGTTCATCTGCCGTTGATCGACACCGATATGGCCGCCGGATCCGACTGGGACGGCTACTCCCGGCTGTCCCTCGACGAGGGCACCGACATGCTCGTCGACGCGATCCGGCGCCGCCCGCATCAGCTCAACAATCCGCTGGGCTCGCTGACCGCGCTGGCCTACGCGACGATGCCCGGTACGTTCACCCGGCTGACCAGCCGCATGCACCGCCAGGTGCACGGCGCCTGAGGCCGGGGCCGGATCACTCCGGCGGGGGAGGGGCCACGACCGTGACCGCGTGCTTGTCGGTTTCGGCCTTGACCTTCTCGAACAACTCCACGTAGTAGGGCAGGCAGCGCTGCATGGCCTGCTCGGTGGTGTAGAGCTGCTGGTAGCCGAGGTCGCGGCCGGCCTTGGCGATGGAGAAGTAGTTGTCGATGTAGAGCCGCTCCACCGCGCCGGGTTCCACCAGCGGAGCGGGCAGCCCGAACCGGTAGTGCGCCCACTGCCACGCCGCCATCGCGGCGCGCACCGGCGCGCCGGGCACCCGCAGCTTGGGGAAGGGCTGGCCGCAGGCCTCCATCACCGGTCGGGCGAACTCGAACATGTTGATCGGTTCGCCGTCGTTGATGAAGTAGGCCTGCCCGGGCGCGGTGCCGTCGGGCACCAGGTGCTCGGCGGCGAGGAGGAACCCGTGCAGCAGGTTGTCGATGTAGGAGTTGTCCAGCTTGGCGTTCTTGCCGCCGATGAGCACCTTCACCTGGCCGGAGAGCATGTTCTCGAACAGCCGACGGAACATGGTCTGGTCGCCGTCGCCCCAGATGCCCGACGGCCGGATCGCGCAGGTCAGCATGCCCGCCCCGTCGGCGGAGTTGGCGGCCAGCACGAATTTCTCGGCGGCCACCTTGGTCTCGGTGTACAGGTCGTTGTAGTCGGTGGTGTAGGGCATGGTCTCGTCGCCGTTGCGGATCCGCTTGCGTCCGCCCATCACCACGCTGTTGGAGGAGGTGTAGACGAACCGCTGCACCCCGGCCAACTGGCCGGCCTCCACCAGGTTCTTGGTGCCGTCGACGTTGATGGCGAAGCTGCGCCGGCGAATCTCGTCGGTGACCTTGGCCCCGCCGGCCAGGTCGATGATCGCGGCGGTGTGGAAGACGGTGTCGATGCCCTCGACCGCGGCGGCCACGGTTTCGGGGTTGGTGATGTCGCCTTCGAGCACCTGCAGCTTGGGGTGTTTGTCCAGCGGCGAGGCGGCCAGGTCGAACGAGCGGACCTGGTGGCCGCGTTCCAGCAGGGTCCGCACCAGGTTGGCGCCGACGAAGCCGGATCCGCCGGTGACCAGGCAGCGGCCGAGTTCGGTGGTCAGTGATGCGTCACCCATGGCGGGGAGCATAACTGAAACGCGTTCCAGGATGACGATTTCGCGGCGGTCAGTCCGCCTCGGAATCGGTGTCGCCCAATGCGTCGGCGACCCGCTGCCGGGCCCCGGCCAGATGCTCCTCACACCGTTTGGCCAGGGCTTCTCCGCGCTCCCACAGGGCCAGCGACTCGTCCAGACTCAGCCCGCCCTCCTCGAGCCGGCGCACCACGTCGATCAACTCGTCGCGGCAGTCCTCATAGCCGAGATCACTCATGGCTCTAGCCGAATCGTCGGACGCCGGGTCCGGACCCTTACTCGCCATCGCTGCTCCCCTCACTCGTCGCGGCCAGGGCGCCGTCGCCGACCCGGATGCGCAGTCGGGTCCCGGCCGGCGCATCGCGCACCGACCGCACCACGGTTGCCGCGGTGCCGTCGGCCGGCACCGCCTGGACCAGGGCGTAGCCGCGGGCCAGCGTCGCGGCCGGCCCCAGCGTGCCCAACCGGGCGCCCAGATGCTCGATCCGCTCGGTCTCCCCGGCGACCAGCCGGGTGATGTCGCGTCGGATGGCGGCCCGGGCCCGGTGCACGTCGTCGGCGCGGGCGGTCAGGGCCGACAGCGGGTCGGCGAGCACCGGGCGGCCGCGCAGCTGGGCCAGCACCCGCTGCTCGCGGGTCACCCAGTTGTGCAGCGCGCGGGCGCTGCGCCGGCGCAGGTCGTCGAGCAGTTCCTGCTCGGCGGCGGTGTCGGGCACGATCCGCTTGGCCGCGTCGGTGGGGGTGGCCGCCCGCAGGTCGGCGACCAGATCGCACAGCGGGTTGTCGGGCTCATGGCCGACGGCGCTGACCACCGGGGTGGTGCACGCGGCGATGGCGCGACAGAGGGTCTCGTCGGAGAACGGCAGCAGGTCCTCCACGCTGCCGCCGCCGCGGGCGACCACGATCACCGCCACCTGCGGGTCGGCGTCGAGGTCGCGCAGCGCCGCGACGATCTGGGCGACCGCGGTGGGGCCCTGCACCGCGGTGTTGCGGATCGCGAAACGCACCGCGGGCCAGCGCGCGGCGGCCACCGCGGTGACGTCGCGCTCGGCGGCGCTGGCACGCCCGGTGATCAACCCGACCGTGCCCGGCAGGAACGGCAGCGGTCGTTTGAGGCGCGGGTCGAACAAGCCCTCGGCGTCGAGAAGCCGGCGCAGCCGTTCGATGCGGGCCAGCAGCTCCCCGATGCCCACCGCGCGGATCTCGCTGACCCGCAGCGAGAAGGTGCCGCGACCGGTGTAGAAGTTGGGTTTGCCGTAGACCACCACCCGCGTGCCCTCGGTCAGCGGCACCGGCGCGGCGGCGACCAGATCGCGGTTGCAGGTGACGGTCAGCGACATGTCGGCGGCGGGGTCGCGCAGCACCATGAACACGGTGCGGGCCTGGGCGCGCACGTTGATCTGGGTCAGTTGCCCCTCGACCCACACCGAACCCAGGCGGTCGATCCAGCCCGCGATCCGCACGGCGGCCGCCCGAACCGGGAACGGGTGCTCGGCCGACCCGCCCTGTGCGGGTGCGGTCATCGACCGGTCACTTGGCCGACGCGCGGGTGATCCTGTTGGCGAGCAGCGTCTGGAACGGGGCGCGAGCCTTGGTGGACTCCTCGTAGGCGAGCAGGTCCTGCAGGTCGGTCACGCTCAGCGAGGACAGCCGGGCCCGCAGCTGCGCCAGGGTCAGCTCGGGGTAGTTCATCTCGGTCACCACTTCCGGGGCCGGCGCGTCGGGGTCGGCGGCCGGCTCGTCGCTCGTCGGCTCGGGCTGCCCCTCGGTGGTGGAGTACAGGGCGAAGCGGCCCTCGGTGCGACGCTCCCCGTTGCCGGGCGCGGTGTCGGCGGGCTCGTCCGCCGATTCCGGCAGGTCCTCGTCGAAGGTCGCCCACTCGGGCTGCTCGTCGCTGGGCGGGAAGATCGTCTCCAAGGTGGCGTCGCCCTTGATCGCCATCTCGGCCAGGTTCTGCTGCGCCATCATCACCATGTGCGCCGCCTGACTGGCCAAGGTCATCGGGTACATCAAGATCGTCCGGGGCAGTTTGCGGGTCTCCTCGACGGCGATCGTCGCGGCACCAACCAGCAGCCGGACCCCATACGGTGCAGTAGCCATGTGTCAAGAGTGCCTCAACCGGGCGTGTAGACCAAACAGCGGCCGGTGGCAATCGGGTGCCGCCGGAACGTAGGCTGGTGATCATGCCGCCTACCGTCAACATGGGAATTCCCGGTGCGGCCAGTTCTCTCATCGAACCTCCGACCGGGAAACGAGTACTGCTGGCCGAGCCGCGAGGCTACTGCGCGGGCGTCGACCGCGCCGTGGAGACGGTGGAACGGGCGCTGGAAAAACACGGCGCACCGGTCTACGTCCGGCACGAAATCGTCCACAACCGCCATGTGGTGGACACCCTGGCCGAAGCCGGGGCGGTGTTCGTCGACGAGACCGACGAGGTCCCCGAAGGCGCCATCGTGGTGTTCTCCGCGCACGGCGTGGCACCGACCGTCCGCGAGTCGGCCGCCGAGCGGGAACTGCAGGTCATCGACGCCACCTGCCCGCTGGTGACCAAGGTGCACAACGAGGCCAAGCGCTTCGCCCGCGACGACTACGACATCCTGCTGATCGGTCACGAGGGTCACGAGGAGGTCATCGGCACCGCCGGTGAGGCCCCCGACCACGTGCAGCTGGTCGACGGGCCCGACGCGGTGGACTCGGTGGTCGTGCGCGATGTGAACAAGGTGGTGTGGCTGTCGCAGACCACCCTGAGCGTCGACGAGACCATGGAGACCGTGGACCGGCTGCGCGAGCGGTTCCCGACGCTGCAGGACCCGCCGAGCGACGACATCTGCTACGCGACCCAGAACCGGCAGACCGCGGTGAAGGCGATGGCGCCGGAGTGCGAGCTGTTCATCGTTGTCGGCTCGAGCAACTCGTCGAACTCGATGCGGCTGGTCGAGGTGGCGTTGGGGGCGGGCTGCCCGTCGGCGCACCTGGTCGACTACGCTGGTGACATCCAGGAGTCCTGGCTGGAGGGCGTGCAGTCGGTGGGGGTGACCTCCGGCGCCTCGGTGCCCGAGGTGCTGGTGCGTGGCGTGCTGGAGAAGCTGGCCGAGCACGGCTACGACAGCGTGCAGCCGGTGACCACCGCCAACGAGACCCTGGTGTTCGCGCTGCCGCGGGAGATCCGCGCGCCGCGGTAGTCCCACGGGGCCACGCCGGCCCTGGCCTTGCCGGCCCCCTTTTCCCCTCGACTCTGCGTTGAGCAGACAGAAGTGCGAGTAGATCGTTTGGTGGCCGCAGAGTCGATGCGGCGTGCCGGCCGCACGGCGGCGGCAGGTCCGGTCAGATGTCGAATTCCCAGGAGTCGGCGCCCCGCGGCGACCGCGGTTCGGGCGCGCCGCGGTAGCGGACCCGGGAGACCGGGTGGTGAGTGCCGTTGTCGGCGGTGGTGGGCACCCGTGGCCGTCGCGGCGGCGCCCATTCCGACGCGGTGGACGACTCGTAGCGGCCGGTACGACGCTCGTAGCCGCCGGTGCGGGGCTCACGCAGCGGGTCGCGGGGCGTTGGGCGCCGGCGCGGCGGCGGAACAGCCTCGGTGGGGTCGTACTCCCGGCGCGGCCGCGGCCGGCGGGGGCGATCGGTGGTGCGGGCCGCGTCGCGGGTGCGCTGGCGGCGACGCCGCTCGGGGGTCTCCTCGGCGGGACGGGGCCGACGCCGACGCGCCGGTTGTTCGGCGCCCTCGGGGCGGGGTCGACGCCTGGGCCGCTCGGTGGGCTCCCGGTCGACGGTGTGGCGACGGATCCGCCGGCCCGTCGACGTCGGTTCGGACCCGCCACCCCAGATCGAGCGCAGCTTCGCCGCGATGACGGCCAGCGGGCTCTCGGTCGGGGTCTCCTCGACCTCGGCGGCCGCAGCGGGGGAGGCCAACCCCAGCAGCCAGCGGATGACGCCGATCAGCAGCACCAGCGCCGAGGTGAACAGCATCAGCGGGAACCGCTCGATGAGCGGGTAGCCGCAGTTGATCAGCAGGTTGCGCAGCCCGCCGTAGCTGGATCCGTGGAACAGGAAATAGGCGCCCGGCACGGCGCCGAAGAGGATCAGTGGCGGTTGGATGACGGCGGTGAACACCCCCGACTGGCGCACCGCGAGGACGGCGCCGACACAGCCGAGGACGTAGAAGGTGGCGAAGACACCGGTCAGTTCCTTGGTGCCGGTGGTGGCGTCGAATCCGAAGCCGATCAGCGTCATCGTCACGGCCACGAGCACCGCTGCCCACCACGGAACCCCGGCGACACCGGGGTGGATGGAACGGTGATCGGCGGGCACCGCCCACCGGGCACGCTGTGCTGACACAGGTAGACCGTACCGGCTGAGCGGTCGGTGACGCCGCATCGAGGCCCTCAGGTGTGGCGAACGCCCCAGCATCCCGGCGTCGTCGCCCACCGGCGTCGGCCCGATAGACTCTGGTCCCTGTGAGCTTGAGCCTGGGGATCGTGGGACTGCCCAACGTGGGCAAGTCGACATTGTTCAATGCCCTGACCCGCAACGACGTACTGGCCGCGAACTACCCGTTCGCCACCATCGAACCCAACGAGGGTGTGGTGCCGCTGCCTGATCCCCGGCTGGCGACGCTGGCGGAGATCTTCGGCTCCGAACGGATCCTGCCCGCGCCGGTGACGTTCGTCGACATCGCCGGCATCGTCAAAGGCGCCTCGGAGGGGGCGGGACTGGGCAACAAGTTCCTGGCCAACATCCGCGAGTGCGACGCGATCTGCCAGGTGGTGCGGGTGTTCTCCGACGACGACGTCACCCACGTCGACGGCAAGGTCGACCCGAAGGCCGACATCGAGGTCATCGCCACCGAGCTGATCCTCGCCGACCTGCAGACCCTCGAACGGGCGCTGGGCCGGTTGGAGAAGGAGGCCCGCACCCATAAGGACCGGCGCCCGGTCTATGAGGCGGCGCTGGCCGCCCAGGAGGTGCTCGACGGCGGTACGACGCTGTTCGCCGCCGGGATCGACACTTCCTTGCTGCGGGAGCTGAACCTGCTGACGAGCAAGCCGTTCCTGTACGTGTTCAACGCCGACGAGGCGGTGCTGACCGACGAGGCGCGGGTCGCCGAGCTGCGTGAACTGGTCGCCCCGGCCGACGCGGTCTTCCTCGACGCCAAGATCGAGGCCGAGCTCGTCGAGCTCGACGACGAGTCGGCGATGGAGCTGCTGGAGTCGATCGGGCAGGCCGAGCGAGGCCTGGATGCGTTGGCGCGCGCGGGGTTCCACACGCTGCGGTTGCAGACCTTCCTGACCGCAGGGCCGAAAGAGGCGCGGGCCTGGACCATCCGGCAGGGCGACACCGCCCCGAAGGCCGCCGGGGTCATCCACACCGATTTCGAGAAGGGCTTCATCAAAGCCGAGACCGTCTCCTTCGACGATCTGGTCGAGGCCGGGTCGATGGCCGCGGCCAAGGCTGCCGGCAAGGTGCGGATGGAGGGCAAGGATTACGTCATGGCCGACGGGGACGTGGTGGAGTTCCGGTTCAACGTCTAAGCGTGCGTTGGCGGCGGCGCGCAAGCTCGGCGTACCACCGGTGGTGGCATGGGAGGAGGGCGCGACGACCCCGACGATCGCCGCAGTCGCCGTGCACGCCTGGTCATCCCTGAAATCGACACGATGACGGTGCAAAAGACCGATTTTTGGCTCTCTGTGCCTGCTGACGTGTCGATTTCAGGCGTTATCGCCCGCGATCGGGCGGAAGGTTCTCCGCCAAGCGTGGCGGATTCAGGGTGGTCTATGAAATTCACGACGACAAAGTCGTGGTTCGGGTCATCGACGTCCGTCACCGGCGAGACGTCTGTCGGTGACGCCATTCGGTGGAGGTCCGGTCCAACGGGTGAACGCGCATCGGTTCACGCGGTCAGCGGTCCGGTCGAGGTCCGTGTCCTATCCAGGTCCTAGTTGATGATCTCGTCGCGCTCGTCCGCCCGCAACGCGGCCAGCCGGTCTCGCCACTCCTGGAGGGCTGTGGGAGACAATCGCGGCCAGTCGTCGACTTCTGCGATGACCCGGAGGGGTTCTTTGCTGCGGTAGGAGCGGGTCGGATTGCCGGGGAACTTCTTGTCGGTGACGTTCGGATCGTTCTCGAACGCGCCGGTCGGTTCGACCAGGTACACCCGTGGGGCACCGGGCCCGGCCGCGAGCTCGGCAGCCAGTCCCGCGCCGTCACGCAGGGCGGTGAAGTAGATGTGGTTCATGGTGATTTCGGGCCGGTAGTTGGAACGAAAGCCCGCAGAGAGTAGCTCTCCGACCGCCAGGTCCGCCTTCGTGCCGTGGTAGAACGGCCCGTCGTCAAGCACCGGCTCCATCGCATCAGGCTATCGGGAGCACCCCCCGTCACTTCCGGAAACGGATCGCGAGGTGTGTCCCGGCCGTGACCGCAACGTGACAGCCATCCCGCACCCTCGTGGACATGGCGGCGGTCGAAGCGATCTATCTCGTGGCGGCCGTGCTGTGGATTCTGGTGGTTTCCGCCGCGGCGATCGTCGGATGCCGCGTTGCGCTCACCGTGCGCAGAAAGCGCAGCCGGGTGCGGCGGTGGGCGACGGCGGTGCGTGCGCCGATCGATATCGTCATCTCGTTGCGCGGCGGGGCGCGGACCGCGCCTTCTCGGACCCCCGCCGGCATCGCATTGCAACTGCAGCGGCTGGCCCGCCGGCGGCCGCCGGCCCGGTGGGCGGCGCTGCCCGCCGGGGCCAAACGGCGGTGAGGAGCGAGAGACCCGGATGAGCGAGTACACCGGGCCGCATTGGGACACCGCGGCGCTGCTGGTGATCGATCTGCAGCGTGACTTCCTCGACGACGGTGTGGCGCCGATCCCGGGCACCACCGCGGTGGTGCCTGCCGTTGCGGCGCTGGCCGCGGCGTTTCGCGCGGCGCACCGGCCGATCGCGCATATCGTCCGGCTGTACGAACCCGGTGGCTCGGATGTCGACCTGCCCCGCCGGGGCGCGATCGAAGCCGGTGCACGGATCGCCGCACCCGGCTCAGCCGGTGCGGAGATCGCCGCGGGCGTCGCACCACCGGCGACCCGGCTGGATCCCGCCGCACTGCTTGACGGGAAAGCGCAACCTGTCGGTGAGCGGGAAGTGGTGGTCTTCAAGCCCCGCTGGAGCGCGTTCCACCGCACCGGGCTGGCCGACTGGCTGGCGCAGCAGGACTGCGACACGGTCGTCGTCGCCGGCTGCAACCTCCCGAACTGCCCGCGTGCCACCCTGTTCGACGCCAGCGAGCGTGACCTGCGCGCGGTGCTGGTCACCGACGCGGTGTCGCAGACCAGCCCCGAACGGCTCGCCGACCTCGCCGGCATCGGCGTCGCACTGCTCACCGTGGCGGAGGTGACGCGCGCGTTCGCCGGCACTCACCCGCCGGGCGCCGGGCCCGGCGTGCAGACCGTGGATCACTGAATTACGCTTCGCCGAACGATTAAGGGAAGGTAGTTCCGTGACCACCTCAACGAGCCATATCGCTGAACTGATCGCCGGGACCGAGGCGGCGGTGACCGCCGACCCGGCCAACGCCCAGACGGTGTTCAAAGCCGAGGCGATCGCCCACGACGCGGTCGCCAGCACTGTCACCCTGGGCAAGTACCGCATCGAGGTCGACGAGCCGCCGGCGCTGGGCGGGCAGAACACCGCCCCCAACCCGGTCGAGTACTACCTGGCCTCCCTGCTGTCCTGCCAGGTGGTCACCTGGCGGTTCTGGGCGGAGAAGCTCGGCATCGCGGTCGAGGACATCTCCGCCCGCGCCGAGGGCGACCTCGATGTGCGCGGCTTCTTCGGGTTCGACGACGCGGTCCGCGCCGGGTTCAACGAGGTCCGCGTGGTCGTGACGGTGAGCGGACCGGAGACCCCCGAGCGTTACCGGGAACTGCACGAGGCCGTCGAGGCGCACTGCCCGGTGCTGGACCTGACCCGCAACCCGACCACGGTTCGCACCACGCTGGAAACCCGCTAGCCGGCCCCTCCCGGCAGCAGCGACAGAAACGCCCGGGCCGCCGGGTTGGTGGGAGTCGCGGTCCGGCCGGCCAGCGCCAGGCGCCGCGTCGGCGGCTCGCCGCCCGCCGCGACCGGGGCCAGCCGCGCCACCGGCAACCCGCTGAGCCGGGCCACCGGTTCGGGGACGACGGCCACCCCCAGCCCGTGCCGGACCAGGCTGAGTGCCTGATCCATCTGGCTGGTGCGAAACGCGATCCGGCAGGTCACCGCGGCCTCGGCGAACAGCGCCTCGACCGCGGTCTGCAACCCCAGGCCGGCCTGGAACTCCACGAACGGTTGATCGGCCAACTCCGGTAGGGCCACCGCGGCCCGCCGGGCCAGCGGGTGCTCATCGCCGACGACCAGCACCAGGTCTTCCGGGTAGTCGCGCAAGGCCACCAGCCGGGCCGGCAGCGGGGTGGCATCCAGGGCCACGAACGCCAGGTCAAGATCGCCGTCGTCGAGCGCGGCCAGCAGGTCCAGGGTCGGCGCCTCGCGCAGCAGCACCTGCACGCCGGGATGGCGGGCGTGCAGCCGCGCGATGGTGGCCGGCAGATCCACCGCGGTGAAGGTCTGCACCACCCCCAGCGCCAGTTGCCCGGCGTCGGTGTCGCGGACGGCGGCCACCGCGGCCTCGGCGGCCTCGACCGCCCGCACCACCCGGCGGGCATGCTCGAGCAGCACGCGCCCCGCCGCGGTCAGCACGACCGAGCGGGTGGTCCGCTCGAAGACCGTCACCCCCAACTCGCCCTCCAGGGTGCGCACCGAGGCGCTCAGGCCCGATTGGGAGATGTGCAACTCGGCGGCGGCGTGGGTGAAGTGGCCGGTTTCGGCGACCGCGAGGAAGTGCTGCAGCTGCCTGACCTCCATAAACTAATCATAGTTCTTAAATCAACAAGATTGAGTTGTTTTACAACAAAGTCAGGCGCGGGGAGCATGGAGCGCATGCCGCAGACCACCGCCGCCCCCCGCATGGACCGCCGCCTGGTCCTGGTCATGGCGATCACCTCCGGGCTGGTGGTGGCCAACAGTTACTACGCCCAACCCCTGGTCGGCACCATCGCCGACCACTTCGGCGCGTCGACCACCAGCGTCGGGCTGATCGTCACCGCCAGCCAGGTCGGCTACGCCATCGGGCTGGCACTGCTGGTCCCACTCGGGGACCTGATGGAGCGACGCCGGTTGCTGACCGTGATGCTCGTCGCCACCGCCGGCTGCCTGCTGGCCATGGCCTTCGCCCCGAACTGGCCGGTGCTCGCGGCCGCCGCGATCCTGGTGGGCCTCGGCTCGGTGGTCGGTCAGGTGCTGGTCCCGTTCGCCGCGACCCTGGCCTACGAGGAGGAGCGCGGCCGGGTCATCGGCAGCGTCATGACCGGACTGCTGCTGGGCATCCTGCTGTCCCGGGTGGTCGCCGGCCTGATCGCCGGCGCCGCCGGCTGGCGCGCGGTGTTCGTCGTCGCCGCGGTACTCATGGTGGTCGCCTGCGCCCTCGTGCGCACGCTGCCGGTGCGCGCCCCCGAGGTGCGGATGAGCTACGGCACACTGCTCGCCTCGGTCATCGAGATCGTCCGCGAGGAACCGGTGCTGCGACTGCGGATGTGGTACGGCATGCTCACCTACGCCTGCTTCGGAGTGTTCTGGACCAGCGTCGGCTTCATCCTCGCCGGCGGCAACTACCACTGGTCGGACACCAAGATCGGGCTGTTCACCCTGTTCGGCGTCGCCGGCGCAGTGGCCGCCAAATTCGCCGGCGCGCTGGCCGACCGCGGCTACGCGCAGGTGCAGACCGGGGCGTTCGTGGCGCTGACCGCGCTGAGCTTCCTGCTGCTGTGGATCGGCGAAGCCCAGGTGGTCGCGCTGGCGGTCGGGGTGGCGCTGCTGGACCTGGGCATCCAGGGCACCCACATCACCAACCAGAGCATCTTCTACCCGCTACGCCCGGAAGCCCGCAGCCGGCTCAACACCGCCTACATGACCAGCTACTTCGCCGCCGGCTCGGTGGGCAGTGTGCTCTCCGCGGTGATCTACGGCGCCTACGGCTGGGGTGCGGTGTGCCTGCTCGGCGCGGCTTTCCCGGTGATCGGCACCGGGATCTGGCTGGTGGAGATGGCGCGTCGGTCGGCGCCGTCCGCCGCTGCCACCGCCGATCAGCGGGCCAGCACCTCGATCTCACTGCCGAGCCGGTAACCGGGCACCAGCGGAAGGACGTCGCCGCTCCAGAACGTCCCCGGGTCGAACCAGCTCGAATCCTTGCCGGTGTCGATCAACCCCATCTCCTCGTAGGTGATCGCCACCGTCTCGGCGCAATACGCACTGCGCAGCCCCGCGTCCCGCCTACGGGCCTTACGTCGCTGGGAAACCTCACGAATCTTCTTGTCCACGAACGGGATCCCACGAGTCCAATCATCGGGCGTCGGCAGCCGGCCGCGAAACCACCGGGCGGTCAGCCGAGCGGTCGACGGGAACGGGGTGCCGTTCATCCGGGCGATCACCCGCAGTAGCCGATCCTCCTGCTCCCGGGTGGCATACGGGGTCAGCTGGCGCAGCCAGCACCGCTGCCCGTACCGGCCCATCCACTGCTCGACCGCCTCGCGGGCGTCGTTGAGTTGCACACCGCGCTGATGGGTCCCGGTCCACACGTCCAGCAGCTTCTGGCCCAACTCGGCGTGCCACATCAACGGCGGCAGGTCGTCGATGGCCACCGTCATCCCGACATGGTTCACCGGCGCGTTCGACAGCGCCTGGATGGCCCGGTCCGGGCGGGAACTGCCCCGAAACAGCCAGATGTCGCCGGTGCGGGTCTCCTCCAGCGCGCGGCGCAGGCTCACGGTGCTCGCAGTCACCCCAGCACTGTAGGCAGACTGTGACCATGCGCAAGTACTGGAAGTGGCTGGGGTTGGCCGGAGCCGTGGGCGTCGCCGCCGGTGGGGTGCTGGTCGTGCGGGACCAGCGGCGCCGCAAGGCCTACACCGCCGACGAGGTCCGCTCCCGACTCCACCAGCGGCTCGCCGAAAGCCAGCAGCGCTAACCCGCCACCGGATACAGCCGATGGCGACCGCTGAAACCCTTCAGCTCGACCTCGTGGCCCTCGGCGAAACCGATGGTGTCGATGCCGTCCAGGGCCGTGCGCACCGGCTCGCTCACCAGGATCTGACCGCCCTCGGCGGCGGCGGCGACCCGCGCGGCCATCGCCACGTTGCGGCCGAACAGGTCGTCGCCGCGGCGTACCGAGCGGCCCAGATGGGCCCCGATGCGGACCCGAAAGCCGGTGCGGCGCGACCGTAGTGACTCCTGCACGGCGATGGCGCACCGCAGCGCGGGCTCCGGCGCGGAGAACGCGATCATGAAGCCGTCGCCCTGCCCCTTGACCACCAGCCCGCCGTGTTCGTCGACCAGGCTGCGCACCAGCTTGTCGTGCGCGGCGATCAACTTCACCCAGGCCCGATCGCCGATCCGCTCGTTGAGGGCGGTGGAGCCCTCGATGTCGGTGAACACCAACACCACGGTGCCGTCGCCGGCCACCCGGGCCAGATCGGGCCGCTCCACCTGCGCCCAGCCGGCCAGATCCTCGATCGAGCTGCGCACCGCGGCGCCGAAACCCTCCCGCCGCACCAGGTTGGCGGTCTGCCACACGGTCTTCACCGCCTCCCGGCCACCGGAGAGCAGCAGCGCCCGGGCATCGAAGCGCTGCCGAAGCCGGTCGACCTCGGCGTCGCTCTGCGCCAGCCGGCGGGACCCGACCCGCCACAGCACCACCAGCGCGACCGCCTCGGCCAGTGCGATGACGGCCAGCACCCACACCGCGACCGTCACGGTCAGCTCGACTCGGAGACGAAATCGACCACCGCGGCACTGAACGCGTCGTTGTCGTCGCCGGCCGCGGTGTGGCCCGCGGAGCCCAGTTCGACGAACTCCGCCGCGGGCACTTTCGCCAGGAAGTCCTCGACGCCGGCAGTGCTCACCACATCGGAGAGCTTGCCGCGGATCAGCAGGATCGGGATCGTCAGATCCATCACCGCCCGTTCGAGTTTCGCGGTGCGCAGCGCCGGATCGTCGCCGGGCTTGGTCAGCAGCGCCGGGTCCCAATGCCAATACCAGCGCCCGTCTCGCTCCCGCAGGTTCTTCTTGAGCCCCTCGGTGCTGTCCGGCCGCGGCCGGTGCGGCAGGTAGGCAGCGATGGCGTCGGCCGCCTCGTCCAGGCTGGCGAACCCGTCGACGTGGCGGAACATGAAGTCGCGGATACGGGCGCTGCCGCTCTTCTCGAACCGCGGCACCACGTCGACCAGGACCAGCCGGGTCACCCGCTGCGCACCGGCCTGTTCGGCGGCCAGGATCGCGGTGAGCCCGCCCAGGCTCGCACCGACCAGCGCCACCGGGCCGCCGATGGCGTCGATGACCGCCAGCACGTCGGTGGCGAGTGTCTCGATCGCGTAGTCGGCGCCGGGGGAGCGCTCGCTGTCGCCGTGGCCGCGGCTGTCCAGAGCGACCACGTGGAAACCCCGCCCGGCGAGCACCTGGCCGGTCTTCTTCCAGGAGAACCGGTTCTGCCCGCCGCCGTGCAGCAACAGCACCGTCGGGTGGGCGCCGTCGGCGGCGGCGCGGTTCCACTCGTCGGCGACGAGCACCACCCCGTCGGCGCCGGTGTAGCGGGTGGTCTGCGGCTGCTGCACCCGCTCACCGTAACGCCCGCCGCCCGGCCATCGGCCGCTGCCACGGTGGGGGTACCCGCGGGCGTCGCGCATAGGTTGTAATCGGAGGGCGGCCGGGCGGCGCCCGGGGACACGGCGAGCGAAGTGAGGCGGGCAGACAGTGATGACCGAACCGGACTGGATCGACGTCCCGCCCGCCGATGACTCCCCGGTGGCGCTGAAGGCCCTGAGCTGGGGGCCGGCCGAGGGGCCGGTCGCGCTGTGCCTGCACGGCTTCCCCGACACCGCCTACGGGTGGCGCAACCTGGCACCACGGCTGGTCGATGCGGGCTACCGGGTGGTGGCGCCGTTCCTGCGCGGGTACGCGCCCTCGGCGATCGCGCCGGACGGCTCCTACCACATCGGCGCGCTGATGCACGACGCGCTGCGGGTCCGCGAGGCGGCCGGCGGCACCGCCGACGACGTGGTGATCGGGCACGACTGGGGGGCCCTCACGGCCACCGGACTGGCCGCCATGCCCGACAGCCCGTTCACCAAGGCGGTGGTGATGTCGGTGCCGCCGGTGGCGGCGTTCCGCGCGGCCACCGGCTGGTCCGACCGGCTGCGGCTGGCCGGTTTGCTGCCGGCGCAGGCGCTGCGCAGTTGGTACATCGGCTTCTTCCAGCTGCCGGTGGTGCCGGAGCGGGCCGCCGCGCGGGTGGTTCCGCTGCTGTGGCGGCGCTGGTCGCCGGGGTACGACGCCACCGACGACCTCCGCCACGTCGATGCGGCGATCGGCACCCCGGAGGGCTGGCGCGCGGCGCTCGGCCCCTATCGGGCCACGATCCGCAACCCCCGGCCGCCGGCACGCTACGCCGAACTGCACCGGCACTGGCAATCCGCGCCGCGGCTCCCGACGCTGTATCTGCACGGCCGCGACGACGGCTGCATGACCGCCGACTTCGTGCCCTGGGCCAGCCGGGTGCTGCCGCCGGGCAGTGACGCCAAGGTCATCGACCGGGCGGGGCATTTCCTGCAGCTCGAGGCCGCGGACGAGGTCGGCGACGCGGTGCTGGCGTTCCTCGACGTCCCGGGCTGAGCCGCCGTCGTGCCGGTGCACCCGATGGCCGCCGTGGACGCCCAGTTCTACTGGATGGCCGCGAAAATCCCCAGCGACCAGTTCCTGCTGTATGCCTTCGCCGGCGAGCCGGCGCATTTCGACGCGGCCGCCGACGCCGTGTCGGACCGGGCCCGCGCCTGCCCGGCCCTGACGATGCGGGTCGATGACGGCAACCCGCTGACCTACCCGCGCTGGGTGAGCGGGACACCGCCGCCGCCGGTGATCCACCGGCTCGACCGCGCCGACTGGACCGGGTGCCTGGACGCCGTGGCCGCCCTGGGGGAGCGGCAACTCGACGCGCGGGTCATGCCATGGCGCCTACACCTCTTCCCGGGCGTCACCGACATCCCCGGCGCGGGTACCGGGACGGTCGCGGTGTTGCAGGTCGCCCACGCGCTGGCCGACGGTGGCCGGGCCTCGGCGTTGGCCGCCTGGCTCTTCGGCCGACCCGATCCGGTGCCCGACGTGCCGGTCGTCCCGCGCGGGTTTCTGCCCCGGCGGGCGGTGGCGGCCGCGCGCGCCCATCGCCGTCTGGACGACGACATCGCCGCCGGAGTGATCGCCGCCAAATCCGGGTCGCGGCCGTTGCTGAGCACCAACGCGCAACCGGACGGTCCGCGCACCCTGCGCACCGTGGTGCGCCGACGCGCGCAACTGACCGGACCGACGGTCACCATCGCGGTCCTGACCGCAGTCGGCACCGCACTGGCCGCCCACCTCGACGAGCCCACCGACACCGCGGGCGCAGAGGTTCCGATGGCCAAACCCGGCCCGCGACTGGCCCACAACCATTTCCACAACGTCAGCGTCGGCCTGTACCCGCGGCTCGACCCGGCGCAGCGCGCGGAGCGCATCGCCGACGAGTTGACCGCCGCGCGCCGCCGCGCCGAACACCCGGCCACCGCTGCCGCCGACCGTGCGTTCGCGGCTGTGCCCGCGCCGCTGTTGCGATGGGGCGTCGGCCGTTTCGACGCCGCCACGCGCCCCGATCAGGTCTCGGGCAACACCGTGGTCTCCAGCGTGCACCGGGGTCCGGCCGACCTGCGGTTCGGTGACACCCCGGTAGTGCTCACCGCCGGCTACCCGGCGCTCTCCCCGGCGATGGGCCTGACCCACGGTGTGCACGGCATCGGCGACACCGTCGCGATCAGTGTGCACGCCGCGCACGCGGCCCTCGATGATGTCGACGCCTACCTGCGGCACCTGGAAGCGGCGCTCTAGCAGCCGGTCGGCTCTGCCACTAGCGTGGCGGTCATGAGCACCGACACCGCACTGGACACCGCCCTGTTGATCCTGCGCCTGCTGCTCGGCCTGACCCTGGCCGCGCACGGGCTGAACAAATTCTTCGGCGGTGGACGGATCCCCGGCACCGCCGACTGGTTCGAGAGCATCGGGATGAAGCCCGGACGCGTCCACGCGATCGCCGCGGCCACCACCGAAACCGCCGCCGGGCTGGGCCTGGCCGCCGGGCTGCTCACCCCGATCCCGGCCGCCGGGTTCGTCGCGCTGATGGTGGTGGCCGCCTGGACGGTCCACCGCGCCAACGGATTCTTCATCGTCGGCGGCGGCTGGGAGTACAACCTGGTGCTGGCCGGGTCGGCGGTCGTGGTGGCGATGCTCGGCGCCGGTCGCTACAGCCTGGACTGGCTGATCTTCGGCGACGACTGGGCCGCGGGCTGGTGCGGACTGCTGATCGCGTTGGGACTCGGGCTGGCCGGCGCCATCGGGCAACTGGTGCTCTTCTACCGCCCGACGGTCAGCCGGGACCGGTAGCCGGCGAGTACGGCAGTCCGCTGCTGGTGTTCTCGTCGACCACCACCGGCCTGCCCAGGTACGGGAAGGCGCGCTGCGCACACGACGGTCGGCTGCAGATCTTGCACCCGGCCCCGATCGGCACGGCGGTCGAAGGATCGTCGAGCGCCACCCCGGTGGAGTAGACCAACTGATCGGCGTGCGCCAGATCGCAGCCCAGTCCGATCGCGAAACTCTTCTGCTGGCCGAGGTATCCGCGCGACTCGGGGCTGGTGGTCTTGGCGATCCAGAAATAGGATCGGCCGTCGGGCATCTGGGCGACCTGGGTGACCAGCCGGCCGGGCTGGGCGAACGCGTCGTGGACCACCCACAGCGGGCAGCTACCGCCAACACGGCTGAAGTGAAACGCGGTGGCCGACTGACGTTTCGAGATGTTGCCCGCTTTGTCGGTGCGCACGAAGATGAACGGCACGCCGCGCAGTTGCGGGCGCTGCAGGGTGGACAGCCGGTGGCAGACGGTTTCGAATCCCACCTCGAACCGGCGGGCCAGCAGGTCGATGTCGTAACGCAATTCGGTAGCCGCGGTGTGAAACTCGGTGTAGGGCAGCAGGAAGGCGCCGGCGAAGTAATTGGCCAGGCCGATCCGGGCGACGCCGCGCGCCTCGGTGCTCAGGTGCGCATCCTCGGCCAGGATCGCCGAGATAAGCTCCGCCTGGCTGAGCAGCGCCAGCTGGGTGGCGATCTGGAAGGCGCGCTGGCCGGGCAGCAACCAGTGGGCGACCCGTAACACTTTGCCCGGGGCGTCGAAGTGGCGTTTGGTCTGCTCGCCGAGCCGGGTGTCGACGTGGACCACGATGCCGAAGCGCTCGGCCATCAACTCGGCGAGCTGGATGTCCAATCCACCGACCCGCATGCCGTGGTCGCGGAACATCTGCTCGGCGGCGGAGTCGAGCTCGCCGATGTAGTTGCTGCGGTCGTAGAAGAAATCCCGCACCTCCTCGAACGGCATCGGCCCGTCGGGGGCCGGGTCGGCGGCCGCGCGGAACCGGTAGCCCTCCAACTCGTCGCTGGCGTCGCGAAGCCGGCGATGCATGCTCACCACGGCCCGGCCCAGTTCGGGCATCCGGGCCACCAGCTCCTCGATCTGGCTCCCGGTCGCGGGATGCTCACCCGCCTCGGCGGTGAACACCTCGGCGAGGTCGGCGGCCAGCCGCGCGTCGGTGTCGGGGGAGAAGTAATGCGCGGGCAGATCGAAGCGCTCGGTCAACACCAGCAGCACCGAGACCGTCAGCGGACGCTGGTCGTTCTCCAGTTGGTTGACGTAGCTGGCCGACAGATCCAGCGCGCGTGCCATCGCGACCTGGGTGAGCCCACGCTCCTCGCGCAACCGTCGGAGCCGGGCGCCGGAGAACATCTTGGCCACCGCAGAACTGTACCGCGCCGATCGTTCACAACATTCGCATCCGGCTCGGCCTGAGGACGCAAAAATCCACATCAACAGGGGGCTTCCGCTTCTCGCGATCCTGCATATGGTGTGAATCATGCAGACTCATTCCGTTCACACCCGCCGCAGTGCCGAGGCGTTCCCCCGCACCGACGAACTGGCCTGGAAGATCGCCGAAGTGGCCGCCGACCCGGTGGCCGTGGAACCCGACACCGAGGCGATGGTGATCAACCGGATCATCGACAACGCCGCGGTGAGTGCCGCCGCGGTGCTGCGGCGCCCGGTCAGCGTCGCCCGCGCGCAGGCGCTGGCCCACCCGGCTGAGCCGGGCGCGGCGGTCTTCGGCGTCACCGGCGGCTACTCCGCGGAGTGGGCGGCCTGGGCCAACGGCGTCGCGGTGCGTGAACTGGACTTCCACGACACCTTCCTGGCCGCGGACTACTCCCACCCCGGTGACAACATCCCGGCGCTGGTCGCCGTCGGCCAGCACCTGGGCTGCACCGGCGCCGACCTGATCCGCGGGCTGGCCACCGCCTATGAGATCCAGATCAACCTGACCCGGGGGATCTGCCTGCACCAGCACAAGATCGACCACGTCGCCCACCTCGGGCCGTCGGCCGCGGCCGGACTGGGCACGATGCTGAACCTGGACACCGAGACCATCTACCAAGCGATCGGCCAGGCCCTGCACCTGACGACCGCCACCCGGCAATCCCGCAAGGGCCTGATCTCGAGCTGGAAGGCGTTCGCCCCGGCCCACGCCGGCAAGATCGCCATCGAGGCGGTGGACCGCGCGATGCGCGGGGAGGGCTCCCCGGCGCCGATCTGGGAGGGCGAGGACGGTGTCATCGCCTGGTTGCTGGCCGGCCCCGAGCACACCTACCAGGTCCCGCTGCCCGGCCCCGGCGAACCCAAACGCGCCATCCTCGACAGCTACACCAAGGAACATTCCGCGGAGTACCAGAGCCAGGCGCCCATCGACCTGGCCCGCCGGATGCGCGAGCGCATCGGCGACCTCGACCAGATCGCCACCGTCGTGCTGCACACCAGCCACCACACCCACGTGGTGATCGGCACCGGCTCGGGCGACCCGCAGAAGTTCGACCCCGACGCGTCGCGGGAGACCCTCGACCACTCGCTGCCCTACATCTTCGCGGTGGCGCTGCAGGACGGCAGCTGGCATCACCAGCACTCCTACGCACCGGAGCGGGCCCACCGGCCGGACACCATCGAGCTCTGGCGCAAGATCTCCACGGTCGAGGACCCGGAGTGGACCCGCCGGTACCACTCGACCGACCCGGCCGAGAAGGCGTTCGGTGCCCGCGCGGAGATCACCCTCAAAAACGGCGACGTGATCAGCGACGAACTCGCGGTCGCCGACGCCCACCCGCTCGGGGCGCACCCGTTCACCCGCGAGCAGTATGTCGCGAAGTTCCACGAGTTGGCCGCCGACGTGGTGGAGCCGGCCGAACGGGACCGGTTCGTCGCCGCCGCCGAAGGCGTCTCGGCGCTGGCCGGCGGCGAGTTGGCGGCCCTCAACGTGCGGATCGAGCCGGCCGTGCTGGACAAGGCGCCGAGCATCCCGGCGGGGATCTTCTGATGGCCGGCCTGCTGAACGCGGCCGCGGACCCCGCCGACAAGCGGGCGGCGTTTCGTCGCGGACTCGATTCGGGCCGGCTGCAACGGTTCCCCGGCGCGTTCTCGCCGCTGGTGGCGAAGCTGATCGCCGAGATCGGCTTCGACGGCGTCTACGTCTCCGGTGCGGTGCTCTCCGCCGACCTCGGCCTGCCCGACATCGGGTTGACCACGCTGAGTGAGGTCGCGGCCCGCGCCGGACAGATCGCCGCCGCCACCGACCTGCCGACCCTGGTCGACGCGGACACCGGGTTCGGGGAGCCGATGAACGCCGCGCGCACCGTCGCGGTGCTCGAGGACGCCGGCCTGGCCGGCTGCCACCTCGAGGACCAGGTCAACCCGAAGCGCTGCGGACACCTGGACGGCAAGGCGGTGGTGGAGACCGCCGACATGGTCAAGCGGTTGCGGGCGGCGGTCTCGGCGCGCCGGGACCCGAACTTCGTGGTCTGCGCACGCACCGACGCCGCCGGCATCGAGGGGATCGGCGCGGCGATCGAGCGGGCCCGCGCCTACGCCGACGCCGGTGCGGACATGATTTTCACCGAGGCACTGGCCGGCCCGGCCGACTTCGAACGGTTCCGTTCCGCGGTCGACATCCCGTTGCTGGCCAACATGACCGAGTTCGGTAAATCCGAGCTGCTCACCGTAGAGCAACTGAGCGATCTCGGCTACAACGCGGTCATCTACCCGGTGACGACGTTGCGTCTGGCGATGTTCGCCGTGGAGGAGGGCCTGCGCGAGATCGACCGGGCCGGCACCCAGGACGCGCTGCTCGACCGGATGCAGCACCGGAGTCGGCTCTACGAGCTGCTGCGTTACGCCGACTACAACCAATTCGACGACGAGATCTTCAATTTCACCGTGCGCGAAGGAAACCGATGATGATGACCGCCGATGCCGAACCACAGATCCGCAAGGGGCTGGTCGGGGTCGTGGCCGACACCACCGCGATCTCCAAGGTGGTCGCCGAGACCAACTCGTTGACCTATCGCGGGTATCCGGTTCAGGATCTGGCCGCGCACTGCAGCTTTGAGCAGGTGGCTTACCTGCTGTGGCACGGCGAGTTGCCCACCGACGCCCAGTTGGCGCTGTTCTGCCAGCGGGAGCGGGCCAGTCGCCGGGTGGACCGTTCGATGCTGTCGCTGCTGGCCAAGCTGCCGGACACCTGCCATCCGATGGATGTGGTGCGCACCGCGATCAGCTATCTCGGCGCCGAAGACCCCGAGGAGGACGACGGCTCGGAGTCGGCGAACTTCGCCAAGGCGTTGCGGATGTTCGCGGTGCTGCCCACCATCGTGGCCACCGACCTGCGCCGGCGGCGGGGTCTGGAGCCGATCGCCCCGCACAGTCAACTCGGCTACGCGGAGAACTTTCTGAACATGTGCTTCGGGTCGGTCCCGGACCCGGTGATCGTCGCCGCCTTCGAGCAGTCGATGATCCTCTACGCCGAACACGGCTTCAACGCCTCCACGTTCGCCGCCCGGGTGGTCACCTCGACGCTGTCCGACACCTACAGTGCGGTGACCGCCGCGATCGGCGCGCTCAAGGGTTCGTTGCACGGCGGTGCCAACGAAGCCGTCATGCACGACATGCTCGAGATCGGTGACGCGTCCCGGGCCGCGGAGTGGTTGCGCGGCAAGCTGGATCGCACGGAGAAGGTGATGGGCTTCGGTCACCGGGTCTACAAGCGCGGTGACTCGCGGGTGCCGACGATGAAGCAGGCCCTGATCCGGGTGGCGGGTGCTCGCGACGGGCAGCGGTGGCTGGACATCTACACCGTGTTGGAGACCGCGATGGCCGAGTCGACCGGGATCAAACCGAACCTGGACTTCCCGACCGGGCCGGCCTACTACCTGATGGGATTCGACATCCCGATGTTCACACCGCTGTTCGTGATGAGCCGGATCACCGGATGGACGGCGCATATCATGGAGCAGGCCACGTCCAACGCGTTGATCCGGCCGCTGAGCGCCTACTCGGGGCGCCCGCAGCGCGCCGTCGGGGTCTGACGCGCGGCGTCAGTTCCGGCTGCCGGCCGCGGCTTTCGCGTCGCGGTCGGCCTTGGCGGCCTGACGCGCCAGCAGGTGGGCACGACGCTCCTCGAAGCGCACCACATCCTGCTCGAGTTTCTCGACGAACTGGCCGAGCTCGTTGCGGATCTGGTCGCCGCGGGCGGAAAGGTCGGTGCGCTCGAAGACCTTCCAGGTCCGCAGTACCGGCATGACCACCTCGTCGAGGTGCTGGCGCAGGTCGTAGATGCCGTGCTTGACCATCAGCACGCCGTTGCGGCGCCAGTTGGGCATCCCGCGCCCGGGCATGTCGAAGTCCTGTATCACCCGGTTGATCGCGTCCATGGTCTGATCGGGCGCCAGGTCGAAGGCCGAACCGGTCAGATCCCGGTAGAACACCGCGTGCAGGTTCTCGTCCTGGGCGATCCGGCGGAGCATGCGGTCGGCGATCGGGTCGTTGCAGACCCGGCCGGTTTGCCGGTGGCTGACCCGGGTGGCGACCTCCTGCAGGGTGACGTAGGCCGACTGGATCAGCACGCCGCTGAAGTCCTCGGGGGCGTGGACACCGCGGGCGACGTGCGCCATCCGCGCCTTCTCCAACTCCACCGGGTCGACCCCGCGGGTGACCACCAGGTAGTCGCGCATGGCGATGCTGTGCCGGTTCTCCTCGGCCGTCCAACGGCCGATCCAGGTGCTCCAGGCGCCGTCGTGGGAGAAGTTCTCCGAGATGTAGCGGTGGTAGGACGGCAGGTTGTCCTCGGTGAGCAGGTTCACCACCATCGCGACTTTGGCGACCTCGGAGAGTTCCGACTGCTCCTCGGACCAGTCGGTGCCGCCGAGCGCAGCGTAGTTGCGTCCCTCATCCCACGGCACGTAGTCGTGCGGGTTCCAGGTTTTGGCGATCGCGAGGTGCCGGTTGACGTAGTCGCCGACCACCGGTTCGAGTTCTGTCAGCAGTTCGACTTCGGAGAGTTCCTTGGCCATCGTGCCCCCGCCTGTCAAGTGGGACCCGCAATATCCGTCCCACGATGTGTTTAGGGCCAGCGCCAACGCTACACGGCCAGCGCTTCAGGGTCACATCCGCGGAAGCGCTGCGGCGTGTTGTCAGCGGCGCAAACAGCCCCATTTTTTTAGAACACGTTCTAGTGTACGGCCATGGGGTTTCTCAAGCCAGAATTGCCGGTCGTCGACTTCCCGACCTGGAGCAAAGGCACCCGGAGTGAGAAAATCCGCCCGATGGCGCGGCACTGGGCCGAGGTCGGATTCGGCACGCCGGTGGTGCTGCACCTGTTTTACCTGGTCAAGATCGGGCTCTACATTCTCGGCGGCTGGCTCGTCGCGCTCAGCACCGACGGGATCGACGGCTTCACTTCCGTCGGCACCTGGTGGAGCGAACCGATCGTGTTCGAAAAAATCGTGCTGTTCACACTCCTGTTCGAGGTGATCGGGCTGGGCTGCGGGTTCGGCCCGCTGAACAACCGGTTCTTCCCGCCGATGGGGTCGATCCTGTACTGGCTGCGGCCGGGCACGATCCGGTTGCCGCCGTGGCCCGGGCGCGTCCCGCTCACCCGCGGCACCACCCGCACCCCGGTCGACGCCGCGCTGTACGGCGCGCTACTGGTGATGACCGGCTGGGCGCTGTTCTCCGACGGCACCGGACCCATCCCGCAGCTGGGCACCGAGATCGGCGTGCTGCCGGCCTGGCAGATCGTCGCGGTGCTGGCGCTGCTGGCGGTGCTGGGAATGCGCGACAAGGTGATCTTCCTGGCCGCCCGCGGTGAGGTCTACGGCCCGCTGGCGGTGGTGTTCCTGTTCGACGGTGCCGACATCATCATCGGCGCGAAGCTGATCTTCCTGGTGATCTGGGTGGGTGCGGCCACCTCGAAGCTGAACCGGCACTTCCCGTTCGTGATCTCGACGATGATGAGCAACAACCCACTGATCCGGCCGCGGGCACTCAAACGGCGGTTTTTCCGGTCGTTCCCCGACGACCTGCGCCCGGGCCGGCCGTCGAAGCTGCTGGCCCACCTCAGCACCGCGATCGAGATGGGCGTCCCGCTGGTGCTGTTCTTCTCCCACGGCGGCTGGCCGACGGCGATCGCCGCGTTCGTCATGGTCTGCTTCCACCTGGGCATCCTGGCGGCCATCCCGATGGGGGTACCGCTGGAGTGGAACGTCTTCATGATCTTCGGGGTGCTGGCGATCTTCGTTGCCCACCCCGGCGTCGGCCTGGGCGACCTGAACCATCCGGTGCCGGTGATCGCGCTGTTCGTCCTCAGCGCCGGCACCGTCGTGCTGGGCAACCTGTTTCCGAACAAGATCTCGTTCCTGCCCGGGATGCGGTACTACGCCGGGAACTGGGACACCAGCCTGTGGTGCCTCACCGCCGCCGCCGAGGAGAAGATCAGCCGCGGCGTCGTGGCGATCGCGAGCATGCCTGCCGCGCAGCTGGAACGGTTCTACGGCAGCAAGGAGGCCGCCCAGATCCCGATCTACATGGGGTACGCCTTCCGTGGCTTCAACACCCACGGCCGCGCCCTGTTCACCCTGGCGCACCGGGCGCTGGCCGACGTCGATGAGGACGACTACACCCTCACCGACGGCGAGCGGATCTGCTCGACGGCGGTGGGATGGAACTTCGGCGACGGCCACATGACCAACGAGCAGCTCATCGCGGCGCTCCAGCAGCGTTGCGGCTTCGAGCCCGGCGAAGTGCGGGTCGTCATCCTCGACGCCCAGCCGATCCACCGCCAGACCCAGCGCTACCGACTGGTCGACGCGGCCACCGGCGAGTTCGAGCGCGGGCAGGTCCGGGTGGCCGACATGGTCGACCGTCAGCCCTGGGACGACGATCTGCCGGTGCAGGTCACCGGCTGAACCGCGCCTGGACCTCGTCGATGTGTGCCCAGGCCCGGTCGGCGCCCGCCCATGCCCGTCGGCGCGTGCCCAGGTCCCGTCGACGCGTCGCCCAGGCCCCGTCGACGCGTCGAGATAGAAAATATGCAGCGAAAGGTCGAGAGAAGGCCTGCATAGCTTCACTCTCGCGGGCGTGGGGTCACGCAAGGGGGCGCCGACGGCAGCCTCGGCGGGCGTGGGGTGACGCAAGGGGGCGCCGACGGCAGCCTCGGCGGGCGGGTGACGAGTTAAGCGGGCCAGGGCCGGCGAGCACGCCCGCCGGCCCTCGAACCGCTCAGGCGTCGGGGCGGACCTGCTGGGCCGCGGCCACCAGGTTGGTCAGCGATGCGGTGACCTCCTCGGTGCTGCGCGTCTTCAACCCGCAGTCCGGGTTCACCCACAGCCGCTTGGCCGGAACCGCCGCCAGCGCCTCGCGCAGCGAGGTCACCATCTCGTCGGTGCTGGGCACCCGCGGGGAGTGGATGTCGTAGACGCCGGGCCCGACGCTGTTGGAGAAGCCGATCGCGTTGAGGTCCTCGAGCACCTCCATGTGCGAGCGGGCCGCCTCGATCGAGGTGACGTCGGCGTCGAGGTCGGCGATCGCACCGATGACCTCACCGAACTCCGAGTAGCACAGGTGGGTGTGGATCTGGGTGGAGTCGGCCACCCCGGAGGTCGCCAGCCGGAACGCGCCGACCGCCCACTTCAGGTAGGCGTCCTTGTCGGCGTTGCGCAGCGGCAGCAGCTCGCGCAGCGCCGGCTCGTCGACCTGGATCACCGCGATGCCGGCGTCCTGCAGGTCGACGGTCTCGTCGCGGATCGCCAGCGCCACCTGGTTGGCGGTGTCGGCCAGCGGCTGGTCGTCGCGGACGAACGACCACGCCAGGATGGTGACCGGCCCGGTCAGCATGCCCTTGACCGGCTTCTCGGTCAGCGACTGTGCGTAGGTCGCCCAGTCCACCGTCATCGGGTGCTGGCGGGTGACGTCACCGAAGAGGATCGGCGGGCGCACGCACCGGCTGCCGTAGGACTGCACCCAGCCGTTCTGCGGGGCGAAGAAGCCGTCCAGCTGCTCGGCGAAGTACTGCACCATGTCGTTGCGCTCCGGCTCGCCGTGCACCAGCACGTCCAGCCCGAGCTGCTCCTGCAGCGCGATCACGTCGGCGATCTCGGACTTCATCCGCCGGATGTACTCGTCCTTGTCGATCTTCCCGGAGCGCAGCTCGGCGCGGGCGATGCGGATGGCCGAGGTCTGCGGGTAGGAGCCGATCGTGGTGGTCGGCAGCGGCGGCAGGTGCAGCCGGGCATCCTGGGCCTCGCGGCGGGCGGCGGCGTCGCCGCGCTGCGCGCCGGTCGAGGTGATCGACGCGATGCGGCTGCGGACCTGCTCGTTGCGCAGCCGCGGGTCGGCCTTGCGCGACGCCACCGCGGCGTTGGACGCTGCGATCTCGTCGGCCACCGCCTCGCGACCGTCGCGCAGCGCCCGCGCCAGCGTCACCACCTCGGTGACCTTCTCGGCGCCGAACGCGAGCCAACTGCGCAGGTTGTCGTCGAGGTCGGTCTCGGCGGCCAGGGTGTAGGGCACGTGCAGGGTCGAGCACGACGTGGACACCGCGACCGTGGCGGCCGACCCGCGCAGCGTGGTCAGTGTGTCGAGCGCGGACTCCAGGTCGGTGCGCCACACGTTGCGGCCGTCGACCACCCCGGCCACCAGGGTCTTGTCGGCCAGTTCCGGAACGGCGGCGACGTCGGCGCCGGCGCCGGCCACCAGGTCCACGCCGATCGCCTCAACCGGGGTGCGGGCGAGCGCACCCAGCGCCGCGCCCGGGTCGCCGAAGTAGGTGGTGACGAACAGCCCGGGCCGCTTGGTGACCGCGCCCAGCGCGGTGTAGACCCGCTCGGCCAGCGCGGGAGCGTCGGCGCTGATGTCGGTGACCAGCACCGGCTCGTCGAACTGCACCCACTTCGCGCCGGCCTCGGCCAGGCGGCCGAGCAGGTCGGTGTAGAGCGGGATCAGCTCGTCGAGGCGCTCGATGGGGGCGGATGCGCCCTCGACGGCCTTGCTCAACAGCAGGAAGGTGATCGGGCCGATGACCACGGGGCGGGCGGGGATGCCCTGCTCCAGCGCTTCGGTCAGCTCATCGAGGACCTTGGTGGCGTCCAGGCTGAATCGGGTGTCGGGGCCGATCTCGGGAACGATGTAGTGGTAGTTGGTGTCGAACCACTTGGTCATCTCCAGCGGCTGGATCGTGTCGGTGCCGCGGGCGGCCGCGAAGTAGCGGTCCAGGGCGTCGGGGACCTCGGCGACCCGCGGCGGCAGCGCACCGAGCATCACCGCGGTGTCGAGGATCTGGTCGTAGTAGGAGAACGTGTTGACCGGTACCGAGTCCAGGCCGGCCTCGGCGAGTGCGGCCCAGGTGTCGCGGCGCAGGGTGGCGGCGACGGACTCCAGCTCCTCGCGGCTGGTGCGGCCCGCCCAGTAGCCCTCGGTGGCGCGTTTGAGCTCGCGGCGCGGACCGATGCGGGGCGATCCGGTGATGGTGGCGGTAAACGGTTGAGCGGTCACAGATTCGTCCTTCACTAGCGGGTCTGGTTATCGCCCGACGGACGCATGGTCGATCCGGTCGGGTGCGAACTGCCGACGTAGCAGTGCAACCGGGACCGCCCGGCGCCCATTCCTCGAGGCGACAAGCCCCCGGGCGCGGCGCGCCCGGCACAGCAGGCAGGTCTTCGGACTCGCAGGCGCGCACCCGATGGTGCACCTACTGGCCGTCGCTTCCCGGTCGCGCCTCCGCGACCAGTGCCGATGACGGCGGTCGTTCCTGCATACCGCTGCGGGACAGTCCCGGATTCTCACCGGGTTCCCTCTTGCGAGGCATGCGCTTCGCTCGATGTCGATGCCTGGCGGCGCCGACAAACCTGCTGCGCAGCCGAGGTTACCGTCTGTCCCTGGCAACCGCCCGGTGGGTTAAGCCCGGGGTTTAAGCCCCGGCGATCGCCTCGGCGATCGGGGTGTCGCCGTCGTTGAACTCGACGGTGCGCCGGATCGTGGCCGCCCCGGTGTCGGAGGCCAGCACCGCGGCGATCACCAGTGCCACGTTCTCCCGCGACACCTCGCCCTTGCCGTGTTCGGGGCCGAGCGCGATCCGCCCGGTTGCCGGCTCCAGGGTCAGCCGGCTGGGGCCCAGCACTGTCCAATCCAGGTTGGTGGCCCGCAGATGGGCGTCGGCGGCGGCCTTGGCCTCGGCGTAGTGGAAGAACGGCTCGTCGGCGGGCACACCGTGCTCGGGGCCGGCGCCGAAATAGGAGACCATCACGAACCGTCGCACCCCGGCCTGGCCGGTCGCACCGATGATCCGGATCGCCGCGTCGCGGTCCACGGCGTAGGTGCGGTCGGGGTTGCCGCCGCCGGCGCCGGCGGAGAACACCACCGCGTCGTGCCCGGCGATGAGCTCCGAGAGCGCTTCGACGTCGAGTTGCTCGATGTCACCGACCACCGGGGCCGCACCGGTCACCGCGACCTCCTCGGAGTGGTCCGGGTTGCGGAACACCGCGGTCACCTCGTCGCCGCGCTCGGTGAGGATCCGGTGCAGGTGCATGGCCACCTTGCCGTGGCCGCCGAAAACGATGATGCGTGCCATGCCGCCAGGCTACCGGGGGGGCGCGCCGGTCGCGGGTCAGCTGACCTTGCGCATGATGGCCCGGGCCAGCCCGGTGCCGTAGCCGCCCGAGTTGCCGTCACTGCACACCAGCACGTCGACGATGACGTCGGCGTTGACCCCCAGCGCCCGGTCGCAGCCGATGGTGCCCTCCATCGGATTGCGGAAGATGATCGTGTTGATCAGGTCGCCTTCGCTGCCCGACGACTTGCCGACCGCGGTGGTCTTGCCGTCGTAGCTCGCGCCGTCGCCGTACGCCGCGGTCACCGGTTTGTACGTGCAGTCCGACATGTCGGCGTACCGGTCGTTGAAGAAGCGTTTCGCCGCGGCGGCGTCCGGAAATCGCACCGCCGCCTCGATGACGCTGGTGGAGACCTTGTCGCCGGGCCCGCGGAAGCCCTGCACCGCCATCGCCGTGAAGCCGCTGCCGGCGTAGACGGCGGCGGTCGCCGGGATGAAGTTGCCGGTGCACTCCGACGGCGTCACGGTCACCTTCGTCAGCGGCTCGGAGCCCGATTCGCCCGGGGCGGGGGTCATCGTCGTCTTCATCCGGTCGTTGATCTGCGCCGGCGACTCCAAAAGCCCGGCCAGGTCGCCGGCCGACGGACTCGACGCGCTGGTCGTCGAACTGGTGGGACTCGCGGCGTCGCTACTCGGCGGCGCCGCCTCGGCGCTGGACGGCGAGGCGGTGGTCGCGGTGTCGTCGGACCCCGAATCGTCGCGCGTCACCCCCACCACAACGAACATCAACACCAGCAAAGCGACCAGCAGGCCGGCACCGACCATCAGCAGTTGCCGGCTGTTCGACGGGGGCGCCCCACCCGGCCCGCCCAGCGGGGGCGGCCCCGACGGCCACGGCTGTCCGGGCGGCTGGTACCCCGGATGAGGTGGGTAGCCGTACTGCTGCGGCGGCGGGCCGTACGGCGGGGGCTGCCGGTAAGGGCCGGGCGGCACGCCGGGGCGTCGCCGTGGGTCGCCACCGGGGGGAAAGCCGTGCTGCGGCGGCAGGTGCGGCGGAACACTCATCGGCGGGGGCCCTTCGTCGACCAGGGGTGGCGGGGAAACCCGTTGAGTTTAACGGCCGCGCGGCGGAGCCCGGCGCGCCGAATCGCCACCCCCGCGGGCGGCGCGGCAGAACACTAGCCGACAATCGGGTGGACGACGCCGTCGCCGGGACGGCTGGAGGGTCTGCGGTTCAAAGGAGAGCGCCATGGCAGAAGCGGTCATCGTCGAGGCGGTGCGATCACCGATCGGTAAACGCAACGGTGGGTTGTCCGGGGTGCACCCGGCTGATTTGTCCGCACAGGTCCTCAACGGCCTGGTGAACCGCACCGGGATCGACCCGGAGATCGTCGACGACGTCATCTGGGGTTGTGTGATGCAGGCCGGTGAGCAGGCCCTCGACATCGGCCGCACCGCGCTGATCACCGCCGGCTGGCCGGAGAGCGTTCCGGGTGTGACCGTCGACCGGCAGTGCGGCTCCAGCCAGCAGTCGGTGCACTTCGCCGCGGCCGGCGTCGTCGCCGGGCACTACGACGTCGCCGTCGCGGGCGGGGTCGAGTCGATGTCGCGGACCCCGATGGGATCGTCGCTGGCCAACGGCGGCCGGCCGTACTCGAAGACCTACCTGGACCGCTACGACGGCGTGGTGCCCAACCAGGGCATCGGCGCGGAGATGGTCGCCGAGCAGTGGGGCTTCAGCCGCACCCAACTCGACGAGTTCTCGCTGGCCTCGCACGAGAAGGCTGCCACGGCACAGGATTCCGGAGCCTTCGACGACGAGATCGTCGCCATCAAGGACGCCGACGGCAACCCGGTCCTCAAGGACGAGGGCATCCGGCGCGGCACCACCATGGAGAAGATGGGGCAGCTCAAACCGGCCTTCAAAGAGGACGGCGTCATCCACGCCGGTAACTCCAGCCAGATCTCCGACGGTGCGGCGGCGCTGCTGTTCATGTCGGCGGAGAAGGCCAACGCACTCGGCCTCAAACCGCTGGCGCGGGTGCACACCGCGACGCTGGCCGGCTCCAACCCGGTCATCATGCTCACCGGCCCGATCCCGGCCACCCAGAAGGCGCTGAAGCGCTCCGGACTGTCGGTCGACGACATCGGTGTGTTCGAGGTCAACGAGGCCTTCGCGCCGGTGCCGATGGCCTGGCTGGCCGACATCGGCGCCGACGAGAAGAAGCTCAACCCCAAGGGCGGCGCGATCGCGCTCGGCCACCCGCTCGGTGGCTCCGGCGCCCGGCTGATGACCACGATGCTCTACCACATGCGCGACAACGGGATTCAGTACGGCCTGCAGACCATGTGCGAAGGTGGCGGGCAAGCCAACGCGACGATTTTGGAGCTCCTGTGACCGACAACGCGACCCAGCCCGGCGCTCTCACCGAACGCCGCAACAACGTCCTGGTGATCACGATCAACCGGCCCGAAGCCCGCAACGCGGTCAACGGTGCGGTCAGCACCGCGGTCGGCGACGCCCTGCAGTCCGCGCAGGACGACCCGGAGATCCGCGCGGTGGTGCTCACCGGCGCCGGCGACAAGTCGTTCTGCGCCGGGGCCGACCTCAAGGCGATCTCGCGCGGGGAGAACCTCTTCCACCCCGAACACGCCGAATGGGGTTTCGCCGGCTACGTCCACCACTTCATCGACAAGCCGACCATCGCCGCGGTCAACGGCACCGCGCTGGGCGGCGGCACCGAGCTGGCGTTGGCCAGTGACCTGGTGGTCGCCGAGGAACGCGCCCAGTTCGGGCTGCCGGAGGTCAAGCGCGGCCTGATCGCCGGCGCCGGCGGCGTGTTCCGCATCGTCGACCAGCTGCCCCGCAAGATCGCGCTGGAGCTGCTGTTCACCGGCGAGCCGATCAGCGCCGAGGAGGCGCTGAAGTGGGGGTTGATCAACGACGTCGTCGCCGACGGCACCGTGCTCGACGCCGCACTGGCGCTGGCCGAGCGGATCACCGTCAACGCGCCGCTGTCGGTTCAGGCCAGCAAGCGGATCGCTTACGGCGCCGACGACGGGGTCATCACCGCCGAGGAGGCCGGCTGGAAGCGCACCGGCCGCGAGTTCGGGACGCTGCTCAAAACCGAGGACGCCAGGGAGGGCCCGCTGGCCTTCGCACAGAAGCGCGAACCGGTGTGGAAGGCGCGCTGAGCGGCGCCGTTCCGCGCTGCGCCGGCCCGCAGGCGGCGACGCATCCCGTCGTACCGTTTCGCCACCGTCCACCGTGGCGGTCGCCTAAGTTGAGGTGATCGGCGACGGTAAGGGAGGCGTCCGGTATGAGCCAGCCCGGTCTGATCCGTGAGTTCGGTGAGATCATCACCACCAAGGCCGTCCCGCACAACGAGGCGCCCGCCTGGCAGCTGCGCCGCCGCATCGTCGTCGTCATCGTCCTGATCGGCGGGGCGGCGTTGATGCGGTTCGCACTGGGGCACGACCCCGGCGAGCCGGTCTTCTTCTGGTCGATGTTGGGCCTCGCCGCGCTCTGGGCCGGGGGCGCGCTGGCCTCCGGGCCGCTGCACCTGGGCGTGGTCCGGTTCCGCGGCCGCTACGAGCGGCCGGTGTTCACCGGGACCGCCATCGGCCTGGTGCTCGGTGGGCTGTCCGTGCTCGCTGTGTGGGCGGCCCGTGGGCTGCCGGCCCTCGCCGAGCCGACCGAGCGGCTGATGGACTACGTCAACCACGGCAGCCCGCGGTTGATGCTGGTTCTGGTGGTGCTCTCCGCGGTCGCCGAGGAGATGTTCTTCCGCGGCGCGGTGTACACCGCGGTGGTGCGTTACGCGCCGGTCGTGGTGTCGACGCTGCTGTTCGCCGCGGTGAGCCTGGTGGCAGGCAGCTGGCTGCTGGCGCTGGTCGCCGTGGTGCTCGGGCTGGTCTGCGGGGTGGAGCGCCGCGCCACCAACGGGGTGCTCGCGCCGGTGCTGACCCACCTGGTGTGGGGGTTCATCGTGATCCTGGCGCTGCCGCCGATGTTCTCCTGAGCGGTCAGGAGTCCTGAGCGGTCAGGAGTCGCTGAAGCGGGCCGTCCGCTGCTCCTGGAACGCCCGGACTCCCTCGCGGAAGTCGTGGGCGGCCAGCAGCTGGGACTGGCCCACGTACTCGCGGTCCAGGGTGCCGTCCAGCTCGGTGAGGGTGGCCGCGTTGATCGCGTGTTTGGTGCGGGCCAGGGCCACCGCCGGGCCGGCCATCAGCGCGGCGAGCACCTTGTCGACCTCGGCGTCGAACTCCTCGGCCGGGTAGACCGCGCTCACCAGTCCCTCGGCCAGGGCGTCGGTGGCGGGCAGGCGCTCGGCCAGCAACGCCATCCGCATCGCCCGGATCCGGCCGATCGCGGCCGCGACCAGCGCGGAGGCACCGCCGTCGGGCATCAGGCCGATCTTGGTGAACGCCAGCAGGAAGAACGCCTTCTCCGAGGCGAGCACCAGATCGCAGGCCAGGGCCAGCGAGACCCCGACCCCGGCGGCCGGGCCCTGCACCACCGCGACCACCGGCCGCGGCAACGCGGTGATCGCGCGCACCGCCCGGTTGGCCGCCACGATGATCTCGGTGGGAACCCCGTCGACCGCGTCCTCGGCGCCGATCCCGGCGCCGGAGCTGAACCCGCGCCCGGCGCCGCCGAGGCGCACCACCTTGACCCGCGGGTCGCGCCCGGCGGCCTCCATCGTCGCGGCGATCCCGTCGAGCACCGGAAGGGTGACCGAGTTGAGGCTTTCCGGGCGGTCGATCGTCACCGACAGCACCCCGTCGGCGAGGGCGACGGCGAGCCCGTCGACAGGTGTCAAGTCGTCCACTGGAGTCATGGGCCACACCTTAAGCGGACGGGTTGTCGGGGTCTCAACCGCGGCTGCGATGATGCACACCACACACCGGATGACGAGGAGGTCAGGGTATGGCGGGTCCACTGGCAGGGTTGCGCGTGATCGAGTTGGCGGGGATCGGGCCGGGGCCGCACGCCGCGATGATCCTCGGGGATCTGGGTGCGGACGTGGTCCGGGTAGAGCGGCCGCCGCGCGGCCCGGCCGGCCCGGCCAAGGACGCGATGTTGCGGAACCGGCGCTCGGTGACCGCCGACCTGAAATCCGACGAGGGGCGCGACCTGGTGCTGCGTCTGGTGGCCAAGGCTGACGTGCTCATCGAGGGCTTCCGTCCCGGGGTCACCGAGCGGTTGGGGCTGGGGCCGGAGGACTGCGCGAAGGTCAACGAGAAGCTGATCTACGGCCGGATGACCGGCTGGGGTCAGGACGGGCCGCGGGCCTCGCAGGCCGGCCACGACATCAACTACATCTCGCTGAACGGGGTGCTGCACGCGATCGGGCGCAAGGGGGAGCGGCCGGTCCCGCCGCTGAACCTCGCCGGCGACTTCGGCGGCGGGTCGCTGTTTCTGCTGGTCGGGATCCTGGCCGCGCTGTGGGAGCGTCAGCAGTCCGGCAAGGGGCAGGTCATCGACGCCGCGATGGTCGACGGTGCGGCGATGCTCTCGGCGATGATGTGGAGCTTCCGCGCGCAGGGCATGTGGACCGATGAGCGCGGCACCAACATGCTCGACACCGGCGCCCCCTACTACGACACCTACACCTGCGCCGACGGCCGCCATGTCGCGGTCGGGGCGATCGAGCCGCAGTTCTACGCCGAGATGCTGGCGAAGCTGGGGCTGGACGCCGAGGACCTGCCGGCCCAGAACGATTTCAGCCGCTGGCCGGAGTTGCGGGAGCGGCTGACCGCGGCGTTCGCCGAGCGCGACCGGGATCACTGGGCGAGCGTGTTCGCCGGCTCGGACGCCTGTGTCACGCCGGTGCTCGCGTTCGGGGAAGTCGAAAGCGACGACCACATCAGCGAGCGGTCGACCTTCTACGACGTCGACGGGCATCTGCAGCCGCGGCCGGCGCCGCGGTTCTCCCGCAGCCAGCCGGGTCTGCCGACCCCGCCGCCGGCGCCGGGAGCCGACAACGAAACCGTCCTCGACGATTGGGTATAGTCCAACCAACCAGTAGGTCGGGCCGTCCCGCGGCCGACAGGAAGGAATCGGATCAGTGGAGATCAAGGACGCGGTGGCCGTCGTCACCGGCGGCGCATCGGGGTTGGGTCTGGCGACCACCAAACGCCTGCTCGACGCCGGCGCCCAGGTCGTGGTCATCGACCTGCGCGGCGAAGACGCCGTGAAAGCACTCGGTGACCGGGCCCGCTTCGTCGAGGCCAACGTCACCGACCCCGAGGCGGTCACCGCGGCCCTCGACGTGGCCGAGTCGCTCGGGGCGCTGCGCATCAACGTCAACTGCGCCGGGATCGGCAATGCCATCAAGACCGTCAGCAAGCACGGCGCCTTCCCGCTCGAGGAGTTCACCAAGGTCCTCCAGGTGAACCTGGTCGGCACGTTCAACGTGCTGCGGTTGGCCGCCGAGCGGATCGCCAAGACCGACCCGATCGGCCCGGCCGAAACCCAGGAACGCGGCGTCATCATCAACACGGCGTCGGTGGCGGCGTTCGACGGTCAGATCGGCCAGGCCGCCTACTCCGCGTCCAAGGGCGGGGTGGTCGGCATGACCCTGCCGATCGCGCGTGACCTGTCCCGCGAACTGATCCGGGTGTGCACGATCGCGCCCGGGCTGTTCAAGACGCCGCTGCTGGGTTCGCTGCCCGAGGAGGCGCAGAAATCGCTCGGCGCGCAGGTGCCGCACCCGGCCCGCCTCGGCGACCCCGACGAGTACGGCGCGCTGGCCGAGCACATCGTGGTCAACCCGATGCTCAACGGCGAGGTCATCCGCCTCGACGGTGCGATCCGGATGGCGCCGCGATGAGCCTCACCACGAAGTTCACCGAGACGTTCGGGGTCGAGCACCCGGTCGTGCAGGGCGGCATGCAGTGGGTCGGGCGCGCCGAGTTGGTGGCCGCGGTCGCCAACTCCGGGGCGCTGGGCTTCCTGACCGCGCTCACCCAGCCGACCCCGGCTGATCTGGCCAAGGAGATCGAGCGGACCCGGCAGCTCACCGACAAGCCGTTCGGGGTCAACCTCACGATCCTGCCGACGATCAACCCGCCGCCCTACGACGAGTACCGGCAGGTCATCGTGGACTCCGGCATCAAGATCGTGGAGACCGCCGGCTCCAACCCGGAACCGCACCTGCCGATGTTCCACGACAACGGGATCAAGGTGCTGCACAAGTGCACCTCCGTGCGGCACGCGGTGAAAGCCCAAAAACTGGGTGTCGACGGGATCAGCATCGACGGCTTCGAATGCGCCGGTCACCCCGGTGAGGACGACATTCCCGGCCTGGTGCTCATCCCGGCGGCCGCCGCCAAGATCGACATCCCGATGATCGCCTCCGGTGGGTTCGCCGACGCCCGCGGCCTGGTGGCCGCGCTGGCGCTCGGCGCCGACGGCATCAACATGGGTTCGCGGTTCATGTGCACCGTCGAGTCCTGCATCCACCAGAACGTCAAGGAAGCCATCGTGGCCGGCACCGAGCTGGACACCGAGCTGATCTTCCGGCCGTTGCGCAACACCGCGCGGGTCGCCTCGAACACGGTGTCGCGGGAAGTGGTCGACATCCTCAACAAGGGCGGCCAGTTCCCCGACGTGCAGGAGCTGGTCTCCGGGGTGCGCGGCAAGAAGGTCTTCGATGACGGCGACCTCGACGCGGGCATCTGGTCGGTGGGCACCGCGATGGGCCTGATCAACGACATCCCGACCGTCGAGGAGCTGGTCTCGCGGATCGTGGCCGAAGCCGAGGACCTCATCACCGGCCGGCTCAGCGACATGGTGGAGGCCGACGCCGAGGAGAACGTGGCTTAGAAGATACGCCACGGGAGGGCACGCCACCGGGGAGAACACCGCCCAGAGAGTGCCGCCTGGAGGCGGGCGCGCCCGACCGCCAGGCGGATAACCCCTGAAATCGACGCGTCAGCGGGCACAGAGAGCCAAAAATCGGCTTTTTCCCCCGCAAACGTGTCGATTTCAGGGGAGAACGGCCCACCGTGGCGGTCGAGGGCGGGAAAAGAAAAGGCCCCGGAGGTCCGGGGCCGGAAAAACAGGTGGAAACGAACCGTGACACACGGCGGGGTGAAGACGGGCGTGACCGTGCTTTCGCACGGTCACCGGTGGTTGCGGGTCAGGTGCGCCCGCGACCGGGTCGGCTACGCGGCAGGCTGGGTCAGCTCGTCACCAAACTGCTCCGAGGTGTCACCCTCCACGAGCACATCGCCGTGGTAGAGCGCGTCGAAGTCGACCTTGATGACGTCTGAGCTTGAGTCGTCGATCCACATGACTTGAACTGTATGGGTCACTATTAAGGAATCATTGAGTCACGATTCGGAAAACCGTGGCAATTCCTACCCCCGAGTAGGTTTTCTCGGTTTCCGCCGGTGAGAACCCCGACACGGTCCGCCCGGAAGGTGACGCGGCGAACGGTCCGATGGTGCGGCCGGAGGGGAGAACGACCTGGTGTTGCAGCGAATCGCCCTGCTGGGAATCGCCGCGCCGCGGCGGGTGACCGCGGTCGCCGCCCTGCTGATGATCGCCGCGGCCGTCTTCGGCGTCCCGGTAGCGCAGAAACTGTCGGCCGGCGGATTCCAGGACCCGCACGCCGAGTCCAGTCGCGCGACGCAGTTGCTCACCGAGAAGTTCGGGCAAAGCGACCAGCAGCTGCTGATCCTGCTCACCGCCTCCGACGGAGTCGACGCCGAACGGGCCCGCGCGGCGGGCGCCGAGATCGTCGACCACCTGGACGGCTCGCCGTGGGTGCTCAGCGTGACCTCACCGTGGACCGCGCCGCCGGCGGCCGCCGCCGAACTGGTCAGCCGCGACGGGCGGTCCGGGCTCATCGTGGCCAACCTCGACGGCGGTGAGAGCGACGCGCAGCGCTACGCCAAAACCCTCTCCGACGAACTGGTCCACGACCGCGACGGAGTGCAGGTGCGCGCAGGTGGGGTGGCGATGCTCTACGCGCAGATCAACCAGCAGACCGAGCACGACCTGCTGCGCATGGAAGCCATCGCCATCCCGCTGAGCTTCCTGGTCCTGGTGTGGGTGTTCGGTGGGCTGCTGGCGGCTGCGCTGCCGGTCGCGGTCGGCGCGCTGGCGATCGTCGGCTCGATGGCGGTGCTGCGGCTGATCAGCGCGGTGACCGACGTGTCGATCTTCGCGCTCAACCTCACGATCGCGATGGGGCTGGCGCTGGCGATCGACTACACGCTGCTGATCATCAGCCGCTACCGCGACGAGATCGCCGACGGCACCGAACGGGACCGGGCGGTGGTGCGCACACTGGCCACCGCGGGGCGCACCGTGGTGTTCTCCGCCATCACCGTCGCCCTGTCGATGGCGGCGATGGTGCTGTTCCCGATGTACTTCCTCAAGTCGTTCGCTTACGCCGGCATCGCGGCCGTCGCGTTCGCCGCGACCGCTGCGATCGTGATCACCCCCGCGGTGATCGTGCTGGCCGGCGACCGGCTCGACGCGTTCGACGTGCGCCGGTTGGCCCGCCGGCTACTGCGCCGGCCGCCGCCCGGCCCGCGCGCCGTGCAGGACCTGTTCTGGTACCGCTCGACGAAGTTCGTGATCCGGCGCTGGCTGCCCACCGGGGGTGCGGTGGTGTTGCTCCTGCTATTCCTCGGCGTGCCGTTCCTCGGGGTGAAATGGGGTTTCCCCGACGAGCGGGTACTGCCGCCCACCGCATCGGCCCACCAGGTCGGCGACGAGTTGCGCACCGGTTTCGAAGACAACTCCGCCAACGCGGTCACGATGGTGATCCCCGACGCCGACGGGCTGTCCCCGGCCGACCTGCAGCGCTACGCCGCGGAACTGTCGACGGTGCCCGACGTCACCGCGGTCTCGACCCCGGCGGGCGCGTTCGTCGACGGTCGCCCGGCCGGCCCGCCGGTCGCGCCCACCGGGGTGGCCGACGGGAGCGCGTTCCTCACCGTGACCAGCGCGGCCGAACTGTTCTCCGACGCCTCACGCGATCAGGTGCAGCGGTTGGACGCGGTGCCAGGCCCGGACGGCCGCACCGTGTTGATGACCGGTCTGGCACCCACCAACCGCGACATCGTGGACACCATCGTCGCGCGCACGCCGTTGGTGCTCGCCGCGATCGCGGTGGTCACCTTCCTGCTGTTGTTCCTGCTGACCGGCAGCGTGGTTCTGCCCGTCAAAGCACTGATGCTCAACGTGTTGTCGTTGACCGCGGCGTTCGGCGCGTTGGTCTGGATCTTCCAGGACGGCCACCTCGGCGCGCTGGGCACCACCCCCACCGGCACCCTGGTCGCCAACATGCCGGTGCTGCTGTTCTGCATCGCGTTCGGGTTGTCGATGGACTACGAGGTCTTCCTGATCTCCCGAATCCGGGAGTACTGGCTGGCCTCGGGCCGCACCAGCGCCGACAACGATGAGAGCGTGGCGCTGGGATTGGCCCGCACCGGTCGGGTGATCACCGCCGCCGCGCTGGTGATGTCGATTTCGTTCGCCGCGCTGATCGCCGCGCAGGTGTCGTTCATGCGGATGTTCGGGGTGGGGCTGACGCTGGCGGTGCTGGCCGACGCCACCCTGGTGCGGATGGTGCTGGTCCCGTCGTTCATGCACGTGCTGGGCCGCTGGAACTGGTGGGCCCCGCCTGTCCTCACCCGACTGCACGACCGGTTCGGCATCAGCGAGGCGGCGGAGGACCGGGTCGGGCCGTCGGACCGGCCGAGGCCTATCGTGGCCGGTGATACACCGTCGGGAGGTAAACCGTGAGCAATACCGCAACCGTGAACAATCCGCTGTTCGCCCGGCTGTGGACCTACCTGTCCAGCCACGAAACCGAGTGGCTGCACGACCGGCGCCGGGAGAACCTCGCCGGACTGTCCGGCCGGGTGCTGGAGGTCGGCGCGGGCACCGGCACCAACTTCGCGTTCTACCCCGACACCGTGCGGGAAGTCGTCGCCGTCGAACCCGAGCCACGCCTGCGGGAGGCCGCGATCCAGGCCGCAGCCGACACGCCGGTCCCGGTCACCGTGGTCGCCGGCACCATCGAAACCGTCGAGACCGGCGACCCGTTTGACGCGGTCGTCTGCTCGCTGGTGCTGTGCTCGGTGCACGATCCCGAGGCGGTGCTGCGCCAACTGCGGGAGCGGCTGCGGCCGGGCGGCGAACTGCGCTATTTCGAGCACGTGGCCAGCGCCGGGGCGCGCGGCGGGCTGCAACGGGTCGTCGACGCCACTTTTTGGCCGCGGCTTTTTGGGAATTGCCACACCCACCGCGACACCGAGCAGGCCATCGTCGCCGCCGGGTTCACCCCGCAGGACTCGCGGCGCGGCAGGCAGTTCCCGGCCTGGGCGCCGGTGCCGGTCTCGGAATTCGTGCTCGGGCGGGCGCTGCGCCCCGCGGCCTGACTAGTCGCGGCCGAGCAGTTCGGGCAGCCGCTGCAGCAGGGTGGGCAGCGCTTCGCTTGCCGACTCGCGCAGCACCGCGCTGGCGCTGCCGGACAGCGGCGTCGGCTCCGGGTTGACCTCCACCACCGCGGCGCCGCGCGCCAGCGCCAACTCCGGTAGCCCCGCGGCCGGATAGACGATCGACGAGGTTCCCACTACGACGACCACGTCGGCGGTCTGGGTCGCCTCGACGGCCCGCTGCCACGGCGTGGTGGGCAACTGCTCACCGAACCAGACGATGTCCGGGCGGATCAGGTCCCCGCAGCCACAGAGCGGCGGCTCGACTTCCAGCGCGGGCTCGGCCATCGCCGGCAGCTCACCGCGGTACGGGGCGTCGCACCCGGCGCAGCGGAACCTGAAGAGGCTGCCGTGCAGGTGGTGCACAGTGCTGCTACCGGCCCGTTCGTGCAGGTCGTCGACGTTCTGGGTGACGACGGTGACTTCCGCGTAGTCCTCCCACGCCGCGACCGCCCGGTGCCCGTCGTTGGGGTCGACCTGCCCGACGAGGTGGTGACGCCACAGATACCAGCCCCAGATCCGCTCCGGATGCTGCTGCCAACCCTGGATGCTGGACAGTTCGTAGGGGTCGAAGTGGGCCCAGAGGCCGTGCTTGTCGTCCCGGAAGGTCGGCACTCCACTCTCTGCGGAGATCCCCGCGCCGCTGAGCACCGCTATTCGCATGCCCCCAACCTAGCGAACCGCTGCGATACTGGGCGGATGGAGCTGGCGCGGTGGCTGAAGGTGGACCCGTCGGATGCCGCGCCGCTGTTCGACCAGATCAGGGTCCAGATCATCGACGCGGTGCGCGACGGAACCCTGGCGCCGGGAAGCCGGCTGCCCACCGTGCGTGAACTGGCCGGCGACCTGCGTCTGGCGGTCAACACCGTGGCGCGCGCGTACCGGGAGCTGGAGGAGGCCGGGATCGTCGAGACCCGCCGCCGGCTGGGCACGTTCATCGCCCGCACCGACCCCGCCGACGCGGTGATGGCCGCCGCCGCGGCCGCCTACGTCGACGTGGTGCGCAAGGTCGGTTTGGGCCACGCCGAGGCGCGTCGCTATCTCGATGCGGCGTTCGATTCGGGGGCGAACTCCACCAGCGTGAGGGCCCCGCGTAGCCAGTCCAGCAGCGGCACCGAATAACTCATCCCCAACACCGTGTTGAACACCGGGCCGCGGCCGCGCGGCAGCCGCAGGTCATGCACGGTCTGCACTCCGGGCAGCGTCATCAGCAGCTCGGCGAGCGCATGCGCCGACCGGCTGAACGGCATCGGCGGCACCCGGTAGCGGCGGGAGGGGCGCAGCCCGAGACCGGAGCGGCTCAGCGCCGACAGCCACAGCGGGGCCAGGTCGAACAGCATCTGGGCGCCGGGGAACCGGTGTGCGCACTCGGCGATCAGCTCCAGGGCCTGTTCGGGTTGCAGGTACATCAGCAGCCCCTCGGCGGTGATGAACACACCCTGCGAAGCGTCGACCCGGTCCATCCAGCTGTAGTCCAGCGCGGACTGCGGCAGCGCCACGACCCGCGGGGAAGACGGCAGCAGCCGCGACCGCACCTCGATGACCGGCGGCAGGTCCACCGTCAGCCAGCGGAAGGCGGGATCGGGGATGGCGGCGTCGAGACGCCAAAAGCTGGTCTGCAAGCCCTCGGCCAACGCGACCACCGTCGCTGCGGGATGGCGGTCCAGATAGCGGCGGGTGTGGGCGTCGAACGCGGCGGCGCGCAGCGCCATGTCCTGGCGGGTTCCGCCGAACTTGGCGAAGTCGTAGTCGATCGATTCGACCAGTCGGATCGCCATCGGGTCGTCGATGATCGCGTCGGGGCGGGCCGCTTCGCGGGCGCGGGAATTCAGCGTCATCAACGCCGTCTCGGAGACGCCGTCGAGGGTGACCGGGTGTTTAGTGGGACTCATCAATGAGCGACCCTACCCGGCGAGCACCTTGGTCAGCGTCCGCAGATTGCGGGTGGTGGTCGACGACTTGTAGCGGGCCTTGCCCATGGTCTTGCCGATCGCGCTGTCGAGGGTGGCGGACTTGGGCGCCTGCCAGTAGAGGACCCCGTCGCCGCGTTCGATCTGCTCGCCGGCACCGCCGAGGGACGCCAGTTCCTCGAGCACTGCCGGGTCGGCGACGAAGGTGACGTAGGAGTGGTAGCCGTCGACTTCCGGCTCGAACGGGTAGGCGGCGACGATGGCGGCGACCGTGGCCAGCGGGTAGACCAACACCCACGCCTCGTAGCCGAACCGGTCACGCAGCGCCGCTTCGGCGCGTTCGCGCACCGACTGCCCCGGCGCCTCCGCCTCAACGATGACGTTGCCGCTGGCCAGCACGGTGCGTACCGCGGTGAAGCCGGCGGCGGTGAGTGCCGCGGCGACGTCGGCCATCTTGATCCGGACACCGCCGACGTTGACGCCCCGCAGAAACAGTGCGTAATTCTCGGCGGTCTCGGCGGTCATGCCCCGAGGGTAAGGGCATCGGTGGCGGCGTCGCGACGGCAGCGCAATCCTGGAGGGATGACCAAACGCATACTGAACGTCGTCTCCAACGTCGCGCACTACGCGGACCCCGCCGAGCCCACCGGGCTGTGGCTCTCCGAACTGACACACGCCTACCAGGTCTTCGACGAGGCGGGCTACCAGCAGAGCATCGTCAGCCCCCAAGGTGGTCTGTCACCGCTTGAGCCGCGGTCGCTGAAATTTCCCTTTTTCAACAAGAGCGCGAAAGCCTGGAAGGACGATCCGGCGAAGATGGCATTGCTGGACGAAACCGCGGCGCCCGAGGACATCGACTCCGCTGACTTCGACGCGATCTACTTCACCGGCGGGCACGCGGTGATGTTCGACTTCCCCGACAGCGACGGCCTGCAGCGGATCACCCGCGAGATCTTCGAGCGTGGCGGCGTGGTGTCCGCGGTCTGCCACGGCTACTGCGGCCTGCTCAACACCCGGCTGTCCAACGGAGACCTGCTGGTCGCCGGCCGCGAACTCACCGGGTTCGCCTGGGTAGAGGAGGTCCTGGCCCGGGTCGACAAGCTGGTGCCCTACAACGTCGAAGCGGAGATGAAAAAGCGCGGCGCCCACTACAAGAAGGGCTTGATTCCGTTCGCCTCGCATGTCGTCGTCGATGGCCGGTTGGTCACGGGACAGAACCCCGGTTCGGCCAAGGCCACCGCCAAGAAGGTCGTCTCGGTACTGGGCAGCTGAGGCGGGCAGGTCGCGTGGCGACGTAGGATTTCCGGTATGGCCCGCCAGGTGTTCGACGACAAACTGCTGGCGGTGATCGGCGGCAATTCGTTGGGCGTGCTGGCCACCCTCAAACGCGACGGGCGTCCGCAATTGTCGAACGTGTCCTACCACTTCGACGCCCGCGAACAGCTCATCCGGGTCTCGATCACCGAGCCGCGCGCCAAGACCCGCAACCTGCGCCGCGATCCGCGCGCCTCACTGCTGGTCAGCTCCGATGACGGCTGGTCCTATGCGGTGGCCGAGGGGACCGCGCAACTGACCCCGCCGGCGGCGGCGGTCGACGACGCCACCGTGGCCGGCCTGGTCGAGCTGTACCGCCACATCGCCGGTGAGCACCCCGACTGGGACGAGTATCGCCGGGCCATGGTCACCGACCGACGGGTGCTGTTGACACTGCCGATCGAGCATCTGTACGGGGCGCCGCCGGGACGGTACTGAGGATCGGGGTGCGGTCGGCCAGCAGTCGGGCGCCGACCAGCGCGGTCAGCAGGACCGCCATGCAGTAGAGCCCGTCGTCCTTCAATCCCCACTTCACCGAGACCAGGGTGGCGGCGCCGGCGACGCACAGCAGCAGCCCGACCGCCGCGCTCCGCAGACCGGGCGCGGTGATCGCGCCGCCGTCCCAGCCGGGCAACGGCGCGTTCTCGACCGGCTGCAGGGTCACGAACAGGAGCGCCACCAGCACCGTCATCACCGCCACCTGCGCGACGCTCAGCGCGAGCAGGTGCGGTTCACCGGGATAGCGGGCCAGCCCGAGGTAGTCGAAGACCAGGTGCACGCCGAGCAGCGCGGGCATGTGCCACAGGTAGAGCGTCATCGCGCCGGAGTTGCCGATCGCGGCGAGCCACCACACCCGCGGGCGCTGGGCCCACCGGGCGATCGCCGGGGCGGCCGCAATGGCGAAACAGCACATCATGGCGGCGTGGCCGGCCAACAGCAGTGACGGCGGGGACATGTTGGCGATGCGCTGGCCTTCGATGCCGACCAGGCTCAGTTCATAGGGGCCGGCGGTCAACAGCACCAGGTTGACCGCCAGTATCGCCAGCCCGGCGACGAGGCCGGTGCGGGCGCTGAGCAGTCGGCGGCGGTAGGCCACGCCGAGCATGCCCGGGATCAGCCACACGCTCATGTTCAGGTAGCCCAGCAGTGGTGCGCCCGGCGCGCCGGTGGCATCGGCGGCATGCAGTCGCAGCGCGTCGACCGCCGCGATCAGCAGGTACACCCCGGCGACGCCGGTGACCAGGCGGCCGACGCTGGTGATCCGGTACAGCAGCGGCACCGCGGCGAGCACCAGCATGTAGGCGCCGAGGAACCACAGCAGTTGCACGCTGATCCCGGCGATCGGCCGGTAGACGTCGACCGGCAGCAGCAGGCGCAGCGCGGTGAGTGCCACCGCCCAGAACGCCAGGTAGTAGAAGACCGGCCGGTACAGCCGGGTCGCGCGCCGCAGCAGCCAGCCGCCCCAGCTGCTTCCCGGCCGCCAGGACTGCACGCAGGCCGCCGCCCCGGCGAAGAAGAACAGCGGCATGATCTGGAAAACCCAGGTCAACGCCTGGAACACCACCGAGGTGGTGAGCAGGTTGTCCCAGTGGAAGATCTGGTCGCGGATGACGCTGGTCGCCATGATCGTGTGACCGGCGACCACGCCGACGAGCGAGACGATCCGGATGACGTCGATCGCCCTGTCCCGGTCGGCCGGGGTCTGCGCGGCCACCTCGGCGGGGGAGGGGAAACCCAGTAGCTGTGTCATGCGCAAAACGCTAACGGCGCCCCGGGTAGGTAATTCCCCTTAATTTCCGCTCGGTCGCTGGACCGGGCGATGGGTGGTGTCAGTCGGTGGCGCTGGACGGCTCGTCGGCCTCAGCCCGGGCCAGCCGAGCCTGCACCGCTGCCCACTCGGCTGCGTTGAGGAAGTAGTTGGCCAGCGCCATCGCGGCGGAGGCGTTCTCTTCCGCGTTTTCCGCGGCGCGCTCGGCGTTTTTGCCCTTCAGATCCTTCTGCCACTGGTCGAAATCGGTCCGCATCGCGGTGACCTGCCGCTCGACTGCGGTCCTGGTCTCCGCCCACCAGCTGCGCGAACCCTCCTGCGCCTGCGCGATGGTGTCGTCGAACTCCTCTTTCTTGCGCTCGAACTCGTCCTCGAGTTCCTGTCGACGGGACTGCAACGCCGCCTTGCCCTTCTCGGCGGTGTCGGTGAACGAATCCTCGAAACGCTTGACCCGTTCGGCCAGTTCGCTCAACACCTCGGACAGTGGGATCACGGTGCTCCTTATCGCGGGTTACGCCCGGTTCAGGCCGATCGGACGCGGCCGGCGGCGGTTGCCGGCGACCATACCCGAACCGGCGCTGACCTGCGCCGCGTTGACGTGAAGGCCAGCGGGGGCAGGGCCGCAGGAACCGGTGTCCCCGGGGTTACTGCACCGGGCAGGCGTATTGGCGGGCCACGTCCATCAGGCGCTGGTTGGCGCCCGGGCCGATCACACCCTGCGCGGTCAGCTCCCAGCCGATCAAGCCGGGGACCCCGCCTTCGCAGGCTTGGTGTGCGACGCGCCATGCGGTGTCGGGGTTCAAGTGAAACCCGTTGCGTTCCAAGCCCTGCATGTAGTTGTCGAACTCCGGCGTGCCCTGGTCGGGCACCGCGTTGGCGGCGCCGGCGAAGGCGATGGCGGCGATCACCGCGGCGATAAGAGGTGCGAACAGCCGTCTCATGGTCATCCCTTCACGTGTTCGGTTGTCGAGACCAGATTTGCACACGCCGCTGACACCGGGGAGGGGTACCTCCCGGTTCTGCGGGGGCGCGGCAACGCCATCCCTAGACTGGGGGCGTGTCGAACCTCTACCTGAGCGGTGATCCCGCCGCGGACACCCTGCTGGAGTCGGAGCCGTTCGCGCTGCTGGTGGGGATGCTGCTCGACCAGCAGGTGCCGATGGAGACCGCGTTCGCCGGACCGAAGAAGATCGCCGACCGGATGGGCGGGCTCGACGCCGGCAAGATCGCCGCCCACGACCCGGAGAAGTTCGCTGCGGTCTGCGCGGACAAACCCGCCGTGCACCGGTTCCCCGGCTCGATGGCCAAGCGGATCCAGTCCCTGGCGCAGATCGTCGTCGACGACTACGCCGGCGACGCGGCCAGAATCTGGACCGAGGACGACCCGGACGGCGCCGAGGTGCTGCGCCGACTCAAGGCGCTGCCCGGCTTCGGGGAGCAGAAGGCGCGGATCTTCCTGGCGCTTTTGGGCAAGCAGTACGGCGTCACCCCGTTGGGCTGGCGAGAGGCCGCCGGCGATTACGGCAAGGCGAACACCCACCTGTCGATCGCCGATGTGGTCGACGCGGCGTCGCTGGACCGGGTGCGCGCCACCAAGAAGAAGATGAAACAGCAAAAAGCCCAACGCGGGTGAGAGGAAGGACGGCGACTTGAAGACCCACCTGACATGCCCCTGTGGTGAGGCCATGGTCGGCAAGGACGAGGACGACCTGGTCGAAATCGTCCAGAAGCATCTGGCCGACGTGCATCCCGGTATGGAGTACGACCGGGACGCGATCCTGTTCATGGCCTATTGACCGGCGGGGTCCGCGCGCGATGAGCGACCACCTCAACGCCGCCGACGCCTACCGGCTGGTGCACCGCCGCGTCGACGAGCTGCTGCGCGGCCGCGCCGACGTCGCCGACCGCGCGGTGCCGGCCTGCCCGGACTGGACCGTGCACCAGACCGTCAGCCATCTGGCCGGGGTCTGCCAGGACGTCTTGTCCCAAAACCTGCAGGGCGCCGGCACCCCGTCCTGGACCCAGGCCCAGGTGGACCGGCTCGCCGACCACGACCTCGACGAGCTGCTCGACGCGTGGGCCGAGTCCGCCGCCCCGGTCGCCGAGGTCCTCGAACACGCACCGCCACTGATCGGCGGCCAGCTGGTGTTCGACACCCTCACCCACGAGCACGACCTGCGCGGCGCGCTCGGCGAGCCCGGCGCGCGCACCGGCGATCCGGCATTCGCCGTCGCGGCCGGTTTCCTGACCGCCAGCTTCGACCGCGCCATCCGGGACAACGGGCTGCCCGCGGTGCTGCTGGTCGGCCCGACGCTGGGCTCGGTCCTGCTCGGCGACCCGTCGGCCCCCGGCAGCCCGATCGTCGTCGAACTCACCGACTTCGAGATGCTGCGCGCCCTCGGCGGACGCCGCAGCGTCGCTCAGCTGCAGGCGCTGCCCTGGCAGGGCAACCCGGGTCGCCTCCTGACGGTGTTCACCGGCAGCGCGGTGTACCCGCCGGAGGCCGACCTGGTCGAGTGACCGGCGGTCAGGGCACCACCGTCGCGCCGATGGTCGGCATGAACTGGCACTGCTTGTCCTTGGTGGTGACCTGGCCGAAGATCGTCGACATCACGCTGCCCGAGCCGGTGTCGACGATCGCCGTCAGCGTGGTCGGGCCCTCGGGGTTGATGTCGTCGCGCGGCGTGAGCGCGACGGTGCCCGACTTGCCGGTGGTCAGGTTGACCCAGGTGACGTTCAGCGGCAGTTTCTGCTTCTCCGCCGGCCCCGGTGTGCCCACCGCGGTGAACACGTACGCGGTCTGGCCCGGCCCCGGCCCGGGAGTCGGGATCTTCGCCGGCCCGGCCACCGACAGCGCGCTGGCGATGACGTTGCCGCCGTCGGCCAGGCAGTCGGTGCCGATGGAGGGGTACATGAACTCCTGGGTCGGCGGGGCGTCTGGGCCGAAGTCGGGGTTCGCGGCGGCCTCGGCCGCGGCGGGCTCGACCGCCGGCACGTCACCCGGTGCCTCACCGGGTTCGGCCGGCGGGGCCGCGGCCGGCGCGTCGGCCGGCCCGGGCGGAGTGGGCTTGGCGGCCATCGCGTGCGGCTTCTCGATCGGCACCGGGCCGACGGCGTTGGCCGGGTTGACCCCGGTGGGCAGGTGCGCCTGCGCCCCGGGCTCCACCCCCGCCGCCGCCGGCATGTGCGCGACCGGTTCGGCCTGCACGAAGTCGGCCACCGAATCGGCCACCTGCTTGGAGTCGGCGGGCGCATCGTTGTTGCCCTTGAACGCCGCGGCGGCGGCCATCAGCAACTGCACGGCACCCTCCGGGTCGGCGGCCGCCTGCTGGATCACCGGGCTCAGCTGCTCGATGGCCGGCAAGCCGGGCATCTGCGCGGCCGAGGCCGGGTCGGCCGGCGGTGCGGCCGGGTCGGCCACCGCGGTGGTGGCCAGTGTCAGCGCCGTCGTCGAGGCGATGGCCACGGCGGCGATGCCGGTCGTCAGGTGCGAAGTCCGTGCCACGATCTACTCCCGTGTTCGGTGGTGGGTGGGGGTGGAGTTCGGTCGGGTCAGGGCAGCGCGGAGACCGGCATCAGGCTGGCCATGTCCGGCACCAGACCGGCGACCGGCGAGGTCGCGACCGGGCTGGTCACCGGGGCGACGCCGGGCGCGGTGCCCACGGCGCCCGGGGTGGTCGCGGCGGGCAGGCCGCCGGGCAGCAGCGAGGTGAAGTCGCCGGGCAGCGACACCTGCTGGGGCAGCGGCACCGGCAAGCCCGGCACGTTGGGGATGTTGAACTGCGCGTTGGGCACCAGCTGGTTGGCACCGGTGACCGGGCTGGCCGGGGTGACCGGGTTGGTTGCGGTGATCCCGGGCAGCGGGCTGGCGGCCGCCGGCTGCGGGACGGCCGGGCCGGGCTGCGGCAGGTTGACGCTGGCGGTCGCGGTGGGCGGCTGCGGGGCGGGGGCGGTGGCCGGCAGCCCGGTGAGGTTCTGCAGCAGCTGCGGCGCGGCGGCCGGCACGCCGGCGAGGTGCTCCACGGCGGCCGGGCCGGGAACGGCCGGGTTGGGGGCCGGAGCGGTGTCGGCCTTGGCGATGCCGCCCATCAGCAGGGCGGCGGAGGATCCGGCCACGACGGCGGTGGCGGTGAGCAGGCTCCGGGTGAAGGACATGTGTGGTTCCCCAATTCGTTCGACGGCGTGTTCATCGCCGAACGTATTCCGTTGCAGGAGTTACTCAAGTGACACGTGTGGCATTTATTCAACCGTTACTGACGTGAGCGATGCCGGTGACCAAACCGATACTGACTAGAGTCGTGCGAATCGACGCCTCATCCGTGGCGCCCCGTCGCCAGCTCCCCCGATACGCCGCCCCGCTGTTGCTGGCGCTGAGCGTCTGCGCCCGGCTGGCCTGGACTTATCTGGTGCCGCACGGCACCAACTTCGTCGACCTGCACGTCTACATCGACGGTGCCGCCGCCCTCAACCACCCCGGCACGCTCTACGAGTACACCTACACCGAACAGACCCCGGACTTCTCGCTGCCGTTCACCTACCCGCCGTTCGCCGCGATCGTCTTCTATCCGCTGCACCTGGTGCCTTTCGGTGTCGTCGCCCTGGGCTGGCAGCTGGGCGTCATCGCCGCGCTCTACGGCGTGGTCCGCGTCAGCCAGCGGCTCCTGGGCATCACCGGCGCCCGGCGTGTCGCGATGCTGTGGACGGCGGTAGGCATCTGGACCGAGCCGGTGCGCAGTGCCTTGAACTACGGCCAGATCAACATGCTGCTGGCGCTCGCGGTGCTGGTGGCGGTCTGCAGCGCGCGCTGGTGGCTCTCCGGGCTGCTGCTCGGGTTGACGACCGGCATCAAGCTGACCCCCGCGGTCGCCGGGCTGTATTTCCTGGGCGTGCGGCGCTGGGCGACGGTGGCGTTCGCCGCGGTGGTCTTCGCCGCCACCATCGCGGTGTCCTACCTGGTCGTCGGCGACACCGTCGGCTACTACTTCACCGAACTGCTCGGCGACGCCAACCGGATCGGCCCGGTCGCCACCATCTTCAACCAGTCCTGGCGCGGCGGGCTGTCCCGCATCCTGGGCTACGACGTCGGGCACGGCCCGCTGCTGCTGGGTGCGATCGCCGCGACCGCCGTGTTGGCTTGGCTGGCCTGGCGGGCGCTGCGCACCGCCGGCGGCGCACCCGACCGGCTCGGTCTGCTGCTGGTGGTCGAACTCTTCGGACTGTTGGCCTCACCGATCTCGTGGACCCACCACTGGGTCTGGCTGGTTCCGTTGATGATCTGGCTGATCCACGGCCCGCTGCGTGACCGGCCCGGTGCCCGTCTCCTCGGCTGGGGCTGGCTGGCACTCACGCTGATCGGGGTGCCGTGGCTGTTGGGCTTCGCGCAGCCGTCGATCTGGGATATCAGCCGACCCTGGTACCTGGCGTGGCCGGCGCTGGTCTACCTGGTGGCGGCCCTGATCACCCTGGCCTGGATCGCGGTCGCCGGCCGGCGCACCACGGCGCCGATCAGTTCTCGATGATGCCGCTGATGTCGCGTGCCATCGCGACGTCCTTGTCGGTGATCCCGCCCTCCGAATGCGTCACCAACGCGAACGACACGGTGCGCCAACGGATATCGATGTCGGGATGATGGTCCTGGCTCTCGGCGTGCTCGCCGACGCGGCGCACCGCATCGATGCCGGCCAGAAACGACGGAAACTTCTTCGAGAGTCGCAGGGCACCGTCGGCGTGCTCCCAGCCGGGAAGCTCGGGCAACGCCGCGGCGACCTGCTCATCGGTTAACACAGCCATCCCTCGACGATAGGCCGGTATAACGTCCTTCGCTATGACGGAACAGATCGTGGTGGCTGCAGCGGTCATCCGCAAGGCCACGCTGCTGGTGGCCCAGCGGGTGCGGCCACCCGAGTTGGCCGGCCGTTGGGAACTGCCCGGCGGCAAGGTCGGCCCCGGCGAGACCGAGCCCGCCGCGCTGGCCCGCGAACTCGCCGAGGAACTCGGCGTCGATGTCGATGACGTCACCGTCGGGGAGCGTCTCGGCGCCGACGTGGCCCTATCGGCCACCACGACACTGCGCGCCTACCGGGTGCTTCTCCGCGGTGGGGAGCCGCGCGCTTGTGATCACGGCGCACTGCGCTGGGTGCGTGCCGCGGATCTGCCCCACGTCGACTGGGTGCCCGCCGACCGCGAATGGCTCGACGACCTGGCACGCGCGCTCAACGCGGACTGAGCCCGGAGGCCGACGCCCGGGCGAAGCCGGCTTCCCGCAGAATCTCCTGCCCGTCCCCGTCGGTGACCATCTCGACGAAGCGCCGGGCGAGCTCGTCGCGGGTCGAATCCCGCAGCACCGCGATCGGATAGTGGGTGACCGCCTCGGCCGCCGCCGGAAACGTCACCGTGTCGACCTTGTCCCCGGCGGCGATCGCGTCGGTGATGTTGACCAGACCGGCGTCGGCCTGGCCGGTGACCACCTTGTTGAGCACGTCCTCGACGTCGGGTTCCTCGCTGACCGGGTCGAGGTGAACACCGGTGAGGTCCTCGACCCGGCGGGTCGCGACACCGCACGGCATCGGTGGCGGGCTGACCACCACCGCCACCCCGGGGCGGGCCAGGTCGGCGAACGCCTCGATGTGCTTCGGGTTGCCCGGGGCGGTCACGATCACCAGCGTGTTGGACGCGAAGGTGACCGGGTCGCCGACAGTGAGGCCGGCGTCGGTCACCCGGTGCATCTGGGCGGTGTCGGCGGAGGCGAAGACGTCGGCGCCGGCACCCTCGATCAGTTGGGTAGCCAGGTCGGCCGCGCCGCCAAAGTTGAGGTCCACGGCGGCGCCGGGGTTCTGCTGCTGGAATCGGTCGGCGATCGCGGTGAACGTCGGGCGCAGTGAGGCGGCCGCGTAGACGACCACGGCCGAGTTCGACGACCCCGGCGCGCAGCCGCTCAGGCCGGCGGCCACCAGCAGCACCGCCGCCATCGCGGCGGAGCGTCTCACAGGCCGGCAGCCGGTTTCTCGTCGTGCCCGCCGAACTGTTTGCGCATCGCCGAGAGCGCCTTGTCGGCGAACTCGTCGAGGTTGCGCGAGGAGAACCGCGAGCCCAGAGCCGCGGTGATCACCGGTGCGGGCACGCCCTCTTCGATCGCGGCGATCGCCGTCCAGCGGCCCTCGCCGGAATCGGAGACCCGACCGGCGAACTTCGCCAGGTCGGGGGACTCCACCAACGCGGCAGCGGTGAGATCGACCAGCCACGAACCGATCACGCTGCCGCGCCGCCACACCTCGGCGACCTCCGCCAGATCCAGGTCGTAGCGGTAGTACTCGGGATGAGCCAACGGCGCGGTCTCGGCGTCGGAGCTGGCCTGGTCGTCGGCGCCGATGTTGGCGCGGTGCAAGATGTTGAGGCCCTCGGAGATGGCGGCCATCATCCCGTACTCGATGCCGTTGTGCACCATCTTCACGAAATGCCCTGCGCCACTGGGGCCGCAGTGCAGATAGCCGTGCTCGGCGGGGGTCGGCTCGCCGTCGCGACCCGGGGTCCGCTCGGCGGCGTCCACGCCCGGCGCCAGCGACGCGAAGACGGGTTCGACGGTGGCCACCGCGTCCGCGTCCCCACCGATCATCAGGCTGTAACCGCGCTCGAGCCCCCACACCCCGCCGCTGGTGCCGCAGTCGAGCAACCGGATGCCCCGTTCGGCCAACTGCTCGGCGTGGCGGATGTCGTCGCGGTAGTAGGAGTTGCCGCCGTCGATGACGATGTCGCCGGAGTCGAGGGTCTCGGCGAGTTCGTCGATCACCGAATCGGTGATCGAGCCGGCGGGCACCATCACCCAGACCGCCCGGGGAGCGGTCAGCTTGTCCTTGAGTTCGGCCAGCGAGCCCACCCCGACCGCACCCTCGCCCACCAGGGTCTCGACGGCATCGCGGTTACGGTCGAAGACCACGCACTCATGGCCGTCGCGCATCGCCCGGCGCACCAGGTTGGCGCCCATCCGGCCCAGGCCGATCATCCCCAACTGCATCGCGTTGTCCTCTCTCTCGTCGGTCAGGAGTCGGCCAGCCACGGCTGCTGCCAGCCCGGATACCCGCGCACCAGCTTGTTCGCCTCGTCCGGGCCCCAGGAGCCGCGCTCATAGCGGTGCACCGCGGGCGGATCATCGAGCAGCGGCTGGACGATCCGCCAGGTCTCCTCGACCGCGTCCTCGCGGGCGAAGAGGCGCCGGTCGCCGTGCAGCGCGTCGTGCAGCAGCCGTTCGTAGGGCAGCAGGAGCTCGCCGAGCTGCTCGGCGAACAGGGTGTCCAGGTGCACCGGGTGCAGCGCGTCCTTGCCGAGTGCGGAGATCTGCAGCCGCAGACCGGGATCGGGGTCGATGCGCAACACGATCTGGTTGGGGGCGGCCTGCGCGGGTTTGGGCAGGAACGGCAGTGGGGGAGTGCGACGCAGGAACAGTCGAACCTCGGTGACCTTGTGCGGCAAGCCTTTACCGGCGCGCACGAAGACCGGAACGCCGTACCAGCGCCAATTGTCGATCTGCAGCCGCAGCGCGGTGTACGTCTCGGTCTCGGAGTCCGCGGCCACACCAGGCACGTCGGCGTAGCCGTCGTACTGACCGCGCACGTAGTGGGCGACGTCGATCGGGGGGATGGCGCGGAAGACCTCGACCTTCTTGTCGCGCAGCTCGTTGCCGCCGGCCGAGGTCGGCGGTTCCATCGCCACCAGGGCGAGCACCTGCAGCAGGTGGTTCTGCACGACGTCGCGCAGCGCCCCGACCGCGTCGTAGAAGCTGCCGCGGTCCTCCACCCCGAAGTCCTCGGCCATGGTGATCTGGATGGCCGACACGCTGCGCCGGTCCCACACCTCGGAGAGGGCGGTGTTGGCGAACCGCAGGTACTCCAGCTCGATGACGGGTTCCTTGCCCAGGAAGTGGTCCACCCGCAGGATCTGCTCCTCGTCGAGCACCCGGTGCAGCCGGTCGTTGAGCCGGCGCGCCGACTCGAGGTCGTCGCCGAAGGGCTTCTCCACCGCCACCCGCGCGTTGCCGGCCAGCCCCGCCTTACCGAGCTGCTCGACGATCGGACCGAACAGGGCCGGCGGCATCTCCAGGTAGTACAGCGGCTGTTCGGCGTCACCGACCTTCTCCGCCAACTGCCGGTAGAGGCCGGCGTCGGTCACATCGCCGTGCAGGTAGGAGAAACGCTGCGCCAGCCGGTCGAACACGTCGTCCTCGACGCTGCCCTCGGTGGCGGTGATCGCCTCGCGGGCCCGCGACATCAACTCCGCCACGCTGATGTCGTCGGCCGCCACCCCGAGGATCGGGCAGGTCAGCAGCTTGCGTCGCTCCAGCCGGTACAGCGCGCGAAACGTCATCTTGCGGGCCAGATCCCCGGTGATGCCGAAAATCACCATCAGATCCGCGGTACGCGCCTGGGTCACCGGCGATTCCCTTCCCGCCGCCTCGGGAACGCGGCGCAATGCTGCTCGGTTCAGGATGGGGCTGGCCCCCAATCTGCCAGTCGGCACCTGATCCCGCCAGGGTGGTCGGGCCCGCCGGGCGCCCACTCCCAGGACAATCACAGGGCGGCGAGGCGCCGGAACCCCGCGCGACCAGCGGTGAGAAGTACGTCACCGGGGCCGGTCTCGGTTTCGCGATCACCGCGTCGCGCTGGCAGAATCGGCCGGTGCAGTTCCGCAATGTCGCCATCGTCGCCCACGTCGACCACGGCAAGACCACCCTCGTCGACGCCATGCTGCGCCAGTCCGGCGCGCTGGCCGCCGAACGCGGCGAGGCCACCGAGCGGGTGATGGACTCCGGTGACCTGGAACGCGAAAAGGGCATCACGATCCTGGCCAAGAACACCGCGGTGCACCGCCACCACGCCGACGGCAGCGTCACCGTCATCAACGTGATCGACACCCCCGGTCACGCCGATTTCGGCGGCGAGGTCGAACGCGGCCTGTCGATGGTCGACGGGGTGCTGTTGCTGGTCGACGCGTCCGAAGGGCCGCTGCCGCAGACCCGGTTCGTGCTGCGCAAAGCGCTGGCCGCGCACCTCCCGGTGATCCTGGTGGTCAACAAGACCGACCGGCCCGACGCGCGGATCGAGGAGGTCGTCGAGGCCAGCCACGATCTGCTGCTCGATGTGGCCGCCGACCTCGACGAGGCCGCGCAGCAGGCCGCCGAGCACGCGCTGGGGCTGCCGACCCTGTACGCCTCCGGGCGTGCCGGGATCGCGGCCACCGTCGCCCCGCCCAACGGTCAGGTGCCCGAGGGCGACAACCTCGACCCGCTGTTCGAGTTGCTCTTCGAGCACGTCCCGCCGCCGTCGGGTGACCCCGAGGCGCCGCTGCAGGCGCTGGTCACCAACCTCGACGCCTCCAGCTTCCTGGGCCGGCTGGCGCTGATCCGCATCGCCAACGGCCGCATCCGCAAGGGCCAGCAGGTGGCCTGGATCCGCGAGGTCGACGGCGCCGAGACGACCACCAGCGCCAAGATCACCGAACTGCTGGTCACCGAGGGCGTCGAGCGCACCCCCACCGAGGAGGCGGTCGCCGGGGACATCGTCGCCGTGGCCGGCATCCCCGACATCATGATCGGCGACACGCTGGCCGACCCGACGGCTCCCGTGGCGCTGCCGCGCATCACCGTCGACGAGCCGGCGATCTCGGTGACCATCGGCACCAACACCTCGCCGCTGGCCGGGAAGGTCTCCGGGCACAAGCTCACCGCCCGGATGGTCAAGAACCGCCTGGACGCCGAACTGGTCGGCAACGTCTCGATCCGGGTGGTCGACATCGGCCGCCCCGACGCCTGGGAGGTGCAGGGCCGCGGGGAGCTGGCGCTGGCCATCCTGGTCGAACAGATGCGCCGGGAGGGCTTCGAGCTGACCGTCGGCAAACCGCAGGTGGTGACCAAAACCGTCGACGGCACGCTGCACGAGCCGTTCGAGCAGCTCACCGTGGACTGCCCGGAGGAGTACGTCGGCGCCATCACCCAGCTGGCCGCCGCCCGCAAGGGCCGGATGACCGAGATGACCAACCACACCAGCGGCTGGGTGCGGATGGAGTTCACCATCCCCAGCCGCGGGCTGATCGGATGGCGCACCGAGTTCATGACCGAGACCCGCGGCACCGGCATCGCCAACGCGGTGTTCGACGGCTACCACCCGTGGGCCGGGGACTTCCGGGCCCGGCACAGCGGGTCGCTGGTCAGTGACCGCTCGGGCACCATCACCCCGTTCGCGCTGCTGCAACTGGCCGACCGGGGCACGTTCTTCGTCGAACCCGGACAGGACACCTACGAGGGGATGGTGGCCGGGATCAATCCGCGGGCCGAGGACCTGGACATCAACGTCACTCGGGAGAAGAAGCTGACCAACATGCGCTCGTCGACCGCCGATGTCATCGAGACGCTGGCCAAGCCGATCGATTTGGACCTGGAGCAGGCGATGGAGTTCTGCGCGGTCGACGAGTGCGTCGAGGTCACCCCGGAGGTGGTGCGGGTGCGCAAGGTGGAGCTCTCCGCGACGGCGCGGGCGCGCAGCCGGTCGCGGGCCAAGGCGCGCGGTTGAGGAAATCCCCGAACTGAGTCGATGATCTGCTTGTGACCTCGAGGAGTCGTTCGGTCACCCCAGCACCCGGGTCGGCCAGGACGCGAAAAATGGTGAAACGCGACCAGTCGCCGCCGTGATCACAGTCCCACGAGGGCACATCGTCCGACGGTTTCGGTGTCTATCCCTTTCGTGGGGTTCACAACCGTCCGTTATGGAGACGCGCGGACCTGGCCCGGTCGGCGAGAATCGAAGGAGGTCAGAAAAAGAACAGAAGGGGCAAGTCATGCAGATTCTCGCCGCAGTGGTCGAGAGGGCGGGCGCGCCATTCACGTTGACCGAGGTGGACCTCCAGGCTGCCGAGGCGGACGAAGTTGTCGTGCAGATCGCGGGAGCCGGAATCTGTCACACCGACATCGCCGTCAGAGAGGGTCACCTTCCGTTCCCGTTGCCCGGGGTTTTGGGTCACGAGGGCAGCGGGACTGTGCTCTCGGTCGGCGCAGACGTGACAACTGTGGTCCCAGGCGACCATGTGGCGATCAGCTTCAACAGTTGCGCGAAATGCCCGCGCTGCGCCAGTAACGAGCCCGCTTACTGTCACCAGTTCATGGAATACAACTTCAGCGGCCAACGGACTGACGGCTCATCGGGGCTCAGTGCAGGTGGGACTGCACTGGGCTCCAATTATTTCGGTCAATCGTCGTTTGCCACGCATGCGATTGCGCGTGAGCGCAACGTAGTGAAGTTGGCGCCTGGAGTCCCCGCGGAACTCGCGGCACCCCTGGGATGCGGCATTCAGACCGGTGCCGGGTCGGTATTCAACTCGCTCGACGTTCAACCCGGTTCGACGGTCGTCATCGCCGGTGCGGGCTCGGTGGGGCTCGCTGCGATGCTGGCAGCCGTTGTTCGCCAGGCCGAATACATCGTGGTCATCGAACCTCTCCAGAGCAGGAGAAACTTGGCACTCGACCTCGGTGCCACCCATGTGATCGATCCCGGCACAGGCGATCTCGTCACACAGGTTCGAAATATTGCTCCCGGTGGCGTCGATTATGCGCTCGATACCACCGCAGTCGCTTCCGTCGCCGAACAACTCGCCGCGACCCTTGGGGTACGCGGCGTGCTGGGCCTGCTCGGTGTTCCCGCGGACCCCCAATCAGCCTTTTCGATCGGATTGTTCCAGGTTCCGCTGCTCGGACTGACCGTCCGGGGGATCGTCGAGGGCGACGCCGATCCCCAAACGTTCATCCCCTACCTGCTCGATCTTTATAAGGCGGGCAAATTTCCCTACGACAAGTTGATCACCATGATGCCGTTCAGTGAGATCAACGAGGCCATCTCCGCCCAAGCACGCGGCGATGTCGTGAAGGTTGTGCTTACTCCCTAAGGGCCCCGGGATAGGACGCTATGACGTTGGCGGGCCGGGGCGTCTCGTCTCTGACGGGGTCGAGGAACCGCTGCTGGTTCAGCCCGGTGCAGGAGGGGCGCCGTTGGACGGACCGCATGCTGGTCACGATGGCAGAGAGATTGAGGTGCCGCGCGGTCCGACGTGCTGGCTACTTGTGTTCCCGGCGTAGGAGTTCCATTCGGTGGCCTTGGATGGTCATAACCGCGGCGTGGCTAACCGGCGTCGGTTGCCGGCGGTCGTAATTTGTCGGCGAGACGTTCACGGTAGGAAGAGGGGCTGTGTCCCGTCCACCGTTTGAATGCCCGCGTAAACGCTCGGGTTTCGCCGTAGCCGACCAGCTCTCCGATCTGTTGCACCGGCATCGAGCTGCCGAGGAGCCGTTGGACGGCGAGGTCGCGGCGGATGCTGGCCATGATCTCCCGATACGAGGTTGACTCGTCGCGGAGCCTGCGCCGCAGCGTAGGCTCCGACATGTTCATTTGGTGTGCCACCGAGCTGAGGGGAGGGAAGACGAGCGGCAGGTCTCGGGTGCCCAGCAGTGTTGTTCTGACTCGCCGTGCGACGCTGAACTCATCGGCGGGCGACGACATGAAGCCGAGCGGAGCCGCAGCGAGGAACCGTTTGAGTTCAGATCGGGTGCGGACAATTGGCCGTTGCAAAAACGCGCGTTCGAAGACTATCGATGTGGCCGCGCTGTCAAAGTGTTGTGGGCACGGGAAGATGTATTTCAGTTCGTCCGCGTATTCGTTCGGCCTCGGGTAGTCGAACGTCGCCGCCACCAGCGGGGGTAGTGCCCCGGCCAGCCACCCCACGAGCCGGTACCAGATCGTCGCCCAGAATTCGATGAAGTAATGGTTGGGGTCGAGCTCCGTGCACGCGAATTCGATCCGCATGCTGAGGCAATTCTCATCGCCGTCGAGTGTCATCGCCATCGCATCGGTGACAAGGTGATAGAACAGCGTCCCCTTGCGGAGTGCCGATTCCAGCGAAGGTTCATTGATGATCCCGTAGGCCATCAGGGCGAATGTCCCGGGGCGTGCCGGTCGCCCGAGGAAGCCCATGAACTCGTCGTCGAGGGAATACCACATCAACTGAACGAGACGGGCGAGCAGGACCACGTCGCCGCGCCAGGCCGGGTCGAAGACTTGCTTGCTGTCGAGGCCGATCTCCGCCAGGAGCATGTCGGGGTCGATGCCATGACGTTCGGCACTTCTAATGGTCTCTTGGAAGTAATATGCGCATGACGTCGCCATGGTTTCGCAAGCTTCCTTCAGCTGTGTCGGGATGAGGGACCGCCTGGTGGCCAGTCGCTGGATCATTGCCGTTGGTGGGTCTTAGTTCACTGTAGGGCGAACTCGGCTCGAGTGGTCCCGACCGTGGGCGGAATGCAGCCGGTTGGTGGCGTCGAAGGGTCGCCGGCCTCGCGATCTCCGAGGCCTTCCACAGGAAGCTGAATGGGTAGTCGTTGATCGGTTTCGCGCGCGGTCGGCCGGCACCGTGAAAGGCCCGCCTCAGCCTGAATCCATCGATGGAATGGTTGCCGAGTGTGTGTTGTAACAACAGAAGTGCCCTTTGACCTGGGAAAATCGGAGTTGCTGACACTTCGATCGTCCTGGTAGAAAGGGCACCTCTCAAGTGCAATTGTTGCATGCCGCGGGCAAGACTCACGCACGTTTTGATGACCCGAATCTCATGTCGCACGCGGGACTGGTGCCGGCGATGCGGTTGGCCGAGCTGGTCGGTCTGGAAAGGCTTGCTGCCCGCCATGTTCGGGTGAACGCCGAGGTGGGCGCGAACGCGGGGCTCAAGATCGGGTCGTTGATCGCGGGGATGGTCGCCGGCGCCGATGACATCGAGGGGATGGACCTGCTGCGCCACGGTGCGATCCCGGCCACCTTCGGCGGGATCCGCGCTCCCTCTGTCGGTTCCGGTCGAAAAGTGAGCAGGTGATTCCGGTCGAAAAGTGAGCACCCTTCGATTGGAGAGTGATCACTGTGGAGGATTGGGCCGAGATCCGCCGGTTGTATCGGTCGGAGAAGTTGTCGCAGGCTGCGATCGCGCGGGAGCTGGGACTGTCGCGAAACACCGTGGCCAAGGCGCTGCGCGCCGATGAGCCGCCGCGGTATGAGCGAGCGCCGGTGACGACGTCGGCGTGGGCGCAGATTGAGCCGGCGGTGCGAAATGTGCTGAGAAGTCATCCGAGGATGCCGGCGACGGTGATTGCTGAGCGGGTGCGCTGGGCCGGTGGGCATTCGTGGTTCAGCGAAAATGTGGCAAGGATTCGCCCGGAGTACGCGCCAACTGATCCGTGCGATCGGTTGGTGCATTTACCTGGTGAGCAAGTGCAGTGCGATCTGTGGTTCCCGGGTCAGTTGGTGCCCGACCACAGC
>NZ_LQPZ01000018.1 GCF_002102395.1 Mycolicibacillus trivialis
GAGCGCCCGCCCCGGCACCGGCTCCCGCGCCTGCGCCCGCCCCGGCCGCCGCGCCGCCCCCGCCGGGGCCGCCGCCGATCCCGGCCGGCCCGGAACTCTACGCCTACATGGTGGCCAACATGGGCATGGAAGCGCAGGCCGGCGCCGAGGCGCGAGCCCGACGCAAGCGGCCGACACCGGATGCCGCCGCGGCCCCGGCCGCCGCAGCCGCCACCGAGGAACAGCAGGCGGTACGCCGCAAGCGACGGCACGCCAAGGCCGAACAACTCGGCCGCGGCTACGAGTACATGACCCTGGACCAGGAGCTCGACGGCCCGCCACTGCCGGGCGGGCCGGGCGTCTCGGCGAGCGGCGCGGGAACACTCGGGTTCGCCGGGACCGCAGCCAAGGACGACGGCCGGCGCGCCGGTGGTCTGACGGTGCTCGCCGACGATCAGGGCGACGGGGTGACCGGCGCCCCGATGATGCCGAGCACCTGGGACACCCGCACCGACTGACCGCGGGTCACCCGCCGCTGCAGGTGATCCGCTTGCCGGTGCGGTCCAGCGGGTCGGGTTCCAGGCCGAGGAACTCCGCGCGCAGCTTGTCCCACAGCTCCAGCTGCTCCCACACCGGCTCGTCGCGCAGCTGCTGGTCGTTGGTCAAAAACGGATTCGGCAACATCACGGTCATCAGCTGGTCGTCACGGCCGTTGAACAGCCGGACGCCCCAGGAGTTGGGGTCGCCGTCGCGGCCGTAGCGGCGGTACAGCTCCGCGCGGGCGCACTGGCGGATCTTGCGCAGCTCGCGCGGCGCCCCGAGGTGCCGGCCGATGCACAGGTGGAAGTGCCAGCGGCCGAAGTCGACGGTGGCGTAACCGTCGAGCACCGAGATCTTCTTCGGTGCGTTCGGGGCGGCGACCTCCCACGCGGCACCCTGGATGAGGACACCGAACCAGATCTCGTTCCAGTACTCGTCGAAGCACAGGTGCAGCAGCTTCAGCAGGCTGTCCTGGTCGGTCGGCAGGGGCCAGCTCTGCTCCCTGCCGCCGTCCTCGGTCTCGATGATGGCCGGCTCGGCCACGCTGCTGCTGGTCATGACGTTCCTCCTGTGTCGTCGAGGTCGCGAGGCGGCCGGTCGGGAACGGCCCTGCGCCGCTCCGACGATAACGCGCCGCCGCGCCGGCCACGCCGGGCATCGCCGAATCGCCGGCGCGGCCGTTGCGACCCGGGCGCCCGCAGCGCAGCAAAAGCGTGCGAAGATCGGGACACCATGACTTCCGCGCGTCGACCCCGGGTGTTCTCCGGTGTACAGCCCACCTCCGATTCACTGCACCTCGGCAACGCGCTCGGCGCGGTCAGTCAATGGGCCGGGCTGCAGGCCGACCACGACCCGTTCTTCTGCGTGGTCGACCTGCACGCGATCACCATCCCGCAGGACCCGGCCACCCTGCGCCGGCGCACCCTGCTGACCGCCGCGCAGTATCTGGCTTTGGGCATCGACCCCGAGCGCAGCACCGTCTTCGTGCAGAGCCACGTCCCGGCGCACACCGAACTGGCTTGGGTGCTGGGCTGTTTCACCGGGTTCGGGCAGGCGTCCCGGATGACGCAGTTCAAGGACAAGTCGCTCAAGCAGGGTGCCGACTCCACCACGGTGGGCCTGTTCACCTACCCGGTGCTGCAGGCCGCCGACGTGCTCGCCTACGACACCGATCTGGTGCCGGTCGGCGAAGACCAGCGTCAGCATCTGGAACTGGCCCGCGACATCGCCCAGCGGTTCAACGCCCGGTTCCCCGACACCTTCGTCGTGCCCAACCTGCTCATCCCCAAGGCGACCGCGAAGATCTACGACCTGCAGGACCCGTCGGCGAAGATGAGCAAATCCACCGCGACCGACGCCGGACTGATCAGCCTGCTCGACGACCCGGCCAAGACCGCCAAGAAGATCCGCTCGGCGGTCACCGACAGTGAACGCGAGATCCGGTTCGACCCCGAGGCCAAACCCGGGGTCTCCAACCTGCTGACCATCCAGGCCGCGGTCACCGGCGCCGACGTGGATAAACTCGTCGACGGCTACGCCGGCCGCGGTTACGGCGATCTGAAGAAGGACACCGCCGAGGCGGTCACCGAGTTCGTCGCCCCGATCAAGAACCGGGTCGACGAACTCATCGCCGACCCCGCGCAACTGGAGGCGGTGCTCGCCGCCGGGGCGCACCGCGCCACCGAGGTCGCCACCGCCACGATCGCCCGCACCTACGACCGATTGGGCTTTCTGGGGGCGCGATGAGCGAGGCGAGCAAACCCGGACTCCTCGAGCGGCTGCGGGAACGCTACCGCTGGCTCGACCGGGTGCTGCGCGCCCAACAGCGTTACACCGAATGCCAGGGCAACTTCTACGCCGCCGGGCTGACCTATTTCACGATCTTCGCGCTGTTCCCGATCCTCATGGTCGCCTTCGCCGCCGGTGGTTTCCTGCTGGCCAGCCGCCCCGACCTGCTCGGCACCATCGAGGAGCACATCCGTTCGTCGGTGTCGGGCAAATTCGGTGAGCAGCTCATCGACTTGATGGACGTGGCGATCGACTCCCGCGCCTCGGTCGGGATCATCGGTTTGGCGGTCGCCGCCTGGGCCGGGCTGAGCTGGATGGACAAGCTGCGCGAGGCGCTGAGCCAGATGTGGGAGCAGCGCGTCGAACTGCCCGGTTTCGTCAAGCGCAAGCTCTCCGACCTCATCGCGATGCTCTCGGCGTTCGTGGCGATGGCGCTCACCCTGGCGCTGACCGCGCTCGGCGACCCGGGCCTGATGGCCGCCGTGCTGCGTTGGGTCGGTATCCCGCACGTCTCGGCGCTGGGCGGCGTGCTGCGCGCGGCGTCGCTGCTGGTGTCGCTGCTGGTGTCGTGGATGCTGTTCACCTGGATGATCGCGCGACTGCCGCGCGAATCGGTCAGCTTCGTCAGCTCCCTGCGGGCCGGACTGTTGGCCGCGGTCGGGTTCGAGGTGTTCAAGCAGTTCGCCTCGATCTATCTGAAGTCGGTGCTCAACAGCCCCGCCGGCGCCACGTTCGGCCCGGTGCTGGGTCTGATGGTGTTCGCCTACGTCACCGCACGATTGGTGCTGTTCGCCACCGCATGGGCGGCGACATCCGAGGAGAACCTGCTCGCCGCGCCGGTGCTGCCACCCAACCCGGTGGTGATCTCGCCGCGAGCACAGCCCCGCCCGGAACTGCGGGCCTGGCAGGCGGTGAGCGCGGCGGCCGCCGGCGCGATCGGCGCCCTGGGCCTCTCCCGGGCGCTACGGCGCCGTTGACTCAGGCCACCAGCCGCAACCCGATGACGCAGCCGATCACGCCCGTGATGAGCAATATCTTGGCCACCGACGCCGTCTCGTTGCCGGTCATCATCGCGTAGGCGACCGTCAGCGAGGCGCCGATCCCCACCCACACCGCATAACTGGTCCCGGTGGGCAGTTCGCGCATCGCGATCGCCAGCCCCACCACCGACAGCACCGAGAACACCGCGAACACCAACGACGGCACCAGTCGGGTGAACCCGTCCGAGCGCCCCAACGCGGTGGCCCACACCGCCTCCAAGGCGCCGGAGAACACCAGAATGAGCCAGGCCATCACACACCTCCGTGACGCCGTCTTGTCGCTGGCCGGGTACGGCGCCCCTCGTCCGGTGTCAGATTCTGACCGCCCGACGCTAGCAGAGACTCCCGGCGCACTACCGCCAGGCGCCGTCGACCATGACCCGGCTCACCCGCAGATCCCGGTCCAGCACAACGAGGTTCGCCCGCGCACCCGCACCCAGGACACCGACGCCGGGCAGTCCCAGTGCGCGTGCCGGAGTGGTCGCGGTCATCTGCACCGCCGCGAGCAGCGCGGCGTCGTCGCCGGCCGGGCCGGTGGTGGCGCCGCGGCCGTGGCCGGCGGTGTGGTCGACCACCGCCCGGAAGACGGCGTCCATGGTGGCGGTGCTGCCGGCGATGGTGTCATCCCCGGTGACCCGGGCGATCCCGTCGGTGACCGTCACGTCGCACTCGCCCAGCCGGTAGCGGCCGTCGCCGCACCCGGCGGCGGCCATCGCGTCGGTCACCAACGCCACCCGCGCCGGCCCGGCTGCCGCGATCACGGTGCGGATCACCGCCGGATGCAGATGGACGCCGTCGGCGATGAGTTCCACGCACACCCCGGGATCCTCGAGCAGGGCGGCGATCGGGCCCGGGTCGCGGTGGTGCAGTGGGCGCATCGCGTTGAACAGGTGGGTGGCCACGGTGGCGCCGGCATCGATCGCGGCGCGGGTCTGGGCGTACTCGGCGTCGGTGTGCCCGACCGCGACGACGACACCGGCCTGCACGAACCGATCGACCGCATCGAGTGCGCCGGGTAGCTCCGGGGCCAGGGTCACCATCCGGATGGTGCCGTCCGCGGCGGCCAGTAGCGTGTCGATCTCGACCGGGTCGGGGTTGCGCAACTGCCGAGCGTCGTGGGCGCCGCACCGGGCCGCACTCAACCACGGTCCCTCCAGGTGGATCCCGGCGATGTGGCCGGCGCGGGTGGCGGCGCCGAGCACTCCAGTCGCGTCGAGCAGGTCCGCTGGGCTTGCGCTGACCAGGCTGGCCAGCGTGGTGGTGGTGCCGTGGGAGCGGTGAAAGTCGGCCGCCTGCTCCGTTGTTGACGCGGTGGCGTCCGGGTAGGACGCGCCACCGCCGCCGTGACAGTGCATGTCGACGAAACCGGGCACGACGATCGCGTCGGGCAGTGCGGTGTCGACCGGCCGCGGTGGGGAGTCGGGACCCACGTCATGGATCATCCCGTCGGCGATCTGCAGCCAACCCGGCCGATGCACCTGCCCGTCGACGACAACGGTGCCCGCGCTGATCGTCGTGTTCACCGCGGGACCGCCGCCGCATCGGTGTCGTCGGGCCAGCGGCACTCGTTCTCCCAGTAGTGTCGGATCTCCTCGAGCTGACGGCCCTTGGTCTCCGGGGCGTAGCGGTAGACGAAACCGAAACTGAGCAACGCCATCACGCCGAGGAACCCGAACGTGACCGCGCCGCCGAATGATTCGAGCAGTGACAGGAACCCGCCCACGATCACCGCGTTGGCGACCAGGTTGGCGGTGAGCATCGCCGAGGACCCCATCGAGCGCAGCCGGGCGGGCAGGCTCTCCCCGGCATAGACCCACACCATGGCCCCGAACCCGAACGTGTAGCCGACCGTGAACAGCAGCACGCCACCGAATTTCAGCACCGGCAGCGCCTCCGCGCCTGCGGCGTCGGATGCGAACACCGCGACCAGGACCAGGTTCGCCAGGACCATCACGGCGATGCCGATGAGCAGGATCGGGCGGCGGCCTAGCCGGTCCACCAGCATCAGCGAGGTGAACACCGCCGCCAGGGCAGCGGTTTGGACCAGTGCGGGCAACACCAGCAGCGCGAAATGACCGGTGAAGCCCAGGGTCGCGAAGATGCGTGGACTGTAGGCGACGATCGCGTTGATCCCGGTGATCTGGATGAAGAACCCGAGGGTGACGACGAACAGTGTCGCCCGCAGGTAGGGCAGCCGCAGCATCTCGCGGAGCACGCCGACGTTCTCGGCCCGTTCTTCGCGCAGTGCCCGGTCGATCTCGGCGAGTTCGGTGTCGGCGTCGGCGCCGGGCTCGATTCCGCGCAGGGTGCGACGGGCCTCGTCGAACCGGCCCTTGAGCAGGTACCAGCGGGCGGTGTCGGGCACCCGGGGCAACAGGGCGAGCACCAGCACCGCGGGCACCGCGGCCAGCCCCAGCAACAGTCGCCAGCTGCCGAAACCGGCCAGCAGGTAGCCGATCAGGTAGCCGGCGATGAGCCCGCACACCGTCGCCAAGCCGTAGGAGACCAGCAGGGAGCCGCGCACCGCCGCGGGCACCGACTCGGCGACGAACACCGGAACCACCACGATCGCCACACCGATGGCCACCCCGAGCAGCAGTCGGGCGACCACCAGCATCGGAATCGACACCGCCGCAGCGCTGATCGCCGCCAGCAATGCGTAACCGGCCGCCACCCCGACCAGGCACTTCTTGCGTCCGATGGCGTTGGCCAGCCAGCCGCCCGCGGCGGCGCCGACGATCTCGCCGAGCACGACGGCGATCACCACGACCTCCAGCGCCACCGCGGTCAGCTGGTAGTCGGACTCCAGGAACAGCAGCGCGGTCGCGAGGGTGGCCAGGTCGTAGCCGTAGAGGAAGCCGATGCCGGCGGCGGTGACGGCGACGGTCAACGTCAGCGGCGAGGAGCGCCGCAGTTCGGTCAGTGCCCCCACAGCCCGCTCCTCCCGCTCGGTCGATGTGGTGGAGAAGTTACCGTCGGGCACCGCCACGCCGGGAGGCCGGTGTCAGGCCTGGATGCCGCGGCGGTTCATCGACCGCGCCACCAGCATCAGCGCGAAGACGATCAGGGTGCCGATGACGGCGACCCCCACCCGGACCGGCACGGTGTCGGCCGGGGCCAGTAGGGCGGCGGCGCGTCCGTCGGCGACGCTGGTCGCCGGGTCGGCGGCCGGGGCCAGCAGTGCGGGGTCCGGGTCGACCAGGGAGCCGATCTGGGTGCCCGGCGGGGTGGCGAACCCGTAGTCGAGCAACCGGGCGGCCTGCTCCCACGGCGCGATGGGCTGGCGGGTGCCGCGCAGCAGCACCGCCACCAGCCGGCGGCCGTCGCGTTCGGCCGCACCGACGAAGGTCTGACCCGCGTCGTCGGTGTAGCCGGTCTTGCCGCCGAGCGCCCCGGGGAAGTTGTAGAGCAACTGGTTGTCGTTCTCCAGCACGTAGCCGGGACTGTCGCCGTGGCCGGGGAAGTCGAAGGTGCGGGTGGCGACGATACCCGCGAAGGTCGGGTCGCTCCAGGCGTAACGGTAGAACAGGCCGATGTCGTAGGCCGAGGTGCTCATCCCCGGTCCGTCCAGGCCGGACGGGGTGGCGGCGCGGGTGTCGCGCCCGCCGAGCCGGGCGGCGAGCTCGTTGATCTTGTCGATCGCCACCGGCATGCCGCCGAGCTGGACCGCCAGCGCGTGGGCGGCGTCGTTGCCCGAGTGCATCAGCAGGCCGTGCAACAACTGGTTGACGGTGAACATGCCGCCGGGTGCGACGCCGACCTTGGTGCCCTCGGCGGCCGCGTCCTCGGCGGTGCCGGCGACCGGCTTGTTGATGTTGAGTTCCCTGATCGCGGCCATCGCGGTGAGCACCTTGATGACCGAGGCCGGGCGGTGCCTGCCGTGCGGGTCGCGCGCGGCGATGACCGCGCCGCTGTCCAGGTCGGCCACCAGCCAGGCCTCCGCGGAGACGTCGCCGGGCACCGGCGGCGTGTCGGGTGCGGTGATCACCCCGCAGCCGGCCAGCGCGTCACCGCCGACCGGCTTGGCCGGCACCGGCAGCGGTGCGGGCGGGTCGCCGGCCTGCGGGACCTCCGAGGAGTCCACCGCGGGCGGCGTGGTGACCCGGTAGGGGCAGTTGTCGGCGCCGGCGGCCGGGTTGGGTGCGGCATCGGCGACAGCGGGCAACGCGATCGGGGCGGCCACCAGCAACAGCGCCGCCAGGCAGGTGGCGGCGCGGGGCATGACCGCGGAGCGCAACGAGACCATCGTGTGTGCACAGTAGGCACTCGACGCCCGAAAACGGGGGAGCCACGCTGTTGCCAGTGTTACGGAAGTGGCAAATTTAGGTCAGCAGGCCAGGTCGGCCAGCGCCACGTGGCCGACCGCCGAGTAGCTGATCGACCCCATCCACAACCGGCCGTCGGCCTCCACCAGGCCGGTGACGACACCGAAGTCGGGTTGCGTGGTGCGTAGCCCGGCCACCGGGGCGCCGCTGTCGGCATCGAACGCGACCGCCCACACCTCCGGCTCAATCTGCGGCTGCAGCCGGTCCGGGAGCCGCCACACCACCTGCCGCAGCAGCGGTGAGCGGGGCAACAGCCATTCCAGCCGGGTGTTGACCGGGGTGACCATGGCGGTCCAGATCCGGCCGTCCGCGCCGGTGGACAGGTTGTCGGGCATGCCGGGCAGGTGGAGCGCCAGCGGGCTGACCGTGCCCGCCTGCGGGCCGGACAACCAGTACTTCGACAGCCGCCGGCCCTGGGTCTCGGCGAACACCAGCGCCGTCTGGTCCGCGGTGACCGTCACCCCGTTGGCGAAGTAGAGCCCGTCGACCACGGTGGTGACCGAACCGTCGGTGTCCAGCCGGAACAGGGCGCCGCTTCCGCGGGCCTCGAGGATGCCGGCGGTGAAGTCCTCGAAGTGCCAGTCGGCGGTGGACTCGGTGAAATAGATGGTGCCGTCGGCGGTTTCGGTGACGTTCGAGCAGAACACCAGCGGTCGGCCGGCCACTTCCGCCACCAGGGTCTCCAGCGAGCCGGCGGCGGGATCGAGTGCGAGCAAGCCGCGGTGGCTGTCGCAGATCAGCACCCGCCCGTCTCGGGCGACGTGCAAACCCAGTGGCCGCCCGCCGGTTTCGGCGACGACGGTCGGCTCGCCCCCGTCGGTCCCGAAGCGCACAATGCGCCCGTCGACCAACCCGGTCCACAACCGGCCGTCGGCGTCGACGACGACGTCCTCCGGGCCGTGGCCGGGCAACGGCACCACGGTCGCGGCCGGCGACGGCAACCGGGGGAGGGGATCGACGGGCGGCGGCTGCCAGCGCACCGGACGGATCCGTGGTTTGGTCATCGAACCTCAATTCACAGGTGGCCTGGCCGCCTCGACCGTACAACCGGTCCCGGCGGTCGGGGGTGAGAACAGCCGGTTCAGAGCACGAACGGGATCAGGGCCTTGCGGTCGGTGGGGTAGTCGGGGAACTTCGTCGCGTACCAGCGTTGGGTGGCCAGCGCCCGCGGGACCAGGTTGCCCGCGGTGATCAGCAGGATCGCGACCCCGGGCAGCGCCCAGGTGAGGATGGCGAACCCGGTCCAGGCGATCAGTTCGCCCAGGTAGGCCGGGCTGGTGACGAAGCGGAACCCGCCGCCGTAGGGGATGCGGTACTCGGCTCCGCCGGGATCGTTCTTGTCGCGCAGGTTGCGCACGATCGCCTCGGAGTTGACCAGCAGCGCGAACCCGGCGAGATAGACGGCCAAGCCCACCAGGAACCGCGGGTCGGTCAGCCACTGCGTGCCGTACCGGCCGAAATAGTCGTGGCTGAACAGCGCTCCGTTGAGGTAGCCGTGCATCGAGGTGACCAGCATGCCCATCACCACGACCGAGACGTTGAACGTGCTGCGCTTGCCGGGCACCTGCCGGATCGCCAGCGGGAAGAACCAGCCGCGGTTGGCGTAGTGCAGCGCCCAGATGCCGGCGAGCACCAGCGACGTGGGCTCGAAGCGGGCCGGGCCGGACAGGTAGGCGACGGCGAACACCACCGTCGCCGGGATCTCCATCAGCCACCACCCGAACTTCGGGTTCAGGTTGAAGCCGAGCGTGGTCGAAGAGAACCGCCCGTAGGAACTCTGCCCGAAGAATCCGGCGATGATCACGAAGGCGGCGAAGACGAACGCCGCGGTCAGGATGGCGTCGTAGCCGGTGTGGCCGGTGTACCAGTGCATGTTTGGGGTCTATCACGTCGGCGTGGCGGCCGGGCTACTCGGTGCGGTGTCGAGCGTGTGCCCAGTGCGAAAAGATCGGTGATCTTTCGCAGGAGGTGCACGTTGGCGGGCGCCTCTAGGCTGGTGCCATGCGCGCGGCGCCGACCGAGGAGTTCGAGGCTTTGCGCCCCCATCTGCTCGCGGTCGGCTACCGGGTCACCGGAACCGTCGTCGACGCCGAGGACGCGGTGCAGGAGGCCTGGCTGCGCTGGGACGCCGCCGACCGGGCGGCGATCGTCGACCCGCGGGCCTGGCTGACCACGGTGGTCAGCCGGGTCGGGTTGGACCGGCTGCGCTCGGCGGCGCACCGCCGCGAGCACTACGTCGGCGAATGGCTGCCCGAACCGGTGGTGACCGGCTTCGGGGAGAGCGAACCGCTGTCGGCGGTGGTGGCCGCCGACGACGCCCGGTTCGCGGCGATGGTGGTGCTGGAGCGACTACCGCCCGACCAGCGGGTGGCGTTCGTGCTGCACGACGGGTTCGCGGTGCCGTTCGCCGAGATCGCCGACGTGCTGGGCACCAGCCCGGCGGCGGCCCGGCAGTTGGCGTCGCGAGCCCGCAAGGCGGTGGCCGCCGACCCACCGCCGCAACCCGACCCCGCCCACGACGAGGTGGTCGGTGAACTGATGGCGGCGATGGCGGCCGGGGACCTGTCGGCCGTGGTGGCGCTGCTGCACCCGAAGGTGACGTTCGTCGGGGACGCCAACCGTCGGGCGCCGACGGCCACCCGGGCCATCCGGGGTCCGGAGAAGGTGGCCCGGTTCCTGTTCGGGTTGGCGCGGCGCTACGGGCCGACGTTGGTGCAGGCCAACCAGTTGGCGATGGTCAACGGCGAGCTGGGCGCCTACACGCCCGGCGCCCCGGCCGCGGAGGGTTTCGCCCCGCTGCTGCCGCGCATCACCGCGATGACCGTGCGGGACGGAAAGATCTACGCGGTGTGGGACGTCGCCAACCCGGACAAGTTCACCGGTTCTCCGCTGCGGGATCGGTAGTGGCCCACGGCACCCGGCAGGCGTCACCGGTGCTGAAGCCCTGCTCGGTGATGCCGAGCGCGCAGTACATCCGGGCCCGCATGTTCTCCACGCCGATCTGGTAGGTCAGCTCGATCACCCCGGCGTCGCCGAAGCGGGCGCGCAGGTCGGCCACCTGTCGGTCGGTGACGGTGTGTGGGTCGGTGGTGATCGCGTCGGCGTAGGCGATGGCGGCGCGTTCGTCGTCGGTGTAGGCCGGCGAGGTGGCGTAGTCGTCGATCTCCTTGAGCCGTTCCACGTCGAGTCCGTCCAGCCGTTGGAGCATGGCGCCGAAGTCCACGCACCACGAACAGCCGATCGTGCGGGCGGTCCAGAAGACCGCCAGCTCGCGCACGCCCGCGGGCAGGACCCGCGAGCCGCTGTCCAACAGGGCTTCGTGCACGCCGTTGGCGACCAGCAGCCGGGGGTGGTGGGCGGCGACGGCGAACGGTTCGGGCACCGCGCCGAAGCGTCGGCGCGCGTAGCGGTAGAGCAGGCGCGCCAGCGGGTTGGCGTGTGCGGGCGGTAGCGGAGCGATGCGTGGTGTTGTGGTCATACCCGCTAGACGAGATAGCCCGCAGAAGTGTGACGGCCCCGCCGTCGCACCCAGCCCGCCCGCCGAGCGTGCGCACAGGCTCACGTTCGGCGCCGAGCGTGAACCTGTGCGCACGCTCGGCAGTGGGGGAGGGCTCAGCGTGCGCACGCTCGGCAGTAGGGGAGGGCTCAGCGCGCGAACATCAGCGCGCGCTTGACCTCCTGGATCGCCTTGGTGACCTCGATACCGCGCGGGCAGGCCTCGGTGCAGTTGAAGGTGGTGCGGCAACGCCACACCCCGTCGACCTCGTTGAGGATGTCCAGGCGCTCGGCGGCGGCCTCGTCGCGGCTGTCGAAGATGAACCGGTGCGCGTTGACGATCGCCGCCGGACCGAAGTAGCTGCCCTCGCTCCAGAACACCGGGCAGCTGGTGGTGCAGATCGCGCACAGGATGCACTTGGTGGTGTCGTCGAAGCGGGCGCGGTCCTCGGGGCTCTGGATCCGCTCGCGGGTCGGCTGGTTGCCGGAGGTGACCAGGAACGGCTTGATCGCCCGGTAGGCGTCGAAGAACGGCTCCATGTCGACCACCAGGTCCTTCTCCACGGGCAGACCGCGGATCGGCTCGATGGTCAGGGTCAACTGCTTCTTGGGGTTTTTGGGCAGCATGTCGCGCATCAGCACCTTGCAGGCCAGCCGGTTGTGGCCGTTGATGCGCACCGCGTCCGACCCGCACACGCCGTGGGCGCAGGAGCGCCGGAAGGTGAGGGTGCCGTCGAGGTAGCTCTTGACGTAGATCAGCAGGTTGAGCACCCGGTCGGTGGGCAGGCACGGTACCCGGAAGCTCTGCCACCCGGCGGCGTCGGGGTTTTCCGGGTTGAAGCGCGCGATCTTGAGGGTGACCATCACCGCGCCCTCGGGGATCGGTGGCAGTGGCGGGTCGCCCGGCTCGGGGGAGTCGATCACGGCGCCCTGGGAACGTGCCGGAGGAGTCATCAGTACTTCCGCTCCTTGGGTTCGTAACGGGTCTGGACGACGGGCTTGAAGTCCAGCCGGATATCGCTGCGCAGCTCTGCGCCTTCCTTGTAGGCCATGGTGTGCTTCATGAAGTTGGCGTCGTCGCGGTCGGGGTAGTCCTCGCGGGCGTGCCCGCCGCGGGATTCCTTGCGGTTGAGCGCACCGACGACGGTCACCTCCGCCAACTCCAGCAGGAAGCCCAGCTCGATGGCCTCCAGCAGGTCGGAGTTGAACCGCTTGCCCTTGTCGTGGACGGTGATGTGGGCGTAGCGGTCCTTGAGGGCGTGGATGTCGTTGAGCGCCTGGGTCAGCGTCTCCTCGGTGCGGAACACCGCGGCGTTGTTGTCCATGGTCTGCTGCAGCTCACCGCGGATGTCGGCGACCCGCTCGTGGCCGTGGTCGGACAGGATGTGCGCCACCCAGTCGGCGACCATCGCCGACGGGTTCTCCGGCATCGGCACGAAGTCGTTTTCGAGCGCGTACTCCGCAGCGGCGATCCCCGCGCGACGGCCGAACACGTTGATGTCCAGCAGCGAGTTGGTGCCCAGCCGGTTGGCGCCGTGCACCGACACACACGCGCACTCACCGGCGGCGTAGAGGCCCGGAACGACCGAGGTGTTGTTGCGCAGCACCTGGCCGGTGACGGTGGTGGGGATGCCGCCCATGATGTAGTGGCAGGTCGGGTAGACCGGCACCAGTTCGGTCACCGGGTCCACCCCCAGGTAGGTGCGGGCGAACTCGGTGATGTCGGGCAGTTTCGCCTCCAGCACGTCGGCACCGAGGTGGCGGACGTCGATGTAGACGTAGTCCTTGTTCGGGCCCGCACCGCGGCCCTCGAGCACCTCCAGCACCATCGAGCGGGCGACGATGTCGCGCGGCGCCAGGTCGACGATGGTGGGCGCGTAGCGCTCCATGAACCGCTCGCCGTCGGCGTTGAGCAGCCGGCCGCCCTCGCCGCGCACCGCCTCGGAGATCAGGATGCCCAGGCCGGCCAGACCGGTCGGGTGGAACTGGTGGAACTCCATGTCCTCCAGCGGCAGTCCCTTGCGGAACACCACGCCCATCCCGTCGCCGGTCAGGGTGTGGGCGTTGGAGGTGGTCTTGTACATCCGTCCCGAACCGCCGGTGGCGATGATGACCGACTTGGCGTGGAAGACGTGCAGCTCGCCGGTGGCCAGCTCGTAGGCGACGACGCCGGAGGTCACCGGGCCGCTGGGGGTCTCGGTCAGCAGCAGGTCCAGGACGTAGAACTCGTTGAAGAACTCGACGTCGTGTTTGACGCAGTTCTGATAGAGGGTCTGCAGGATCATGTGACCGGTGCGGTCGGCGGCGTAACAGGATCGGCGCACCGGCGCCTTGCCGTGCTCGCGGGTGTGACCGCCGAACCGCCGCTGGTCGATGCGGCCCTCGGGGGTGCGGTTGAACGGCATCCCCATCTTCTCCAGGTCGAGCACCGCGTCGATGGCCTCCTTGGCCATGATCTCCACCGCGTCCTGGTCGGCCAGGTAGTCACCGCCCTTGACGGTGTCGAAGGTGTGCCATTCCCAGTTGTCGTCTTCGACATTGGCCAGCGCCGCGCACATGCCGCCCTGAGCGGCCCCGGTGTGGCTGCGGGTGGGGTAGAGCTTGGTCAACACCGCGGTGCGCGCCCGCGGGGCGGCCTCCACCGCCGCGCGCATGCCGGCGCCGCCGGCGCCGACGATCACCACGTCGTATCGGTGTTCGCTAATCAACTGCAATCCTTAGGAGATGTTGGCGTCGAACGTCAGGAGCACGTAGGTGCCCAGCACCAGGGTGAACACCATCGACACCAGCAGCAGAGTGTTCAGCCAGAACCGGGTGGAGTTCTTGCGGGTGTAGTCGCCGATGATCGTGCGCATCCCGTTGGCGCCGTGCAGCTGGGCCAGCCACAGCAGCAGCAGATCCCAGATCTGCCAGAACGGGGAGGCCCACCGCTGGGCGATGAAGTTGAAGTCGATCCGGTACACGCCCCGGTCCCACATCAGCATGATGAACAGGTGGCCGAGCACCAGGAACACCAGCACGGCCCCGGAGAACCGCATGAAGATCCAGGTGTACTTCTCGAAGTTCGGCATCGCGGTGTGCCTGCGCGGGGAGCGCGGGTTCCCGAAGCTGGCGGGGCTGTCGAAGCTGTCCTGGATCACCGGGGCGTGCTGACCACGCCCGAGTTGCAGGTCCGGCCGGTTCATCCGAAGTGTCCGATCATGTGAATGGCGATGACGACGGTCGCCGGCACCATCACCAGCAGCCAGATGACCGCGATCGTCCAGAGCATCGTGCGCTGATGGCGCGGGCCTTCCTCCCAGAAGTCGATCAGGATCACCCGCACCCCGTTGAGACCGTGATAGAGCACCGCGGCCACCAGGCCCAGCTCCATCAGGCCGACCAGCGGCGTCTTGTACGTCTCGATGACCTGGTTGTAGATCTCCGGACTGATCCGCACGACGGCGGTGTCCAGCACGTGCACGAACAGGAAGAAGAAGATCGTCGCGCCGGTGATGCGGTGCAGCACCCAACTCCACATGCCGGGGTCGCCCCGGTACAGGGTGCGGCGAGCCCGCCGCGTACGCCCCCGCGTGGCCGGCGTCGCCGGGTCAGCGGATGCCGCCGTCGTCATCAGCGCCTCCAACATCATCGGTCTGGAACCGTCATTTGGACTCTAGTCCCACCCTGATGGCCGAACGAAACGTGTTGGCCCGATCGGAGTTGACGCCGACGGAAGTTAGGGTTGCTTGTGTGAGGTGGCCAACACGACGACCGGACCGATCGAGTGCGTCTCAACGACGCGGTAGAGCGCGGCGATGAGCGCGGAGATCGACTGGAACCTGTTGCGTCACAAGGCCGTCGAAGTATCGAACCACGCGTATGCGCCGTATTCGGGACTGCGGGTAGGGGCTTCGGCGCTCACCGACGACGGCCGGGTCGTCACCGGCTGCAATGTGGAGAATGTCTCATATGGACTCAGCCTCTGCGCCGAATGCGGTGTGGTCAGCGCCCTACACGCCGGCGGGGGCGGGCGGCTTCGCGCGCTGGTCTGCGTCGCCGCCGGCGGTGCGACCCTGATGCCGTGCGGGCGGTGCCGGCAGCTGCTGTGGGAGAACGGCGGACCGGAGTTGCTGATCGATCATCCCGCCGGCCCGCGCAGGCTTGCCGACCTGCTGCCCGCGCCGTTCGGCCCCGACGACCTGCCCGCGCCGCGGTGAGCGCGCGTTTCGACGCGCCGACGCTCATCGGCGTCAAACGCGACGGCGGCCGGCTGCCCGACGAGGCGATCGACTGGCTCATCGCCGCCTACACCGACGGCCGCATCGCCGATGCGCAGATGGCCGCGCTGCTGATGGCGATCTACCTGCGCGGCATGGACGCCGCCGAAACGGCCCGCTGGACCGCCGCGATGACCGACTCCGGCCGGCGGCTGGACTTCCGGGACCTGCGCCGCGGCGGTGCGCCGTTGCCCACCGTCGACAAGCACTCCACCGGCGGCGTCGGCGACAAGATCACCCTGCCGCTGGTGGCGGTCATCGCCGCCTGCGGCGCCGCCGTCCCGCAGGCCTCCGGGCGCGGGCTGGGCCACACCGGCGGCACGCTGGACAAGCTGGAGTCGATCGCCGGGTTCGACCCGAGGCTGTCACCGGCCCGCATCGCCGCGCAGCTGCGCGACGTCGGTGCGGCCATCTTCGCCGCCGGCGATCTGGCGCCCGCCGACGCGAAACTGTATGCGCTGCGCGACATCACCGGCACGGTGGCCTCCCTGCCGCTGATCGCCAGCTCGGTGATGAGCAAGAAACTGGCCGAGGGCGCCGGCGCGCTGGTCCTCGACGTCAAGGTCGGGACGGGGGCGTTCATGACCGATCCGGGCCGAGCCGCGCAGCTGGCGCGCACCATGGTCGGCCTGGGCCGCGCGCACGACGTCCCGGTCACCGCACTGCTGACCGACATGAACACTCCGCTGGGGCGTACCGCGGGCAACGCGCTGGAGGTCGCCGAAGTGCTCGAGGTGCTCGCCGGCGGCGGGCCGCCGGATGTGGTGGAGCTGACGGTGCGGCTGGCCGCCGAAATGCTGGCCCTGGCCGGAATCGACGGCCGCGACCCGGCTCAGACGCTCGCCGACGGCACCGCGATGGACCGCTTCCGGGCGATGATCGCCGCGCAGGGCGGCGACCCGGAGGCGCCGCTGCCGGTGGCCGCGCACCGGGAGACGGTGACCGCGACCCGCGATGGCGTCATGGGCCCCATCGACGCGATGGCGGTGGGCCTGGCGGTGTGGCGACTGGGCGCGGGCCGGTCGGGTCCCGGCCAGCCGGTGCAGCACGGCGCCGGGATCGTCATCCACCGCCGTCCCGGCGAGCCGGTCGCGGCGGGGGAGCCGGTGTTCAGCCTGTACACCGATACCCCGGACCGCTACCCTGCGGCGATGGCCGAACTGGACGGTGGCTGGAGCGTCGGCGACACGGCCCCGGAGTTGCGGCCGCTGATCATCGATCGGATCGTTGAGCCATGACGACGCCGTTGACCCTCGAGACGATCCGGCAGGCCCCCAAGGCGCTGCTACACGACCACCTCGACGGCGGGCTGCGCCCGGCCACCGTTTTGGAGATCGCCGAGCAGATCGGCTACCGCGGGCTGCCCGCCGACGACGCCGACGAGTTGGCCGCCTGGTTCCGCACCCGCTCGCACAGCGGATCCCTGGAGCGCTACCTGGAACCGTTCTCCCACACGGTGGCGGTGATGCAGACCGCCGACGCGCTGCACCGGGTGGCCCGCGAGTGCGTCGAGGACCTGGCCGACGACGCGGTGGTCTACGCCGAGGTGCGCTTCGCCCCGGAGTTGCACATCGATCGGGGGCTGTCCTTCGACGAGATCGTCGAGGCGGTGCTCGCCGGCTTCGTCGAGGGGGAGCGGATTGCCGCCGCGGCCGGCCGGCCGATCACGGTGCGGTTGCTGGTGACCGCGATGCGCCATGCGGCGGTGTCCCGGGAGATCGCCGAGTTGGCGATCCGGTTCCGTGACCGCGGTGTGGTGGGCTTCGACATCGCCGGTGCGGAGGCCGGGCACCCGCCGACCCGGCACCTGGACGCCTTCGAGTACATGCGTGACCACAACGCCCGGTTCACCATCCACGCCGGGGAAGCCTTCGGGCTGCCGTCGATCCACGAGGCGATCGCGTTCTGCGGGGCCGATCGGCTCGGGCACGGCGTGCGCATCGTCGACGACATGGTGGTCGCCGAGGACGGGTCGGTGCGGTTGGGGCGGCTGGCCTCGATCCTGCGGGACAAGCGGATCCCGCTGGAGATGTGCCCGTCGTCGAACGTGCAGACCGGCGCGGTCGGCTCGATCGCCGAGCATCCCTTCGACCTGCTCGCCCGCACCCGATTCCGGGTCACGGTCAACACCGACAACCGGCTGATGAGCGACACCACCATGAGCCGGGAGATGCTGGTGCTGGCCGAGACCTTCGGTTACGGCTGGAGCGATCTGCAGCGGTTCACGATCAACGCGATGAAGTCGGCGTTCATCCCGTTCGACGAGCGGTTGGCGATCATCGACGACGTGATCAAACCGCGCTACGCGGTCTTGGTGGGCTAGGGATCTTGGTGGGCTGAGCCGCACCGTTGGGCTGAGCCGTCCCGCTGGGTTGACCGGCCCCCGAAAACACCGCAGGCCCGGGCGGCTATCGGTGGATAGCGGCCCGGGCCTGCTGGTGTGAACGTCGGGGTTTAGCCCTCGGCGCCCTCTTCGGGGTTCTCGACGACGACGGCTTCCTCGTCGCCCTCGGCCCACGTCACGGTGCCGTGCTCGAAGGTTGTCTGCTTCTGGCCCTCGGCGTTGGTGGTCTCGTCGCTGGTCGGGTAGCCCAGCTCACCCTGCGAACCGCCCAGCTCGTTCCACTTGTCGCGGATCTTGCCCCACACCACGTAGGACTTCTCCTTGTGGACGATGACGCCGTCCTCGAACTGCTGGTAGACACCACCGTCGGGGTTGGTGACCGCATCGTCGATCGGCGCGCCCAGGTTGGTGCGGGCGGTCTCATCGAGCGAGTTGTACTTCTCCAGGATGACACCCTCGACGGTGTACTCGGTGCCGTCGGGACCCGCGATCTGGGTGGAGCTCGCAGCGGCGCTGGTCTCGGTGGCGGTGGTCTCGGACGCCATGATGGACGACGTCACCGAGCTCGCCGAGCTGGCGATGTCCTTGGCGTTGTCCTTGGCCTCGTCGCTGCTGCACCCGGAACCGATGAGTGCAAACCCGGTGACCGCCGCGGTGATGGCGGCGGCCCGTTTCGTTGCCTGTCGCATGCTGCTCCTCTCGAGTTGATAGGCGCCCCTGGTCGAGGCAACCCTGCGCGAGCGTATCGCGAGCGTATACGGACCCGCAGTGCAGGGCCACAGATTGCGTCAACTCCGCAGGTGAAGCTATTCGCGGCGGAGGCGCGATTCGACGAATCGCTCCAGTTTCTCCCATTGTTTGACAGCCTCGGCAAACGGGCCGGACAGGGTCCGCCCGGCGTCGGCGTCGAGCACCCGGGAGACCAATTTGCCCAGGGGTTGGCCGTCGGCGAGGGTCTTGTCGATGACGTCGTCCTCGGCGTAGTCGCCCACGTCACGCAGCAATTCCACGGCCAGCTCCAGCTGGTCGCGGTCGATGGCCTCGGGGCCGTCGGCCAGGTCGTCGGCGATGCCGGTGAGCACGTAGACGTTGTTCTCGGTGATCGCCACCTCCAGCGAACCGTCGGTGGCCGCGGTGCGGATGTCCTCGTAGGTGCTCAGGTTCGACAGGTCGTGGTCGTGCTCGTCGGCCAGGTAGCGGGCCAGCGCGCGTTCGGAGGTAAACACGCTGACCCGGCCGTTGCGGCCTAGGAACAGTGGACGGTCGTCGAAGTAGCAGCGCAGGGTGTAGAAGGTGCCGGCCGCGGTCATGATCTGGATCGGGTCGATACCGACCTTGCCCCAGAAGTCCTCGTCGCTGCCCAGCACCACGGTGTCGGCGGCGGCGCGGGCCTCGGCGGCGGGCGCGGTTTCCGTCTCGACCTGTTCGACGACGTCCTCGACGTCGGGTTCCTCGTCGGCTTCGGCCTCCGCGGGAGCAGGTTCGGCAAGCTCGTCGGCGGCCCGGCCGGCGGCGGCGCTGTCCACCTGCGGGGTCGTCACCAGTGCGTCGATCGCGTCGAGCACGGTGTCCCAGTTGCGCGAGATGACCTCGCCGATCGCATGCCAGCGGGCCAGCCCGGCGCGGCCACTGAAGTGGTCGAAGCCGCTGGTCACCGTGCCGAGGCTGGGGTTGCCGTTGAAGAACCGGGTCACCGGCGCCAGCTCGCACACCGACCCGATCGAGGACACCACGGCCAGCGCGCCGGCCAGGGCGCGCACCGACTTCTTGGTCGGGTCCTCGGCGAGCCACTCCTCGACGGCGACCAGGTCGAAGCGGTAGTTCTTGCCCGGGTCGAGCCGGTGGGCGTTGGCCTCGGTCAGCGCGGCCCACTTGGGGTGGTCGGTGAGGTCGTTGTCGCGGTCGGTGCGCACGAAGGCGACCAGGTCGGCGACGCTGTCGAAGCCGTAGAGGTCCTCGTCTTTGCCCAGGAACGCCTCCCACTCGTCGGCGCCGTCGCGCCAGCGCGGCGCCCACAGCGTGTAGCGGTCGCCGGCGGTCAGGCTCAGGCGAATCGGGAGGAGGTCAGCAGCCATGCGGCACAGGATAACGACGGCCGCCTCGTGAGCGGCCAGCCGACCCGGTTGTCTTCCCGCCGCGAGTGAAGGTTGTCTTCTCGCCGCCCCGCCCCGATCCACCCCGATCGAGTGAAGCCTGAGGGAGGTCCGGGAGCGAAAATTCCGCCCTGGAGCTTCACTGGGTGCGCGTTGACGAGCGAAAACCTGTCATTTGCGACCCGGTGGGCCTACGATTCAGGCGAATTTCAGCAAGGGCGGTCGGGATGGGTGCGATGACGGCGGCGCGGGCGCGCTCGTTGGCGGCAGCGGTGGTCGTGCTCGTCTGTGCTTTTGCGCTCGCAGGGCTGCCGATGTCCGCGCTGTCGACACGGGTGGAGCGGTTCGTCGCCGACGTGGTGCTGCTGGCCGGTGATGTGCTGGCTGATCCGGTGTCGGTCGACATGGGCTGGGTGATGGGCGGGACATTCGACCCCGACCCAGTGGCCGCAGGCTACTACCAGACTGTTGTCGACGGGATCCTGCAGCACAGCGTCAACTTCAACGCCGACGCGGTCGTTTCACCGCTGTGGACGCCGGAACAGGTTTGGCCGCTCTTCGGTGACCTGACGTTCGGGGAGTCGGTGGACCAGGGTGCGGCGATATTGAAGACCGCGATCCTCCAGGGTGGCGGCACATTGCAGCAGATCCCGGGATATCCGATCCCGGGACCGCTGGGAAACGCCGACACCGGAGTGGTGTTCGGCTACTCCCAGAGCGCCACCGCGGCGACCAAAGCGATGGGCGCGCTGCACCAAGGGCTCGCCCACCCAGAGAACCTGCACTTCGTGCTGGCCGGCAACCCCAACAATCCGCTCGGCGGCATCCTCACCCGTTTCGACTTCCCGGACAGCCCGATCACCGGAGCGGCGCGGACGGTGCCGCTGCTGAACATCCCGCTCGGCATCGGGCCGACCCCCACCGACCTGTTCCCGACCGACATCTACACCGCCGAATACGACGGGTGGGCCAGCTTCCCGCAGGACCCCACCAACCTGCTCGCCGACCTCAACGCGCTGGCCGGCATTTTGACGGTGCACTCGGTCTACAAAGACCTCGATCCCGCCGATGCGTTCGTGCTCGGCACGGCCGATCAGACGGTCTTCCACATGATCCCCACCAAGGAACTGCCGATCCTGTGGCCGCTCTATCAACTCGGCGAGCCGGGCAAGGTGCTGGCCTCGGCGCTGGAGCCGGGACTGCGGCTCGGCATCAACTGGGGGTACGGCAACCCGGGCATGGCGTTCGACGGCGTCGGCGCAGACGGGATCGGACCGTGGGCGGTCAACGCGCTCGGCGACCTCTCGGCAATCCAGTCCGACCAGTTCGTGGCGGGTTCGGGTTCGGCCGGCTTCCTGCCGATGATGGATCCGCTGCAGATGCTGATGGGCATCCAGGAAGCCGGCGCCCACACCTTCCTCAACCCGGTCGAGGACATCTTCGATCTTGCGGGCCTGGGCACCGTTCCAGCCTGGTTCACCGATGCACTGCATCTACCGATCGGCCTGACCCAGTCGATCGACCAGTGGGTCATGGCCGGTTGGAACGACCTGATCACTTCGCTGGACCTGTCCACGCTGTTCGGCACCGGCCTGCTCTGGCACGAGATCTTCGACGGGCTGCCGCTGATCTCCGGCGCGCCGGTCATGGCCGGGGTGGGCCTGGTGTTCGACCTGCTGAACGCGGTCATCCCGATCCCGTAGGGCGAAACGGCGCCGGAACCCGCGCTCGCCGATCCGGAAAAAATTCGGGACAGCGGCGGTGCGTGAGGCGCATGATGTTCGCTGTTGTTGTTCTCCAGGTCGTGGAGGTCGGGGTGACTGGCGTGCGCTGGCACGCGCTGGGTGCGCTTTCTGTTGCGCTCGCCTGCGCCGCCACGGTCGGCATCCGCCCGGACGCCGGGCTGCGTGCGGTCGCCCAAGTGGAGAACCTCATCGCCGACGTCACGTTGCTGGCAGAGGATGACGTCGCCGGCGGTTTGGGTCTGATCATGGGCGGAACCGGTAACCCGACCCCCGACACCGCGTATTTCGACTTGGTCCGGGAGCTGTACCTGGAGCCGCGCTTCGACATCCCGCTGGACAACTACCACGCGTTGGTCACACCGGAGCAGTTCTGTCCGATCGTCTGCACCCCGGCGGGCGCAGCGCCCGGCGGTCTTCCGGACTGGGGCCTGCCCGAGCCGCTGGACCCGGCCGACTACCCGCCGCAGCTGAGCTTCGGCAGTTCGGTGTACACCGGGGCGGGGATCTTGAGCAATGCGATCCGGGAGAACATCGAGACCTTGGCCCAGGGCGATCCGCTCGCGGTGTTCGGCTACTCACAGAGCGCGGTGATCTCCACCGTGGTGATGCAGGACCTGATCGCCAAGGCCGGCACCGACGGCTACCCCACCCTGGACGAGTTGGCCAACCTGCACTTCGTTCTGATCGGCGATCCCAACGATCCGCTCACCGGGTTGTTGACCCGCTTTCAATTCCCGGCCGGCATCGAGGCGTTCAATCCGTTCGCCAGTGCGGCCCAGCACCTGCCGTTTCTCAACGTCCCGTTGGGGATCGGGCCGACTCCCACCGATGTCATCCCCACCGACATCTACACCGCCGCCTACGACGGATGGGCGAACTTCCCGGCCGACCCGACCAACCTGCCCGCCGTGCTCAACGCGCTCATGGGCATCCTCTATGTGCACGCCGGCTACGGCATCCTCGACCTGGACAACGCCGTCGACGTGCCGCTCAGCGAGCTCACCACCCTGCACCTGCTCTCCTTCGCGAGACTGCCGCTGCTGGCGCCGTTTTACGAGGCCGGCGGTCTCGCCACGACGTTCGGCGACGCCCTGCAGCCGGGCCTGCAGCTGGGGATCAACTGGGGTTACGGCAACCCGGGCGATTTGGCGGTCAGCCAGCTCGCCGACCAGGCCGGCGACGCCGTGGTCGGGCCGTGGGCCGTCGACGCCTCCGGCGAGCTCGCGAAAGGCTCCGGGCTGGCCGGGTTCATCCCGATGATGGATCCGCTGCAGATGCTCGCGGGCGCCCAGCTTGCGGGGCTGGACACCATCGGGCCGGTCGACACGATCCTGAAATCCATCGACCCCGCCCTGGGGCTCCCGGACTGGCTCGACGACGGCCTGCACTGGACCTACGACCTCACCAACCAACTCGATCAGTTCCTGCTGTCGGGCTGGACCGACCTGATCGGGATGCTGCAGACCGCACTCAACGACCTCGGCCTCAACGTGACCGATCTTCTCGGCGTGATCGGCCCCGACGCCGTCTTCGACGGGCTGGCGCTGATCTCCGGGGCGCCGGTGATCGACGCGGTCGGGTTGATCTTCGACCTGTTCAACTTCTTCGGCGCCTGAGCCGCCGCGCCGCCGTAGGGTCATGGCCGTGGACATCCGTGTCATCGACCATCCGCTTGCCGCGACCCGGCTGACCACGCTGCGTGACGAACGCACCGGCAACGCCGAATTCCGCGCCGCCCTGCGCGATCTGACGCTGATGCTGGTCTACGAGGCCACCCGCGACCTGGCCCACGAACCCGTCCCGGTGACCACCCCGGTCGCCCGGACGACCGGCGCCAGGCTGCTCACCCCGCCACTGCTGGTGCCGGTGTTGCGCGCCGGGCTCGGCATGGTCGACGTCGCGCACGCCCTGATCCCCGAAGCCGACGTCGGGTTCGTCGGCATGGTCCGCGACGAGGACACCCACACCCCGGTGCCCTACCTCGCCGCCCTGCCCAACACACTGGCCGGCCACCCGGTGCTGGTCTTGGACCCGATGCTGGCCACCGGCGGCTCCATGGTGCACACCGTGGAACTGCTCGCCGACCGCGGCGCCACCGACATCACCGCCGTGTGCGTGGTGGCCGCCCCGCAGGGCGTCGCCGCGCTGCGCGACACCGCGACCCCGGTGCGACTGGTCACCGCCGCACTCGACGACGGACTCGACGACGACGCGTTCATCGTGCCCGGTCTCGGCGACGCCGGTGACCGCCAGTACGGGCCGCGCTGAGCTACCAGCCCTCCACTTGTGCGACCACCTCGTCGCACAACCGCTGCGCCCGCCCGCGGGCCGCCCCCAGATCGCCGTCGACAGCGCAGCGAACCTCGATGTAGCACTTGAGCTTCGGCTCGGTGCCCGACGGCCGAACCACCACCCGGGCCCACCTCTCGTCGTCGCCGCCGGTATAGACCAGCGCATCGCTGCGCCACGCGTCGCGGCGCTCCGCCAGATCGCTGGCCGTGGCGTCGAAGCCGCCCAGCCGTGCCGGCGGCTGGGCGCGGAGTCGACCCATCAACACCGTCGCCTCGGCGGTGTCGGAGACCCGCCGGGTCACCGCCGCGCCCACGTGCACGCCGTGGCGGCGCGCCAAGGCGTCCAACGCTCCGGTCACCGAACTGCCCCGCCCTCGCAATGCCGCCACCAGATCGCAGACCAACACCGCGGCGCTGATCCCGTCTTTGTCGCGCACCGCATCCGGGTCCACGCAGTGTCCGATGGCTTCCTCATAGGCGTACACCAGGGCGGCGTCTGGGCTCTCGGTGTCGGCGCGCGCCAGCCACTTGAACCCGGTCAACGTCTCCACATGCCGGGCGCCGTGGTCGGCGGCGATCGCCGAAAGCATCCGCGACGACACCACGGTGGAGGCCACGATCGGCTGCGCCGTGCGCCCCGGGTCGAGCGTCGACAGCACGTAATCGCCGAGCAGCCAGCCGGTTTCATCGCCGGAGAGCATCCGCCACCGGTCGCCGTCGGGGATCCCGACCGCGCAGCGGTCGGCGTCGGGATCCAGCGCGATCGCCACATCGGCGCCGACGGCGGCCGCCAACTCCAGCAGGGCGTCGGCCGCGCCGGGCTCCTCCGGGTTGGGGAAGGCCACGGTCGGGAAATCCGGGTCGGGTGCGAACTGCGCGTCGACGACGTGAACGTCGTCGACCCCGGCGCGGCGCAACGCCTCAAGCACGACCGCGCCACCCACCCCGTGCAGCGCGGTCAACGCCACCCGCACGGCTCCGGTTGCGCGGCGCACCGATGCCGCCCGCGCGAGGTAACGCTCGATCAGCTCCGGGGACGCCACGGCCGCAGCGCTACGGGCGATCTCGTCGGCTGGGGGAGCGGTGGCCATCGCCGCCTCGATCTGCGCATCGGCCGGCGGCACGATCTGGATGCCGCCGTCGAAGTAGACCTTGTAGCCGTTGTCGGTGGCCGGGTTGTGCGATGCGGTGATCTGGATGCCGCATGCGGCTTCCAGTGACCGCGCGGCGTACGCCAGCACCGGGGTGGGCACCGGCTCGGGAAACGACACGACGGAGAACCCCTGCGCGGCAAGCACCTCGGCAGCCGCGACCGCGAACCGCTGCGAACCGTGCCGGGCGTCGCGGCCGACCACCACCGGGCCACATGCACCGCGCGCCGTAAGCACCTGCCCGACCGCCCAACTGGCCCGCAACACCACCGCCGAGTTCATCGCGTCGGGCCCGCCGCGCACCGGGCCGCGCAGCCCCGCCGTCCCGAACGTCAGCGGCCGGGCGAACCGGGCGGCCAGCTCCGCACGGTCACAGGCGGCGAGCTCGGCGGCGGTCACCGGGTCGGGGTCGTGGGCGATCCACTCCTCGGGAGTCATCCGCGCTACAACCGGGCGATCACGTCGGCGAGCAGCTTGCCCATCCGCGCAGCCGACACCCGGCCCGCCTCCACCACCTCGTCGTGGCTGAGTGGCGCCCCGGTGATCCCGGCGGCCAGATTGGTCACCAGCGACACCGCCAGCACCTGCGCCCCGGCCGCCCGCGCAGCGATCGTCTCGTGGACCGTCGACATGCCGACCAGGTCGGCGCCGAGCACCCGCAACATCGCGATCTCCGCCGGCGTCTCGTAGTGCGGGCCGGGCACCCCGGCGTAGACACCGTCCTGCAAGCTCGGGTCGACCTCGCGGGCCAGCTCCCGCAGCCGCGGCGAGTAGGCGTCGACCAGATCGACGAACTGCGGGCCCACCAGCGGTGAGCGCGCCGTCAGGTTGAGGTGGTCGCGGATCAGTACCGGCTGACCGACCGTCATCCCGTCGCGCAGACCGCCAGCGGCGTTGGTGAGCACCACGGTGTGCGCACCGGCGGCGACCGCGGTGCGCACCGGGTGCACCACATGGGTCAGGTCGTGGCCCTCGTAGGCGTGCACCCGGCCGACCAGCACCAGCACCGGGTGCGCGCCGATGCGCATCGACATCACCTGCCGGCCCTGCCCGGCCACGGTCGGCATCCGGAATCCGGTCAGCTCATCCATCGCGATCACCGCGGTGGAGGTGCCCAGCGCAGCCACCGCCGGCGCCCAGCCCGACCCCAGCACCACCGCCACGTCGTGGGCACCCACCGCGGTGCGTTCGGCGATCTCGTCGGCGGCCCGCCGGGCCAGCGTGCCGGGGTCCGGTGCTGCATCGCTCACAGCCCCGCACTCTAGCCGCTGCCGGGGCGCCTCGGCGGCGGTGAGATACTGCGGTAATGCCCACCGTCGTCGCCTCCGAGCACGTCGGGAGCGTGGTGACGCCGCCGCCCGGGGGAACCGGATGAACCTCGCTCCGCTCGCCGAATCCTGGCTGGCCGCCAACCATGACGACCTGGTCGCCTGGCGCAGGCACCTGCACCGCCACCCGGAGCTGAGCCGCCAGGAGTACAACACCACCGCGTTCATCGCCGAGCGGCTCGCCGAAGTCGGCCTCAACCCGAAGGTCCTGCCCGCGGGCACCGGCGTGATCTGCGACTTCGGCCCCGAACACCGCCCCCGCATCGCGCTGCGCGCCGACATCGACGCGCTGCCGATGACCGAGCAGACCGGAGCGAGCTACGCCTCGACGGTGCCCGGTGTCTCACACTCCTGCGGCCACGACGCGCACACCGCGATCCTGCTCGCGGTGGCCCAGGCACTGGCCTCGGTGCCCGACCTGCCGGTGTCGGTGCGGCTGATCTTCCAGGCCGCCGAGGAGTTGATGCCCGGCGGCGCACTGGACGCCATCGCCGCAGGCGCGCTCACCGGGGTGACGCGCATCTTCGCACTGCACTGCGACCCGCGTCTGGCGGTCGGCCGGGTCGCCACCACCCCCGGCCCGATCACCTCGGCCGCCGACACCATCGAGCTCATCCTGTCCTCACCGGGCGGGCACACCTCCCGGCCGCAGCTGACCGGAGATCTGGTCTACGGGCTGGGCACGCTGATCACCGGGCTGCCCGGGGTGCTGTCGCGGCGCATCGACCCGCGCAACAGCACGGTGATGGTGTGGGGTGCGGTCAACGCCGGCTCGGCGCCCAACGCCATCCCGCAGTCCGGGTCGCTGGCCGGCACCGTGCGCACCGCCGACCGGGAGACCTGGCTGCAGATGCAGGCCATCGTCGAAGAGGCGATCGCCAGCCTGCTGGCACCGCTGAACGTCGAGCACACCCTGCACTACCGGCGCGGGGTGCCACCGGTGATCAACGAGGCCGTCTCCACCCGGATCCTGAGCCACGCCATCGAGTCGGTCGGCCCGGACGTGCTCGCCGACACCCGCCAGTCCGGCGGCGGAGAGGACTTCTCCTGGTATCTGGAGGAGGTGCCCGGCGCGATGGCTCGGTTGGGCGTCTGGTCGGGGGAGGGACCACAGCTGGATCTGCACCAGCCGACCTTCGACATCGACGAGCGGGCACTGGCGGTCGGGGTACGCACGATGGTCAGCATCGTGGATCAGTCCGGCGCCTACTGACGGGCGGCGATCACCTCGTCGGCGACCGCTGCCGCCAGCGCCATGATCGACAACTGCGGATTGACTTCCGGGCAACTCGGCAGGATCGACGCATCGGCCACCCAGACGCCGTCGACGCCACGTAACCTGCCGGTGTCGTCGACCGGGCACCGCTGCGGGTCGCTGCCCGCCGCGGCCGTGCCGGTCGGATGAAACGCGGCCAGCCGCAGCCGCTTCGGGTCGGTGCGGCGCAGCACGTCGCGCAATTCCGGCATCGAGCGGACGGTGGGGCCGGCGGGCAGACCGGTGATCACCTGCTCGGCGCCGGCGGCGAACAACAGTTGGCCCATGGCGTCCACGGCGGTCAGCAGTTTGGCGGCATCGCCAGGGTCGATGCTGTAGCGCAACACGGCCGCACCCGGCGTGCGCAGCACCCGGCCGACCCCCCGGTCGGCCACCATGGCGCCGAACGTGGCGACTCGCGGCGCCCGGTCGAGCCATTCCAATAGATCGCGGCCGTAACCCGGATAGGCCATCGCCCCCATCCCCGGTGGCGTGGAGGTGGCCTCGATCAACACCCCGTCCGAATCGTGCAGTTCGTGCACCGCAGCGCTTTGCAGGACCCCGCGCCAGGCGTAGACATCCTCGGGGAAATAGCCGGCCAGAACCGTGGCCGGATGTAGCGCCAGATTCCGGCCCAACCGGTGATGGCCGCCGAGCCCGCTGCGCCACAACAGCTTCGGGGTCTCGGTGGCCCCGGCAGCAACCACCACCGTGTCGGCCAGCACGTCGATGACGGTGCCGTCGGGGCGTGCGGCGCGCACTCCCCGCGCCCGCGCGCCGTCGAGCAGCAGGCGATGAACCCGGGCGTCGGCGATGATGCGCGCCCCGGCGGCGCAAGCCTGCGGCAGCGCATTGAGGTGCACCCCGAATTTAGCGTTACGCGGGCAGCCGATCGCGCACTGGCAACAGCCTTGGCAGCCCGGTGCGTTGCGCGGAATCGGTGCCGCGCGCCAGCCCAGTTGCTCGGCAGCGTCGAGCATCAGTTGCCCATTGCGGCCCATGATCTCCAGCGGAACCGGAGCCACCGCCAGCAACTCCTCGACGTCGCGGAGGTGAACGGCCAGCGAGTCCGGGTCGGCCAGCCGCAGCCCGTACGTGTCGCGCCAGCGGCGCTGGACCGTCGACGGCGGTCGGTAGCAGGTTCCCGAGTTGACCACGGTGGTTCCGCCGACGGCCCGACCGATCGGCAGCACCACCGGTGGGCGGCCCAACGCGACGGTCGCACCGCCACCGCGGTACAGGCCGGCGTAGCGGTCGATCGGGTGGCGGGTGCGGAACTCCGCCACGGTCCAGCGGCGCCCTTCCTCCAAGACGACGGTGTCCATGCCGGCCCGCGCCAGGCTGCGAGCCGCCATCGCCCCGCCGGCTCCTGATCCCACGACCACGGCGTCGGCGGACACGATCGATCGGCTCTCCGCGGCGGAGAGAAGGTTCAATGCCGCGTCAGGGCGCGCCGGGTGATCGTCTTGTGCACGGCTCAACAGTTCATCGGCATAGCTGTCGGCACCGTTGGCCAGCAAGACGACGGCCTTGATCCCGTCAATAGCGCCACCGCTGTCGGCGGTGAGTCCCGCGATCCGGTTGAGTAGCGCGGCACGGTCATCCGGCTTCAGCCGGGACAGCGAACGGCCGGTGCGAAGATAACTGGCGGTGGCCAGTGCCGCCAGCCCGCCGCGCACCGCCCACCGCGAGGTTCCCGGGAGTTGGGCGACGTAGCGCTCGACCCGCTCGGCCAGCAGCGCCGGTGGCGGCCCGCCGTGTTCGGTCGGTAGCAGCGCGCTACCCACCGCTGCGGTGGACCGGGTGGCCGGCCCGCTCACGGCGTCACCCGTAACGCGGCCCGACGTGGCCGACCGAGACGGCGGCCGATTTTGATGAAGAGCGGGTAGGTCGCGAAGATCAGGCCCGCCGCGGCGTGCATCGGAGCGTCGAGTTTGTCGGTGTCGATGCGAAAGACCCCGCTGTTCCACATGAAATCACGTCCGTCCCGCGACCGGAACGGCCGCCACAGGACGCCGAGGCCCGGCACGTTGTGGTACAGGCCGAACGATCCGCCGAAGAAGGCACCCAGGGTGGCGGCCTCGGCGACGTCACGTTGCTCGTCGGGCACCGTCCGTTCGATGAGCACTCCGGCCGCGACCAGCAACGGCGGGTCGAACAGAAAACTCATCGCGGGATCCTTTCGTTGAGGGCCGGCGCGTCGATGCCGCGGAGGCCGACCTCGGCGTGTCCGGTGCCCGCCACCGACCAGCGCCGGTCGCCCACCTCGACATGGATGTCGGACTGCAGCGTGTTGGTGCACACCGCGGCGCCCCCGTCGGGATCGGTGTAACCCAGGCTCACGCAGCGATTCTCGGGTTGGTCGACGCGGATCAGCACTGCCCTCCGTCCGATCCGGCCGGCCAGCTGCCAGTGCCGCACCCCCAGGGTGGTGCGCATCCGCAACGCGGGGAGCCCGAAGCGCGGCCAGTCCGCACCGTCGATACGGAATCGCACGAAGGCCGTGGGGGACAGGCGGCGGAGGCCGGGCAGGTGCGATACCGCGGTGACGACCTCCAGGACGTCGCCGCCGCCGAGGTCGGCGTGCAGCCATCCCCACCGCCGGGCGTTGCCGTGCCCGTAGATGTGCGAAACCGCGCCCCGCCAACCGTCGACGGGCTGGGTGGCGCCGCCGACGGTGAGGGTGCCACTGAACCGCGCGGTCGGGGCGAACACCACCTGGGCGCCGGGCAAAAGTTCGCGCTCCCAGGCGATGCGCGGAAACGTCCACAGCGGCCGATGGTTGTCGGCCCAGGTCAGTGCCCAGCGCAGGGTTCCGGCGTGGCCGGTGATGTCGGTCGGTCCGACGTGGGCGCCGGGGATGGCGAACCACGTCGCGCCGGTGGCCGGTTCGGCGGGGTGCGGGCCGAAGCGTTCGGTGCGTGGGGGGCCGTCGGGTGGGAACCAGGTAGCCCAGCCGTGGCCGTAGGCGGCGCCGACGGTGGGCGCCACGGTCTCGTAGTGCACCCACAGCCCGGCGCCGCTCGCCGGGTCCGACAGTGTCGCGTACCAGACCTCCAAACGGTTCGGGGTGCCCTGCCAACGGGGCCTGGTCGCGGACGCCAGTTCGTTGTCCACCGACAGCCTCCCGCCGATCGCCGTGCGTCTGTATTGGTTGAACCACTATATTGGTTGAACCAATGAACCAGTCAAGCCCTCTTGTGCCTCCCGAGCGGCAACGCGTCGATGAGCAGATCGCCGCGTCGATCGTCGACGCCGTCCTGGACGGCACCTTCCCGGCCGGTTCTGTCCTGCCGCCCGAACGCGACCTGGCCGCGCATCTGCGGGTCAACCGCACCTCGCTGCGGCAGGCGCTGGCCCGGCTCCAGCAGATGGGGCTCGTCGAGACCCGGCACGGCAGCGGCAACGTGGTCGCAGATCCCGCCACCCTCACCCACCCGGTCATCGTGGAGGGATTGATGCGCCGGCTCGGCCCGGACTTCCTGGTGGAACTGCTCGAACTGCGGACCGCCTTCGGCGCTTTGATCGGACGGCTCGCCGCCGAACGAGGACAGCAGCCGACGCTCGAGCAGTTGCCCGCCGCATTGGCCGAGGTCAGTGCCGCGGGCAGTGCGGCGTTGCGGCAGGAAGCCGAACTCGGTTTCTTCGACGTCCTCATCCGGGCCACCGGCAACCGCGCCCTGGCCCTGTTGTACCGCTGGGTCCAGCAGGCCTTCGGCGGCCGCGAACACCAACTCACCGCCGCCTATCGGGACGGCGACGCCGTGGTCGCCGGGCTCACCAGGATCGTCGCCGCGGTGACGTCACACGACCCCGACGCGGCAGCCACGGCGGTCGAGCAGTATGCCCGGGACAGCGCGCTGCGGATGATCGCCGCCGCCCAGCGGCACGGCTGACGGGATCGCCCGGCTACCGTCCGGGGCCGATGTTGCGCGACGGCCGGGTGCGCAGATCGTGCACGTACTCCTCAGGTGCGCCGGCGATCTCGGCGGCGTCGGCCATCACCCCCAGATAGCGCGCCGAGGGCAGCCCGCCCTCCCAGTCGTCGACCACATACAGCCACGCAAGCACCGGATCGGTCGTGGTGTCCGAGGACGTGCGGTGCACCCGGCAGCGGATCTTCTTGTGGATCCCCAGCTCGGAGCCCTCCCAGCGGTCCAGGTTCTGCTCGTCGGCGACGGTCATGTCGTAGAGCACGACGAACACCCGCGACCCGGGCTCCTGCACGACGGTGGCCAGCGCGCCCTCCCAGCCGATGTCCTTCCCGCCGAAGGTCAGCCGCCAGTCGTGCAGCCAGCCGGTACCGGCCATCGGCGAGTGCGGGGCGCGCTCCAGCATCTGTTCTGGATGCATGTTCGACCCGTAGGCGGCATAGAGCGGCACGGGGAAATCTTAAACGGCACCCGATAGGTTGGAGACCGTGGTGAGCCGCATAGTCATCATCGGCGGGGGCCCCGCCGGCTACGAGGCAGCCCTGGTGGCCGCCGCCCAGGGCCCCGACGTCGCCGAAGTCACCGTCATCGACGCCGAGGGAATCGGCGGTTCCTGCGTGCTGTGGGACTGCGTCCCGTCGAAGACCTTCATCGCCTCCACCGGGGTGCGCACCGAACTGCGGCGCGCCCCCGACCTGGGGTTTCACATCAGCGTGGATGGCGCGGCGATGTCGCTGGCGCAGATCCACAACCGGGTCAAGTGGCTGGCCGCCGCCCAATCGCAGGACATCACCGCCCAGTTGGAGGCCAGCGGGGTGACGGTGCTGGCCGGCCGCGCCGAACTCGGCGACAAACACCCCGGCCAGGCTCATCACCGGGTCCGGGTGACCGGCCCCGACGGCGAGGAGCGGATGCTCGACGCCGACGTGGTGCTGATCGCCACCGGCGCCACCCCGCGCATCCTGCCCGGCGCCGAACCCGACGGGGAACGCATCCTGACCTGGCGCCAGATCTACGACCTCGACACCCTGCCGGAGCACCTGGTGGTGGTCGGTTCGGGGGTCACCGGCGCGGAGTTCGTACACGCCTACACCGAGTTGGGCGTCAAGGTCACCGTCGTCGCCAGCCGCGACCGGGTGTTGCCGCACGAGGACCACGACGCCGCCCTGGTCCTGGAGGATTCCTTCGCCGAACGCGGCGTCACCCTGGTCAAGAACGCCCGCGCCGCCTCGGTGACCCGCACCGACACCGGCGTGCTGGTCACGATGACCGACGGGCGCACCGTGGCGGGCAGCCACGCGCTGATGACGGTCGGCTCGGTGCCCAACACCGGCGGGCTGGGCCTCGACCGTGTCGGCATCGAGCTGGGCCGCGGCGACTACCTCACCGTCGACCGGGTGTCACGCACGACCGCACCCGGGGTATACGCCGCCGGGGACTGCACCGGGCTGCTGCCGTTGGCCTCGGTGGCCGCGATGCAGGGCCGCATCGCGATGTATCACGCGCTGGGCGAGAGCGTCACGCCGATCCGGTTGCGCACCGTCGCGGCGGCGGTGTTCACCCGCCCCGAGATCGCGGCGGTCGGGGTGCCGCAGGCCGCGATCGACGACGGCACCGTGCCCGCCCGCACCATCATGCTGCCGCTGAAGACCAACCCGCGCGCCAAGATGTCCCAGCTGCGCCGCGGGTTCGTCAAGCTGTTCTGCCGGCCGGCCACCGGCGTGGTGATCGGCGGGGTGGTGGTCGCCCCGATCGCCTCGGAGCTGATCCTGCCGATCGCGCTGGCGGTGCAGAACCGCATCACGGTGGCCGACCTGGCCCAGACCCTGTCGGTCTACCCGGCGCTGTCCGGCTCGATCACCGAGGCGGCGCGCCGCCTGATCACCCACGACGACCTCGACTGACCGGTAGCCTGGTCCATGTCCTACCGGCGAGTAACCGATGAGGAGCCGCTGCTGTGAGCGACCCGGGTGACGGGCAGACGTCGCTGAGTTCGGCAATGGGGCCCGACCATCGGGCACGGTCCTGGCAGCGACTGGGCAGCGACCAGTTCGACGTCGTGGTCATCGGCGGGGGCGTGGTGGGCGCGGGCTGCGCGCTGGACGCCGCCACCCGCGGCCTGCGGGTCGCGATGGTCGAAGCCCGCGACTTCGCGTCGGGCACCTCGAGCCGCTCGTCGAAGATGTTCCACGGCGGGCTGCGCTACCTCGAACAGCTGGAGTTCGGTCTGGTGCGCGAGGCGCTGCACGAGCGGGAACTGTCGCTGACCACGCTGGCGCCGCACCTGGTCAAACCGCTGCCGTTCCTCTACCCGCTGACCAAACGGTGGTGGGAGCGCCCCTATGTGGCGGCAGGCATCTTCCTCTACGACCAGCTGGGCGGAGCGAAATCGGTTCCGCCGCAGCATCACCTGACCCGGGCGGGCGCGCTGCGACTGGCGCCGGGACTGAAGCGCAGCGCCCTGATCGGCGGAATCCGCTACTACGACACCGTCGTCGACGACGCCCGGCACACCATGACCGTGGCGCGCACCGCCGCCCACTACGGTGCGGTGGTCCGCTCCTCCACGCAGGTGGTGGCGTTGCTCCGCGAAGGCGACCGGGTGACCGGGGTGGTGGTGCGCGACTCCGAGACCGGCGACACCACCGAGGTACGCGGCCATGTGGTGGTCAACGCCACCGGGGTGTGGACCGACGAGATCCAGGCGCTGTCCCGCCAGCGGGGCCGCTTCCACGTGCGGGCCTCCAAAGGCGTCCACATCGTGGTGCCGCGCGACCGCATCGTCAGCGAGGCGGCGATGATCCTGCGCACCGAGAAGTCGGTGCTGTTCGTCATCCCGTGGGGCACCCACTGGATCATCGGCACCACCGACACCGACTGGAACCTGGACCTGGCCCACCCCGCGGCCACCAAAGCCGACATCGACTACCTGCTCGGTCACGTCAACACGGTGCTGGCGACCCCGCTGACCCACGACGACATCGACGGTGTCTACGCCGGGCTACGCCCGCTGCTGGCCGGGGAGAGCGATGACACCTCCAAACTCTCCCGCGAGCACGCGGTGGCGGTGCCCTCCCCGGGGCTGGTGGCCATCGCCGGCGGCAAGTACACCACCTACCGGGTGATGGCCGCCGACGCGATCGACGCGGCCGCCGAATACATCCCGGCGCGGGTGGCGCCGTCGATCACCGAGAAGGTGCCGCTGCTGGGCGCCGACGGCTACTTCGCCCTGGTCAACCAGGCCGAGCATGTCGGCGCCGACCAGGACCTGCACCCCTACCGGGTACGGCACCTGCTCGACCGTTACGGCTCGCTCATCCACGACGTGCTGGCACTGGCCGCCGACCGGCCCGAGCTGCTGGAACCCATCACCGCCGCACCGATCTACCTGAAGGTGGAGGCGGTCTACGCCGCCGCCGCCGAAGGCGCCCTGCACCTCGAGGACATCCTCACCCGCCGCATGCGGATCTCGATCGAATACCCGCACCGCGGCGTGGACTGCGCCGCCGAGGTCGCCGACCTGGTGGCACCGGTGCTGGGCTGGAGCGACGACGACTGCGCAACAGAGGTGGCGAACTACGTCGCGCGGGTCGACGCCGAAGTGCGCTCGCAGACCCAGCCCGACGACGCCTCCGCCGACGCGTTGCGCGCCGCGGCGCCCGAGGCGCGCAGCGCGATCCTCGAACCGGTGCCGCTGGATTGAGCCGGGTTCCGCCGCTGCCGGTGCGCGACGGGCTGGGTCCGGCCCGGGTCCGGCTGCGCGGCGGGCCGGTCGCGGCCGAACTGCGCGCCCGGTTCGGTGCTGCGGCGGCGGCGAAAATCGCAGCCGGCGAGGTGGTGTGCGCCGGGGGCGGGGTCGTCGACGAGACGACAGTGCTGCCCGCAGGCGCCGTCGTCTACCTCTACCGCGACCTGCCCGACGAGGTGCCGGTGCCCTTCGCCCTGCCGGTGCTGTACCGCGACGAACGCATCGTGGTCGTGGACAAACCGCATTTCCTGGCCACCATGCCGCGGGGCCGCCACGTCGCGCAGACCGCCCTGGTTCGGCTGCGCCGCGAGCTCGACCTGCCCGAACTGGCCCCGGCGCACCGCCTCGACCGGCTCACCGCCGGGGTGCTGCTGTTCACCACCCGCCGCGAACTGCGCGGCCGCTACCAGGGACTGTTCGCCACCGGCGCGATCGACAAGACGTATCTGGCGGGCAGCACCGGAACGCCGAACACCACCCTGCCCGCCGTGGTGCGCAACCGGATCGTCAAACACCGTGGGCGTCTGCAGGCGGTCGAAGAGCCCGGCGAACCCAACGCCGAAACCCGGATCGACGCGCTCGGCGGCGGCCGCTACCGGCTGACCCCGCACACCGGGCGCACGCATCAACTGCGGGTGCACATGGCATCGGTGGGGCTGCCGATCGCCGGTGACCCACTGTATCCGCAGGTCATCGAGGTCGCGGACGATGACTTCAGCACGCCGCTGCAGCTGTTGGCCCACACCCTGGCGTTCGAGGACCCGATCACCGGGCAGCGCCACCGGTTCGAAAGCCGGCGGCGTTTGTGGTGAATCATCCCTGAAATCGACGTCGAAACGGCCGAATACGGTCGTTTTTCGCGCTATGCCGCGGCCATGGCGTCGATTTCAGGGACGACCGGGCTCACCGCAGGCTATCCGGCACCGCCCGGCACCACGATGATCCGGCCTCCGCCGGTCTGGCCGTGTTCCTGCAGCCGGTGCGCTTCGGCGGCCCGCGACAGCGGCAACCGGGTGCCTGCCCGCCCGCGCAGAACACCCGCGCAGAGCCCGGCGTTGATCGCGTGGGCGGCCTCGGCCAACGCGGCTACCGAGGCGTTGCTGATCGCGAAGCCGCGCACGCTGACATCGCCGGTGTAGAACTCTCGGGCCGGCAGGGGGGCCGGTGAGGCGGCTGCCGCGGTGATCAGCACGGTCGCCCCGATCCGCAGCAGCGGGGCGACGGCCGGCAGGTCCTGGTGGCCGGAGATGTCCCAGTACACGCTGATCCCGTCCGGCGCGGCGGCTCGCAGCTGCTCGGCCAGGTCCGGGTCGCGGTAGTCGAGGACGACCTGAGCGCCGCTTTCCCGGCACCACACGCTGTCCGCTGACTGGGCGGTGGCGATCACCCGGGCCCCGGCGGCGCGAGCCAGTTGAACCGCGGCACTGCCCACCCCTCCGGCGCCCCCGCCGACAACGACCGTGTCGCCGGGCCGGACCCGGGCCACCCGGAAGAGCCCGAGCCAGGCGGTGCCGGCGGTGTGGAGCACGGTCACCGCGTCGAGTGGGTCGATCCCGGCGGGCAAGCGGTAGAGGCGGTCGGCGGGCACCACCACCTGTTCGGCGAACGAGCCCTGCCTGCCGCCGTGACCCATGCTGTTGCACCACACCGGTTCGCCCACCCGGAAACCTGCGGCACCCGCGCCGGTCGCGACGACCGTGCCGACCAGGTCGCGGCCGATCACGAATGGAAACGGTGTCGGCGTGCGGTAGGCGCCGGAGCGCACCAGCGTGTCGACCTGGTTGACGGCCAGCACCTCGGTGCGCACCACCACGTCGGTGGGGCCCGGGCCGGGGACCGGTAACTCGCCGAACCGGATCCGGTCCGCGGGCCCGAGTTCGGTGAGGTAGGCGGCACGAGTGCTCACCACTTCAGTATCGGTGTCGGCCACCGAGCGCGGTCACCGAGTGAAGCTTCAGGTAGCCCGAGTGATGCTCCAGGGCGGTGAAACGCGGTGGTGAGCTACCTGAGACTTCACTCGGCGTGGGCGTGGGCGTGGGCGTGGGCGTGGGCGTAGGCGGAGTCGGAGGCGGAACCGGACGCGGGCAGCGGGCAGCGGTCAGCGCTGACAGTTCGGGCACCAGAACGTGATTCGCGTCGTAGCGCTGTCCGATCGGATGACGGTGCCGCAACGCCGGCACGGCAGACCGGCCCGGCCGTAGACCCACAACCGCTCGCCGTGGCGGGTGTTGCCGGTGGTGCAGCGCGCCCACCGCGCGCGGTTCGCCCACAACATCTCCCGCGCCCGCCGCATCAACCGCAGCGGCTGCGCCACGTCGGCGACCGGCGCGCTCGGCAGATGACCGCTGAGGAAACACAGTTCGTTGGCGTACACGTTGCCGATCCCGGCCAGCACCCGCTGGTCCAGTAGCGTCTCGGCCAGCCCGCGCTCCGGTGCGGCGATCAGGTTGGCGCAGGCCACTTGCGCGTCCCAGTCCGCGCCCAGCAGATCCGGTCCCAGGTGGGCCACCGCATCGGTGTCCCGAGACCGGTCGAGGACCTCCAGTTCGCCCAGGTCCACCCCGACCGCGCTGACCTCGCCGGCCCGCAGGACGATGCGGACCCGGTGATCGGTGCGTACCGCACCGCGGGTCACCCGCCAGCTGCCCTCCATCTTCAGATGCGCACGGATGCTCGCCGAACCGGCACGCACGAACAGATGCTTTCCGCGGCTGATCACCTCATCGACTGTTTCGCCGGTCAGGTCGACGGCCGCGAACCGCGGCACCCGGATGTCACAGCCGGTCAACACCCGGCCGGCCAGGGCGTCGTGCAGGAGAGTGGCGGTGTGCCACACGGTGTCGCCTTCGGGCATGGGGCATCCAGCCTAGCGACGCGGCCGGTCAGTCCGCGGGGGTCTCCGGCGCCATCCGGTGGGCGGTGGCCACCGCGTCAGCGCGTTCGCCGAGACCGTCGGCGGACCTGCGGGACCACACCGCATCCAGCTGGGTGCGCAGGCCGTCCACCATGGTGTCGGGGATGACGTTGCGGTACGTGCCGACCTGTCCGGTGATGACCTCCACCGCGCCCCGGTAGACCGCCTCGGGGTCGTACTGTTCGTGCGGGAACGACAGCTGGGTGTAGTCGAATAGCCGGGTCGACGGGTCGTCGTCCCAGCTCCGGAACGTGTCGAGGAGCCGGTCGTTGAACCCGGTCAGGTAGGGGCCGGGGTTGATCGTGGCGACCTCCACGTTGAACTCCGCCAGCTCCTGATACAGCGCCTCGGCGACCGCCTCCAGCGCGTGTTTGGAGGCGGCGTAGGCGCCGCCGAACGGGTCGACGATCAGTCCGGCGATCGAGGACATGAACACGATCTTGCCGCTGCGACGGGCGGCCATCGTCTTCGCGATGGCCTGGCTCAGCAGCACCGGCCCGATGACGTTGACCTCGAACTGGCGGCGCAGATTCGCACCCGGGATGTCGGCCATCGAACCGCCCTCGGCGATCCCGGCGTTGTTGACCAGGATGTCGACGTCCCAGCCGGCGGCCTTGCGCCGATCACCGGGATGAGTGACGTCGAGTTTCTCCGGCCGCAGCCGTACCCCGCGGCGCCGGGCCTGCTGCTCGAGCTGCCACACCTGCGGATAGATCTCCACGCCGGCGATGACGTCGTAGCCCCGTTCGGCGAGGCGGAACGCGATCTCGTTGCCGAACCCGGTGCCCGCCCCGGTGACCAATACCGTCTTGTCAGCCATCCCGGTCGGCTACCCGCCCCCGAGCCGCCGGAAACGGTCACAGCGGCCGGAACACCCGCAGCCCGCGGTAGTGCACCCGGAACGTCACGCTCTGGCAGGATGCGCCGACCTCACCGTCGTGGGCGCACGGCACCGGCCCGTCGAGTGCGGTGAACCGGAACTCCGGGACGTGCAACTCGTGGTAGAGCTTGCTGCGCTGCAGCCGCCCGGCGAGCAGCGCTGCCACGATCCGGGTCCGGGCAAAGCGCTTGCCGGCCTCCAGGATGCGCACGTCGAGCAGACCGTCGTCCATCCGGTGGCGGGTGGTGGGGGCGAATCCGGCCGGCAGGTAGGTGGAGTTGCCGACGAAGAACAACGACGTCTGGAAGGTCTCGTTGTCGTAGTTGATCCGCAACGCCGACTCGGCGCGCAGTACCCGCAGCATGGCGTAGGCGCCGGCCAGCGGTTTGCCGATCTTGTTCTCCAACCGTTCCCGGGTCCGCACGAACCGCGGGTAGGCGCCGACGCTGAACGTGTTGAGCATCGTCAACTCGTCATTGACGCTGACCACGTCCACCCGGGACAGCTGTCCTTCGGCGATCGCCCGGATGGTCGTCTCGGCGGTGTGGCAGCCGATGTCCTTGGCGAAGTGGTTGAAGGTGCCGCCGGGGAACACCGCCAGGGGCACGTCGGCGCGGATCGCGGCCGCCGCTGCCGCCGCGACGGTCCCGTCACCGCCGGCGACGGCCAGCACCTCGCTGCGCTCGGCAGCGTCCGCCAGCACCTCGCTCAGGTCGTCGTCGCCGCCGAGTTCGACGACGACGGCCGCGGGCAGGGCGGTGCGCACCAGGTCGGCGATGTCGGCGCCGCGGCCGTTGCCGGATGTGGGGTTGACCACCAGGGTCACCCCGGCCCCGCCGGGCCGGGCGGGCGTGTCCACCCGCAGGGGTGCGGTGCGCGGGGTGTTGTCCGGCGGGATCGGCGGCACCTGACGCCCGCCCACCACCGCGACGGTCGCCCCGATGCCGAGCCCGGCCAGCACGTCGGCCGGGTAGTGCGCGCCGGTCGCGATCCTCGACAACCCGACCAGCCCGGCCAGGCCGGCCAGCGGCAGCCCCAGCGCCGGGCTCTCCAGGCCGACTCCCACCGCGAACGCGGCCGCGCTGGCGGAGTGCCCGGACGGCAACGAGTTGGAGGTGGGCAGCCGGGTGGCCCGCCGCAGCAGCGGCACCGAGGCGATATCCGGGCGGGCCCGCGGCCGGATCCGTTTCACCAGCTGGTTGGTGACCAGGCTGGTCACCGCCAGCGTCGCCACCCCGCGTGCCGCGCCGCGCTGAGCGGCCGGCCGGCCGCTGGCCGCCAGTAGCGCGGCCAGCGCCAGCCACAGCTTCGAATGGTCGGCGGCGCGGGTCAACACCGGCATCGTGGTGTCGAGCAGCCGGCTCGGGGAGTGCGCGACGGCATCGAAGACGGCGACGTCGAGGTCGGCCATCCCGTCGGTGATCCGGGTGAGCCGGGAACGTCGTGAGAGTCGTGGGCGCATGCGCGAATCCTGCCCCATCGCCGCCGCGGGGTCAGCCCCGCAGCCGGAACCCCTTCGGTGTGCGGGCGAACCCGGCGTCGAGCAGCGCGGCGGGGGCCGGCGCGTCGCCGGGTTGCAGCACCGGGGCGCCGTCGACGCGCTCGACCAGCAGCCCGTCGACTCGGCCGCCGGTCACCGCGTCGGCCAACGCGCCGGCAGCGGCGTGCAGCGCGTTCGGATCGGCGTCGAAAGTCAGCAGCGAACGGCCGCCCCGCTCGACGAACAGCACCAGGTCGCCGTCGACGAGCACCACCAGCGCGCCGGCTTTGCGGCCGGGGCGCGCGGCCGAACCGTCCGGTGCGCCGGACGGCCACGGCAGCGCCGCGCCGTAGGGATTCGCCGGGTCGGCCGCGGCCAGCAGCACCGCCCGGTAGTCGCGCTGTTCGGGATCGACCCCGCCCAGATAGCCCCGCAACCGGTCCACCGTCGAGGCCGCCGCGAACTGCGCGCCGCCCAGCGATTCCACGAAATAGCCGCGCTGGCAACGCCCGGCCTCCTCGAAGCCGGTCAGCACCGGGTAGAGGCCGGCGAACCCACCCGGCACCCCCTCGGCGGCCACCGCCCCCTTGGTCAGGACGCCGTGGCGGTCCAGCAGCAGCGCGGCGCGGTGGTGGGTCCGCAGCGTGGCGTCGGGTTCGGGGGCCGGCAGCGCCGACCAGCGTCCCGCGACCGTCGGGTCGACCGTCCTGGCCGTCGCGGCGGCGACGCTGTAACGGGAGAGCCGCGGTGGGCGCCGCCGCTGCCGATGCGCCGGCGTCGAGCGGCCCGGAGCCCGCCCTGCGGCGAGCAACGCGCGCAGCGGGGCGAACGTATCGCCGGTGACCCAGCCGGCCCAGATCAGCTCCCACAGCACGGTTTTCAGCTGCGCTTCGCGTCCGGGTGCGTCGGGTAGCGCCGCCTCGGCGAGTTGCCGGAAGAAGTACGCTCCGCCGCCGGCCAGCGTGTTCAGCACGGACCGGTGGGTGTCGGTGAGGTCGGTGTCGACCGGCGGATTCAGGGTGAGCGGTGCGGTCTCGGCGGTGTGGAACACCACCCAGCCGTCCGAGGCGGGCGGCCCGCCGGCGATCGCGCCGGCCCCCGACCACAGCATCTCGCCGGAGGCCAGCAGCTCATCGAGCAGGGCGGGGGAGTACCCGGCGACCCGCGGCGCCAGCACCAGCGGCTCAACCGCGGACGCGGGCAGCGGCACCCCGGCCAGTTGCTCGATGACCGTGGCCAGCGCGTCGATGCCGCCGCCTGCCGCGCCGTCGTCAAACTGCTGCCAGGTGGGCAGGAACCGGGCGTAGGCGGCGGTGGAGACCGGCTCGACCTGGGCGCGCAGCGCCGCCAGCGAGCGTCGGCGCAGGATGCGCAGCACCTGCGCGTCGCACCACTGATCGCCGCCGGCGGTGTCGGCGGTCGCGGCGACGAACTCGCCGCGCACCAGCTTGCCGTCCGCGCTCAGCCGGCCCAGGACGTCGGCGGCCACCCGCAGCCCCAGCCCGAACCGGGCGGCTGCCGCCGCGGTGGTGAACGGCCCGCGGGTGCGCGCATAGCGGCCGAGGAGTTCAGCCAGCGGATCGTCGACGGGCGTGGTGAAGCCGGCCGGTACGCCGACCGGCACCGCCACCCCGACGCCGTCGCGCAGTCGCCCGATGTCCTCGATCGCCGCCCACCACGACGCACCGGCGAACGCCACCGGCAGCACCCGTTTGGTCGCGGTCAACTCGTCGAGCCAACCGTCGACCTCCGCATCGCCGGCCCGCTCGGCGATCTCCGCGCCGGTCAGCGGGCCGAGCAGCCGCAGCAGGTCGGCGACGCCCTCGGTGTCGCGGACCGCCTTCTCCGGGGTCAGATGCTGCAGCTGACGACCGGTGGCGGCGATCACCTCGGGGTCGAGCAGCTCACGCAGCTCGACCCGGCCGAGCAGCTCGGCCAGCAACTTCGGGTCGAGGGTGAGCGCGGCGGCCCGCCGTTCGGCCAGTGGCCGGTCGCCCTCGTAGATGAACGCACCCACGTAGCCGAACATCAGCGACGCCGCGAACGGGGACGGTGTCCCGGTGACCACCTCGACCAGCCGTACCCGGCGCTGGCCGACGGCGGCCATCAACTCGACCAGCGCGGGAACGTCGTAGACGTCCTGCAGCGCTTCGCGGATCGCCTCCAGCACGATCGGGAAATCCGGGTAGTGCCGTGCCACGTCGAGCAACTGGGCGGCGCGCCGACGTTGCTGCCACAGCGGTGAACGCCGCCCGGGTTGTCGGCGCGGCAACAGCAGCGCCCGGGCGGCGCATTCGCGGAACCGGGATGCGAACAGCGCCGACCCGCCGATCTCGGCGGTGACGATCGCCTCGATCTCATCGGCGTCGAAGACGAACAGCTCCGCACCCGGTTCCGCGCCGCCGTCGCCCTCGGTCAGCGTGTCGGGCAGGTGGACGACGATCCCGTCGTCGGAGGCGGTGGGTTTCTCCTCGACGCCGTAGCGCTCCCGCAGCCGCAGGCCCACCGCCAGCGCAAGCGGGCCGTGCACCCGCAGGCCGTACGGCGAGTGCAGCACCACCCGCCAGTCACCGAGCTCATCGCGGAACCGCTCCACCACCAGGGTGGCGTCGGTGGGGACGACCCCGGTAGCGGCCCGCTGGTCGTCGAGCAACCGCCGCAGGTTCTCGCGGGCGTAGCCGTCCAAACCCAGGCCGTCGCAGCGGATGTCGAAGGCTGCTTGGTCAAGCCCGGCGAGTTCGCCGGTGAATCTCCCGACGGCAGCGCCCAGTTCGGCGGGACGGCCGACGTTGTCCCCGCGCCAGAACGGCAGCCGGCCGGGCTGGCCGGCGGCCGGGATCACCAGCACGCGGTCGTGGGTGATCTCGGTGATCCGCCAGCTGGTCGCACCGAGTGCGATGACGTCGCCGGGACGGGATTCGTAGACCATCTCTTCATCGAGTTCGCCGACGCGTGAAGGCTTTTCGGGATCGCTGGCCAGATACACGCTGAACTGGCCCCGGTCGGGGATGGATCCCCCGGAGGTGACCGCGAGCCGTTGCGCGCCGGGGCGTCCGGTCAGGGTGCCGGCCTCGCGGTCGTAGATCAGGCGCGGGCGCAGTTCGGCGAAGTCGGTGGACGGGTACTTGCCGGACAGCAGGTCCAAGGTCGCCTCGAACGCGCTGCGCGGCAGGGTGGCGAACGGGGCGGACCGGCGCACGGTGTCGAACCAGGCGTCGACGTCGACCGGTTCCAGCGCGGCCGCGGCGACGGTGTGTTGAGCCAGGATGTCCAACGGGTTACGCGGCACCTGCAGGCTTTCGATCGCACCGGTGCGCATCCGCTCGGTGGCCACCGCGCAGCCGATCAGGTCGGTCCGGTGCTTGGGGATGAGCACCCCGACCGACACCTCGCCCACCTGGTGCCCGGCCCGCCCGATGCGTTGCAGGCCGCTGGCCACCGAGGGCGGCGCCTCGATCTGGATCACCAGGTCGACCGCACCCATGTCGATGCCCAACTCCAGGCTGGAGGTGGCCACCACCGCGGGTAACCGCCCCGACTTGAGGTCTTCCTCGACTTCGGCGCGGGCTTCCTTGCTCACCGAGCCGTGGTGGGTGCGGGCCAGTATCGTTGGGGCGCCGAAGCTTTGACCGCTTCCCATCAGCTGAGCCGGGGCGCCGCCGGCTACCTGCGGGTTGGCTGTCGGCGGTGCGGCGTCGCCGCGGCGTTCGGCGTGGATCTCGTTGATCCGGGCGGTGAGGCGTTCGGCCAGCCGGCGGGAGTTGGCGAACACGATCGTGGAACGGTGCGCCTCGATGAGGTCCACGACACGGGTTTCGACCTCCGGCCAGACGGTGTTGCCGTCCGGGCCGGCCATGTCCGGCACCGGGACCTGCACGCTCAACTCGAAGGTCTTGGCCGCCGGTGGTGCGACGATGCGGGTCGGCGCCGCGCCGGAGAGGAACCGGGCCACCTCCTCGGCGGGCCGCACGGTGGCCGACAGCCCGATGCGCTGGGCGGGTCGTTGCAGCATGGCGTCGAGGCGTTCCAGCGACAGCGCCAGGTGGCTGCCACGTTTGGTTCCGGCCACCGCGTGGACCTCGTCGACGATCACCGTCTGCACATCGGTCAACGCCGAGCGGGCCGACGACGTCAACATCAGGAACAGCGATTCGGGCGTGGTGATCAGGATGTCGGGCGGGTCGGTGACCAGCCGACGCCGTTGCGCCGCCGGGGTGTCCCCGGAGCGCACCCCGACCCGGAGTCGTGGCGCGGGCACGCCGCGGCGCTCGGCGACCCGGCCGATCCCCGACAGCGGGGCCCGCAGGTTGCGCTCCACGTCGACGGCCAGCGCCTTCAACGGCGAGACGTACAGCACCCGGGTGCCGCTGCCCGTGGCGTCGGCGGCCAACCGGTCGAGCGCCCACAGGAACGCTGCCAGGGTCTTACCCGACCCGGTGGGCGCGACCACCAGCACGTGGTGACCGTCGGCGATCGCCGACCAGGCCTGCTGTTGGGCGGCGGTGGGGGCCGGAAACGTGCCGGTGAACCATTCCCGGGTCAGCGCGCTGAACCGGCCCAGGGCGTCTGAGCGGTCGGCGGTCACCCGGTCATCGTGCCAACGGTGGCCGACGCCCGCACCCCCAGCGGGGTTTCGCGCCGGTGGGCGCCGGGTAGCCTGGCACCATCCGCGCCGGTGGAACGGCGGACCGGGGATGGGAGGCCATCTGATGACCGTGTCGAGCAGCGAGACCGCCCCGCGGCAGGGCGGACGCGGACTCCCGGCGTGGCTCAACTGGGTGTTGGCCGTGCTGACGGTTCCCGGGGCGGCGCTGGTGATGCTCATCGCCACCGGGGCGGTGCTGAGCGTGGCGGCGTGCAGCACCACCGAGTGCCCGGAGCTGGGCCGCAACGGGTTCCTGTTCAACGTGTTGTTCTACGCGCCGGTGGTGGTGTCGGCCGCGACCATCCTGGTCTCCTTCGTCACCGCGGCGAAGCGGTGGGGGATCGTGGTGCCGATCCTGGGCTGGGCGCTTCTGGTCGCCGACCTCGCCGCGCTGGCGGTGGTGTTCAACACCGGGTGAAATCTGCGCCGGGTGAATCGGCTCAGCCCCGCTCAGCCCGCCAGAGCCTGCGGAGACAGCTCCTTGGCCATCGTGTCCACCCAGCGCATCTGTCGCAGGGTGTGCGGGTGGCAGCGGGAGGCGACCGTCAACAGCTCCTCGTCCCGGGTCGCCTGCGCGCCCTGCGCGACCAGATCCCATTGCAACGACACCGTCGCGGCCTGCCGGTAGAGGGCGACCAGTTCAGCGAGCAGCAGCAGGCTGGGCTCGGGTCTGCGCCCCAGGAGTCGGCTGTCGGCGGTGCGCAGCCACGCCGTGGCCCGGTGGGTCCGCGGTGGAGCCGCGTCGAGCCGCAGGCCGTGCTGTTCGCCGACCGCGGCCAGCAGACGCAGGTGGCTCTCCGACCAGGCGGCCAGATCGCCGCAGAGGTGATAGACGTCGTGGTCGGCCTGATGGCGTTGCCCGACGCGACGCAACCGGCGGGCCAACGCTGCCTCGGATCGGTACTGCCGCCGGATCAGTTCGGCCAGCTTGGTCATGTTCCGCCGTCCTTTCGCCGCAGGCGCACCGCTGAGGTTTTGAACAGCGGTTGCTTGGACACCGGATCCCAGTCGGTGACCGTGAGTTCGTTGGCGGCCCGGTGCCGGCCGGCGGCGGAACAGTCCCAGTAGCCGTAGTGAAACGGCAGAAATGCCACCCCCGCGCGGATGTCGGTGATGCGGGCGGGCGCGGTCACCGTCCCGCGCGGGGAGGCCAGTTCGACGACGTCGCCCTCGGCGATTCCCAGCCGGTCGGCGTCGGAGCGCGACAACTCCACCCACACCTCCGGTGCGGCCGCGTTGAGCTGAGGGGTCCGGCCGGTTTTGGTGCGGGTGTGGAAGTGATACACCGTTCGGCCGGTGATCAGCCAGAGGCCGTTCTCACCGCGGGGCCGTTCGTGGGGCGGTAGGTACTCGACCGGCCACAGCATCGCCTTGCCGTCCGGGTTCGCCGCGGCGTACTCGGTGGGCTCGACCGCACCGCCGGTGATCAGGTCCTTGGTGTATGTCTCCGAGTACGACGGCTCGCTGAAGAATCGCCCGTCGGCGTAGAGCCGTTCCGTGCCGTCCGGGTGATCGGCGTTGCAGGGCCACTGGATTCCGCCGGACCGGCGCAGTTTGGCATAGCTCAGGCCGGTGTAGTCGCACGGTCGGCCGGCGCTACACCGCTGCCAGGCGGCGAACGCGGACTCGGGACCGTGCCAGGAGATCAGCGGCGCACCGTCGTTGTCGCGGAAATCCATCCGGCGGGCGTAGTCGAGGAAGATGTCGAGGTCGGCACGGGCCTGCCCGGGCGGATCGACCGCCTGGTCCGAGATGTGCACGGTGCGGTCGACGTTGGTGAAGGTGCCGGTCTTCTCCCCCCAGGCCGCCGCAGGCAACACCACGTCGGCGAGTTCGGCGGTCTCGGTCAAGAAGATGTCCTGCACCACCAGCATCAGCCGGTCCTGCCGCAGGATGCTGCGGATCCGGTGCAATTCGGGCAGCGACACCGCCGGGTTGGTGGCGCTGACCCACAGCATCCGCAGGCTGCCCTGTTCGGCGAACCGCAACATCTGCATGGCGTGGGTGGGCTCGGAGTAGTGCGGGATGGTGGCGACGTCGACGTTCCACAGCCGGGCCAGTTGGGCGACATGCTCGTCGTTCTGCCAGTTCCGGAAGCCCGGCAGATCACCGTTGGCGCCGCACTCACGGGTGTTCTGCGCGGTGGGTTGCCCGTTCATCTGCAGCACTCCCGCGCCCGGCCGGCCGATCATCCCCCGGATCAGGTTGAGGTTGTTGACCTGCACCGCCGCGGCGGTCGCCTGGTGGGACTGGTAAAACCCCTGCAGCACGGTGGACAGCAGTCGTTCGGCCCCGCCGACGATGCGGGCGGCCCGGCGCAGGTCTGCGGCGTCGATGCCGCAGATCGCGGCGGCCCGCGCGGCGGGATAGTCGGCCACCGTGGCGGCCAGTTTCTCGAAGCCGACGACGTGGGCGCGAAGGTAGTCGCCATCGATCCAGCCGTGTGCGATGACCTCGTGCAGCAGGCCGTTCATCAACGCCACATTGGTGCCGGGCAGCGGCGCGAGGTGCACGGTGGCGGCGCGGGCGACCGGAGTGGAGCGCGGGTCGACGCAGACGATCTGCGGCGGATCCGGCCCGGCCAACCGGTCCAGAATGCGCGACCACAACACGGTCTGGGTCTCGGCCACGTTGTGGCCGAACAGGGCGATCACGTCGGCGTGGTCGACGTCGGTGTAGGACCCGGGCTGGCCGTCGCAGCCGAAGGACTCCTTCAGCGCCCATTCGGCGGTCGCGGTGCACAGCCGGGTGTTGCCGTCGACGTGGTTGGTGCCCAGCCCTGCCCGGGCGATCACTCCCAGCGTGTAGTACTCCTCGAGGAACAGCTGTCCGGAGGTGTAGAAGCCGATGGCGGCCGGGCCGTGCTCGCCGAGGAGTTCTCGGGAGCGGTCGACGACGGCGGCCATCGCGGTCTCCCAGTCGGTCTCCACCAGTCGGCCGCCGCGGCGGATCAGCGGCGCGGTGAGCCGGTCGCGGGAATTGTTGGCCTGCCAGCCGAATAAGTCCTTGGGGTCGAGCCTGCCGTGGTTGACCCGGTCGTGGCGTCGACCCCGGACCCCGACGATGCGGTCGTCTTTGACGGCGATGTCCAGGCCGTCCCCGTTGGAGTGCAGGATGGCCGCCGACGGCACCCAGCGGTCGACGTCGTCGTCGCCGAGGCCGTCGGCCAGGTAGCCGTCGACCCGCTCCGGCCACCGCTGCCCGGCCGCGTAGGGGGTCCGGGCGCCCCACGGTTCGGCGATGCGGTCGACCATGGGCACTCCTCACGTGGGCGGCGACGACTTCGGCGCGCTCACCGGAGTGCGTACCCGTTCCGGTGGAACGTATGCGGGCGGACCTGCCGCGACGGCGAATCGGGTCGCGAGTCGCGAAACCAGGTTTGGGCAATCGCGAGACCGGGTATGTGCCACCAAGGCCGAGCCGCTGCCAGCGGTCGGCTGACGCTGGCACCAGCCGGCAGGAGGGAGCCTCATGCGTGGGATTCTCGGCGTGGTCGTGTTGGTGTGGCTGTTGATCGGATTGCTGGCGACTTGGCAGCGCGGGTATCTGCAGCACACCGAGACAAGTTGTGCGACAGCGGGAACGATCGCCGTGACGATCATTTCCGGGCCGTTGAACTACTTCGGGGTCAATCCAAAGGTCACCGATTGCCGACTGCCTGAGCCCAGTGCTTTGCAGCCGTCCTGGCAAGAGGTCCAACGAGAAATGGAGTTGTCATGATAGTGCTCGGCATCATTCTGCTGATCCTCGGCTACGTGCTGGCCATCCCCGCACTGTGGACGATCGGCATCATCCTGTTGGTGATCGGTGCGGTTTTCTGGCTGCTCGGTGCGGTGGGCCGGCCGGTCGCCGGAAGACGCTATTGGTTCTAGCCCCAACGCAGTTCCCGGTGCCGGGCCTCGTCCGCCGTCAGGACGGGCCCGGCACTGCTGTGACCGGGTAGCGCAGCACCGCGGCGACACCGTCGGCCGGGTGGATGCGCTCGTCGGTGCGAACCACCCCGGCCCCCACCGCCAACGCGCCGACCGGCAGGGCCTCGTCGGCTCGGATCGTGTGGGCGGGCTGTTCGCCATACGCCGAGAGCACGTCGGGGTCGGCGGCAGCGACCGTCAGCTCCGCGTCGGTGACCACGGTCGCGTCGCCGATCTCCCCGATGATGAGCGTCTCCACCGCACCCTGGTTCAGCGCCGAGCACACCGCGGCCAGCCCCTCGGCGGCCAGGCCGTCGGGCCGGTCGACCTCGGCACGGAACCGTTGCACCACCGCGTCGATCTCGTTCAGCCTGCGCTTGAGCAGTTCGGCCTCGATCCGATCCTGTATCTCGGTCAGGTCGTGGCCGCTGTCGCGGGCCCCCACGTCGAGCACCACCACCCGCTCGGCGATCCGGTCCGGCAGCTCGGCGATGAGGTCGCTGCGGGCCTGAACCTCGCCGACCACGAAGACCGGGTCGGCCCCGGCATCGTCGACGAGTTCGGTGACCCGCACCGCGACGGCGCGGATGTTCTTGCGGGCCGCCTCCTCGCTGCGCGGCTGCGGATCCTTGTAGCCGGCGGACTCCGCGCCGGCGGCCTTGTGCACCGGATAGCCGCCACCGTCGACCGTCTCGGCCGCCAGTCTGCCGTCGCGGTGGACGGTGAGGTCGGCGCCGCGATGGTCGACGGCCGCCAGCAGGTACGCCGACGTGTCATAGCCGTGCGTGATCAGCGGAACCAGATAAGGCAGCGGCGACACCCGAACGGTCGGGGGCGTCGGCCGGATCAGGTGCTCGTTGAGCAACACACCCCCGGAGTCGGCGATGATCGCGCGCCCGCTGGCTCCGACCGGCGAGCGCAGCTCGAACACGGCGCGCTCGACAGCGCTGATCACGGTCTCGTCGGCGTCGTGCTCGGCCAGTTCGTCGCGCAGCGCCCGCCACCTCAGCTCCAGTTGCGTCGCGGCGTCCTCGGTGTCGTGCGAATCCTCGAAATAGATCGATGCGAAGGGCCGCTTCCCGGCCAGCAGCGATCGCAAGCGTTCAGCGTCCATACCGGATCGGGTTGCCGGGGTGCGCGGCGATCAAACGTGCGGCCGTGATTGCCGCGCACTGGTTGCGGGTAGACGTCGTGCTGTGCAGGAGAACACCCCGCTGCCCGACGCCCTCGTCGGTAAAGCCAAGGCGGAAGCCGATGCCTACCGCGGCGATCAGCCACGCCCGCTGGGCGGTTATGCCGTCGTGCTCGGCGTCTATACCGCGCTGGTGGGCCTCATCGCAGTGCTGGCCGCCGCCACCGGCCGAGTACTGCCGGAGCGCTGGCGGGCCCAGGACCTGCTGCTGTTGACGGTGGGCACCCACAAACTGTCCCGCACGCTGTCCAAGGACGCGGTGACCAGTCCGCTGCGGGCGCCGGTGGCCCGCTACGCCGAAACCGGCGGGCCGGCCGAGGTCAACGAGGAGGTCCGTCGGGACGGGCCGCTGCGCCACAGCCTGGGTGAGTTGTTGACCTGCCCGTTCTGCCTGGACATGTGGGCTGCGACCGCATTCGTCATCGGCCTGCTGTTCGCCCCGCGGCTGACCCGGTTGGTGGCCGGCGGTTTCAGCGCGGTGGCCGGGGCGGACTTCCTGCAACTCGGCTACGCCTATGCCCAGAAGCTGGCCGAACGGCACAGTGACTGATCCATCAATCGACTGACCGACTACGGAGGAGCCATGCCCAAGACCACCAGGAGCGGCACACCCAAACGCGACGAGTTGCCCAGCACACTGCAGCGCTCCGACCGCAAAGCGCAGCGCACGTTCGCCAAGGCCCACGACTCGGCGCTCGACGAATACGGCAGCGAGAGCCGTGCTCACCGAGTCGCTTACGCCGCGCTGAAACACAGTTACGAGAAGGTCGGCGATCACTGGGAGGCCAAGGAGCAGCGCGGCCCGTCGGACCGTCGCGCCGAAGGCGGCGGACCGCACAACAGCGGCCCCTCGGCCGAAGGCGTCGACGCCAACGCCAGTAAACGTCACCTGCTGGAGGTGGCGCGCCGCCTCGACATCACCGGCCGCTCGACGATGAACAAACCCGAGCTGGTCGAGGCGATCAAAAAGCACAACCGGCGGGTTCGCGGACGCTAAAGTTGTCGTGCGACCGGGTTTAGATTTTCGGCAGCGGGGGCATTGTTGTGGTCATGAAAGCACGTCACCAGACTCGGTTATTCGCGCAGGTCTTAGGTTCGGCGGCACTCGCCGTCGGCGGCATCGGGGCCCTGGCGCTTTCGTCCACCACTGCGCCGCCCGCCGCCGCGGCGCAGTGCCCCGACGTGGAGGTCGTGTTCGCCCGCGGCACCGGTGAACCTGCCGGGCCGGGGCCGACCGGGCAGGCCTTCATCGACGCGCTGGGCTCGCGGCTGGGTGACCGGTCGATGGACGTCTACGCGGTCAACTACCCGGCCACCGACCAGTGGGCCACCGGGGTCGACGGCATCCGCGACGCCGGCGCCCACATCGTCAATACCGCCAACACCTGCCCGAACACCAAGATGGTGCTCGGCGGCTACTCCCAGGGTGCGGCGGTGATGGGATTCGTCACCTCCGAGGTGGTGCCCGACGGGGTGGACCCGGCGACGGTGCCCAAACCGCTGGACCCGGCGGTCGCCGAGAACGTGGCCGCGGTGGTGCTCTACTCGATGCCCAACGTGCGGGCGATGAACTTCCTCAACGAGCCTCCGGTGGCCATCGGGCCGCTCTACCAGGACAAGACGTTGAAGCTGTGCGTGCCCGAGGACGCCGTCTGCTCCCTGGGCCTGGACTTCAGTGCGCACAACAGCTACGCCAACAACCCGGCGGTGATCAACCAAGGCGCGGACTTCGCCGCCGCCCGCATCAACGGGGTGCCCGCGGCGCCGGCGCCCAACGAGCCGGTGATCGCGGCGCCGAACTTCGGTAACTGATCGCGGTTCGGCACCGGCCTGCTCGATTCTGCGCTGACCACGAGCGCTTCCCGCACAACACCGTGGTCAGCGCAGAGTCGATGGCGTGGACCCAGACGGCGTGGACCGATCAGGGCAGCACCGCGACCGGCGCGCGCCGGCCGGCTGATACCGGCGCTGACGCGACGGCGCGATAGCCGACCCCGCGGACGGTTTCGACGAGGTGTTCGTGGTCGCAGCCGAGCTTGGCGCGCAGCCGCTGCACATGGACGTCCACGGTGCGGCGGCTGCCGCAGTGCCCCCAGACCGCGTTCATCAGCCGGCTGCGGGTCACGGCCTGGCCGGCGTGTTCGACCAGGAAAATCAGCAGCTTGAACTCGGTGATGGTCAGATGCAATTCCCGGCCGGCCAAACTGGCCGAGTAGCCGGCCGGGTGCACGGTGAGTTCACCGAGCCGCAGGGTGCTGTCGACCGACACCTGCTGCCGTGAGATCGCCAGCCGCAGCCGGGTGTGCAACTCCGCGGTGCCACAGGACTCCAAAAGCACGTCGTCGAGCTGCCAATCCAGATCCACGGCCACCAGATCCTCGGGCGCCAGCACCGCCACCACCGCGATCTGCGGGGCTGCGTTCGCCATCACCCGGCAGGCGTGTCGCGCCGCGGCGAGGTCGGTGCGCCCGTCGATGACCACCACGTCGGCGTCACCACCCCGCGGTGGTGGCGGATCGGACAGCGGGGCGTGCCGTAGCCGGTCGGCGACGACCGGCAACGCCGGCACCACCGATGCCGGATCGGCGGCACCGGTGAGCACCAATACGTCCACCGACATCGACCATGCTCCCTTCGCCCGGTACCCGCTGGTTACCCTGCCCGGCGCGGGTTAACCCAGGGTTCGAGCCGGCACTCAGGGCTTCAGCAGCACCTTGACCGCGCCGTCGCGCTTCTCCTGGAAGATCCGGTACCCGTGTGCGGCGTCCTCCAGCGGCAGCTCGTGGGTCGCGAAGGTGTCCACGCCCAACGGGTCGTCGTCGGTGAGCAGGGGCAGGATGTCGTCGACCCAGGGCTTGACGTTGGCCTGCCCCATCCGCAGCTGGATCTGTTTGTCGAACAAGGTGAACAACGGCAGCGGGTCCAGTTTGCCGCCGTAGACACCGATCAGGGAGATGGTGCCGCCGCGGCGTACCGCATCGATCGCGGTGTACAGCGCGGCCAGTCGGTCGATACCGGCGTTCTGGATCAGTGGTCGCGACAGCAGCCGGGGCAGCAGCGCGGTCAGTCGCTGCACCGCTTGGGCGGCGGACGACCCGTGCGCCTCCATCCCGACCGCGTCGATGACCGCGTCGGTGCCGCGGCCGTCGGTGAGCTCCCGGACCGCGTCGCCGACCTCGGGTTGGTCGGTGGCGTCGATGATTTCGATCCCGCGGGCGCTGGCCCGCGCCAGCCGCTCGGCCACCAGATCGACGCCGATCACCCGGAATCCCAGGTGGCCGGCGATGCGCGCGGCCATGTCACCGATCGGGCCCAACCCGAGCACGGTCACCGACCCCCCGGGTGGAACCGCCGCGTACTGCACGGCCTGCCAGGCGGTGGGCAACACGTCGGAGAGGTAGACATACCGGCTGTCCGGCGGCCCGTCCGGTACCGGGATGTGGGTGAACTGGGCCTGCGGCACCCGCAGGAAGTGTGCTTGGGCGCCGGGGATCTGGCCGTAGAGCTTGGAGTAGCCGAACAGGGCAGCTCCGGTGCCGTACTCGTGCACCTGCGTCGTCTCGCATTGGGTGGTCAACCGGTCCCGGCACATCACGCAGTGACCGCAGGAGATCTGGAACGGGATCACCACCCGGTCGCCGGCGCGAAGATTGGTCACCTCCCGGCCGACCTCGCGGACCACGCCGATCGGTTCGTGGCCCATGATGTCGCCGGCCGCCATGAAGGGACCCAGTACCTCGTAGAGATGCAGGTCGGACCCGCAGATGTTGGTGGTGGTCACCTCGATGATCGCATCGGTGGGTTCCTCGATCACCGGATCGGGAACGGTGTTCACCTCGACGTTGCGGGGTCCCTGCCAGGTCACGGCGCGCATCAGCGACGTTCTCCGCTCGGCGGCATCGGCTTCGTCATCCCATGGCTATTGCCCTGCGGACGGCCGGCCAAACCGACTCCGGTGCGTCGTTTGCCGCCGGTGCGCGCGGGTACCCGGCCGTCAGACCCCTATCCGGAAGGAGCGGCCGTGGATCGCAAACAGCAGCAGTTGGACGACTACCGGGTCGACCGGGAGTCGGGATATCTGACCACCCAGCAGGGTGTTCGCGTCGACCACACCGACGACGCGTTGAGCGCGGGGGAGCGGGGGCCGACGCTCCTCGATGATTTCCACGCCCGCGAGAAGATCACCCACTTCGACCACGAGCGCATCCCTGAGCGGGTGGTGCACGCCCGCGGCGCCGGCGCCTACGGGTACTTCGAGACCTACGACGACTGGCTGGCGCCCTACACCGCGGCGAAGTTCCTGACCACACCCGGCAAGCAGACCCCGGTGTTCGTCCGGTTCTCCACCGTCGCCGGCTTCCGGGGATCGGCGGACACCGTGCGCGACGTACGCGGGTTCGCCACCAAGTTCTACACCGAACAGGGCAACTACGACCTGGTCGGCAACAACTTCCCGGTCTTCTTCATCCAGGACGGCATCAAGTTCCCCGACTTCGTCCATGCGGTCAAACCCGAACCGGACAACGAGATCCCGCAGGCGCAGTCCGCGCACGACACACTCTGGGACTTCGTGGCGCTGCAACCGGAAACGCTGCACACCATCATGTGGCTGATGTCGGACCGGTCGCTGCCGCGCAGCTACCGGATGATGCAGGGCTTCGGGGTCAACACGTTCCGGTTCGTCAACGCCGACGGCGAAGGCACGTTCGTCAAGTTCCACTGGACGCCCAAACTGGGTGTGCACTCGCTGATCTGGGACGAGTGCCAGAAGGTGGCCGGCAAGGATCCCGACTTCAACCGTCGCGATCTGTGGGACGCCATCGAGGCCGGCCAGTACCCGGAGTGGGAGCTCGGGGTGCAGTTGGTGCCGGAGAGCAAGGAATTCGACTTCGATTTCGACCTGCTCGACGCCACGAAGATCATCCCCGAGGAGCAGGTGCCGGTGCAGCCGGTCGGCAAGATGGTCCTCAACCGCAACCCGGACAACTTCTTCGCCGAGACCGAGCAGGTCGCGTTCTGCCCGGCCAACGTGGTGCCCGGCATCGACTTCACCAACGATCCGCTGCTGCAGTTCCGCAACTTCTCCTACCTGGACACCCAGCTGATCCGGTTGGGCGGGCCCAACTTCGCGCAACTGCCGATCAACCGCCCGATCGCCGAGGTCCGCAACAACCAGCACGACGGCTACGGCCAGATCACCATCCCGAAAGGCCGGTCGAGCTACTACCAGAACTCCATCGGCGGGGGCTGCCCGGCGATGGGCGCCGCCGGCGACCCGGACGTGTTCCGGCACTACACCCAGAAGATCGACGGCCACGCGATCCGCAAACGTGCGGACAGCTTCCAAGACCACTACAGCCAGGCCCGGATGTTCTGGAAGAGCATGACGCCGGTGGAACAGGAGCACATCGTGGCCGCATACGGCTTCGAGTTGGGCAAGGTGCGCGCCGAGGAGATCCGCGCCGCGGTCGTCGAACAGATCAATCTCATCGACCATTCGATGGCCGCCCGGGTCGCGGCGCTGCTCGGGCTGCCCGAACCCGAGGAACGTCCCGTCGACGACACGATGGCGCCGTCACCGGCGCTGTCGCAGGTGGGTACCGGCAGCGGCGGCATCGAGACCCGCAAGATCGCGGTGCTGGCAGCCGACGGCGTCGACGTGGAGGGCACTCGCCGGTTCATCGAGGCGATGGCCGAACGCGGCGCCGTGGCCGAGGTGCTGGCTCCGACCGCGGGCGGCACCCTCGCCGGCGGATCCGGCGGCGAACTGCCGGTGGACCGGGCGATCAACACGATGGCCTCGGTGCTCTACGACGCGGTGGTGGTGCCCTGCGGAGCGGACTCGATCGCCACCCTGAGCGGCGACGGCTACGCACTGCATTTCATCACCGAGGCATACAAACACCTCAAGGCGGTGGGAGCCTTTGGCGCCGGGGTAGACCTGTTGCGGCGGATGGACTTCGGTGAGCGTCTCGCCGAGGACACCGACGTGGTCGAGGCGCACGGCGTGGTGAGCACCGCCGCAGCCGCGGCCGACCTCGCTGAGCCGTTCTTCGACGCGTTCGCCACCGTGCTGGCCAAGCACCGGGCCTGGGATCGGCGCACCGAGGCCGTACCGGCCTGACCGACCCGCCCCGCCCGGCGCAGTGAACGCATAGGCTCAAGAGACGCTGCACCGCCGCCGACGGAAGGGGATATCCGTGTCCGATCAGACCCCGCTGACGAACGGGGAGCCCAGGCGGCGTCGACCGGTGCTGCGGAACGATCCCACCGTCGGGGTGGCCGCGCGATTCGCGTTGCTGGTCACGGTGGTCGGGGTGGCGGTGCTGCTCGTCGCGGGGTGGTGGGCCAGCGGCTGCGACAGCGGCGCGATGGGCGGTGCGGCCTGCGGGGTGCCGCAGCGCGCGGCGCTCGCGCTGGCGTCCCCGGTGATCCTGTTCGCCGGTGCGATGCGGGCGTTCGTGCGGACCTACCGGCGCTACCGCGCGGGTGAGCAGTGGTGGGGTTGGCAGGGCGCCGGGTGGTTCCTGCTGATGCTCTGCTTCGCGATCCTGCTCATGTCCGGCGCGCCGATCGCGGGGCCGGCGCTGTTCGATTGAGGGCCGAGACGGTTGCGGGAAAGGGAAAAGGGCCCAGCCGTAGCGGCTGAGCCCTTCTCGCGGTAACAGGTTGAGAGAATCCGGCCGGGCAGAGCCCGCGGGACCGGATCAGCTGTCGGGGTCCTGGCTGGCCTTCTGGCGCTGCTCGTCGACCTTCGCCTCGGCGCGGGACTTCTCGGCCTCCGCTTCCTTCTTGGCGGCGTCGCGCTCGGATTCGGCCTTGTCCTGCTGAGCCTTGCCCTCGCGGATCATGTCGTCGCGGCCGGTCACCGTACCGACGGCCTCCTTGGCCTTGCCCTTGGCGTCCTCGACGACGCCCTTGATGGCTTCTTCGGCGGCGTTCTTGTCAGTCATGTGTCCACCTTCCCAGTGCTGCTAGTGGTTTCGCAGTTTCGCGATGAGCTTGCTTTTCGTCAGCTTCGAATAGCCGGACATGCCAAGCTCTTTTGCCCGCTTTTTGAGCTCAGGGACGGTCCAATCCTGGTAGGACCCCGAACGTCCGCCGCGTTTACCGACTTTCGAGCGGCCACTCGCGGCGGCGGCGTTCGCGATGCGGGCGGCTTTCTCCTTCGAGTCGCCCTTGTCGCGCAGATCCTGGTAGAGACGCTCGTCCTTGATCGACGAGTTCGGCATCTCCTTCTCCTTTCCGCGCTGAATCTTCCCGACCCGCACACCGGAGTGCCCGCTGCGGGATCGGTCTAAACATCGAATCGTCGAGGCGGGGGTTAACGGCTGGGACAAATGGGTATCAATCCGGCGGCGTCGGAAAGCGCCACGCGGAGCGATCGCGCAGGGCGATAATGTCGCGGCGGTAACCCCGAGGAGATCAACGGCCGGGAGGGCAACTCGTGACGAACACCAGGATCCAGGCGACCCGAGACGAGCGCACCGACCGGTCCATCGAGTTGCGCGTGGCGGCCCGGGTCGACAACGTCGCGGTGGTGCGCACCCTGGCCGGCGCCGTCGGCGCCCTGGAGGATTTCGACCTCGACAGCGTCGCCGACCTGCGGCTGGCGGTCGACGAGGCCTGCACGCAGCTGATCCGGGTCGCCGGCGTCGGCGCGACCCTGGTGACGGTGGTCAGCCCCGGCGAACGGGAGTTGCGGATCGAATTGTGCGTGGCCTGCGCGGAGCCGACCGACGTGGTGGGGCCGGGAAGCTTCGGCTGGCATGTGCTGACCGCCTTGGTCGACGACGTCCGCACCTTCCGCGGCGGTGAGGAGCCCGGCGTCGACGGGCAGCTCGTCGGCATCGCGCTGACCAAACGTCGGGCGGAGACCAGCTGATGGCATCCGGTGCCGATCGGGCATCGCGGTCGAGTTCGGAGTACGCCGACGTTCCCGCGATGTTCGTGGAATTGGCTTCATTGCCCGCCGATACGACCGAGTACCGAACGCAGCGGGACATGATCGTTGAACGGTGCCTGCCGCTGGCCGATCACATCGCCCGGCGCTTCGACGGGCGCGGCGAGGCGCGCGACGACCTCGTGCAGGTGGCCCGGGTCGGACTGGTGAACGCCGTGCTGCGCTTCGACGTCGAAACCGGTTCGGACTTCGTCTCGTTCGCGGTGCCGACCATCATGGGTGAGGTCCGCCGCCACTTCCGCGACAACAGCTGGTCGGTGAAGGTCCCGCGCCGCCTCAAGGAGATGCATCTGCGGCTCGGTGCGGCCACCGCCGAACTGTCCCAACGGATGGGACGGGCACCGACCCCCTCCGAGTTGGCGGCGGAGATGGAGGTCAGCCGCGCCGAGGTCGTTGAGGGCCTGGTCGCCGGTAGTTCCTACAACACGCTGTCGATCGACAGCGGCAGCAGCAGCGGCGGTGATGAGGACGTCCGCGCGATCTCTGACACGCTGGGCTCGGTGGACGCCGGCATGGAGCGCATCGAGAACCGCGAGACCCTCCGGCCGTTGCTCGACGCGCTACCTGAGCGAGAGCGAACGGTGTTGATCTTGAGGTTCTTCGAGTCGATGACCCAGACCCAGATCGCCGAACGGGTCGGGGTGTCGCAGATGCACGTATCGCGGTTGCTGGCAAAGTCATTGGCCCGGCTCCGCGACCAGATGCCCTGATCTGCGGAGCCGGGCCAACGGGCCGGCCGTAGGGTCAGCCCAGCAGTCGCAGCACCCGGGTGTCCCGGACGTAGGCCAGTGCCTCGGCCACCGACTGCTGGCTCGGCAGGGTCCCGTGCGGGTCGCAGATGCGCAACAACCGCGACACGGCAGCGCTGGGCACCAGCGCCCACGACACGCCGTCGACGAGGTCGGTGTCGATGTCGTGCAGGGCCGCGAAACCCGCGGTCCCCATGAACTCCACCCCCTCGAGATCCAACACCACCCACTGGCAGTCCGCCACGCCGTCACGCACGCATTGGGTGATCTCGGCGGCGTTCGCGGCGTCGATCTCGCCGTGCACGGCCAACACCAGACCGGTGCCGTCCCAACGCGCTTCGAAGTGTGCGGTATGACTTTCCCAGATCTTCGGCGGGAAATCGGCGGCCACCGGTTCAATGATGGCCGCAGTACGCTTCACAGTCATGTCCATCGCTCCATCAGTCGACATATTCGTTCTGTGGACCGTGCCGAGAGCGATGCGTGAATTGAATACCCCGGGGAGTTCCACCTCCCCGGCACGCCCTCGACGGGTTCCCGGTGGCTGTGAACTCAACCTGTGGGCGACGTTACTCCACTGGCGCCGCAATGACAACGGTTCGGTAACGGTCGATCATTCTTCTCAACGAACCCTTACCCGGACTCCGGCCCGGAGCCGCTTCGCTGGCCGTGGCAGCAACCCGGACATCGCCATCGTGAGCGACAACGGCGCGGTGGTCGGTGCCTGATCGTCGGTCGGGCGAAGGTCCCGGGCTTTTCCCGGTACGTGGAGGATTCGCCGGCAGCGTTTAGTGACCACTTCTCCGGGTATCGACTGCGTATGACAACGCCGGATCGGCAACCGCCGCAGCGCTCCATTTTGCTGTGGCACATCCACGGCTCGTGGACGCAGGCTTTCGTCGCCGGCCGGCACCGGTACCTGATCCCGGTCACCGAAGCCGGCGACGAGGACGGCCGTGGTCTGTGCGGCCGGGATTGGCCGAACGCGACCGAGGTCGCGCCGGAGGCATTGGGCGCCTCCGACGTCGACCTGGTGATACTCCAACGGCCCGGTGAACTGGAGCTGGCGCAGTGCTGGCTGGGCCGGCGCCTGGGCACCGAGATCCCGGCGGTGTACGTCGAGCACAACACGCCGCGGCCCTACGCGGTCGACAGCAGCCACCCGATGGCCGGGCGCAGCGACATCACGATCGTCCACGTCACCGACTTCAACCGGCTGATGTGGGACAACGGCCGTGCCCCGACCACGGTGATCGATCACGGCATCGCCGACCCCGGTCCGCGCTACACCGGCGAGATCGCCGCCGCGGCGGTGACGATCAACGAGCCGGTTCGTCGCGGGCGCACGGTCGGCACCGACCTACTGGTCGAATTCGGGAGGAGCGTGCCCATCGAGGTGTGGGGAATGGGCACCGAAGAGCTGAACCACCCCGAGCGGCTGCGACCCGGCGTCGTGGGCCACGGCGACCGGCCCGGCCCGGCGCTCTGGGACGAACTCGCCCGACGCCGGGTCTACCTACACACAGCCCGCTGGACCTCGCTGGGCCTGTCGCTGCTGGAGGCGATGTACCTGGGTATGCCGGTGGTGGCGGTCGCCGCCACCATGGCGCCGCTGGTCGTCCCGCGTGACGCCGGAGTGGTCAGCGCCGACCCGGCGGTGCTGGGTCGGGCGCTGGAGGAGCTCGTCGCCGACCCCGACCACGCCCGGGCGGCCGGTGCGGCGGCCCGCGAGCACGCCCGAAAACAGTACGGGCTGGACCGGTTCCTGCACGCCTGGGAACACCTGATCGAGGCGCAGTGCGCATGACCCGCCCACCGACCTCGAGGGAGACAGCAAGGAGAGGATCGCCATGAAGATCGCGATGGTGTCCGAGCACGCCAGTCCGCTGGCGGCCGCGCTGGGGGGAGCCGACGCGGGAGGGCAGAACGTTCACGTCGCGGCGTTGTCGTCGGGGCTGGCCCGGCAGGGCCACGAGGTGGAGGTGTTCACCCGCCGGGACGAGCCCAGCCTGCCGGAGCGGGTGACCACCCCGGACGGCTACACCGTGGTGCATGTGGACGCCGGTCCAGCCGAACCGCTACCCAAAGATGAACTGCTGCAATACATGGGGCGGTTCGGCCGCTACCTGGACGCCGAATGGACGCGCGAACGCCCCGACGTGGCGCACGCACACTTCTGGATGTCGGGGATCGCGACCCAGTTGGCCGCGCGCCGCAACCGGATTCCGGCCGTGCAGACCTTCCACGCCCTCGGCGTGGTCAAGCAACGCCACCAGGGTGTCGACGACACCAGTCCACCGGACCGGTTGCGACTGGAAACGCTCGTCGCCCGCGAGGCGGCTTGGGTGACCGCCAGCTGCACCGACGAGGTGTTCGAGCTGCGGCGGATGGGACGCGACCGCACCCGCATCTCGGTGGTGCCGTGCGGCGTAGACCTGGACCTGTTCTCCCCGGACGGGCCACGGTCGGACCGCTCCGATCGCCGCCGCATCGTCTCGGTCGGCCGGTTCGTGCCCCGCAAGGGCTTCGCCACGCTCATCGAAGCGCTACCCGCCATACCGAGCGCCGAATTGGTGATCGCCGGCGGGCCCGCAGCCGCCGAGTTGGCAAACGACGACGAAGCGTGCCGATTACGGCGGCTGGCCGACGAGCTCAGGGTGGGCGACCGGGTTCGGCTGCTCGGCGCGGTCGCCCACGAGGACATGCCGGCGCTGCTGCGCTCGGCCGATGTCGTCGCCTGCACCCCCTGGTACGAGCCGTTCGGCATCGTGCCGCTGGAGGCGATGGCCTGCGGAGTGCCGGTGGTGGCGACCGCGGTCGGCGGGATGCTCGACACCGTGGTGCACGACATCACCGGCCTGTTGGTCCCGCCGAAGAAACCGCGCGACTGTGCCGGCGCGATCAACACTATCCTGCGGGATGCGTTCCTCCGGGACAGCCTCGGCGCCTCCGGCCGGGACCGGGCCAAGGCTCGCTACGCCTGGGACCGCATCACCGATGACACGCTGCGCGTCTACCGCCGGATCACCGACAAAACCCTGCTGTACCGCCCGCTTGGCGGCGTGAATCCTCGTGGCGGACAGCCGGTTCAGGCTACCGAGGCGTCAGCGAGTTCCGGCTGACCGTCACAGGATCGGCCGACCGCCGGTGACCGCGACCCGCGCGCCGGAGACATAGCCGGCCTCATCGGAGGCCAACAGCACATAGACCGGCGCCAGCTCCGCCGGCTGGCCCGCGCGTCCCAGCGGCACGTCATCCCCGAACGTCTCCACCGCGTCGGTGGGCAGGGTGGACGGGATCAGCGGCGTCCAGATCGGGCCCGGGGCCACGCTGTTGACCCGGATGCCCTGCGGACCGAGCAGCTGGGCGAGGCTGGCCGAGAAGTTGGCGATCGCGGCCTTGGTCGCGGCGTACGGCGCCAGAGTCGGGTTGGGTGCGTCGGAGTTGACCGACGAACTGCCGATGATCGACGAGCCGGGGCCCAGATGCGGCACCGCCGCCTTCACCAGCGAAAAGTAAGCGCCGACGTTGAGCCGAAAGGTGTAGTCCCACTCCAGCTCGCTGATCTCGTCGAGCGTTTTGCGGGTCATCTGAAACGCGGCATTGCTGACCAGCACGTCGATGCCGCCGAGTTCGGCGACCGCGCGGTCGACCACATGGCGGCAGTGCGCCGGGTCGGACAGGTCGCCGCGCACCAGCACGCAGGTGCGGCCGACGTCTTCGACGAGCGCGGCCACCGCCCGGGCGTCGTCGTCTTCGTCGAGGTAGGCGATCACTAGATCGGCGCCCTCGCGGGCGAACGCGATCGCCACCGCACGCCCGATCCCGCTGTCGCCGCCGGTGATGATCGCTCGTTTGCCGGTGAGCTTGCCCGACCCGCGGTAACTGTCCTCCCCGCAATCGGGTGTCGGGTCCATCCGGGCCTGCGACCCCGGCGGTGTCTGCTGCTGCTGCGGGAAGCCCATCAGGAACCCCCTCCGCCGGGCCCGGCCGCCGGGACGTCGGGGTCGTCGTCGGCCGGCGGCTCCGGATCGCGCCACTCCTCGACGCGGCTGGGCCGGTTGCCCTGCAGGGTGCCGCGCATCTCCTTCTTGAGCGCGTCGTCGTCACGCGGCCCGTGTTTGGCGTTTGCTCGCTCCATCACACCTTCACCTCTCGCCGTGCCGTGGGCTTCGGTGTGTTCTGCGTACCCCGCGGCGCAGCGGCGTAACCTGAGGACACGTCGCCGATGTCAGGGGGTGGGATGAGGATTCGGCTTGACGGCATCTGCCGCATCGGTCGCGGGCATCCTCGCTCTGAGGCGCCGGACGGGGCCCGGCGGTGAGCCCCGAACCGGAACTCGACCCACAGTCACCCGCATCGCGGGCCGCTCGGGCCCGCACCCGCGCCGAGGAACTCCAGCAGCGCCGCGCGCAGTTGGCGGCCGGTGCCCCGGTCACCGCGGAGACCGCCCAACGGGCCCAGCAGCGCGCCGCCGAATCGCTGCACCGGGCGGACCAAGCGCACCAGTCGGCCGCTCAGAAGCACCGGACGGCTGCCGCAGCGCATCTGCGCGCGGCCGCGGTCCACGAGCAGGCCGCGGTGCACGCCGGCGACGGCGACAGTGCGGCGCATGTGGACGCCGCCGCCCGCCACCGCGATGCCGCCGCCGAGCATGAAACGACCGCCACGACCGATGACACCGCCGCCGCGCACGATGCGGCCGCGGCCGACGAGATCGCCCGGCCAGACGCGCCTTAAGACTGCACTTCCATCAACAGCATCGCCCCGTCGACCCCGGCTGCATCGGACGAGCGGAAACCGGTGCAGGTGACCCGCACCGTGACCGGTCGGCCTCGCCGATTCACCGCCTCGATGAGCGCCTCACCCGGCTCGTCCGGCGCAACGAATACCTGCCCGATCAGCGGGCGCACCGCATCCAGCGGCAACCCGATGTCCAACCCGGTCAACGCCGAACCGGTGGTCTCGTCGGCGCGCAGCCCCCACGTCTCCTCGCAGCCGCGGTTCCAGATCACCACTCGCATCTCCCGGTCGACCACCACCAGGCCCAGATGGATCGAGTTGACCAGCGCGTCGACGAAGGTGCGGGCGTCGTCGAGCTCAACGCTGCGTTCCCGCAGGGTGTCGTTGATCGTGTGGAGCTCATCGTTGGTGGACTGCAGCTCCTCGTTCATCGTTTCGAGCTCTTCGTTGGTGGACTGCAGCTCCTCGTTGGTGGTCTCCAGTTCCTCCACCGTGGACTGCAGTTCCTCGTTGGTGGTCTCCAACTCCTCGTTGGTGGACTGCAACTCTTCGTAGGCCGCCTCGAGCTGGTGGTTGGTCTGGACCACCTTGTCCAGCAGCGCCCGGGTGGCGCTGACGTCGAAGAACACGATCGATACGCCGAGCAGTCCGTTCTCACTGTCGATCAAGGGATTGACGTGGATCTCGAACCACACGGTCTCCGCGCCGGGCCGCTGCCAGCTGACGTCCTGAATGCGCGCGGAGCGGCGCTCCACCTTCGCCTGTTCGAGGTAACCGCGCAGTTCCACGGGCCGGTAGGAGATCTCCAGATCACGCAGCAGCCGGCCGATATCGCGGCCCGACAACCCGAAGAGCATCTCGGCCTGCTGGTTGATCATGGCGACGGTGTCTTCGCCGGTGACCACGATCTGAGCGACCGGACCGGCCCGAAACGCCATGTCCCGCACCGTGGTCAGACCGTTCAGCTCTCCGTGGCGGTCATGCAGCGCCGCGGTTCGCTCGTGGTTGTCCAGGCCGCTGTGGCTGCCGACGGCCTTTCGGAACACCCGGTGTTTGAGGTTCAGCGGAGTGAACCGGTCGCTGTGGCTGAGCAGCATCTCGGCGTGGCCGAGGAACAACGTGCCTTGCGGAGCCAACGCGAAATGCAACCGTCCCAGCACGGTGCGCTGGGTCTCGGCGTTCATGTACCTCAACGTGTTGCGGCACACCAAAAGGTCCACCCGCGAGATCGGGGCGTCCTTGACCAGATCGTTGCGACCGAAGATCACCGCCCGGCGCAGATCCTTGCGGAACAGATACCGGCCATTGACCGGTTCGAAGTAACGGTCGAGGTACACCGTCGGAACCGACTCGACGGCTTTGGCGTCGCAGGTGGCCGCGCGCGCCTCGTTTAGCGCCTCCTCATCGACGTCGGTGGCATAGATCTTGACCCGTTGCCGAAAGTCATCACCGCCGAGCGCCTCGGCCAGCAGGATCGCCAGGGTGTACGCCTCCTGCCCGGACGCGCACCCCGCGCTCCACACCCGGATCGGGTCGGTCGGCCCGCGCTCGGCGAGGATCTGCGGGATCACGTCGCTGCGCACGTATTCCCAGGACTCGGGGTCACGGAAAAACGCGGTGACATTGATCAGGATGGTGTTGAACAGCGCGGCGAACTCGTCGGCACTGGCTTGCAGCACATCGAGGTACTCCTCGAAGGTCTCGTAACCGGCCTGGCTCATCCGGTGCCGGACCCGCCGCATCAGCGACGCCCGCTTGTATCCGGTGAAATCGAAGCCGCGGGAATCGCGCAGGTAGCGCAGCAACGCTTCGAACGTCTCGTCCGTGTGCTCGTCCATCTCGCCCCATCCGCTCTATGCCGCGGATCGCACACTACCGGTCGTCAGAGCCGGCTTTCCGGGCCGATGACCGCCCACACCGTCTTGCCGGACACCGTCGGCGTGCTGCCCCACGCCCGCGACAGCGCGGCCACGACACCCAGCCCGGAGATCGCGCGTGTGGTGCCCAGCGGGGGTTCGCGGCGTACCGCCGGCGCGGTCGCCTCGTCCTGGACGGCGATGGTGACCGTCTCGGCTTTGGCTTCCACCCGCAGCACCGGTGCACTGTCGGTGTGGGCGAGCACGTTTTCGATGAAAACGTCGACGACGATCTTGGCGACCGGGATCAGCTCGGCATATCCCCACCCAGCCAGCCATTCGGCGACCATCGCACGGGACCGGCTCAGTGCCGGCGGCGCCGCCGGGAGCCCGGCACGGGCTCGTCGGCGCAGCGGAGTGTCGCCGTCGCCGAGGGATCGCAGCGCGGCTTCGGCGTGCGGGTACACCGGCACGTAGCGGGTCACGCCGTTGCCGGCGATCGTGGCGGCGATCGCGGGGTGTGCGCAGATCAGCAGGATCGGCACGTCCGGCCAATAGCTGACGTGCCAGCGGGCGCTGGTGAACACCGCCCAGGCGGAGGAGGCCGGCACCGCCAGGGCGCCGACGTCGACCAGTACCGCGGTCGGCTGCTCCAGGGCCGCCTTGATCACGCTGTCGCGCAACGTGAGGTAGGTGCTGCTGTCGAGGACGCCACGGACGGTCAGCAGGCAGGCCCCCTGCAGGGCGTCCGAGCGCACCGTGAGCTCGCCGGCCCGGCTAACCCTCGGGCTGGGCCTGGCGCAGATACACCCCGTACAGCCGGTTGCCGAGCACCGTGATCGCGTGTTCGGCTTCCTCGGACAGCGCGGTGTAACGATCGTGCAACATGCCGGTCGGTACCTCCTCGGCGAGGCGCCGGGACAGTTTGGCCTTCTCCTGCAGGCTACGCACGGCGATCCACAGTGCGTTCTCGATTTCGCCGTCCCGCGCGTTCAGTAACGCGTCGGCGGTCCAGGCGTGCCCGACCCGGCACCGGTAGGTGGTGTCGCTGATCGTGACCAGCGGGCCGTTGCAGTCCGGGCAGGAGTACCCCGACGGGGTGCCGAGGATTTCGGCGTCGAACCCGCCGGCGAAGCGACCTGCCATCGCGATCTGGTTCTCCAGCTCCAGCCCGGGGTCGTGGTCGAGCGGGTCGGGAAGCAGCCGAGGCGTCCAGCGGCCCAGCAACTCGCCCATCTCGGCGGCGGCCAGCTGGTGGTCGACCACCCCGGCCCGGATCGCGTTGTGCGGCATGTCTGCGAACAGCGCGTCGTGCGGGGACTGCGCCACGGTGGTGCCGCCACGCGCGTGGATCGCACCCAGGCCGTGCACCCCGTCGTCGAGCACCCCGGACAGCAGGATCCCGACCGCACGGGGCCCGTAGGCCAACGCCACCGACCGGAACAACGCGTTGACGGCAGGCCGATGACCGTTCTCGGTGGGCCCGTCGGTCAGTACCAGTCGGCCGTCGTCGACGAGCAGGTGGTATCCGGGCACCGCGACGTCGATGACGCCGGGTTGGAGCGGCGCACCGTGCACAGCGGCGCGGGCGCGCAACGGGCCGCGCCGATCCAGAATGCGGGCCAGCACGCTGGCCGCCCCGATCGGCAGATGGAGCACGACGAGCACGGCATGCGGCAGATCGGCGGGCAGGCCGGCGACGAAGGAGCTGAGCGCCTCCACCCCGCCCGCAGAAGCCCCGACCGCGACCACCGTGCGGGCGCTCTCACCGTCGTTCGCATTGCCCACAGCGGTCGGATACCCACAACCGCGGGAGGCGACACCCGGGCCGCCGTCAGCTGATGGTCAGCAGCGCGTGGTCGATCCGGCTGATGGCGTCGGCGGACAACCGCCCGGTCACCGCTTCGACGAACCGGACCGCGAATTCGCGCACCTTGATGTTGGTCTCCTGCGAGCGCCACACCAGGACGTCGAAGGCTCGCTCCGCGGAGATGCCGTGTGCGGCCATCAGGATCCCCTTGGCCTGCTCGATCACCGAGCGTGACTCGGTGACCTCCGAAACGGCCGCGCTCACGTCGGATTGCAGCGTCTCGGTGACGTCGACGTAGAAGCCGGCGGTGCCGATCACCGTCTCACCATCCTCGCCGACCATGTAGTCCCCGACCACGATCACCCAGCGGGTGACACCTGCGGTGTCGATGATGCGGTGGCGGCTGCTGAAGGGCTCACCGGCCTGCACCCGGCCGATCACCTCGGCCACTTCAGGGCGGTCGTCGGGGTGCTTGTGCTGCAGGACCAGCTCGGTGGTCGGGTTCACCGCGCCCGGGGCGTATCCGTGCAGTCGCGCCACGGTGTCCGACCAGACCCAGCGCTGATCGGACAGGAAGTACTGGAAGCGCCCCACTCGCTGCGGATCGCCGTCATCGAGGAACCGCTCCAGCGGGTTCGCCGGGTCGCAGTCATCGTCACCCTGCGACGGCTGGGGTGGGAACGGGGCGTCGACATCGCCGACCAACGGACACCTACTTCACACAGATGAGCTTGGTGAAAGCTGAACGGCGCTGGTTCTGAACGCCAGTGCCAATTTTAACCATGCGCGTCGCACTTCGAACAACACGGCCGGTGGAGGCACCCCGTTCGGAGTGCCGCCCACCGGCCGGTATGCGGTTGCTACTGGTTGGCCTGCTGGCGTTTCTCCGCGGCTTCGGCGCCTCCGCGCGCCGACTCCGCTTCGGCCTCCTTCTTGGCGGCGTCCCGCTCGGCCTGTGCCTTGTCCTGCTGGGCCTGGCCCTCCTGAGCAAGATCGTCCCGGCCGGTCACGTTGCCGACCGCCTCCTTGGCCTTGCCCTTGACGCCCTCCACGGCGCCGCGCAAGCCTTCCTGCGGGCCACTCTTGTCGTCGTCTGACATGTGTTCCCTCCCTTCGTTGGCCACTGGCGCATTCCCGATGCCGACACCCGCCAAACCTTTCCCGCCGGAACGCGCCGGCGGCGTTAAGCGGGGGCTGAGCGGGTACCCGACTTCGCATGCGCGAACTTCGTCACGTCCTGGTCACCGGCGGCGCCGGCTTCCTCGGCACGCACCTGTGCGCGCGGCTTCTGGCCGCTGGAAGCCACGTGGTCTGCGTCGACAACCTCGCCACCAGCTGGCCGCCCACGGCCAAGCGGCTGCGCGGGCGGGCCGGCCTGGATTTCGTCGAGGCCGACATCGCCGACGCGCCGGACGATCCACGCCTGCTCGGACCGTTCGACGTCGTCTTCCACCTCGCTTCACCGGCCTCGCCGCCGGACTACCTGCGTCTGCCGCTGGAGACGCTTCGGGCCGGAGCGCAGGGCACCGCGGCGGCCCTCGACATCGCCGAACGCAGCCGCGCCCGGTTCGTGCTGGCCTCCACCAGCGAGGTTTACGGCGACCCTCAGGTGCACCCGCAGCCGGAGAGCTACTGGGGCCACGTCAACCCGGTCGGTCCACGTTCGGTGTACGACGAGGCCAAGCGGTTCGCCGAGGCGCTGACCTTCGCGCACCGTCGCAGCCGGGGTACCGACATCGCCATCGCGCGCATCTTCAACAGCTACGGCCCCGGGATGCGCCCCGACGACGGGCGCATGGTGCCCACCTTCTGCTGCCAGGCGCTGCGCGACGAACCGATCACGGTCGCCGGCACCGGCGAACAGACCCGCTCGCTGTGTCACGTCTCCGACACCGTTGCCGGGCTCCTGGCGCTCGCCGCCGCCGACATCACCGGACCGGTCAACATCGGCAACCCGATCGAGTTCACGGTGCTGCGGGTGGCCGAACTGATCCGCGAGCACGCCGGCAGCGACTCGCCGATCCGGCTCATCCCCGCCGGCACCGACGACCCACAGCGGCGCTGCCCGGTGATCGACCTCGCCGCCGAAGAGCTGAATTGGGAGCCGAAAGTCGATCCTGCACAGGGGCTTCGCGAGACGGTCCAGTGGTTCCGCGACGAGCTGTCGGCGGCCGCAGCGGGTTTGACCCGCGCCGTTTAACCACCTTTGCCGTGGGTATCTGACTGCTGAGCTCAGCAGAGTCGCCGAGCTCGACACAAGCAGTGGTGCAACGCCCACCCGGGAGGATCGATCGTGCGAGTGCTGGGGATCAACGGGGTCTTCCATGACCCGGCCGCCGCGCTGGTCGTCGACGGGCGCATCGTCGCCGCCGCCGAAGAGGAACGCTTCTCCCGCCGCAAGCACGGCAAACAGGCCGTCGCGTTCTCCACCTGGGAACTTCCGGTGCACGCCGCCCGGTGGTGCCTGGAGGAGGGCGGACTGGACCCGGCCGACCTCGACGCCGTGGGCTACTCCTATGACCCGGTGCTCGCCGAGTCCGACGACGGGCCGCTGCCCGGCCAGGACCGCGACTGGGAGCATCTCCGGACCCTCTATGCCCGGCGGGCCGGGCGTTTCCTGGCCGCCGCGCTGCCGGGTCTGGACCCCGGGGCCGTGCGGCACGTGCGCCACCACGTCGCCCACGCGGCGTCGGCGTCGCTGGCCTCACCGTATCCCGACAGTGCCGTGCTGGTGGTGGACGGCCGCGGCGAAGCGACCTCCATGCTGGCCGGGGAGTACCGCGACGGCAAGCTGGACATCCTTGCCAGCCAAGCTCTTCCGCATTCGCTGGGCCTGCTGTACGAGGATCTCACCGAACACCTCGGTTTCACCCGCGGCAACGACGAGTACAAGGTGATGGCGATGGGCTCCTACGGGACCCCGCGTTTCGCCGAGCGGCTGCGCGCCCTGGTCCACAGCTGCCCCGACGGCACGTTCCGCACGGAGCCGATCGACTGGACGACGCTGGCCCCGCCCCGCGGCCCCGCCACCGCCGACCTCGACCCGGTGCACGCCGACCTGGCCTGCAGCGTGCAAACCGTCGTCGAGGAAGTGCTGGTGGACCTGGTGACCTGGCTGGCCGGCCACACCGGCTCCGACACGGTATGTCTGGCCGGCGGGGTTGCTCTCAACTGCGTGGCCAACACCCGGATCCACACCTCCGGCGCCTTCCGCCGGGTCTGGGTGCAGCCGGCCGCCGGGGACGCCGGTACCGCGCTGGGCGCCGCGCTGGCGGTGGCCGGGGCGCAGGACGCGCCGGGCGAGCCGCTGGAGCCGATGGGTTCGGCCGCGCTCGGCCGCGGTTGGTCCGACGACCAGATACAAGCCGTCCTCGACGACGCCGACATCCACTACGAACGCCCCGCCGACCAAGCCGTGGCGGTGGCCGACGCCCTCAGCGACAACCTGCTGGTCGGCTGGTTCCAGGGCCGCTCAGAGTTCGGCCCCCGTGCCCTGGGGCACCGCTCCCTGCTCGCCGACCCGCGCGACCCCGACAACCTCGAGCGGCTCAACCGGGTCAAGGGCCGCGAACAGTTCCGGCCGGTCGCCCCGATGGTGCTCGCCGAGCGGGCCGCGGAGATCTTTCAGCGCGGGCCGCTGCCGAGCAGGTACATGCTGTTCGTCCACGACGTCGCCGACGGCTGGCGCGACCGGATCCCGGCCGTCACCCACGTCGACGGGACCGCGCGCATCCAAACCGTCGACACCGATCAGCCGCTGCTGCACCGGATGATCGCCACCTTCGGCGACCGCACCGGCGTTCCGGTCGTGGTCAACACCAGCTTCAACACCGCCGGACGGCCGATGGTCGACAGCCCCCGCGACGCACTGGAGTGCTTCGGCAGCGCACCCATCGACGTGCTCGCGATCGGGCCGTTCCTGATCCGAAGGCACCAGCAATGACGGCGCCCGGCGTCGCGGTGGTGGTGCCCACGGTGGGGCGCCCGGCACTGCACCGGCTGCTCACCGCACTCGGCGCTGCCGCCGGGCCGGCTCCACCGGAGATCGTCGTCGTCGACGACCGGCAAGACACCCGCATCCCGCTGCCGCTGCCCGAGCTGCCCCAGGTGCCCCAGGTGCTGGTGCTGCGCAGCGGGGGTCGTGGGCCCGCCGCGGCCCGCAACATCGGCTGGCGGGCCAGCTCCGGCGAGTGGGTGTGCTTCCTCGACGACGACGTGGAGCCCGGGCCCGCCTGGTGCGCCCAACTGGAGGTAGACCTGAAGACCGCCGCAACCACCGCGGGGGCGGTTGGCTCGCAGGGCGTGATCGCCGTGCCCGCCCCGGCCGGGCGGCGCCCTTCCGACCAGGAGCGGCGCACGCTCCGCCTGGCCGAGGCACAGTGGATCACCGCCGATATGGCCTACCGCCGGTCCGCGCTGGTCGACAGCGGCGGCTTCGACGAACGCTTCCCCCGCGCCTACCGGGAGGACGCGGACCTGGCGCTGCGCCTCACCGACGCGGGCAGCACGATCCTCGCCGGGACCCGCGAAACCCGCCACCCGATCGATACCGGCAGCGCCTCGCCGTGGAGCAGCCTGCGCGCCCAGCGCGGCAACCGTGACGATGCGCTGATGCGCCGCAAACACGGCAGGCGCTGGCGCGCCGCGATCGGGGAGGGTCGCGGCCGGCTGCCGGCGCACCTGCTGTCGGTCGCGGCCGCGGCCACCGCGGTGGGCGGGGTGCTGGCGCGCTCCCGCCGGGCCGGCGGGGCCGGGCTGGTGAGCTGGCTCGCGCTGACCGCCGACTTCGCGGCGCGCCGCATCGCTGCCGGCCCGCGCACCACCGCCGAGATCACCGCGATGATCCTCACCAGCGCGCTGATCCCGCCGGTCGCGGTCGCTCAACGCGCCCTGGGCGCCTGGCGGTTCCGCGGCGCCCGCGCCGAGCCGGTGCTGGCGGTGCTGCTCGACCGCGACGACACCCTCATCCACGACGGCCCCTACCTCAACGACCCGGATCGCGTAGTCCCGCTGCCCGGAGCGGCGGCCGCGCTGCACCGGCTGCGCAGCCACGGTATGCGCCTGGGCGTGGTCAGCAACCAATCCGGCGTGGCCAAGGGGTTGATCAGCGCCGAGCAGTTGACGGCCGTCAACGCCCGGGTGGACCGGCTGCTGGGCCCATTCGACACCTGGCAGATCTGCCGCCACGACGACGGTGACGGCTGCACCTGCCGGAAACCGGCGCCCGGGCTGGTCACCGCCGCGGCCGCGGCGCTCGGCGTGCCGGCCCGGCGCTGCGTGATGATCGGCGACACCGGCGGCGACGTCACCGCCGGACTGGCCGCCGACGCGCACGCGATCCTGGTCCCCACCGAGCGCACCCGCGCCGAGGAGGTCCGGGCCGCCCGCGCCGATGCCGCCGTCGCCGACACCCTCGGCGACGCTGTCACCCTGGTCCTGGAGCGGATGCGATGAGCCCCGCGACGCCCACCCGGACCGCGCTGGTCGCGCGGCTGGACAGCCTCGGCGACGTGCTGATCACCGGCCCGGCGGTGCGCGCGGTGGCCGCCGGACACGACCGGGTGGTCTTCCTCGCCGGGCCGCGCGGCAGCGCGGCAGCCGTCCTGCTGCCCGGCGTCGACCGGGTGGTGGAGTGGGCCGCCGGCTGGGTCGACTTCGACTCCCCGCCGGTGAGTGCCGCAGCGGTCGCCGACCTCGTCGAGATCATCGCCACCGAAAAGCCCGACACCGTGCTGATCTTCACCTCCTTCCACCAGTCGCCGCTACCGCTGGCGTTGATCTGCCGGATGGCCGGCGCCGAGTGGATCGGCGCGATCTGCACCGACTACCCCGGCCGCCTGCTGGACCTGCGACACCGGGTCCCCGCCGGCATCCCCGAGCCGCGCCGCGCCCTGTCGCTGGCCGCGGCCGCCGGCTACGAACTCCCGGCCGACGACGACGGCCGCCTGCGCATCACTCCGGCCCCGACGCTGACACCGGAGCTGTCGAACACGCTGGGCGGCCCCGGGTTCGTGGCGTTCCATCCGGCAGCCGCCGTCCCGGCCCGCCAGCCCGCACCGGCGACCTCGGCGGCGATGGTGGCGGCGCTGGCGCGGGCCGGGCACCGGGTGGTGGTCACCGGCAGCGCCGCCGAACGCGACCTGACCGCGCTGGTGGCCGGCGACCACGCCATAGACCTGGGCGGCCGCACCAGCCTCGTGCAGCTCGCCGCGGTGTTCGCCGCCGCCGCGGCGGCGGTGGTGCCCAACACCGGGCCGGCACACCTGGCCGCCGCCGTCGGCGCGCCCATCGTGTCGCTGTTCGCCCCGGTCGTCCCGGCCGACCAGTGGAGCCCGTACGGCACCGACGTGGTGCTGCTGGGTGACCAGCACGCCGCCTGCCGGGACAGCCGCGCCCGCGCCTGCCCGGTGCCCGGGCATCCCTGTCTGGACGGCATCGATGTACAGGACGTGGTCGCCGCGGTGGCCACGCTGGAGCAAAGGGGAGCAGCATGATCGAAAGGCACTTCGCCGACCTGGTGCGTGCGCTCGCACCGATGCGCCCGGCCGCCGAGCAGCTGACCACCTGGGGCGAGCACCTCGCCGACGTCTTCGCTGGTGGCGGGCGGCTGCTGGCCTGCGGCAACGGCGGCAGCGCCGCCCAGGCCCAGCACCTCACCGCCGAACTGGTCGGCCGATTCCAGGACGAGCGGGATCCGCTGTCGGCCATCGCACTCCACGCCGACACCTCGGCGGCCACCGCCATCGTCAATGACTATGGGCCTGAGGAGATGTTCGCCCGCGGTGTCCGCGCGCACGGCCGGCCCGGCGACATCCTGGTCGCGCTGTCCACCAGCGGCAGCAGCCGCAACGTGCTGGCCGCCGCCAAGGCGGCCCGGGAATGCGGAGTCACCACCTGGGCGCTGACCGGGGCCGGGCCCAACCCGCTGCTGGCCGGCTGCGACGACGGCATCGCCGTGGAGGCGGAGTCCACCGCCACCGTCCAGGAGGTCCACCTGGTACTGGTGCACGGCCTGTGCATGGCACTCGATCACGTGCTGCTCGGCGGGAAGCAGGTGACGCGGTGAAACCCCTGGTGATCATCGGTGACTCGATGCTCGACGTCGACGTCGACGGCTCCGCCGAGCGGCTCTCCCCGGAAGCGCCGGTGCCGGTGGTGGAACCCCACCACATCTGGCAGCGCCCCGGCGGAGCCGGACTCGCCGCCGTCCTGGCCGACCGGGTCCACTCCGAGGTCGTGCTGGTCACCGCGACCGGACGGGACGCCAGTGGACGCACCCTGGCCCGGCTGTTCGCCGAGGACTACCCGAACATCCGGCTCGTCGAGACGGGCCTGGCCGGCACCACCGCCAGCAAGATCCGCATCCGCGCCGGCGGCCAGTCGGTGCTGCGCGTCGACCACGGTGACGGCTACGCCGCCACCGGCCCCCTGCCGCCACAGGTCACCGAGGTGCTGCGCGAGGCCGGCGCGATCTGCGTCGCCGACTACGGGCGAGGCGTCACGGCCCACGAGCGGCTGCGCGCGCTGCTGACCGCCGCCGTCGCCGACATCCCGGTGGTGTGGGACCCGCACCCGCGCGGCACCGCACCGGTGCCCGGCTGCGCGCTGGTGACACCGAACCAGTCCGAGGCGAGGCGCTTCGTCCCCGACACCCCGGGCGGCCAGCTCCCCGCAGCCCTGCGCGACCGATGGGCCGCCGACGCGGTCAGCGTCACCCTCGGCGCCCGCGGCGCGCTGTTCGCCGACCGCCGGCACACCGCTCATCACCTCCGCCCACCGGACAGCGTGGCCGGTGGCGCCGCCGACACCTGCGGCGCCGGGGACCGGTACTCGGTCGCGGCGGCAGCGGAACTCGCCGGCGGTGCCGACCCGTTGCAGGCCGCGACCGCCGCCGTCGACGACGCAGCCCGGTTCGTCGCCGCCGGTGGCGCCTCCGCCGTCTCCTCGGTGTTCCCGATGCTCGGCGGAATCGAGACGACCACCGACGCCGGTGCGGTGACCGGGATCTCGGCGGTGAACGCCCTCGTCCGGCGGGTCCGGCAAAGTCGCGGCACGGTGGTGGCCACCGGCGGATGCTTCGACCTGCTGCACACCGGGCACGTGCGGCTGCTGCGCCGCGCCCGCGAACTCGGAGATGCGCTGATCGTGCTGATCAACTCCGACGAGTCGGTCCGCCGGCTCAAAGGCGAAGGACGGCCGGTGGTCTCGGCGCAGGACCGCGCCCGGGTGCTGGCGGCGCTGGCCTGCGTCGACGGCGTGGTGATCTTCAACGACACCGACCCCACCGCGATGCTCGACCGGCTGCGGCCCGACATCTGGGTCAAGGGCGGCGACTACCGCGACGTCGACCTGCCGGAAGGCCCGACGATCAGCCGCAACGGCGGCGACGTGGTGTTGCTGCCGACCGTGCCGGGGTATTCGACCTCGAAGCTGATCGCCGCGGCGAAGTAACCACCCACCCGACCGGAGGAGCGCATGTCCCAACACGACTCGTCGGCCCCGCAGTCCGCAGCACTCGGCACGGAGCGACCCGCCGGGGGAGTCGGCAACGTCCTGATCGCCGGCGGAGCCTCCGGGCTGGGCGCAGCGACGGTGCGCGCCGTGCAACGCCACGGCGGCACCCCGCTGGTGATCGACGTCGCCGAACCCGCCGACGGTGTCGCCTACCAGCACGCCGACCTGGCCGACACCGCCGCGGTCGAAGACGCGGTGGCCGAACTGGCCCACACCGCCGACGGACCCCTGCACGCCGTGTTCACCCCGGCAGGCACCGACGCCTGCGGGCGCCTCGACCAGGTGCCCGCCGCCGACTGGGAGAAGGTGCTGCACGTCAACCTGCTGGGCACCGCTGCGGTCATCCGGGCCGCGCTGCCGTACCTGACCGCCGACGGCGGGCACATCGTCACCTGCGCCTCCACCCTGGGCATCAAAGCGGTCAGCGATGCAACCGCGTACTGCGCCAGCAAATTCGGGGTCGTGGGATTCACCCGGGCACTGGCTGCCGAACTGGCCGGTGAGGTCGGGGTGACGCTGCTGATCCCCGGCGGCATGACCACCGCGTTCTTCGATGACCGCCCCGAGCAGTACAAGCCACCCGCCGATGCGAAACTCAACGACCCCGACCAGGTGGCCGAGACCGTCCTGTTCGCGCTGCGTCAACCCGCGGGAAGCGAGATCCGCGAGCTGGTGGTGTGCTGCAGCCAGGAGTCGTCGTGGCCGTGACCCTGCCGGTCCCGCCGGTCGTCCCCGACGCGCCTGCCACGATCCTCGTCCTGCGGGCCCTCGGACTCGGCGACCTGCTCACCGGCGTCCCCGCGCTACGCGGTCTGCGCCGCACCTACCCGCAGGCGCGCCTGGTGCTCGCCACGCCGGATTGGCTCACGGGACTGGCGCTGCTGTCCGGCGCGGTCGACGAGGTGTTGCCCACCGCGGCGCTCGGCGCGTTGCGGTGGCCCGGCCCGGCGCCGGACCTGGCGGTGAACCTGCACGGCCGCGGCCCGCAGAGCATCACCGACCTGCTGGCCACCGAAGCGGAAACACTGCTGTCCCACCGCCATCCGGATTTCCCGGCGCTTCCCGGGCCGGCCTGGCGGGACGACCTGCACGAAGTTGACCGGTGGTGCACGCTGCTGGGCTCCGCGGGTATCGTCGCCGACCCGCAGGACCTCACGCTCGAGCGGCCGGCCGGCCATCCGCGCCGCGACGGCGTGGTCATCGTCCATCCCGGCGCCGGCGCACCGTCGCGGCGCTGGCCGGCGGAGCGGTTCGCGGCGGTGGCCGCCGACCTCGCGGCGGCCGGGCAGCCGGTGGCGGTGACCGGTTCCAGCGCCGAACGACCGCTGGCCGAGGACGTCGCCCGCCGGGCCGGCCTGAACCCGTCGGCGGTGCTGGCCGGCCGACTCGACGTGCTCGCCATGGTGGCGCTGATCAGCGACGCCCGCCTGCTGGTGTGCGGCGACACCGGCGTCGGCCACATCGCCACCGCCACCGGCACCGCTTCGGTGCTGCTGTTCGGCCCCACCCCGCCGAGCCGCTGGGGGCCCCGCGGACCCGGCAGGCATGTGACGGTCTGGGCCGGGGACCGCGGCGACCCGCACGGCCAGCAGCCCGATCCCGGACTGCTGCTGATCACACCGGACCGGGTGCTCGACGCGGCCGCCGAAATCCTTGGGCAGTGCGCATGACACCGCGGGTGGGGGTCGTCGGCGCCGGCTACGTCGGACTGACCACCGCGGTCTGCCTGGCCGACACCGAACTGGACACCGTCTGCATCGACCTGGACGACGACCGGGTCGCCCGGTTGCGGCGCGGCGACGCGGTCATCGACGAACCGCGCCTGCCGGATCTGCTGCGGAGCCGGCTGCGCACCGGCCACCTGCGGTTCAGTCGCGACTACGACGCCCTGCACGACCGCGACGTGGTGTTGGTGTGCGTACCCACCCCCACCGCCGACAGCGGTGCGGCCGACCTGCACGCCGTCGACGCGGCGGTCGCCGCCTTGGCCGCGGTGCTGCGCCGCGGGGCGGCGGTGGCCGTCAAATCCACGGTGCCGGTGGGCACCTGCCGCCGGCTGGCCCGCCGCCTGCACGACCATGGCATCGACGTGGTGTCCAACCCGGAGTTCCTGCGCGAAGGCCGCGCCGTCGATGACTTCTGTCACCCGGGCCGGGTGCTGGTCGGCACCGCCGACGGCGAGGACGGCATCCGGGCCGGCGCCCTGGTGGCGCGCCTGTACGGCGGAGCCGACACGGTGCTGCGGATGAGCTGGGAGAGCGCCGAATTGGCGAAGTACGCCAGCAACGCGTTCCTGGCGGTCAAGCTGTCGTTCGTCAACTCGCTGGCCGAACTGTCCGGCCGGGTCGGCGCCGACATCGGCGACGTCACCGGGGCGATGGGCGCCGATGACCGGATCGGGCCGCACTTCCTGTCGCCGGGTCCCGGCTGGGGCGGCTCGTGCCTGCCCAAGGACACCGCCGCCCTGCTGCACACCGGCCGCCGGCACGGCACCGCGCTGCCGGAAGTGACCTCCGCACGCCGCACCAACGGCCACCAAACCGAACGGATCCTCACCGCGCTGCGCAGCCGGCTGAACCGCCCGCTGCACCAGCTGAAGGTGACCGCCCTGGGGGTGACGTTCAAAGCCGGAACCAGCGACGTGCGCGACTCACCGGCGATCACCATCTGCACCGACCTGCAGCGGGTCGGTGCCCAGCTGACCGCCTACGATCCGCGACTGGAGGCGATCGACGCCGCCGCCCTACCCGCCGCCACCGCCTGCGACCCCTACGTCGCGGTCAAAGACGCCGACGCCATCGTGGTGCTCACCGAGTGGCCGGAATTCGCGGTGCTGGACTGGGACCGGATCGGGCGGCGCGTCGCCCCGGACGCGGTGGTGCTCGACACCCGCAACGTCGTCGACGCCGACGCGGTGCGTCGCGCCGGTCTGGAGTTCGTCGGCAACGGCACCGCCCACGGCTACTGACCGGGCGACCTCAGCGGACCCGGAACCGCTCCAGATCGCCTGCCTTGAGCGTCAGCCCATGGCCGGGGGCGCTCCGGTCCGGGCGCAGTACGCCGCCGGCCTGCGGGCGCAGCACCCCGTCGAACGCCATCGCCTCGATACGGACATGGTCATGGAAGTACTCCAGATGCCGCAGGTGCCACACCGCCGCGCCGACCTGGGCGCTGATCTGCGGGGCGCAGTGCAGGGAGAGGTCCAAACAGCGGGCGTCGCACAGCGCCGCAACCCGCAGCACCCCGCTGACGCCCAGACAGCGGGTGACATCGGCCTGCGGGCAGTCCACCGCCCCGGCGTCCAGCATCCGCTGAAAATAGTGCAGGTCATAGCCGTACTCACCGGCGGCGATGTCCAGACCGGCCGGGCCGCGGTCGCGCAGCAGGCGCAGCCCCGCCAGATCGTCGGAGCTCACCGGCTCCTCGAACCAGCGCACCTCGTGGTCGGCGAACCGCTGCGCCCACAGCAGCGCCTCCTTGCGGCGGTAGGCGCCGTTGGCGTCGACGTACAACTCGGTGCCCGAGCCGATCGCGGCCAGCGCCACACTCAACCGCGCCGGGTCGGTACTCGGGTCGCGGCCCACCTTGATCTTCACTCGCGGGATTCCGGCGTCGACCCAGCCGCTCAGCTGGGAGCGCAGCTGAGCATCGCTGTAGGAGGTGAACCCGCCGCTGCCGTAGATCGGCACGGATTCGTGGATCGCTCCCAGCGTCACGGTCAACGCCTGACCCAGCAGCCGGGAATGCAGGTCCCACAGCGCGATATCGATCGCTGCGATCGCTTGGGCCACTACGCCGGGCCGGCCCAGGTTGCGCACGGCGTGCAGCATCTGGGTCCAGCGCGCCTGCGGGTGCAGCGCGTCCTCGCCGGTGATCAGGTCGGCGAGCATATCGGCGACCACCGTCGCCACCGGGGTACCTGCGTAGGTGTAGCCCAGCCCGCGCTGCCCGCCTGCCTCCGCGGTCACCACCACCATGGTCGTCGACTCCCAGGTCAGGGTGCCGTCGGACTCCGGTGCGTCGGTGGGGATGGTGTAGGCGACGACCTGCACCGCGTCGACCGGGACCGGTGTTGCGCCAACAGCATCCATCCGCGGTGGCTACCCACAATCACGCGGTGCTATCCACCTGCAGCCAAGCACGTTTCCCACCGATCGGCCCCGGGTATGCGTGACGGCGTGAGCACCTCGGTCACCGGTCGCTGGCGGCGGTTCTGGTCGACGCCGCCGCTGACGCTGAACGGGTGGGTCGCGTTCAACCTGCCGACCACCGTGAGCGCCGCAGGCGCCGCCCTGCTGCTGGCCATCGCGGGTGTGCACGGCTACCTGTGGTGGTCGACCCCCGACCCGCCGGCGGCCTTCGTCGGCTACCTCGTGTTGCTGTGCGCGGCCTGCGTGCTCGCGGCGGCGCTGATGTTCGCTCCGCGCGCCGAGATCACCGGCCCGGCCTGGTATCTGGGCAGCGTGGCCTGCCTGTCGTTCCTGGTCGTCTACCTGAGCACCCGCGCCGACGTGGTGGCGGGGCTCACCGGGTTGACCGGTCGCTGGGACGTCGCGCCGGGCAGCGCGCTGATGGGCTGTGCCGCCTTGTTTCTCCTGCTGCACGCCACGGTGCTCTCGGGCATCAACGTCGCGCACCCGCAATGGCAGAACTGGCATGACTAGGTGAGGGAGGCGACGATGACGGCGTTGGATTTCCCGGCCTGGCTGCGCGTCGAGCACTGGCTCAACCTGCTGTTCCTGACCTTGGCGATGCGCAGCGGGCTGGAGATCCTGGCCACCCACCCGAAGCTGTACGGCAACGACGAAAGTCGTCCGGGCACCGAATGGGCCCGCTTCACCCGCAAAGTGATGCCCAAGGCCAAGCTCTACGACACCCTCGACGAGGAGGAGTCCTACCATCCGCTGGTGTCGCTGCCCGGCCGCGCCCAGCTCGGCATGGGCAGGCATTGGCATTTCGTGGCGGTGCTGGGCTGGATCCTGGTGGGCGCCAGTTACTTCATTCTGCTGTTCGCCACCGGTCAGTGGCACCGCTACTGGCCGGCATCGTGGTCGATCTTCGCCGACGCCGCCGACGACGCGCTGACCTATCTGTCGTTCAACCTGCCGCCGTTGCTGCCGGGTGAACCGCTGGACGCGATCCAGAAACTCACCTACGCGGGGTTGCTGTTCGTGCTGGCGCCGCTGCAGATCCTGACCGGGGCGGCGCAGTCCCCGGCGGTCGAGGCCCGGTTCCCGTGGTTCGTCCGGCTGTTCGGCGGCCGGCAGCGCGCCCGCAGCCTGCACTTCCTGGGGCTGGGTGCATTCGCGGTGTTCATCGTCATCCACCTGTCGATGCTGTTCTTCTGGGGCTGGGGGCGGCTTAGCGCACTGATGATCTTCGGTTCGGTGCGCAACACCTATTGGGCCACCGCGCTGTCGCTGCTGATCGTGGCCGCCGTCATCGGTGTGCACGTCGCGGCGACGGTGTGGAGCCTGCGGCGGCCACGCTCGGTGCAGCGGGTGCTCGGCGGGTTCCTCGACCGGTTCCGCCGGCGGGTGTTGCGGCCGTTGGACTCCCGGCAGAACTATCCGGTGCCCGCGGTCTCCTCCCAGCACCGGGTGAACGGAAAACCGCCCACGTCACTGGAGTACAAGGTGATGGCGGTGCACAACTTCGTCGACTGGCGGCTGCGGGTCGGCGGCCTGGTCGAAAACCCCGTCACCCTCGACCTGGCCGGACTGCAGGCGCTGAGCGAACCGCGCACCCAACGGGTGCTGCACAACTGCATCCAGGGCTGGTCGAGCATCGCCGAATGGGGCGGGGTCCCGCTGGACCGGCTGGCCGAACTGGTGCGCCCACTGCCGCAGGCCCGCTACATCTGCTTTCTGACCATGCAGGACAACGACCGTGACGAGCCGAGCGCCCGCGGGCACGGCCAGTTCTACGAGGTCATCGACCTGGAGTTGGCGCACAAGCCGCAAACCCTGCTGGCCTACCAGATGAACGGGATCCCGCTGGCCATCCAGCACGGGGCGCCGGTGCGGTTGCGGGTGGAGACCCAGGTCGGCTTCAAGATGGCCAAATGGATCAACCAGATCGAGTTCGTCGACGACTACTCCTGCATCGGTAAGGGTGCCGGCGGCTGGCGTGAGGACAACGTCTACTACGACCGGCAGGGGGAGATCTGAGTGACCGCCGACCGCGGACCGCAGAACAGCTTCCCGGGGCCCGAGGACGCCGACGTGATGGCCCGCCCGGAACTGGTGGAGTTGTCCGACGCCGCCACCGAGCGGGTCGTCACCCACCTCGAGGCGAGCGGACTGCGCTGCGAGTGTTGCGGCGCCGCCGATTTCACCATCGGGTCGGCGCTGCCGATGGGTTTTCTGTTCCTCGACGAGGACGACGACGCCTACCTGGTCGCACTCACCTGCCGCAACGGCGGTTGCGGGCGCCCGCGTACCGGTCTGCGGCTCGCCGGCGCCGATTTCCTGGCCGCCGCCGATTCCTAGCGCGCCGCGAGCGCCTTGCCTGCTGGGAAGCGCAGCCGGGCGCGGTGCTCAGCGCGGTCCGTCGCGCTCACCGACGTCGTGGGTCTCCTGCGCCAGCCGCTGGTCGAGCGATTCGCCTTCGCGTTGCTCGGCGGCGGTCACCCCGAAACGGTCGGCGGAGGTCCACTGCTCGGGTGGGTCCATGCCCTCTTCCAGCGGATCCAGCCCGATACGGTCCTCATCGAGATCCTCCGCGCCCACGCTGCTGGTCAGATCGGTGTTGACCCCGTCGCCGGGATCGGGCTGGTAGGGCGACGGCGCATCGGACGGGGTGTCGTTGTCGGTCATGACTCCTCCTCGTGTGCTGGATCGGTGTGTGCTGGATCGGTTACCGGGGTGTGCTCGTCGCCGAGGCGTGGCACCGCGATGCCCAGCCGGCGGGACACCGCGGAGAGCTCGCGCAACTCGGCGCAGAGCCGGCGCACCCGCGTCTCGTCGGCGCCGGCCAGCTCGCCGCGGTCGCGGTAGTGCAGCAGCCGCGGGAGCCGGCCCGCCAACGCGGTACCCCAGCGGATGCTGACGTCGTAGACCGTCGCCTCGCTCACCTCGGGCCGGCTACCCAACTGCCGCACCGCGGCAATCTGTTCGGTGAGAACACTCACGTCGTCGGTGATGTCCACGCTCATCTCGGGTTCCTTTCCCGGCGCCGTCACAGGCCCGGCTTGGCGATGCTGACCAGGTACGGCTGACCGTCGAGCGTCAGGTACACCCGGTGCGCCCCGACCGCCAACCCGGACGGCGACGCCGAACGGGCCGGCCCGGCAGGCAGTTCGGCCCGGTAGTCGACGACCCGGATGACCGGAATGGCCCCGTCGGGATAGCCGGTGAAGCTCGCCGTGCGGGCCACCACCAGCGCGGTGTCGGTGGCGATGTAGAGCCGGGTGTCGTCGGCGACGAGGCAACGCACCGCCCCGGCGGGCACCTCCAGCCGGCCGACCTCGGACAGGCCCTCGCCGCCCCGGCGGCTCTCCACCGCACGCACCGTGGCACCGGAGGCGACGTAGCTGCGGGTGGTCTTGGTGTGATCGGCGGCGGCCACGCTCACCGGCACCGCGATCTCGCCGAGCTGCTCGGGGGTGGTCGATGCGCCGCGGTAATGGCGCACCCCGTCGCGGTGGTACAGGTGGTAGTCGATGCGGCGGCCGCGCGCGGAGCCGATGATCGCCTCCGCCGGTTCGTCGGAGAACTCGGCGGTCGGTAGGGCCGTTCGGCCGTGCTCGCCGACCGGGGTCACCGAACGCCCGTCGGCGGAGAGCACCAGCAACACCCGCAGCCCGGCGTTGGCGCTGACGCTGTCCGGTGCCGGGCCGGCGGCGAGCTCGTCGACCGGGCGCAGGCTGTCCAGATCCAGCACGGTCAGGTTCTGCCGACCCGGGCGCGGCACGAAGACCTCGCGCGGATTCGTCTCGCTGATCCGCAGGTCACGCCCGGCGTCCAACGGCCCGGATACCGCGGTCCCCACCCGGTCGGGGTCGTCGGGGTCGGTGACCCGGGCCAACCGGCCGTCGTCGGTGAGGGCCACCAGCGCCGACAACGCCGGCGACCAAGCCGGCGCGCGCAACGGCCGGGCGGTGGCGCTGACCGTCACCGTCGGCTCCGACTCCCAGTCGGTCTGCGCCGACGTGCAGCCCGCCACGGTAGCGGCGGCAACCGCGGCGCCTACGGCTGCTCGCACCCACCCCCGAACCGTCACGGCGCACTCAGTCGGTGAGCCGGTGCTTGAGCAGCGCCTTGGCCTCATGGGCGCCCTTGCGGCTGGCCTGCTGGGCGCGACGGAACAGGTCGGCGGTTTCCTCGTCGCCGCTGCGGTCGGCGTCGGCGATGTAGGTGTCCAGCCGCAGCGCGTTGTCCAGACACGCTTCCACGAACCAGATCAGGTTGTAGTCGCGGTCTTTGGTCCCGGTCACGGTTCCGGTTTCCACCGTCATCGTCGCCTCCCTCGGGTTCTCACATCGGACACACGTCGGGTTCGTTCTCCGCGGCTATCGGCTACCCGTCGGGCCCGTCCGCTAATCCGGGTGGTTGGCGCGCCGGCCGCCGGGTATGCGCACCCCATGACCGCAGGCGCCGAGCAGTACCTGCCCGCGACCCGCGGGCTGCGCGCGCTCCGCGCGGCCGCCGCCACCTGTCGCGGCTGCGGCCTGTACGAGAACGCCACCCAGACGGTATTCGGTGTGGGGCGCCGCAGCGCACCGCTGATGCTGGTGGGCGAACAACCCGGCGACCGCGAGGACCGGCAGGGCCGCCCATTCGTGGGGCCGGCCGGCGGACTGCTCGCCCGCGCCCTCGATGACGCCGGGATCAGCGCGGAGCAGACCTACCAGACCAACGCGGTCAAACACTTCAAGTTCACCCGGACCAGTGGCGCGCGGCGCATCCACCAAAAACCGGGCCGCACCGAGGTGGTCGCCTGCCGGCCGTGGCTGATCGCCGAGATCGACGCGGTACACCCGCGGCTGGTCGTCGCCCTGGGCGCCACCGCCGCCCAGGCGCTCCTCGGACCGAGCTTCCGGGTCTCGGCGCATCGCGGCGAAACGCTGGAGCTGCCCGGTGATCTCGGAACACGCCGCCGACCGCGGCTGCTGGCCACCGTGCACCCGGCGGCGGTGCTGCGTGACCGCAGCGGCGACCGCGACAAGGCTTACCGGCTGTTCGTCGAGGATCTCCGCCGCGCCCGCGACATCGTGTCCTCCCCACCGGTTTGACCGCTTCTCGCCCGGGTACCCGAAAACCGACGCCCGATGACGCCCCCATGTCGAAGGAGTGCACCACCATGCCGAAAACCGCGGATTACATCGTCGACCGGCTCCGTCAGTGGGGGGTACACCGCATCTTCGGCTACCCCGGGGACGGCATCCTGGAGATGGTGGGCGCGCTGGACCGCGCCGACGGCGACCCGGAGCTCATCCAGCCCCGCCACGAGGAGATGGGCGCGTTCATGGCCACCGGCCACGCCAAGTTCACCGGCGAACTGGGGTGCTGTCTGGCCACCTCCGGTGGCGGCGCGATCCACCTGCTCAACGGGCTCTACGACGCCAAACTGGACCACCAGCCGGTGGTGGCGATCATCGGTCAACAGAAACGGATGTCGCTGGGCGCGGCGTTCCAGCAGGAGATCGACCCGAACTCGCTGTACAAGGATGTCTCGTCGGACTTCATCCAAACCTGCATGGACCCGGTACAGGCGCGCCACCTGGTGGACCGCGCCTGCAAGGTGGCGTTGACCAACCGGACCGTCGCCACGATCATCCTGCCCGAGGACGTCGCCGAGGAAGAAGCCGTGCCGTCCCCGCCACGGGTGCACGGCGCGGTCTACAGCGGCATCGGCTGGGCCAAACCGCGGATCCTGCCCGGCCCGGCCGAACTGCAGAAGGCCGCCGAGATCCTCAACGACAGCGAGAAGGTGGCGATCCTGGTCGGCGCCGGTGCCCAGGACGCGGTCGAGGAGGTGAAACAGACCGCCGATCTGCTCGGGGCCGGGGTGGCCAAGACCTCCCTGGGCCGCGCCACCCTGCCCGACGACCTGCCGTACGTGACCGGCCCGATCGGGCTGCTGGGCTCCACCGCCAGCGAGGCGATGATGTCGGGTGCGGACACCCTGTTCATGATCGGCACCAGCTTCCCCTACGCCGAATGGCTGCCCAAGGAGGGCCAGTGCCGCGGGGTGGAGATCAACCATGACGGCCGGATGATCGGGCTGCGCTATCCGATGGACGCCAACCTGATCGGGGACTCCAAAGACACGCTGCAGGAACTGATCCCGCTGCTCAAACACAAAGAGGACCGGTCCTGGCGGTCCAAGATCGAAAGCGAGGTCGAAGAGTGGTGGCGAGTCCTCGACGACCGCGCCCACGACAAGGCCGAACCGCTCAACCCCGAGCTCGTGGTGCACGAGCTGTCCAAACGCCTGCCGGACCGGGCGGTGCTGACCACCGACGCCGGGTCGGTGGCCAATTGGTGGGCCCGGCACCTGCGGCTGCGCCCGGGGATGGCGGCGTCACTGGCGGGCAACCTGGCCAGCATGGGGCCGGGCACCCCGTACGCGATCGCGGCCAAACTGGCCCACCCGGGCCGGCCGGTGATCGCGGTCGTCGGCGACGGGGTCTTCCAGATGAACGGCATGGCCGAGATGATCACCGTCAAGCGCTACAACGAGCGGCTCTCCGACGGTCCGCTGGTCTTCTGCGTGTTCAACAACCAGGACCTCAACCAGGTGACCTGGGAACAGCGGGCCATGGGCGGCCAGCCCAAATTCGAAGGAAGCCAATACATCCCCGATGTTCCCTACGCCGAGTTCGCGAACCTGCTCGGCCTCACCGGGATCCGGTGCGACAACCCGGCCACCATCGGCGAGGCCTGGGAGCGGGCGCTGGCGGCGTCCGGGCCGGTGGTGCTGGAAGTCGTCGTCGATCCCAACGTGCCGCCGGTGCCGCCGCAGATCCGCATGGAGATGGCCAAGAAGACCGCCAAGGCCGTCCTGAAGGACCCGGACCGGGTGAGCATGACGGCCAAGGGCGCCAAGCAGAAGATGCACGAGTTCACCGAATCAGCCAAGCAAACGGTGCGCGACCTGCGGGATCGGGGCGACGACTGATGGGCCGCGATCCCGATTCCCACGGCAGCGGTTCGGAACCGGCCGACGCCGAAGACCAGGACACCGCCGACCGGGTGGGTCGGGTCGCCGCCGACGACGACCTGGACACCGGGGAGACCGGAGCCGAGGCCCGCAGCGACGACGGCTGAGGTATCCGACCGGGCGGCATGACCGCCGAAGGAGGAGGACGCCGATGACACTGCTCAAAATCGGGCGCCGAGGGCGCCCGCCGGCCCCCTCCACGGCGGTCGGTGAGGCCGAGTATCTGATCGACCGGGCGCTGCGCAACATCGCCCACGGGCGCTTCGAACGGTCCCTGTCCGGGCTGACCGCGTTCGCCGCGCTGGTGACGACCGCCGAGGTCTACGCCGAGCACTACCGGGCCAGCTTCGGCAACAAGTGGATGTGGAGCCCGATCGTGGTCACCCCGCCGGTGGTCATCGCCGGGATCGGCGGGGTGTTCTCCCGGCGCTGGGCCAAACGCTGGCTGCCCGCCACCGCCGCCGTCTACGCCGCCAACGGGCTGATGGGGGAGTTCTTCCACGCCCGCGGCGTCGGGCGTCGACCCGGCGGTTGGCGGCTGTACAGCTACAACGTGCCGATGGGTCCGCCGATCGCCGCGCCGGGGCTGATGAGCATCGTCGGCGCGATGGGCCTGCTGGCCGCGATCCTGCGCCGGGAACGGTGAGCGCGATGGCCGAGCACCCCGACATCGCCCGCGGCGACCACCTGCCCAAGCGCCGGCCCGACCGCAAACCCCTGCACCCGTCGTGGCTGCCGCGGCAGCGGCGCGGGATCACCCCGCAGATGATCGGCCGCTACCCCGACTATGACGTGCTGGCCTCCGCCGATTCCTGGGATGACGCCACCCGCGAGGTGGTGCTCGCGCGGCTGGAGAAGCCCGGGCCGCTGCGGTTCTTCGGCGCCGCCGCCGAGCCCACACTGCGCGCCTTCTGCGACACCGTGCTCGCCCAGGACAGCGAACCGCGGGTGCCGGTCGCCGAGTTCGTCGACGCCAAACTCGCCGACGGTCGGCTCGACGGGTTTCAGTACGCCGACATGCCCGACGACCGCGACACCTGGCGGCTGGTGCTGACCGGACTCGACGAGGCGGCCCGCGACACCGGGGTGGCCTCTTTCGCCGACGCCGGCTCGCAGGTCCGCCAGGACATCGTCGGCCGGTTCGCCGACGCGACCCTGTCCGGCGGAAGTTGGGACCGGCTCAACGTCTCCCGGGCCTGGTCGGTGGTGATGCGGGCCGCGCTGAGCGCCTTCTACAGCCACCCCTGGGCCTGGAACGAGATCGGATTCGGCGGCCCCGCCTACCCGCGCGGCTTCATGAGGCTCGGCGGCGCCGGGGTGCGCGAACCCTTCGAGACCCGCGGTGCGACCGCCGAGGACCCGGTCGCGATGCTCAACGACGGCGACACCGGAACCGGTGGTGCCCATGGGCGCGGGTGAGAAGTGGCGCCGCCGCCTGCGCGGCGTGCTGAAGGGCTCGGTGGGACCGCCCGACAACGACTCGCGGTTCCTGCTCGACGTGCACTCGCGCGACTTGCCCGGCAAGGACACCATGCGCCGCTACCCCGACGAGGAAGAGGTCGACCTGGTCGTCGTCGGCGCCGGCGCCGGCGGCTCGGTGCTGGCCCAGCGTCTGGCCCGCGCCGGCTGGAGCGTGGTGATCCTGGAGGCCGGACCGTTCTGGCACCCGGACCGGGACTGGGTCTCCGACGAGGCCGGCTCGCACCCGCTGTATTGGACCCAGAAGCGCATCCTCGGTGGTGCGGACCCGGTCGAGTTGGGCAAGAACAACTCCGGGCGCGGGGTGGGCGGGTCGATGGTGCACTACGCCGGCTACACACCGCGCTTCCACCCCAGCGACTTCGAGACGTTCACCCGCGACCGAGTGGGTGCGGACTGGCCGATCGGCTACGCCGACCTGCTGCCGCACTACGAACTGCTGGAGCGGGAACTGCCGGTGGCCGGCCAGGACTGGCCGTGGGGTGACCCGCACCGCTACCCGTTCTCCCCGCACCCGGTCTCCGGGGCGGCGATGAAACTGTGGGAAGGCGCACTGGCGCTGGACATCGAGATGCGGGTCGGACCGGTCGGCATCGTCAACGGCACGTTCGGTAACCGGCCGCACTGCATCTACCGCGGCTACTGCCTGCAGGGTTGCAAAGTCAACGCCAAGGCCAGCCCGTACGTGACGCACCTGCCCGACGCTTTGGCCCACGGTGTGGAGATCCGGGCGGACTGCATGGCCGCCCGCGTCGAGGTCGACGAAGCCGGCAACGCCAGCAGCGTCACCTACTTCGACGGCGACGGCCGGGAGCGCCGCCAGCGCGCCAAAGTGGTGGCGGTCGCGGGGTATTCGATCGAGACACCGCGGCTGCTGCTCAACTCCACCAGTCGTCGCTTCCCGCGCGGGCTGGGCAACGACACCGACCAGGTGGGTCGCTACGTGATGGTGCAGGGCGCCTCGCAGACCGCGGGCCGCTGGCCCGAGGAACTGCGGATGTACAAGGCGCCGCCGCCGCAGGTGACCTCCGAGCAGTTCTACGAAACCGACCCGGACCGCGGGTTCGCGCGCGGATTCTCCATCCAGACCGTCTCGCCGCTGCCGATCGGCTGGGCTGAACACGTGCTCGCCGACGGCCATTGGGGTGCGGCGCTGCGCGAATACATGCGCGACTACAACCACTGGAGCACCGTCGGGGTGCTCAACGAACTGCTCGCCCACCCGGACAACCGGGTCAGCCTGGCCGACGAAACCGACACCCACGGCCTGCCCGTCGCCCAGTTCGACTACACGCTGTCGGACAACGACAAGGCCAACATGGCTTACTCCACCGAGGTGATCACCAACATCCTCAAAGCTGCCGGGGCGCAGGACATCCTGACCATCCAGCGGTTCGCCCACCTGATCGGCGGAGCCCGAATGGGCAGCGATCCGGACACCAGCGTCGTCGACTCCGACCAGCGGATGTGGTCGGTGCCCAACCTGTTCGTCGCCGACGGCTCGGTCTGCCCCACCCAGGGCAGTGCCAACCCGGCGCTGACGATCATGGCGCTGTCCTCGCGGCTGGCCGACCGCATCGTGCGCAACGAAATCCGCACCGATCGGCGCGGTGCGGGCGCCCGAGCGGGCTGAGCCCGACGGGCGGTCGACGCGGCGCGGAGCGGGTCAGCCGTGCCGCGCGCCCCAGTAGGCGCCGCCGGCCAGGGCCGCGGCGCCGGCGCCGAGCAGTGAGCGCCGGTGCCTGCTGGTCCACACCTGCAGGCTGCGCGCGTGCGACCGGGCGTCGAACGCGCCGTGGGCGCCGAAGTCGTGCCCGTCGGGCCCGTCGGCGGGTTCCCAGAGGTTGACCGGCTGGTCGGGGTCGACCGGCTGATCGGTTTGCTGCGAGCGGTAGCCGGTGCGGGCCAGGTAGCGGTCCAGCAGTGCTGGGGCCAGCCGCTGGCCTAGGATCGTGGCCACCGTGCTGCCGCCGACCCAGTACTGCTTGCGTCGCGGGTGCCGCAGCGCATACGCCACGGCGCGGGCGGCCACTTCCGGCTGGAAGATCGGCGGCACCGGCTGCGCCTGCTTGGGCAACCGGGACCGCACCCAGGAGAACTGCGGGGTGTTCACCGCGGGCATCTGCACCACGGTGATCCGCACCTTGGAGTGGTCGTGCAGCAACTCGGTGCGCAACGACTCGGTGAACCCGTTGATGGCGTGCTTGGCGCCGCAATACGCCGATTGCAGCGGGATCGCCCGCACCCCCAACGCCGACCCGACCTGGACCACCACCCCGGCGTTGCGGGGCCGCATGCGGCGCAACGCGACCATGGTGCCGTGCACGAACCCCAGGTAGGTGACCTCGGTGACCCGCCGGTACTCGTCCGGGCCGATCGCGTGGAACGGCGCGAACAGGGACGAGAACGCCACGTTGATCCAGCCGTCGATCGGGCCGAACTCCTGCTCGACCCGGCCGGCGGCGTCCTCCAGTGCATCGTGATCAGCGACGTCGGTGGGCAACACCAGCGCCTCACCGCCGGCGGCGCGCACCTCCGCGGCCGCGGCGTTGAGACCGGTCACCCCGCGGGCCACCAACCCGATCCGGGTGCCCGGACCGGCCAGCTCGCGGACCACCGCGCGGCCGATGCCCGCACTGGCCCCGGTGACCACCACGACCCGGGGGCGGCGACGGGAACCGCGGACGGCATCCAACACGGTCATAGCCGCGTGATACCCACTGCGGGCGTGGGTAAACGCCGAGTTTGCCGGAGCCCGCGGCGGGGTAGCCCGCAGTGATGTCCCCGGAGTTGACGACCCGCATAGCGCCGCCGGCGAGCCGGCTGCCGTTCACCGCCTGCCCGACACCCCACGGTGTGTATGCGCCGCAAGAGGATTCCCGGTTGCTGATCGGCGCCATGGCCGAGACCGGCGTGGTGCGCAACCGCCGGGTGGTGGACCTGTGCACCGGCAGCGGCGTCATCGCCATCGCCGCAGCCGAACTCGGCGCCTCGGCCGTCACCGCGCTGGACATCTGTCCCCGGGCCGTGCAATGCGCCGGCGACAACGCCGCCGCCAGGGGAGCGGCGGTGGACGTCCGGCAGGGGCCGTGGAGCCACGCGCTGAGTGCCGGGCCGTTCGACGTAGTGGTCGCCAACCCGCCGTATGTGCCCGGACCACCCGGCGGTGCCCCGGTGCTCACCGGGTCGCCGCTGCGCTCCTGGGACGGCGGTGTCGACGGCCGCTCGGTGCTCGGGCCGCTGTGCGAAGCCGCGAACGAGCTGCTCAGCCCGGGCGGTGTTCTGCTGGTGGTGCATTCGGAGTTCGCCAGCCCGGACCGCTCCCTGTTCGACCTGTGGGCGGCCGGGCTGGCTGCGGAGGTGATCGCCGAACAGCGGATCCCGTTCGGGCCGGTGCTGTCCAGCCGAGCCGACTGGCTGGAGAGCACCGGGCGCATGCCGTCGGGCTGCCGCACCGAACGACTGGTCGTCATCCGGGCGGACAAGCCATGAGCTCCGCAGAGCCCCGCCGGGTAAGGGTGGTGCGTAACGGGCCGGTGCTGATCTCCGGGCCCGTCCGCATCGAAACCCCAGACACCGTGGTGGAATCCGATCGCTTCCAGGTGGCGATCTGCGCCTGCGGGCGCAGCAAGAACTACCCCCTGTGCGACACCAGCCACCGCTGCAAACGCGGTTCAGGAGAATAGCGGACCGAGCGGGGAGCGCAACGAACTCTGATCGGCCTGCCACGCGGTGAGCATCTGCTCGGCCAGCCGGCTCTCCACCAGGTCGTAGGCGCGGATGCCGAACACCACGTCGGGCGCCAGCTGCGGCTCCCGCGCCACCAGATCCGCCACCACCTCGCCGCGCACCACCTGCTCGTGCACCGCGTCGGCCTCGACGTGCTCGCGGTAGAACGTCACACACTCCTCCGGGGCATCCATCCGCTGCAGCGCCGAGACCAGCCGCCGCGACCCCGGCGGCGACGTGATCTCGGTGGCCGCGAAATGGCCCACGGTGGCTCCCCGCCACCGCCGATGCAGGCCGAACAACGACATCAGGTTGACCGCCGCCAGCGCCTCCGCCGACACCGCGCCCAGATACGCCAGATAGCCGCCGTCCAGGCCGGCCGCGACCATCAGGTCGGCGTACAGCTCCTGGTGCACCTGCGGGCCGCGACCCGCCCCGTACTCGTCGAACTCGATGGCCACGAACGCCGCCTTGGCCCCGCCCGCCAGCCGCGGAATCACCCAGGCGTGCGGATCGCCCTCCTTGAGGTGATACACCGACCGCTGCACGAAGTACTCACACATCTGTACCCACGTCCCGCTGTCACGCAGGTGCCAACTCAGCCCGCTGCCCCGAACCGGCTCGACGGTCAGCGCATCCATCTCCGCGGCCACGTCGACCGTCGCCTCGATCGGGCCGACGTCGCGGCGCACCTGCTCGAGGAACATCCGCTCCAGGCGGCCCCGCAACTCCAGCAGGCTCGGCTCCCACTCCCAGCCCGGGTCCACCCCGGCGAACCCGCGGTAGTGCAGCTCGTAGCAGAGCTGCAGCGCCAGCTGCAGATCCCGTCCGTAGGGGTCGACGTCGCCGACGGCGACACCGACGTGCTCAAGTCGCTGCGGGGAGCCGGCCAACGTGTCACAGACCGCGGTCGACAGCGGCCCGCACCCGGCGGGCAACTCCGGCCCGAGGCCGGTCGGGCTGATCGGGGCAACTCTCATACCCCACCCATACCCGCACCGGACGACCGGAAAACGCCACCGCGCAGCGCCCGGTTTCACCGGGTGCCCCGGCGGGGAAAACCCATGACCGAAGACGAAAGGATCGCGGATGACGCAGCGGCAGGCGGTGGACCTGCGGGCGCAGTTCCCGCCCCAGGTGCTGCGGCAGTACGCGCTGCTGGCCGACGGGGAGCGCGGCGCGCTGATCGGGCCGCACGGCGAGATCACCTGGCTGTGTGCGCCGCGCTGGGACTCCGACGCGGTGTTCGCCGCGTTGATCGGCGGCGGTGGCTGCTTCGCGATCACCCCGCAGGACCGCAGGCATGTGTGGGGCGGCTACTACGAACCGGGCAGCCTGATCTGGCACAGCCACTGGGTGACCGGGGAGGGGCAGATCGAATGCCGGGAGGCGCTCGCTTTCCCCGCCGAGCCGGGTCGCGCGGTGGTGTTGCGCCGCCTGCTCGCCGTGCACGGCACCGCGCGGGTCGCTGTGCTGCTCGAGCCCCGCGCCGGATTCGGTCACTACGCCAGCGCGCATCTCCGCCGCGACGGCGAGGTGTGGAGTGGTCGCAGCGGGCCGCTGCGCTGGCGGCTCACCGGCTGCCCCGACGCCACCCCGCAACCGAGCGCGCACGGCGCCGGATCGGTGCTGGTCGCCGAACTGGCCCTGCCGCAAGGCGGCCACCACGACGTGGTCTTCGAAGTGTCCGACCGTGCACTGCCCGACGACCTGGTGGACGCCGACACCGCTTGGGCGGCAACCGCCGACACCTGGACGCGGGCCCGGCCCAACCTGACCGACACCATCGCGCCACACGACGCCACCCAGGCGTGGGCGGTGTTGCGCGGGCTGACCAGCCCCGGCGGCGGCATGGTCGCCGCGGCCACCACCAGCCTGCCCGAACGCGCCCACACCAACCGCAACTACGATTACCGCTACGTCTGGATACGCGACCAGTGCTACGCCGGGATGGCCGCCCACGCCGCGGGCGCGGCCGACCTGTTCGACACCGCAACGGATTTCGTTGTCGCCCGGTTGCTGGAGGACGGCCCGCACCTCAAACCCGGCTACACCACCACCGGCGCCCCGGTGCCCGACGAACGCACCCTGGACCTACCCGGCTACCCCGGCGGGGTGGACAAGGCCGGCAACTGGATCACCCGCCAGTTCCAGCTCGACGCGTTCGGTGATGCGCTACAGCTGCTGGCCACCGCCGCCCGCGCGGACCGGCTGCCCACCGGGGGCCGGCGCGCCATCGACGTCGCGGTCGCCGCCGTCGACCGACGCTGGCAGGAGAAGGAGGCCGGCATCTGGGAGCTGGACAACCGGCAGTGGACCCACTCGCGGCTGACCTGCGTGGCCGGGCTGCGGGCGGTGGCCCAGGTGGCCGCTGGCGGCGGGCCGGGGCGGACCGCGGTGCTCGCCGACGCCATCCTGGCCGACACCGCACGCCGCGGCCTGGACGCCGCAGGCGCCTGGCGGCGCAGCCCCGAACTGCCCGGCGTGGACGCCGCCCTGGTGCTGCCGCCGGTGCGCGGTGCTCTGCCCGCCGACGACCCGCGCACGCTGGCCACCCTGGCCGCGGTGCGCGACCGGCTCACCGTCGAGCAGTACGTCTACCGGTTTCGCCACGATCAGCGGGACCTCGGCGAGGCCGAGGGCGCGTTCCTGCTGTGCGGGTTCATGATGGCGCTGGCCGAACACCAGCAGGGCAGGCACTGGTCGGCGGTGCGCTACTTCGACCGCAACCGCTCGGCGTGCGGCCCCGGCGGGCTGCTGTCCGAGGAGTTCGACGTCAGCCAGCGCCAGTTGCGCGGCAACCTGCCGCAGGCGTTCGTGCACGCCCTGCTGCTGGAGACCGCCGCCACCCTCACCGACCCGGGCGGCACCGCACCGGCCTGACCCGGCCGCGGTGTGCCCGCCCCCGAATCGGGGTACCCGGTTGGGCACAACGAGGTTCGGGGGACAACACCGACGAGGAGGGGGTCATGGTTCTGAGCTTGCTGACCGGATCCGACGGGCCGGTGAGTTCGTCGCTGTCGGCGCGCAGCCTCGACATCGCCAAGGGCGTGCTGATCGTGCTGCGCGGCTGCGACGCGGCCGCCGCCTTCGACGAACTGGTGGCCGCCAGCCGCAGGCACCGGTTGCCGATCTTCACCCTGGCCGACGCGTTGGTCGCGGTGGCGGCGGGTGGAACCCGACGCGCCGCCCACCTCAGCGCGCAGGTGGCGCGGGCCGTCGAACAGGAGTGGGGTCCGCTGCTGGCCCCGCGCGGTGCGACCGACACCGGCGACGGTTTGGCCGAGTGAGCCCCGGGTATGCGCCACGACATGACCCGTTTCGGCTACACGTTGATGACCGAGCAGAGCGGACCCGCCGACCTGGTCCGCCACGCCGTTGACGCCGAGCAGGCCGGCTTCGACTTCCTGGTCTCCAGCGACCATTTCACCCCGTGGCTGGCCAGCCAGGGCCACGCCCCCAACGCGTGGGCGGTGCTCGGCGCGGTGGCCCACGCCACCGAGCGCGCCCACCTGTACTCCTACGTCACCTGCCCGACCATGCGCTACCACCCGGCCGTCGTCGCCCAGCAGGCCGCCACCGTGTCGCTGCTGTCGGAGGGCCGCTTCACGCTGGGACTCGGCAGCGGCGAGAACCTCAACGAGCACGTGATCGGGGAGGGCTGGCCGAGCGTGGCAAGCCGCCAGGACATGCTGCGGGAGGCCATCGAGATCATCTCCGCGCTGCTCGACGGCGAGCCGGTGACCTGGCACGGCGACTACTTCTCGGTGGAGATGGCCAAACTGTGGGACCCGCCCGAGCAACCCGTCGGCATCGGGGTGGCGATGGCAGGCAGGCACGGCATCGCCAAGCTGGCCACCCTTGCCGACCACCTCATCGCCGTCGCCCCGGACGCCGGCCTGGTCCACGACTGGCACAGCGCCCGCCAGGCCGCCGGGTTGGCAGGCGGCGGTCGCATCGTCGGACAGATCCCGGTCTGCTGGGACCGGGACCGCGACGCCGCCATCGCCCGCGCCCACGACCAGTTCCGCTGGTTCGGCGGCGGCTGGCAGGTCAACGCGGAACTGCCCACCCCGGCCGCGTTCGCCGCCGCCACCCGCTATGTGCGCCCCGAGGACGTCGCCGAGGCGATCGCCTGCGGACCCGACCTGGACCGGATCGTCGAGGCGGTACGCGCCTACCGGGAGGCCGGCTTCACCGACATCGCGCTGATCCAGATCGGCGGGAACCACCAGGAGGAGTTCCTGGCCGAAGCGGCCGACCCGCTGCTGACCAAACTGCGTGCCGCCGTCGCCTGACCCGGGCGCGGATTGGCGCCGCCCCGTTCCGGGTATGGCTAACCCGACCGACGGGGCCGATCCGAGGGAGGCGATCGCGATGACACAGCAGGACTCACCCGCGGACCCACTCGACGACGCGGTCCGACTGGACGCGCTGACGGTGGAGTCCACCGGTGTGCCCGCACCCGGCAACCCCGACCCCGACGACATGGCGGCCGACGTGGCGGGCGGATCGGTCGCCGAGGCCATCCGCGAACCCGCCGATGAGGAGGAATCCGCCATGACCGACCGACTGCAGGGCCGACGCGTCGCCATACTGGCCGCCGACGGCGTCGAACGCGTCGAATACGAACAGCCCGTCGACGCGCTGCGCGAGCAGGGCGCCAGCACCGAACTGATCTCCCTGGCGGCCGGCGATATCCAGGCCCGCGACCACGACCTCGAACCGGCCGGCAGCTTCCCGGTGGACCGCCCGGTCGGCGAGGTGTCGGTCGAGGACTACGACGCGCTGGTACTGCCCGGCGGCACCGTGAACCCGGACAAGCTGCGCAGCGACGACACCGCGGTCGCCTTCGTCCGCGACTTCGTCAACTCCGGCAAGCCGGTCGCCGCCATCTGCCACGGCCCGTGGACGCTGGTGGAGGCCGGGGTGGTGGCCGGGCGCACCGTGACCTCCTACCCGAGCCTGCGCACCGACCTGCGCAACGCCGGCGCCGACGTCGTCGACAAGGAGGTCGTGGTCGACCAGAATCTGATCACCAGCCGCTCGCCGGACGACCTGCCGGCGTTCTGCGCCACCCTCATCGAGCAACTCGCCGCCTGAACAGCCGGAACAGCGGCGGGTTTCACCGCGCGGCGACCCGGGTATCCGATCACCATGACTGATCCCGACAACCCCATCGACTATGCCCGGACCACGCAGCACCGCGCCGGCATGGTGATGAAGGACCGCCGCGAGGTGCCCGGTGCTGCACTGCTGGTCTTGGCCGTGGTCTGCCTGGTCGGTTTCATGACCTCGTTCGCGATGGGCAGCACCGCCTGGACGGTCGGCTTAGGGGTCGCCGCCCTGGTCGCCGGTGCCGCCGGCGCGGCCTGGATCCTGCTCGGTCGACGCCGCGCCGCCGGCCTCGGCGACGACCGGTCCCGGTCCTGACGCCTAGGTCGCGCCACCCGGTGCGTCGACGACAACCGGGTTGAGACCCAACGCGCCGGTCGCGAACCGGCACACCGTCGCCACGGCAACCTGTGCCGCCTCGTCGTGACCGGTGCGGGCGCGGTGCCGGACCTGCTCGGTGACCGGGTCCAGCACCACCTCGGCGAGCAGCTCACCGGTGGTGGGCTCACAGACCGCCCAGGTGAATCGGGTCTCGTTCGCCCAGCCGTCGACCACCCCGGCGACGTAGCCGGGGTCGGTCTCGCCGAGATCGGCCAGCGCGACCCGGTCATCGACACGTTCGTCGGCGCGCGGCGCCCGCAGGTACCAGGCGCCGGCGTTGATCTCCACCGGTTCCACGGTCGGGGCCTACTTGATCTCGGCCAGCACCGTTCCCTGGGTGATCGCGGCGCCGGCTTCGACGGCCAGGCCGGTGATCACGCCGTCCTTGTGGGCGGTGACCGGGTTCTCCATCTTCATCGCCTCCAGGACGGCCACCAGATCGCCGGCGGCGACCTCCTGGCCCTCCTCGACGGCGACCTTGACCACGGTGCCCTGCATGGGTGCGGTGACCGCGTCGCCGGAGGCGGCGGCACCTGCGGCCGCGCTGCGCTTGCGGGCCTTGGGCTTCTTGCGGAGGGCGCCTCCGCCCCCGCCGCCGTTGCCCAGCGCCAGATCACCCGGCAGCGACACCTCCAGGCGGCGCCCACCGACCTCGACGACCACGGTCTGGCGCGGCAGCGCGTCGTCCTCGTCGATCGGCTCGCCGCCGGTGAACGGCTCGATGGTGTTGTCGAACTCGGTCTCGATCCAGCGGGTGTGCACCGAGAAACCGTTCTCGTCGCCGACGAACGCCGGGTCGCGCACCACCACCCGGTCGAACGGGATGACGGTGGCCAGCCCCTCGACGTGGAACTCGTCGAGGGCCCGGCGGGCACGCTCCAGCGCCTGGGTGCGGTCGGCGCCGGTGACGATCAGCTTGGCCAGCATCGAGTCGAACTGCCCACCGATCACCGAACCGGTCTCCACCCCGGAGTCCATCCGGATGCCGGGGCCGGTCGGCGGGTCGAACCGGGTCACCGGGCCGGGGGCGGGCAGGAAGCCGCGCCCGGCGTCCTCGCCGTTGATCCGGAACTCGATGGAGTGCCCGCGCGGCTCGGGGTCCTCGGTGATGTCGAGCTTCTCGCCGTTGGCGATGCGGAACTGTTCGCGGACCAGGTCGATGCCGGAGGTCTCCTCGGTGACCGGGTGCTCGACCTGCAGCCGGGTGTTGACCTCCAGGAAGGAGATCAGCCCGTCCTGGCCGACCAGGTACTCCACGGTTCCCGCGCCGTAGTAGCCGGCCTCCTTGCAGATCCGCTTGGCGGACTCGTGGATCTCCTTGCGCTGCGCGTCGGTGAGGAACGGCGCGGGGGCCTCCTCGACCAGCTTCTGGAAGCGGCGCTGCAGCGAGCAGTCGCGGGTGCCGGCCACCACGACGTTGCCGTGCTGGTCGGCGATGACCTGCGCCTCGACGTGGCGGGGCTTGTCCAGGTAGCGCTCCACGAAGCACTCGCCGCGGCCGAACGCGGCGACGGCCTCACGGGTGGCCGACTCGAACAGTTCGGGGATCTCCTCGATGGTGCGGGCCACCTTCATGCCGCGGCCACCGCCGCCGAACGCGGCCTTGATCGCGACCGGCACGCCGTACTCCTGGGCGAAGGCCACCACCTCGTCGGCGTCCTTGACCGGGTCCGGGGTGCCGGGCACCAGCGGCGCCTTGGCGCGCGCCGCGATGTGCCGCGCGGTGACCTTGTCGCCGAGGTCGCGGATCGACTGCGGGCTCGGCCCGATCCAGATCAGTCCGGCGTCGATCACCGCCTGGGCGAAGTCGGCGTTCTCGGAAAGGAAGCCGTAGCCGGGGTGGATGGCGTTGGCGCCGGACTTCTGGGCGGCCTCCAGGATCTTCTCGAACACCAGGTAGGACTCCGCCGAGGTCTGCCCGCCCAGGGCGAACGCCTCGTCGGCCAGCCGCACGTGCGGCGCGTCGGCGTCGGGCTCGGCGTACACCGCCACGCTGGGCAGTCCCTCATCCCGGGCCGCCCGGATCACTCGAACCGCGATCTCCCCGCGGTTGGCGACGAGCACCTTCTGGATCCGTGAGCTGGCGTGACTGGGCACTTGGCCTCCTACTCGGGCGTGGTCCGTGGACAGATCTCTAAGAGAAGTCTTTAAAGAATGTAGCCGACGAGGCAGTCTAAGCGTTGCGCAACCGGCGCTTGATTCGGGCCAGCATCGCCGACATGCCCCGAACCCGCAGCGGCGAGATCAACTCGGCCAGCCCCAGCGCGGTGTAGAAATCGTCCGGCACCGCCAGGATGTCGGCGGCCGGCTGGCCGTCCAGGCCGGTGGCCAGGATCGCGGCGAACCCACGGGTGGTGGGCGCCTCGGCGGGCGCGGAGAAGTACAACCGCACCCGGCCCGGGTCGCCGGCGTCGACGTCGAGGAACAGCGGTGATTGGCATTCGGGCACCGGCTCCATCGCCGCCTCTTGCAGTTCGGCGGGCAATGGGGGCAGTTCCTCGGCGAACTCCAGCAGCAGCGCCAGCTTGTCCTGGCCCTCCACCTCGGCGAAATCCGAGATCACCTCGGCCAGCGGCGCAGGCAGTGACGACGGTGCGGTCATTACCGCGGCAGCTCCCCGGGCTCCTCGCCGGCGACGATCGGCACCCGCACGGTGTTGCCCCACTCGGTCCACGACCCGTCGTAGTTGCGCACACCCGGCTTGCCCAGCAGGTAGGTCAACACGAACCAGGTGTGGCTGGAGCGCTCGCCGATGCGGCAGTAGGCCACCGGCTCGTCCTCGGGCTTCAGGAAACCGTAGAGCTCGTCGAGTTCCTCACGGCTGCGGAACCGGCCGTTGTCGGTGACCGCTTTGCTCCACGGGATCGACACCGCGGTGGGGATGTGGCCGCCGCGCAGCACACCCTCCTCCGGGTAGTCGGGCATGTGGGTGCGCTCGCCGGTGTACTCCTGCGGGGAGCGCACATCGATCAGCGGCTGCTTGCCGAGGATGGCCAGCACGTCGTCCTTGTAGGCGCGGATCGGGGCGTCGTTGCGCTCCACCACCGGGTAGCCGGTCGTGGTCTTGGTGGGCACGTCCAGGGTGGTCTCGCGGCCGTCGGAGAGCCACAGGTCGCGGCCGCCGTCGAGCAGCCGGACGTCGGGGTGACCGAAGAGGGTGAACACCCACAGCGCGTAGGCCGCCCACCAGTTGCTCTTGTCGCCGTAGATCACCACGGTGTCGTCGCGGGCGATGCCCTTGCGGTCCATCAGCGCGGCGAACTCCTCGCCGGTGAGGTAGTCGCGCACCGGGTGGGTGTTCAGATCGGTCACCCAGTCGATCTTGACCGCGCCGGGGATGTGCCCGACGTCGTAGAGCAGGACGTCCTCGTCGGATTCGACGACCACCAGCCCGGGTTGGCCCAGATTGGCCGAGAGCCAATCGGCGGTCACCAACCGTTCCGGGTGGGCGTAGGACTGCAGGGCAGGGCTGGGGTCTGGTGGTACTGGCACAGGCCCGAGCCTACTCATCACACCCGCGACTGTCGTGCGGCGTCGGTCACATTCCGAGGGCGACCTCGTAGGCGACCGCGAAACGCAGTCCGCCACTGCGCGGCCGGAACAGCGCGCCCGCGTTCGGGCACCAGCTGACCACCCGCAGCAATCGGGTGCCCGGGGCGAGTCGACGCCGCACCATGTCGGCGAGCGCCGAGCGCAGTCGTTCGGTGTCGTAGCGGTCGATCTCCCGCGGCACCAGGATGTCCCACATCGTCTCTTCCACCGGCATGCACGCCAGTGTGGCCCGTGCGTCGCGCGAGTGTGGCATTGGTCACGGTGTGCCTTCGTTGCAATCCGGTAACGGGGCAACCCCCGCTTACCGCCACCAGTCACCGCCCCAGTCACCGCGAGTGAAGCCTGAGGGCGGAAAAATGCGAAAAATACCGCCACAGAACAACACTCGGCGTGGCCGGGCGGGTCTGGGCGGTCTGTGCGGGCTTGGCGTGGCTGGGCGGTCTGTGCGGTCTGGGCGGGGCTGGGCGTCAGCCGGTCCACAGCCGGGCGACGGGGACACCGAGGCGGGCCAGCAGGGTGCGCGTCAGCGGCAGGCTCAGCCCGATCACGTTGGAGGGATCGCCCTCGATGGCGTCGACGAACCAGCCGCCGAGACCGTCGAGGGTGAACCCCCCTGCCACACCGATGGGTTCGCCGCTGTCGAGGTAGGCGGTCAGGTCCTCGGCGGTCGGGGTGGCGAAACGCACCACGGTGGAGCCGACGCCGTCGGCGCGGCCGGTGAGGGCGCCGGACTCGACGCGCAGCACGCAGTGGCCGGTGTGCAACCGCCCGGTGCGCCCGGCGGCGGCCCGCCACTGTGCGCGGGCCGCCGGCACCGAGCCGGGTTTGCCGCAGAGCCGGCCGTCGAGTTCGAGCATGGAGTCGCAGCCGATGACGACACAGTCGAGGGCCGTGTCGGGATCGAGGGCGGCGGCCACCGCGGCGGCCTTGGCGGCGGCCAACTCGCCGACGACCTGGTGCGGCGTCGGGTCCGAGCCGAGCGCGGCGATGGCGGCGTCCTCGTCGACCCCGGAGACCACCACCAGCGGGTCGATCCCAGCGTTGCGCAGCACGCCGAGCCGGCCGGTCGACGCCGACCCGAGGACGACCCGGGTCACCGGCGGATGTGCGTGCGCTCCAGCAAGGTGACCCGCGCCCAGCTGTGGATCGAGTACCGCAGCTTGTCCACCGGGTGGCCCCACAGGTTGCGCTGCGCGGGCCCGGCGGGCGCCGACGAACCGGACGCCCCGCCGAATACCGCGACCAGGGCGGCCACCTCCTCGTCGGTGGGCTCGCCGCGCAGCACGCGGATCTGCGCGGCGCGGGTGGCGGCCTCGTCGGCCGACGGCGTCTCAGCGGCCTCGCTCACAGCGCCGCCGTCACTCACTCCACTCGCCGCGCTCACAGCGGAATGTTCCCATGCTTCTTCGGCGGCAGCTGCACGATCTTGCGTTCCAGCAGCCGCAGCGAGTTCGCGATGTAGCCGCGGGTGTGCGACGGCGGGATGACCGCGTCGACGTAGCCGCGCTCGGCCGCGATGTACGGGTTGACCAGGGTGTCCTCGTACTCCTGCTGCAACTCCAGGCGCAGCGCGTCGACGTCCTCGCCGGCTTCGGCGGCTTCCTTCAGCTTCTGGCGGTAGACGAACCCGACCGCGCCGGAGGCACCCATCACCGCGATCTGGGCGGTCGGCCAGGCGATGTTGACGTCGGCGCCCATCTCCTTGGAGCCCATCACGCAGTAGGCGCCGCCGTAGGCCTTGCGGGTGATCACGGTGATCTTGGCGACGGTGGCCTCGCCGTAGGCGTAGAGCAGCTTGGCACCGCGGCGGATGATGCCGTCGAACTCCTGGCCGGTGCCGGGCAGGAACCCGGGCACGTCGACGAGCATCACGATCGGGATGTTGAAGCAGTCGCAGGTCCGGATGAACCGCGCCGCCTTCTCCGAGGCCTTGATGTCCAGGCAGCCGGCGAACTGGGTGGGCTGGTTGGCCACGATGCCCACGCTGCGGCCCTCGATGCGCCCGAACCCGACCACGATGTTCTGCGCGTAGCCGGACTGCACCTCGAGGAACTCGTCGTCGTCGAGGATCCGGGTGATGACCTCGTGCATGTCGTAGGGCTGGTTGGGCGAGTCCGGGATCAGGGTGTCCAGGTCGATGTCCTCGGGGGTGAGGTTGTCCTCGATCGGGCCCTCGGCGACCGGCTCGTCGTAGCGCGGCGGGTCGGCGTAGTTGTTGACCGGCAGGTAGCTCAGCAGGTCCCGCACGTAGTCGAAGGCGTCCTGCTCACCGGAGGCCACATAGTGGGCGGTGCCGGATTTGGCCATGTGGGTGTGGGCGCCGCCGAGCTCCTCCTGGGTGACCTCCTCACCGGTGACGGTCTTGATGACGTCGGGGCCGGTGATGAACATCTGGGAGGTCTGGTCGACCATCACGATGAAGTCGGTGAGCGCGGGGGAGTAGACGTGCCCGCCGGCCGCCGCGCCCATGATCAGCGAGATCTGCGGGATCACCCCGGAGGCGATGATGTTGTTGTGGAAGATCTGGCTGTAGAGGCCCAGCGAGACCACGCCCTCCTGGATGCGGGCACCGGCGCCGTCGTTGATCCCGATCAGCGGGCGGCCGGTCTTGATCGCCAGCTCCTGGACCTTGACGATCTTCTCGCCGTACACCTCGCCGAGGCTGCCGCCGAACACGGTGGCGTCCTGGGAGAAGATGCAGACCTCGCGGCCGTCGATGGTGCCGTAGCCGGTGACCACCCCGTCGCCGAGCGGACGCTTCTCGGCCATCCCGAAGTTGGTGCTGCGGTGCCGGGCCAGCGCGTCGAGTTCGACGAAGGAGTCCTCGTCCAGCAGCGCCAGGATGCGCTCCCGGGCGGTCAGCTTGCCCTTGGCGTGCACCTTCTCCACGGCGGCCTCACCGACCGGGTGCAGCGTCTCGGCGGTGCGCCGCTTGAGGTCGGCCAGCTTGCCGGCGGTGGTGTGGATGTCGATCTCGTGCTCGGCCGCGGGTTCGACCGCATCGGCCGCAGAGTCCCTAACGCTCGTCATAGGTGACGAGCTTAACCGCGTTTCCACCGGCTCCGGCCGCGGGGCGGCGCCGACGCGCGGCGGGCCGGTTCAGGCCACCCGATTCCGCCCCGGCGACCCGGCGGTGACCTGCTGGACGAAGTCGCCGATGTGCGCCAACGCCCGCCGGCCCTCCGGCAACACGTCGGCGGCCAGCGGAAAGTCGTGGATCTGACCGTCCCACACGTGCAGATCGCAGGACACGTCGCTGGCGGCCAGCCGTTGCGCCATCAAGTCGGCGTCGGCCAGCAGCAACTCGGCGCCGCTGGCATGGATGGTGACCGGCGGCAGCTGCGACAGGTCGGCGTCCACCGGGGACAGCGCGGTCTCCTGCAGGTGGTGGCTGAACACCGCCAGCGCCCGCCCGGGGAACATCGAACAGCGGCGCGCGTTGCGGTGGGCCAGTTTCCGGGCCGGGTCGATGTCGGTCAGCGGGGAGATGGCGGCGATCCCGGCCGGATGGCAGAGGTCGGCGCCGATCGCGGCGAGCGCCACCATGAACGCCAGGTAGCCGCCCGCCGAGTCGCCGGCGACCACGATCTGCTCGTCGCGGTAGCCGCGCCGACGCAGCCAGCGCAGCCCGGCCAGCGCGTCACCGACGGCGTCGCCGATCGGATGGCGCGGCAGCATCCGGTAGGCGACGTTGAGCACCGCGGCGTCGGCCGAGCGGGCCAGGCGGCTCACCAGCGAACGATGGGTGTTGAGCCCGCAGGTCAGAAACGCCCCACCGTGCAGATACAGCACCGCGCGGCGGGTCGACCCGTTTGCCGGCCGCAGCCATTCGGCGGCGCAGTGCTCCAGCCGGACCGCCTCGATGCCGGCGGGGCGGCGGGCCAGCAGCCCGGCGCAGCGGTCGACCGCCTCGAACGGCCAGCCCAGGTCCGGCTGGGCTGCCCACACCCGCACGATGTTCTTCACGACAAACCTGCTGGCCAGCTCCACGGCCACCGACTGCGGGCTGCGGCGGCGATGGACCCGCCGGGCGAGCGAGCGTTCGAAACCGGTCATCTGTGGTCAACTCCTCGGTTGTCTACCAGGAGTACCCCGCCGTCGGTGAAGTAACCGCAGACGTTTGCCGCGGCCGCCACCGTGGCATCCGGCCGGTGATGGCAACCGAGATGGAGGCCGGCCGAGCCGGCCACGGAGACCGCGCGGGCAGCGCACCCGCCGGCGCGGTCGGCGTCGTGATGATCACCCACAACCGGCGCACGGAGACCCTGGACACCCTCGAGCACATGAGCCGGCTGCCCGACGCCGGACCGCTGGTCCTGGTCGACAACGCCTCCACCGACGGCACCGCCGATGCCGTCGCCGAGCGGTTTCCGCAGGTGCGGCTGGTCCGCAGCCGGACGAACCTGGGAGCGGCCGGCCGGACCCTGGGGGTGCCACTGGCCGGCACCGACTACGTCGCGTTCTGCGACGACGACACCCGCTGGCAACCCGGCACGCTGACCCGGGCCGCCGCACTGCTCGACGCGCACCCGGAGTTGGGCGTGGTGGTCGGGCAGTACCTGGTGGAGCCCGACCTGCGCGAGGACCCGCTCACCCCCGAGCTGCGCGACTCGCCGCTGCCGCGCCCGGATTGGCTGCCCGGCCCGGCGCTGCTGGGCGGGATGGCGGGCACGATGACGGTGCGCGCCTCCGCCTACCGGCAGGTCGGCGGCTTCTCACCGCGGCTGCTGCTCGGCGGCGAGGAGGAGTTGTTCGCGATCGACCTGGCCGCCGCCGGCTGGTGGATGTGCTTCGCCGAGGACGTGGTAGTCCACCACGCCCCGTCGGCGGCCCGCGACCCGCGCCGCCGGCGCCAGGTCGGCATCCGTAACACGCTGTGGACGGTGTGGCTGCGCCGCCCGGTCCGCAGCGCGCTGCGCCGCACCCGGGCGGTGCTCGGCTCGGCGCCGCGCGATGCGGCCACCGCGGCCGCGGTGCTGGAAGCGCTGCGGGGGCTGCCGTGGGTGCTGCGCGACCGGCGGGTCGCGCCGGCCGGCGTCGAAGCCGCGCTGCGCCTGCTGGAGGAACCGCAGCGCCACTCGGCGGCACGCCGTTACGTGGGCTGACCGGCGGGCGCCCGGCAACGCGATTTCCTACCCTGCTTGGGATGCGCACCGATATCGCCACCATGCTGCTGGACCGCGCCGGCGACCACCGGCCGGGGTTACGCACCCGCGAACGGGACTGGACTTGGGACCAGGTGGTCGACGAGTCGGCCGCGCGCGCCGCGCTGGCCCATACGCTGCGCCGCAACGGCCCGTTCCACATCGGGGTGCTGCTGGACAATGTCCCGGACTTCGTGTTCTGGCTCGGCGCGGCCGCACTGGCCGGGGCGACCGTCGTCGGCATCAACCCGACCCGCGGCGCGGGGGAACTGCGCGAAGAGATCGCCCACGCCGACTGCCAGCTGATCATCACCGACACCGCCGGGCGGGACCGCCTCGCCGACGCCGGCATCGCCCTGGGCGCCGACCGGGTGGTGTGCATCGACGACCCCGACTACCGCCGCCGTGTCGAGGCACACCGCCGCGCACCGGCGGCAGCCGACGGCGTCGGCGCGGATTCCCTTTTCCTGCTGCTGTTCACCTCCGGCACCACCGGCGCGGCCAAGGCCGTCCGGTGCAGCCAGGGTCGGCTGGCCCGCATCGCGTACGCCGCGACCGAGAAATTCGGCCACGTCCGCGACGACGTGGACTACTGCTGCATGCCGCTGTTCCACGGCAACGCGATCATGGCGCTGTGGGCGCCGGCGCTGGCCAACGGCGCCACGGTCTGTCTGACGCCGGTGTTCTCCGCCTCCCGTTTCCTCGACGACGTCCGCTACTTCGGGGCCACGTTCTTCACCTACGTCGGCAAAGCCCTGGCCTACCTGATGGCCACCGACGAGCGCCCCGACGACGCCGACAATCCGCTGGTGCGCGGGTTCGGCACCGAGGCCTCCCCGGAAGACCAGGCCGCCTTCCGCCGCCGGTTCGGCGCTGAGCTGTACGAGGGCTACGGGTCCAGTGAGGGCGGCGGCGCGGTGGCCCGGGATCCGGCCGCACCGCCCGGCGCGCTGGGCCGGCCCGCCCACCCCGGGGTGGCCGTCGTCGACCCCGAGACGCTGCGCGACTGCACCACCGCGGTGTTCGACGCGGACGGCCGGTTGACCAATCCCGATGCGGCGGTAGGGGAGATCGTCGACAAGCAGGGGGCCGCCGCCTTCGAGGGCTACTACAAGAACGACGCCGCCGACGCCGAACGGCTGCGCCACGGCTGGTACTGGACCGGCGACCTGGGCTACCTCGACGCCGACGGATTCCTGTATTTCGCCGGACGCCAAGGGGACTGGATCCGGGTCGACGGTGAGAACATCTCGGCGCTGACCATCGAACGGGTACTGTGCCGCCATCGGCCGGTGATCGCGGCGGCGGTCTACGCGGTGCCCGACCCCCGCTCCGGCGACCAGGTGATGGCCGCCGTGGAAGTCGCCGACCCGCACCACTTCGACACCGCGGCGTTCGCCGACTACCTCAGCGCGCAGAAGGATTTGGGCGCCAAGGGAATCCCACGGCTGCTGCGACTGTCGGCACGGCTGCCGGTGACCGGCTCCAACAAGATCCTCAAACGACGGCTGCAGGCCGAAGCCTGGCACACCGGCGACCCGCTCTACCGCTGGGTCGGCCGCGGAACACCGGTCTACACCGCGGTGGACGCGGCCCAACAGCACGAGCTGGACGCCGAGTTCGACCGCCACGGCCAGACCCGCCGGCTACCGGCCGGGGCCCGGCGCCGCTGAATCGCGCGCACGGCACCGGCGCCGGTGAGTAGGTTGGCCGGGTGACGACCGACCCCGACACCGCCCGCCCACCCCTGGATGCCGCCGCGCTGCGCGCCCGGCTCGCCCCGCCGTGGCGGGAGCTGGAGGTGGTCGACGAGACCGGCTCCACCAACGCCGACCTGCTCGCCCGGGCCGGCTCCGGAACCGACGTCGACGGCCTCGTGCTGCTCGCCGAGCACCAGACCGCCGGGCGCGGCCGCCATGGCAGGCACTGGTCGGCGCCGCCGCGCTCCCAGCTGTCGCTGTCGGTCGGCGTGCGCGCCGACGGGGTGCCGTCAGCGGCCTGGGGCTGGCTGCCGCTGGCCACCGGGGTGGCGGTGGCCGACGCGCTGGCCGGCCTCGACGAGACGCGCACCGGGCTGAAATGGCCCAACGACGTGCTGGCCGGGGACCCGCCGGGCAAGCTGGCCGGGATCCTCGCCGAGGTCGCGGCGCCGGCCGCGGTCATCGTCGTCGGGCTCGGCCTCAACGTCACCATGACCGCCGAGGAGGCGCCCGACCCGGCGGCCACGTCGCTGTCGCTGCTGGGAGCGGCCACCGACCGCACCGCGCTGGCCGCCGCGGTGCTGCACGCCCTGGGTGCGCGCATCGACGCCTGGCGCCGGGCCGGCGGCGCCGACGCGGCGCTGATCGACGACTACCGCCGCCACAGCGTCACCCTGGGCCGGCGGGTCCGGGCGATCATGCCCGGCGACCGCACCCTGGCGGGCACCGCGACCGGCGTCGACGACCTGGGCCGGCTGACCGTCGACACCGGCGGGCAGACCGTGGCGGTCTCCGCCGGCGACATCACCCACCTGCGCGGGATCTAGGGCGGCCGCCGTGGGATACCCGCACAGCGTGCTCGCCGACGACGAACAAGTGGTGCTGCACCGGCACCCGCACTGGAAACGGCTGGTCGCGCCGGTGCTCACCCTGCTGCTGGCCACCGGGCTGGCGTCGTTCGGGGCGGCGGTGGTCAGCACCCAGCACTGGGAACCCACCGCCACCAACGTGGTCTACGCGGTGATCGCCGCGATCTGGCTGGTGCTGGTCGGCTGGTTCACGCTGTGGCCGTTCCTGGCCTGGCTGACCACCCACTTCGTCATCACCGACCGGCGGGTGATGTACCGGCACGGACTGTTGACCCGCAGCGGGATCGACATCCCGCTCAACCGGATCAACAGTGTGGAGTTCACCCACCGGCTGACCGACCGGATGCTGCGCACCGGCACGCTGATCATCGAATCGGCGTCCCAGGACCCGCTGGCGTTCTACGACATCCCGCGCGTCGAGCGCGTCCACTCACTGCTGTATCACGAAGTCTTCGACACGTGGGACGACTCCGGCCGCGGCAACAGGGGGCCGGGCTGACCCGGGCGGCGGAACAGCGACACCTTGCCGCTTTCCAGGCCGTCCTCGATCGCCTCGACGAGCGCGCCGTCCTCGAGCACCGCGCCCATCAGTGCCTCGGCCGCCGGCTGCGGGTCCGGCTCGGCCACCAACTCGCTCACCCCGCCCAGCTGGTCGGGGAAGACCCACCGGCGGAACGCCCAGAACCGGAACGCCATCTGCAGCAGGTTGCCGACCAGGTAGGCGGCGATGAAGTCGGCGATGTTCTCCACCGTCAGCGACACCATCGGCGCCCGCAGCTGCAGCACGTAGCTGGAGAACCACAGCGGCGCCATCGACAGCAGCACCCCGACCCCGCTGAACGCGAAGAACAGCAGCGCCTCGTGGTGACGTTCCCGGCCGCCGCGGTCGCGGAAGCTCCACTCCCGGTTGAGGATGTAGGAGGCGATCACCGCCACGATCCCGGAGATGATCTTCGCGGTCACCGGCTTGGGTTCCAGCACGGTCAGCTTCAGCGTGTAGAAGATCGCCGAGTCGATGATGAACGTGGTTCCGCCGACGATGGCGAACTTGATCAGCTCATGATGGCGTTCGGCCAGCGGGCGGACGGCCCGCGGCAGGCGCGCGATCGTGGCGTCGGTGAATGACACAACGATCCAGTGTACGGTCCACCCGCCCGCCATGTAAAAACACTGTGATAACCGTCGCGCGCGGGCATGGCACCATGTTGCGGTGCCGTCTGCCCCCAACCCCGGTGCCGGACCGCCGTTGGTCGCGATGATCGGCGCCGGTCAACTGGCCCGCATGACCCATCAGGCCGCGATCGCGCTCGGCCAGAGCCTGCGGGTGCTCGCCGTCGACCGCGACGATCCGGCCGCCCAGGTCACCCCCGACGTGGTGCTGGGCTCCCACACCGACCCGGCCGCGCTGCGGCGCGCCGCGGCCGGGGCGACGGTGGTGACCTTCGACCACGAACACGTGCCCGGCGACCTGCTGGCCGAACTGGCCGCCGGCGGGGTCAACCTGGCGCCGCCGCCGCAGGCGCTGCGCCACGCCCAGGACAAGCTGGTGATGCGTCGGCGCCTGGCGGATCTGGGCGCGCCGATGCCGCGCTACCTGGCGGTGGACGACCGCGCCGGGCTGGACGCGGTGGCCGGGTTCGCCGAACGGGTCGGCGGCGCGACGGTGGTCAAAGCCGCCCGCGGCGGCTACGACGGCCGCGGCGTGGCCATGGCCGACGACCCGGCGGCGGCCCGCGACCTGGCCGCCGGCTACCTCGACGGCGGCATCCCGGCCCTGATCGAGGAGCGGGTGGCGATGCGCCGCGAACTCGCCGCGCTGGTGGCCCGCTCGCCGTTCGGGCAGGGCGCGGCCTGGCCGGTGGTCGAAACCGTCCAGCGCGACGGCATCTGCGTGCAGGTCATCGCCCCGGCCCCCGACCTGCGCGACGAGCAGGCCCAGCAAGCCCAGCAGCTGGCGTTGCGGCTGGCCACCGAGCTGGAGGTGGTCGGGGTGCTCGCGGTGGAGCTGTTCGAGACCGCCGACGGTGCCCTGCTGGTCAACGAGTTGGCGATGCGCCCGCACAACTCCGGGCACTGGACCATGGACGGCGCGGCCACCAGCCAGTTCGAGCAGCACCTGCGGGCGGTACTGGACTACCCGCTGGGCGACACCGACCCGGTCGTGCCGCTGACCGTGATGGCCAACGTGCTGGGCGCGGATCAGCCGCCGGCGATGACCCTCGACGAACGGGTGCACCACCTGTTCGCCCGGATGCCCGACGCCCGGGTGCACCTCTACGGCAAGTCCGAGCGGCCCGGCCGCAAGATCGGCCACGTCAACCTGCTCGGCGACGACCGGGTGGATTCGGCGATGCTGCGCGAACGGGCCACGCTGGCGGCACACTGGTTGGCACACGGGCAGTGGCCCGACGGCTGGGACGCCCACGCCGGCGGCCGGCCCGGTTCGCGCAGCGAGGAGAAGGAGCCGCAGCCGTGACCTCTTCGGCGAAGCCCCGGGTCGGGGTGATCATGGGCAGCGACAGCGACTGGTCGGTGATGTCAGATGCCGCGCACGCCCTGGCCGAGTTCGACGTCGCCTTCGAGGTCGGCGTCGTCTCGGCGCACCGCACCCCGCAGCGCATGTTCGACTACGCCCGCAGCGCCGCCGACCGCGGTATCGAGGTGATCATCGCCGGCGCCGGCGGCGCGGCGCACCTGCCGGGCATGGTCGCCTCGATCACGCCGCTGCCGGTGATCGGGGTCCCGGTGCCGCTGGCCCGGCTCGACGGGATGGACTCGCTGCTGTCGATCGTGCAGATGCCGGCCGGGGTGCCGGTGGCGACGGTGTCGATCGGTGGGGCCCGCAACGCCGGGCTGCTGGCCGTGCGCATCCTCGGCGCCGCCGACGTCGCACTGCGGGAGCGGATGGTGGCCTTCCAGGGCCGGCTGGCGGAGACCGCGCTGGCCAAGGACGCCGCCCTGCACGATAAAGTTACCGGCGAGTAGCGCTAAGGAGGCTGTGATGGCTGAGTGGACCGGGAACCCGAGCTTCGATGTGTTCCGACTGCCCGAGGAGCACGACGAGTTGCGGGCGGCGATCCGGGCGTTGGCGGAGAAGGAGATCGCTCCGTATGCCGCCGAGGTCGACGAGCAGTCGCGCTTTCCCGAGGAGGCGCTGGCGGCGCTGAACTCCTCGGGGTTCAACGCCGTGCACGTGCCCGAGGAGTACGGCGGGCAGGGCGCGGACTCGGTGGCCACCTGCATCGTCATCGAGGAGGTGGCCCGGGTGTGCGCGTCGTCGTCGCTGATCCCGGCGGTGAACAAGCTGGGAACCATGGGGCTGATCCTGGCCGGCTCGGAGGACCTCAAGCAGAAGGTGCTGCCCGGCCTGGCGGCGGGGGAGACGATGGCCTCCTATGCGCTGTCGGAGCGGGAGTCCGGCAGCGACGCGGTGGCGATGCGCACCCGCGCGGTGCCCGACGGCGACGACTGGATCCTCAACGGCACCAAGGCCTGGATCACCAACGGCGGCAAGTCGACCTGGTACACGGTGATGGTGGTGACCGAGCCGGACAAGGGCGCCAACGGGATCTCGGCGTTCGTGGTGCACGCCGACGACGAGGGTTTCACGGTGGGGCCCAAGGAGAAGAAGCTGGGCATCAAGGGCTCACCGACCACCGAGCTGTACTTCGAGGACTGCCGCATCCCCGGGGATCGGATGATCGGGGAGCCGGGCACCGGGTTCAAGACCGCGTTGCGCACGCTGGATCACACCCGCCCGACGATCGGGGCGCAGGCGGTCGGGATCGCCCAGGGCGCGCTGGACGCGGCGATCGAATACACCAAGGACCGCAAGCAGTTCGGCCGTCCGGTCGCCGACAACCAGGGTGTGCAGTTCATGATCGCCGACATGGCGATGAAGCTGGAGGCCGCCCGGCTCATGGTCTACCGCGCCGCGGCGCGCGCCGAGCGCGGTGAGCCGGATCTGGGGTTCATCTCCGCGGCCAGCAAATGCTTCGCCTCCGATGTGGCCATGGAGATCACCACCGACGCGGTGCAGCTGTTCGGCGGGGCCGGCTACACCATCGACTTCCCGGTCGAACGCATGATGCGCGACGCCAAGATCACCCAGATCTACGAGGGCACCAACCAGATCCAGCGCGTGGTGATGAGCCGCGCCCTGCTGCGCTGACCCCGGCGCGCGCGCCCGCGCGCGGCCTGCGCTCGCGCCCACGCCGCCCGCCGAACAGCTGCACCGCGTCGGTGGTGATCTCCATGGCCACATCGGAGGCGAAGCATTTGCTAGCAGA
>NZ_LQPZ01000019.1 GCF_002102395.1 Mycolicibacillus trivialis
CCAATACGAGACGATCATCAACACAGCCGCCTCAGCGGCATGACACCGACACTGTCACCCGATCGTGCACCAGTCCCCCCTTCGTGATCGTGGCGCGGCCGGTACGGTCGGTGAGATGCGACCGGAGAGACGGCGATGCTGATCGCCGCGTTGCGGGACCTGCAGTGGCGCAGGCGACGGTTCGTCATCGCGATCGTCGGCACCGCGACGGTCTTCGCGATGACGCTGATCCTGACCGGCCTGGCCAACGGTTTCAGCGCCGAGGCCCAGCGCAGTGTCGATGCGATGGGCGTGGAGAAGTTCGTGATCAAGTCCGGTTCGGTAGGCCCGTTTCTGGGATCCGGACGCTTCGCCCAGACCGACGTCGGGGTGATCGCCCGGGTGCCGGGGGTGGAGTCGGCGACCCCGCTGGTCTACGCCGCGGCGATCCTGCAGGACCGGCACGGCCCGCAGAACGTCAACGTGTTCGGTGCGCCGGACCGAGGACCCGGCATGCCGCAGATGCAGTCCGGGAGGGTGCCGACCTTGCCCGGCGAAGCCGCGGTCTCGACCACGCTCGGCCGCGCGGTCGGTGACACGCTGGAGATCAACTCGCGGCGGCTGCAGATCGTCGGATTGGTCGACAACTCCACCGCCCTGGCCGGGCAGGCCAACGTCTTCATGACCGTCATCGGTGCCCAGCGGCTGCTGTTCTCCGGGCAGCCGCTGATCTCCTCGGTCGCGGTGGTGGGCGATCCGCAGCACCTGCCCGACGGCTACCGGCTGATCGACCGTGCCGGCGCGGTCGATGACATGGTGCGCCCGCTGCACGGCGCCTACACCGCCATGTCGTACATGGCGGTCTTGCTGTGGCTGGTGGCGGTGCTCATCGTCGGATCGCTGATCTATCTGTCGGTGCTGGAGCGCACCCGCGACTTCGCCGTGTTCAAGGCGATCGGTGTGCCGACCCGCTCGGTGCTGAGCGGCCTGGCGTTGCAGGCGGTGATCGTCGCGGTGGTGGCGGCGCTGCTGGGCGGGTTGCTCGCGCAGGTGCTCGGCCCACTGTTCCCGATGCGGGTGCTGGTGCCCGCGTCGGCCTACACCCTGCTGCCGGTGGCGGCGGTGGTCATCGGGCTGTTGGCCACCGGAGCGGGCCTGCGCCGCACGGTGCGCATCGACCCGGCGTTGGCGTTCGGGGGGCCGTGACCATGGGTGATCTGCGCATCAAAGACCTGGTGGTCGAGTACGCCAGCGCCGGCTACACGGTGCGGCCCATCGACGGGCTGGACCTGGAGGTCGGCGCGGGCTCACTGGTGATCCTGCTCGGCCCGAGCGGGTGCGGCAAGACCACCCTGCTGTCGTGTCTGGGCGGGATTCTCAGCCCCACCTCGGGGCGCATCGAGTTCGGCGACACCGACGTCACCGCGCTGAACCGCCGCGGGCTGGCCCGCTACCGGCAGGAGTCGGTCGGGATCGTGTTCCAGGCGTTCAACCTGGTGGCGAGCCTCACCGCGTTGGAGAACGTGATCGTGCCGCTGCGCGCCTCGGGCATGCCGTGGCGGGCGGCGCGGCGCCGGGCCGCCGAGTTGCTGGAGCGGGTGGGCCTCGGCGACCGGGCCGAGCACCGTCCGGGCGATCTGTCCGGCGGTCAGCAGCAGCGGGTGGCGGTGGCCCGCGCGATCGCCTTGGACCCGCCGCTGATCCTCGCCGACGAGCCGACCGCGCACCTCGATTTCATCCAGGTGGAGTCGGTGCTGCGGCTGATCCGGGAACTGGCCGGCGGCGAGCGGGTGGTGGTCGTGGCCACCCACGACACCCGCATCCTGCCGTTGGCCGACCGGGTGGTGGAGCTGGTGCCGCACTTCACCGGGCTGGACCGGCCACCCGAGCCGGTCACGCTGACCGCCGGGGAGGTGCTGTTCGAGCAGGGCACCGTCGGCGACCTGATCTACGTCGTCGAGGACGGCGAGCTCGAGGTGGTGCGGGAACTGGCCGACGGCGGCGAGGAACCGATCACGACGGTCACCGCCGGGGAGTACTTCGGTGAGATCGGGCCGCTGTTCGCGATGCCGCGTTCGGCGACCGTGCGTGCCAGCACCGAGGCGACCCTGACCGCCTACACGGTGCAGGCGTTTCGCGAGCGGTTGGGCAACGCCGGGGTCCGCGACCTCATCGAGCACCGCGAGATCGATGAGATGGACGGCGACGAGGACGGCGAGGACGCCCGGTCGGACGGGTGAGCGGCGCTACTGCGGGTCGATGGGCCGGGCGCCGAGCTCACTCTGCAGCAACTGCAGCGCCGCCTCCTCCGGGTCGACCCGCGGGGTGTCCGGGTCGGCCTGGCCGGCCTCGGCGATCATGCTGTCCTCTTCGGCGCGCTGGGCCGCCTGTCGCTCGGCGGCGCGCTGCTCCGCGCGCGGGTCGACCGGCGGCGCCGCCTCGACCGGGTCGGAGACCCCGTATTCGCATCGCACCCGCCAGTCGACCCCCAACGCGTCCTTGAGGGCCTCGGCGATCACGTCGGTGTTGCGCTGCTCGCAGAGCCGTTTGGCCAGCGGTTCGGATTCGTGGGCGAGCACCAAGGTGGTGCCGTCGACGGCGCGGACCGTGGCACCGGCCAACATCACCTCGGTGGTGCGGCTGCGCTGGCGCACCTTCTCGCGCACCGTGGTCCACATCGAGCGCACCGCGGCGACATCGGGTTGGCCGGGCTGCCCAGCCGGTTCGGTCCGCGGCGCGGGCGGTGCCGGGGCTGGTTCGGGCGCGGGGGGCGGCGTCGGCTCGGGGACCGGCTCGGGTGTCGGCTCGGGCGCGGGAGCCGGGGCAGTCCC
>NZ_LQPZ01000020.1 GCF_002102395.1 Mycolicibacillus trivialis
TCCGGCCCAGCCGATTGACACTTCAGCGAAACGCCGAGAATCGGTCATCACCATTCCATCGGTGGATTCAGGCTCAGGTGTCTGGGCTCCCGGGGGTGACGACCTGTTGTTCGACCCCGTCGAACGCGATGTCGATGAGGTGGCGGAGGTTTCGTTTCCCGTCTGACCGAGCCCACTCGTTGAGCGCGATATCGAGGCAGGCGAGCGCGCTGTAGACGAGCGCCTCTGCGGCGAGGCGCGGGTCGTCGGGCCCGACGAGCCGTGCCTCGATGAGCGGGGTGAGCAGGCTTGCCCAGGCTGCGTGCTTCTCATGGCTGCGTGCACGCAACGAGGCGGTGCTTGATGCCACCCGCGTTACGCGGAGTGCGGTCTCATACTCACCGTCCGCGATGTCGGCGATGACGTGGACGGCGGCGCGCAACGCCGCCCACGCGGACTCGCCGGTTGGACGGCCGACGAGCGTTGATCGAATCGATTCGCCGATCGGAACCAGGTCGCCGAAGACGACATCTTCTTTTGTCGCGAAATAGCGGAAGAACGTGCGCGCCGAGATACCTGCGACCGCGGCGATGTTGTCGACCGTCGTCGCGTCGAACCCGTACTCGTCGAAGAGTTGAAGGGCACGGTCGGCGATCTCGGCGCGGACAGCGGCGCGGGTCCAATCGCGGAGCCGTGGCGGCTCGATCTGCGACTCCGGCAGGTTCACCACAAGACCGACGTTACACCGAACGTCGGTGTTGACAGTAACTGTCATTATCGACATAATCTGCCTAACGGACGCGGAGGTCAGTGCATGCGTGAACGAATTCTGGGCCGGCAAGGACTGACGTCATCGGCGATCGGATACGGCTCAATGGGTGTCTCGGTCGCCTACGGTCCCGCCGACGAGCAGGGCGGAATCGAAGCGATCCGTCGTGCCTACGACCTCGGTGTCACTCATTTCGACACGGCCGAGATGTATGGGTGGGGCGAGAACGAACGGATCGTCGGCCGAGCGGTCAAGGGCTTCCGTGATGACGTGATCCTCGCGACGAAGTTCGGGTTTACCGCCCCCGACCTCGGCGTCGACAGCCGCCCCGCGCATATCCGCGAGGTGCTCGACAACAGCCTGCGCAATCTCGGCGTCGACTGCATCGACATCTTCTACCAGCACCGCGTCGACCCGGACGTTCCGATCGAAGATGTCGCAGCAGTCATCAAAGACGCCATACAGGCCGGCAAGGTCAAGTATTTTGGCTTGAGCGAGGCGGGGGAGAAGACTATCCGACGTGCCCACGCGGTGCAGCCGGTGTCTGTGTTGCAGACCGAATATTCACTGTTCGAGCGGGACGTGGAGCGCTTGTTCCCGACGTTGCGCGAACTGGGTATCGGGTTCGTTGCGTACTCGCCCCTCGGCCGGGGTTTCATCACGGGGAATGTCAAAAAGGCCGCCGACTACACCGATGACGATATGCGCCGATTCGATCCGAGGTGGCAACCGGGCAACTTCGAGAAGAACCGTGAGGTGACCGCTCGCCTGGCCGAATTCGCGGATTCGCTTGGCGCTACCCTCCCGCAGGTAGCCCTGGCGTGGGTGCTGGCGCAGGGCGACGACATCGTGCCGATTCCGGGAAGCCGACGCAAGAATCGCGTCGAAGAGAATGTCGGCGCGGTTGATCTCATTTTGTCGTCGGGAGACCTGGATCGTATCGCGAAGATCATCCCGGCGGGTGCCGCCGGTGCTCGGTACGTAGATGCCATGTTACCCCGGTGGGACTGAGCCGCGGACGCTGGATCCGAATCGGAACGCCGGTTGGCCCTAGAAACTCCGACACTGACTATTTGATCGGATCTCGCGTTTGCCGCAGCTCCCGTTTGAGGACCTTCCCGGTCGGAGTGCGCGGGAGAGAGTCGACGAATTCGATGGAGCCGGGCGCCTTATAGCCGGCGATGCGCGCCTTGACGTGGTCGCGCAGTTGGTCAACGGCGGCACAGGTGCCCTCGTGCAAGACGACGACGGCATGAACCCGTTCTCCCCATTGGTTATCGGGTAGGCCGATCACCGCGCATTCGCGCACAGCAGGATGGGACCCCAGGGCGTTCTCCACCTCGACGGAGTACACATTCTCGCCGCCGGTGACGATCATGTCCTTGATCCGATCGGCGATGTAGACGTAGCCCTCGTCGTCCATGTAACCGAGGTCTCCCGTTCGCATCCATCCATCGACGATGGCGGTAGTCGTCTCTTCGGGGAGGTTCCAGTAGCCCTGCATCGTGTGCCCGCCACGCACCCGGACTTCACCGATCACGCCGCGCGGAGTCTCGACTCCGGTTGGATCGGTGATGCACACCTCGGTGTGTGGGAGTGCTCGACCTGCGGACCGGAGACGTCCCTCTCGGTGGTCGGCGGGCCGCAGAAGTGTCGCCAGGCCCGCCAGTTCGGTCATCCCGTACGCCTGGGTGAACCCGGCCGCCGGGAACGTCTTTGTTGCCCGCGAGAGGAGACCCTCGGTGATGGGTGAGGCGCCGTACAGGATACTTTCGATACTGCCGACCTCCCGTGCCCGGGTCGACGGATGATCAACGATGGCCTGGATCATGGTGGGGACCAGCGTTGTGCCGGTAACCCGGTGTTCCTCAACAGCGTCCAGTACCGCCTCGACGTCGAAGGTGGGTAAGACGATGTGAGTTCCGCCGACGATCGCTTGAACGTTCCCGCCGGTGAAATCGGCGAGGTGGAACATGGGCGCGGCATGCAGATAGCGGCCGCCCGCACGGAACAGGCCGCACGCCGCGCCCCCGAGGCTGGACGTGACAAGATTCGCGTGACTGAGCATGACGCCCCGGGGAAAGCCGGTCGTTCCGCCGGTATAAAACAGCCCTGCCAGTGAGTCCTGCCCGCGGCGCACATCGTCAACCGGGGCGTGATCGGCGATCAGCTGCTCATAACCGAGCATGCCCGGAGGAGTTGGACTCTCACCGCAGTGGATCACAGACGTGAGGTCGGGGTACGCCTGTCGCAAAGCGGGAACCAGCGGTGCGAATTTATCGTCGACGACGAGGGTCCTGCTTTGACAATCCGCCAGCGAGAATGCGATCTCGGCTGGGCCCCACCGGGTATTGACGGGATTGAGAACGGCGTCTGCCCACGGTACTGCGAGCAGGAGTTCGCAATAGTTGTCGGAGTTGAGGGCCAGGATGGCTACGCGGTCGTCGGGTTTGACCCCGATGTGTCGCAGCGCGCCGGCGAACCGGCCGATCCGATCGGCGACTGAACGAAATGTGCGGACGCGATCACCGAATATGGTCATAGGGGCGTCCGGGGTTTGTTGAAGCGAACGGTGGAACCCCTGGGTCAGGTACATCGATTGCTCCTTCTTCCATGAGGCGGCCACCTCCCGAAAGCGGTTTGCCGCCGCTGCAGCGCCTCACCCACGCACAAGGTGTCGGCCTGTTCGTTCGACAAGTGACGCGGACGGAGTGAAGCGGTCTCCCTGGGCTTCGGCAAGCAGGCGACACCGCTGCACAAATCCCGGCAAACCACCGGCGTATTGGTCGGCGAACCGAAGGCAGCCGCCGGTCCAGGACGGGAACCCCACGCCGAACACAGAGGCGACATTCGCCTCGGCGTCGCTGCGCGCCACAAGCTCTTCCCGTGCTTGCAGCGCCGCGAGTGCCTGGCGGACGAGGAGACGATCCTGGAGCTCGGGCAGGTCAGGTATTTCGCGGTCGGTATCGAAGGCCTGCGCCAAGCCGGGCCACAGTCCGGTTCGGCTGCCCTGCTCGTACTCGTAGAAGCCACGGCCTCCGGCTCGTCCTGTCCGGTGAAACTCGGCGTTCATTCGGCCGAGGGTGGTGGCGATCGCGGATGGGCTGGCGGAGGTGGAGTTGGTCATCTCACCGTCGATGCGGGCGAGGACAGAAAACGACAGTTGGTCGGCCAGGGCGAGCGGCCCGATGGGATACCCGGCATGCTGGGCTGCTCGCTCGATGGATGGCGCCGGGGTTCCAGCAGCGAGCATCGTCAATGCCTCATCGAGGTACGCGTGCAGAATCCTGGTGGTGAAAAAGCCTGGCCGATCACCCATCACCACCGATCTCTTGCCGAGTTGGCCACCGAAGTCGATCGCCTTCGCCAGCGCTTCCGCCGACGTGCGGTCCGACTCGATGACCTCCAGCAGGGTCATGCGATCCACCGGGGTGAAGAAATGCATCCCGACCATGTTTTCCGGCTCGGGGACAACATCCGCGAGTTCGCTTATCGGCAGCGCCGAGGAGTTCGACAGAATCAAAGTGCCGGATTGAAGCCGGGAGCAGGCGGAGGCGAGCTGGCGGCGCCGTTCCTTCGCGTCATCGAAGACCGACTCGATGACGACGTCGACCTCGTGCGCGCAGTTGTCGATGTCGCAGGCACGGACCTGCCCGGAGCCCCGGCCGAGCTGCGCCCTCGCAGCAACGGCTACCGAGTCGGCGGCGCCGAAATCGGCAGACGTGATCGTGGTATCGATTCCCACTGCGGCGCAAGCGCGCGCAATCTCCGCCGCCACCGAGTTGGAGCCGATCACCAACGCCGATCGCGCGCGAAAACCCTGGAACTCGGCGGGTCTGCGTGTCGCGCGACGGATCTCGCGTGGCTCGAAGAATGTCACAGCGATGATGTTCGACGACGCGGGGCTCGCGATGAGCGCCGCGCAATGCCGTGACTCGATGGTTTGAGCGGTGGCGAAATCGACCCGAGCCCCTTCCACCACGGTCGCCAAGATCGCCTCCGCCGCGGCGTCCGAGGCGCCGCGGGTTCTGGCGATCAGTCGTGCCGGCAGCATCGTCAGGAGACGGGTCGTGCGCGGCTCGCCCGGAGCGCCACCCGGGATGCGGGCGCCCGGCTCATCCCACGGCTGTTTCGGCTCGGGGTGGGCCGCGATCCAGCGGGCAGCTGCGACGATGAGTTCGTCGGGCTCATCGACGACCTCGTCGACAAGTCCGACCGCCAATGCCTCGCTCGGCGTGAAGCGCGTTCCGGGCAGCAGTATCTCCTCTAATGCTTTCTGCATTCCGAACATTCGGACCGTCCGGACGGTGCCGCCAGCACCGGGGAGCACACCGAGTTTGGACTCGGGTAGACCGACAAGGGCGGTCGGATCGTCGACGACGATCCGATAGTGGCAGGCCAGAGCCAGCTCGTATCCACCCCCTAGCGCCGCGCCATTGAGGGCCGCTACCACCGGGCGGCCCAGAGTCTCCAATCGACGCAGGTGAACCTTCAACGTGTCGAGCATCGCGGCGACTTCCGCGATCGCATCGGGACCCAGGGCCGCGAACTCGCTGAGGTCGGCACCCGCGAAGAAGGTGGACTTTCCGGAGGTGAGGACGACCCCGGCAACCGTGTCACGTTCGGCCTCGATGCGGTCGAGAACCGTTGAAAAATCGTGCCTGAAGCGATCATTCACGGTGTTGGCGGGATTGTCGACGTCATTCATGGTCAAGACGACGACACCGTCGGCGGTCCGGTTCCAATCGAACATGGGGTGGTTGGATGCTGTGGTCATCGGAGTCTCCCTTGACGTGTTGGGTGAGGCCGGCTAAACGCGTTCGATGAGGGTGGCGATGCCCATGCCCGCCCCGATGCACAAGGTGACGACTGCGCGGTGTGCGTCGCGACGTTCGAGTTCATCGACGACGGTTCCGACCAGCATCGCTCCGGTCGCACCGAGCGGGTGTCCCATGGCGATCGCGCCACCATTGACGTTGACCTTGTTCTCCGGCAGATCGAGATCTTTGATGTATTTGAGGGCGACGGCCGCGAAGGCTTCGTTGATCTCGAAGAGGTCGATTTGGTCGGTGCTCAAGCCAGCCTTCGCGAGCAGTTTCTGCGTTGCCGGGGTGGGCCCGGTGAGCATGATGGTGGGGTCGGCGCCGGACGTCGCGGTGGCGGCGATGCGGGCGCGGGGGACCAGACCGTACCGCGTTCCTGCGTCTTTGTTGCCGATCAGGACGAGCGATGCGCCGTCGACGATGCCCGACGAGTTGCCGGCATGGTGGACGTGCTCGATGTGATCGACCCAGTGGTAGCGGCTCAAGGCCACCGCGTCGAAGCCGTCGGCGCCGAGTCCGGCGAACGCGGGTTCGAGCTTGGCCAGCGATCCGAGTGTGGCTTCGGGCCGCAGGTGCTCGTCCCGGTCCAGTAGCGTGAAACCGTGCTCGTCTTTGACGGGGACGACGGATTTTGCGAAGTACCCACCTGACCACGCGCCCGCCGCGAGTTGTTGGGAGCGAATCGCATAGGCGTCGACGGTCTTGCGGTCGAAGCCTTCGATCGTTGCGATGAGGTCGGCGCCGATCCCCTGCGGAACGTAGCCGGTTGCGATACTGGTAGCGGGATCTTCGAACCACGCGCCGCCATCAGACCCCATCGCGACTCGTGACATGGATTCCACGCCGCCGGCGAGGACCAACGACTCGGACCCGGATTGAACCTTCTGCGCGGCGATGTTGACCGCCTCAAGACCGGACCCGCAGAATCTATTGACCTGCAAGCCTGCGACGGTGACCGGCAAGCCCGCGGCCAGGGCGGCAATGCGGGGCAGTACGGACCCTTGTTCGTCACGCGGCGAGACAATGCCGAGGACGATGTCCTCGATAGCTTCCGGCGCGAGGTCGGGGTGCCGGTTCCGTAGTTCACCGATGAGGCCCACCACCAGTGAGATGGGTTTGGCCATATGCAGGGATCCGCTGGGCCGACCCTTTCCACGTGGTGTTCGGATCGCGTCGAAGATGTAGGCAGTATTCGAGTCATCGGTCATGGGTGCTCCTGAATCTGAGATCTCGCCACCGGATTGCCAGGTCATGTCCGCTGACGGCGGGCTGGCCAGCTGTCGGATTGCGCCAGAGCGCGCAGAATTTCGTCGTTGTGTTGCCCTGGCAGTGGTTGCCGTCGTGGTCGTGGCGCCGGCGTGCGATCGAATTTCGGCGCCGGTGCGGGTTGCTCGACGCCATCGACCGCCACGAATGTTGATCGTGAGGCGTTGTGGGCATCGGTCACGGCTTCATCGATGGTGAGGACGGGCGACACGCACGCGTCGGTTGCTTCGAACGTGGTGATCCATTCGGTGAGGGTCCGACCGGCGATGATCGTGCGAACCCGCTCGATCATGGCGGGCCACTGCTCTGGGCTGCCGTGGCTGGTCTGCCAGTCTCCCTCTTCGGTTACGCCGAGCCCCCGAAGGAAGGCGCTGTAGAACGGTGGCTCAATTGCGCCGACGCTCAGATACCGGTTGTCCGCGGTCCGGTAGACATTGTAGAAGTGCGCCCCGCCGTCGAGCATGTTTGCACCGCGACGGTCGACCCAGCGGTCAGCGGCGCGCCAAGCGTGCAGCATCGTGGTCAGCAGAGCGGCGCCGTCGGTCATGGCCGCGTCGACGACCTGGCCGGTCCCGGTCCTGCCGGCGTGATGGAGTGCCGCGAGGATCCCGTAAGCCAGCAGCATGCCTCCGCCGCCGAAATCGCCGATGATGTTCAGTGGGATGGCCGGCGGCCCGTTGCCGGGTCCGATCGTGTCGAGCACGCCGACGCGAGAGATGTAGTTGATGTCATGTCCGGCGTGTGATGCCAAGGGCCCCGACTGTCCCCATCCGGTCATCCTGGCGTAGACCAGGCGGGCGTTGAGTGTGTGGCACTCCTGCGGCCCGAGGCCGAGTCGCTCGGTGACACCGGGTCGGTAGCCCTCGATCAGGACGTCAGCCGCGATGATCAATTTTTTCGCAACCTCAAGGTCCGAGGCGTCTTTCAGGTCAAGCTCCAAAGAGCGCCGGTTTCTGTTGAGCAAGTCCAGGTGCGGCGGGACCGGATTGCCGGCATGGCCGCCGGGGCGGTCGATGCGAATCACGTCAGCGCCGAGGTCGCCGAGCATCATCGCGGCGAAGGGCGCAGGACCTATGCCGGCGAATTCGACGACGTTCACTCCGGTCAGGGGGCCGTCGCTGCCCCCGTCAGAGCCACTGTCGGCATACGGGCGCTGCCCAACCACGCTGGTCATGCCTTGGCGCTGTTGCGCCGCATAATGTCCCGGGCGATCGCATGCTTGTGGACCTCGGTTGGACCGTCGTACAGGCGGAAGGCGCGGATGTCGCGGAAGATCATTCCGATCGGCGTCTCATCGGATATCCCGATCCCACCGAGGACCTGCACGCAACGGTCGGCCACCTTGAACAGCTCCTCGGAGACCAGAGCCTTCACCATGGAACTTTCGTGGCGCCCCTTCTCGCCCTGATCGAGTCGCCAGCACGCCCACCAGATCGCAAGGCGGCATTGCTGCAAGGCGATTTCGTTGTCGGCGAGCATGAACGAGACTCCCTGATGTTCACCGATGGGCTTGCCGAATGCGGTTCGGGTACGCGCGTGCTCGACTGCGATCGACTGTGCGCGCTCGGCGGCCCCCAACCAGCGCATGCAGTGCGTGAGCCGGGCCGGAGCGAGGCGAAGTTGCGCGTAACGCAGGGCATTCCCGACTTCGCCCAGGACAGCGGACGCCGGCAGAGTCAGCTGGTCGAACGTGACGACGCCGTGGCCCTCTACATAGTTGCGGTCCATCGTTGACATGATCCGATCGATGACGATCCCCGGTGTGTTGCCGTCGCAGACGAACAGGGTGGGACCACCCGGACCAGAGGGGCTCTCCGGGACGTCGGCCATGATGATCCACGTTTTGGCGTTGGTGGCACCGGTAATCAACCATTTACGTCCGTTGATCGTGTATTGGCTGCCATCGAACGTCGCCGTCGTCGTCAGCTGTCGCGGGTCGGATCCGGCGCCGTCCGGCTCGGTCATCGCGAACACTGACCGCTGGTGACCGTCGATGACCGGCTTCAGATAGCGCTCAGATTGCTCGTCGTCGGCGATCTTCGTCAGTAGATACATGTTGCCCTCGTCAGGGGCGGCGCAGTTCAGCGCCACCGGACCCAGGGTGGACCAGCCCGCGGCCTCGTAGAGCACTGCTTGGTCGCAATGGGAAGGCTCGCGCCCACCGTAACGACGCGTGGCCTGGAAGCTGAGCAGTCCTCGTTTACGGGCCAGCGCGACGAGTTCGTCGCGCAGTTCATCGGTGGGGCCGTGTTGGGTGAGTCGGGAATCGGTCTCGTACGGGATGATTTCGTCGATGACGAATGCGCGAATCTCGTTGCTCAGCGCGACCACGTCGGCGGGGATGGTGAAGTCGATCATTGTTCTCCGTTCATAAGGTCGGCGGCGCGCTCGAACAGTTGCAAGGTGGCGGCGTGGAGTTCATCGCCGGTTCGTCGCGGGGCGAGCCCCGCTGTCGCTCGAGCAAAGGTCCCCTCGAGTAGAATTCCAAGCTTGAAGCAGGCCAAGACGGTGTACCAGGTCATAGCGCTGAGGTCGCGGCTGCTGCGTCGGCCATATCGAACGGTGAGTTCGGTTGCGCTGGGCAGCGGCGCGGAATCCATCAGCGGTCCGCCGAACACACTTGGGGCCTGAGGGAGTCGCCAGGTCGCCAACAGCCATCCGAGATCGAGCAGTGGGTCGCCGATCGTTGCCATCTCCCAATCGACGATGGCGGCTACATCGGGTGAGGCGCGGTCGAACATCACGTTCGCGGCGTGGAAGTCACCATGCATGATCCCTGCGGGCTGCTGTGCGGGACGATTTCGTACGAGCCAGTCAGCAACGAGATCGATGTTGGGAATCTCTGGCCCGTGGTAGCCGTCGAATCCACTGTAGGACTCTAGTTCGGCGAGCCACCGCGGCACTTGCCGCTCAAGGAAGCCATCGGGTTTCCCGAAGTCGTTGAGGCCGACTGCGCGGTAGTCGATTTCACCGAGCTTTGCGAGCGCGTCGATGATATTGAAGGCCATTCGTTCGCGAATGGCGGGATCATTTGCGTGTTGTGGGGGCAACTCGACACTGGGGTTGAAACCGTCGATGGGCTCCATGAGATAGAAGACAGCCCCGCCCAGCAGTATGGGGTCGGCGCACACCGCGATCAGTTGTGGATGTGGCACGTCACTGGCCTTGAGTGCGTCCAGTACCCGCGTCTCACGCAAGATCGCCTTGTTGCTTTGTGGCCGTAGATGCCGGGGACCCCGTCGAAGTACATATGGGCGTCCGTCGCGGACAAACGTCACCATGACGTTCTGTGTCCCGCCACCCAGTGCGGCGACTTCAGTCAGGGGGCCCGCGCCGAGTCCTTGGGCGGACATCCAATTCGCCACGACAGCTATCTCGTCCGGCTGGATCGGACTCTGCACTCGCGAATCACCGAGACCCGGTGCCGACGTCATCACGGCACCGGCTCCGGGGCCGAGACCGCCGGCGTCTCGCGTCCGGTGATGAGTGCGCGGGCGGCTGAGTCGTCTGCCGCTTGGACCGTGCGCGTCAGTTCGGCCAGTGCGGCGAGATCGGCGTCATCGTGCACGGCTATCGAAAACTCGATGTCGGTGACGACTTCGGAGAACCGGTTGATGATCCGGTCGCCGATCTCGTCGTAGGTCCCGATGACGACAAACGCGTCGAGGGTTTCGTCATCGATCAACGCGGGAAGCTCCTCCCAGCGCTGGGCTTTAGACAGCGCGTGTGCCTCCGTTGCCAGATCGCTCAAATTCAGGTGATCAAAGGCTGCGGCATATCCCGGGGTCGAGGCGTAGAAGGCGATGCGTGCTCTGGCGTCGCGAACTTTGTCGACGAGCTCTTCCTCAGTGCGAGCCGACGCGACAAGCGGCTTCATGCACACGCGGAACGAGTCGAGGTTCCGGCCCGCTCGCTGCGCCCCGCGGCGCACCGCCGGCAACATCACGTCCTCGATGTAGGAGGGAGTACACACCGGATGAGGTCGAATCCCGTCAGCGACTTCACCGGCGACCGCACACATGCCTTTGTTCACGGACGCGAGATGAACTGGTATATCGGGGTTGTCGATCGGGCCCGCGTCGAAGAGCGGCACCATCAGCGAGAGCTTGTAATGCTCGCCGGAGAACTGCAGTGGCGTGCCGTGCTGCCAACAATCCCAGATCGCCCGCACGGCCTGGACATACTCCCTCATCCAAGGGCCAGGCGGGTGCCAGAGCATGCCATAGCGCCGTTGGATGTGCCCGCGGACCTGAGTTCCCAGTCCAAGGGTGAAGCGACCCCGCGAAAGCTTTTGCAGCGTCCAGGCGTTGAGCGCCATTACCGTCGGGCTACGTGGAAAAGCGATGGTGACGCCTGTGGTCAGGTGCAGTCGCTGCGTGTGTCCCGCTGCGAGGGTCAATACCGTGAACGGGTCGTCCTTAGTCTCTTCGACGACGAGCCCGTTGTAGCCGAGGTCTTCTAAGAGCGAGGCGCTTTCGGCCACCGAGAAAATGTCGAGCGGTGTCGCGGGCGTCCTTAGTCCCGGATCGACTTTGCCCAAAGGCAACAACGTCTCAAGTCGCAAACGTCTCTCCTTGCGTTGTGCGTCGTCTAACGAACGCTACGTTGAGAGTTGAGCGGCCGACAGGGCTGAATCGGACGGATTAGTTCATCGAATCGATCTCGTGGGCGGAACCAGGAATCGTAAGCGCTCGATGCTCAGAAATGCGCCACGCGGGAGCCGGTATCCGTGTCACGACCGACCGGCGGTCGCTGGCGAACGGTGGACACCGGGGCCCCGAACCGCTATGTGGTGCCGGTGGTTGCCCTCGGCAAGCGTGCGGGTCAGGTGCGTGCCGGGGACGTGCGCCGGACTGGTTGCGCGATCGTGGCGTTGGTCACATACTGGGCGGGACTGCTGCGTCGTCGAGGAGGTACCTGAGCGTTCAGGCCCGACGAACCTGAGGAGGCCTGCGTAGTGACCGTCAAGAACGCCCCGAGTTCCGAGATCGCCGGATGTCTGGAGGAAGCGCGTGACATCCTGCGCGGGGCAATCGCCTTTGTTGGTGACGACGTAATTCGCAACGGCAGCGCAGATTGGGGCGTAGTCGCAGCGGATCAAATGCTGACCCTGATTCGTACCGCCTTGGTTGGCCGCCTCGACCTCATGGAGCAACAGTCTGAATCGCAGAATTACTTGAAAATATCGGCGTTGCTCATGCGGGCCATGCAAATCCAGTTAACGCTTAAGGATGCGCTTCTCGCGCGCCGGGATCAGCAGATCAACGCCGCTCATGAAGCGATTCGCGGACTCCGTGAGTTGCGCTCGCTGGCGGCGTTGGCGGAGGGCGCTCCCCAGCAGGCATATAAGATTGGCTTCACAAGAGTGCTGTTTTCACGCCTCGAAGGTGGGGTATGGCATGTGCGGTCCGCATTTGCCGGCGAGGATCACAACTTGGCGGCGACGATGGTTGCCGCGGGCAAATCGAACCCACGCAGACTCACCAACGTGTTGCCCGAACATGAAATGGTGCGACGCGGGACACCTATTCTTGTTCGCGACGCCGCAGCCAATCCGCGGGTGTATCCTGAACTCAACGAAGTGACCAGAAGTGCTGGCTATGTTGCTGCACCGGTATTCAGTTGGGGTCAGGCGGTGGGGCTTCTGCATGCTGATCATCACACCGAGATCCAAGGCGTATGCGAATTCGACCGAGGAATTCTTGGCGCCTTCGCTGAAGGCCTGGGAATCACGCTGGAGCGCAATGCGATGCTCGAACGGTTACGGTCAATGCGAGAGGCGGCCGGCGCATACCTGAGCACCGCGAATGCGCTGGCCGACGACTTTACGATTGATGTCATGGACCTGGCCGGAGTCGGCACTTCAACTGTCGAGACAATGGTCGAAAGGCCGTTACTGCAAGCAGACGGTCCGCGAGGTGGCCAAGACCCACTCGCTGAGCTGACCAGTCGTGAGCGGGAGGTGCTCCGGGCCCTTGCCACCGGCAGAACAAACGCGCAAATTGGGGCAAGTTTGTTTGTCACTGAAGGAACGGTCAAATCCCACGTCAAGCGAATTTTGCGAAAGATTGGGGCAAGTAACCGCACGGAGGCCGTAGCGAAATTCCATCGCGCACGGCTGGGTACCGGCGATCCCAGCGGTGTGGCGCCATAGTTCTGTGGTCCGTAATTCTGAGTTTGCCCCTAGGATGCCTAATAACTACCACTGTTGGGAGATGCGCGGTACGTTGTTAGCTCGATAGTGTGTATCCGTGGCAAATATTCCGGATGGGGCAGTGCCCGGGGAGCCGATGACTCTGACGGAGAACACAGATGCTGCCCTCGGTGCTCTCGCTCGACTGCGAGCCGTTCGGAACAACTCGCAACTGGCTGATCGCATACCGGCTGAATTGCGCCATGAGGGATTTCGCCGGATTCTTTTTTCGACGGTTCGAGATAACAGTTGGCGAATTCGATCAGCATACGTTGGTGACGATGCGATCCTAGCCGATGCCCTGGTACGCATCAGCCAGCAGCGGCCACGTCAACTCGGTGAGCCACTGCCGGAATGGTCCATGCTGCGAACTCGCAGGCCAATTCTTATTCATGACGCACAGAAGGACCCGCGTGTCCACGCCGAACTTGCTGCGGCCGTCAAATCGACCGCATATGTCGCGGCGCCGGTGTATGTGTGGGATGAACCGTTCGCACTGCTGCACGCCGATTTTGCCGAAAGATGCGGTGGTGTCGACTCGACTGACCGCGATCGGCTCGGGTTTCTTGCGGAAGGTATCGGGGCTATTTTCGAACGAAACCTGACGTTGGAGCGCCTGCGCATCATGCGGGCGCTCATCGATGAGCATACTCGTGAGATCGCGCTGCTAGCCGAAACATTCGACTCGCATATTCCGGGGGATTTCGCTGCGACTGCTGAATTCGGCGACGACGGTAGGGGCGTGGACGAGCGAAGACAATATCGAGACTCGGATCTACACGCCAAATTGACCCAGCGTGAGCGTCAGGTGCTGGGCCTACTGACTGTTGGCAAGACCAACGCTCAAATCGCGTCCCGGTTGTTCATTTCGCCGAATACGGTGAAGTCCCACATTCGGGACATCATGCGGAAGCTTCAGGCCACCAACCGCACTGATGCCGCCCTCAAAGGCCGCAGGGTGGCGCTGCCGCCGTCTCCGTGATCCCGGAGAATGTGTAGAGCTCGTCGGACGGCAAGAAATAGCACGAGGACCGCTGCTTGATTTCCAGCGACGCCGGATGCTCGATCCTGCGGTCTTGGTGACGCTTCAACGCCCCTTCCCGGTCGTTTGCCACCAGTGGGGCGGCAGACGACCGAGAAGGTTCTCGAGATTATGAAGGGGTGAAGGTCAACCGCGCTGGCAGTTTCCGGATGCCGCCGACAAAGTTCGTCTGCGCCACTTTGACCGGGCCCGTCACTTCGATGCTCTTCAGCCGCGGTAGCAACTCCTCGAGTAGCATCGCCATCTCGATCTTGGCTACGTACATGCCGAGGCATTTGTGCGGGCCGTGTCCAAAAGCGATGTGCCGGTTCGGCCTTCGATCGATGATAAATTCCTCGGGCCGATCGAAAACGTCCTCGTCTCGGCTGCCGGATTGGAAGAGCACCATCAGGCGGTCACCGGCCTTGATCTGCTGGCCCCGCAAGGTGTAATCGGTCAAAGCTTGACGGGTGAAGTGTTTCACCGCGGCCGCCCACCGCACCCCTTCGTTGACCAGATCGGGCACGAGTGAGAGATCGGATTGCACTCGCGCGAGCAGCTCGGGTTGCTTCGACAATTCCAGGAGGATTGTCGAGACCGTGGTCGACGTGGTGTCGTGTCCGGCGGTAGCGATCGCGATGAACCAGCCATAGCTGTAACTCTTCGGATAGTACTCGCCATCAGGGGTCCTGGCGGTCGCGATTGCGGTGGCAAGATCGTCGCGCGGATTGGCGCGCCGGTCCTCGACCAGCGTGTCGAAATAAGCGTTGAAATCCGCGACGGTGGCGGTCCACTGTTGAGCTGCGGCCTCCGGGGAGAGTGGTTCGACGTCGTCGCGTTGAGTGTCAGGGTCGGTGGTGCCGAAAAAATCCTGTGTCAACGCCATCATCCGCGGTTCGTCTTCGGTGGGCACGCCGAACAGCATCATCATCACATGAAGCGGGTAGGCCAAAGCGAAGTCGCGGACGATGTCGATCTCTCGGTCGCCGCCGGCGACGAGTTGACGCACCGTTTCCTGGGCGTGTTTGCGGATCTGGGCTTCCCACCGCTTCAGGTTCGCCGGACGGAACCACCCGATGCCGATGCTTTTGACTTCAGTGTGCTGGGGCGGATCGAGGTAGGGCAACGCGTCCATGACCTGCAGGTGGCCGCCGAGTAGTTGCTTGGTGAATGCGTCGCCGGCTTGGGTCTGAAGGACGCAATGGTTTGTGCCGCCAGCCGCAAACTTATCGGGTTGGCCCTCGACTTCCATGATGTCGGCGTGCTTGCTGATCAGCCAAAGTGGATCGTATCCCTCGACGACTACTTGGGCGACCGGCGCGTTGTTGCGCAGCCACCGATATGCGGCGAACAACGCGTCTTCGTCGAGGTGCCCTTCGGGCAGCACGATCTGGTTCGCGATGTGATCGGGGACGTGAACTGAATCGGTGACCTGAGTCGTCACGGCTACCTCTTTCTAATCAATTCCGCGGTCCGGACCCGGTTGCGTCTGGACCGATTGGCGTGGCCATTGGGAATGATTCGATTCTCCCCGGGATCAGTAGTAATCCGCGTCACCAGAAGGTGGTTTCCTCACTACCTAGTTCGGGGTATTCGGCGCTGAGCGAAGAGTTCTCGCCAAACCAAACGATCGGGTGAGCTGGCTTATCCGCGTAGTGCCTGCCCCGTCGATTCGGTCTTCCGGAGTCGCATCGTCGGTCCCGTGCGACCACCACGTCGGGCTGCTTTCGGAACCGCAATTTCCAACGCGCAGATCGGGTCGCGCCGACACGGGTGCGGAGGTTCTCGGCCGGGACTCGCTTGGCGGTTGCAGCACGTGCGGTGACCGGAAAACTCACGCCGAGTCAACTATCTCGGCCGGCCAGAGGCCGCAGGTGCGGCGGGCGTCACAGCTCGGCCCAACCTTCCCACCGTGCTTTCAGGATTGAGGCGATGCGACTCTGGGAGCCGGCAAGGACTCGTTCTGGCGAAGCGTGGTGAGTGTGCTCTACCCCTTGCGAGATACGAACACATCACTTATGGACGCTGACCCGGTGATCACTCCGTGGTTGCATGGTAGAGGAATCGAGCGGGTGGTTTCGGGCCGAAGAAACCCAACCGATGTAGACCACGAACCGTTGCGCGGCTGCCGGGTCAGAACGGCACCGGTGCAACCCGTCGCGAGTGCTCTGCAAACCTTCGCGGATAACCAAGGGAGCCGACATGACTACGGTGGAAATCGAGCACCATTTGATGCGGATCGGCGGGCGAGGCGTCGACACCGATCAACGGATGCCGATCGTCGACCCCAATGACGGGTCTGTGGTCGCAACCGTTCCACGCGGTGGGGCTGAACATGTCGATGCTGCCGTCGCCGCTGCCAAGTCGACGTTCGAGAGTGGCGTGTGGTCAGCGGTGACGCCGCAAGAGCGTGCTTCGGTCATGCGGCGAATCGGCGCAGCAGCACACGCGGCCGCCGACAAGTTGGTAGAGCTCGAGTTAGTCGCCAATGGTGCAACCGTGCGCCAAGCTACCGGCTTCCATATCGGTTATGCGCTAGATCATTTCAACTATTTCGCGGAGCTCGCCGAGACCTACAGCTGGCAGCAAGCCGCCCCGTCGTCGACGTCTCCGGCGCTGAGCGAAAGCGTGGTGCACCGCGAACCCATCGGTGTCGTCGGTGCGATCGCTCCGTTCAACTTCCCGCTTCTACTGACGTTGTGGAAGGTGGGGCCGGCGTTGGCTGCGGGCAACAGTGTGGTAGTCAAACCCGATGAACGCACGCCCCTGTCGATGTTGGAGTTTGCGCGAATCGCCGAAGACAACGGCTTGCCGCCCGGCGTACTCAACATTGTTACCGGTACCGGTTCGGTGGCCGGTGCACGCCTTGCTGCTCACCCCGACGTCGGAAAGATTGCCTTCACCGGATCCACTCAGGTGGGGCGGGAAATCATGCGCCTGGCGTCCGACACGATCAAGCAGGTAACCCTGGAGCTTGGCGGCAAGGGGCCGTCCATCGTTTTGGACGACGCCGATCTGAACCTGGCTGCCGACGGAGTGCTCTTCGGCTGTTTCCTCTACTCCGGTCAGGTCTGCGTGTCCGGCACTCGTGCACTGGTCCCCACGCGGCTTCACGACGAGTTTGTCCGCCGCCTCGTTGAGCGCGCCAAAACGATCGTCGTGGGCAGCACTCGCGACTGGGATACCGACATGGGTCCGGTGATCGACGCCAAGCAGCAGGAACGCATCTTGGACTACATCCGCAGCGCCGAAGTCGGGGGCGCGACCGTTGAACTTGGCGGCCACCGCCCTGAGGGCGGCCAGTTTGACCGCGGGTTCTGGGTGGCCCCGACCATCCTCTCCAACGTGCGGAACGATATGCCCATCGCTCGCGAAGAGGTGTTCGGCCCGGTTTTGGTCGTCATGAGCTACGACAGCGACGAGGAGGCTGTCGCGATCGCCAACGATAGCGACTATGGCCTTTCGGCCAGTATCTGGTCCAACGACAACGAGCGGGCACTCAGCACTGCAGCCCGTATCCAAAGCGGAAATGTGTGGATCAACAACGCACATCAAATCAATTGCCAAGTACCATTTGGCGGCTACAAGCAAAGTGGGCTGGGGCGCGAGCTCGGGCCGAACGCATTGGACAGCTACACCCAGGTCAAGACGGTACAACTGGACTTGAACAACGACCCTGGCACCAAACCATTCGGAATCCTGCTCAGCCACGCCGACTGACCAAATGCCTCGTCATCGGTCGCCAGACACGCAAGCTCAAACTCGACCAAGACGAGTCCCTGAAGATTGGGCAGCCGTTGTGCGTTCGGCCGCCGGGGTCGAGTGTGCGAGATGCCCGGTGCTTACGTCACCGGATGGATCAAGCGCGCCTCAAATGGCATCGTCGGTACGAACAGAAATGTGCGCGCGACACGATTCGGGCAGTGCTCGACGACGCCCGCGACAGTCGGCTTGCCGGCGGCCACTTTCCCTGCAGACGAGGTCGCGGCGCGCCCCGCTTCTCGTTCCCCCGACATCGTGACCTACGACGATTGGCGCCGGCTCGATCGTTTCGAGCGCTCGGCGGGTGAGTCGGCGGGCCGTCCCCGCGTGAAGCTCACCGGGGTGAAGCAGATGCTGCAATACCTCTCGCAGTCGTAACAGGTAACCCGCCGGCCAATCGCGCGTAGGGGAGATCGGCACCCAATCGGTGGTTGGGTGAATCGGAATCGAATTGCCGATAGCGTTAAATTCGCCCCCGCTTTCGTGGCCGGCCACGGTGGCATACACGTTCTTCACCCGATTGGCCCGTGGCCCAGTCGACCCAACTGCAGTCCGAGCGCCTGCGACGCTTTCCGTTTACGGTGTCGCCATCGCCCGCCGTAGCCTCAAAAGGGGTATCAAAGTCTTCCCTTTGACGTCTAGACCGGTCACTCGCTGCTCGATAGCGTTCCGAAGTATGTCCCTGACAGATTTGGCGTGTCGGCCGGCGGTGGCTGCAGTGCGGTCATCTGAAGGCGGCGTTGGGGGGCCCTCGGCGTGGTGATGTCGGCGAACCTGATTGCCAAGCCGATTCGCGGTCTGGGCGGATTCTTTGGGATGTCGTTGGACACCTTCGTCGCGATATTCACCCCGCCGTTTGCCTGGGCAGAATTTGTGAAACAGGTGTGGTTCGTGGCGCGCGTGTCGATGGTGCCGGCGCTGTTGCTGGCGCTACCGTACGCGGTCATCAGCGGATTCCTGTTCAACATCTTGCTGGGCCAGTTCGGTGCTGCGGATTTCTCCGGCACCGGTAGTGCGTTCTTCGCCGTCTCCCAGATCGCGCCGTTAGCGACCGTGATCGTCGTTTCCGGTGCCGGCGCTACGGCGATGTGTGCGGATCTGGGGGCTCGGACCATCCGTGAAGAAATCGATGCTCAACGGGTGATGGGTGTCGATCCGATCCGAGCGTTGGTGGTACCGAGAGTGCTGGCCGCCACCTTGGTTTCGCTGCTGATCGTCTCGCAGGTCGTCATCGTGGGCCTGGTCGGTGCTTACTTTCTTTCGGTCTATTACCTGCATGTCTCGGCGGGTGCCTTTGTTGAAGGTATGACGTTGCTAACCGGACTGGATGACGTCATTGTGACGTTGATCAAAGCGACGCTTTTCGGCGTGTGCTCCGGTCTGATCGCCTGCTACAAGGGAATTTCGGTGAGGGGCGGCCCGGCGAACGTAGGTATCGCTGTCAACGAAACAGTCGTGTTCTGCTTTCTCGTCTTGTTCATGATCAACATCCTTGTAACCGCTGTCGGCGTCCAATTTACGATCTCGTGAGGTGAGCGACTGATGAGGACGACCGCTCCGAGCGTGCTCCGACCTCGGGCGCAGCACGCGATGAATATGCTCGTGGGGAGGTGGAACCAGACCGGCGACCGAACCCGGTTCTACGTCGCCACCCTCAGTTCCATTCCCCACGCGGTTGTCCGGTACCGAGCGGAGATACTGCGCCTGATCGCCCAAATGGGGTTGGGGGTCGGGGCACTCGCAGTGATCGGCGGTTCGGTCGTGATCATCGGGATGCTGACACTGACTACCGGCGCCTTGGTTGCGGTCCAGGGCTACAACCAGTTCCAAGCCGTCGGGGTGGAAGCGCTGACTGGGGCAGCGTCGGCCTTCTTTAATCCGCGCGTCATTCAATTGGGGACCATTACAGTCGCTCTGGCCGCGACGATCGGCGCGGGCGCCACCGCTGAACTGGGCGCGATGCGGATCAACGAGGAGATCGACGCCCTCGAGGTGATGGGTATCCGCGCCGTCGCCTACTTGACCAGCACTAGGGTTGTCGCCGGCGTGATCGTGGTGATCCCGTTGTGGTGTGTGGGTTTGTTCACTGCCTATGGGGCCGCGCGTATCGGTACGACTGCCATCTATGGCCAAGGCTCCGGCGTTTATGACCACTACTTCAATACGTTTCTCCATACCGCCGACCTGGTTTGGTCCCTCTCCGAGATCGTTGCTGTGACGCTGATAATCATGCTGATCCACACCTTTCGCGGGTACCACGCGGCAGGCGGACCGGCAGGTGTGGGTGATGCTGTCGGAGTCGCAGTGCGAACTTCCATGTCGGTAGCCTCGCTCGCCATTGTCATGATGGTTCTTGCCGTCTACGGGCAAGACGGCAACATCCGATTGGCCGGCTAGCACGATGAAAAATAGACGGGGCCTCGATCGGATCCACAGCGCGGTGTGGACGGTCATTCTCCTGACGACCATCGGCCTGTTCCTCTTCGTGACAACGGCGTTCTTCCGCGGCACCTTTCAGTCCTATGTGCCGGTGACGCTGGTGTCGGACCGCTCGGGTCTGGTGATGGAGATCGGCGCGATGGTCAAGATGCGCGGCGTGCAGGTGGGTCGCGTCGGTAAGGCGAATTCCGGCCATGACGCCGTTGCTCTTCAACTGCAGATCGAACCGGACCAAATCAGGAACATCCCGGCAAACGTCGAGGCGAAGATCAGCGTCCTCACCGCATTTGGCGCCAAGTTCGTTGATCTCATCCCGCCCCCCGAGCCGAGCTCGGACCGATTGACTGCCGGCGCGGTATTGCATTCCAGCAATGTCACCGCCGAGGTCAACACTGTCCTGAAAAGCGTCGCTGATCTGCTCGAGATGGTCGACCCGGCCAAACTGAACGCCGTCTTGACCGCGGTGGCCGATGGGCTACGTGGACAGGGCGAGCAGATCGGCGAAGCTATTACCGATCTCCATCAGGTGCTGCTGGCGCTCAACGAACGAAGCGAGACCGTTCGCGCGGATTGGCAGGCAATGAAGAACTTCGGCGACACCTACGACGCGGCCGCGCCGGATATCCTGACGATTCTCGACGCTGTCAGCACCACTAGCGAGACCATCGTGAACCACTCGGACTCGCTGGACAGCTTGTTGCTGAACACCGTCGGACTCTCGAGCGCGGGGACGAGCCTTCTTACGGCGAGCAAGGACAGCTTCGTTGAAACTATCAACACTCTCGAACCCACCACGAACCTGCTGCTCAAGTACAACCCGGTGTACACCTGCACGCTCCAAGGCGCTACGTGGGTGCTCGATAACTCGATGTCCTCGGTGTGGGGCGCCGACGGTCGCTCGTTGGTCCTCGACGTAGCGCTGCTTCTCGGTAATGACCCCTACAAGTATCCGGAAAACCTGCCGGTTGTCGCGGCCAAGGGCGGGCCCGGCGGCCAACCCGGGTGCGGCTCGTTGCCGGACCCCACCAAGAACTTCCCGGTGCGCCAACTGATCACCGACACGGGGTGGGGGACGGGTGTGGACATCCGACCCAATCCCGGCATCGGGCAGCCTTGCTGGGCGGATTACTTTCCGGTGACTCGCGCGGTGCCCGAGCCGCCCAGCATCCGTCAGTGCATACCTGGGCCGGCGGTCGGCCCGGAGCCCTACCCGGGCGCACCTCCCTACGGTGCGCCGCTGTACGGCCCCGGCGGGGTGCCACTGTGGCCTGGGGTGCCGCCGGCCGATTCCGGTCAGGCGTCCCCACCGTGACCGCAGCCGATCTGACATAAGCCACCTAGGTACCCGTAAAGGAGGGAAGTTGATGCGAAAGGACCTGACGGGCATCATTGTTCGGGTCGGCGTCTTCGTGACCGCCTGCCTGTGCGGCACTTTCGCCTTGATGGTGGTTTTCGCTCAGGTTCGGTTCGGTGACGGCAAGACCTACAACGCCGAATTCACCAATGTGTCCAACCTGAAGGAAGGCAACTTCGTCCGGATCGCCGGGGTGGAGGTTGGCAAGGTTAAGAGCATCGTCGTCAACGAGGACGCAACGGTGCGGGTTGAATTCGAGGCCGAAGCCTCAGCGGTTCTGACCGAGGGTACCCGGGCCGAGATCCGCTATGACGATTTGATCGGCGGTCGCTATCTGGCGCTTGAGGAGGGGGCCGGAGACCTCCGGGCGCTCGCACCCGGCGACACGATCCCGGTGTCCCGCACGAAGCCAGCGCTGGATCTGGATTCGGTGATGGGGGGCTTCCGTCCACTGCTCCGCGGGTTCAATCCCGACCAGATCAACGCGCTGAGCGGCCAGTTGGTCACCGCGCTCCAAGGCCAAGGACCCGCGATCGCGCTGGTTCTGGAACAAGCCGGCACGGTGACCGACACGCTGGCCGACCGCGATCTTTTGATCGGACAGCTCATCGACAACCTTGACGCGGTGTTGGGGACGGTCGGCGGCCAGACTGATCAACTCGATAAAGCGGTGGTCTCGCTCTCGGAGTTGGTCCAGGGGCTCGCGGAACGCAAGAACGACATCTCCAACGCCGTGGCCTACACGAACGCCGCCGCCGGTTCGATCGCGGACCTCTTGACCCAGGCGCGCGAACCGGTTCGGAAGGTGGTCTATGAAACCGATCGCACTGCGGCGCAGGTACTGGCCGATGAGGAGTACTTGGACAACTTGCTGGAGGTGCTGCCCGACAAGTACCGGGCGCTGAACCGCCAAGCTATCTACGGCGATTACTACAGCTTCTACTTCTGTGACGTGATCATCAAACTCAACGGCAAGGGCGGTCAGCCTGTGTACACGAAGGTGGCCGGCCAGAGCACAGGAAGGTGCGCGCCCAAATGAGATCGCTTGTTGAACGGATGCGAGCGATGAAACCGTTCGCGGAACGCGATCACTTCAGGCTGGGCATCGTCGGCATCTTGCTTGTCGGGGGAATCGTGGCGGCCGCACTGTTCAACCAAAAGCTGCCGTTCTTCAAACACGGGCGCGAATACTCCGGCTATTTTGCCGATGCCGGGGGTCTGTTCACCGGTGCCGGTGTGGAGGTCTCGGGCTTCCCCGTGGGGAAGGTGACCAGCATTTCACTGGACGGGCCGAGAGTACTGGTCAAATTCAACATCGGCGGAAACGTTCGGTTGGGCGACCAGAGCACAGCGTCGATCAAAACCAAGGGGTTACTGGGCACCAAGATGCTCGATGTTGTGCCCAACGGCGACCGGCCGCTGGCTGGTCCGATCCCGATCGACCGGACGGTATCTCCGTACCAACTTCCCGACGCTCTGGGCGACTTGACCGCCAAGATCAGCGGGTTGGACACCGACCAGCTGTCCGACGCGCTTGGCACCGTGGCCGAGGTTTTCGCCGATACCCCGCCGGCTCTCAAAGATGCGGTTCAGGGTGTCGGGAGATTCTCGGAAATAATCGCCGAACGCGACACCGAGCTGCGGAGCCTATTGGACAACGCGGCGAAGGCGACGGGAGTGCTGTCCAAGCGCACCGACCAGGTGGTCGGCTTGGTACGGGACACCAACGCACTTTTGGCGCAGTTGAGAAAGGAAAGCGCCGCGTTAGGGCAGCTCGCGGGAAATATTTCGGCGCTGTCACGGCAATTGAAGGCGTTCATCGCCGAAAACCGTCAGCAACTACGCCCGACGCTGGACAAGCTCAACGGCGTTCTCGCGATCGTTGACAATCGCAAGGAGCGTGTCCAAGAAGCGATTAAAGGGCTCGGTGCGTACGCGATGAGGCTCGGTGAGACGGTGGCCTCGGGGCCGTTCTTCAAGGCCTATGTGGTGAACCTTCTGCCGGGGCAGTTCGTCCAGCCGTTTGTCGACGCTGCCTTCTCCGACCTGGGACTGGACCCCGCTACGCTGTTGCCGTCGCAACTGAGCGACCCGCAAGTCGGCCAGCCAGGGACTCCTCCGCTGCCGGTGCCCTATCCGCGGACGGGTCAGGGTGGTGAGCCGCGGTTGAACCTCCCCGACGCGATCACCGGAAATATCGACCCCGGCCTGCCTGCGCAATCTCCGGGTCGCTACCCCTATCGGCCGGAGCCCCCGGCCCCGCCTCCAGGAGGCCCGCCACCTGGACCGCCCGCCCTCCCGCCGGGGGCAGCATCCATCCCCGAACCGACACCCACGCCCGTTTACGTGCCGGCGCCGGGAGAAGTACCACCGGACGGGCAACGATGATGGCCCGGTTGAGAGAGGTTCGGACGGTCGCGCAACGACACGCCCACGTCATTCTGGCGGGAGTTCTCTCGTTGGTCCTGGTCGGCGCGCTATTCGTCGTCCTACCGGCGAAAGATCGGATCACCCGCGTTCCGGTGGTCGGCTACTTCGATAACAGCACCGGCCTATACCCGGGAGATGACGTCCGAATCCTGGGTGTACGTGTCGGCAGGATCGACAAGATCGAACCACAGCCGCATCGGGTCAAGATTTCATTCTGGTTCGATCGCAGATACGCGGTGCCGGCGGACGCCAAGGCCGTCATCTTGTCCCCACAGCTGGTGAGCGGCAGAGCGTTGCAGCTGACGCCGGCCTACACTGGCGGGCCCGCGATGCAAAGCGGTGCGGTCATTCCTCAAGAGCGCACCGCGGTACCGGTCGAATGGGATGACATGCGGGCGCAAATCCAGCGCCTCACAGAGATGTTACGGCCTACCGAACCCGGTGGGGTGAGCACGCTGGGCGCGGTGATCGACAGCGCCGCGGACAATCTGCGGGGGCAGGGCGCAAACATTCGTGACACGGTCATCAAGCTGTCGACCGCGGTGTCAGCGCTCGGTGACCACAGTGACGACATCTTTTCCACGGTGAAAAACCTGTCAACACTCGTGTCGGCACTGCATGACAGCAGTGCCTTGCTCAAGCAGTTGAACCAGAACCTGGCTGCGGTGTCAGCAGTTCTGGCCGACGACCCGAACAAGGTTGCTCAAGCGGTCACTGACCTGAATGCAGTCATCGCTGATGTCGGCAGCTTTGTAGCCGACAACAGGGAGTCGGTCGGTCTCGCATCGGACAGACTGACGTCGATCACCACCGCCCTAGTCGAGAGCCTTGGCGACGTCGAACAGGTGCTACATGTCTTGCCGACGGCAATGGTGAACTTCAACAACATCTACGAACCCGCCAATGGTTCGCTGACCGGCGTGTTGATGCTAAACAATTTCGCAAACCCGGTTTCCTTCCTATGCGGTGCGGTACAGGCTGCTTCTCGCTTGGGCGCGGAACAGGCGGCGAAACTGTGCACCCAGTATTTGGCGCCGATCGTGAAGAACCGTCAATACAACTTCTTACCGATCGGCGAGAACCTCTTTGTCGGCGCACAGGCCAGACCCAATGAGGTCACCTACAGTGAGGACTGGATGCGTCCTGATTTCGTCCCGCCAGCCGATGATTCATCGCCCACTCCGCCGCAGCAGCAGGCAGAGCCACTGCCCGTTGAGACAGTCGCCACCGATCCCGCCGCCGGTTTACCCGGCCTCATGGTCCCGCAAGGAGCGGACAAATGAGGTTGACCAGATCGCGGCGCGGGGCAGCCTGCCTGGTGGCGATCATGCTGGTGGTCGGCCTGTCTGGCTGCGGCTGGCGTGGGCTCAACAGCTTGCCGCTGCCCGGTTTGCCGGGCAGCGGCTCGGGGTCGTTCGCGGTCCAGGCGCAAATGGCCGATGTTCGGAACCTCCAGTCGAATTCGCGGGTACGGGTCGGCGACGTGACCGTCGGTCATGTGACGAGAATCGAACGTCAGGGATGGCACGCCTTGTTGACGATGAGCCTCGATCGAAGCGTCGACCTACCCGCCAATGCAACCGCTACGATCGGTCAGGCCACCCTGTTGGGCGCGTTGCATATCGAGCTTGCGCCACCGAGGGACGAAGCGCCGAAGGGCGAGTTACGTGATGGCTCGCTCATTCCGTTGTCTCGTGCTGATGCCTATCCGACCCTCGAACAGACGCTGGCGGCGCTGTCGCTGGTGCTCAACGGCGGTGGGTTGGGCCAAATTCAGGACATTACCGAGGCGCTCAGCACCGCCTTCGACGGCCGCGAGGATGAGGCTCGTGACCTGGTCGAACAGCTGAAAATCTTCACTGCGAACGTCAGTGACCAGACTGATGACATCATCGCTGCGGCCGAGAGTGTCAACCGGCTGGTAGGAAAGTTCGCTGAGCAACAACCCGTCCTGGATCGGGCGATCAAGACTATTCCTGAGGCGCTCGCCGTGCTCAACGACGAACGGGAGAACCTGGTCGAGGCAGCCGACCAGTTGGGTAAATTCAGCGCGCTGACCGTCGACACGGTCAACAAGACCAAGGTGAATCTGGTCAAGGAATTGGAGCAAATCGGGCCCGTGCTGGAGTCTTTGGCCAACGCCGGGCCCAGCCTGACCCGAGCGCTCGGTCTCATTCCGACCTATCCCTTCCCGAATGAAACGATCGAAAAATGGCAGCGGGGTGATCACGCGAATCTGACGGCCGTCGTGGACCTCACCCTCAGCCGGATCGACGCGGGGATTTTTACGGGTTCGCGCTTTGAGTGCAATCTGACTGAGCTTGAGTTGCAGTGGGGTCGTACGATCGGCCAGTTCCCCAGTCCGTGCCTGGCCGGCGGTCCGTTCAACCAGGGCAATCCGCTTGCTATTCCGTATAACTGGGATCAGGGGCGCTGACGTGTACCTCAGCCGCGAAATGAGGCGCAAGCTGTTCCTCTTCATCGTCGTCGCGTTGACCGCGATCGGGGTAATGGCGGTGCAGTTTATGGAGTTGCCCGCAACACTTTTCGGGGTGGGCCGCTATACGGTGCGGATGGAACTGTCCGAGACCGGCGGGTTGTATGGTTCCGGCAACGTCACCTATCGCGGGGTCACCGTAGGCAGGGTGCAGTCAGTGGAGTTGACTGACACCGGCGTAGAAGCGGTCTTGGCGCTGCAATCCGGTATCGATATCCCATCCGACCTCAAGGCGGAGGTACACAGCCAGTCAGCTATCGGCGAACAGTATGTCGAGCTGCTGCCACGCAGCGACACCGCGCCACCATTGAGAAACGGCGACGTGATCTCATTGGATGACACTTCTGTGCCGCCTGACATCAACACCGTTCTCGACGGTTTGGTCGGCGGTCTGCGCGCGGTGCCCCATGACAACGTCAGCACAGTCATCGATGAGTCCTATATCGCGGTGGGTGGTCTCGGCGCGGAGCTATCCAAGATTGTCAGAGGCGGGTCGAAGCTGGCGAGCGATGCACGGAAGAATCTCGACCCGTTGATCGCGCTGATCGACGAATCCAAGACGGTCCTCGACTCACAGACAGAGACCTCCGATGCCATTGCAGGCTGGGCTGCACACCTGGCCACGGTTACCGCGGAATTGCGGGATCACGACGTGGCCGTCGCCGGAATCATCGACCAAGGCGGACCGGCATTGGGTGAGGTGCGCCAACTGATCGAACGGGTGCAGCCCACCTTGCCGATCCTGCTGGCCAACTTGGCCAGCGTCAGCAATGTTGCACTTACCTACCAACATTCGATTGAACAGATTCTGGTGTTGGCTCCGCAGCTCATCGCCGTCGAAGCCGGCGCGATTATCGCCCAGGTGAACACCAAACAGGACTACATGGGCATCTACCTGAGCTTCAACCTCAACCTCAACCTGCCGCCGTCGTGCACAACCGGGTACTTGCCTGCTCAGCAGCAGCGAAGCCCGTCCTTCGAGGACTACCCGGAACTGCCGCCCGGCGACCTGTACTGCCGAGTGCCGCAAGACTCGCCGCTCGCAGTGCGTGGTGCCCGCAACCTCCCGTGCGCAACCGTGCCGGGCAAGCGGGCGCCCACCGTGAAGATGTGTGAAAGCGACGAAGCGTACGTGCCGCTCAACGACGGCTTCAATTGGAAGGGCGACCCCAATGCGACCATCACCGGTCAGGACATCCCGCAGCTGCCCCCCGAGGCATCGCCGGAAGCCGGTCTCAGCGACCCGCCGCCACCGATAGCAGTCGTCGAATACGACCCTGCCACAGGTAGCTATATCGGACCCGATGGGCGTCAGTACACGCAATCGGATTTGGCCGAGACTGCACCGAAAGACTTGACGTGGGAAGCGATGTTGCTGCCGCCAGGCAGTTAGTCGGCCCATATCCGCACCGACCACGAAGAACGGAAGGCAGTATGCGATTAGCGACAGGTTCCGAACTGATCCGGGAACGCGACGTCAAGGAAGTCGTGGAGGCCGAGGACAGCCTTGAAGCCGAAGCGACGGAGGACGTCGCAACTGTCGAACCCGAGAAGACCGACGACGTCGAGGCTGTCGAGTCCGATGCGGACCCCGCCGCCGGTGCTTCCGTTGCGCAGACGAGAAGACCCCTGTCGGTGTCGCAGCGGGTGATGCTGGTGGGCCTGGCCGTGATCGTTGCCTTGTCGGGGTTGGCCGGATGGTGGGGATGGCGCGCCTACCAATTTCACCAGGCGCAGGTTCAGCGAAGTCAATTTCTGCAGGTAGCTCGGCAAGGAGCATTGAACCTGACAACAATCGACTGGCAGCACGCAGACACTGACGTAGAACGTATTCTGGGCAGCGCGACAGGTCCCTTCTATGACGACTTCGCCGAACGAGCCCAGTCGTTCATCGACATCGTCAGACAAGCTCAAGCGACCACCACCGGGACGATCGCCGAAGCCGGCCTGGAGTCGGAGACCCCTGATGGCGCACAGGTGTTGGTGGCAGTGAACGTGGAGACGGTGAATGCGGCCGCTCCTGAGCAGACCCCGCGAGCATGGCGGATGCGTATCACGGTCCAAAAGACGGACGACCAGCTGAAGGTTTCGAACGTGGAGTTTGTGGCATGAAGTTCCTGAGCGTTCGATTCGGCGATGAGCCAGTAAAGGCCGATACGGTCGGCAAGTCGCCTGTCGACGGGACGCTGATAGCCGCCGTGAAAGAAGACGGCGGGGACGCGGTCGAGGTCACCCGAGCGGCCGCGGAAGCTGATGCGCCAGCGTTTCGAAACCGACTGTGGCCGCTGAGGCGGCCGGTCGGCTGGTCGACGGTGATCGCCTACGCCGTTCTGCCCGGTGTGGTGCTCCTCCTGGCGTTGACAGTGGGATTCGCTAAGTGGCAGGCCTTTTCGGCCGGTCAAGCTCAGCGGGCCGGCGTGGAAGCCACGCAGGCCGCCACCGAGGGGACGATCGCGCTGCTGTCCTACCAGCCTGACACGGTGGCGAGCGACCTTGACGCCGCGCGCAGCCGGTTGACCGGCACCTTCTTGGACTCCTATACGGAGCTGACCCAGGAAGTGGTGATTCCGGGGGCCAAGCAGAAGCAGATTTCTACGGTCGCCACCGTTCCTGGTGCGGCATCGGTATCGGTGACCGGCAGCCACGCCGTCGTTCTGCTGTTTGTGAATCAGACCGTCATCGTCGGCCAAGACGCACCTACGGACACCGCCTCCAGGGTGCGGGTCGCCCTCGACAAAGTCGACGACCGGTGGCTGATCTCCGAGTTCGAGCCGGTCTGAGTCGGCCATGATTCGGCACCCATTTCATCGCGGAGCCCTATCGTTGACCTGTGTTGGCGTAGTCGTGGTCGTATTGGCTGGTGCCGCGGCGGTTGCGGTGCCACCCCGCGCCCAGGCCGACGCGTTGGCTTATCTAGTCGGAGTGACGATGCGGCCCGGCTACAACTTCGCCGATGCCGACGCAGCTTTGGCTTACGGATACGGCATCTGCGACAAAGTAGCTGAAGGCCGTGGCTATACCGAGGTGATGAACGAAGTGAAGGTCGACTTCGCCACCTCGGATGATTATCAGGCCACGTACCTGATATCGCAGGCGGTCAACGAACTGTGCCCCGACCTGATCTGGCAGTTGCGCAACTCCGCAGCACACCATCGTCAATTGCCCAGCGCGACCGGAAAAGCAGGAGGGTGACATGTTGTCCTGGCGAATGGTCGTGGCTGTTTCGGCTATCGTGGCGCTCGGCCTGTTGGCGGGCCCGCCAGCTGCTCAAGGCGATAACAAGCGACTCAATGACGGTGTGGTCGCAAACGTCTACACCGTGCAGCAACAAGCGGGCTGCACCAACGACGTCAGGATCAACCCGCAGCTGCAACTCGCCGCCGAGTGGCACACGAGGGATCTGATGAACAACCGAAACCTCGACGGTGACGTCGGCTCAGACGGTTCCGGCCCACAAGAACGCGCCCACGCGGCCGGCTATCACGGTCAGGCGACCGAAACGGTGGCGATCCACCCTGCCAACGCGATTAGCGGTGTTGACCTGATCAACCGGTGGTATCACAACCCATCGGATTTCGCGGTCATGTCCAACTGCGCCAACACCCAGATCGGGGTGTGGTCAGAAAACAGCATGGACCGTACGGTCGTGGTTGCCGTCTATGGGCAACCAGAGCGAGATGAGGCAGGGGAGGCGGACATCGCCCCGGCGCCGCCGCCTGACGCATCAGCGAATCTTCCCATCGGTCCCACCCCCGACTATGACGGCAGTGACGAGATCGAGTTCGGGGTCAACTGGTTCGCTTGGATTCTGCGCGGTGTGTACCCCCCGCCGAACTACCCGCCACAGTAACGCCAGTCTTCTCTCGGACAGGAAAACGGAATCGCCACAAAGTTAGGAGTAAACGGCAGTGAGTGACTACAAGCTGTTCCGGTGCATGCAATGCGGTTTCGAGTACGACGAGGCCGTGGGCTGGCCCGAGGATGGCCTCGCACCAGGCACCCGCTGGGACGCCATCCCCGACGACTGGGTCTGCCCGGATTGCGGAGCGGCCAAGTCCGATTTCGAAATGGTGGAAGTGGCGCGCGGATGATCTGGTGTTGTGTGGCCGGATGTAGCTCTGGCTAAAGGGGGCCGGGCGGTTCCGCAGGCCGGTACCAAGGCGCGCCCGTTGACCTTCCTCACGTGTCGGGTTGGCGCGTCGTGCGGTTGACGGGCCCTGAGGCCGGCTAGCGGGGCGTTGCCTTCCCCTCGCACGTGGACATGCCGTGGGTCGAGCACCTCGGCGATTCACCGCAACACTACGAGTGCTGTTGCACGACATACCCGGCTGTGGCGGATCGTCAATCGCTCACCGGCTAGGGATGCGTCGGAGGAGAGCTGATCCACCGACCGCTACTGGAGATTTCGCCGCCGGAGCAGCGCCACTTGCATTGCTCGTGGAGTGGCGGCCGAGAAGCTGGTGCACCCGAACCCAGGCTGCACCACTGCGGATAAGTAATCAGGACCGGGTCGCCACCCGGGCCATGGCAAGGAGGACAGCGATGCAGCTGGGCATGATCGGCCTGGGCCGGATGGGGGCCAACCTAGTGCGCCGGGTGATGCGCGCCGGCCACGACTGTGTCGTCTATGACCGCGACACAGCCGCGGTGGAGACACTGGTTTCCGAGGGCGTGGCCGGAGCCGAGTCGATCGCCGAACTCACGTCGAAGCTGGCCGCCCCGCGGGTCGTGTGGGTGATGGTGCCGGCCGGCGTAATCACCCACACGGTGATCGCCGAGCTGGCCGATGCTCTCGACGAAGGCGACATCGTCATCGACGGTGGCAACTCCTACTACCGCGATGGCGTCCGGAATGCCGAGCAGCTCGCTCAGCAGGGTATTCGTTTGCTGGACTGTGGAACCAGCGGCGGGGTGTGGGGGCTGGAACGCGGCTTCAGTCTGATGATCGGCGGCGACCGGTCCGCCTACGCAGCGGCGGAGCCGATCTTCGCGGCGCTGGCGCCGGGCGTGCAGGCCGCCGAGCGCACCCAGGGCCGGGACGGCGAGGTGGCCGCGGCGGAGAAGGGCTACCTGCACTGCGGGCCCAGCGGAGCCGGGCACTTCGTAAAGATGGTGCACAACGGGATCGAGTACGGGATGATGGCCGCGATCTCCGAAGGTTTGAATATCTTGCACCGCGCCGACATCGGGGTCACTGAGGGAGTCAGCGGGGACGCCGAGACCGCGCCGATGACTCATCCGGAGTTCTACCGCTACGACCTGGATCTGCCGGCGATCGCCGAGGTGTGGCGGCGCGGCAGCGTGATCGGCTCCTGGCTGGTCGATCTGACCGCCGCAGCTCTGGTCGAATCGCCGGATCTCAGCGCGTTCGAGGGCCGGGTGTCCGATTCCGGGGAAGGCCGATGGACGGCGATCGCCGCCATCGAGGAGGGGGTGCCCGCGCCGGTGATCACCGCCGCACTCAGTTCGCGGTTCACCTCCCGAAACCTCAACGAGTTCGCTGACAAAGCGGTCTCGGCGATGCGCAAACAGTTCGGCGGCCACGACGAGAAGCCGGGTACCGGGCGGTAAGACCACGCAGTCGCCCTTTCAGCCGTGGATCAGCTGCGGTTCGGGTACACCACATCGACGGAGGGGGCCGACGCGGCCACGTCACTGCGCTCGACGTCCGCCCAAATCGCCACTCGGTTCGTGGCCGACAGCACCTGAGCGCGGGTCGAATGCGATTTCGCCGGATCGGTAAGGCTGCCCACCCGACTGGCGCACGCCGTGCCGACTGTTCACCTCGGCCTTACACCGCCGAGTGGACACGGTGCTCGTCGTCGCACCCGACGCCGGCGACCGGGTTAGGAAATCGGCCACGCCGGCTGCTAACGCCCACCCAAACCTGAGAGGAGCGGCGCCGTTCCACGATGGCGCCGTCATCGCTCGGTTCGGCCGCGGCACGAGATGTTCGTCGAAGCCGGCTGCCTTCCGTTCCGTCTCAAGGCCGGCCGTCAGGCACCTCGGGCGTGGCAGGTCCGGGTCGACCCGCCCACCGGAAACCTGGATGTCAACGTCATCCGGGAGCAAGCAACTGAATCCCCCCGGCGTGTCCGGAGACTCCGTTCCTTGGGAAGGATGGAGTCATGTCAGGGAGTTCATCGAGGAGGTA
>NZ_LQPZ01000021.1 GCF_002102395.1 Mycolicibacillus trivialis
AGGCGCCCGTCGGCGTCGCCCGCGTAAGTGCCCGTCGGCATCGCCCGCGTAAGTGCCCGTCGGCCCCGCCCGCGAGATTGAATCTATGCAGGGTGCTTCTCGCTCTTTTCCTGCATATTTTCACTTTCGCGGCGGCGCCGACGGGTGCTTTCGCGGGCGATGCCGACGGGCACTTACGCGGGCGATGCCGACGGGCACTTACGCGGGCGACGCCGACGGGCGCCTTCGCGGCGGTGCCGACGGGTCACCGCATTCGCGCGGGACCCGCTGAAACGCAAGATCCCCGCACCGAAGTGCGGGGATCTCAGCGTCGGCCGGTGGCTACAGCTCGGTGGCGGTACCGCCGGCGGCGGTGATCTTCTCCCGCGCGCTGCCGCTGAACTTGTGTGCGGTGACGTCGACCTTGACGGTGAGCTTGCCGTCGCCGAGCACCTTGACCAGCGTGTTCTTGCGGACGGCGCCCTTGGCGACGAGTTCGTCGACACCGATGGTGCCGCCCTCGGGGAACAGCCGGTTCAGGTCGCCGACGTTGACCGGGGCGTACTCGGTGCGGAACCGGTTGCGGAACCCCTTCAGCTTGGGCAGCCGCATGTGGATCGGCATCTGGCCACCCTCGAAGGTGACCGGCACGTTCTTGCGGGCCTTGGTGCCCTTGGTGCCGCGACCCGCGGTCTTGCCCCGGTTGGAGCCGTCACCGCGGCCGACACGGGTCCGGGCGGTCTTGGAACCGGGCGCCGGGCTCAGGTCATGCAGTTTGATGGTCATCAGGCATCCTCCACCTGGACGAGATGGTGCACGGTCGCGATGAGCCCCCGGGTCTGCGGGGTGTCATCGCGGATCACCGACTGCCGGATCTTGCGCAGCCCGAGGGTGCGCAGGCTCTCCCGCTGGCGCCACCGGGCGCCGATGGTGCTGCGCACCTGGGTGATCTTGAGCTGGTTCGTCTTCGCTTCGGCCATGGCTACGCGTTTCCTTCGTGCGCGGTGGCGGCCAGGGCTTCACTCTCCCGGCGGGCCTTGAGCATCCGCGCCGGCGCCACATCCTCGATCGGCAGGCCACGGCGCGCGGCGACCTCCTCGGGCCGCTGCAGCATCTTCAGCGCGGTCACCGTGGCGTGCACCACGTTGATCGCGTTGTCGCTGCCCAGCGACTTCGACAGGACGTCGCGCACCCCGGCGCATTCCAGCACGGCACGCACCGCGCCGCCGGCGATCACACCGGTACCGGCGCTGGCCGGGCGCAGCAGCACCACGCCGGCGGCCTCTTCGCCCTGCACCGGGTGGGTGATGGTGCCGCCGATCAGCGGCACCCGGAAGAAGTTCTTGCGGGCCTCCTCGACGCCCTTGGCGATCGCGGCGGGCACCTCCTTGGCCTTGCCGTAGCCGACACCGACCATGCCGTTGCCGTCACCGACGATGACCAGGGCGGTGAAGCTGAACCGCCGACCACCCTTGACCACCTTGGATACCCGGTTGATCGCGACGACGCGCTCCAGGTAGTTGCTCTTGTCGTCGCGGTCCCGGCCACGGCCGCCGTCGCGGCGGCGGCCGCGCGTGTCCGCGCCGCCCTGGGCGGTCGCGCCGCCCGGCTGTTCCGCCATCATGCGGTCCTCTCGTTGCTGTCCGTCATCAGAAGGTCAATCCGTTCTCGCGCGCGGCGTCGGCCAGCGCGGCGATCCGTCCGCCGTAGGTGTAGCCACCGCGGTCGAAGACCACGGTGTCGATCCCGGCGGCCTTGGCCCGCTCGGCGATGAGCTGGCCGACCCGCACACTGTGGGCTTTCTTGTCGCCGTCCACCGCCCGCACGTCGGCTTCGATCGACGACGCCGCGGCCAGGGTGGTGCCGGTGAGGTCGTCGACCAGCTGCACGTGGATGTGCCGCGAGGAGCGGTGCACGACCAGCCGCGGCCGCTCGGCGGTGCCGGAGATGTGCTTGCGCAGCCGGGCGTGCCGACGCTTGCGGGCGATGCGCCGCGCTGCGGAGATGTTCTGCCCCACCGGCTTCCGCTCGGTGGCGGTCGAGGGTGTCTGCGCCATGACTACTTACCTGTCTTTCCGACCTTGCGGCGAATCTGCTCACCCCGGTAGCGCACACCCTTGCCCTTGTAGGGGTCGGGGCGGCGCAGCCGGCGGATGTTCGCCGAGATCTGGCCGACCTTCTGCTTGTCGATGCCCGAGATCGAGAACTTCGTCGGGCTCTCCACCGCGAACGTGATCCCGTCGGGCGGCTCGATCACGACCGGGTGGCTGAAGCCGAGCGCGAACTCCAGGTTCGAGCCCTTCAACTGCACGCGGTAGCCGACGCCGTGGATCTCCATGTTGGTGGTGTAGCCCTCGGTGACACCGGTGATCAGGTTGGCCACCAGGGTGCGGTTCAGCCCGTGCAGCGCCCGGTTGTCCCGGTGGTCGTCGGGCCGGCTGACCACGATCTGACCGTCGTCGTTGCGGCTGACCCCGAGCGGCTCGGAGACCAGGAGCTCAAGGGTGCCCTTGGGGCCCTTGACCGACACGTGGCGGCCGTCGATGTTGACGTCCACCCCGTTCGGGACGGGGACCGGGTCTTTACCAATTCGTGACATTGTTCTCCGCCCCTCTCACCACACGTACGCGAGGACTTCGCCGCCCACGCGCTGTCTGGCGGCCTGCCGGTCGGTGACCAGGCCCGAGGACGTGGAGATGATCGCCACCCCTAGGCCGCCGAGCACCCGCGGCAGCTTGGTCGATTTCGCATACACCCGCAGCCCCGGCTTGGAGATACGGCGCAGCCCGGCGAGGCTGCGCTCCCGGTTCGGGCCGTACTTCAGCTCGACCACCAGCGTCTTGCCCACCCGGGCGTCCTCGACGTGGAAGTCGGTGATGTAGCCCTCCTGCTTGAGGATCTCGGCGATGTTCGCCTTGAGCTTCGAGTGCGGCAGGCTCACCTCGTCGTGGTACGCCGAGTTGGCGTTGCGCAGACGGGTGAGAAAGTCTGCGATCGGATCCGACATCGTCATGACAGCCGGTTCCCCTTCCTTGCGACGGTTCCCGGTCGGGCCTGCCGCAGCTGTGCGGTACGGGTCGTGGGGGCGTGGGTCATCGGATCACCAGCTGCTCTTCTGCACGCCGGGCAGCTCGCCGGCGTGCGCCATGTCGCGCAGGCAGATCCGGCACAGCCCGAACTTGCGGTAGACCGAACGCGGCCGGCCGCACTTGTTGCAGCGGGTGTAACCGCGCACCGCGAACTTGGGCTTGCGGCGCGCCTTGTTGACCAGTGCTTTCTTCGCCATCTGTTCAGTTCTCCTTGAACGGAAAGCCGAGGGCCCGCAGCAGCGCTCGTCCTTCTTCATCGGTTGTCGCCGAGGTGACGACGGAAATGTTCATGCCGCGGGGACGGTCGATGGAGTCGACGTCGATCTCGTGGAACACCGACTGCTCGGAGAGCCCGAAGGTGTAGTTGCCGGTGCCGTCGAACTGCTTGGGCGACAGGCCGCGGAAGTCGCGGATACGCGGCAGCGCGATCGAGGTGAGCCGGTCGAGGAACTCCCACATCCGGTCGCCGCGCAGGGTGACCCGCGCACCGATCGGCATGCCCTCGCGCAGCTTGAACTGGGCGATCGACTTGCGCGCCCGGCGGATCTCCGGCCGCTGGCCGGTGATCAGCGACAGGTCGTTGACCGCACCGTTGATCAGTTTGCCGTCGCGGGCCGCGTCGCCGACGCCCATGTTCACCACGACCTTGACCACGGTCGGGATCTGCATGACGTTGGCGTAGGCGAACTCGGTGTTCAGCGCGTCGCGGATCTCCTCGCGGTAGCGCACCTTCAACCGGGGCTGCACCTTGGTGGTCTCGGTAGTGGTCATCAGATGTCCTCGCCGTTGCGCTTGGAGACCCGCACCTTCTTGCCGCTCTCCTCGTCGATGCGGTAGCCGACGCGGGTCGGGTTGCCGTCGGAGTCGACGACCATCACGTTGGAGACGTGGATGGAGGCCTCCTGGGTGACGATGCCGCCGGACTGGGCACCGCGCTCGTTGGTCGAGACCGCGGTGTGCTTCTTGATCCGGTTGACACCCTCGACCAGGACCCGGTTGCGGGTCGGGTAGGCCTGGATGACCTTGCCCTTGGCGCCCTTGTCCTTGCCGGCGATCACCAGCACCGTGTCGCCCTTGTGCACCTTCATTTACAGCACCTCCGGGGCCAGCGAGATGATCTTCATGAAGCGCTTCTCCCGCAGCTCGCGCCCGACCGGGCCGAAGATGCGGGTACCGCGCGGGTCGTTGTCGGGCTTGATGATGACCGCGGCGTTCTCGTCGAACTTGATGTAGCTGCCGTCGGGCCGGCGGCGCTCCTTGGCGGTCCGCACGATCACCGCCTTGACGACATCGCCGCGGCTGACGTTGCCGCCGGGGATGGCGTCTTTGACGGTGGCGACGATGACGTCACCGATGCCGGCGTAGCGCCGCCCGGAGCCGCCCAGCACGCGGATGCACAAGATCTCCTTGGCGCCGGTGTTGTCGGCAACCTTGAGCCGCGATTCCTGCTGAATCACTCGATCTCCTGACCTGGTTTTACGGGCACGCCAGATACCGACCTGGTCGTGCACGGTCTTCGTTGTCCGGGGGCACGCGGGGCCGACGCGGACGCCGGCCGAGGTCTGCCCTAGGCAACCCCTACATACTAGGTGAGCACCGGCAGCAGACCAAATTAGCGACGGTCACCGCCCCCGGGCCCGCGGCCGGGGGCGCGTCACGAGCCGGGGCCTTACGAGTCGTAGCCCTCCTCGGCCGCCAGCGGCGGCGGCAGCGGGGTCGACGGGGTGGGGGTGTCGGCGGGGGTGGCCGCCGGGGTCGCGGCGGTCTCCGGGGCGGTGTCGTGGACGTCGACCAGCGGTTCCTCGCGCAGCACGGTGTCGCCGTCGCTGACCCGCAGCGCCGAGGCGGACACCGTGTAGGTGACCCCGTCGTTGGTGGCGACGTAGGCGCCGTTCTTCGCGGTGGCCGGCAGCCTCAGCGCGGCACCGTCGGACAGCCGCACCCCGCGGTACTCGTAGTCGCCGTCGCCGTCGCGGCAGATGGCCACCCGCGATGAGGAGGTGCTGCCGAACAGCACCGCGGTGCCGTCGCAGCGCGCCGAGGAGTGCAGGTAGCCCCGCTCGTCAGCGGCCGGGGCGGCGCCCACCGACGCGGTTTCGGACAGGAGCGGCAGTGCCACCGCGATGGCGATGGCCGGCATCCAGAACATGACGCGGTTCATCGTCCCCACCTGACCATGCCTGGCCGGCGGCGGCCAGGCCGCCACGCCGCGGCGCCGGAATCGTTAGGGATCCGAGACGACCCCGAACGCACACATCGCACCGGACCGGTCTCGGACGGTGCGATGTGAGTGCGGCGGTGACGCGTCGGCTACTTGGCCTTCTGCAGGATCTCGACCAGCCGCCAGCGCTTGGTGGCCGACAGCGGACGGGTCTCCATCAGCGACACCCGGTCGCCGACGCCCGCGGTGCTGTTCTCGTCGTGCGCCTTCACCTTGGTGGTGGTGCGGATGATCTTGCCGTAGAGCGGGTGCCGCACCCGGTCCTCGAGCTCGACCACGATGGTCTTCTGCATCTTGTCGCTGACGACGTAGCCGATGCGGGTCTTGCGCCGGCCGCGCGGCTTCTCGGTGCGCGGGGTGTGCTTGGGCCCCTTGGCCTTCTGGTCCTGCTTCGCGTCTGCCATTACGACTCCTCACCATCCGGGCCGGAAGCCAGACCCAGCTCACGTTCCTGTAGCACGGTGTGGACCCGCGCGATCTCCCGACGCACGACCCGAAGCCGGCGGTTGTTGCTCAGCTGCCCGGTGGCGAGCTGGAAGCGGAGGTTGAACAGCTCCTCCTTGGCCTCCCGCAGCCGCTCGGTTAGTTCCTCGTCGGTGAGTTCACGCAGTTCACCGGCGGAGACTCCCACTGCCATCAGAACTGCTCCTCTCGGGTGACGATGCGCGCCTTGAGCGGCAGCTTGTGCATCGCCCTGGTCAGCGCGGCCCGGGCGACCGCCTCGTTGGGGTAGCTGAGCTCGAACAGCACCCGGCCCGGCTTGACGTTGGCGACCCACCATTCCGGCGAGCCCTTACCGGACCCCATCCGGGTCTCGGCGGGCTTCTTGGTCAGCGGACGGTCCGGGAAGATGTTGATCCAGACCTTGCCGCCACGCTTGATGTGCCGGTTGATCGCGATACGCGCCGACTCGATCTGGCGGTTGGTCACGTAGGCGTGGGTCAGCGCCTGGATGCCGTAGTCACCGAAGGTCACCTCGGTGCCGCCGCTGGCGATGCCGCGCTGGCGGGGGTGGTGCTGCTTGCGGTGTTTGACCCTGCGGGGAAACAACATGGTTTCAGCTCTCCGTGCTCTGCGGTTCGGCCGCCGGTTCGGTGGCCGTCGCGGTGGCCGGCGCCTCCTCGGCGCCGGTGGCGGCGCGACCGGCGTCGGTGCTGGTCGCCGTGGTGCCCGAGGCGCCGCTGCGCCGCGGCCGGGTGCCCGACGGACCCCGGCGGGGCCGGTCGGCGCCGGCCGGTGCGGCGGCCAGCTCGCGCTTGCCCCCGACGACGTCGCCCTTGTAGATCCAGACCTTCACGCCGATCCGGCCGAAGGTGGTCCGGGCCTCGTAGAGGCCGTAGTCGATGTCGGCGCGCAGCGTGTGCAGCGGGACCCGGCCCTCGCGGTAGAACTCCGAGCGGCTCATCTCGGCGCCGCCCAGCCGGCCCGAGCACTGCACCCGGATGCCCTTGACGTTGGGCTGGCGCATCGCGGACTGGATGGCCTTGCGCATGGCGCGACGGAACGCGACGCGGTTGCTGAGCTGCTCGGCGACGCCCTGCGCCACCAGCTGGGCGCGCGACTCGGGGTTCTTGACCTCGAGGATGTTCAGCTGCACCTGCTTGCCGGTGAGCTTCTCCAGGTCACCGCGGATGCGCTCGGCCTCGGTGCCGCGACGGCCGATGACGATGCCCGGGCGCGCGGTGTGGATGTCGACCCGGACCCGGTCGCGGGTGCGCTCGATCTCGACGTCGGCGATCCCGGCGCGCTCGAGCCCGGTGGACAGCAGCCGCCGGATCGCCACGTCCTCCTTGACGTAGTCGGCGTACTGCTTGTCGGCGTACCAGCGGGACTTCCAGTCGGTGGTGATGCCCAGCCGGAAACCGTGCGGGTTGATCTTCTGGCCCACTACTGCGAGCCTCCCTTCGCGTCAGGGGTCTCGGAGGTTTCGGCCTGCCCCGAATCGGCCTTGCTCGCCGCCTTCTTCGCAGGCGCCTTCTTCGCGGCGTCCTTGCTGGCCTGCGCGCGGCGGGCCCGCGCGCTGCTGGCGGACTGCCCGCCGCGGCCCTTCTGGCTCGGCCGACTCTCCACCAGGACCGTGATGTGGCTGGTGCGACGACGGATCCGGAAGGCCCGGCCCTGCGCGCGCGGACGGATCCGCTTGGCGGTGGGGCCCTCGTCGGCGTAGATCTCGGCCACCACGAGGGTGTCGGGGTCCAGGCCGTCGTTGTTCTGCGCGTTGGCCGCGGCGCTGGCGATGACCTTGGCCACCGGCTCGCTGGCCTGCTGCGGCGCCCAGCGCAGGATGTCCAGCGCCTCGGCCACCGACTTGCCGCGCACCAGGTCGATCACCCGGCGGGCCTTGGTCGCCGACACCCGCACGAAGCGGGCCTTGGCGACCGCGGAGGGATATTCAGTGGAAACACTCATCGGCGCTTGCTCTTCCGGTCGTCCTTGATGTGGCCCTTGAACGTGCGGGTCGGCGCGAACTCACCGAGTTTGTGACCCACCATCGACTCGGTGACGAACACCGGGATGTGCTTGCGGCCGTCGTGCACGGCGAAGGTGTGGCCGATGAAGTCCGGGATGATCGTCGATCGGCGCGACCAGGTCTTGATGACCTGTTTGGTGTTCTTCTCGTTCTGGACGTCCACCTTCTTGAGCAGGTGGTCGTCGACGAACGGACCCTTTTTCAGGCTGCGTGGCATCGCTTTCTCTCCGCTTCCTAGCGCTTCTTGCCGGTGCGCCGGCGTCGGACGATGAGCTTGTCGCTCGGCTTGTTGGGTTTACGGGTGCGGCCTTCGAGCTTGCCCCACGGGCTCACCGGGTGGCGGCCACCGGAGGTCTTGCCCTCACCACCACCGTGCGGGTGGTCGACCGGGTTCATCACCACACCGCGCACGCTGGGGCGCTTGCCCTTCCAGCGCATGCGGCCGGCCTTGCCCCAGTTGATGTTGATCTGCTCGGCGTTGCCGACCTCGCCGACGGTGGCGCGGCAGCGCACGTCGACGCGCCGGATCTCCCCCGACGGCATGCGCAGTGAGGCGTAGGCGCCTTCCTTGCCCAGCAGCTGGATGCTCGATCCGGCCGAGCGGGCCAGCTTGGCACCGCCGCCGGGCCGCAGCTCCACGGCGTGCACGACGGTACCGGCCGGGATGTTGCGCAGCGGCAGGTTGTTGCCGGGCTTGATGTCGGCGTTGGGACCGGACTCGATCACCGCGCCCTGCTTGAGGCCCTGCGGGGCGATGATGTACCGCTTCTCGCCGTCCAGGTAGTGCAGCAGCGCGATGTTCGCGGTGCGGTTCGGGTCGTACTCGATGTGCGCGACCTTGGCGTTGACGCCGTCCTTGTCGTGGCGACGGAAGTCGATCACGCGGTAGGCCCGCTTGTGGCCACCGCCCTTGTGGCGGGTGGTGATACGGCCGTGCGCGTTGCGCCCGCCGGTGCTGTGCAGCGGACGGATCAGCGACTTCTCCGGGTACGAGCGGGTGATCTCGGCGAAGTCCGAGACGCTCGAGCCCCGGCGACCGGGGGTCGTCGGCTTGTACTTGCGAATTGCCATAACTGTGGTCTTCCTCTATCCGCGGCTAGGCCGGCGCTCCGAACAGGTCGATCGGCTTGCTGCCCGCGGCCAGCGTGACGATCGCACGTTTGGTGTTCTTGCGTTTGCCGAACCCGGCCCGGGTGCGCTTGCGCTTGCCCTGTCGGTTGGCGGTGTTCACCGAGGCCACCTTGACGTCGAAGATCTTCTCGACCGCGATCTTGATCTGCGTCTTGTTGGAGTCCGGGTGCACCACGAAGGTGTACACGTTGTCGTCGATGAGGCCGTAGGCCTTCTCCGAGATGACCGGCGCGACGATGATGTCGCGGGGGTCGCTGACGGTTGCCATCAGGCCGAGACCTCCTCGGAGTTGGCGCCCTGCGCGGTGTGGCTTGCGATGTAGGCGTTCAGCGCCTCCACCGAGAACACCACGTCATCGGAGCGCAGCACGTCGTAGGTGTTGAGCTGGTCGGCGGCGAGGATGTGCACGCCGGGCAGGTTGCGGACGCTCTTGGTGCCGACCTCGTCGGCGCGACCGATGACCACCAGGACCCGCTTGCGCTCGGTCAGGGTGGCCAGGAACGCCTTGGCGCTCTTGGTCGACGGGGTCTGGCCGCTGACCAGTTCGGTGATCGCGTGGATGCGGCCGTTGCGCGCCCGGTCGCTGAGCGCCCCGCGCAGCGCGGCGGCGATCATCTTCTTCGGGGTGCGCTGGCTGTAGTCGCGCGGCTTGGGACCGTGCACCACGCCACCGCCGGTGAACTGCGGCGCCCGGATCGAGCCCTGCCGGGCCCGGCCGGTGCCCTTCTGCCGGTACGGTTTGCGGCCACCGCCGCGGACCTCGCCACGACTCTTGGTCGAGTGGGTGCCCTGCCGTGCGGCGGCCCGCTGCGCGGTGACCACCTGGTGCATCAGCGCGATGTTGGCGGGCGCGTCGAACAGCTCGGCAGGCAGCTCGACGGTGCCTTCCTTCTTGCCGGCCGGCGAGTGGACGTCAATCTTCAACGAGGCCATTACTTCTCACCCTTTTTGATCGCGGTGCGGACCATGACCAGCCCACCGGCGCGGCCGGGGACCGCGCCTTTGATCAGCAGCACGCCGTTCTCAGCGTCCACCTGGTGGACCAACAGGTTCTGCGTGGTCACCCGGTCGTTGCCCATCCGGCCCGCCATCCGGGTGCCCTTGAAGACCCGGCCCGGGGTGGCGCAGCCGCCGATGGAGCCGGGGCGGCGGTGCACCGCCTGGGTGCCGTGGCTGGCGCCCTGGCCGGCGAAGCCGTGCCGCTTCATGACGCCGGCGAAGCCCTTGCCCTTGGAGGTGCCGGTGACGTCGACGTAGCTGCCCGGCTCGAAGATCTCCGCGGTCAGTTCCTGACCGACCTCGAAGTCGCCGGCGGCCTCCTCGTCGAGCCGCAGCTCGGCCAGGTGGCGGCGCGGGTTGACCCCGGCGGCGGCGTACTGGCCGGTGACCGGCTTGTTGACCTTGCGGGGGCTGATCTCGCCGTACGCCAGCTGCACGGCGGTGTAGCCGTCGCGTTCGGGCGTGCGGATGCGGGTCACGACGTTCGGACCGGCTTTGACCACGGTCACCGGAACGACCCGGTTGTTCTCGTCGAACACCTGCGTCATTCCCAGCTTGGTGCCCAGAATGCCTTTGCGTGCCATAGTTCTTCGGAGCTCCTACCGGGTGCCTATTGGATGTTGACGTCGACGCTGGCCGGCAGGTCGATACGCATTAGCGCGTCAACCGTTTTCGGGGTCGGGTCGAGGATGTCGATCAGCCGCTTGTGCGTGCGCATCTCGAAGTGCTCCCGCGAGTCCTTGTACTTGTGCGGGGAGCGGATGACGCAGTAGATGTTCTTCTCGGTCGGCAGCGGCACCGGGCCAACCACGTTGGCTCCCGTACGGGTGACCGTCTCGACGATCTTGCGCGCCGAAGCATCAATGGCCTCATGGTCGTAGGCCTTGAGCCTGATGCGGATCTTCTGTCCCGCCACGCTGTTCCTACCTCACTCCTCGAACGTCCCGGGTGTCCCCCACGCCTACGTGGGGCCGTTGCCGCCGCTGTTTACCTGTCCTGGTACACCGATCCCGCGGTCGGGCGCGTCATGCGCGCCCGGGCGTGGCACGCGCCGGAAGGACCGTCGCGTTCCGAGGTGGGACCGGAGGCGCCCTGGTGGGCGCCGGTCGGATGCCCGGCCGGACGGGGTCCGACGCAAGGCAACCTGAACAGTATGCCCCAGATCGGGGTGTGCGCCAAATCCTGGCGGTCACCGCCACCTACCCGCCTGACCGGCCGGTTTCCCGACGGTACCCGGGTCCGCGACGGGGCCGCGGCACCGCCGGTGCGCAACGTCACACCGGGCGCCGCCCGGCTGACCTTACTCTGGAGTAAGGTGTGCGGTCATGACCGGTTCGACCAGCACCTATAAGACCTGGCAACGACTCGCCGGCCGGCCCGGCGGCACACTACTGTTCTCCGCGGCCGCGATGGCCCGGGTGCCCTACTTCGCCTCGGTGTTGCCCCACGTGGTGCGCATGGAGCCGGGGCTGGCCGAGGTGACCGTGCCGAAATGGTTCTTCGTCCACAACCATCTGCACACCGTGCACGCGATCGCGTCCTGCAACGCCGCCGAGATGGCGATGGGGATGCTGATGGAGGCCACCGTGCCGCGCAGCCACCGCTGGATCCCGAAGGCGATGACCGTGCAGTACCTGGCCAAGGCGACCACGTCGCTGCGGGCCCGGGCACAGCTTGCCGAGCTGCCGGATTTCGCCGCGATCACCGCGGGAACGGATCTGGTGGTGCCGGTGAGCGTCACCGACCGCGCCGGGGTCGAGGTGGTGCACGCCGAGATCACCACCTGGGTGTCGTCGGCGTAAGCCGGGTCAGCGACCGGCGCGCCCGGAACCGCGCAGCGTCGTCCAGAACCCGCAGCGGTGGCTCTCGGCGAAATCGGTGATCACCCGGCTGCCGTCCGGGCGCAGCGACAGCCACCGACCGTCGCCGAAGGTCGGCCAGTCCGGCTGGCCGGCGACGACCGGGGCGCCGGTGGTGGCGAACGCGCTCCAGTAGTCGATCATCTGGTCGGAGAGCCGCTGCTGGGCGGCGGTGAACGGGGGCGCGCCGCCGACCGCGAACAGGTAGCGCACCTCGAGAGCGTGGGTGGCGCCCAGCGGGAACGGGGCGGCGGTGAGGTTCTCCGGCGCGGGGGCGTGCGGATCGTCGAACTCGTAGGCGTAGACCGCGGGTGCGTGCTCGGCCAGCGCGGTCGCCATCTCATCGGCCGGGCAGGAGAAGACGTGGTCGCCGATCGCGGCGGAGAACGCCAGCGAGACGCTGCCGCCGAAATGTCCGGGCGGGTACTGCGCGCGGACCGCGGCCGCGTCGGCGCCCAGGGTGCGCGCCAGCCGCGCCGGGTACTCCGCGGCGGTCAGTTCCGCGCCGGTGCGCAGGTAGGTCAACGCGGCGAACATGGTGAACTCGTTGCGGTTGCTGCCGAGCAGCACCGGCACCGGGGCGGCGCGGCCGGCGGCGAACGCGCGCAGCGGGTCGGTCGGCAACACCGCGGTGCCGGTGACCGGTCCGGTCAGGGCGTGGGTGTCGATGTGGACGTACCAGGGCGCACCGGCGACCGCCGCGGTGGGCAGGCCGCGCAGGCAGCGTGCGGTGGCGGCCGGGTCCGGGTCGGCGCAGCCGACCTCAGTGGCGTAGGCCTCGCTGACCCGTTGCGCGGTGGGCAGGTCGACCTGGGCCTGGCACGGCCCGCTCTGGATGACGGCGGCGCGGAACAGTCCCGCCGAGGCAGGCGCGACGAGGTGGTCGCAGACCGACATGCCGCCGGCCGATTCCCCGGCGATGGTGACCTTGGTCGGGTCGCCGCCGAAGCCGGCGATGTTGTCGCGGACCCAGCGCAGCGCGGCCTGCTGGTCGATGAAGCCGTAGTTGCCGACCCGGCCGAACTGCCCGAGCGCGGGGTGGGCCAGAAAACCCAGCGCCCCGAGCCGGTAGTTCAGCGTGACGACCACGACGTCGCCGCGGGTGGCCAGCCGGTGGGCGTCGTACATGTCGCCGTGGCCGTTGATGAACCCGCCGCCGTGGATCCACACCAGCACCGGCCGCTTGCCGACCCCGCCCGCCGGCGTCCACACGTTGAGGGTCAGACAGTCCTCGCTGCCCACACCGCGCGCGGTCTCCTGCACGCACGGCGGCCCGGGCCGGGTGGTGTCGCGGACCCCGGTCCAGGGCGCCACCGGCTGCGGCGGCTGCCAGCGCAACGCGCCGAGCGGCGGTGCGGCATAGGGGATGCCGGCGAACAGTCGGTGATCGGGGGCCACCACGCCGCGCACCGGGCCGGCGGTCGTGTCGACGACGGCGGCGTTGGGGGCCGCGGCCCGGCTGATCACGCCGGACTCGGGGTGATGGCCGCACCCGGTGATCGACAGCAGCGTCGCCGCCAGGAGCACGCCGAGGCGACGGAAGAGGGACCCGGGGGGCACGGGGCCTGAGCCTACTGCGCCCGTCCGCGCCGAAAGCGTCCCCCGGGCGCGTCCGATCGGCGAGACTGGTGTTGACACCTGTCAGGAGGATCGATGAGTTCACCCGTTGTCGACGAGGCGGCGAAGGTGCTCGCCGACCCGGCCGCGTTCACCGACGAGCCCCACCTGCACGCCGCGTTGCGCCATCTGCGCGCCCACGCCCCGGTCTCCCTGGTGGACCGGCCGCCGTATCGGCCGTTCTGGGCGATCACCAGGCACGCCGACATCATCGAGATCGAACGCGACAACCAACTGTGGATCAACGCGCCGCGGTCGGTGCTGGCGACCGCGGAGCTCGACGACATGCAGCAGGCCCAGCTGGCCGCGGGGATGGGGTTGCGGACGCTGATCCACCTCGACGACCCCGAGCACCACAAGATGCGGGCGATCGCCGCGGACTGGTTCCGGCCCAAGGCGATGCGGGCGATGAAGGCGCGTGTCGAGGAGCTCGCGAAGATCTACGTCGACAAGATGGCCGCGATCGGCCCGGAGTGCGATTTCGTGCAGGAGGTCGCGGTCAATTACCCGCTGTACGTGATCATGTCGCTGCTGGGGCTGCCGGAGTCGGATTTCCCGCGCATGCTCAAACTCACCCAGGAGCTGTTCGGCGGGGACGACGACGAATATCGCCGCGGCTTCACCCCCGAGGAGCAGCTGCCGGTGCTGTTCGATTTCTTCAACTACTTCAACGCGCTCACCGCGGAGCGCCGCGCCCACCCCACCGAGGACCTGGCGTCGACGATCGCCAATGCGCGCATCGACGGGCAGCCGCTGTCCGACGTGGACACCGCCTCCTACTACGTGATCCTGGCGACCGCCGGGCACGACACCACCAGCGCGGCGATCAGCGGCGGGCTGCAGGCGCTCATCGAGCATCCCGACCAGCTGGCCCGGTTGCGCGCGGATCCGGCGCTGCTGCCGACCGCCGTGGAGGAGATCATCCGCTGGGTCACCCCGGTCAAGGAGTTCATGCGCACCGCGACGGCCGACACCGAGGTGCGCGGCGTACCGATCCGGGCCGGCGAGTCGGTGTATCTGTCCTACGTGTCGGCGAACCGGGACGAGGAGGTCTTCGACGACCCGTTCCGGTTCGATGTGGGCCGCGACCCGAACAAACACCTGTCCTTCGGATTCGGGGTGCACTTCTGTGTCGCCTCGGCGCTGGCTCGGATGGAGATCGCCAGCTTCTTCGCGGAGTTGGTGCCGCGGTTGAGGTCAGCGGAGTTGGCCGGCGAGCCGAAGCTGACCGCGACGACGTTCGTCGGCGGCCTCAAGCACCTGCCGATCCGCTACGCGCTGGACTGAGCCGCGCCGTCCGCGGCGACGAATCCGGCCGCGCGGTGGGCGATCATCGCGATCGTCGCGTGCGGCCCGCGGCTCAGCGGACCGGCCGGCACCGAGCCGTCGATCACCCACAGCCCGTCGACGCCGTAGACCCGGCAGCGTTCGTCGACCACCTGCCCCATCGGGGCGCTGCCGCACAGGTGCTGCGAGGTCGCCCACGCCGGCTCCGGTAGCGCTGTTCCGGTCAGCTCGGCCAGCAACTCCGCTCCCCCGGCCAGTTCCGCCAGGTCCGCCGGGTGCTGGTCGTAGCGGTGCTCGATCACCGGTGGCGCCGCCGGATCGGCGGAGTCCAAGCCGATGCGCGCCCGAGAGCGTGGGCGCATCAAGGCGACCCCGACGTGCGCAGGGTCCCGGCCCGACGATGCGATGAACCGGTCGTCGCCGGTCATGGTGGCGAAACCTACTGTGTAGGGCCTTATCTCGATTCCCTCGGCGGTGCTGAGCACCGCTTCGAGCACCGCCCTGCCGGGCGTTCCGGGCTGATCGGTCGGAAACAGCCATTCTGGGTGATCGGTGCATGCCCGACCCACCGGCAGAACGGTTTTCACTGCAACCCCGGCGCTTCGGAGCACCTTTTCATCGCCGATCCCGGAGAGCATCAACAGATGGGCTGTTTCGATCGTACCGGCGCACAACACGATTCGTTTCGCTCGGAGCGTTACGGGGCCGTTCGGACCGATGGCGTGCACGGCAGTGACACGGTTACGTTCGATCCGGAGTTGCGTGGCCTTGGTTCCGGTGTGCAGCGTGAGGTTCGGGCGGTCCAGTGCCGCTTGGAGATACGCATATCCGGGGTCGATCCTCCGGCCGTCGACGATGTTCTGCGGCACCGCTCCGACCCCGGTCGGCAACTCAGGCCCGGCGTCGTTGAGGTCGTCCAGCCATCGATACCCGCACTTATCAGCTTGGCTGATGAATCGAGTTGTCTCATCGCAGAATTCGCGTTCACGACGGACCTTGATCGGGCCGCAGTCGCCGTGGGCGGGCCCGCTGTAGTCGAGGTCGGTTTCGATCGCGCGGTAGTGCTGGAGGATCTCCTCCCATCGCCAGCCCGGTAACGCGCCGGCGGTGAAGTCGTCGCGGACGGATCGGCCGAAATAGCCGCCGTTGACCGCACCGGAGCCACCGAGGGTGGCCCCGCGCATGATCGTGGCCCACCGGACCGGATCGTCGGTGAGCCGGGTCCGGTAGCGGTGCACCAGCTCGCTGTCGGCTCCCACCGGCAACCGGTGCGCCGCGCGCGGGGCGCGCCGGGTTCCGGCCTCCAGGACCGTGACCGCACAATCGGGGTCGGCCGAGAGCAGCGCAGCGACGACCGACCCGGCGCTGCCCGCACCGACGATCAGCACGTCACAGGCAGGGAATGCGTCGACCAACGGCCTAAATCCGTAGCTGGGGGGCCAGCGGGCGCAGGGTCTGCTCACGGGCCATCCCGCGCCAGACGCCGGCGCCGTAGGCCAGGTCGTCGAGGCGTTTGAGCAGCAGGTAGCCGATCAAGCCGATCGGTTCGGCGTTACCGTCGATGTCGCGACCGCGGCGCAGCCAGTCCCACACCCCGTCGAGCACCGCGGCGAGCAGCACCGCCCGGCGGCATCGCCGCGACAGCATCGCCGCCAACAGGGCCAGCGGCCAGTACTCGCGGCAGAGCACCGCCAGGAACTGCAGGGTGGCCGCCGCCATCCCGCGCGCGGCCACCCGGATCACCTCCCGGGGTTCGGCGCCGCGCATCGCGCGGGCGACCCGGCCACCGGTGAGCAGCGCCCCGAGCAGGGCGGCCAGATAGCCCAGCCGGGATCCGATGGCGAACGCCAGGCACAACGTCATGGTCCACCCGGAGATCATCACCGGAGCCGTTTTGTCGGGGTGGCGCACGGTCAGGGGCGCGGCGGAGGAACCGTAGAACGCCTTGCGGCCCAACCACTGGGCCAGATCGGAGCGGTGTTCGTGGGCGACGAAGGCGACCGGCTCGTACCGCAGCCGGCCACCGGCCTCGATGAGCCGCCAGCACAGGTCCACATCCTCGCCCGAGCGCAGGGTCTCGTCGAACCCACCGATCTCCTCCAGCGCTGAGCGCCGGCAGATGATCGCCGCACTCGGCACATAAGAGACCGTCCCGTACGGCACCACCGGTGCCTCCGAGGCGCCCAGGTCGAGCGAGGAGCGCACCGCCTCGTACCGAGCGATCAGCCGGTCGTCGGCGGTCAGGCTGACGATCCGCGGTGCGGCCAGCGCGACGGCGGGGTCGCTGAAATGGCCGAGCAGGGCCTCGAGCCAACCGCGTCGCGGGACGACGTCGGAGTCCAGGAACGCGACGTAGTCACTGGTCGCGGCGCGCAGTCCGGTGTTGCGTGCCGCGGCCGGCCCTCGGCTGTGCGGGTGGCGCAGCACCTCGACCGTGCAGTCGGCGCCGTCGAAGTCGCCGGCCTCGATCGGGCGCGAGGAACCGTCGTCGACGACGAGGACACGCAGTCCACGCAACACGGAGACGAGCCGCTGGACACCGCGGAGGTTGTCGCGCACCGGGATGACGACGGTGACCTCGTGGTGCGAGGGCCCGCTGGCCGGCCGCGGGTGGGCGACGGTCGCGTCGAGCAGGGTGCGGGCGAGTTGGGCGCTGACCGCGTCGTTGACGCGTAGCCGGCCGTCGGTGAGCAGCACCTGCGCGGCCGGGGCCAGGCGCAGCAGCCGGGTCGGCGATCCACCGAGCAGTGCCGAGCCGCGGTCCAGAACCCGGACCCGCCGGTCGACCTGGACGGCGAACCCGTCGGGCAGCCGAGGCTGGTTCATGCCAGCATCCCGTCATCACCGGGCATCCAGGCCCGCACCCGGCGGATGCAGTCGTCGACCATCGCGGTGAAGATCTCCTCCCCGTCCCGAGCGGTCGCGGTGGTCGGATCGCCGAGTACCCCGACCTCGCTCACCGCGGCGACCCCGCCGCGGCGCATCGCCCCGATCAGCTGCCCGAGTGGCGCGCTGTTCCCCGGCTGCCACCGCTCGGTCATGACGTCGGCCGGTGCCAGGTGCAGCATCACCGAGGTTTCGGTGTGTCCGGCGTGGGCGTCGCCACCTACCGTAACGCAGGGCGACCACCCCACCTCACGGCTTTCGAACCGCATCCGCCGCACCGCCGCCCGCAGGGCGTCGACGTTGCCGCCGTGACCGTTGACGAAAACCAGTCGGTGCGCCCAGGTCATCGCGGATCGCCCGTACTCGACCAGCACCCTCTCCAGCACCTCGGTGCCGATGGAGACGGTGCCGGGAAAGCTCTGGTGCTCGCCGCTGGCTCCGTAGGCGATGGCCGGCGCCACCAGCCAGGACTCCGTCGAACGACCGGCGAGCCCGGCCGCGGTGGCGCGGGCGACCGCGGCGGCGATGCGGGTGTCGGTGTCCAGCGGCAGGTGCGGCCCGTGCTGTTCGGTGGAGCCGACCGGGACAAGCAGCGACGGGTAGCCATCACGTAGCTGCCCGGACGTCGATCCAGCGAGTTCGACGGGGAGAGCCACCCGCCGATGGTAGGCCCAATTGACCTGTGGCGCGCAACTTTCTGCGGATTCGACTCTGATTCGGGATGGATTCTTCGGCCGCACGCAACCGGCCTGTCACGCCCGTCCCGCGTGTATCGCCAGTATCAGGCTCGCTACCGGGCCGGCGGCACGCCGAGCACCCGCTCGAATCCGTCCGGGATCAGCACGTGCTCGCGGTTCAGGTCGTGCACCGAGGCACAGCCCAACCCCATCAGCGCGGAGTCGATACCGGCACGCAGCAGATCCAGGACGTTCTCCACCCCCGGCTGGCCGGCGGCGGCCAGCCCCCACAAGTAGGCGCGACCGATCATGACCGCCCGCGCCCCCAGGGCGAGCGCCTTGACCACGTCGCTCCCGCGGCGGATGCCGCCGTCGAACAGCACCTCGATCTGGTCGCCGACGGCGTCGGCGATCGCGGGCAGAGCACGCACCGATGCGGGCGTCCCGTCCAGGTTGTTGCCCCCGTGGTTGGAGACCGAGATCGCCGAAACACCAGCGTCCACAGCTCTTTTCGCGTCGTCGACCCGCATCACGCCCTTGAGCATGAACGGCCCGCCCCACAGCTCCCGCAACCAGGCGATGTCCTCCCAGGTCGGCGGCGGGGTGCCCATCCACTCGCCGTAGGCGTGGAAGAACGGCGGTCCGGGCTCGCCGCGCCGCCCCTGGTTGGGCACTCGCAGGTTCGGCGGCTGCAGCGTCTTGGCGAACTGCAGGAACCAGCGGGGCCTGCTCAGGCCCTCGGGCATCATCCGCAGCATCGTGCGCAGATCCATCTTTTCGGGGATCTTCGGGCTGCCCCAGTCCCGCCCGTGCGAGAACGACCAGTCGGTGGTGACGATCAGTCCGGCCGCCCCCGCGGCCCGAGCCCGCTCCACTCGCGCGGCGATGGCGTCGCGGTCGCCGAGCCAGTAGATCTGGAAGAACAGCTGCGGATTGGCCTCGATGACCTCTTCGATGGGTTTGCTCGCGAACGAGGACAGTCCCATCGCGGTCCCGCGCGCGGCGGCCGCGCGAGCCACCGCGACCTCACCCTCGGGGACGACGGCCTGAACACCGGTGGGTGAGATGACCACCGGCATCGAGATGTCTTGGCCCAGAACGCTGGTCGCCATGTCTCGTTTAGCCGGTGCGCCGATGACGTGCGGCGCGAACCCGAGTTCGCTGAACGCCGCCACGTTGTCGGCGACGGTGACACCCTTCTCGCTGGCTGAGATCAGCGAGGAATACACCGATTTCGGTAACCGCTTCTTGGCGCGCTGCTGTGCGATCGCAACGGTTTCGAACCAGAGGTCACGGGCCACAATCAAACCGGGCTTTCGTCACAGAGCCGCTTCGGCGGCGCTGGTGGGGACAGGGTCAGCGGCACGCTCTTGCGGGACCGGTGGGACTGGTCGACGCTGGGCCGCGGTTTCTCTCCGGCGTTCTCCAGCGCCTCGGCGCCGTAGCCCTTGACGCACTCCGGGTCTGGGCCGTCCAGCGGCAAGCCGGTGAAGAATTTCGCGGCCATGCAGCCGCCCCGGCAACTGTCGAAGAACTCGCAGGTTGCGCACGCACCGGCGGACTGCGGTTCGCGCAATTCCACGAAGAGCGGCGCATTCTTCCAGACGTTGTCGAAACCGCCGTCGGACAACACGTTTCCGGCCAGGAACCGGTCGTGGATGGCGAACGGGCAGGCGTAGACGTCACCGATCGGGTCGATCAGGCAGACCACCCGGCCGGCGCCGCACAGGTTGAGACCGGCCAGCGCGCCGGGCTGTCCCAATCCGGACAGGTGGAAGAACGAGTCGCCGGTGAGCACCCCGTCGCCCTTGGCGACCAGCCAGTCGTAGAGCTGTTGCTGTTGCGCGGCGGTCGGGTGCAGCTCGTCCCAGACGTCCACCGCACGACCCGACGGGCGCAGCCGGGTGATCCGCAGGGTCGCGCCGTACCGGTCTGCGAGCACGGCGAAGTCGTCGAGCTGGTCGATGTTGTGGCGGGTAGCGACGACGGAGATCTTGGCGTCCTTGAAGCCCGCGGCGGCAAGGTTTTCCAGCGCCCGGATGGCCATCTCGTAGGAGCCCCGCCCGCGGATCGCATCGTTGACCTCGGCGGTGGCGCCGTCGAGGGAGATCTGCACGTCGACGTAATCGCTGGCCGCCAGGCGCTCGGCCACCTCCGGGGTGATGCGCAGTCCGTTGGTGGAGAACTTCACCCCGACGTGGTGCGCGGTGGCGTAGTCGACCAGCTCCCAGAAGTCGGGCCGCACGGTGGGTTCGCCGCCGCCGATGTTGACGTAGAACACCTGCATGCGTTCCAGCTCGTCGATGATGTCCTTGCATTGCTGCGTGGACAGTTCGCGCGGGTCGCGCCGGCCCGACGACGACAGGCAGTGCACACACGCCAGGTTGCACGCGTAGGTCAGTTCCCAGGTGAGACAGATCGGCGCGTCGAGACCGCTTTCGAACTGGTCCACCAGCCGTGGTACCGGGGCTACCGAAGTCATGTGTCCTCCCCTGCGATGAGCATGTTGGATCGGGCCAGTACGCCAAGGGCGTGCAGATAGGGCTCGCACTTCTCGTCGTCGACTCCGGCGGCCCGGCACGCCGAACGGGCGTCCGGATGCTCGTCGAGCGACTTGACGATGTCGACGATGGTGCGGTTCTTCAGAAACGAGAGTTTGCGGGTGCCGAAGTGGTAGAGCAGCGCGCCGAACGGTTCCGGGCGGACCGACACCTGAGGGTGCAACCGCCAGCGGGCGTCGGGGTCGAAAGCCGGCTCGGCGGTTGCCGCCACGCTCAGTAGACCCCGCACATCCCGTCGATGGAGACCTCTTCCACCAGGCTCTCGGTGACGAGTTCGGTGTTCTCGGTCTGCTGGTCCTGGTCCATCTCGATGGCCTTTCGTCGCCGGGGGCTCGACAGTGCTGTCGAATCGGTCACAGTCGGCCATAATATGGCATCGGGTGCCACAAGTGAAGGCGGGTGATCGGATGCGGCAGGGCCCGGCACGGCCACGGGCGGGACGCCGCCGTTCCACCACGCCGCATCAGATCAGCGACGTGGCCATCGACTTGTTCACCGAGCACGGTTTCGACGAGGTCAGTGTCGAGGACGTGGCCCAGGCCGCCGGCATCGCCCGACGCACCCTGTTCCGCTACTACGTGTCGAAGAACGCCATCCCGTGGGGCGAGTTCGACACCCACCTGCAGCAGTTGCGCGAGCTCCTCGACTCCGTCGAGCCCGACGTCCCGCTGCGCGATGCACTGCGCGATGCACTGTTGACGTTCAACACCTTTGAGGAGCCCGAGGCGTTGCGGCACCGCCGTCGCATGCGAGTCATCCTGCAGACCGCGGAACTCCAAGCGTATTCGATGACGATGTACGCCGGGTGGCGTGAGGTGATCGCGGCGTTCGTGGCCCGCCGCTGCGGGCTGGCGGTCACCGACCTGCGCCCGCAGACGGTCGCGTGGACGATGCTCGGGGTGGCGTTGAGCGCCTACGAGCGGTGGCTGGCCGACGAGTCGGTGGCCTTGCCGCAGGCACTCGGCGAGGCGTTCGACGTCGTGTGCGGCGGCTTCGACGGCCTCGACGCCGCCGGGCCGGACTAGGCAGCGCCGCGTCGGACTGAGCAGCGCCGCGTCGGACTAGGCGTCGTCGCGTCGGACTAGGCGTCGTCGCCGAGCACGTCGGCGATCGGTGCGCCGGCGGCGATCTTGGCCCGGGTCTTCATCACCGGGCCGGGCATGCCGGCCCCGACCACGCCGATTACCGCACCGTCGCGCTCGTAGTAGGCGAGGAATCTGCGGCCGTCGTCCTCGACCAGGTGCACGGTGTCGTCGGCTGCCGGCTCCCCCAGGCACTGGAACTTGATGTCGTACTGGTCGCTCCAGAAGTAGGGAACGACCACGGTGGCAGGCTTGTCGCCGCCGAGCAGCGCAGGCACCACGACCCGCGCCTGGTCGGCGACATTGCTCCAATGCTCCACCCGCACTTGGTGCCCGGACTTGTCCCGCCAGGACGCCACATCGCCGAGCGCCCACACGTCCGGAGCGCTGGTTCGGCCGACCTCGTCGCAGAGCACCCCGTTGTCGAGATCGATGCCGCTATCGGCGAGCCATTCGGTGGCCGGCCTCGAACCGATGCCGACCACGACCAGGTCGGTGTCGATCTCGCTGTCGTCGCTGAGCACCACCGACTCCACCCGGCCGTGCCCGCGCACCCGCGCGACCCCGACGCCGGTGCGCACGTCGACCCCCTCGGCGCGGTGCAACCGGGCCACCAGTTCGCCGATGCGCCAACCGAGCACCGAGGCCAGCGGTGCGGGCTGCGGTTCGACCAACACGACCTCGACGCCCAGCCCGCGTAGGCTGGCCGCCACCTCGCAGCCGATGAAGCCGGCACCGATGACCACCGCGTGCCGCGCCGAGCCGGCTGCCTGGCGCAACGCCAGGCTCTCCTCGAACGAACGCAGCACCCGGATGCCCTCCAGGTCCGGCATGTCCGGGATGCGGCGCGGCACCAGCCCGGTGGCGATGATCAGCTGGTCATAGGCCACCGTGGTGCCGTCGGCGAGTGCCACGGTGTGCGCGGCGGTGTCCACCCCGGTCGCGCGGGCGCCCAGGCGCACCGTGATCTCGCGTTCGTCGTAGAACTCCTGCGGCTTGAGGGTGACGTCGTCGACCTCACCACGCAACAGGTCCTTGGACAGCGGCGGGCGGTCGTAGGGCAGGTGGTCCTCTTCGCTGAGGATCGTGATGGCGCCGTCGTACTCGGCGCGGCGCAGCTGCTCGGCGGTGCGCACGGCGGCCAGTCCGCCGCCGACGATCACGATCCCGGCACTCCCGGTGCTTGTGCTCATCAGATGTTCATACCCGATCGGCAGGCCGATCGCGCACCCACCGGGGCGGAACCGGCGCAAAAAGTGTGCGACCCCTCCCCCGGCGCGGGATAAAAATAATCGGGTATACCGCAAACCCGCCGAAAGGGCCGACGATGAACCCGATTCCCCCGCCGCGCGCGGACGACAGGACAACCACCGGCGTGGTCGCGGCGGGTCAGCCGCAAACCTGGGGTCGCGCACTGGCCCGCCCCACCGGCGCCACCCTCGCCCAACACGCCATCTCGGTCTTCGGGCTCGGTGCCGGACTGGCGGTGGCGCGCTGGCTGGTCGGCGGCGACTCGGGCGGCAACGCGGTGGCCGCAGGCACCCGGTTCTTCGTGGCCTGGATGGTGCTGGGCACCGTGGTGCTGGCGCTGGTCGCCGCGGTCAAATGGGTCGTTGTCCCGGCGAGTTTCGCGAAGAAGATGCCGGTCGGCTCCGCGATGACCGCGTGGCTTGGGCAGGAAAGCATCGCCGTGCAGATCGGCGATTACCGCCATCACGCGGAGTTGGGGCCCAAATCGCGGGTGGCGATGCGCGACGGGGTGATGGTGGTCGTGGCCGGCACGGAGAAGAAGCCGACCGTGTTCATCGTCCCGCGCGAGTTGGTGCCGGCGCAGCTCGCCGAACACTACCTGCACCGGTACGGGCCGGATAAGGGCTAGGCAGGCGGCGGCAGTTCACCCGGCTGGGGCTGTTCACCCGGCGGCGGCAGTTCACCCGGCTGGGGCTGTTCACCCGGGGGTGGCTGTTCACCGGGCGGCGGCGCCGGTTCGCCGGGGATCGCCCCGTCGCAGCCACCGGGCGGGGGCGGCGCCGGGAACAGGTTGTTGCCGCTGTCGCCCACGCAGTCGTAGTGGTAGGTCACGCCGATCCCGATGAAGCCGTTGTCGACCCACTGGTGCCAGTAGGATCCGTCGGGGTATTTCGCGCCGTCACAGACGCCCATCGCGCCGCCCAGACCGGCGCCGCCGGCACCGAATTGTCCACCCGGACAGAAGTTCCTGGTGATGTCCGGCTGGTGCGGGTCTGGCGGGTCGGCCACCGCGGCTGGTGCCGCCAGCGTCATCGCCGCCGCGGCCAAACCGCCGACCAACGCTCCGATCACGGCGAATTTCGCCATCGCCCTGCTCCTTTCGTTCCCCTCAGTGGCGGGGACACCGGCACCGTTGCGCACACGGTGACAGGTCAGTACTTCAGCGATCCCTTGTCGACCGGGATCTGCGCGCCCGACAGTGTTCCGGAGCCGTCGCCGGCCAGCCACACCACCACGTCGGCGATGTCGTCGGGGGACATGAACCCGTTGTTGCGCACCGGCATCGGCGGATAGCTGTGCAGGAACGCCGGGTGTTCGCCGAAGATCTTCGCCATCGCCTCGGGTTCGATCATCGGGGTGTCCACCGAGTAGGGGTGGATCGAGTTGACCCGGATGCCGTACTCGCCGGCCTCCACCGCGAGGGTATTGGTCAACGCGACCAGTCCGTGCTTGGAGGCGGCGTAGTGGCCGTTGGCGGGGGTGGCCTTCAACCCGGCCGAGGAACTGACCACCACGATCGAGCCGCCGTTGCCGGCCTCGATCATCGCCGGGACGGTGGCGCGCAGAGTGCGCCAGGTGCCGGTCAGGTTGACGTCGATGATCGTGTTCCACTGCTCATCGCTGAGCTCCCACAGCCGGCCCCAGGTGAGCACGCCGGCGTTGGCGACCACCACGTCGAGGCGGCCGAATTGTTCGACGGTGTCGGCCACCAGCGTCTGGAGCGCCGCGTCGTCGCGGACGTCGACCTGACGCGCCAGCGCCTTGCGGCCCTCGGACTCCACCAGCCGGGCGGTCTCGGTGAGCTCCTCGGGGGTGGCAGGCGGGTAGGTGATGCAGTCGGCGACCGGGCCGCAGATGTCGGAGACCACGACGTCGGCGCCTTCGCGGGCCAACCGCACCGCGTGGGCGCGGCCCTGACCGCGCGCGGCGCCGGTTACGAACGCCACCCGACCCTGCATCGCCCCGTCGCCCACCGTGGCTCCCTTCACCGGTTCTGCCTCGAGGTTAACAGTCCGATGAGAACGTGTTCTCGTTGCGGGGGGCGGTAAACGCCGCAGCGCCCACCCCCGTTTCGGGGATGGGCGCTGCGGGCGGTTGTCTCAGCCGAGAATCACCGGGTCACTTGATGATCTTGGTGACCTGGCCGGCGCCGACGGTGCGGCCGCCCTCGCGGATCGCGAAGCGCAGACCCTCTTCCATGGCGACCGGCTGGATCAGCTTCACGCTCATCTCGGTGTTGTCACCGGGCATCACCATCTCGGTGCCCTCCGGCAGGCTCACCACACCGGTCACGTCGGTGGTGCGGAAGTAGAACTGCGGGCGGTAGTTGGTGAAGAACGGCGTGTGCCGGCCACCCTCGTCCTTGGACAGGATGTAGGCCTGGCCCTCGAACTCGGTGTGCGGGGTGGTGGTGCCGGGCTTGACCACGACCTGGCCGCGCTCGACGTCCTCACGCTTGATACCGCGGATCAGCAGACCCACGTTGTCACCGGCCTGCCCCTGGTCGAGCAGCTTGCGGAACATCTCCACACCGGTGACCGTGGTCTTGGTGGTCTCCGGGCGGATGCCGACGATCTCGACGTCCTCGTTGACGTTGACCACACCACGCTCGATGCGGCCGGTCACCACGGTGCCACGACCGGTGATGGTGAACACGTCCTCGACCGGCATCAGGAACGGCTTGTCGGTGTCACGCACCGGGTCCGGGATGGACGCGTCGACGGCCTCCATCAGGTCCTCGACGGACTTGACCCACTTCGGGTCACCCTCGAGGGCCTTCAGCGCCGAGATCCGGATGACCGGAGCCTCCTCGTCGAAGTCCTGGTCGGCCAGCAGCTCGCGCACCTCCATCTCGACGAGCTCCAGCAGCTCCTCGTCGTCGACCATGTCGGACTTGTTCAGCGCGACCAGGATGTAGGGCACACCGACCTGGCGGGCGAGCAGCACGTGCTCGCGGGTCTGCGGCATCGGGCCGTCGGTGGCGGCGACCACCAGGATCGCGCCGTCCATCTGGGCGGCACCGGTGATCATGTTCTTGATGTAGTCGGCGTGGCCCGGGGCGTCGACGTGGGCGTAGTGCCGCTTGTCGGTCTGGTACTCCACGTGGGAGATGTTGATCGTGATGCCGCGCTGCTTCTCTTCGGGAGCATTGTCGATCTGGTCGAACGCGCGGGACTCGTTCAACTCCGGGAACTTGTCGTGCAGAACCTTGGTGATCGCTGCCGTCGTGGTGGTCTTGCCGTGGTCAACGTGACCGATGGTCCCGATGTTGACGTGCGGCTTGTTCCGCTCGAACTTCGCCTTCGCCACTTCTGTGTCCTCCTGGACTAATCGATGCCTGTTACAGCAGGGTTGATGTTTTCAGTTGTGCCGCGGTGGTGACCGGGCAAGGTTACTCCGGGTGGGTCGGCTACGCTTACTCGCCCGTCGCCTTCGCCGTGCTCACCGGCCGGTTCCGGACTCGCAAGCCTCGCTTACTCGCCCGTCGCCTTCGCCGTGCTCGCTGCTCGGCTCCGCGCTCGTTCGCATGCTCACTCGCCCGTCGCCTTCGCGATGATCTCCTTGGACACCTGCGCCGGAACCTCGGCGTAGGAGTCGAACACCATCGTGTAGTTAGCCCGGCCCTGAGACTTCGACCGCAGGTCGCCGACGTAGCCGAACATCTCCGACAGCGGGACCTGTGCCTTGACGACACGGGCGCCGCTACGCTCCTCCATGGCCTGGATCTGGCCGCGGCGGGAGTTCAAATCACCGATCACGTCGCCCATGTACTCCTCGGGCGTGGTGACCTCGACGGCCATGATCGGTTCCAGGATCACCGGCTGCGCGGCCGCAGCGGCCTTCTTCAGCACCTGCGACCCGGCGATCTTGAACGCCATCTCCGAGGAGTCGACGTCGTGGTACTGACCGTCGAGCAGGGTGAGCTTCAGGTTCACCAGCGGGTAGCCGGCCAGCACGCCGTAGGCCATGGCGTCCTGCGCCCCGGCGTCCACCGACGGGATGTACTCCCGCGGGATGCGACCGCCGGTGACCTTGTTCTCGAATTCGTAGGTCGCGCCGTCCTCGCCGACAAAAGGCGCCACGGTGACGATGACCTTCGCGAACTGCCCCGAGCCACCGGTCTGCTTCTTGTGGGTGAACTCCACGTTCTCCACCGTGCGTTTGATGGTCTCGCGGTAGGCCACCTGCGGCTTGCCGACGTTGGCCTCGACCTTGAACTCGCGGCGCATCCGGTCCACCAGGATGTCCAGGTGCAGCTCGCCCATCCCGCCGATCACGGTCTGGCCGGTCTCCTGGTCCAGGTGCACCTTGAAGGTCGGGTCCTCCTCGGCGAGCTTCTGGATCGCCAGCGACAGTTTCTCCTGGTCGCTCTTGGTCTTCGGCTCGATGGCCACCTCGATGACCGGATCCGGGAACGTCATCGACTCCAGAACGATCTGCTTGTTGGAGTCGCACAGCGTGTCGCCGGTGGTGGTGTCCTTCAGCCCGATCACCGCGTAGATGTGGCCGGCAGACGCCGATTCCACCGGGTTCTCCTTGTTGGAGTGCATCTGGAACAGCTTGCCCAGCCGCTCCTTCTTGCCCTTGGTGGAGTTGACGATCTGCGCGCCGGACTCGACCTTGCCGGAGTAGACCCGCACGTAGGTGAGCCGGCCGAAGAACGGGTGCACGGCGATCTTGAACGCCAGCGCGGCGAACGGCTCGTCGACCGACGGCTTGCGGAAGATCTCCTCGGACTCGTCGCCGGGGACGTGCCCGCGCACCGACTCGACATCCAGCGGGGACGGCAGGTAGTCGATGACCGCGTCGAGCATGGGCTGCACGCCCTTGTTCTTGAACGCGCTGCCGCACAGCACCGGGTACATCTCGCTGGAGACGGTGAGCTTGCGGATGGCGCCCTTGATCTCCTCGACCGTGAGGTCCTCACCGCCGAGGTACTTCTCCAGCAGCGCCTCATCGGTCTCGGCGACCGACTCCAGCAGTTCCCCGCGGTACTGCTCGACCTTGTCGGCGAGGTCGGCGGGGATCTCCACCGTCTCGTAGGTCTCGCCCATCTTGGTCTCGCCGCGCCACACCTTGGCGGTCATCTCGACCAGGTCGACGATGCCCTCGAAGTCGTTCTCCGCACCGATCGGCAGCTGGATGACCAGCGGCTTGGCGCCGAGGCGGTCCCGGATGGTGCCGACGGTGAAGTAGAAGTCCGCGCCGAGCTTGTCCATCTTGTTGACGAAGCAGATCCGCGGCACGTCGTACTTGTCGGCCTGACGCCACACCTGCTCGGACTGCGGCTCCACGCCCTCCTTGCCGTCGAAGACGGCCACCGCACCGTCGAGCACCCGCAGGCTGCGCTCCACCTCGACGGTGAAGTCGACGTGGCCGGGGGTGTCGATGATGTTGATCTGGTTGTCGTTCCAGAAACAGGTCACCGCGGCGGAGGTGATGGTGATGCCGCGCTCCTGCTCCTGTTCCATCCAGTCGGTGGTGGAGGCGCCGTCGTGGGTCTCGCCCATCTTGTAGTTGACGCCGGTGTAGAACAGGATCCGCTCGGTCGTCGTCGTCTTGCCGGCGTCGATGTGCGCCATGATGCCGATGTTGCGGACCTTGTTCAGGTCGGTCAGCACGTCCTTCTGTGCCACAGAAGTCTTCCTTCGATTAGTTGACGATCGTCTTCGTGTGCGCCGGCCCGCGGGCGGCGCGGCCGGTCACCAGCGGTAGTGCGCGAACGCCCGGTTGGCCTCGGCCATCTTGTGGGTGTCCTCACGGCGTTTGACGGCCGCCCCCAGACCGTTGCTGGCGTCGAGGATCTCGTTGGCCAGCCGCTCGATCATGGTCTTCTCGCGGCGCTGCCGGGAGAAGTCCACCAGCCAGCGCAGCGCCAGCGTGGTGGACCGGTCGGGGCGAACCTCGACCGGAACCTGGTAGGTGGCACCACCGACGCGGCGGCTGCGCACCTCCAGCGACGGCTTGACGTTGTCCAGTGCCCGCTTGAGGGTGATCACCGGGTCGGTGCCGGTCTTGTCGCGGGCCTGCTCCAGCGCCGCGTAGACGATGCGCTCGGCCAGGGACTTCTTACCGCGCACCAGCACCTTGTTCACCAGCTGGGTGACCAGCTGCGACCCGTAGACCGGGTCACTGACCAGGGGACGCTTGGGAGCGGGACCCTTGCGCGGCATCAGCTCTTCTCCTTCTTGGCGCCGTAGCGGCTGCGAGCCTGCTTGCGGTTCTTGACGCCCTGGGTGTCCAGGGAGCCGCGGATGATCTTGTAGCGCACACCGGGCAGGTCCTTCACCCGGCCGCCCCGCACCAGCACCATCGAGTGCTCCTGCAGGTTGTGGCCTTCGCCGGGGATGTAGGCGGTGACCTCGACGCCGGTGGTCAGCTTCACACGCGCCACCTTGCGCAGCGCCGAGTTCGGCTTCTTCGGGGTGGTCGTGTACACGCGGGTGCACACGCCGCGGCGCTGCGGGCTGCCCTTGAGCGCCGCAGTCTTGACCTTGGCGGGCTTGTCGCGGCGCCCCTTACGGACCAGCTGCTGAATGGTTGGCATCTACCGGCTTCCTGTGTCGCTCCGTTGTTCCTGAAGTATGTTGTCCTGCAGTTATCCCCGCCGCAGTCGCCTGTGACCGGGTGCGTCGCATGCACCGGCCGCGGAATTCATCCGTTGCGCAATGGACACACGAATCGGCCCGGCAGCGCACCTTGCGGCGACCCGAGGCGCCGAAAGCGGCCAGGCACGAAGTCCTACGATACCCGCCGCTGGTCGGGCAGGTCAAAGCAGCAGGGAGCGCTCCCCTACCGGCGGTGGCCGTCACCGCGGGAGCGGCCGGCGTCGGAACCCACCAGTTCGCTCCACTCGTCGGCTTCGGACTCCTGCACCCGGTAGCGCGGCAGCGCGCCCGGGTGGTTGCGCTGCAGCCAGTCGATCAGGCCCTCACGCACGTCGCAACGCAGCACGAACAGCGCATCGGCGTCGGCGGCGCTGACCATCGGACGCACCCGCAGAAACCCGCCCACGGCGTTGGTCACCCGCAACGAACTGGCCCGACCGTCCCACAGGTCACTCGCGGCGAGCAGCCGGTCCAATTCGGCGCGCATCTCGTCGATCGGCACGGTGAAGTCCACATCCAGTTCCACCGTGCCGAGCAGCTCGGTCGCGTTGCGGGTCCAGTTCTCGAACGGGTTGGTGGTGAAGTAGGTGGTCGGCAGCACCAGGCGGCGCTGATCCCAGATCTCGACCACCACATAGGTCAGGGTGATTTCGTCGATCCGGCCGTACTCCCCCTCCACGACCACGATGTCGCCGACCCGGATGGCGTCGGAGAACGAGATCTGCATCCCGGCGAACACCGACCCCAGTGAGGTCTGGGCGGCCAGACCGGCGACCACCGACAGCACCCCGGCGGAGGCGAACAGCGTGGTCCCGATCTGGGTGAAGCCGGGGAACGTCATCAGCGCCGCGGCCGCACCGAGCACGACGATGATGACGATCGCCAACCGGCGCAGCGTCATCACCTGCGTTTGAATCCGGCGTTTCCGGCGGTGCCCGCCGGTGAACTGGTCATCAACGACGGTGAAGCGGGCCACGGTGCGCCGCTCGGCGACCATCACCAGGCTGGCCACCAGCCAGGTGATCGCCGCGATGATCAGGATGTGCAGCACGTGGTCGATGCGGGGACGCCACGGGCTCTCGCCGTCGACGGTGGCGGCCACCGCGATGTTCGCGGCGATCAGCATCAGCGTCGCACGAAACGGGTGCCGGGTGAAGGTCGCGAGATCATGGACGATCCCGCGGTCGCGGCCGAACCGTCGCAGCAGCCAGGAGACCGCCCACCCCAGTAGGTAAGCGACGGCGACCGCGCCGGCCACCCAGCCCAGCACGACGGCGAGCCGGGTGGCGGAGTGCAGGTTGGCGCTGGTCGTTTCGGAGTCCACGGCGAACGCGTGCAAGGGGAAAAGCGAAGTCAGCTCGACACCATCGAGCACGAATATCAGCTCCCGCGAGTCGGGGTCGGTCGGTCGCCTCCGCGAGTCTAGGTGAGCTGCCCCGATCCGTCACGCGTGCCGGACAGCCCGTCAGGCGCTGCGCAGTTCCATCCCGGCGGCCAGCCGCACCACCATGTCGGTGAACACCGCGTCGGTGTCGATGCCGTCCATGGCACCGGTCATCTCCAGCAGCACGAACCCGTGCATCGCCGACCAGAACTCCAGCGCGGCGTGGAACGCCTCCTCGCCGTCGAGCCCGTAGGACGCCAGCACCGCGATCACCGGGGCGGCCGCGGCCCGGGTCGCGGCAGTGAACTCCGGGTCGTCCCCGCCGAACGGCATCCGGGTGAACGCCGAGTACCGGCCCGGGTGGTGGTGGGCGTAGCTGCGGTAGGCGCCGGCCATCGCCAGCACCGCGTCGTCACGGGCGCGGCCACCGCCGGCCCGGTTGAGCATCGCGATGATGTCGTCGACGACGTGCATGCGCACGCTGCGCCGCAGGTCTTCGAGGCTGTCGAGGTGGTTGTACAGCGATGGGCCCTTGGTGCCCAGTTGGATGGCGAGCGCGTTGATCGTCAATGCGTCCCAGCCCTCGCGGTCCAGGAAGGTCAGCGCGGCCGAAACGATGCTGTCGCGGCTCAGCTTGGTCGACCGCGCTGCCATGACACTCACTCTCCGGTTGCGGCGCCGGGGGCGGGTCACCGCGTTCAGCCCCGAACTCTAGTGGACGCCGTTCTCCGACCGGTTGACCAAGTCGACCACGGCCGCGGCGCGGGGACGTAAGCTCACAGACGATTCGGGCAACGCGATCGGGCGACGTGGCGGAGGTGTGCGGCGGTGAAACGGGTTCGAGCGGGAGTGACCGCGGTCGGTGTCACCGCGGCCGCGGCCGCCGCGCTGGTCGGCCCGATGGTCACCGCGCCGGCCGCGCACGCGATCTACGGCGACACCCACATCGTCGGGCAGGGCATCCGCCAGACCGTCGACTGCAACGACGCCACCCTCTACGTGCTCGGCTCGCAGAACATCATCAACGTGGTGGGCAGCTGCTGGGCGATCACGGTGCAGGGGTCGTCGAACACGATCATCGCCGACACCGTCGTCAACGACATCACCGTCTACGGCATCGACCAGACGGTGTTCTTCCACAACGGCGAGCCGGCGCTGATCGACCGGGGGCGCGAGTTGGGTATGGCCAACCGGCTGCAGCGCGTGCCCGCCTGATCCGGGCGCAGCGGTGCGCACGCTTCGGCTGATTCCCCTCGTCGCCGCCGCGACGGTGGCGCTGGCCGGCTGCGGCGGCTCCGAGTCACGGACCGACGGCTCCGGGCCGGCGACCACGGCGGTCTACGACTCGGTGGGCACCACCGCCGAATTGGATTGCGGTGACGGCGGTTCATTGCGCGTCACCGGCTCCAACAACATGCTGACGGTGACCGGGGTGTGCGCCACCGTGTCGGTCGGCGGCGCCGACAACCGAGTCCGCCTCGATCGGGTCGAGCGCGAAATCTCCGTCGAGGGACTCAACAACACCGTCACCTACCACTCCGGCGACCCGGCGGTGGAACACCTCGGTGCCGGCAACACCGTCGCCGCGGACTGAGTCGGGGCGCTCGGGTTTCAGCCGGGACCGTCAGCCGGGTGCGCCGTGTCGGCCCGCGCCGTCCGCGAACCGGCCCGCCCCCGCCGCGGCCTCCGCGGCGACCTCGGCGAACGACCCGAACTCCTCGGCCATCGCCTCCGGTTCGGGCCGGCCCCACTGGTTCAGCGCGGAGCGCCGGTCCGCGCGCAGGCACCCCTGCGGCAGCGCCGCCAGTTCCGCGGCGAGGGTCTCCGCGGCGCCCCTGGCCTGCCCGGCCGGCACCACCCGGTTGGCCAACCCGATCGCCTGCGCTTCGGCGGCACCGACTGCCCGCCCGGTGAGGATGAGGTCCATGGCCCGGCTGTGCCCGATGAGGCGGGGCAGCCGCACGGTGCCGCCGTCGATGAGCGGCACCCCCCAGCGCCGGCAGAACACCCCGAACACGGCGTCGTCATCGGCGACCCGCAGGTCACACCAGAGCGCGAGTTCCAGCCCGCCGGCCACCGCGTAGCCGCTGACCGCGGCGATCACCGGTTTGGACAGGGTCATCCGGGTGGGCCCCATCGGACCGGGTCCGTCGGGTCGCACCCGGTTGCTGTCTGCGGTGCCGAACGCTTTGAGATCGGCTCCGGCGCAGAAGGTCCCGCCGGCGCCGCAGAGCACCGCGACCGCGGCGTCGTCGTCGCGATCGAAGTCGTCGAAGGCGGCGTGCAGCTGTTCAGCCATCGGCCCGTCGACCGCGTTGCGCGCCGACGGGCGGTTCATGATGACGGTGGTGACCGGACCGTGCCGCTCCACCAGGACCGCGTCGGTGCTCATGGCGTCTCCAGGGCCAGGGGGCGGTGTTCGCCGAGTTCCGCGGCGAATTCACGGTAGGCGACGCGCAGTTCGGGGCCCGGCCAGTGCGGCGGCTGCAGTTCCTCGGGAAGCACGGGGTCGGTGAGGAGGTGGCGCACCGCGGCGGCCGCCGCGGTGAACCGGGCGGCCAGATCGGTCGCGTCGGTGAGCGCCGAGAGGATCTGCGCGCCCTGCCGGGCCCAGGCGGGTAGATCCCACAACCGGCCGGCGAGGTCGACGGGGTCGTCGTCGCGGGTGGTCAGTATCCGCAGTTGGCGCAGCGTCGCGGCGTCGAGCGCGACCGGCAGGTTGTTCGGCCGTAGCCAGACGCCTTCGCGTAGTTCACCGAAGCGGTTGTGCTGCAGCGCGGTCCGCAGCGTCGCGCGGGTGCGAGCGCCGTTGCCGACGCTGGTGATCACCGGGGTGATCCACTCGCCGCGCCACGGCCGCACATCGGGGTCGAGGGCTTCGTCCTGGCGGCGTTGGCGGGCCAGCAGCCTGGCCGAGAGCCGGTAGCCGTCGGCGGAGCGGATCAGATCACCGGCGCCGACCATGCGGGTCAGCGCCACCCGCAGCGTGGTCTCCTTGATACCGAACTCGGCGGCCAGCCGGACCAGTTCGGCCGACCCGGCCCACGCCGGGTGCGCCCCGAGCAGCATCGACAGCACGACGGAACGCGCGGTGAGCCGGGCGGGGGTGTAGGCCATCGAGGCGGTGGCGCTCATCCCTTGACCATGACCCGCTCCAGGATCGGGGCGAGGTCCAGGCCCGGCGGCAGGGTGCCGTAGGCGTGGCCGCGGTCCCGGCCGAGCCGGGTGGCCAGGAATGCTTCGCTGACCGCGGGGTGGCCGTGGCGGAGTAGCAGGGCGGCCTGCAGGGCGAGGCAGATGTCCTCGGCGATGCGGCGGGCCGCGAACTGCGCCTCGGTCGGGTCGCCGAGGTGGTGCAGCCGGCTCTTCAGGGAGCTGACGTGCTCATCGAGGCGCGGGTCCTGGCCGGCGGACTTGTCGATGTCGTCGAAGAGCACGTCGACCGACTTCGGCTGGGTCGCAATGGCGCGCAGGGTGTCCAGCGCACTGACGTTGCCCGAGCCCTCCCAGATGCCCATCAGCGGAGCCTCGCGGAACAGTCGCGGCATGCCCGAGTCCTCGATGTAGCCGTTGCCGCCAAGGCATTCCATCGCCTCGGCCGCGTGCGGAGTGGCTTGTTTGCACACCCAGTACTTGGTCGCGGCCAGGCCGATGCGCCGCAACAGTCCGTCGTATTCGTCACCGCGGACCGCGTTGTCGGTGGCCCCGGCCATCCGCATCGCCACCATGGTGGCCGCCTCGGCCTCGACGGCCAGGTCGGCGAGGACGTTGCGCATCAGCGGCTGGTCGATCAGGTAGGCGCCGAAGGCCTTGCGGTGCTGGGCGTGGTGGACCGCACGGGTCAGTCCGGAACGCATGCTGGTGGCACTGGCCAGGGCGCAGTCGAGGCGGGTGAGGTTGACCATCTCGATGATCACCGCGACACCACGCCCCTCCTCCCCGATCAGCCAGGCGGTGGCGCCGTCGTACTCGACCTCCGAGGAGGCGTTGGCGTGGTCGCCGAGTTTGTCCTTCAGCCGTTGCAGCCGCATGCGGTTGCGGGTGCCGTCGGGTAGCACCCGGGGCAACAGGAAGCAGCTCAACCCGCCGGGAGCCTGGGCGAGCACCAGGAAGATGTCGCCCATCGGCGCGGAGGTGAACCATTTGTGGCCGGTGAGGGTGTAGCTGCCGTCGCTGTTCGGGGTGGCGGCGGTGGTGCCGGCCCGGACGTCCGAGCCACCCTGCTTCTCGGTCATCGACATGCCCGCCGTGATGCCGGTCTTGGCGGTGGCCACCTTGGTCGGATCCGGATCGTAGTCGCGGGTGGTGAGCAGCGGTTCGTAGCGTTCGGCCAGCTCCTGGTTGTAACGCAGGGCAGGAACCGCCGCGTAGGTCATCGAGATCGGACAGAGGTGACCGGGCTCGACCGTCCAGACCCCCATCTTGGCGGCGCGCACCACGTGAGCGCCGGGGCGGGGGTCGGCCCACGGCGCGGCGTGCAGCCCGTGGCCGATCGCGGTGCGCATCAGCTCGTGGTAGGCGGGGTCGTATTCGACGCGGTCGATGCGATGGCCCACGGCGTCGTGGGTGTGCAGGATCGGGCGGTTTCGGTCGGCGAGCTCCCCCCAGCGCCGGGCCTCGGCGGTTCCGGCGAGCGCGCCGAGTTCGGTGACCTCGTCGACCCCCCAGTCGCCGCCCTCGCGGATCAGGGCTTCGACCAGCATCGGGGCGGTGGCCGGGTTATAGCCCTCCAGCGGCGGGACCTGGTTGGTGACGGTGTGCGTGTCGCTCATCACTCCAGTGTTACAGAATTCCCACAATCGAACAAGGACTGTAATAATCGGGGTCGCGCGGCAGTAGTCGGGGTCGCGCGCCAATAGTCGGGGCCGCGGCGGAATGCGCAGGCCGGCTCATCCCTGAAATCGACACCGCAGCGGCGACATAGGCCTCCAGACGCCGGATTTGCGCGGTTTTGATGTCGATTTCAGGGCTGCCGGGCCGCGGTCAACCGCCCAATTGTTCACGCAGGAATGCGATGTCGTCCTTGCGGCCCTCTTCGGCGGTTTCGCAGATCACCGGGGCGCCTGCGGCTTTGACCACCGCGACCAGCAACTGCGGATCGATCTCGCCGGTGCCGAAGTTGGCGTGGCGGTCCCGGCCGGAGCCCGGCGCGTCCTTGGAGTCGTTGCAGTGCACCAGGTCGATGCGTCCGGTGATCGCCTTGATCCGGTCGACGGCGTCCAGCAACGACTCCCCGGCCGCCCAGGTGTGGCAGGTGTCCAGGCAGAACCCGACGCCGGTGTCACCGATGTGGTCCCACAGGCCGGCGATGGTGTCGAACCGCCGGGCCATCGCGTTCTGCCCGCCCGCGGTGTTCTCCACGTACACCGGGACGTCGGATTCCAGCTGGTCGAGTGCTTTGCGCCAGCGGGTGAACCCGTCGACCGGGTCCTCGTCGGCGGCGAGGTGGCCGCCGTGGACGATGACCGCCTTGGCCCCGATGTCGGCGGCGGCATCGCAAGTCTGCTGCAGGATCTTGCGGGACGGGATGCGCACCCGGTTGTTGGCCGAGGCGACGTTGATCAGGTACGGCGCGTGGACGTAAATGGGCAGGCCGGAGTCGCGCAGCGCGGCGGCGTCGTCGCGCGGTTTGGGCGCCTTCCAGCTTTGCGGATTGCCGAGGAAGATCTGCACCGTGTCGGCGCCGTCGGCCGCAGCCGCGCCGATCGGGTCCTTCGGGCTGACATGAGAACCGATGAGCACGCGGCCAGTCTAGTGACCGGCCGAACCGTGCCACCCCGCCGAACCGTGCCCCGCCCTCCGGAACCGTGCCCCGCCCGCCGGCCGAGCGTGCGCACAGTTGCGCGCTCGGCGCCGAACGTGAACCTGTGCGCACGTTCGGCGCGCGGCGGGTACTCAAGCGCGGCGCGGTACTCAAGCGCGGTGAAAACGAGGAAAGCCCCGGGCGCACCCGGGGCTTTCCTCGTCGTGGGACTACCGGTAGTCGGAGTAGCCGTAGTCGTCCAGCGGCACCGCGGCACCGGTGCCGGTGCCGAAGTCCGGGCTGTAGTACTGATCCTCATACGACGGGATCGTGTACGCCGCGGCCCGGGCCTCCTCGGTGGGCTGCACCTGGATGTTGCGGTAGCGGTTGATGCCGGTACCGGCCGGGATCAACTTACCGATGATCACGTTCTCCTTCAGACCCTCGAGGCGGTCACTGCGGCAGTTGATCGCCGCGTCGGTGAGCACCCGGGTGGTCTCCTGGAAGGACGCCGCGGACAGCCACGAGTCGGTGGCCAGGGACGCCTTGGTGATCCCCATCAGCACCGGACGGCCGGCGGCGGGCTCGCCGCCCTCGGCCATCACCCGACGGTTCTCCGACTCGAACTCGGCGCGCTCGGTGAGCGAGCCGGGCAGGAACTCGGTGGAACCGGAGTCGATGATCGTGACCCGGCGCAGCATCTGCCGGACGATCACCTCGATGTGCTTGTCGTGGATGGACACACCCTGGGCGCGGTAGACCTCCTGGACCTCCTTGACCAGGTGGATCTGCACCTCGCGGGGGCCCTGCACGCGCAGCACCTCGTGCGGGTCGGCGGAGCCCTCCAGCAACTGCTGGCCCACCTCGACGTGGTCGCCGTCGGCCAGCAGCCGCTCCTCGCCGTCGGCGTGCTTGAACACCTTCAGCCGCTGACGCTTGGAGAGCTTGTCGTAGACCAGCTCCTCACCACCGTCGTCCGGGATGATCGTGATCTTGTAGAACCGCTCGTCCTCCTCCAGCCGGATGCGACCGGAGACGTCGGCGATCGGCGCCTTACCGCGCGGCACCCGGGCCTCGAACAGCTCCTGCACCCGCGGCAGACCGCCGGTGATGTCCTCACCGACACCACCCTGGTGGAAGGTGCGCATGGTCAGCTGGGTACCGGGCTCACCGATGGACTGGGCGGCCACGATGCCGACGGCCTCGCCGATGTCGACCAGCTTGCCGGTCGCCATCGAGCGCCCGTAGCACAGCGCGCACACCCCGGTGCCGGTGGCACAGGTGAGCACCGACCGGACCCGCACCGCGGTGATCCCGGCGGCCAGCGCCGCCTCGATCGCCGGGTCGCCGAGGTCGTGACCGGCCTCGACCACCACGTTGCCCTTCTCGTCGAGGGCGTCGGTGGCCAGCGTGCGAGCGTAGGCCGACGTCTCGATGTGCGGGTCGCGGATCAGGGTGCCGTCCGGCTGACGCTCGGCCAGCTCCACGGTGATGCCCCGCTCGGTGCCGCAGTCGTGCTCGCGGACGATGACGTCCTGGGAGACGTCGACCAGACGACGGGTCAGGTAACCCGAGTCGGCGGTCCGCAACGCGGTGTCCGCCAGACCCTTACGGGCACCGTGGGTGTTGATGAAGTACTCCAGCACGGTCAGACCCTCGCGGAACGAGGACTTGATCGGACGCGGGATGAACTCACCCTTGGGGTTGGTCACCAGGCCCTTCATCCCCGCCAGCGTGCGGGTCTGGGTGAAGTTACCGGTGGCGCCGGATTCCACGATCGTGATGATCGGGTTGTCGGCCGGGTAGTGGTCGCGCAGCGCCTCACCGACCTCGTCGGTGGCTTCCTTCCAGATCTCCACCAGCGCCTCGGTGCGCTCGTCGCGGTTGAGGGCACCGCGCTGGAACTGCTTTTCCACCTTGTCCGCCCGCGCCTCGTAGGCGTCGAGGATCTCCTTCTTGCGCGGGGGCACCAGCACGTCGGCCATCGACACGGTGACCCCGGAACGCGTGGCCCAGTAGAAGCCGGCGTCCTTGAGCTTGTCGACGGTCTGGGCGACGACGATCATCGGGTAGCGCTCGGCCAGATCGTTGATGATCGCGGCCTGCACCTTCTTGTGCATCTGCTTGTTCACGAACGGGTAGCCCACCGGCAACAGCTCGTTGAACATCACCCGGCCCAGCGTCGTCTCGGTCGACCAGGCGTCGCCCGGGCGCCAGCCGTTCTCACCGAACAGCTCGGTCTCGACGTCGGCGGGTGGCCGCTGATCGCTCAGCCGCACCTTGATCCGGGCCCGCACGCTCAGCGCACCGCGGTCGGCGGCCATGATGGCCTCCGCCGGCGAGGAGTACACGCCCGACTCCGGGGTGTCCTTGGCCGCCGGCGTGTATTCGCCGGTCTCGCCCTCGATCTCGGTGGTCAGGTAGTACAGACCGGTCACCATGTCCAGCCGCGGCATGGCCAGCGGACGGCCCGACGCCGGGGACAGGATGTTGTTGCTCGACAGCATCAGGATGCGCGCCTCGGCCTGCGCCTCGGCGGACAGCGGCAGGTGCACCGCCATCTGGTCACCGTCGAAGTCGGCGTTGAACGCCTCACACACCAGCGGGTGCAGCTGAATCGCCTTGCCCTCCACCAGCTGCGGCTCGAAGGCCTGGATGCCCAGGCGGTGCAGCGTCGGTGCGCGGTTGAGCAGCACCGGGTGCTCGGCGATGACCTCTTCGAGGACGTCCCACACCTGCGGACGCTGACGCTCCACCATCCGCTTGGCGCTCTTGATGTTCTGCGCGTGGTTCAGGTCGACCAGGCGCTTCATCACGAACGGCTTGAACAGCTCGAGTGCCATCAGCTTCGGCAGGCCGCACTGGTGCAGCTTGAGCTGCGGACCGACCACGATCACCGAACGACCGGAGTAGTCGACACGCTTACCGAGCAGGTTCTGCCGGAACCGGCCCTGCTTGCCCTTGAGCAGATCGGACAGCGACTTCAGCGGGCGGTTGCCCGGGCCGGTGACCGGCCGGCCGCGACGGCCGTTGTCGAACAGCGCGTCGACCGACTCCTGCAGCATCCGCTTCTCGTTGTTGACGATGATCTCGGGCGCACCCAGATCCATCAGCCGCTTGAGGCGGTTGTTGCGGTTGATCACCCGGCGGTACAGGTCGTTGAGGTCGCTGGTGGCGAACCGGCCACCGTCGAGCTGCACCATGGGGCGCAGTTCCGGCGGGATCACCGGGACGGCGTCGAGCACCATGCCCATCGGCGAGTTGCCGGACTGCTGGAACGCCGCGACCACCTTGAGCCGCTTGAGGGCGCGAAGTTTCTTCTGCCCCTTGCCGTTCTTGATGGTGTCGCGCAGCGAGTCGGCTTCGGCGTCGATGTCGAAGTTCTCGATCAGCTTCTGGATCGCCTCGGCACCCATCGCACCGGTGAAGTACTCGCCGTAGCGGTCGATGAGCTCGCGGTAGAGGTTCTCGTCGACGATCAGCTGCTTGATGGCCAGCTTGGTGAAGGTGGTCCAGATCTCGTCGAGCCGGTCCAGCTCCCGCTGGGCCCGGTCGCGCAGCTGACGCATCTCGCGCTCGCCGCCGTCGCGCACCTTGCGGCGGGCGTCGGCCTTGGCACCCTCGGCCTCGAGCTCGGCCAGGTCGGCCTCCAGCTTCTGCGCGCGGGCCTCCAGGTCCGCGTCGCGCTGGTCCTCGACGGCCTTCTTCTCCACCACCATCTCGGCTTCGAGGGTGGACAGCTCGTTGTGCCGCATCTCCTCGTCGACGCCGGTGATCACGTAGGCGGCGAAGTAGATGATCTTCTCGAGGTCCTTCGGCGCCAGGTCCAGCAGGTACCCCAGCCGCGACGGCACGCCCTTGAAGTACCAGATGTGGGTGACCGGGGCGGCCAGCTCGATGTGGCCCATCCGCTCGCGGCGCACCTTGGCGCGAGTGACCTCCACACCGCAGCGTTCACAGATGATGCCCTTGAAGCGCACCCGCTTGTACTTGCCGCAGTAGCACTCCCAGTCGCGAGTCGGCCCGAAGATCTTCTCGCAGAACAGGCCGTCCTTCTCGGGTTTGAGCGTGCGGTAGTTGATGGTCTCCGGCTTCTTCACCTCACCGTAGGACCATTGCCGGATGTCGTCGGCGGTGGCCAGACCGATCCGGAGTTCGTCGAAGAAGTTGACGTCGAGCACGTAACGCCCTTTCCCCTTGCGGGTTTTGGTAACGAATAACTAAGCGAGGTCCTCAACCGAGGCGGATTCGTTGCGGGACAGGTTGATACCCAGGTTCGCTGCAGCGCGCTCCAGGTCGTCGTCCTCGCCTTCGCGCAGCTCGATGGCCGCACCGTCGCTGGAGAGCACCTCGACGTTGAGGCACAGCGACTGCAGCTCCTTGAGCAGCACCTTGAACGATTCCGGGATGCCGGGCTCGGGGATGTTCTCCCCCTTGACGATGGCCTCGTAGACCTTGACCCGCCCGACCGTGTCGTCGGACTTGATCGTCAGCAGCTCCTGCAGCGTGTAGGCCGCGCCGTAGGCCTGCATCGCCCAGCACTCCATCTCACCGAACCGCTGACCACCGAACTGCGCCTTACCGCCCAGCGGCTGCTGGGTGATCATCGAGTACGGGCCGGTGGAGCGGGCGTGGATCTTGTCGTCCACCAGGTGGTGCAGCTTCATGATGTACATGTAGCCGACGGTCACCGGGTACGGGAACGGCTCACCGGAGCGCCCGTCGTAGAGCACCGCCTTGCCGTCGCCGTTGACCAGCACGTTGCCGTCCCGGTCGGGCAGCGTGGAGGCCAGCAGACCCTGCAGCTCCTCCTCCTGGGCACCGTCGAACACCGGGGTGGCGGTCTTGGTGTCCGGCTGCGCGGACAGCAGCTCCTCGGGCAGCTTGGTCGCCCAGTCCGGGGTGCCCGCGGCGACGTCGATGTTCCAGCCGGCCTTGGCCACCCACCCCAGGTGGGTCTCCAGAATCTGACCGATGTTCATCCGTCGCGGCACACCGTGGGTGTTCAGGATGATGTCGACCGGGGTCCCGTCCGGCAGGAACGGCATGTCCTCGGTCGCGAGGATCTTGCCGATCACACCCTTGTTGCCGTGCCGGCCGGCGAGCTTGTCACCGTCGGAGATCTTGCGCTTCTGGGCGACGTAGACCCGGACCAACTCGTTGACGCCGGCGGGCAGTTCGTCGTCGTCCTCGCGGGAGAACACCCGGATGCCGATCACCTTGCCGGACTCCCCGTGCGGCACCTTCAGCGAGGTGTCGCGCACCTCGCGGGCCTTCTCGCCGAAGATCGCGCGCAGCAGCCGCTCCTCCGGGGTCAGCTCGGTCTCCCCCTTCGGGGTGACCTTGCCGACCAGGATGTCGCCGTCGCGGACCTCCGCACCGATGCGCACGATGCCGCGCTCGTCGAGGTCGGCGAGCACCTCGTCGGAGATGTTCGGGATGTCCCGGGTGATCTCCTCGGCGCCCAGCTTGGTGTCGCGGGCGTCGATCTCGTGCTCCTCGATGTGGATCGAGGTGAGCACGTCCTCCTCAACCAGACGGTTGGACAGGATGATCGCGTCCTCGTAGTTGTGGCCCTCCCACGGCATGATCGCCACGAGCAGGTTCTTGCCCAGGGCCATCTCACCGTTCTCGGTGCACGGCCCGTCTGCGATGACCTGACCGTCCTCGACCCGCTGGCCGGCGTCCACGATCGGACGCTGGTTGGCGCAGGTGCCGTGGTTGGAGCGGTTGAATTTCCGCATCATGTAGGTCTGGCGGCTGCCGTCGTCGGCCATCACCGTGACGTAGTCGGCCGAGACCTCCTCGATGACGCCGGCCTTCTCGGCGACGACGACCTCACCGGCGTCGATCGCGGCCCGCAACTCCATGCCGGTCCCCACCAGCGGCGACTCGCTGCGCACCAGCGGCACCGCCTGACGCTGCATGTTCGCCCCCATCAGGGCGCGGTTGGCATCGTCGTGCTCCAGGAACGGGATCATCGCGGTGGCCACCGACACCATCTGGCGCGGCGAGACGTCCATGTATTCCACCTGCGCGGACGAGACGTACTCGACCTCGCCGCCCTTACGGCGCACCAGCACGCGGCTCTCGCTGAACCGGCCGTCGTCGTCCAGCGGCGAGTTGGCCTGCGCCACCACGTAACGGTCTTCCTCGTCGGCGGTCAGGTACTGCACCTCGTCGGTGACCACGCCGTCGACGACCTTGCGGTAGGGCGTCTCGATGAACCCGAACGGGTTGACCCGGGCGTACACCGACAGCGATCCGATCAGACCGATGTTGGGGCCTTCCGGGGTCTCGATCGGGCACATCCGGCCGTAGTGGCTGGGGTGCACGTCGCGGACCTCCAGCCCGGCCCGCTCCCGGGAGAGCCCGCCGGGCCCCAGCGCCGACAGCCGGCGCTTGTGGGTCAGCCCGGACAGCGGGTTGTTCTGGTCCATGAACTGCGACAGCTGGCTGGTGCCGAAGAACTCCTTGATCGCGGCGACCACCGGGCGGATGTTGATCAGGGTCTGCGGCGTGATCGCCTCGACATCCTGGGTGGTCATCCGCTCGCGCACCACCCGCTCCATCCGGGACAGCCCGACCCGGATCTGGTTCTGGATCAACTCCCCGACGGTGCGCAGGCGACGGTTACCGAAGTGGTCGATGTCGTCGACCTCGACCGGCACCTCGAAACCGCCGGGCGCGGTCATCGTGACCTGACCCTCGTGCAGGCGCACCAGGTACTCGATGGTGGCGACGACGTCCTCTTCGGTCAGCGTGCTGACCGAGGAGTCGATGTTGAGGCCCAGCTTCTTGTTGACCTTGTAGCGGCCCACCCGGGCCAGGTCGTAGCGCTTGTCCTTGAAGAACAGGTTCTCCAGCAGGGCCTGCGCGGACTCCTTGGTCGGCGGTTCGCCCGGACGCAGCTTGCGGTAGATCTCCAGCAGCGCCTCGTCGGGGCCTGCGGTGGAGTCCTTCTCCAGCGTGGACATCATGATCTCGGAGAAGCCGAACCGCTCGCGGACCTGCTCGTTGGTCCAGCCGAGCGCCTTGAGCAGCACGGTGACCGACTGGCGGCGCTTGCGGTCGATGCGCACTCCGACGGTGTCGCGCTTGTCGACGTCGAACTCCAGCCACGCACCGCGGCTGGGGATCACCTTCACCGAGTGCAGGGTCTTCTCGGTCGACTTGTCGATGCTCTCGTCGAAGTACACGCCCGGCGAGCGGACCAACTGGGAGACGACGACACGCTCGGTGCCGTTGATGATGAAGGTGCCCTTCTCGGTCATGATCGGGAAGTCACCCATGAACACCGTCTGGCTCTTGATCTCGCCGGTGTTGTTGTTCATGAACTCGGCCGTGACGAACAGCGGGGCCGCGTAGGTCATGTCCTTGTCTTTGCACTCCTCGACCGGCGCCTTGACGTCGTCGAAGCGCGGGTCGGAGAAGGACAGCGACATCGTGCCGGAGAAGTCCTCGATCGGGGACAGCTCGTCGAGCACCTCCTCCAGGCCGCCCTTGGCGGCGCCGTCGCCGCGCGCGGCGGCCTTCTCCCGCCACGTGTCGGCACCGATCAGCCACTGGAACGAGTCGGTCTGCACGTCGAGCAGGCCCGGGACCTCCAGCGGCTCGCGCAGCTTGGCGAAGGAAACGCGGTTAGGGGCTCCGGGAACGGAGTCGTTGGTCGTACTCGAGGGGTTCGTCTTGCTCTGGCGGGAGACTGCCAAGATGCGTCCTTCCAGCACCTCATGCGACCTGCGGGCCGGGTTGGCCCGATCGTCGCGAATTCTGCGTCGGTTCGGCTGGCAGACGTACTGTCCGGACCTCACGCACGGGGCCGGAAACCTGAGCGTGAAACGAGCTCAGACCGAGGCCACGATGTCAGGCGAGTGTGAGGTGGGCAGGGGGCAGCCAGCGCAACGACCAAGGATAGCGCAGCATCGGCTATTCCTCAACCGCGGCGTCACGGTGAGCTATCGACGCTGGCTGACGTCGTCTGAGTTCGGTGTGTCCACACGCTGACCACAAGATTGACCTGTTTGGCGCCGTCCGTCAAGCATTTCGGGAAGCCGAGTTGCGCGGCGGCCGGGTGGTCGGGTCGGCGTGAGGTTCCTCACTCGAGCCCGCCGCTACGCCTTCTGCGGAGGGATGGCCGCGGTGGGCGCCTCGTCCGGGTACTCGACGACGTCGCCGGAGTCGTTGGCGTGGTAGCGCCCGTTGTCCTCCATCGACTCCCGGATGGCCTGCTGGGCGGCCTCGGGCAGCGTGTGCATGATCGAGCGGACCCGCTCCTGGCGCCGGTGCACGGCCTGGCGGTCGGGCATTCCCGGCGAGGCCGACAGCTGCGGGGGCACGCCCTCGATCTCCTCGACCCCGCCGTGGTGCTGGCCGGCGTCGAGCATGGCCTGCTCCTCGGCCATGGTCGACTCGTCCTTCTCCTCCGACATCCCGATCGGGCCGATCCGTCGACCGTTGAGGAACTGCTTGACCACCGGCTCGTCGCTGGTCAACAGCACCTCGCGCGGGCCGAACATGACCAGTTCCTTGCGGAACAGCATGCCCATGTTGTCCGGCACGGTACGCGCGATGTTGATGTTGTGGGTCACGATCAGGATCGTGGCGTCGATCTGGGCGTTGATGTCGATCAGCAGCTGGCTCAGGTAGGCGGTACGCACCGGGTCCAGACCGGAGTCCGGCTCGTCACAGAGGATGATCTCCGGGTCGAGCACCAGGGCGCGGGCCAGCCCGGCACGCTTGCGCATACCACCGGAGATCTCGCCGGGAAACTTCATCTCGTCGCCGGTCAGACCGACCAGGGAGAGCTTCTCCATGACGATGTCACGGATCTCGCTCTCCTTCTTCTTGGTGTGCTCGCGCAGCGGGAAGGCGGTGTTGTCGAACAGGTTCATCGAGCCGAACAGCGCGCCGTCCTGGAACAGCACCCCGAACAGGGTCCGGATGTCGTAGAGCTCCTTAGCCGAGCACTGGATGATGTCGGTGCCCTCGATCTTGATCGAGCCGCGCTCCGGGCGCAGCAGACCGATCAGGGACTTCAGGAACACCGATTTGCCGGTACCCGACGGGCCCAGCAAGACGCTGACCTCCCCCGCGGGGATGGTCATCGACACGTCTTCCCAGATGCGCGACGAGCCGAAAGACTTGGTCAGCCCCTCGACCTCGATTGCTACGCCCACGCGAGTTCCTTCCGCTTTACGCCTCTACTACGCCTGTCGACCGGCCGTTCCGACCGCTGTGGCATCCGTCACTGTAGCTCACGGCTGCCCGTCAGATCATATTTCGGACCAGACGTCCCGGCCCGCTTGCCGGAGCACACTACCGACCCCCCGCCCTGCGGCGGCGCCCAGGATCGCCATCGGATACCCATGGGATGGCGAAGGGCCCCCGGACCGCGGTCCCGGGGGCCCTTCGACGAAACCTACTTGAGGGTGACGGTGGCGCCGGCAGCCTCGAGCTTGGTCTTGGCCTCCTCGGCGACGTCCTTGGCAACGCCCTCGAGCAGCGGCTTGGGAGCGCCGTCGACCAGGTCCTTGGCCTCCTTGAGGCCCAGACCGGAGACGACCTCGCGCACCACCTTGATGACGCCGATCTTCTTGTCGCCGGCGGCCTCGAGGACGACGTCGAACTCCGACTGCTCCTCGGCGGCCTCGGCGGCCGGGGCGGCACCGCCGGGAGCGGCGGCGACAGCGGCGACCGGGGCGGCGGCGGTGACGTCGAAGGTCTCCTCGAACGCCTTGACGAAGTCGGACAGCTCCAGCAGCGTCATCTCTTTGAAGACGTCGAGCAGTTCGTCGGTGGACAGCTTGGCCATGGTGGGGTCCTTTCCTTAGTCCCGGGTGGTTGTCCGGATGGGGGGTTGGGTTAGTCGGCGGCTTCGGCCGGGGTTTCGGCTTCGGCGGGTGCCTCGGCTTCGGGTTCGGCAGGAGCGGCGGCCTCGGCGGGCTTCTTCTCCTGCAGTGCGGCGGCGAGACGGGCCACCTGCGACGCCGGGGCGCTGAACAGCCCGGCCGCCTTGGACAGGTTGGCCTTCATCGCGCCGGCCATCTTCGACAGCAGCACCTCGCGCGACTCGAGGTCCGCGATGCGCTCGATCTCATCGACGCTCAGCGGGTGGCCGTCCATGTAGCCACCCTTGATGACCAGCGCCTTGTGGTCCTTGGCGAACTTCTTGATCGCCTTGGCCGCGTCGACGGTCTCACCGGTGACGAACGCGATCGCGGTCGGACCGACGAACAGCTCGTCGAGCCCCTCCACGCCCGCCTCGGCGGCGGCCCGCTTCACCAGCGTGTTCTTGGCGACCGAGTAGGTCGCCGTCCCGCTGAGCGAGCGGCGCAGCTCGGCGAGGTTGCTCACCGACAGGCCGCGGTACTCGGTGATGACGGTGGCGGTCGACGCCTTGAACTGCTCGGCGATGTCCGCGACGGCGGCGGCTTTGTCAGCCCTCGCCATGCATACCTCCTGGGTTCGGTGGTCTTCGGTCGCCGGCCGACCCGGGAGAACACGAACGCCCCGACGCAGGACGCGGTCGGGGCGTGAATTACGTCGGGAAACGACGTGGTGCCTCGTCCTCCTGCGTGGGCCGCCGGGATGCTCCCGGACCTTCAACCGATTGCTCGGTGACCGACGGTCTTGGGTGGATCGCGGTCAACGATAGCGCGGACGGGGCCGATCAGCCAAAACGGCGCCCGGCCGTCGTCGACTCTGCGTAGAGCACACTGTCTACTCGCACTTTTCCGTAGTGGACGCAGAGTCGATGGGTAGTCGATGGGTAGTCGACGGGTGCGGCCGGTGCGCGCTCGACGCGTCCCACCGTGAGCGCGCTCACGTTCGTCACCGTTCCTTCGGCGCTGAGCGGCGCGTTTGGCACACTACGGGAATGGGTTCGGGCATGAATTCGACGGGTACCGGTTCGACTGAGAACCGCGAAAACGCCAAGTTGGCTCGGGTGCCGCTGCCGGTCGAGGCCGCGCGGATCGGCGCGACCGGCTGGCAGCTGACCCGCACCGGCGCCCGGGTGCTGGTCAGCCTGCCCGGCCGTGGCGGCCTCCAGCAGAAGATCATCAAGCAGATCCCGCAGACGTTCTCCGATCTCGGCCCCACCTATGTGAAGTTCGGCCAGATCATCGCCTCGTCCCCCGGGGCGTTCGGTGAGCCGCTGTCGAAGGAGTTCCGCGGACTGCTCGACGCGGTCCCGCCGGCCGACCCCGCCGAGGTGCACAAGCTGATCGTCGAGGAGCTGGGCGCCGAACCGTCCGAGCTGTTCGCCGCCTTCGACGACACCCCGATCGCGTCGGCCTCGATCGCGCAGGTGCATTTCGCGACTCTGAAAACCGGCGAGGAGGTGGTGGTCAAGATCCAGCGACCCGGCATCCGCCGCCGGGTGGCCGCCGACCTGCAGATCCTCAAGCGCTTCGCCCAACTCGTCGAGGTCGCCAAGCTGGGTCGGCGGCTGTCCGCGCAGGATGTGGTGGCCGACTTCGCCGACAACCTCGCCGAGGAACTCGACTTCCGCATCGAGGCGCAGTCCATGCAGACCTGGGTGAGCCATCTGCACGCCTCGCCGCTGGGCAAGAACATCAAGGTGCCCGACGTGCACTGGGACTTCACCACCCGGCGGGTGCTGACCATGGAGCGGGTCGCCGGCATCCGCATCGACAACGCCGCCGAGATCCGCAAGGCCGGTTTCGACGGGGTCGAGCTGGTCAAGGCGCTGCTGTTCTCGACCTTCGAGGGCGGGTTGCGCCACGGGTTGTTCCACGGCGACCTGCACGCAGGCAACCTGCTGGTCGACGATCAGGGCAAGGTGATCTTCCTCGACTTCGGGATCATGGGCCGTATCGACCCGCGCACCCGCTGGCTGCTTCGCGAACTGGTGTACGCGCTGCTGGTCAAGAAGGACCACGCCGCGGCGGGCAAGATCGTCGTGCTGATGGGCGCGGTGGGCACCATGAAACCGGAGGGCGAGGCCGCCAAGGACCTGGAGGCGTTCGCCACCCCGCTGACGATGAAGTCCCTCGGCGACATGTCCTACGCCGAGATCGGCAGGCAGCTCTCCGCCCTGGCCGACGCCTACGACGTGAAGCTGCCCCGCGAGCTGGTGTTGATCGGCAAACAGTTCCTCTACGTGGAGCGCTACATGAAACTGCTGGCGCCGCGGTGGCAAATGATGTCCGATCCGGAGCTCACCGGCTACTTCGCCAACTTCATGGTCGACGTCAGCCGGGAGCACAACGCCGGCGGTCAGGAGGCGTGAACGTGCAGGTCCGCACCGGCATCGCGTCCTCCGGCGGCCTGGACATCGCCTATGAGGACATGGGCGATCCGGCCGACCCGCCGGTGCTGCTGATCATGGGGCTCGGCGCGCAGCTGCTGCTGTGGCGGACCGGGTTCTGCGAGAAGCTGGTCGCGCAGGGGCTGCGAGTGATCCGCTACGACAACCGCGACGTGGGGCTGTCGACCAAGCTGACCGGTCGGCACGTCGACGGCCCGGTGCCGGTGCGGATGGCGCGGTCCTTCTTCGGGCTGCGCAGCGCGGCGCCCTACACGCTCGAGGACATGGCCGACGACGCCGCCGCCGTCCTGGACCACCTCGGCATCGACCGGGCCCACGTCGTCGGCGCCTCGATGGGCGGGATGATCGCCCAGGTCGTCGCCGCCCGGTTCGCCGCACGCACCCGATCGCTGGGAGTGATCTTCTCCAGCAACAACCGGGCCTGCCTGCCGCCGCCGGCACCCAAAGCGCTGCTGTCACTGCTCACCGGTCCGTCCCCGAGTTCGCCGCGCGAGGTCATCGTCGACAACGCGGTGCGGGTCAGCCAGATCATCGGCAGCCCCGGCTACCGGACCCCCGAAGACCAGCTCCGCGCCGACGCGATCGCGAGCTACGAGCGCAGTTTCTACCCGTGGGGCATCGCGCGGCAGTTCGCGGCGATCCTGGGCAGCGGCAGCCTGGCCGGCTACGACCGGCAGATCACCGCGCCGACGGTGGTCATCCACGGCCTGGCCGACAAGCTGATGCGGCCGTCGGGGGGGCGCGCGATAGCGCGGGCCATCCGAGGCGCCCGGCTGGTGCTGATCGAGGGCATGGGACACGATCTGCCCGAGCCGCTGTGGGACCGGGTGATCAGCGAACTGACCGCCACGTTCGCGGTCGCCCGCTAACCGGGCGAGCGCCCCCTCGGTTTGAGCACGCCCAGGTCGGGCGGGTAGTGTTTGGCGTTGGTCTTACGCCGCGTTGAGCGAGCAGCGCCGGCACACTTGCCCCCTGGGCGGCAAACGGGTTTGGAGAATTCCCTCATGGCGAAGTTAGAGCCGAAGTACGAAGAACTTCAGTCGATCTATGACATCTCCGACGAGTTCTACGAGCTGTTCCTCGGCCCGACCATGGGGTACACCTGCGGGTACTTCGAGCGCGAGGACATGACCACCAGCGAGGCGCAGAACGCCAAGTTCGACCTGGCGCTGGGCAAACTGGGCCTGGAGCCGGGCATGACCCTGCTCGACATCGGCTGCGGCTGGGGCGGTGGCCTGCAGCGCGCGCTGGAGACCTATGACATCAACGTGATCGGCCTGACGATCAGCAAAAACCAGCAGAAGGCCGCGCAGGCCCGGCTGGCCAAGATCCCGACCGAGCGCAACGTCGAGGTGCGGCTGCAGGGCTGGGAGGAGTTCGACGGCAAGGTCGACCGGATCGTGTCGATCGGTGCGTTCGAGCACTTCGGCTTCGAGCGCTACGAGCCGTTCTTCGAGATGGCCTACAACGCCCTGCCCGCCGACGGCCGGATGCTGCTGCACACCATCTGCGTGCACGACTTCAGCGACCCGAACGGCGAGCACCCGCCGGTGACGATCACCACCGCCAAGTTCACCAAGTTCATCATGGACGAGATCTTCCCGGGTGGGCGGCTGCCGAGCATCGCGATGGTCGAGGACCACGCCGAGCGGGCCGGGTTCACCCTGACCCGGCGGCACTCGCTGCAGCAGCACTACGTGCGCACCCTGGAGCTGTGGGCCGAGGCGCTGCACGCCAACAAGGAGCGTGCGCTGGAGGTGCAGGGCCAGGTCGCCTACGACCGGTTCGACAAGTACCTGGTCGGTTGCGCGGACCTGTTCCGCAACGGCTACACCGACATCAACCAGTTCACCCTGCAGAAGTAGGCAGGCCCCCAAAACGGACCGCGGCGCGGTGCCCGTCCTCGGTGACGGGTCCCGCGCCGCAGTGCTTTCCCGGCCCGGCGCCGCGCAACGCAGAACGGCCCCACACCGGCGCGATGCCGGGTGGGGCCGTTCTGCGGCGTCTGCGGGCCTTTTCTGCTGCGCCTAGGTGTTGTGACCTGAGAGGTTGTTGACGGCGTGCCTGCTTGAAATGGGGAGGACCTCCTGACGGAGTGGATGTGTCTGG
>NZ_LQPZ01000022.1 GCF_002102395.1 Mycolicibacillus trivialis
CCCGCAGACCTGCCTCCGCCCCCGGCCGACGCCCCGCCCATGGAGGCGTTCACCGCGATGCCGCCGCAGGGCCCGGCCGACCCGGGTGCGCTGCCGGACCTGCAGTCGGTGCCGCAGCCGGTGTTCGACGTGGCCAACCAGCTGATGTCCGGCGAGACCCCCACCGGGTTGACGCTGCCGGAGAACATGCCGGTCGGCCCGGAGGTCCCGCGTGACCTGGCTGGCCACCCCGACGCCGCCTATGTGCAGGAACTGTGGCAGGCCATGCAGGACCAGGGCATCAACAACGACGATGCACTGGCCGCACTGACCAACCCGGACCTGCAGCCGGCGTAAGACCGTTTCGAGTTGGGCGGGTTCGGCTTCGTGCCGGGCCCGCTCACTCGTCTCTGGGGAGGGCGTCTCTGGGGAGGGCTGAGCCGAGCCAGCCCATCAGGCCGAGCCGGCCGGATCAGGCCGAGCCCACCCACTCCTCGGTGCCGTCGGCGAAGAACTGGTGCTTCCACACCGGTAGCCGCTCCTTGATGGTGTCGACCAGCAGCGCGCAGGTGGTGAACGCCTCACGGCGGTGATCGGCGGCCACGGCGGCCACCAGGGCGGCATCGCCGATGTGCAGGGTGCCGACGCGGTGGCTGGCCGCGACCGCCCGCACCCCGTGCGCCTGCGCCGCGACCTCCGCGACCGCCTCGGCCAGCACCTCCTGGGCCGACGGGTGCGCCGAGTACTCCAGGTGCAGCACGTCGCGGCCGCCGTCGTGGTTGCGCACCGCCCCGACGAACCCGACGACCGCGCCCGCGGCGCGGTGCATCACCAGTTCCTCGTGCTCGGCGAGGACGATCGGCTCGGTGCTCAACTCCGCGCGCAAGACTTCCGCGGGGGCCGCGGTCATCGCTTGTGGTCTTTGCCGGCGATCTGGTCCAGCGCGTGGTCGAGCACGTCGGCGAGCACGCCGAGGCCGTCGCGCACCCCCCCGGTCGAGCCGGGCAGGTTCACGATCAGGGTGTTCCCGGCCACCCCGCACACCCCGCGGGACAGCACCGCGGTGGGCACCTTGGGCAGACCGGCGCGGCGGATGGCGTCGGCCAGCCCGACCACCTCGTAGTCCAGCACGGCCAGGGTCTGGGCGGGGGTGTCATCGGACGGCGAGATGCCGGTGCCGCCGGTGGTGATGACGACGTCGGCGCCGATCGCCTCGCGCAGCGCCTGCCCGACCGCGTCGCCGTCGGGAACCACCTGCGGCTCGGGGGCTGCGAAGCCGCGTTCGGCGAGCCAGTCGGCGATGATCGGCCCGGAGCGGTCCTCGTAGGTGCCGGCGGCGGCCCGGGTCGAGGCGACGATGATGTGTGCTGTCCGGTTGCTCATGAGCGCTCCCATGTTCCGTGTCGGCCGCCTTCTTTGCGCAGCACCCGCACGTCGTCGAGTGTCGCGGCGCGGTCGACTGCCTTGACCATGTCATAGAGGGTGAGGCCGGCGACGCTGACCGCGGTCAGGGCTTCCATCTCCACGCCGGTGCGGTCGGTGCTGCGCACGGTCGCGGTGATCGCGATCTCGGCGGCACCGATGTCGAACTGCACGTCGACGCCGCTGAGCGCCAACTGGTGGCAGAGCGGGATCAGTTCGCTGGTGCGTTTGGCGGCCATGATCCCGGCCAGGCGAGCGGTGGCCAGCGCGTCGCCCTTGGGCAGCCCGCCCGCCGAGATCAACTGCACCACCTGCGCCGACGTCCGGAACACCCCGGCGGCCACCGCGATGCGACGGGTGCTCGACTTCTCGGTGACGTCGACCATGTGGGCGGCGCCGTGTTCGTCGAGGTGGGAGAGCGGGCTCGGTGTCGGTTCGGACTCCTCAGCCACGCGGTTCACTCCTACTTGTTGACGACGGTGACCGGGTGCACGTAGGGGATGTCGTCGGTGGGCAGCGGGAACTCGACCTCACCGAACGGTGACAGCGCGCCGGGCCGGTCGGTCGCCAGCTCGCTCACCGCGATCTCATCGGGGCCGACGTCCGGCCACCCGTTGTCCACGTACCTGGTTTTATCCACAGTCTCAGCCACGGCCCCATTCTGACAGGTCAGGCCCGGCGATGTTGCCGGGCGTCTGTTTTACGCTGGTCGGCGATGACCGAGAACGCCCCGAACGTCACGTTGGGGTCCTGGCTGGCCGATCTTCCCGACGATCGGCTGGTCCGGCTACTGCAACTGCGCCCGGACCTGGCCCAGCCCCCGCCGGGCAGCATCGCGGCGCTGGCGGCGCGCGCCCAGGCCCGCCAGTCGATCAACGCCGCCTGCGACGACCTGGACTTCCTGCACCTGGCGGTGCTCGACGCGCTGCTGGTGCTGCACGCCGACACCACCGCGGTGCCGGTGGCGAAACTGACCGCGCTGTTCGGTGAGCGCGCCCCCCACGACGCGGTCGAGCAGGCCCTAGCCGACCTCGCCGACCGCGCGCTGGCCTGGGGCGACAGTGCGGTGCAGGTCGCCCCGGAAGCCGGCGCCGGCCTGCCCTGGTATCCCGGCCAGGTCACCGTGGAGGCCGACGACCGCGGCGCCGACGAGCTCATCGCCGTGATCGAGGACCTCGACGACGCGCAGCGCGAGGTGCTCGAGCGGCTGGTCTCCGGCTCCCCGATCGGCCGCACCCGCGACGCCGCGCCCGGCGCCCCGGCCGACCGGCCGGTGCCGCGGCTGCTGGCCGCCGGCCTGCTGCGCCAGCTCGACGACGAGACCGTAATCCTGCCCCGCCGGGTGGGCCAGGTGCTGCGCGTCGAGGAGCCCGGCCCCGAGCAGCTGACCGCCCCCGACCCGGTCGTCGCGACCCACCGTGACGTCGACGCCGCCGCCGCGGGCGCGGTCATCGACCTGCTCCGCGAGGCCGACGTCGTCCTCGACCAGCTCGGCGCGGTGCCGGCCGCCGAACTGCGCACCGGCGGACTCGGGGTGCGCGAGGTGCGCCGGCTGGCCAAGACCACCAGCATCGACGAGGTCCGGCTGAGCCTGATCCTGAGCCTGACCGCCGCCGCCGGGCTGATCGCCAGCGGCATCCCCGACCCCGAACCCGAGGACGGTGAGGGCCCGTTCTGGGCGCCGACCATCGGCACCGACCGGTTCGCCGATCTGACCACCGCGCAGCGCTGGCACGTGCTGGCCCGCACCTGGCTGGACCTGCCGGCCCGGCCGAGCCTGATCGGCAGCCGCGGCCCCGACGGCAAGACCTGCGGGGCGCTGTCGGATGCGCTGTATTCCACCGCGGCGCCGCTGGACCGCCGGCTGCTGCTGGAGTTGCTGGCCGACCTGCCCGCCGGGTCCGCCGTGGACGTGGCGTCCGCGTCGGCGGCGCTGGTGTGGCGCCGCCCGCGCTGGGCGCGCCGGCTGCAGCCCGAGCCGGTGGAGGATCTGCTCGAGGAGGCGCACGCGCTGGGCCTGGTCGGCCGCGGTGCCCTGAGCGCCCCGGGCCGGGCGCTGCTGGGCGCGGAGGACCCCGACGATGCCACCGTGGTCGCCGCGATGGACCGCGCGCTGCCCGCCCCGATCGACCACTTCCTGGTGCAGGCCGACCTGACCGTGGTGGTGCCCGGCCCGCTGGAGCGTCCGCTGGCCGAGGAGTTGGGCGTGGTGGCCACCGTCGAGTCGGCGGGGGCGGCGATGGTCTACCGGATCAGCGAGGCCTCGCTGCGCCACGCGCTGGACACCGGCCGCACCGGCGCTGGGCTGCAGGCGTTCTTCGAGAAGCACTCCAAGACCCCGATCCCGCAGGGGCTGACCTACCTCATCGACGACGTGGCACGCCGACACGGCCAGCTGCGCATCGGGGTGGCCGCGGCGTTCATCCGTTGCGACGACGCCGCGCTGCTGGCCCAGGCGGTCGCGATTCCCGACGCCGAGCGCCTGGCGCTGCGCGCCCTGGCCCCGACGGTGGCGGTCGCGCAGGCGCCGATCGCCGAGGTCCTCACCGCGCTGCGCGACGCCGGGTTCGCCCCGGCCGCCGAGGACGCCACCGGCGCCGTGGTGGATCTGCGCCCCGGCGGCGCCCGGGTGCCCGGAGCCGTGCGCCGGCGCTCCTACCGTCCGCCGCCGCCGCCGAACCCGGAGACGCTGGGCGCGATCGTCGGGGTGTTGCGCAAGGTCACCGCCGGGCCGTTCGACACCGTCCGCCAGCAGCCGGGAACGATCCTGATGCTGCTCAAACAGGCCGCGCTGGCCCACGCCGACGTCGTGCTCGGCTACGTCGACGCCGCGGGAGTCGCCACCCAGCGAGTGGTCTCCCCGATCAGCGTGGCCGGCGGGCAACTGGTGGCGTTCGACTCCGCGACCTCCCGGGTCCGCGAGTTCGCCGTGCACCGCATCACCTCGGTGGTGTCGGCGACGTCCGGATAATGGGCCGGGTGACATTGCGAAGGGAGCGGGACCGATGACCGAAGGACCGCTGATCGTCCAATCGGACAAGACCGTGCTGCTCGAGGTCGACCACGAGCTGGCCGGTGACGCCCGCGCGGCGATCGCCCCGTTCGCCGAGCTGGAACGCGCCCCCGAGCACGTGCACACCTACCGGATCACGCCGCTGGCGCTGTGGAACGCCCGCGCCGCCGGCCACGACGCCGAGCAGGTGGTCGACGCCCTGGTCAGCTACTCGCGCTACCCGGTGCCGCAGCCGCTGCTGGTCGACATCGTCGACACCATGGCCCGCTACGGCCGGCTGCAGCTGGTCAAGCATCCCGCTCACGGTCTGACCCTGGTCAGCCTGGATCGGGCGGTCCTTGAGGAGGTGCTGCGGCACAAGAAGATCGTGCCGATGCTCGGCGACCGCATCGACGACGACACCGTCGCGGTGCACCCCAGTGAGCGCGGCCGCATCAAGCAGGTGCTGCTCAAGATCGGCTGGCCGGCCGAGGACCTGGCCGGCTACGTCGACGGCGAGGCCCACCCGATCGCGCTGGAGCAGAACGGCTGGGAGCTGCGCGACTACCAGGAGATGGCCACCGACTCGTTCTGGGCCGGCGGCTCGGGCGTCGTGGTGTTGCCGTGTGGGGCGGGAAAGACGCTGGTGGGTGCGGCTGCGATGGCCAAGGCGGCGGCCACCACGCTGATCCTGGTCACCAACACCGTGGCAGGACGGCAGTGGCGCCGCGAGCTGCTCGCCCGCACGTCGCTCACGGAGGATGAGATCGGCGAGTACTCCGGGGAGCGCAAGGAGATCCGCCCGGTGACCATCGCCACCTACCAGGTGATCACCCGGCGCACCAAGGGCGAGTACCGGCACCTGGAGCTCTTCGACAGCCGCGACTGGGGGCTGATCATCTACGACGAGGTGCACCTGCTGCCGGCGCCGGTGTTCCGGATGACTGCCGATCTGCAGTCGCGGCGGCGGCTGGGGCTGACGGCCACCTTGATCCGCGAGGACGGCCGCGAGGGCGACGTGTTCTCGCTGATCGGGCCGAAGCGCTACGACGCGCCGTGGAAGGACATCGAGGCGCAGGGCTGGATCGCACCGGCCGAGTGCGTCGAGGTGCGGGTGACGATGACCGACAACGAGCGGATGCTCTACGCGACCGCCGAGCCCGAGGAGCGCTACAAGCTGTGCTCCACCGCGCACTCCAAGGTGGCGGTGGTCAAGGCGATCCTGGCCGCCCACCCCGACGAGCAGACCCTGGTGATCGGGGCCTACCTCGACCAGCTGGAGGAGCTCGGCGAGCAATTGGACGCCCCGGTGATCCAGGGTTCGACCAAGACCGCCGAGCGGGAGGCGCTGTTCGACGCGTTCCGGCGCGGGGAGATTTCCACGCTGGTGGTCTCCAAGGTCGCCAACTTCTCCATCGACCTGCCCGAGGCGGCGGTGGCGGTGCAGGTGTCGGGCACGTTCGGGTCGCGGCAGGAGGAGGCGCAGCGGCTGGGCCGGTTGCTGCGGCCCAAGGCCGGCGGCGGCGGCGCGATGTTCTACTCGGTGGTCTCCCGGGACAGCCTGGACGCCGACTACGCCGCGCACCGGCAGCGGTTCCTCGCCGAGCAGGGCTACGGCTATGTGATCAAGGACGCCGACGACCTGTTGGGGCCGGCGATCTAACACAATCAGCCCCCGCCCCGGGGGAGACAGCAGAAGGTGAGATCGGCTAACATTCCCCTATGACGACGACGACCAAGCGTGTGCTGCGTGCCGCCGGTGCTGCGCTGGCGCTGGGCATCGCCGCTCCGCTGTTCAGCGGGGTCGCGGCGGCCGACTCGACCGAGGACTACCCGATCCCGCGGCGGATCATCGCCACCGACTGCACCGCCGAGCAGATCCTGGCCGCGGCCCGCGACTTCACCCCGATCTACTACGACCGCTACATGGCCGACTACAACAACAAGTCGCCCGACGTGCAGCGGCGTACCCGCGACAAGTTCCACTGGTTTTTCTCGATCAGCCCGGCCGAGCGTCGCGCCTACTCCGAGGAGATGGCCACGAACATCTACCACGACACGCTGGTGTTCGACTGGCCTAACCACGGCAAGATCTTCTTCAACAACAAGGGCGTCGCCGCCAAGGAGACCGAGAACTGCATGAACTACCCGCCGGACGACCCGTCGGTGTGGATCCGATGAGGGCCATACGCGCAACGGTGGTCGCGGCGCTGGCGGCGCTGCCGCTCACGCTGGCCGTCCCGGCGCACGCCGACGACGTCGACAGCCAGTTCAACCGGCAGTTGCAGACCTACGGCATCTACGCGCCGAAGGACAAGAACGCCTACCTGGCCAAGATCACCTGCCACCGGTTGGGCACCCACCTGGACGCCAACGCCGCGGAGTCGATCGCGTTTCTGAGCAAGAACCTCGACCGGCACAGCACCGAGGCTCAGAAGTGGCAGTTCCTGGGCCTGTCGATCACCACCTACTGCCCCGACCTGAGCTACGTCGTCGAGCAGGCTGCCGCACAACGCTGACCGCGCGGCGCCTCTGCTGCTAGGTTTCCTTCCATGAGTAGCGGCTCGGTTCCCGGCGGGGTCGTACACGCGCTCCCCGACGATCTGCGCGAGGCGCTGGCCGCGGAGCCCGCGCTCCTGGCGGCCTGGCGTGACATCACGCCGCTGGCCCGCAACGAGTTCATCTGCTGGGTCGAGGACGCCAAGCAGGCCGCGACCCGCCAACGCCGTATCCGCCGCACCGGCGAAGAGTTGGCCGAGGGCAAGCGCCGGCCGTGCTGCTGGCCGGGGTGCAAGCATCGGGAGCGCACGGGTAAGCCATGAGAATTCAAGCGGCCGTGCTCCGCGACCCGCAGGGCCCGTTCACGATCGAGGACCTCGACCTCGCCGACCCCGGGCCGCATCAGATCCTGGTCAAGGTCGCCGCCGTCGGGCACTGCCACACCGATGTGTTGCCGCGCGCCCAGATCGGTTTCGGTGCACCGCCGATCGTGCTCGGGCACGAAGGCGCCGGAGTGGTCGAGGCGGTCGGCTCGGCGGTCGAGACCGTCGCGGTCGGCGATCACGTCGTGCTCAGCTTCGACTCGTGCGGAACGTGCGCGAATTGCCGTGGCGCACACCCGGCGTACTGCGACACGTTCTTCCCGCGCAACCTCGGCGGGCCCGCACTGGACGGGTCGGTGAGCCACGTCGACGGTGCCGGAACGCCGGTGGCGGGACGGTGGTTCGGCCAGTCCTCGTTCGCCACCCACGCACTGGTCGACGCGAAGAACGCCGTCGTCGTCGACCCGAGCCTGCCGCTGGCGATGCTGGCGCCGCTGGCCTGCGGCGTGCAGACCGGCGCCGGCGCCATCCTCGAGGCCCTCGACGTGCGCCCCGGTGACGGGGTGGTGATCACCGGGACGGGTGCGGTCGGACTCTCGGCGGTGATGGCCGCCAACGCCGTCGGCGCGGGGCCGATCATCGCCGTCGACATCAACGCCGACCGCCTCGCGCTGGCAAGCGAATTCGGCGCCACCCACGCCATCGACGGTGCGGCCGGTGACCTTACCGAGCAGATCGCTGCGCTCGCGCCGCGCTACGGCCTGGATACCACCGGGCTGCCCGCGGTCATCACCGCCGTCGTCGACGCCCTTCCCGCCCGCGGTGTGCTGGGTCTGGTCGGGGTGCAGCAATCGGATCTGGTGTTGGCGCCCACGGCGCTTGCCGCAGGCAAGACCCTCACCGGCATCTTGGAGGGCAGCGTCGATCCGCAGGTCTTCATCCCGCGACTCATCGGGCTGTGGCAGGCGGGGAAGCTGCCGTTCGACCGGCTCGTGACCACCCTGCCGCTGTCGGAGATCAATACCGCCGAGCAGCGCGCCCTGGCCGGGGAGATCATCAAGCCGGTGCTGATCCCCGGCGAGTGAGGGGTCAGGCCCTACTTACGCCTTTCCCACCGCCAGCTGCTCGGTCCGAGCTTCCTCGGCCGGGACCGGGTCGGGCGGCGGCTCGAATTCCCAGGGCTTCTGCGGCCACCAGAACCAGCGGCCCAGCAGCACCGCGATCGACGGGGTCATGAACGAACGCACCACCAGGGTGTCGAAGAGCAGACCCAGACCGATCGTCGTCCCGACCTGTCCGATGACGACCAGCTCGGAGACCGCCATCGACATCATCGTGAAGGCGAACACCAAACCCGCTGCGGTGACGACGGATCCGGTCCCGCCCATGGCTCGGATGATGCCGGTCTTCATCCCGGCGTAGACCTCTTCGCGGAATCGCGCCACCAGCAGCAGGTTGTAGTCGGCGCCGACGGCCAACAGGATGATGACCGACATCGCCAGCACCATCCAGTGCAGGTCGATGCCCAGGATGTGCTGCCAGAACAGCACGGAGAGCCCGAACGAGGCGCCCAGGGAAACCGCGACCGTCCCGACGATCACCGCCGCGGCCACGATGGCGCGGGTGATGATCAGCATGATGATGAAGATCAGCGCCAGCGAGGCCAGCCCCGCGATCATCAGGTCGATCGCCGACCCTTCCGACATGTCCTTGAACGTCGCCGCGGTGCCGGCCAGATAGATCGTCGAGCCCTCCAGCGGGGTTCCCTTGATCGCCTCCTTGGCCGCGGTCTTGATCGGCTCGATGTGCTTGATCCCCTCCGGGGACATCGGGTCGCCCTCGTGGGAGATGATGAACCGCACCGCATGACCGTCGGGCGAGAGGAACATCTTCATCCCGCGTTTGAAGTCGGGGTTGTCGAAGGCCTCCGGCGGTAGGTAGAACGAGTCGTCGTTCTTCGACTCGTCGAACGCCTTGCCCATGGCGGTCGAGTTCTCCTGCATCGCGTTCATCTGATCCTGCAGACCCTTCTGGGTCTGGTACATGGTCAGCATGTAGGTCTTCATGTTCTTCATCGTCGAGATCATCCGCGGCATCAGCGCGACCATCTGCGGCATCAACTCATCGAGTCGGTCCATGTCAGGCAGGATGTCGCTGAAGTCCTCGGTCATCACGTCGACGCCGTCGAGCGCATCGAAGATCGACCGCAGCGACCAGCAGACCGGGATGTCGAAACAGTGTGGCTCCCAGTACAAGTAGTTGCGGATCGGCCGGAAGAAGTCGTCGAAGTCGGCCAGCGCGTCGCGCATGCCCTCGATGTCGTGAACCATCGAATGCATCTTGGTGACCATGCTGTGGGTGGTGGCCGCGATGTCGGTGGTGATGGAATGCATCTCTTCCATCGTGTCGATCGTCACCTGGATGTCGTCGGCCTGTTTGAGCATGTCCGACATCATCTTCTGCTGGTAGGTCTCATTCATCTTCTGGGTGACGCCGTTCATCGAGATCTGGAACGGGATCGAGGTGTGCTCGATCGGGGTGCCCAGCGGCCGGGTGATCGACTGCACCCGCCCGATGCCCTCCACCTGGAAGATGGCCTTGGCGATCTTGTTGATGACCAGGAAGTCCGACGGGTTGCGCATGTCGTGGTCGGTCTCGATCAGCAGCAACTCGGGGTTCATCCGCGCCTGCGGGAAGTGCCGGTCCGCGGCCGCGTACCCGACGTTGGCCGGCAGGTCGGCGGGCAGATACTCACGGTCGTTGTAGCTGGTGCGGTACCCGGGCAGGGTGAGCAGCCCGATCATCGACAGCCCGACGGTGGCCACCAGGATCGGTCCCGGCCACCGGGTGATCGCCGCGCCGAGCTTGCGCCAGCCGCGGACCCGCATCATGCGCTTGGGTTCCAGCAGCCCGAACCGGCTGGCGATCGCGACCACCGCGGCGCCCATGGTCAGCGCCGCCGCCACCACGGTGACCATGCCGATCGCCAGCGGGATACCCAGCGACCGGAAGTACGGCAGGTTGGTGAAGTGCAGACAGAATGTGGCGCCGGCGATCGTCAGCCCGGAGCCCAGGATGACGTGGCCGCTGCCGTGGTACATGTCGTAGAAGGCCGCGACCCGATCCATGCCCCGGCCTCTGGCCTCCTGATATCGGCCTATCAGGAAGATCGCGTAGTCGGTGGAGGCGGCGATCGCCAGCGTCACCAAAAGGTTCGTCGCGAACGTGGAGAGCCCGATGATTTCGTGGTAGCCCAGGAAGGCCACCACGCCGCGCGCCGCCGACAGCGACATCACCACCGTGCCGAGCACGATCAGAACGGTCACGATCGAGCGGTAGACGAACAGCATCATGACCGTGATCACGATGAAGGTGACGCCGAGGATCATCTGCATGCTGCGGTCACCGGCGATGTGCTGGTCGGCTGAGAGCGCCGCCGGGCCGGTGACGTAGACCGCCAGTCCCTCGGGGCGGTCGGGGGTGTCGGCGACGATCTTCTGGGCGGCGCGCACCGACTCGTTGGCCAGGCTCTCGCCCTGGTTACCGCTCAGATACACCTGGACGTAGGCGGCCATGTTGTCCGAGCTCTGCGAACCGGACGCGGTCAGCGGGTCACCCCAGAAGTCCTGGACGTGTTCGACGTGCTCGGTGTCCTCGCGCAGGTTGGCGACCATCCGGTCGTAGAACTCGTGGTCCTGGTCGCCGAGCGGTCGGTCGGCCTCGAGCACGATCATCACCGAGCTGTTGGACTTGAATTCGTCGAACACCTCGCCGACGCGCTTCATCGCGATCATCGAGGGCGCGTTGTCCGGCGTCATCGACACCGTGCGCATCTCGCCGACCACTTCCAGCTGCGGCACGATGACGTTGAGCACCACGATGCCGGCCACCCAGGCCAGCAGGATCGGCACCGCCAGCCGGCGGATCCACAGCGGGATGCGGTCGCGTTTCGCGGTCGGTCGGGGCTCGACCGCCGCCGAATGCTTGTTGCTCATGCGGATTTCACCAGACAGAAGGTTTGAGCGTGGATCCCGGTGGTGACGTTCTCGTCTTTGACCTCGTCGTCGACGATGATGCGGCAGCCGAGGTTGTCGGGCTCACCCTGCGCGACGATGTTCGGGCTGACCGCCGGATTCGTCGATTCCAGGGTGAGCGACCACGGCAGCACCGCGCCGTTCTCCCGCTGGGGTTGGGCGTCGAGGTCGAGGTAGTTGATGTCGACGACGGCGCCGGGCGGACCGAAGATCTCGTAGGTGACCACCTTGGGGTTGAACGGTTGGGTGTCGTCGAAGACCGGGCTGGAAGTCCCGCCGGGCCCGTCGACGCCGAAGAAGCCGTGGATACGGTGGACGGTGAACCCCGTGACGAGAGCGACGATCACGATGACGAGTGGCATCCACGTGCGTTTGAGCACACTCAATTGGCTACCCCGTCCTGAGTCGCTGGTTGCATGTGTGGGTCGACCGCCCGTAGGCCATCCGCCGTTGTCCCATCACCGCGGCTCCGGGGCAACGCGAGAGTTAGATTAGCTTATTTAAGTGTCTGGGCGATACCCGCCTCACCGGTCGGGCCGGGCGGCCGCTGTGCCGCGCTGCCCGAGCATAACCGCAGGCCAACACTGTTGGACATCCAGCCTCGCGCGAGTTTTTGTGGCGTACGTCACACTCGCTGGCCCCGCCGCGATTCGCCCACAGTTCGAGGTGGTGGAGTCTTTAGCGCCCCACCGCCGAGCTCTCCCCGCCGGGCCCCACCGCCGGGCCCCACCGCCGAGCGTGCGCACAGGCTCACGCTCGCGCTCCAGCGTGAACATAGGTTCACGTTCGAGGCAGGCGGGCCGCGGCGCCGCGAGGTCTCCCCGACCACTCACCGCCCAACCGGTCAACCGCCCACAACCCAACCGCTCACCGCCCAAGAACCCAACGGCACACAACCCAACCGCTCACCCCCCAACGTGCGCATAGGTTCACATTCGAGCGCGAGCGTGAACCTATGCGCACGTTGGGCATCCAGGGCGTGCGGGGCGTGCGACCGGCCCGCAGGCCGATCACATCGGGCCGGTGTCAATCATCCCCAGCGGGCATGGCGTGCCGATCGGGAACGGCTTGGGTGCGAATGGCCAGAGTTGGCAGCCGTGATTCTGCGGTTGACTGGGCGGGGACGCGGGTGGTGCCGAATCCTTTTTGACGACACAGCCGACTCCCCATTCGTGCTCCATGCCCTCAGGGCAGGGGTCGACGCACTGTCCATTCCAGTCTTCTTTCCCGGGCGGGCAGCCCTCCGACGTCTTGATCGGCTCGCACTGACCTCCCCAGCCGATCTCTTGTCCGGGCGGGCAGCCAGGTGGCGCCACGCATTCACCGCCTGAGTTGCGCGACTGCCCATCGGGGCACGGGTTCAGGCACTGACCGTTGACGTCATCTTTTCCGGGCGGACATCCCTGCGGCGCCGGTGCCGGGCACTGGCCATCCGCAGTTCGCTCTTGCCCATCGGGGCAGGGCTCGGCCTCTGGTTCGCTGGGCTGGTCGAACCATTCACGCGTGTTGGGCGTTGGCGGCGGCGCCGGGCACGATGGCCAATCCCGGTCTTCAGGGTCAACCTGGTCAGGAGGGCAGAAGTGGTAGTTCCAGTAGTAATCGTGCCATCCGTTCATAAACGGATCCGGAAACCACGGCTCAACGCAGTCCGGTGAGTCAAACAAAATATAGCTCGAATCCGGATAGCTGCAGTATGATTCGGCGCTCGCTGGAGGCGGGGTACCGATCAGGAGAAATCCAGCACCCAGCATCACCGCGACCAGGACATACAAGGGCTTCAAGATCGTCATCATCCGTCTCCTGACTCGGGACGCGGAAAACCACGGCCCATTCGGTTGAATCAACTGTCTGATGACGTAGACAAAAGAACATCCGCCAAAGCGCGTACGGAGCCTCGCTGACGGGTCGTAGACCGACCAACCGGAGTTCGTGGCGGCCCGGCGTACATATTCGGGCCCGAACGTGAGCAGACGTTCACGCTCGCGCTCCAGCGTGAACATAGGTTCACGTTCGAGGCAGGCGGGCCGCGGCGCCGCGGGGTCTCCCAACCGCTCCCACCCAACGCACACCGCCCAACGTGCGCATAGGTTCACATTCGAGCGCGAGCGTGAACCTGTGCGCACGCTCGAGAGTGGGGCGCAGCGTCAGCGCACCCCACACCCCCCAAACGCCGGAGCCCCCCACACCAGCGGCGTGGGGGGCTCCAGACGTAAACGTTCCTACAGCAGCGACTTCGGCGGGTTGAACCGGTCGCCGTACTTGGCGGCCAACTCCTTGGCCCGCTCGACGAACCCGGCCTGCCCGCCCGGGTAGCCGACGATGTACTGGTGGGTGCCGCCGGTCCACGGCGGGAACCCGATCCCCATGATCGCGCCGATGTTGGCGTCGGCGGTCGATGTCAGCACACCCTCGTCGAGGCATTTCTGGGTCTCCAGCGCCTCGGCGAACAGCATCCGGTCGATCATGTCCTGCAGCGGGATCTCCGCGGAGCCGGACTTGAACACCTCGCGCAGCCCCGGCCACAGCCCGGTGCGCTTGCCGTCGACGTACTCGTAGAAGCCCGCGCCCTTGAGCCGCGACGGACGCCCGATCTCGATCATCTTCTCGACGACGATCTCGTTCATCTGCTTCTCGTAGGTGCCGCCCTCGGCCTCCACGCCCTCGCGGGTCGCGACGGCGATCTTGTGCATCAGCTCGAGGTTGAGCTCGTCGGAGAGCTGCAGCGGCGGCGCCGGGTAGCCGGCCTGGCTGCCGGCCTGCTCGATGCTGGCCGGCTCCGCGCCCTCACCGAGCATCGCCAGCGCTTCGTTGATGAAGGTGCCGATCACCCGGGAGGTGTAGAAGCCGCGGCTGTCGTTGACCACGATCGGCGTCTTGCGGATCGCCAGCACGTAGTCGAACACCCGGGCCAGGGTCTCATCGGAGGTCTTCTCGCCCTTGATGATCTCCACCAGCGGCATCTTGTCGACCGGCGAGAAGAAGTGGATCCCGATGAAGTCCTCCTGCCGCTTCACCCCGGTCGCCAGACCGGTGATGGGCAGCGTGGAGGTGTTGGACCCGAGCACCGCGTTGGACTCGACGACGTCCTCGATCTCCTGGAACACCTTGTGCTTGAGGTCCTGGCTTTCGAAGACGGCCTCGATCACGAAGTCCACGCCGGCGAGGTCGGCGGCGTCGGCGGTCGGAGTGATCTTGTCCAGCAGCGCCTTGGACTTCTCCTCGGTGGTCCGCCCGCGGGACAGCGCCTTCTCCTCGAGCTTCTCCGAGTAGCCCTTGCCCTTCTGGGCCGCCTCCAGCGAGACGTCCTTGAGGACGACGTCGTAGCCGGCCTTGGCCGACACATAGGCGATGCCCGCACCCATCATCCCGGCGCCGAGCACCCCGATCTTCTTGATCGGGGTCTGCGCGATGCCGTCGGGCCGGCTGCCGCCGCCGTTGATGTGCTGCAGGTCGAAGAAGAACGCCTGGATCATGTTCTTGGCGACCTGGCCGGTGACCAGCGAGGTGAAGTACCGGCTCTCGATGCGGCTGGCGGTGTCGAAGTCGACCTGCGCCCCCTCGACGGCGGTGTCGAGGATGGCCCGCGGCGCGGGCATCGGCGCACCCTTGAGCTGCTTCTTCAGCAGCGCCGGGAACGACGGCAGGATCGAGGCCAGCCCGGGCGAGCTCGGGGTGCCGCCGGGGATCTTGTAGCCCTTGACATCCCACGGCTGCACGCCGCCTTCGGGGTTGGCCTTGATCCAGGCCTTGGCGGCGGGCACCAGTTCCTCGACGGTGTCGACCAGTTCGTCGACCAGGCCGACGTCCTTGGCCTTGGCCGGCTTGAACCGGGTGCCCTGGGACAGCACCTCCATGAAGGCCTTCTGGATGCCGAACATCCGCACGGTGCGGGTCACCCCGCCCCCGGCGGGCAGCAGGCCGAGGGTCACCTCGGGCAGGCCGATCACCGAGCCCTTGACGTCGGCGGCGATGCGGCGGTGACAGGCCAGCGCGATCTCCAGGCCACCGCCCAGCGCCGCGCCGTTGATGGCCGCCACGACGGGCTTGCCCAGGGTCTCCAGGGTGCGCAGCGCCTTCTTGATGTGCTCGACCTGGTCGAACGCCTGCTGGGCGTTCTCCGGGCCGACCTGGATCATCGCCTTGAGGTCACCGCCGGCGAAGAAGGTCTTCTTGGCGCTGGTGATGACCACGCCGGTGATCGAGTCCTTTTCGGACACAAGGCGTTCCACGGCCTTGTCCATCGACTCGGTGTAGTGCTCGTTCATCACGTTGGCCGAGCCGGTCGGGTCGTCCAACGTCAGGGTGACGATGCCGTCGGCATCCTTGTCCCACTGAATGGTGTTCTCTGCCATGGTTGTTCGAATCCCTCTCAGACTCGCTCGATGATGGTGGCCACGCCCATGCCACCGCCGACGCACAGTGTGATCAGCGCACGGCGGGCACCCCGGCGCTCCAGCTCGTCGACCATGGTGCCGGTGATCATGGCGCCGGTCGCTCCGAGCGGGTGGCCCATCGCGATGGCGCCACCGTTGACGTTGAGCTTCTCGTCGGGGATGTTCAGGTCCTTCTGGAACTTCAGCACCACCGACGCGAACGCCTCGTTGAGCTCGAACAGGTCGATGTCGTCGACGGTCAGCCCGGCCCGGTCGAGCACCTTGCGGGTGGCCGGGGTGGGGCCGGTCAGCATGATGACCGGGTCGGCGCCGCTGGTGGCGGTGGCCACGATGCGCGCCCGCGGGGTCAGGCCCTGCGAGCTGCCGGCCTTCTCACTGCCGACGAGCACCAGCGCGGCGCCGTCGACGATGCCGGAGCTGTTGCCGCCGGTGTGGACGTGGTTGATCTTCTCCACCTGGTGGTACTTCTGCAGCGCCACCGCGTCGAAGCCGCCCATCTCACCGATGCCGTCGAAGGCGGTGCGCAGCTTGCCCAGGCCCTCCAGGGTGGTGTCGGGGCGCATGTGCTCGTCGTGGTCGAGGATGACCAGGCCGTTCTGGTCGCGCACCGGCACGACGGACTTGGCGAAGTAGCCGCCCGACCAGGCCGCGGCGGCCTTCTCCTGGCTGCGCAGCGCGAAGGCGTCGACGTCCTCGCGGGAGAAGCCCTCGATGGTGGCGATCAGGTCGGCGCCGATGCCCTGCGGCACGAAGCCCACCTGGTAGTTGGTCTCGGGGTCGGTGGCCCAGGCGCCGCCGTCGGAGCCCATCGGCACCCGGCTCATCGACTCGACACCGCCGGCGAGCACCAGGTCGTCCCAGCCGGAGCGCACCTTCTGCGCGGCGGTGTTGACGGCCTCCAGGCCGGAGGCGCAGAACCGGTTGAGCTGCACCCCGCCGGTGGTCTCGGGCAGCCCGGCGGCCAGCACCGCGGTGCGGGCGATGTCGCCGCCCTGGTCGCCGACCGGGGAGACCACCCCGAGGATGACGTCGCTGATCAGGTTCTCGTCGAGGTCGGGGAAGCGCGACCGCAGCTCGTCGACCAGGCCGACGACCAGGTTGAGGGGCTTGACCTCGGTCAGTGAGCCGTTCTTCTGCTTACCGCGCGGCGTGCGGATCGCCTCGTAGATAAAGGCTTCTTCGGACATGACTGTCTTCTTCCAATCCCTGTGTTGCCGGATGCTCTGTTGGGAGGTTAGTACCTGCCCGACCAGGCTAACAGCAGGGGCCGATCAACCTGTTGGTTGGTCGCGGGTAGTGGTCGCCGGGGCCGACGGACACCGGTCGCCGGGGCCGACGGGTACCGGTCGCCTCACCTCCGCGCCCGCTCTACCCTCGGAAGCCATGACGGTCTCCCGGCTGCAGCCCTACACCGCCACCACGGTGTTCGCCGAGGTGTCGGCGCTGGCCGCGCGGGTGGGCGCGGTGAACCTCGGGCAGGGTTTCCCCGACGAGGACGGCCCGCCGGCGATGCTGGCCGCCGCCCGCGACGCCATCGCCGAAGGGCACAACCAGTACCCGCCCGGGATGGGCACGCCCGAGCTGCGCCGGGCCATCGCCGCGCAGCGCCGCCGCCATTACGGCGTCGAGCACGACCCGGACACCGAGATCCTGGTGACCGTCGGGGCCACCGAGGCGATCGCCTGCGCGATGATCGGGCTGGTCGAGCCGGGCTCGGAAGTGCTGGTGATCGAGCCGTTCTACGACTCCTACTCCCCGGCCATCGCCATGGCCGGCGCGCACCGGGTGGCGGTGCCGCTGGTGCGCGACGGCAACGGTTTCGCCTTGGACGCCGACGCGCTGCGCGCCGCGGTCACCCCGCGCACCCGCGCGCTGATCGTCAACTCCCCGCACAACCCGACCGGCGCGGTGTTCAGCCCGGCCGAGTTGGCTGCGATCGCCGAGCTCGCCGTGGCCGCGGACCTGCTGGTGATCACCGACGAGGTCTACGAGCGGCTGGTGTTCTCCTCCCCCGGCGAGCACGCCCATCACCCGCTGGCCGGGTTCGACGGGATGGCCCAGCGCACCGTCAGCATCTCCAGCGCGGCGAAGATGTTCAGCTGCACCGGCTGGAAGATCGGCTGGGCGTGCGGGCCCGCGGAGCTCATCGCCGGGGTGCGCGCCGCCAAGCAGTACGTCACCTACTCCGGTGGGGCGCCGTTCCAGCCTGCGGTGGCGTTGGCCCTCGACACCGAGGACGACTGGGTGGAGGCGCAACGCGCGGCGTTCCAGACCCGCCGCGACCGGCTGGCCGCGGGCTTGCGCGACATCGGGTTCGACGTGCACGACAGCGTCGGCACCTATTTCCTGTGCGCCGACCCGCGCCCGCTGGGTTACGACGACGGTGCGGAGTTCTGCGCGCGGCTACCCGAGCAGGTGGGGGTCGCGGCGATCCCGATGGCGGCGTTCTGTGATCCGGCGATACCGCACTTCGGCGAGTGGAATCACCTGGTGCGCTTCACCTTCTGTAAGCGTGACGAAACCGTCGATGAGGGGTTGGCTCGGCTGTCGGCGCTTCGCTCGGCTCGTTGAGTGGCGCCGGCGCCCCGGTGCGGGCGCGCACCGCGCGCATCACCTGTTTGCTGAGCTGCTCGGTGGCGATCTGCAACACCACGTTGCTGGCGCGTTTGACGACGAAGCCGGGGATCGGCCCGGAGGGTTCGACGGTGATGTCGAAGCGGACCCGGGTGCGGTTGACGCCCTCGTCGAACAGGTTGTACTCGACGTGCTGGCCGCGCTGCTGGTAGGTGGATTTGGCGTCCCAGACCACCCAGTCGGGACCCCAGTGGTATTCCAGCAGTTCCTTGTCGACCAGCCCGAGGATCTTGATGGTGGCCCGCACGTGGTGCGGGCGGCCGTCAGCGTAGGTGTCGAGCACTTCCACCCGCTTGTGCAGCGGTGACCACGACGCCAGCGATTCCACGTCGGCCAGCGCCTTCAGGATCAGCTCCCGCGGCGCGTCGATGACGACTTCACGCGATGCTCGAACAGCCACTACGCCGAGGGTAGCCCTTTATCACGGCGTCGGCTCGCATTCGTCGAACCGGTCGTGAACGTGTCGGGCGGTCAGCCCTTCTTGACCTTGAGGACCTGCTTGCGCAGACCGTCGGTGGCGGTTTCCATGGCGCCCTTCATGGTTCGTTTCAGCAGGAAGCCGGGGATCGGCACCGAGGGGTCGACGTCGATGTCGAAGCGAACCTTGGTCTTGTCGCCCTGCGGGGTCAGCGTGTACTTGGCGTCCTGGGAGCGCAGTTGCCCGGCCGACACCAGCGTCCAGCTGACCGCGTTGTCGCTCCAGGTGTACTCCACGACCTGCTCGTCGGTGAGCCCGGCGGCCTTGATGGTCATCTTGACCTGGCGGGGGCGTCCGTCGTCGTAGCTGTCGAGCACCTCCGCGCTCTTGTACTGCGGCGACCACGTCGGAACGGTCTCCACAGCGGCGATCACGTCGAGGATCTCCTCGGGGGAGGCTTCGATGACGACTTCACGGGAATCCTTCACAGCCATGCCCGGAACGATAGCGGGCGCGGCGGAGAGCCGGGAGGTTTCGCCTCAGTTGACCCCGGCGCGCAGGAACGGGCGGTCCACCCCGGCGCCGGGTCCGTCGAAGTGCCACCACTCCCCGGAGTAGACGCTCAGCCCGCCGGCGTTCATCGCCGAGCGCAGCCGGGCGCGGTTGCGCTGGGCGGCCGGCGAGACCCCGTCGGTGGCGTCGGCGTGCGCGCGCGGAGTGAAGTCGTCGAAACCGGTGCCCATGTCGGCCAGGCAGATTCCGGTCCGGCCGGCCGGGCAGTGCTGCGGGCCGGCGAGGGTGACGTCGACCGAACGGCCGGCCTCGTGGCTGCGGGCGTAGTCGCCGGGGCGGGCGACCCAGGCGGGGTCGGGCACCACCTGGAACATCCGGACCTGCACGGCGTGCGGGCGGTAGCAGTCCCAGAACACCAGCCGCTCGCCGCCGGCGCGCAGCTGCTGCGCCGCGGTGGCCAGCCCGTCGCCCATCGACTCATGGACCAGGCAGCGGGCGTCGGCGGGGTAGAGCTGCACGCCGGTGAAGTTGTTGGTGGTGGCGTAGCGCAGGTCGACGATCGCGTCGGGGACCACGCTGCGCACGTCGAGCAGGCCGTCGGCCTGGGCGGCCGGGCTGACCGGGGGCACGTCGGCGACCGCCGGTGCGGCGGTCGTGATCATCACCGCGGCCACAGCCGCCAGCATCGACAGACCCGCACGCATGGGCTCCACGGTAGCCGCTCAGCACCGCCCGCCAGCGTGGCTGCGGGTCCGCCCCAAGGAGTCGCCACGGCGAGACAAGAATCCACCGCTATGATAACGCTATGATTGCGCTATGGGCACCGAGATCCGGCAATCCGACCTCCGGAACGACAACGCCGCCGTCATGCGGCGGGTAGCAGCAGGCGAGTCGTTCGTGGTCACGGTCAGCGGTCGGCCGGTGGCCGACGTGATCCCGCATCGGGCGACGACCCGCCGTCGATTCGTGCCCGCAGCAGAGGCCCTCGCCGCGCTCACCGCGAGCCCCCTCTCCGACGAGGAGGCACAACGGTGGTGGCACGACATCCGCGAAGGCGACCCGGATACCCCCGACGACCCGTGGACGCGGGATGGCTGAGGAGCCACGTCGCGCTCTCCTCGATACGTCGGCGGTGATCACCCCGCCGACTACACAACAATTGGGCCGGTACGCCGACGAGGTGGCGGTCTCGGTGATCACGATCGCGGAGTTGCAGTACGGCGTCACCGCCGCGGACGATCCCCTGGAACAGATGCGCCGCCGTCAACGCGTGCAGCACACCCTCGACGTGTTCGAGGTGTTGCCGTTCGACATCCCCACCACCGAGTACTACGGGGCGTTGGCGACGTTGGTCCGTCGCGGCGGGCGGAATCCTCGCGCCCGACGGATGGACCTACAGATGGCGGCCACCGCCGCCCGGCACGGTCTGATGTTGTTGACCCGCAACGCCGGAGACTTCGCGGGGCTGGATTCAGCCCTGACCGTCATCGACCTGTCGCAGTGAGCCGCGCATAAGTCGGGGCACCCGCGGGCACGTGACCGGCCCGTTCCACGGCCGGCCGCTCAGCACCGCCCGCCGGGCAGCTCGTCGGCGTGGCTGCGAGTCCACTGCCCCAGCGCGTCGAGCATGGCCACGGCGGTGTCGTGGCTGCCGTCGTCGGGCTGGACGGCCAGCGCGACACCGACGGTTCCGGCGGCGTTGGTCACCACCGCGAGCTGGCGCAACAGGTAGCCGCCGTCGCGCAGCGGCCCCCAGCCGGCTTTGCTGGCGGTGTCGGCGCCGGCCAGTCCCCAGCGCTGCCCGGGGACGATGCGGCGCATCTCGGTCAGCACCGGCTCGGCATCTGGGACGCACGGCAGGCCGAAGGCGAAGCGGGCGGCGTCGAGCCCAGTCCAGCGGGTCTGGCCGAACGGGCTGTAGGGCGGGTAGACCTGTTCGGTCTGCACGACGGTGTCGCCGCTGCCGGCCTCGGAGAGCACCTCGTGGACCTGCTCACCGGCGGCGGCCGGGTCGCCGAGCAGCTGCCACAGCGCCATCGCGGCGTCGTTGTCGGAGGCGGTGATGGCGCGGGTGATCAGCGGGGTCGCGGTGGCGGCGTCGACGCGCAACGCGGCGATGGAGATCGGGACCTTGATCGTCGACCAGGCCGGGCCGACGGTCCAGTCCCCGAAGCTCAGGTCGGTGTCCCCGGCGTGCACGGCCAGCCCGACCTGCCCGGGCGGCAGGGTGTCGAGCAGGGCGGTGAAGGCGGTGGCCAGCGGGGTCGGCGGCGGGAGCGGCGACGCGGCGGAGGTGGTCGTAGGTTCGGCGGGGGTCGGTTCAGTCCTCCGGTCGCACCCGGTGGTCACCGTCAGCAACAGTGCGACGGCCAGCGCGGCGAACCGGGTCCTAATAGAGGTAGACACGCGCGTCGTTTCCGCCCTCGCAGGTGATCCAGTCGTCGCCGGCGGTGCAGTGCATGACGAAGTTCTCACCCCGGCAATTCTTGTCGCCGGCTTCTCCGCACGGGCGCGAGCCGCGCACGGCGAGGTCGCGGGGTGCCCGGTCGGGTTGTCCTGCCGCCCAGTAGGCGTCGAGCACGTTGCTGGTGAAAAAGCAACTGGTAGCCGCCGATCCGCGGACCGCGCGGCTGCCGAACACGTTGCCCGGCGGGTGGACGTAGCCGGCGTCGCAGTTCACGCCGAGCGCATCGGGGCCGCGGATGCCCGGCGGCGGCACCGGCAGCGACGTCGTCGGTGCCTCGGCCGAGGTGGTGGCCGTCTGCAACGGTGTAGCGGAGGTCGTGGTGGCCGGTTTGTGGCGTTCGGAACTCACCCACAGCCCGATACCGATGCCGGTCACCGCCAGCAGCAACGCCGCTGTCGCAATCACCACCGGCACCACCCAGCGCCGACCCGGACCGGAAGGCGCTGGTGCAGGGGCCGGCGCCGGAGGCGACCAGGGTGCGGTCGGGTACGCGGCGGGTGGTGGTGCGGGGGCGGTCGGATAGGCGCTGGCGACGGCTCGTTGCTGGGGCGGAGTGAGTGCCCGCTCCGCGGCGCGCGCCAGCGCCCCCGCGCTGCCGTAGCGGTCGTCGGGTTCTTTGGCCATGCCGCGGGCGATGACCTCGTCGAAGGCGACCGGGATTCGCGGGTTGATCGCGTGCGCTGACGGCGGTGGAGTGTAGAGGTGCTCGGTCATCAGCGTGGCCATGGTCGCGGCGATGAACGGCGCTCGCCCGGTGAGACATTCGAACAGGACACAAGCCAGTCCGTAGATGTCGACCGCCGCGGTGGTGGGCTCACCGGTGAGGCGTTCGGGAGCGATATAGGCCATCGATCCCACCGCCATCCCGGTCTTGGTCAACCGGGTGTCGCCGGCTTGCTCGGCGATACCGAAGTCGAGCAGGTAGGCGAAGTCGCCGTCGGCCACGATGACGTTCTCGGGCTTGATGTCGCGGTGCACGACGCCTCGGGCGTGCGCGGCGTCGAGCGCGCCTGAGATCTGAGCGCAGATGTTGACCGCCCGGACCGGATCCATCGGTTCGTTCTCCAGCAGCTCACGCAGATTCGTCCCCGCGACCAGGCGCATGTCGATGTACAGACAGCCATCGATCTCACCCCAGTCGTGGATCGGGATGACGTGCGGCTCACCGAGTTGGGCGGCGGCGTGCGCCTCGCGGGTGAACCGCCGTCGATAGCTCTGGTCGGCGGAGTAGGTCTCCAGCAGGATCTTCAGGGCGACGGTGCGGTCCTTCTCGGTGTCGAGGGCCTCGTAGACCTCGCCCATGCCGCCGCGGCCCAGCAACCGGTTGAGCTGATACTTGCCGAATCGGGTCCCTGCCCGCGGCTGCGCTGCAGCATCCACCGAAACCCTCGCACCGAAAGCGTGTGTCGTCTCAGTCAACCACTTGACCCGCTAAGACGCCGTGAAAACGCCGATTCCGGCGTACGCTCCGCCCATGCCGCTGTCCGCGGGCGACACGTTTGCCGGTTTCACCATCGTTCGGTTGTTGGGCGCCGGTGGAATGGGCGAGGTCTATCTGGCCGAACACCCGCGCCTGAACCGCAGCGATGCGCTGAAGATCCTGCCTGCGGCGTTCTCCGCAGACGACAACTATCGGCGCCGGTTCGAGCGGGAGGCCGATCTCGCTGCGTCGCTGTGGCACCCGCACATCGTCGGCGTGCACGACCGTGGCGAGTTCGACGGTCAACTCTGGCTTTCCATGGATTACGTCGACGGCACCGACGCCTCGGTGCTGCGGCGGGAGCGCTACCCCGCCGGCATGCCGCGGGCGGAAGTGGGTGAGATCGTCACCGCGATCGCCGCGGCGCTCGATTTCGCCCACCATCGCGGGCTGCTGCACCGCGACGTGAAACCCGCGAATATCCTTCTCACCCGACCAGAATTCGGGTCACGACGAATCTTGCTGGCCGACTTCGGGATCGCGCGTGAATTGCGCGACGCGACGCGGTTGACCGCCACCAACATGACGTTGGGCACGCTCAGCTACGCCGCACCCGAACAGTTGGCCGGCGAGTCGATCGACGGTCGCGCCGACCAGTACGCGCTGGCGGGCACCGCCTACCATCTGCTGGCCGGAAGCGCGCCGTTCGATGATCCGAGTCCGGCGGTGGTGATCAGCCGGCACCTGCACGCACCCGTGCCGCCGATCTCCTCGGTCAAGCCCGAGCTGGCCGCCCTCGACCCGGTGTTCGCCCGGGCTCTGGCCAAGGATCCGGCGCAACGCTTTCCGAACTGTGCGGAGTTCGCGGCCGCGCTGGAGCGCGCCGGTTCCGTCGCCCCGGCTCATTTCGCTCCCCCGCCCCCGCGTCCGGTACGCCCACAACCCGCACCGACAGCCTCTGCTGTGCCGGTGGCACTGATATCCGCGCTCGTCGTCGCCGGGCTTCTCCTCCTCGGCGTCATGGTGTGGGTCGGCACCCGATTGGCGGGCTCCAACAGCGGTGAGCACGCCGCAGCGACCACAACAACACCCTCCGCTCACACCGCCGCCCCGCAACTCGACACGACCTCGTCGACCACGACATCAGCGAACTCGGCGACGACCACGACCCTCGCCATGCTGCTCCCCGACGCCGACGAGCAGGGCTTTCTGTCCGGCGGCGCGCGGTGCGATTCGGGTGATCGTGCGGCACTGGTGGTTCGCACCGAGTACTCCAGGGCGGTGGTCTGCACCACCACGGCTCAGCACCTGTACTACCGCGGCGTCCGGGTCAGCGACGGCGCCGGCATCGAACTCGGCCACGTCCAGCCGATGCCGGGTGGTTTCGTCGCGATCAACGACCGTGATCCGACCCGCTACGAGGTGACCCACGGCGGGTTGCGCATCGTTCAGAACGGCCGGGAGATTTCTTACGAGCCGGCGATCGCGGCGGCGCCGTGACCCCGCGTCGGGTCCCAATCTCGTATTTGTGTGAATCGGCCCCTGGGCCGCCAGGTAAATTTGCAGCACCGAAACTCGGCAGCCCCAGCCAACCAGCTGCCCGACGGGAGAGGAAACACGTGAGGCCCACCGTGTCGCGCACGGCCACCACCGCGCTGGCAACGTCGCTGCTCCTGCTCACCGGCTGCACCACCGTCTACCCCGGCGTCGGCGTGCGCAACCCGCACGCCGACCAGAACGTCAACGTCAGCCTGCTGGACACCGGCAACTTCCCCACCAAGCCCAGCGAACCGCTGGGCACCGCCAAAACCCGGGAAGCAGGAGCCCTGGTCGAGGCGCGCCGGTTGGCCGATGTGGTGACGGTGCCGTTCGAGGCCGATCCGGCGCTGACCAAGTCCGGTGGTGCCGCGGGTGCCGTGACCATCGGGAACGACATCGGGTTCAGCTATTTCTCTGAAGACACCGGCGTCGGGGTGGCGATCACCAATGCGGTCAACGACGGCGGCCTGATCACCGGGTTCAAAACCAACGCCGAGTCCGAGATCGGCTCCAACGGCCTGGCGAAGCTCAAGCACGTGGTGGTGCGCTTCGCCACGCCGGAGGACGCGACGAAAGCCGTCGACGCGATGGCCGACCATGCAGAACACGAAGCCACCGAATACAACCCGCCGCGCCAGGCACAACCGATTCCGGATCGCCCTGAGATACGCGCATTTTCGAGCTCTGACGAGGACAAACGCTCGAACGTGTTCACGTTCGTGGCGCACGGCACCTACGCGCTGATCGACTTCGCCGAGGTCGCCTACCGCAAGACCAACCTCGACGATGCGATCCGGCTGGCGACCACCACGATCGACAAGCAAATCCCGCCGCTGGACGGCTTCCAGGCAACGCCGGTGGACAAGCTCGCCGATCTCGAGATCGACCCCAGCGGGCTGCAGGCGCGGACCCTGCCGATACCGAAGAACGCCAGTTCCAGCGCACAGCCGGGGGTCTACGGCGCGCACGGGGCCCTGCACTTCATGGCCAACCCGCAGCGCAGCCAGAAAACCTTCGACGACACCGGAATGACCGAACTGTCGCGCGCCGGCGCCACCGTGTACCAAGCCCGCGACGAGAACTCGGCCAAGAAACTCGCCGACGACATCGTCGCCGAAATCGGTGGGATGAAATACCCGTCGTACCTGCCCGACGACCCGATCAGCAACCTGCCGGGCTCGAAGTGCCTGAAGCCCGACGGTGACAGCACGCTCTACGCGTTCCGGTGCGTGGTCAGTGTCGACCGCTACGTGATCGAGATCGGCGGACCCAGCGCCGTGGAGGCCCGCCGCATGGCCTCCGCCCAATACGTGATGCTCACCGCGAAATAGTGCACCGATCGATGCGACCCGCAACCCCTGACGACCACCAAGCGAGGCCACAATGACCATGCCCGCCGGAGCCCAGGTATCCGGATACACGATCGAGCGGGTGCTCGGTGCCGGCGGGATGGGCACGGTCTATCTGGCCCGGCACCCAACGCTGCCACGCAGTGTCGCGTTGAAGGTGCTGTCCGCCGAACTCTCCGCCGACCCGGAGTTCCGGGCCCGGTTCCGCCGCGAAGCCGACCTCGCCGCCAGCCTGGACCACCCCAACATCGTGCGGGTCTACACCCGCGGTGAGTCCGAAGACGGCCGGCTGTGGATCGCGATGCAGTTCATCGACGGCACCGACGCCGGCAACCTGGTCGACCAGGGTCCGCTGCCCGTCGAGCGTGCCCTGCACATCCTCGGCGAGGTCGCCAAGGCGTTGGACTACGCCCACTCCCGTCGCCTGCTGCACCGCGACATCAAGCCGGCCAACTTCCTGCTGACCGGTGAGCCCGGCCCGCATGAGCGAGTGTTGTTGGCCGACTTCGGTATCGCGCGTGCTCTTGAGGACGCCACCCGGTTGACCGCGACCGGGTCGATGATGGCCACCGTCGCCTACGCCTCGCCCGAAGCGATCGAGGGCCACGCGCTCGACCACCGCTCCGACCTGTATTCCCTGGGTTGTGCGATGTACCGGATGTTGTGCGGGCGCAGCCCGTTCCAGGACGCCGGCACCATGTCGGCGGTCATGATGGCCCACCTGACCCGCCAGGCGCCGCCGGTCACCAGCTTCGCACCGCAGTTGCCGCCGGCGATCAACGCGGTGCTGGCCATCGCCATCGCCAAGGACCCGGCTGCCCGCTTCGACTCGGCACGGCAGTTCTTCGAAGCCGCCCAGGCGGCGTTGCTGCACAACCAGATGCCGGCCAAGCCGGTGCCGGAGCCGACGACGGGTGCGGTGTCCGGGCAGGACCCACTGACCTATCCGACCGGGGCGTTCAGCGGCGCCATCGCCAAACTGAAACCCGGTGGGGACCCGAAGAAGCGTCGGAAGCTGATCGGTGCCGGCGTCGTCGCCGCGGCGGTCGTGCTGATCGGCGTGCTCATCGCGGTCACCTCCGGTCCCGGCCCGCTGCCGTATCCGCCGCAGTCGTTCAGCCACACCTATGGCTCCACGATGCTCGAGCAGCGGCCGAAGTCGGTGGCCGCACTGACGTTGGCCGACGCCGACACCGCGCTGTCCCTCGGCGTCCAGCCGGTCGCGCTGGTCACCCCCGGCGACTCGCCGCCGAGCTGGCTGGCCGACCTCATCGACGGCAAACCCACCCTGATGCCGAATGTCGACGCCAAAGCCCTCGAGTCGGTGAAGCCGGACCTGATCATCGACACCGGTGAGCTGAACCGGGACCAGTACGACCAGCTCGCCGCGGTCGGGCCGACCATCACGCGACCGGCCACCGCCGGGCAGTCGCTGACCGCCGAGTCACGGCTGAGCTGGCTCGCCAGCATCCTGGGTAAGCAGGACACCGTGGACGCCGTCCGGGAGCGGATCAAGGACGGTCAGGACAAGCTGCGTGCGGAGAACCCGAAACTCAACGAGTTGACCGTCTCGGTGTACGGCCTCGCCGACGACGGGGTCACCGCGGTGCTGTCGAGCTCACCGGCGGCGGCCTATCTCACCGGTCTGGGTTTGGTCTACAACACCAAGCTGCAGAGCGGCTCGGAGGGCACCACCGAGGAGCCGGCGGCTCTCGACCAGCTGGTCAAGTACGGCAAGACCGCACTGACCATCGTCGTCCGCACCGACAAGGACGCCGGCTCCGGTGGCTTCTACGGGATGCCCAGCCAGTTGGAGCAGCGCTCCAACACCGTGGTCGTCGTCGACGACCCCGCGATGATCGCGGCCCTCGACAGCGCTGGTCCGGCCGCCACGCAGTACCTCAACGACAACCTGGTGCCCGACATCCTGGCCGAGTTGAACTGACCGATGACCCATTCACCGACCGTCCCGAGCGGAGGACCCCGATGCTGACCGTCCGGAGCCTGTTGGCCCTGCTCGCACTCACCTCCGTCATCGCGGCCGGGTGCTCGAACACCACCGAGGGGGACGCCGCCAAGAAACCCGCCACCGCGGACTCCGCCGAACTGAACGCCGGCAACTACCCCACCACACCGCGCCCGCCGCTGGGCGACGCCGGGACGGAAGGACAGTACGTCGAAGCCCGCCGGATGGCCGATTTCGTCGTGATGCCGTTCGACGTGGACCCGGCCCTCACCGCCGGCGGCGGCATCAGCTTCTTCAATGGCCCGTTCAAGGGTGCCGACGCCATCGGGGTCATCTTCGACACGTTCTTCCCGGACACCGCCGCCCGCAACTACGTCACCGGCTTCATGACCAGCCGGCAACACGAAGGCGGCCGCAACCCGAATCTGTTCTCCGGCGTGCTGCGCTACCAGGCCGCCGAGGACGCCGCCGCGGCCGCCGACGTGTTGGGCGTCGAGGGCGGGCCGGACCCGGCGAGATATCCGGACAACAAGGCACCCGACGCCACCCCGACGAGCATCCCCGGCCACCCCGAATCGCGCGGGCTGACCTGGTCGGGCACCGGGACCACGGTCACCGCGTACACACCGCACGGCCCCTACCTGCTGGTCCACCAGTCCTACTCCACGGTCGGGCCCAATGAGGCGATGGACCTGGTCACAAGGGCGATCGACAAACAGCTCCCGATGATCGACCAGTTCAAGCCCACGCCGGTGGACAAGCTGGCCGAATTGCCGCTGGACCCCGACGGCCTGCTGGCGCGGACGTTGGAACCGCGGCCCGATGAGCGCGGCCGGTTGCGGTTCGGGCTCTACGGCGTGCACGCGTTCCGAGCCTTCTCCGACGACCCCGCGGGCGACGAGAAACTGCTCAACGATGCCGGGGTGGATCTGATCGCGATCTCCGGTGCGGATGTCTACCGCGCCCGCGACGCTGCGGGCGCCGGGCAGATCATCGACGCGTGGGCCAAGACCCGCGGCGAGGACGGTGACTGGGATGCGATCGACCCGGTCGCGGGCCTGCCCGATTCGCACTGTTTCAAGATGGAGAACAAGCCGGGCAGCGACGACGCCTATACCTACTACAGCTGCCTGTACACCGCGGACCGCTACGCCGTCGACGTGATCGCGTCGCAGAAGGCGGCGCTGTCCCAGAAGGCCGCCGCCCAGTACCTGCTGCTCACAGCCGAATAAGCTACCGAGGGAGTCATGATGAACGAGCCGCAGAACCCCCCGCCCACTCGGGGCTGGCAGCCCTCACCGCAGGACCAGCCCGGCCAGCCCCAGCAGCCGCCGGCCACCCGCGCGTGGCAGCCGAGTCCGCCCGGCCAGCCGTCGCACCAGTACGCGCCGCCCGGGTATGCGGCTCCGCAGCCGCCCCCGTCCGGACAGTATGTGCAGCCCGGCCCGTCGGGGCAGTTCGATGCCGGCCCACCGCCGGGATATGAGCCCACCACCGCAATCAGCACCGGCGCGGCCAAGCGCCGCCGTTTCGGCGGTTCGAAGCTCCGCACCCCACTGCTGGGGTTGCTGGGGCTCGTGGTGCTGGCGGTGTTGGTCACCGGTTTCTGGAAGCCGGGCTTCCTGCGCAAAGCGGAATTGGATGTCCACGGCGCGGAGAACGGGGTGCGTCAGGTCCTGACCGACCCGGCCACCGGTTACGGCCTCGCCGATGTCACCGACGTGCGCTGCAACGACGGGAAGAACCCGGAGATCAAGGTCAACGCCACCTTCACCTGCGAGGCCACCATCGCCGGGACCAAGCGGACGGTGGAGGTCACCTTCGCCGACGATAAAGGCTCCTACTGGGTCGGTAGCCCCAGCTGATCGGGCATGGAGGTCGGAGGTAACGCGGCGTCGGCCAAGCGATATGTTGGCGCCATGACGCCGGTGGCCGGGTTCGCTGCAGCAACAGGCAGAGCACGATGATCCCGATCGGAGCGGTGGTGGCCGGCTACCGGGTGCGGCGCGTCATCGGATCCGGCGGCATGGGCACCATTTACGCGGTCGACGACCCGCAGTTGCCGCGGCTGGACGCACTGAAGGTGCTGTCCGCCGAGCTGTGCGCCGACCCCAAGTTCCGGGCCCGCTTCGTTCGCGAGGCCGACGTCGCCGCCGGGCTGGATCACCCGAACATCGTCTCGATCTACGACCGCGGGGAGACGCGCGACGGCCAGCTGTGGATCGCCATGCAGCTGGTGGACGGCACCGACGCCGACGCCGCCATCCGCACCGGCACCATGAACCCGCGCCGGGCGGTCCACATCATCAACGAGGTGGCCGAGGCGCTGGATTACGCCCACGCCCACCAGGTGCTGCACCGCGACGTCAAACCGGCGAACTTCCTGCTCACCGGGCCGGTCGGTCCCGATGAGCGAGTGCTGCTCGGCGACTTCGGGATCGCCCGCGCTGTCGACGACGCCGGCTTGACCGGAACCAACATGGTGATGGCCACGATGGCCTACGCCGCTCCGGAGGTTCTGGAGGGGCGCCCCATCGACTACCGCTCCGACCTGTATTCGCTGGGCTGCGCACTGTTCCATCTGCTGACCAACCAGGTCCCCTACGCCGACACCACCGGCGCCTCAGCCCAGGCGATGGCGCATCTGCGTCGGCCCCCACCGCAGCCCAGCGCGGTCGCTCCCGGCTTGGGGCCGATGTTCGACCACGTGATCGCCACCGCGATGGCCAAGGACCCGGCCCAGCGTTACCCGACGGGGCGTGCGCTGGCGGAAGCGGCGAAAGCCGCTCTCGCCCAACGCGATCACACCACCGACCCGCAGCGCCCCGACAGCGGGCCGCACTCGTCACCCACCCTGCGGCCCCCCGCTGCTGCGCCGCCGCGCAGCAGCCGGGGCAAGCTCATCGGGATCGTCGCCGGGGTCGCGGTGGTGGCCGTCGCCGCCGGTGCCGTGGCGTTGTTCGCCGGCGGCAAGAGCGACGACCAGGCTTCGCCGCCGACGGCGCCACCAAGCCACCCGCCCACCAGTGCCGCACCCACCGTGGCGTCGTCGGACCTGGCGTCGTTGATGCTGCCGGACAACCGGCTCACGGAGGCCGTCGGGGCCGCGACCAAGGCGGGGCCCGAACCGTGGCGGGAGTTCGCGCGCGACACCTACGCCGACTGCGGCGGCATCGTCTACCCGATGCAAAGCAACTCGTATTCGGGGAGCGGATCGGTCGACAAGTACGTCCAGGTCGGGGTCGACGTTCGCGATCAGACCCGAAGCAACGTCGTCCAGGGTGTCGTCGCGTTCCCGTCGGCCGACCTCGCCGCCCGCTTCGTGGACCGCCAGCGCGCGCTGTGGCCACCATGCGCCTATCAGACGGTGCGGGTGAGCGCGTCCAACGATCAGCCCGAGTTCTTCTGGCGGATAACGGATGTCAACGCCACCGGGGACATCATCACCGCCAAAGCGCTCCGCGAGGACAACGGGCGTACTTGCCAGCACGCGCTGACCTCGATGAACAACATCGTCGTCGACGTCTTGGCCTGCTCGGCCGACAAATCCAACCCCGGTCTGGATATCGCCCGGGGCATCGCCGACGGGATACCGCACGCGTGATTGCGGGCCGGCCCGGGTTCGCCGGATAGCCATGCTCCCGATCGGATCGGTCGTCGCCGGCTACCGGGTCGAGCGGGTGCTCGGCGCCGGTGGCATGGGCACCGTCTACCTGGTGGCCAATCCCGAACTGCCGCGCCGCGATGCGCTCAAGCTGCTGTCCAGCGAGTTGTCCCGTGACGAGCGGTTCCGGGCCCGCTTCATGCGCGAGGCCGACGTCGCCTCCCGACTCAGTCACCCCAACATCGTCACGATCTACCGGCGCGGGCGCACCGAGGACGGCCGGTTGTGGATCGCGATGCAGTTCGTCGACGGCATCGATGCCGACGAGGCGCTCAATCGCGGTGAGATGACCCCGCAGCGCGCGGTCCACATCGTCGGCGAGATCGGCAAGGCCCTCGACTACGCCCACCGTCACGGGGTGGTCCACCGCGACGTGAAGCCGGCGAACTTCCTGCTGGAGAACTCCCCCGGCTCCGACGAGCGGGTGTTGTTGGGCGACTTCGGGATCGCTCGTGCGCTCGATGACACCAGTCTGACCGCCACCGGGTCGATGGTGGCGACCGTCGCCTACGCCGCCCCCGAGGTGCTGTCCGGGCAATCGGTGGACGGGCGCGCTGACCTGTATTCGTTGGGCTGCACGCTGTTTCGGATGCTGACCGGCAGGACGCCGTTCGCCGACGCCCAGGGCGCCCCGGCGATGATGATGGCGCACCTGACGCAGCCGCCGCCGCACGTCACTCAGCACGCGCCGTGGTTGCCGCCGGCCCTGGATGCGGTGATCGCCACCGCGATGGCCAAAGACCCGGCCCACCGGTTCTCCAGCGGCGCCGAGTTGGCCGCCGCGGCCCGCGCCGCCCTGCACGGCGGCCCGCCCACCCCGACTCCCGGCCAGCCGGGTTTCCACGGCGCACCGACCCAACTCTCCCCGGCGGGCACCGCGGCGTGGGGCCAATCCGCGCCGAAACCCCGGCGCCGCGGCAAAATCCTCGCCGCGCTGGCCGGGGTGGTGGTGCTGGCGGTGGCGGCGACCACCACGATCGTGTTGACCTCGCGCTCGTCGGGCAGCGACAACACCGCCCCTCCCCCGCCGTCGAGCACCGAGTCCTCGACCACCAGCACCGGGCCGCCACCGCCCACCGTGTCGGCGGCCGCCCTCGACGGGGTGATGTTGTCCGCCGAACAACTCGCCGCCATCATCGGCGCACCCGGCCTGACCAAGTACGGGTCGATGGACTCCCCGGCCGAGGACTCGCCGACCATCGAAGAGAAGGACTGCCTGAGCGCGTGGGCGCCCGGGCAGCGCGCCGTCTACTCCCCGCTGGGCTGGGTGGCCGCCCGCAACCAGGGCTTTCAGGATCAGCCCGAAAGTCCGCTCTTCCGGGTCATCGAGGCGGTGATCACGCTGCCGTCGGCGGCGGCCACCGAGAAGCTGCTCGACAGCCAGGCCGAGCAGTGGAAGAAGTGCGCGAACACCCGCATCACGTTGAACTACCCGACGCCGCCCACCCCGCAGCGCTGGACCTTCGGGGAGCCCACCCGCACCGGTGACATGCTGTCGATCAGCTACACGATGGAGGCGGGGGTCGGCATGGGCTGTCAGCGGGCGCTGACCGTCGCCAACAACGCGGCGGTCGACGTGCTGGTATGCCGCTCCGATGTGGGGGATCAGGCCGTGACGGTGGCCGAGACACTGCGCAACAAGATCCCCAACTAGCTCATCAGCCCGGAGTCGCGGATCGCTTCGGCGAGCGGGTCGAGGACCGCCGGGTCGTAGGGCACCGGCAGGTAGATGATCGCCAGATCCAATCCGTGCTCGCCGAGGGCGGCGGCGTCGTCGATCACCTTCGCGTAGTTGTGGTCCGCGTCCAGGCGGACGTGCGCGGAGAGCAGGATCTCGGTCGGGTCGCGGCCGATGTCGGCGCAGTGGGCTGCCAGCACGTCGCGTTTGCGGGCGAATTCGGCCGGGGTGCCGCCGACGAAGTTCCAGTGCTGGGCGTATTTCGCGGTGATGCGCAGGGTGCGTTTCTCGCCGCTGCCGCCGATGCAGATCGGCGGGTGCGGGCGCTGCGGCCCCTTGGGTTCGTTGCGGGCGGCTTTGAGTTGGTAGAAGCGGCCGTCGAAGTCGGTGGTCTCCTGGCTGAGCAGGCCGATGAGGACCTGGCAGGCCTCCTCGAAGCGGTCGAAGCGGTCGCGCAGGCTGCCCAGTTCGATGCCGTAGGCCTCGGATTCCTCCTCGTACCAGCCGGCGCCGATGCCCAGCTCCAGTCGCCCTCCGGAGATGATGTCGAGCGCGGCGGCCATGTTGGCCAGCACCGCGGGGTGGCGGTAGTGGATGCCGGTGACCAGGGTGCCCAGCCGCAGCCGGGTGGTGGCCTGGGCCAGGGCGGTCAGCGTGGTCCAGCCCTCCAGGCACGGGCCGGTGGGGTCGGAGAAGATCGGGTAGAAGTGGTCAAAGGTCCAGCCCGAGTCGAAGACGTCGATGTCGTCGGCGGCCCGCCAGACCGCGAGCATCTCCGGCCAGCCGGTGTTCTGCGGTGAGGTCTTGAATGCGAAGCGCATTCCCGTGAGGGTAGTCACGGGTGGCGAGTTCTCGCGACGCATTCTCGAAGCGGGACGGAAAGGAGCGCGTGATGGCGACCGAGGACGACGTCCGGCGGATCGCTCTGGGTCTTCCCGGTGCATACGAGCAGGCGTCCTACGGCGGCAGCCCGTCCTGGCGGACGAAGCCGCGGATGTTCGCCTGGATCCGCGATGACGACGGCGCGCTGGTGGTGTGGGTCGGGTCGGTGGAGGAGAAGGAACTGCTGCTGGGCGCCGACCCGGCGAAGTTCTTCACCACCGACCACTACGACGGTCACCCGATCGTTCTGGTCCGACTTCCCGCCGTCGACGTCGATGAGCTCGGCGAATTGATCGAGGAATCCTGGTATCTGCGGGCGCCGCGGTCACTGACTCGGGAGCACCGCTGAGCCGACGAGCGGCGGGGCGCTGCGGCAGACTGGGCTGATGGATCCGGTGGAGGCGCTGCGCCAGATCGCGTTCTACAAGGACCGGGCACGTGAGGACCCGCGTCGGGTGATGGCCTATCGCCGCGCCGCCGAGGTGATCGAGGCTCTCGACGACGACGAGCGCCACCGCCACGGGGTGGCCGAAAGCTGGCAGTCCCTGCCAGGAATCGGGCCGAAGACCGCCGCGGTGATCATTCAGGCCTGGGCCGGCGGCGAGCCGGACACCCTGGTGCGGTTACGTGAGGAGGCGCCCGATCTCGGAGGCGGGGCACTGCGGGCGGCGTTGCGCGGGGACCTGCACCTGCACTCGGACTGGTCGGACGGCTCGGCGCCGATCGAGGAGATGATGGCCACCGCCGCCGCGCTGGGCCATGAGTACTGCGCGCTGACCGATCACTCGCCGCGGCTGACCATCGCCAACGGCTTGTCGGCGGAGCGGCTTCGCCACCAGCTCGACGTGATCGACGGGTTACGGGAGCGCTTGGCGCCGCTGCGGATTCTGACCGGCATCGAGGTCGACATCCTCGACGACGGCAGCCTCGATCAGGAGCCGGACCTCCTGGAGCGCCTCGATGTGGTGGTGGCCAGCGTGCATTCCAAACTCAAGATGGAGTCGGCGGCGATGACGCGGCGGATGGTGCGCGCGGTGTCGAATCCGGTGGTCGACGTGTTGGGGCATTGCACCGGGCGGCTGGTCGGCGGTGGGCGCGGGCGGCGCCCGGAGTCGCAGTTCGACGCCGAGGCGGTGTTCACCGCCTGCCGCGATCATGACACCGCGGTGGAGATCAACTGCCGCCCGGAGCGCCGCGATCCGCCGACCCGGCTGCTGCACCTCGCCCACGAGTTGGGGTGCGTGTTCAGCATCGACACCGATGCGCACGCGCCCGGTCAGCTCGATTTCCTGGGCTTCGGTGCGCAGCGGGCATTGGAGGCGGAGATTCCGGCCGACCGGATCGTCAACACCTGGCCGGTCGAGAAGTTATTGGCCTGGGCGGCTTAGGTCTTGCGGTGGCGCAGGTGGGCGCCGGTGTCGCGGCCCGCTACGGTCGGCCTCACGTGACCAATCGGGCCGATACTGTGCACAAGTTATCACTGCGCTATAGCAGCCCGAATCCGAATGTGGGAAAATCGCACATATGGATGGCAAGCTTCTCGGCGAGCGCATCACCGAAGCTCGCAAGTCCCTCGACCTGACCCAAGAACACCTAGCCAATCGGGTCGGGATAGACCGCACCGCGCTTGGACTGATCGAAAAGGGCAAACGCAAGGTGTCGGCGATCGAACTCGTGGACCTCGCCGCAGCGCTCGAAACGCCCCTGGCCTGGTTCGTACGCACCCCGGTCCCTGCCGTGATCAGCCGCCGCTCTGAATCGGGACCGACGCACGAATCCACCGCCCGACTGGACCGCGAACTGGAACTGTTTGCCGGCGACGTCTCGTCCTTAGTCACCACGGGCGTGATCGAAGACGTCGTTGACCGCCGGACTTGGGACGCCCCACGATCTCACGGCGACTGCGAACGGATTGCCGGTGAAGTGCGGGCACTCCTCGACATCGGTTCCGGCCCGCTGTACGACCTGGCCGGCGCCGCAGAGCAGTTCGGTATGTACTCATGCTCACTATCGCTCGGCGATGGCGGAGCGGACGGTGCCCTCGTAGAAGTGACCGAAGGCAGCGCCGCGGTCGTGATCGACGGCGATGCCCGACTAGGTCGTCGTCGGATGTCGCTCGCGCATGAACTCGGGCATTGGCTGTTCGGTGACGCCTACGATGCGGCCGCGAGCGACGCCGAGCGTCTGATCAACTCGTTCGCCGCACACCTGCTTGCTCCCCGAGCAGGTATTACCAAGCTCTGGCACACCAATCGCAACGACTCGGTCCGTGATCGCACGATCCGAATCGCTGGAACGTACCGAATGTCATGGTCGGCGGTGATCGCGCACCTGCGCAGTCTGGGGCAGATCACGGATGATGAATTTCGTTCCATGGACGGTCGCAATCCAGTTGTTGGTGAATTCGACAGACTGCAACTCCCACGCTTCCGGGATGAATTGTGCTCGCCGTCCGTGTCACCTCGAATGACCGCAGCGGTCCTTGACGCCTACGTCGACCGGCGAATGACCAAAGCGAGAGCGGTCGAACTGCTGCGCGGTGCGCTCGGCACTGAAGACCTGCCACCACAGCGGGCAGAGACAGCTGCCGACTACGCAAGCCTGTGACCGCGCCGGCAGGCGCCCGCTGGGTGATGGATACCTCGACCTTCACCCACTTCTGCCGTGCTGGCCACCAGGATATTCTGCGGCGACTCGCCCCCGGAGGCCTGATCCTCATCCCGGACACGGTGTACAGCGAGGTGGAAAACGGGCGCGATCGGGGTTACGCCATCCCGTCCATCGCCGAACTCTCCTGGGTCGAACTCGGTGTTCTGACCACCGAGGAAACCAACAGCCAGCTCCGCATCAAGATCGATATCCCGTCGAAGAAGGGCGATTCACCGCGAAAGAATCTAGGTGAGTGCGCAGTCCTCGCATGCGCCATCCACCGGAACATGGTGGCGGTGATCGATGACAGCGCTGCCCGCGCGCAGGCGCGACAACGCGGCGTCCGATTCGTGACGTCGATGTGGATCATCGCCGCCGCATACAAATACCTCGACGACGTGGATTCCGCTGTGGCGGAGCGGATCTATGAAGACTTACGCTCCACGGGGATGCGGCTTCCAATGGTGGGCAGCATTATCGGGTGGGCGTACGAGATCGGACTCTTGCCTTGAGCCGTCACCGATATGCAGCGTCGACACCGACGCGCACGTGCCCGGTCAGCTCGACTTCCTGGGCTTCGGCACGCAGCGGGCATTGGAGGCGCAGATCCCGGCCGACCGGATCGTCAACACCTGGCCGGTCGAGAAGTTATTGGCCTGGGCGGCTTAGGTCTTGCGGTGGCGCAGGTGGGCGCCGGTGCGGTGGATCGGCACTTTCTCGCCGGGGTGGATGTGCTTTTTGAACGGCATGACCTCGTAGGTGGTGGTCGCTGAGGTCTTGCCCTTCTTGGCGATCCCGACGATGCGGCCTTCCAGGTCGTGGGCCGAGCGGTAATTGAAGTAGACGGGGTCTTTGACCTTGAAGGTGTCTTCGGTCGTGGTTGCCATCGCGGTGTCCTTCCGTGGTCGCGTCTTTGAGATTTCCAGCGAAAAGGGTCTTCTGCAAGGGTTGCCCGGTCCGGCGGCAAGGAAAACATCACCTTCCCGGCGTCGGCTCACGCTCGATGCATCACGCGAAGCCGGTGTTCTCCCACTTCCACCGCGCGATGCGTGGAGAGACCCAGAACCCGTAGATGCCAAGCGTGATGATGATCAGGAGCAGCCATTTCAGCCACAGGCCGAACAGCCCCCACGCGCTTCCGTTGAACACCAGCTGGCGCCCGCCGATGTAGGAGTGCTTCGCGCGCCACCTCTCGCGGAGCACCAGAGCGAACGGATAGCAGATCCCCAACGTGCACACGGTGATGAGAAACGCCAGGACCGCGGTCCCGATGTAGGTCGCGGCGCCGCCGTCGAAGGCGAACTCCCGCTGCAGGGCCCGCTCCGGAATGTAGGGAGTCGCGGCCGGCGGTGCCGCAGAGTAGTTGGACGGCTCGCCGGGTTCCGAGTAGGGCCCCGGCATCGGTGACGCAGTCATGGCATCCTCGCTCGGTCTGGAACGTACGGGGAGTTTTCTCCCTTGAGCGCGACGATACGGCCGGTGACCGACAAGCACCCGAGCTCGCACGGCGTCGGCTCCCACCCACCTCGTCCTACGACCCCCGCCCGATCTACGCGCTTTTGACGATGTTGATCCCCTCGCGACGGCCGATAGTCGATCCATGCGCCCCACGCCCGGTAGGCGGCGGAGGGGCCGGCGCAGGAGAACGGAGACGACGATGAAAACGCTCCAGGTGGCCGCGGCGGCGGTCCTCGGGATGGCCGGGATGTTCGCCTCCGGCACCGTTGCCGGGCCGCTTCCGGCCGCCCACGCCGACTGCGGCTGGCTGGATGGCGTGGCGACTCTGGGCATCAGCTGTCTGGTCACCGAGTTCGATACCGGCGGGACCCGGCCGAGTTGCCCGCCCGGATGGCAGGACATGGGGCTGCGCCAAGACCCCGACGGGATGAAACTGCTGTGTTACGACCCGAACTCCGAACCGGTGCAGACCGACGCCCAGGGGCGAGTCGGCACGGAGTGCCCGGACGGGACCTTTGTCGACACCAGCCAGATCCCCGGTCTACCGAAAAGGTCGGAGGTCTGCGCCGAGCATATGGGCGCAGAAAGCCCGCCCGTGTCCCCACCGAAACAACAAGGCCCCTGCCCGGAGGGGTATGAGGAGTGGAACGGCGAATGTCCGCGCCCGTGCCCGGAAGGCAAAGAGCACCGGCCTAACGGTCAGTGTGCCTGCCCGGACGGGACCGAGGAGTACGGCGCGAAATGCCTTCCGGCGTGCCCCGAGGGACAGCAGCGCCGGTGGGGTGAGAGCGAATGCACCGCCGTCGAGCAGCCGCCCGCTACTCCACCGGAGCAACCGAAGTTCCACGGGTGTCAGTGGTTCCCGCTGCCGCCGGTGCGGACCCCGATCGAGATCGCGTGCTTACCCGGTCAGATCGACACCGGACCGATGCCCTGAGCGGGGCGAACGCGGCGTCGGCGCTCGAAAGCCAGCACACCATCACGAACTGTGCCATTGCCAAACGGCACAGTTCGTGATGGACTGCTGCGCGTGACGGAATCCGACCGACCACGCCTGCCGTCGGTACCTGACCGCGCCTCGGCGCGGGCGGTGGCCTCGGCTGCGCTCACCCGCTGGACGCTGGGCAGCCTCACCGGGGTCATCCCGCCGACCAGGTCGGGGGTGCGGTTCAGCCGCGCCCTGGTCGCCTCGATCATGGGGACGCTCGGCTCCATGCCCGGCGGCACCACGGTCATCGACGTCGACACCCCGCAGGTGCGCGGCGAGTGGGTTCTGGCGCCCGGGGTCGAGTTCGGTCAGCGCGCCGGCTACTACGTGCACGGCAGCGCCTACGCCATCTGCTCGGCCCGCACCCACCGCAAGCTGGTCGCCCGTCTCTCGGAGGCCACCGGCCTGCCGATGTTCGTCGTGGACTACCGACTGGCCCCGGAACACCGGTTCCCGACCGCCGCCGACGACGTCGAGGCCGGCTACCGCTGGCTGCTGGCCCAGGGCTACGCAGGCGGCGATCTCGTCATCGGCGCCGACTCCGCCGGTGGCCACCTCACCGTCGACCTGCTGTTGGCCCACGCCGACGAGCCGGACTTCCAGCCCGCCGGGGTGGTGCTGTTCTCACCGCTGATCGATCTGACCCTCGGTCTTGCCGCGCAACAGGAACGGCTGCGCCGCGACCCCGCGATGTCCGCCGGGGCCGCGCGCCGGTTGGTGGGGCTCTACACCGAGGGCCACGACCAGACCGATCCCCGGTTGCGGCTGGGCTTCACCGACGCCGCCGCGCTCCCGCCGATGCTCATCCAGGCCGGCGGCTTCGAGATGCTGCAAGCCGACGCCCGCTACCTGCACGACGCCATCACCGACGCCGGCGGCAGCAGTCGCCTGGAGATCTGGCCGGGGATGCTGCACGTCTTTCAGGCGCTGCCGCGTCTGGCACCTGAGGCCAAGCCGGCGTTGCGCCGGGCGGCGGCCTTCATCTCGAACGTCTACCAGCGCGACCGCTCCCACGACACCGAAGAGGTGTGCTGATGTTCCCGATCGACACCCTGCTCAATTTCCTGCGCACCGATCGGCGCTCCGCCAAGGCCAAGGCGGTGGTCACCGGCGCGGGCAGCGGCATCGGGCGCTCCTTCGCCCTGGAACTCGCCCGCCGCGGCGGTGAGGTCATCTGCGCCGACATCGACGCCGACCGCGCCGCCGAAACCGTCGCTCTGGTCGACGGGTTGCCCACCGGCAGCGCGCACGCGACGCAGTGCGACGTGTCCGATCGCGCCGCGGTGGAGAAACTCGCCGCCACCGCCCAGGAGGTCTTCGGTGGCCCGCCCACCCTGGTGATCAACAACGCCGGGGTCGGTATCGGCGGAAAGCCCGTCGGCGACATCGGCTTCGAGGATTGGGACTGGGCGCTGGGCATCAACCTGTGGGGCGTGATCTACGGCTGCGAGGTGTTCACCCCGCTGCTGCGGGAGGCGGGCCGCGGCGGCATCGTCAACGTGGCCTCGGCCGCCGGGTTCGCCGCCGCACCGTCGATGGCCGCCTACAACGTGTCCAAGGCCGGGGTGATGTCCCTGTCGGAGACTTTGGCCGCGGAGCTCAACGACACCGATATCGCGGTGACGGTGCTGTGCCCGACGTTCGTCAAGACCAACGTCTTCGACGACGGCCGCATCACCCCCGGCTCGATGAACCTGACCAAGCAACTGGCCCGCTGGACCGGGCTGTCGCCCGACAGCGTCGCGGCCCGCACCCTCGACGCGCACGACGCCGGCCGCCTCTACGTGGTCCCGCAGGTCGACGCCACCGTCATCTGGCACCTGAAACGACACCTCCCGGGCCTCTACGTCCGCGGCGCCGGCCTGCTCGGCCGGCTGCTGCCCGACAACTGACCCGCCCTACCCGAAAGGAAACGATCATGGCAATGGACATGGACGCCATGCTGCAGACGATCAAGGACCGCCAGTGGGCACTGGCCGACATCGACTGGGACGCACCGGGCGCCGAACTCATCGAGCCGGAGCTGTGGGCCAAGCTCAAACCGTTCATGTCCGATCTGATGTGGATCGAGAACGTCGGCGCCCGCGGCTTCGCCGCGCTGGCCAAAAAGGCCCCCACCCCGACGCTCAAGAGCATCTACGAGCACTTCCACGCCGAGGAGCAAAAGCACGCCAACGCCGAACTCGCGCTGATGCGCCGCTGGGGCATGCTCGAGGACGACGAGATCCCGGCGCCGAACGTCAACGTGCAGCTGGTGATCAACTGGCTCGACAAACACTCCGACGGGATGGGCCTGACGTTTTTGGGCACGGTCATCCCGATGCTGGAGGTGGCCCTGGACGGGGCGCTGATCAAGTTCATCACCGAGGAGGTCAAGGACCCGATCGCCCAGGAGGTGTTCCGGCGGATCAACTCCGACGAATCCCGGCACCTGGCCGTCGATTTCGAGGTGATGCATCTGCTCGGCCAGGCCGACATGCACAAGCTGCTCATCGAGCTGGTCGGCGGCTGGATCAAGCCCTCCTTCCTGATCGGCGTGCTCAGCTACTTCCCGCTGCTGAACAAGATGCGCGACAACATCGTCGCCATGGGCGTCAACGAGGAGCGGCTGTATCAGGCCATGCGCCGGTTCCAGAGCGTCGGCGAACGAAGTGCATTCACCCGCAGGCTGCCGATGTACCGGATCGTCTCCTGGCAGGCCCGCAAGGTGATCGACCGCACCTCCAAATACCACTGGCTGGCCGATTCACTGGTGAAGGCCACCAGCATCATCCCGATGCCGCTGGTGCGCAACACCCCGACCTGGTCGCGCGAACTGACCTACGAGCCGGTCGCCTGAAGGAGCCGCACGCCATGACGATCTCCGTAGCCATCATCGGTGCCGGCTTCGCCGGCATCGGCGCCGCGATCCGACTCAAAGATGAAGGCGTCACCGATTTCGTGATCTTCGAGCGGGACACTCGGGTCGGCGGCACCTGGCGGGACAACACCTACCCGGGCGCGGCGTGCGACATCCCCTCGCACCTGTACTCCTACAGCTTCGCCCCCAAACCGGACTGGTCGCACACCTATTCCGGCAGCGCCGAGATCCTCGACTACATCGACGACATGGTCGAATCCACCGGCGTCGGCAGCCACATCCGCTTCCAGCACACCGTGACCGGCATCGGCTACGACGCGACCGCCGGTGAGTGGACCGTCAGCTTCGCTGACCAGGAACCGGTGCGGGCCCGCGCCGTCATCGTCGCCTCCGGCCCACTGGCCAACGCCGGTTTTCCCGACATCCCGGGCATCGACGAGTACCGGGGCCACAAGATCCACAGCGCACGCTGGGATCACGACTACGATTTCGCCGGCAAGCGGGTGGCGGTGATCGGCACCGGCGCCAGCGCGGTGCAGATCATCCCGGAACTGGTCAAGACCGCCGCCACGGTCAAGGTGTTTCAGCGCACCCCCGGCTGGGTGCTGCCGCGGGTCAACGCCCGAAGCAGTGGGCTGGTCAAGCGGGTCTTCAAGGAGTTGCCGCTGGCGCAGAAGGTGGCGCGTTCGGCCTGGTATTGGGGCCACGAGTCGATGGCGCTCGGGCTGGTGTGGGACAGCCCGGCCACCCGGCTCGTGGAGGCGGTCAGCGCGCTGAATCTGCGCCTGCAGGTGAAGGATCCGTGGTTGCGCCGGCAGTTGACGCCGGACTTCTCCGCCGGGTGCAAACGCATCCTGATGACCAGTGACTACTACCCCGCGCTGCAGGCCGACAACTGCACGCTGGTGACCTGGCCGATCGCGCGGCTGGCCGCCGAGGGGATTCGCACCGTCGAGGGCATCGAGCACCAATTCGATTGCATCGTCTTCGCCACCGGGTTCGAGGTCTCCAAGGCCGGCACCCCGTTCCCGATCACCGGGGTCGACGGGCGGGATCTGGCATCGGAGTGGAGCCGCGGCGCCTACGCCTACCGCAGCGTCGCGGTATCGGGTTATCCGAACCTGTTCTTCACGTTCGGACCGAACTCCGGGCCGGGCCACAACTCGGCGCTGGTGTACATGGAGGCCCAGATCGACTACATCGTCGAAGCGATCGGCACACTGCTGCAGTTCGACTGGAAGTCGCTGGATGTGCGCCCCGAGGTGCAGGAGCGCTACAACGAGGACATCCAGCAGCGGTTGCAATCGACCACCTGGAACTCCGGGTGCCAGAGCTGGTATCTGACCGAGGACGGCTTCAACGCCACCATGTTCCCCGGCTTCGCCACCCAGTACGTCAACCAGCTCAAGCACGTGGACCTGCAGGATTTCAAGATCCACGCCCGCCAGGAGCTGGGCAGCCCGGTCGCGGTCGGCTAGGAGCGCGCCGTGGCGGAGTACCGGATCGATGACCTGGCGCGGGAGGCCGGGACGACGGCCCGCAACGTGCGCGTCTACCAGGAGAGCGGGCTGCTGACCCGCCCGGTGCGGCGCGGCCGGGTGGCCATCTACACCGATCGGCATCTGCGCCAGTTGCAGACCGTCATCCGGTTGCTCGGCGAGGGGTTCACCGTCAAGCACATCCTGAAGTTCCTGACCGGGCTGCGTGACGGGCAGGAGCTGGCGGAGGTGCTCAACCTCGACGATTTGGCGGAGTTGGTCACCGCGCCGTGGTCGCATCCGGAGTCGCGGACGATGTCGTTGGCGCAGTTGACCGAGCGCCTCGGCGATCTGGACGCGCCGACCCTGCGGCGGCTGTGCCGCACCGGGGTGATCGAGGCGACCGGCGACGCGGACAGCTACCTGGTGCCGGACCGCCGGATCATCGATGACTATGCGGAGCTGATCGCCCGCGGCATGCCGCTGTCGACGATCCTGACGGCCACCGCGGCCACCGACAAGAAGCTGGACGCCGCGGCTCGCGCGTTGGTGCGCCACGGGCACACCGAGATCACCCGGCAACGCGGGCCCGGCTGGTATCCGGGCGACGACGCCGAACTCGCCTGGGCCGCCGACATCATCGCGGTGATGCGCCGGGTGGCCGGGCGCGCCGCGCACGCCAGCCTGGACCGGGCGTTGGAGGCGGCGGTCCGCGACGAGTTGGACGACTACAACCGGGCGGCCAAGACGATCTCTGTTGTCGAGGCAGAGGCCGAGGCCTCCGGGCCGGAAGCTCAGACCGGAAGTTAGCCGACGCCGCGGCCCGCGCTCGGATCGGCGACCCGGCGCTCACCGAGGACGCGCCCCATCCAGCGCAGCACTGTCGGCATCGCCCAGCCGGCGGCGATCAGGTGCTCCCCGGGCACGGGTAGGTAGTCGACGTCGGCTCCCCGGGCCCGCCAGGTGTCGATGAGCTCGAGAACGCCTTCCTCGGGGATGAACTGGTCACCGAGGAATCGGCCACTCGAGCCGTGGTAGAACAGCACCGGCATCGTCGGGGCGGCAGCTCCGGGCTTGTTGTCGGCGATGACGGCCTGGGCGATCTCCGATTCCAACGGCTCAGGGACCGTGGCGATTCGGCCCAGATCGAGGCGGGCCAGCCCGGCCGCTGCCAGCGGGGGCTGGGGCAAGTCTTTGATGAGGGTGGCCACGTAGAACGCGAAATCGCCGAAGAGCTCCGCCATCTGCGGGTATTCGCGGGCCTGCCCGATGACGGCCGCGGCAAAGAGTCCCGAGCCCAGGCCGGCGTTCATGCTGCGAAACAGCAGCGCATAGTCGGTGGGCGTTCCGCCCGCCGCGGCGCCTCGGAAGCTCAACTCGGGGGCGTAGGTCGGTTGTTCCTGGGCGGCCCACACGGTGGCGATCGCACCGCCGCTGTAGCCGTCCATCACCATCGGCGAATCGACGAGTTCCGGTTGTAGTGTGCGCATGCCGCGCACCGAGTCGAGCACGGCGTGCCCGGCCATCCGCCCCGCGGAGTACGCCATCCGGGGGCCTTCATGATCGGGGAGCAATACCGCGTAGTTGCGCGCCAGGAGCAGCGGCAGATACGGCGGCACATCGACGTAGAGCCCGTGGGCGATGCGGTAGGACGGCGCGGCCTTGAGCCCGAGGGAATTGATCGGCTGGTTGCGCACCACGACCGGTCGCGGCCCGCTGCCCCGCCAGGGGCGGTGCGGTTCGATCAGCGTGGCGGTCACCGGCACGGCATTACCGGCGGTGTCGGTGGAACGCACCATAAACCGGTGGACGGCTGCTCTGGGTATCGGCAGCCGCGGGCTCACCCGCTCGGCGCGGATGATCTCACCGTTGGTCAGCGCGCTGAGATCACCGGGCGCGGAATAGAAGCCGCTTCCTGTGATGGGTGTGGGCAGGATCGCGGCGTGGCGGTCGGCGCGCTGCGCGTCGGTCAACCGGCGGCCTGCCCAGTCGTTGAGTCGCGCGATCACCGCGGGGCTGCGCAGTGCCGCAGCCGATCCGGCGACCCCAGTGACCGCGGCACCCGCCGCCAATGCCACCGACGATGCGGAGCGGGGCGTTTTCGCCATCGATCTTCTCCTGCCTCAAACCACGCGGCAACGGGCAACATCAGTGCTTCGGCCACCCGTCAGAGCGAGTGAGCCCGTCCGCACTGAGTCAGCTTAAGCGGCGCACCCGTGGCCACGGTTCTGTTCGTCCCGATCCGGCACGTTCTCCGAGAGACGAAGCCTGACCGTTCACCCCTGGACGCGCTTCTCACCAGTGTCGGCGAGGTCAGCCTGGGGACAGCCGCTTTTCGCTCCGCTTTCCCCATCGATGGAGACCAATATGTCACCACGGCTTGGGGCAGCCTCCCGGCCCCTTGAGGGTCTCGGCCGCGAGAGCGGACGCCCCGCCAAACCGTAGGAGGAAGATCGCGCCGCCGCGAGTCCCGCCTGCCACACTGCATCACATGGAGTTCACGGAAGTCGCCGGCTTCAGGGTCGTCCGGCAGCTCGGGGCCGGAGGCATGGGACAAGTCTTCCTCGTTCAACACCCGCGTCTTCCGCGGTACGACGCCCTGAAGCTCCTCGACGCCGGAGTCTCCCGCAACGACGACTTCAAGGCGCGGTTCCAACACGAGGCCGATCTGCTCGCCCAACTAAGCCTCGATCCACGGACGAATTGGCTGGTCGTCGGGTGTCGTGACGAGGAAAGTGCCCTCTGAGCTGCGATGATG
>NZ_LQPZ01000023.1 GCF_002102395.1 Mycolicibacillus trivialis
ACTCATCAGCCACCCCTGACGGTGTCACCCATGTCGCGACTCAGCTGTCACCTATGTCATGAACTCACACACCTCCGCCCGCACCGGCGTCCACCGCGCCCCGACGCCCAGGTAAGGTAACCCTTAGCTAAAGCGGACGACAGATGGGGTGGTGCACGGTGGCCGGAGTTCAACACTGATGGCCCGCGGCCTGCAGGGCATGGTACTGCGCGGCTTCGGCGCGCGCGACCACCTCGCCACCGTCGTCGAAACCGTAATGCTGGCACCGCATTTCGTGCGAGTGCGGATGACTTCACCGACCTTGTTCGACGACGCGGCACCCGAGCCCGCCGCCTGGCTGCGGTTCTGGTTCCCCGACCCGGACGGATCGGCCACCGAGTTCCAGCGCGCCTACACCCTGACCGAGACCGACCCGGCCACCGGCGCGTTCGCCGTCGACATGCTCATGCACGAGCCGGCCGGGCCGGCGTCGCGCTGGGCACGCGCCGCCGCGGCAGGCGACACCATCGCAGTGATGTCGATGATGGGCTCGACGCGGTTCGTGGTGCCCGACGAGCAGCCCGCCGGCTACCTGCTGATCGGCGACGCCGCCTCGATCCCGGGCATCAACGGCATCATCGGCACCGTCCCCGACGACGTCCCCGTCGAGCTCTACCTCGAACAGCACGACGACGCCGACCCGCTGATCCCGCTGGCCGCACACCCGCGGCTGCGCACCCACTGGGTGGCCCGCCGCGGCCCGACCTCGCTGGCCGAGGCCATCGAAGCCCGGGACTGGTCGAACTGGTACGCCTGGGCGACCCCGGAGGCCGGCAGCCTCAAACACGTGCGCACCCGGTTGCGCGACACCTTCGGGTTCCCCAAATCCGAGGTGCACGCCCACGCCTACTGGAGCGCCGGGCGCGCCATGGGCACGCTGCGCTCCACCGCCGCCGAAACACCCGCCGAGACCCCCGTCGAGCCGGCCCCCGCTACCGCTGACGCACCGGCCCCGCCCGCGACACCGGCCGAAACGGCCGCCGCGGCCCCACCGGTGGCGGGCACCTGGAAGGCGCAGGGCGCCGGGCGGCTGCTGCGCCCGCTGCGGACCCAGGTCGCGCTGGCCGGGGTGCTGCAGGCGGTGATCACCCTCACCGAGTTGGCCCCGTTCGTGCTGCTGGTGGAGTTGGCCCGGCGCCTGTTGGCCGGTGACCCGCCCGAACGGCTGTGGCCGATCGGGGTCGCGGCGGTGGTACTGCTCGGGGGCGGCGCGCTGCTCGGGGCCGCGCTGACCCTGTGGCTGCACGTGGTCGACGCCCGGTTCGCCCGTGACGTGCGAAACCGGCTGCTGGGCAAGCTGGCCCGGCTGCCGCTGGGCTGGTTCACCGCCCGCGGCTCGGGTTCGATCAAGCAACTGGTCAACGACGACACCCTGGCGTTGCACTACCTGGTCACCCACGCGATCCCCGACGCGGTCGCCGCGGTGGTGGCGCCGCTGGCGGTGCTGGGCTACCTGTTCGTCGTCGACTGGCGACTCGGGCTGCTGCTGCTGGGGCCGGTGCTGGTCTACCTGGTGTTGATGTCGGTGATGTCGGTGCAGTCCAGTTCCCGGATCACCCAGGCGCAGCACTGGTCGGAGACGATGAACACCGAAGCCGGCGCCTACCTGGCCGCCCAGCCGGTGATCCGGGTCTTCGGCGGCGCGGCGGCCTCCACGTTCCGCGCCCGCCTCGGCGAGTACCTGGAGTTCCTGGTCGGTTGGCAGCGACCGCTGACCGGCAAGAAGACGCTGATGGACCTGGTCACCCGGCCGTCGACGTTCCTGTGGCTGATCGTCACCGCGGGCACCCTGCTGGTGGTCGCGGGCCGGATGGACCCGCTGACCGTGCTGCCGTTCCTGGTGCTGGGCACCACGTTCGGCACCCGGCTGCTGGGCATCGGCTACGGGCTGGGCGGGATCAGCGCCGGGCTGCTGGCGGCCCGCCGGCTGCAGGCCGCGTTCGACGAGCCCGAACTCACGGTCGCCCCGGACACCCGGGCCGACGGTGGTGCGGTCCCGGGCGCGGCGGCGGTGGAGTTCGACGCGGTCACCTTCGGCTACCGCCCGGGCGTGCCGGTGCTGCACGATGTGACACTGCAGCTGCCGCCGGGGACCGTGACCGCGCTGGTCGGGCCGTCGGGCTCGGGCAAGTCGACGCTGGCGGCGCTGGTGGCCCGGTTCCACGACGTCGACGCAGGCGCGATCCGGATCGGCGGGCGCGACATCCGCGGCCGCAGCGCCGACGAGCTCTACCGCGAAGTCGGGTTCGTGCTGCAGGACACCCAGCTGGTGCGCGGCAGCGTCTTCGACAACATCGCGCTGGCGGTGCCCGACGCGCCCGCCGAGGCGGTCCACGCCGCCGCCCGCGACGCCCAGATCCACGACCGGATCCTGGCGCTCCCCGACGGCTACCACACCGTGCTCGACGCCGACAGCACCCTGTCCGGCGGGGAACGCCAACGGCTGACGATCGCGCGCGCCCTGCTCGCCGACACCCCGGTGCTCATCCTCGACGAGGCCACCGCCTTCGCCGACCCCGAATCGGAGTACCTGGTGCAACAGGCCCTGACCCGGTTGACCGCGAACCGCACCGTGCTGGTGATCGCCCACCGGCTGCACACGATCACCGGCGCCGACCAGATCGCGGTGCTCGACCACGGCCGGATCGTCGAACGCGGCACCCACGACGAACTGGTCGCCGCGGGCGGTCGCTACCAGCGGCTGTGGCGAAGCGGACAGGCCGGCCGGCTGGCGGAGGCGACCCGATGATCGCCACCCTGGGGCTGCTGATCCCCCCCGACCAGCGCCGCCGCTTCGCCGCCTACCTGACGCTGACCGCGCTGTCGGTGGTGGTGCGCGCCGGCGCGGTGGTGCTGCTGGTGCCGCTGCTGGCGGCACTGTTCTCCGACGCCCCCACGACCGCGCTGCCCTGGCTGGGCTGGCTCACCGCCGCCACCGTGGCCGGCTGGCTGATCGACGCCGCGGCCGCCCGGCTCGGCTTCGCCCTGGGGTTCGCGGTGCTGGACCGCGCCCAGCACCAGGTCGCCGACCGGCTCGCCGCCGTCCGGCTGGACTGGTTCGACGCCGACACCACCGCCACCGCCCGGCAGGCGATCGCCGCCACCGGCCCGGAACTGCTGGGACTGCTGGTCTACCTCGCCGCGCCGCTGGCCACCGCCGCGCTGCTGCCCGCCGCGATCGCGGTCGCCCTGCTGCCGGTCTCGGTGCCGCTGGGGCTGGCCGCCCTGGCCGGGGTGCCGCTGCTACTCGGTGCGCTGGCCGCCTCGGTGCGGTTGGCCCGCACCGCCGACGCCGCCGCCGACACCGCCAACGCCGAACTGACCGAGCGGATCATCGAGTTCGCCCGCACCCAGCCGGCGCTGCGCGCGGCGCGCCGCGCCGAGCCGGCCCGCAGCCTGGTCGGCGCGGCGGTGGCCACCCAGCACGGCGCCCTGATGCGGTTGCTGCGCATGCAGATTCCCGGACAACTGCTGTTCAGCCTGGTCAGCCAGCTGGCGCTGATCATCCTGGCCGGCACGGCCGCAGCACTGACCGTCTCCGGCGACCTGGGGGTGGGCCAGGCCGTCGCGCTGATCGTGGTGATCGTGCGCTACCTGGAACCGTTCACCACGATCGCCGAACTGGGCCCGGCGCTGGGCTCGACCCGGGCCACCCTGGAGCGCATCGGGGCGGTGCTCTCCGCGCCGACCACGCCGGCAGGCACCGGCGCGCTGCCCGCCGCCACCGGCGCCCCGGAAGTGGTGTTCGACGACGTCACCTTCGGCTACCCGGGCTCGACCACACCGGTGCTCGACGGTGTCGGCTTCCGGCTGGCGGCGGGCACCACCACCGCGATCGTCGGGCCGTCGGGGTCGGGCAAGAGCACCGTGTTGGCGCTGATCGCCGGGCTGCACCTGCCCGGTTCCGGCCGGGTTCTCATCGACGGGGTCGACACCGCCGGTCTGGATCTGGCCAATCGCCGCGCCGCCACCAGCGTGGTCTTCCAGCACCCCTATCTGTTCGACGGCACGATCGGCGCGAACGTGCGCGCCGGCGATCCGGCCGCCGCCGACGACGACTACCGGGGCGCGATGCGGCTGGCGCGGGTCGACGAGATCACCGCCCGGCTGCCCGACGGCGCGGACGCGGCGGTCGGCGAGGCCGGCTCCGCACTCTCCGGCGGCGAGCGTCAGCGGGTCTCGATCGCGCGCGCCCTGCTCAAACCGGCGCCGGTGCTGCTGGTCGACGAGGCCACCAGCGCGCTGGACACCGAGAACGAGGCCGCCGTGGTCGCCGCCCTCACCGCCGACCCGCGGCCGCGTACCCGGGTGGTGGTGGCCCACCGGCTGGCCAGCATCCGCCGCGCCGACCGGGTGCTGTTCCTGGAGGGCGGGCGCATCGTCGAGGACGGCGCCCCGGCCGATCTGCTGGCCGCCGGTGGCCGCTTCGCCCGGTTCTGGCAGGAGCAGCACGACGCCGCGACCTGGCGGATCGCCACCGGCTGAGCGCGGCTCAGCCCGGCGGGTTCTGCGACCAGACGGTCTCCTCGCGCAGGGCCCGGCTGCGCCAGCCGTCGGCGGTGCGGACCAGTTCGTGGTGGTAGTAGCCGCCGAAGAAGCTGGGGGAGTCCAGCCCCGGCAGCTGCATCGGGTTGTAGAACATCGCCCGCACCGTGGCGGTGTCGCCGTGCACGTCGGCCTCGATGTTGGTGATGTGGTGCAGGCTCATCGGGATCGCCGCCATCGCGGCGGCCAGCCAGTCGGCGACCTCGTCGCGACCGCCCGCGATCGCCCCGGCCGAGACGTAGTCGATCGTGGCGTCGTCGGTGAACACCGAGCGGTACAGCGCCCAGTCGCGGGTGTCCACCGCCCGGGCGTAGCGGTTCAGCAGCGCCGCGATCGCCAACTCGTCACCGATCCGTTGCAGGTCCACCGCGGGCCCCTTCCGGCCGAATCCACTGACAGCGCGAGGCATCTGCCTAACACGCGGGCCCCGGCCGGTCAAGGGAGCGCGGCGCTCGCCGCGCGGATCGGCGCAGGCCCTGGTATCAACGAACCGTGCAGACATTGAGCCTGGCCGACTTCGCGCTCCGGCTGGCCGTCGGGCTGGGCTGCGGGGCGCTGATCGGGCTGGAACGGCAGTGGCGGGCCCGGATGGCGGGGCTTCGCACCAACGCGCTGGTCGCCGCGGGCGCCACCCTGTTCGTGCTGTACTCGGTGGCCACCGACGACGTCGGCGGCCCCACCCGGGTCGCCTCCTATGTGGTCTCCGGTGTCGGCTTCCTCGGCGGTGGGGTGATCCTGCGGGAGGGGTTCAACGTCCGGGGCCTCAACACCGCCGCCACGCTGTGGTGTTCGGCGGCGGTCGGGGTGCTGGCCGCCGGCGGGCATCTGCTGTTCGCGGCGGTGGCCACCGCCGCGATCGTCGGCACCCACCTGCTGGGCCGCCCGCTGGGCCGGCTGATCGACCGCGACCACCACCTCGAGGAGGACCACGACCCGCGGCCCTACCGGGTGCAGCTGGTCTGCCTGCCCGAGCGCGAACAGGTGCTGCGCGCCCAGCTGGTGCGCCGGCTGGGCGGCGACGACCTGCTGCTGCACGGGCTGCGCACCGGCCGCGACGACGACGGGGACACCGTGCTCACCGCGCAGGTGCTGGTCGACGGCGAGGCCGCCGGCCGGCTGGAGCGCGTGGTCGCCGACCTGTCGTTGCAGTCCGGGGTCGACGCGGTGCACTGGTACGCCGACGAGGGGGCCGGTGCCGGGCCGTTCGGGCTGGCCGAACGGGACTGAGCCGCTAAGCCTCGATCCACGGACGAATTGGCTGGTCGTCGGGTGTCGTGACGAGGAAAGTGCCCTCTGAGCTGCGATGATG
>NZ_LQPZ01000024.1 GCF_002102395.1 Mycolicibacillus trivialis
CGGCCAAAGGCATGGCAAAAAACAACAACAAACAAAAACCACCAAACACACTATTGAGTTCTCAAACAACACACCCGGCGTCCGGGCAACCCCGCCAGACTACTCCATCGCGTGGAGATCGTCAACTTCGGGGATTTCCCGCCAGACGCGGTGCCCGCCGGGTGACTCCATGCTACCCGACCGGGCCCGACGCCTGCGGTCGGGTCTGACGGCCATGCTACCCGGAGACGCGTTGGACGTCAGCACCCAGGCTGACCAGGTTCTCCACGAACCGCGGGTAACCGCGGTCGATGTGGAACACATCGTGCACCTCGGTTTCGCCGTCGGCCACCAGGCCGGCCAGCACCAACCCGGCGCCGGCCCGGATGTCCGAACACCAGACCGGCGCACTCGACAGTTGGGGCAGCCCCCGGATCACCGCGTGGTGACCGTCGGTGCGGGCGTCGGCGCCCAACCGGATCATCTCCTCAACGAACCGGAACCGGGCCTCGAAGACGTTCTCGGTGATCATCGACGTGCCGTCAGCGATGGCGGCCAGCGCGATCGCCATCGGTTGCAGGTCGGTCGGGAAACCCGGGAACGGCAAAGTGGCGACGTTGACCGCCTTGGGCCGCTCGTACTGGGCGACGCGGAAGCTGTTTTCGGTCTGGGTGACGGTGGCGCCGGCGTCGTGCAGTTTGTGCAACACCAGTTGCAGGTGCGTCGGGTCGATGCCGCTCACGGTGATGTCGCCGCGGGTCATCGCCGCACCGATCCCCCAGGTCGCCGCCACGATGCGGTCGCCGATCACCCGGTGTTCGGTGGGGTGCAGCCGCGGCACCCCGGTGATGGTCAGGGTGGCCGATCCGGCACCTTCGACCTGCGCGCCCATCTGGTTGAGCATCGTGCACAGATCAACCACGTCGGGCTCGCGCGCCGCGTTGTGGATGACCGTGACCCCCTCGGCGACGACCGCCGCCATCAGGATGTTCTCGGTGGCGCCGACCGAGGGGAACTCCAGCTGGATCTCCGCTCCGTGCAGCGCGTCGGCCTCGGCGACCACGCAACCGTGTTCGATGTTGCAGGTCGCGCCCAGTTGGCGCAGCCCAGCCTGGTGCATGTCCAGCGGCCGTGAACCGATCGCGTCGCCGCCGGGCAGCGCCACCTTGGCACGCTTGCAGCGCCCGACCAGCGGACCGAGGACGCATACCGACGCCCGGAACTGGCGCACCGCGGCGAAATCGGCGTCGTATTTCAGCTCGTCCGGCGAGGCGATCCGTACCGTGTCGCCGTCGAGTTCCACAGTGGCGCCCAGACCACGCAGCACCTCGGCCATCAGCGGCACGTCCAGGATCTCGGGGCAGTTGGTGATGGTGCTGGTGCCTTCGGCCAGCAACGCCGCCGCCATCAGTTTCAGGACGCTGTTCTTGGCGCCGCCAACCGCCACGTCACCAACCAGGCGGGCCCCGCCGGTCACCAGGAATCGCTCGCCCACGGGCGTCAGTGTAATGAAGCGTCACCGGCGCGGGTGGCCGGTCGGCACCAGCGAGTACGGTTTGGGCCATGGCGATTCATGTGACCCGGGTCTACACCCGCACCGGCGATGACGGCACGACCGGGCTGAGCGACTTCTCCCGGGTGGCCAAAAACGATGCCCGTCTGGTGGCCTACGCGGACTGCGAGGAGGCGAACGCCGCCATCGGCGTCGCGATCGCGCTCGGCAAACCCGACGAGGAGATGACCGCGACGCTGCGCCAGGTCCAAAACGAATTGTTCGACGCCGGAGCCGATCTGGCCACGCCGGTGGTCGCGGACCCCAAGGTGCCGCCGTTGCGGGTGACCCAGGGTTACATCGACCGGCTCGAGACGTGGTGCGACAGCTACAACGAACCGCTGGCCCCGCTGAATTCGTTCATCCTGCCCGGCGGTACGCCGCTCTCGGCGCTGCTGCACGTCGCGCGCACCGCGGTGCGCCGTGCCGAGCGCGCGGCCTGGGGCGCGGTGGAGGCGCACCCCGACGACACCAACACGCTGCCGGCGAAATATCTCAACCGGCTCTCCGACCTGCTGTTCATCCTGTGCCGCCGGGCCAATCCGGACGGTGACGTGCTGTGGCAGCCCGGCGGCAGCCGGCCGGCCGACTCGGCGGACTAAACCTAGGTGCTGCGCCGGCGCGCCCGCGGTGACGGCCGCGACTCCAGCCAGGACAGAAACGCTGTCAACGCCCCACGATCCAAAGCGATTTCATAGCAGGCTTGCCGATCGGCGGTGGTGTCGCGCACCTCGATGACGACGATCTCGTCGGTCATGATGTCGAACTCGTCGCCGCGCGGAGCGCGCCGTGCCACGATCTCGACGCCCCGGCGGTTGAGTTGCCGGTCGGGCCAGAGCCGAACGCTGGAGAGCCGGTAGAACGAGGCGTCGCTGCCGCGGTACCGGATCACCCCGTGCCGCCAGCCGTGACCCCCCACCGCGGGGATGTCGCGCATGATCCCGGCGGTCCCGCCCTGGCGCAGTTTCCACAGCCGATAGCTGAGGGCAGCGAGTGCGACGAAAAGGACGGCGACGAGCACGACCATGACGATCATGGACGCGCTCATCGCCTCACGCCCCGCTAGTCGAGTACGCCCAGCGCCCGCAACCTGGCCCGGCCCTGGGCCGCGATGCGCGGATCACTGGACTGGGAGTCGTGCCGTGCGGTGGTCTCGTCGATCTCGTCGGCGAAATCGGCCGACTCCGCCAGCACGATGATGCCGTCCTCGCTCACCGAGAGGAATCCGCCGTGGACCGCGATCCGCAGGGCCTCATCGTCCTCGCGGTCGACGCGGACCATCGCGTCCTCGACGAGTTCGGCCACCAGCGGGATGTGTCGCGGGTAGATCCCGATCTCCCCCACCGTCGTCCGGGTGAAGACGAACGTCGCCTTGCCCGACCACACACTGCGATCGGCGGCAACGATGTCGACGTCGACTACGGCCACGTCACACCACCTTTCGCCTGGGTTGCGCTGTCTGCGCGGAAGCGTTCATCGTCACATCTTGGCGCCGAGGCTCTCGGCCTTCTTCGCCAGATCCTCCAGACCGCCGATGAGGAAGAACGCCTGCTCGGGCAGGTGGTCGAACTCGCCCTTGGTGAGCTTGTCGAACGCCTCGATGGTCTCCTTCAGCGGCACCGTCGAGCCAGGCTGGCCGGTGAACTGCTCGGCGGCCATCATGTTCTGCGACAGGAACCGCTCGATGCGGCGGGCCCGGTTCACCAGTTGCTTGTCCTCTTCGGACAGCTCATCGATACCCAGAATCGCGATGATGTCCTGCAGGTCCTTGTAGCGTTGCAGGATCCGGATGACCTCCTGGGCGACGCGGTAGTGCTCGTCGCCGACCACACCCGGGTCCAGGATCGTCGAGCTGGACGCCAGCGGGTCCACCGCCGGGAAGATGCCCTTGGAGAACACCGTACGGCTGAGCTCGGTGGTCGCGTCGAGGTGCGCGAACGTGGTGGCCGGGGCCGGGTCGGTGTAGTCGTCGGCGGGCACGTAGACCGCCTGCATCGAGGTGATGGAGCGACCCCGGGTCGAGGTGATGCGCTCCTGCAGCTCACCCATCTCGTCGGCCAGCGTCGGCTGGTAGCCCACCGCGGACGGCATCCGGCCCAGCAGGGTCGAGACCTCCGAACCGGCCTGGGTGAACCGGAAGATGTTGTCGATGAACAGCAGCACGTCCTGGTTCGCCTCGTCGCGGAACCACTCGGCCATGGTCAGCGCCGACAGCGCCACCCGCATACGGGTGCCGGGCGGCTCGTCCATCTGGCCGAAGACCAACGCGGTGTCCTTGAGCACGTTGGCGTCCTCGAGCTCGACCCACAGGTCGTTGCCCTCACGGGTGCGCTCACCGACGCCGGCGAACACCGAGGTACCACCGAAGTTCCGGGCGATGCGGTTGATCATCTCCTGAATGAGCACGGTCTTGCCCACGCCGGCACCGCCGAACAGGGCGATCTTGCCGCCGCGCACGTAGGGGGTCAGCAGGTCGACGACCTTCAGGCCGGTCTCGAGCATCTCGGTCCGCGGCTCCAGCTCGTCGAAGCTCGGCGGCTTGCGGTGGATGCCCCAGTGGTCGAAGCCCTCGCCGTAGCCCGGGTCGTCGAGGCAGTGGCCGAGCGCGTTGAACACGTGGCCCTTGACCTCGTGACCGACCGGCACCGAGATCGCCGCGCCGGTGTCGATCACCTCGACACCGCGGACCAGCCCATCGGTGGGCTGCATCGAGATGGTGCGCACCAGGTTGTCACCCAGGTGCTGGGCGACCTCCAGGGTCAGCGTCTTGGCCAGTGACTCGAAGGTGATGTCGGCGTGCAGCGCGTTGAACAGCGCGGGCACCGCGCCCCGCGGGAACTCGACGTCGACGACCGGTCCGGTCACCCGGACGACGCGCCCGTTGGTGTCGGCGCCCTTCTTACCGGCGGGTTTTTCAGCGGTAGCAGTCATTCTCTTTCTTCTTCGCTTCCTTGTCGGGCTTACTTGGCGCCGGCGAGGGCGTTTGCGCCACCGACGATTTCACTGATTTCCTGGGTGATCTGAGCCTGGCGTTCGCGGTTGGCCTCCAGCGTGAGCGCCTTGATCAGATCATCGGCGTTGTCGGTCGCCGCCTTCATCGCGCGCTGACGAGATGCCAGCTCGGACGCCGCCGCCTCCAGCAGCGCGGCGTAGACCCGGGTGGTCAGGTAGCGCGGGAGCAGCGAGTCGAACAGCGTGGTGGCGTCCGGTTCGAAGGAGTACAGGGTGTGCGGACCGGTGTCCTCCTCGACGTACTCCACCAGCATCGGCGCGACGCGCAGCGCCTCCGCCGACTGCGACAGCATCGACTTGAACTCGGTGGCCACGATGTGCAGCTCGTCGACACCGGTGTCGTCGCTGTCTCCGTTGGTCCCGGACAGGAACGCCTCCATCAGCGCGTCGGCGATCTCGGCGGCGTTCTCGTAGCTCGGCTGCTCGGAGAACCCCTCCCACGATCCGGTGATGTCCCAGTTGCGGAACGAGTAGTAGCCCTGCGCCTTGCGCCCGACCACGTACAGCACCGGCGTCTTGCCCTCCTCCCGCAGCAACGCGAAGAGTTCCTCCGCGCGCCGCAGGACGTTGGCGTTGTAGGCACCGCACAGCCCCCGGTCGGAGGTCACCACCAGCACGCCGGCCCGGGTGCGGTTCTCCCGCTCGACCAGCAGCGGGTGATCCAACGCGCTCTCCCCCGCCAGGGTGGTCAGCATGTTGGTGATCTCCAGGGCGTACGGACGCGCCGCGGCCAGCCGGGTCTGCGCCTTGCCGATGCGCGAGGTCGCGATCAGCTCCTGGGCCTTGGTGATCTTCTTGATCGACCCGGCGGAGCGGATGCGTCCCCGTAGCTCGCGAAGTGTGGCTGCCATGGCGGGTTATTTCTTCTTCGGTGCGGGCTTGCGGACCTTGACGGACGCCTTACCCAGTTCGTCTTCGTCGAGCGCGTCGACGCTCTTGTCGGCGACGACCGAGCCACCGCCGGTCGGGTTGAACCCGTGCTTGAACTGGTTGATGACCTCGACCAGCTTCTCGCTGTTCTCGTCGCTGAGCTTCTTGCTCTCCCGGATGTCGGAGAGGATCTCCGCGTTCGCCGAGCGCACGTGCTCGAGCAGTTCGGTTTCGAACCGCGCGATGTCCTCCACCGGCACCGAGTCCAGGTGGCCTTCGGTACCGAGGAAGATCGAGACGACCTGCTCCTCGACCGGCATCGGGGCGAACTGCGGCTGCTTGAGCAGCTCCACCAGCCGCGCACCGCGCTCCAACTGTGCCTTGGAGGTGGCGTCCAGGTCGGAGGCGAAGGCCGCGAACGCCTCCAGCTCGCGGTACTGCGACAGGTCCAGACGGAGGCTGCCCGCCACCTCTTTCATGGCCTTGATCTGGGCGGCACCACCGACACGCGACACCGAGACACCGACGTTGATGGCCGGGCGCACACCCTGGTTGAACAGGTCGGTCTCCAGGAAGCACTGCCCGTCGGTGATCGAGATGACGTTGGTCGGGATGTAGGCCGAGATGTCGTTGGCCTTGGTTTCGATGATCGGCAGCCCGGTCATCGACCCGCCACCGAGCTCGTCGGAGAGCTTGGCGCAACGCTCCAGCAGCCGGGAGTGCAGGTAGAACACGTCACCGGGGTAGGCCTCGCGGCCCGGCGGACGACGCAGCAGCAGCGAGATCGCGCGGTAGGCCTCGGCCTGCTTGGTCAGGTCGTCGAAGACGATCAGCACGTGCTTGCCGTTGTACATCCAGTGCTGCGCGATCGCCGAACCGGTGTAGGGGGCCAGCCACTTGAAGCCCGCCGAGTCCGACGCCGGCGCGGCGACGATGGTGGTGTAGTCCATCGCGCCGCCCTCTTCGAGGGCGCGCCGGACACTGGCGATCGTGCTGCCCTTCTGGCCGACGGCGACGTAGACGCAGCGGACCTGCTGCGTGGGGTCACCGGTCTCCCAGTTCTGCCGCTGGTTGAGGATGGTGTCCACGCAGAGGGCGGTCTTACCGGTCTTGCGGTCACCGATGACGAGCTGCCGCTGGCCGCGGCCGATCGGGGTCATCGAGTCGATCGCCTTGATACCGGTCTGCAGCGGCTCGCTCACGCTCTGGCGCTGCACCACCGACGGGGCCTGGATCTCCAGCGCGCGGTGGGTCTCGGCCTCGATGTCGCCGCGGGCGTCGATCGGCTGGCCCAGCGGGTTGATGACCCGGCCCAGGAACGCGTCGCCGACCGGCACGGAGAGCACTTCGCCGGTGCGCTTGACCTGCTGGCCCTCCGCGAGGTGCTCGAAGTCACCGAGGATCACGGCGCCGACGCTGTGCTCGTCGAGGTTGAGGGCCACGCCCAGCACCCCGCCGGGGAACTCCAGCAGCTCCTGGGTCATCACCGAAGGCAGGCCTTCGACGTGGGCGATACCGTCACCCGCGTCGATGACGGTGCCGACCTCCTCGCGGGCGGTGCCAGACGAGAAGGAGTCAACGTACTCCTCAATCGCCCCTTGGATGTCATCAGCGGAGATTGTCAACTCTGCCATGGCTTTTCGTCTTCCTACCTTCTGATGTTCGGTGGTTGTGGTCAGTCGGGGAGCTGGGCTTGGGCGGCGTTGAGGCGCGACGACAGCGTGCCGTCGATGACCTCTTCGCCGACGGAGATCTCAAGTCCGCCCAGCAGTTCGGGAGCGATCTGCAGCTGCACCGTGACCGGATGGCCGTAGATGCGGCTGAGGATCTGGGTGAGCCGGTCGTGCTGGGCACCGCTCAGCGCGGCCGCGGCACGGGCCTGGGCCACGATCTCGTCGCGGCGCGCGACCGCGACCTCCGCCACTTCCAGCACCGCCTGCTGCGCCGGTCGCCCGTGCAGCAGTTCGATGGTCTGCGCGAGCAGCGCCGCCACGATCGGGTTGGCGTTGCCGGCCCGGTCCAGCACCGTGCGCAGCAGGGTGATCCGGCCCGCGGCGGGGGTGGTGTCGTCGCCCAGCAGGGTCGCCAGACGCGGCTGCGCATCGAGGATCCGGGAGAACAAGAACAGCTGCTCCTCGACCTCCTCGACCTGCCCGGCGCGTTCGGCGCTGACCAGAAGTGCCTGACGGGCGAGTTGCTCCAGCGCGTACGCCAAGTCGCCGGTCTCCGACCAGCGTTCGGAGACGGCCGCCTTGATCAGGTCCAACGCACCGGCGCCCACCTTGTCCGACAGCAGGCGCTCGACCAGCCGCAGCCGAGCGGTGTACTCGTCGGCCGGGGTGGTCAGGTACCGGGTCACCAGCTTCTCGGAGTGCAGCAGCTTGACGACCGCGGCGAGGTCCTCGGCCAACGTCGAGAGGCCCTGCTCGTCGAGGCCGACAGCGACCTCGGCGAAGCGCTGGGTCAGCGAGGTGTAGGCCCGACGGCTTCCGGAGCGGAATCCGGCCAGCGCCGGATCCTCCACGTCGACCGGGGAGGGGGCCATGGCGTCGAGTTCATCGAGGAACCGGTCGACGGTGGCCGCCTGACGGGACGGGTCGGCGACGTGCTCGCGGACCAGTTCCTCGGCCCGCTGAACCGAATCGCGGCCCAGGTTACGGCGCAGTTCGCGGATCAGCTGGGCACGCAGCAGCTGCACCTGCTCACCGCCTTGCGCCTTGATCCGTTCCGCGTCGGTGTCGGCCTGGGCGCGCAACTGCTCGGCGATGCGCTTGGCGTCGGCGTGCGCCTCCTCCACCACCCGGGTCGACTCGGACTCGGCGTCGCGCAGCGCCTTGGTGTGCGCCTGCTCGGCCTCCGCCAGTCGCTTGGCCGCGTCCGCCGCCTCCGCCAGCTGTTCGCGGACGGACTCCTGCTGCGCCGCCATCATCCTGCGTACCGGAGGGCCCGCATACCGCCACAACAGGAAGACGATCAGCGAGAACCCGATCAACTGCCCGATGAATGTCGACATAACCGATTACCGTCCTGCCGCCGTGGTGGTGCCGACGTCGACGCCGAGCACGCGGCCGGCCAGCGTCGCGGAGAGGTTCTGCACCCTGGCCTGCAATTCCTCGGCCACGGAGTCGCCCTCCCGCTTGAGCTGTTCGCCGGCGCTTTCCAGCAGCCTCGACACCTCGTCGCCCGCCTCGGCGCGCTTAGCGTCGAGGACCTCCCGCCCCTCGGCGCGGGCGTTGTCCCGAATCGCCGCCGCCTCGGTACGCGCGCCTGCGAGAGCCTTCTCGTAGTCGGCGTCCGCGGCTGCGAACAGCTCGCTCGACTTCTTGTTGTCGGCGAGTGTCTTGGTGACCATGTTCTCGCGCTCCCGAAGCACCTTCGTGATCGGCGGCACAACGAAGACGCTGATCACGCCGAGCACGATCAAGAAGATCGCCAACACGACGAAGAAGGTGCCGTTGGGGATGAGGAAGTTGCCCGTGGCGTCTTCCTCACCGGCCTGGCCTGCGGCGGCCAGCATTGCAGCGCTCATGTCACCCATCTCAGCGAATTAGGAAACCGGGGTGGCGAAGACGAACAGCGCCATGAACGCCAGGTTGATGAAGTACGCGGCCTCGACCAGACCCACCGTGATGAAGAACGGGGTGAACAGCCGGCCCTGGGCCTCGGGCTGCCGGGCGATACCGGAGATCAGCGCGTTACCGGCGATACCGTCACCGATACCGGCACCGATCGCGCCGCCGGCCATGATGAGGCCACCGCCGATGAGGGCGCCGGCAGCAATTTGGGGGTCCATTCCTTCTCCTCCTTGATATCCGGTAGCTGTCTACCAGGTCTGTGGGGTGCTGCTCTTTAGTGCTCGTGGTCCTCTTCGAGCTCCATGGCCTGACTGAAGTACAGCACAGTCAGGAGCGCGAAGATGAAGGCCTGGATCGCTCCGACGAACAGGTCGAAACCCTTCCAGACCGCGTTGGGGGCCCACAAGATGTAGGGCGGGAACAGTGCGATGAGTCCCACCAGGATGCCGCCGGCGAAGATGTTGCCGAAAAGACGCAGGGCCAGCGAGATCGGCTTCGCGAGTTCCTCGACGAGGTTGATCGGGGCCATCAGCGTCACGTGGCCCTTGACCAGCTGGAGCGGGTGCTTCAGCGGCCCGCGCCGCCAGATGCCCGCGGCGTGGTAGCTCAGGAAGACGAAGACGGTCAGCGCGGCGACGAAGTTGATGTCCGCGGCGGCCGGGCTGAAGATCTCCCTGGAGACGCCGTTCTCGTCGGCGTACTGCACCGGGAGCACCGACAGCCAGTTGGCGACCAGGATGTAGATGAACAGGGTGACCGCCAGGGGCAGCACGAAGGGCGCTACCCGCATCCCGATGCTGGACTCGACCTGGGCCCGCATCTGGGTGGTGATGGCCTCGAAGAACAGCTGCACGCCGTTGGGCACCCCGGTGGAGGTGACCTTGGACTTGAGGTAGAACGCCAGCGCGATCACGATGACGGCCGCGATCGCACTGGAGATCACGGTGTCGACGTTGATCGTCATGCCCAGCCAGGTGGCCGTGGTGTGGTGACCGACCTCGACCTTGCCCTCGGCCAGGATCGTCTCGTCCATCATGCGGTCCCTTCGGTGTGTCCGTCGGTCTTGCCTGCGGCGCGGATCTTCTTCCAGACCGGCAGGGCGGTGGTGGCCACCAGGAGCGGCTGGAACAGCGCCAGCCCGAACAGCAGGCCGAGCCCGTCCGGGCGGAACAGGTAGCCGATCACCAGAGCGATCACGGTGAGAACGAGGAGGCGGGTGGCGGAGTTCAGCGCCATCTTGCTCTTCAGCGGGTGGGCGTCGGCGGTGATGGAATCCACCGAGCGGCGCACCAGCAGCGCGTTGATCAGCCCCAGGCCCAGACCGCCACCGATGAAGACGCCCAGCATCGGGCGGTCGAGGGCGACGGTCGCGGCGACGGCCACGGCGGTCAACGCGAGGCAGATGGCGAACAGGCGCAGCGGGCGGAAAGCGACCTCCGGAAGCACCAACGGCGCGTCTTGCGCTGGTGTCGTCACCGTGTCACCTCTCGGCCCTTCTGGTCCCGGAAAATACCGCCACAGCACCGGCGTCGTTCAGCTGATTCCGGTGCGACCTGCCGAGCGTATCGGACGGCAATGTGCGCGCAGGAATCACCCGAGAGAAATCTCGATTTTTGGTCGGATCTCGACGCCGAACGGAACCGTACCACACGGTAACGAGTCTACTACTCGGTGTCGTATACACCTTGGTTGCGGCCTCGGAGCAGCGGGATCAGGGTGGCCACCACGGCGACCGCGATGGCGGCCAACATGACCGCTCCGGCATAGCGCGGGTCGACGAAAATAGTGCTGGCCGCGCCCAGCGCGACGATGCCCACCCACAGGTAGATCAGCAGCACCACCCGGCGGTGGGAATGGCCGATCTCCAGCAGCCGGTGGTGCAGGTGCATCTTGTCCGGATGGAAGGGGCTGACGCCGGCCCGGGTACGCCGCACGATCGCCAGCAGCATGTCCAGCGCCGGCACGAAGACCACCGCGACGACGAGCAGAAACGGTGAGAGCAGCGCGAACACGTCACGCGCCCCGTAGGCGCTCTGCGAGATCGGCCCGGCGGTGGTGGTCGCGGCAGCGGCCAGCATCAGCCCGATCAGCATCGAGCCGGAGTCACCCATGAAGATCTTGGCCCGGTAGAAGTTGTGCGGCAGGAAGCCCAGACAGGCCCCGGCGAGCACCACCGAGATCACCGCAGGCGGGTAGAACAGCACGTCGCCCCCGTGGTCGTGGAGCAGCCCAACGGAGAAGATGCAGATGGCCAGGGCGGTGATCAGTCCGAGCCCGGCCGCCAGTCCGTCGAGGCCGTCGACGAAGTTCATCGCGTTGACGATCGAGACGGTCAGCGCCAGGGTCAGCAGGATCGACGACACCTGGTCGAGCACGATGGTGCCCACGCCGCCGAACGGGATGTAGAGCACGCTCCAGGCCACGCCCATGGTGACCAGCACGCTGGCGGCGGTGATCTGGCCGGCGAACTTGGTCAGCGCGTCCAGGCCCCAGCGGTCGTCGATCAGCCCGATGCCCATGATCACCCCGCCGGCGACCACGACGGCGGGCATGCCCGAGGAGTACACGAACCCGCGGGTCAGCGCGGGCAATTGGGAGGCGAGGAACACGGCGGTGATGACCCCGAGGTACATCGCCAGCCCGCCCATCCGGGGTGTCGGCGTCTGGTGCACGTCGCGGTCGCGGGGGTAGGCCACGGCGCCGAGCCGGGTCGCCAAAACGCGCACCGGGCCGGTGGTGAAGTACGTGATGATGGCGGCGGTCAACCCGACCAGGGCGAGCTCACGAAGCGGGACACCGGCGCCCTGATTGGCAAGGGCCAGCAGGCTACTGGCTAGCCCGACCCCGTCGCTGCCCATGCCGTGACCGTACGCCACCGCCCCGGTTCCGGCTCAGTCCGTCAGGCTCGTCGGGTCGATCTCGAGCACGGCGGCGAGGTCGTCGGCGGTCACCGGCCCGGGCCGCAGCAGGCGCGGCGTGGGGCCGGTCAGGTCGACGATGGTGGAGGCCGCCTGCCGCGGTGCGGGGCCGGCGTCGAGGTAGACGTCGACCGCGTCACCGAATTGGTCCTCGGCCTGGGCCATGTCCAGCGCCGCGGGGCGGCCGGAGACGTTGGCGCTGGAGACCGCCATCGGCCCGACTTCGCGCAGCAACTCGATGGCCACCGGGTGCAGCGGCATCCGCAGCATCACCGTGCCGCGGGTGTCGCCGAGGTCCCATTGCAGCGACGGCGCCGCGGTGACGACCAGGCTGAGCGCACCGGGCCAGAAGGCCCGGATCAGCACGCGGGCCGCGTCGGGCACGGTGAACACCAGCCCCTCGATGGTGTGCCAGGAACCGACCAGCACCCCGACCGGCATGTCGGGGCCGCGGCCCTTGGCGGCGAGCAGCGCACGGACCGCGGTGCTGTCGAAGGCGTCGGCGCCGATGCCGTAGACGGTGTCGGTGGGCATCACCACCAGCCGGCCGGCTTTGAGCGCGCTGACCGCCGCGGCGATCCCCTCGGCCCGTTCGGCGTCCCCGGCGCAGTCGTACACCTCACTCATCGTTCCGCCCCTTGCGCTCGGCGGTGACGAACCGCGGCCGCCCGGCCAGGTCGCGGTGAGCGGTGATCCCGGCGAAGTGGCCGGTGGCGTGCAGCAGCGCGGTGGTCCGCTCCGCGGTGGTGTCGTCGTGTTCGACGCCGAACCGCCCGCCGGGGCGCAGCCAGCGAGCGGCGTGTTCGACGACGTCGCCGATCACCGCCATGCCGTCGGGCCCGCCGAACAGGGCGTGATGCGGATCGTGGTCGGCGACCTCCGGGATCAGCGCGGCGCCGTCGGGGATGTAGGGCGGGTTGGCGACCACCAGGTCCACCTGCCCGTCGAGGTCGGCGAGCAGACCCGGGGTCGCGACGTCGGCCCGCACAAGCTCGACGGCGCTGCCCGCGCAGTTGTGGCGGGCGTAGTCCAGCGCCTGCGCGGAGTCGTCGATGCCGAGCACCCGGGCGGCCGGGAAGTGGTGCGCCAGCGCGAGCGCGAGCGCCCCCGAACCGGTACAGACGTCGATGATCACGGGCCGATCCGGCAACGGCTGCGCGGCCGCCCAGGCCAGCAACGCCTCGGTCTCCGGCCGGGGAACGAAGACCCCGGGGCCCACCCGAAGGGTGATCGGGCCGAACGCCGCGCTGCTGGTCAGGTGCTGCAGCGGAACCCGGCGGGCTCGTGTCGCGATCGCGTGGGCGTAGCGGGTGTGGAATGCGTCATCGGGCGGGTCGATCAGCGGCAGCCGGCCGCGGTCGGTTCCGGCGAGGTGGGCGGCGAGTTCCTCGGCGTCGTGCTGCGCGGACTCGATGCCTGCGGCAGCCAGCACTGCGGCGGCGTCGTTGATCGCGCGCCGGAGGCTGATGCGCGGTGCGGCGCCGGCGGCTGCGGTCATGACTGCTGCAGCCGGGCCTGCTTGTCGGCGTCGGCCAGCGCGTCGAGCAGGGCGTCGAGGTCGCCGTCGAGCACCTGGTCCAGGTTGTGCGACTTGTAGCCGATGCGGTGGTCGGCCAGCCGGTTCTCCGGAAAGTTGTAGGTGCGGATCCGTTCGCTGCGGTCCACGGTGCGGATCTGGCTGGCCCGGTCGGCGGAGGCCTCCGCCAGCGCCTGCTCCTCGGCCACCGCCTGCAGACGCGCCGCCAGGACCTGCAGCGCACGGGTCTTGTTCTGCAGCTGGGACCGTTCGTTCTGGCAGGTGACGACGATGCCGGTGGGCAGGTGGGTGACGCGGACCGCCGAGTCGGTGGTGTTGACCCCCTGACCGCCCTTGCCCGAGGAGCGGAAGACGTCGATGCGCAGGTCGGCGTCGTCGATCTGGACCGCTTCGACCTCTTCGGGTTCGGGGTAGACCAACACGCCGGCCGCCGAAGTGTGCACCCGGCCCTGGGACTCGGTGACCGGGACCCGCTGGACGCGGTGCACACCGCCCTCGAACTTCAGTCGCGACCAGACGCCGTCGGGGCCGTCGCCCTTGGCGGCGATGGTCAGCGTGGCCTCTTTGTAGCCGCCGAGGTCTGAGGTGGTCTGGTCGAGCACGGTGACCGTCCAGCCGTGCCGTTCGGCGTAGCGGGTGTACATCCGGGCCAGGTCGGCGGCGAACAGCGCCGATTCCTCCCCGCCCTCGCCGGATTTGACCTCGAGGACGACGTCGTCGCCGTCATGCGGGTCGCGGGGGGCCAGCATGTCGGTGAGCTGGGCGTCCAGCTCGGCCACCCGGGCTTCCAGCTCGTCGGCCTCCGCGGCGAACGACGGGTCGTCGGCGGCCAGTTCCCGGGCTGCCTCCAAGTCGCCGCGCGCGGCCTGCAGCTTGCGGTGCGTGGCCACGATCGGCGCCAACTGGGCGAACCGGCGTCCCACCTTGCGGGCCTGGGCCGGGTCAGCGTGCAGTTCCGGGTCGGCCAGCTCCACCTCGAGCTGGGCGTGCTCGGCCAGCAGCGCGTCGACCGCGTGCACGCTCTGAGTCATGTCGGTTTCTTCCCGGAACGCAAACCGACGCCCGGGGATCGCGGTCTCCCGCGCCGGGCGCCGGTGGGTCCGCTATTTGTCAGCGGAGTCGGACGAGGTGGGGGCGTCGGCCTTGGCGGTGCGCTTACCGTAGCGCCGCTCGAAACGTGCGACGCGACCACCGGTGTCCAGAATCTTCTGCTTACCGGTGTAGAACGGGTGGCACTGCGAGCAGACCTCGACGACGATGTGGCCGCCCGGCTTGGTGCTGCGAGTGGTGAAGCTGTTGCCACACCCGCAGAGCACGGTGGTCTCGCCGTAGGCGGGGTGAATATCGGATTTCATGGGGTGTCCTCTTCAATAGCGGGCCGCCGGGTCGCCCGACCAACGCATCGGGCGTGAACCGGAACCTGAGGTGACGGGTTTTGATCCAGCGCTCGATTATGCCAGGTCAGCCGTCATCGCCCCAAACGCCGCGGTACCGCCGGGTTATTCCGCCGATCACCGCGCCGCTGACGGGCGGCCGGGCCGCGGCGATACCCGCCGGCCAGCCCCATCGCGGCCGGTCAGCGAACCGCTTGGCTACGGTCGATGTGGCAAGACGTCGGCTTGGGCAAACCATTCAGCGGTGCGGGGGTTTATCGATTTCCGCGCCGGGGTATGGGTGAACCGACACGAAATATCGGGTCGAGGGGTCCGATGATCAGCACAGAAAGCGGTGATGACGATGCAGATCCGACACTTGATCGCCCGGGGCGCGCTCGCGGCGGCTTCCGCGGGATTCGCGCTCAGCGTCGGGATGGGGGTGGGCATTGCCGGCGCCGACCCGACTCCCCCGCCGGTGCCACCGGTGCCTGAGGTGCCTTCGCCGCCCCCTGTTCCTCCGGTGCCGCCGGTGCCTCAAGTTCCTTCCCCGCCGCCGGTCCCGCCGGTGCCACCGGTGCCTGAAGTGCCGTCGCCGCCGCCGGTTCCGCCAGTGCCCGCGGTGCCTGCGGTGCCGTCGCCGCCGCCGGTCCCGCCGGTCCCCGGTTACTGACCGAGCCCGACGCCCGGGCGTCGGATGCCGCTGCCGTAGCGCGCGTCCGACGCTCGGGCGTTTTCATGGACCGGGCGTTTTTGTGGGCCGGGCCGGCACCGGATAGCAATTTCCCCGATGGCGCTCGCGAATGAAGGAGGAGGGCGATCGAATGAAGTATGAGGGCGGTAATCCGCGCCGGATACCACCCTCATACTTCACTCGCGGTCCTCGCAGCGAACCGCGCTACGCCGATCAGTCGTCGTCGTGACCGCCGGGGGTGTTCTTCGAGACCTGGACGAGGAACTCGTAGTTGTTCTTCGTCTTACGCAGCTGGCTCATCAGCAGGTCGATCGCCTGGTGGGAGTCCAGCCCGGAGAGCACGCGGCGCAGCTTGTGCACGATCGCGAACTCGTCGGGTGAGAGCAGCAGCTCGTCCTTGCGGGTACCGGACGGGTTGACGTCCACCGCCGGGAAGACCCGCCGCTCGGCGATCTTGCGATCCAGCTTGAGCTCGGCGTTACCGGTGCCCTTGAACTCCTCGAAGATGACCGTGTCACCGGTGGAGCCGGTCTCGACCATCGCGGTGGCGATGATCGTCAGCGATCCACCCTCCTCGATGTTGCGGGCCGCGCCCAGGAAACGCTTCGGCGGGTACAGCGCGGTGGAGTCGACACCACCGGAGAGGATGCGGCCCGACGCCGGGGAGGCGTTGTTGTAGGCGCGGCCCAGCCGGGTGATCGAGTCCAGCAGAACGATCACGTCCTTGCCCTGCTCGACCAGGCGTTTGGCCCGTTCGATGGCCAGCTCGGCGGCCTGGGTGTGGTCGGACGGCGGCCGGTCGAAGGTGGAGGCGATGACCTCGCCCTTGACCGAACGCTGCATGTCGGTGACCTCTTCGGGGCGCTCGTCGACCAGCACCACCATGAGGTGACATTCCGGGTTGTTGCGAGTGATCGCGTTCGCGATGTCCTGCAGGATCGTGGTCTTACCGGCCTTGGGCGGCGACACGATCAGGGCGCGCTGCCCCTTGCCGATCGGCATGATCAGATCGATCACCCGGGTGGTCAGCAGTTCGGTGCTGGTCTCCAGCCGCAGCCGCTGGTTGGGGTACAGCGGTGTCAGCTTGCCGAATTCGGGCCGCTTCTTGGCGTCCTCGACGGGCCCGCCGTTGACCGAGTCCAGCCGCACCAGCGGGTTGAACTTCTGCCGGGAATTCTGGCCGCCGCCCTCCCCTTCGCGGGGAGCGCGCACCGCACCGGTGACCGCGTCACCGCGACGAAGGCCGTTCTTGCGGACCATGTTCATCGAGACGTAGACGTCATTGGGGCCGGCGAGGTAGCCGGAGGTGCGGACGAACGCGTAGTTGTCCAGCACGTCGAGGATGCCGGCAACCGGCTGGATGACGTCGTCCTCACGCAGTTCGGTGTCGGCGCCGTCACCGCCGGCCCGATCGCGGCGGCGCCGGTCGCGGAACCGCCGGCCACGACGACCGCCGCGGCCCTCGCCGTCGTCGTCGCGGCCCTGCTGCCCGGACTCGCCGTCCTTGTCCTGGCCTTTGTTGTCCTGGCCCTTGTTGTCCTGGCCCTTGTCCCGGGATTGGTCGCCCCGGTCCTGCTGGGACTTGTCCTGGCTCCTGCCCTGCTGGGTGCCCTGCTGGGTCTTGCCCTGAGCGTCCCTGTCGTCGGCGCGCTTGTCGGAATCCTTGGCGCGCGACTTGTCGGCGTCGGCTTTGGCCGAGTCGCCTTTCTCGGTGTCGGTCTTGTCCGCGTCGCGGCGGCCGGCGTCGGCCTTGCCGGAATCGCCCTTGTCGGCGCCGTTCTTGCCGCGTGCGTCGCCACCGTCGTCGGCCTGCGCCGACGGGCCGGTGTCACGTGCGGCGGCCCGCCGTTCGCGGCGGGCTCCGCCGGCGTCCTCGGCCGGCTGTTCGCTGTGGGGCGAGGCCTTGGTTTCGGCTGCATCGCCCGTCGACGTCGTGTCCACGGCTGCTCCTCCGTTCTGCTGGCCCCGGCTTTCCCGGATCGCGGCGATCAGATCGCTTTTACGCATTCCGGACGTTCCCTTGACTCCGGACTCGACTGCCAGTGCACGCAGTTCCGCGAGCACCATCGTCGACAACGAGCCGCCGGATTTGCGCGCCGCGGAGCCTTCGCTCGACGTGGCGGAACCGGTCGTGTCGTCAGCTTTGATCAGGTCCGTTTCGGTCACGGATTTCCTTTCTTCCCTCGCAGCTATGAATTCAGGCGAGGGGTCAGTTGCGTCCAGTCACAATCACCGGACGCGCACCACCGTCAATGTTCGCAACAGTGAGCGCCACGGTGGCAGTCGCTAATGGTCGTCCCCGAGAAGAATGTGATGGTTGTCCTCGTGTCAGCGCAGAAGCAGAAGCTGCGATTACCGGACGCTCCCGAGAATAACCCGCTTCGTTGTTCGGCGCAAGCAATGCCGATACCCGCTCACGACCACGTCAAACGTCAGCGCCGCAACCCGACGCCGCTGCCCCACCGGACCGGGTCGCCCACCGCCATCGCGCCGACGGTGAATCCGTGGGCCGCGGCGTACTCGTGCGCTTCGGTCGGCAGCTCCGACCGGGTGGTCAAGGCGATCACCGCCGGCCCCGCACCGGAGAGCACGGCGGCGATGCCGTGGCTGCGCAGCAGTCGCATGAACTCCGCGGAAGCCGGCATGGCCGATGCGCGCTGGGGTTGATGCAGCACGTCTTGGGTGGCGGTCATCAGCAGGTCGGGGCGTTCGGTCAGCGCCACCACCAGCAGAGCGGTGCGGCTGACGTTGAAGCGTGCGTCGGCGTGGCTGACCTGGCCGGGAAGCAGGATCCGGGTTTCCGCGGTCGATGAGCGCACCTCGGGGATGGCGGGAAACAGCTTGATGTCCGGATGCAGACGCAACGGCACGGCCGCGAAGCTGAGTGGCTGGATATCGGCTTCGATCCAGGAGACCACCCCGCCACCGAGCACCGACGCGGCGGCGTTGTCGGAGTGCCCTTCGAACTCCGAGGAGATCTGGATCAGCTGATGATCGGTCAGCATTGGGATATTCGCTTGTGCCACAAGGCCGTTGACCACCGCGAGGCCGCCGACGGCCGCCGCTGCCGACGACCCGAGGCCGCGTGAGTGGGGGATGGCGTTGCGACAACGCACCACCATGCCGGGCACCGCGGCGTCGCACGCCGTCAGGCCGCGCTGGATGGCGCGGACCACCAGGTGCTCCTCTCCCAGCGGGACCTGACCCGCCCCCTCGCCTTCGACTTCGACCACGAGACCCGAAGTCGTTGTCTCCACACTGATCTCGTCGTAGAGGCTCAGAGCGAGTCCGAGACTGTCGAAGCCCGGCCCCAGATTGGCACTGGACGCGGCGACGACCGCGTTGGCCGACAGTCCGGCCGGCAGCAGCTGGGTCACCTACGCCAGCCCCAGTTTCTCCACGACCACACCCGGGTCGACCGGTACCGGCGTGACGGTAGGCAGGTCACGCAGCGCGGTGTCGGGGTCCTTCAGGCCGTTGCCGGTGACCGTGCACACCACCGTCGAACCGCGCGCCACCCAGCCGTCCTCGATGGACTTGAGCAGGCCGGCGACGCTGGCGGCCGAGGCCGGTTCGACGAACACGCCCTCAGACTCGGCGACCAGGTGATAGGCGGCGAGGATCTCCTCGTCGGTGGCGGCCAGGAACCGTCCGTCGGACTGCTCCTGGGCGGCGACGGCCGACGACCACGACGCCGGCGAGCCGATCCGGATGGCGGTGGCGACGGTCTCGGGGTTGCGCACCGGTTCGCCGGTGACCAGCGGCGCGGCCCCGGCGGCCTGGGTGCCCAGCATCCGTGGCAGCGAGTCGATGATCCCGTCGGCGTGGTATTCGGTGTAACCGCGCCAGTAGGCGGTGATGTTGCCGGCGTTGCCGACCGGCAGGGCATGCACGTCCGGCGCCGTCCCCAGGACGTCGACGATCTCGAAGGCCGCGGTCTTCTGTCCCTCGATGCGCACCGGATTGACCGAGTTGACCAGCGCGATGGTCGGGAAGTCGTTGGTCATCTTGCGGGCCAACTCCAGACAGTCGTCGAAGTTGCCGTCGACCTGGATGATCTTCGCGCCGTGCATGACCGCCTGGGCCAGCTTGCCCATCGCGATCTTGCCCTGCGGCACCAGCACCGCGCAGGTGATGCCGGCACGCGCCGCGTACGCGGCCGCCGATGCCGAGGTGTTGCCGGTGGAGGCGCACAGCACCGCCTGCTGGCCGCGCGCGATCGCGTCGGTGACCGCCATCGTCATGCCGCGGTCCTTGAACGACCCGGTCGGGTTGAGGCCCTCGACCTTGAGGTGCACCGTGCATCCGGTCTGCTCGGAGATCCGGGTGGCGTGGATGAGCGGCGTGCCGCCCTCCAGCAGCGTGACCGGGGACCAGTCGTCCCCGACCGGCAGCCGATCGCGGTACGCGGCGATCAGACCCGGCCAGGCCTGGTGCGGTGTCGTCCGGCTCATGGGTCGGTTCCTTCCAATCGCAGCACGCTAGCCACATTGGCTACCACGTCGAGTTCTTCCAGTGCGGTGATGGTGTCGGCCAGTGCGGCCTCGGTCGCGCGGTGGGTGACCACCACGATGCGGGCCCCGACGCGCTCCCCGCTGTCGGCGACGACGCCCTCCTGGCGCACCTCGGCGATGGAGACGCCGTGGTTGGCGAACTCCGCGGCCACCGCCGAGAGCACACCGGACCGGTCGGCGACGTCCATGCTCACGTAGTAGCGGGTGGAGACCTTGCCGATCGGCGCGATCGGCAACTGGGCGTACTTCGACTCCCGCGGCCCGCGGCCGCCCTGGACCCGGTTGCGGGCGGCCATGACGATGTCACCGGTGACCGCCGAGGCGGTCGGCGCCCCGCCCGCGCCCTGCCCGTAGAACATCAGCCGGCCGGCGGCCTCGGCCTCGACGACCACCGCGTTGAAGGCGCCGCCGACGGTGGCCAGCGGGTGCGCGGCCGGGACCAGCGCCGGGTACACCCGGGCGGAGACCATCTCGCGGCCGTCTTCGTCGACGATGCGTTCGCACAGCGCCAGCAGCTTGATGGTGCAGTTCAGCGCCTGCGCCGAGGCGAAGTCCTCGGTGGTGATCGCGGTGATCCCCTCGCGGTAGACGTCGTCGGCGGTGACGGTGGTGTGGAAGGCGATCGAGGCCAGGATGGCGGCCTTGGAGGCGGCGTCGTAGCCGTCGACGTCGGCGGTCGGGTCGGCCTCCGCGTAACCGAGGGTGCTGGCGTCGGCCAGGGCGCTGGCGTAGTCGGCGCCGGTGGTCTCCATCTCCGAGAGGATGTAGTTGGTGGTGCCGTTGACGATGCCGATGACGCGCAGCACGCTGTCGCCGGCCAGCGACTGCGTCAGCGGCCGGATGACCGGGATGGCTCCGGCGACCGACGCCTCGAAGTACAGGTCGACGTGGGCGCGCTCGGCGGCGCGGGCCAGTTCGCCGGTGGAGCCGGCCAGCAGCGCCTTGTTGGCGGTGACCACCGATTTTCCGTGCTCGATGGCCGAGAGGATGGCCTTGCGTGACGGCTCCACCGGGCCCATCAGCTCGACGACGATGTCGACGTCGTCGCGGGTCACCAGCTCGTCGATGTCGTCGGTGAGCAGTTCGATCGGCACGCCGCGGTTGGCGTTGACCCGCCGGACACCGATCCCGCGCAGCACCAGCGGGGCGCCGATGCGCGCCGTCAGGTCGGCGGCACTGCTCTCGATGATGCGGACGACCTCGCTGCCGACGTTTCCGTAGCCCAGCACCGCCACGCCGACCGGCTTCGGGTCACTGGTCACCACTCACCTCCAAGCTCAACAGATCGTCCACGGTCTCACGGCGCAGGATCAGCCGCGCCTGACCGTCGCGTACCGCCACCACGGCAGGCCGGGTGAGCAGGTTGTATCGGCTCGACATCGAATAGCAGTATGCGCCGGTGGCGGGCACCGCCAGTAGATCACCGGGCCCGACGTCCTGGGGAACCCAGGTGTCGCGTACGACGATATCGCCGCTCTCGCAGTGTTTCCCGACCACCCGGGCCAATAGCGGGGTTTCCCGGCTCGCACGCGAGACCAGGCGGATGTCGTAATCGGCGCCGTAGAGGGAGGTCCGGATGTTGTCGCTCATGCCGCCGTCGACGCTGAGATAGCGGCGCTGGGCGGTTGCGCTGATCCCGACGTCCTTGACGGTGCCGACCTCATAGAGCGTGACGGTACCGGGACCGGCGATCGCACGGCCGGGCTCGACGACCAGGTTCGGGGCCGGAAGACCCACCGCGGCCGATTCGTCGCGCACGATCCGGGTGAGCTTGGCGGCCAGCTCGGCCACCGGCGGCGGGTCGTCGTCGGGCAGGTAGGCGATGCCGAAACCGCCGCCGAGGTCGATGGTGCGCAGTTGGGCGGTCTTGTCGACACCGAACTCGGCGACCACGTCGCGCAGCAGACCGATCACCCGCTGCGCGGCGATCTCGAAACCGGCCACGTCGAAGATCTGCGAGCCGATGTGGCTGTGCAGCCCCACCAGCCGCAGGTGGTCGGTGGCGAAGATGCGGCGCACAGCGGTCATCGCCGCGCCGCCGGCCAGCGAGAGACCGAATTTCTGGTCCTCGTGGGCGGTGGAGATGAACTCGTGGGTGTGCGCCTCCACCCCGACGGTGACGCGCACCAGCACGTCCTGGACCACCCCGGCTTCGGCGGCGATCGCCTCGAGGCGCTCGATCTCGGTCAGTGAATCCACCACGATGTGCCCGACGCCGGCTCGTACTGCCGCGGTGAGTTCGGCGACGGATTTGTTGTTGCCGTGCACCGCGATTCGCTGCGCAGGGAAGCCCGCGTGCAGCGCGACCGCGAGCTCGCCGCCGGTCGCCACGTCCAGCGCGAGCCCTTCTTCGTCCACCCACCGGGCGATCTCGCCGCACAGGAAGGCTTTGGCGGCGTAGTGCACGTGGTGGCCGCCGCCGAACGCCTCGGCGATCTCACGGCAGCGGCTGCGGAAGTCGTCCTCGTCGACGACGAACAGCGGGGTGCCGTACTCCTCGGCGAGGCGGGTCAGGCTGACTCCGGCGATGCGGACGATGCCGTCCTCGCCGCGCACCGTGTTGCGGGGCCAGACCTGCGGGGCCAGCAACAGGGTCTCCTCCGGCCCGGACGGCGGTGTCGGCACGTCCGGGAGCTGCGATTCGGCGGTGTGGCCGGGCTGGGCGTTCACATCCGCTCCGGGGCGCGCACGCCGAGGATGGCCAGGCCGTTGGCGATCACCTGCCGGGTGGCCTGGCACAGCGCCAGTCGCGCGGCGTGCAGGTCGGCGGGCTGCTCGTCGCCTTGGGGCAGCACCCGGCACGAGTCGTAGAACCGGTGGTAGTCACCGGCCAACTCCTCCAGGTAGCGGCAGATGCGGTGCGGTTCCCGCAGGGCCGCAGCGGTTTTCAGCACCCGGGGGAACTCGCCGAGGTTGCGGATCAGCGTGCCCTCTTTGTCGTGGGTGAGCAGATCGAGGTGGTCGGCGTCGGCGATGACGCCCAGTTCGGCGGCGTTGCGGGCCAGTGCGCTGAGCCGGGCGTGGGCGTACTGGACGTAGTAGACGGGGTTCTCGTTGGACGCCGAGGACCACAGCGCCAGATCCAGGTCGATGGGGGTGTCCACCGACGAGCGGATCAGACTGTAGCGCGCGGCGTCGACGCCGAGGGCCTCGACGAGGTCGTCGAGGGTGATCACGGTGCCGGCCCGCTTGCTCATGCGCACCGGTTGGCCGTCGCGCACCAGGTTGACCATCTGGCCGATCAGCACCTCGACGGTGGCGGGGTCCTCGCCGAACGCGGCCGCGGCGGCCTTGAGCCGGGCGATGTAGCCGTGGTGGTCGGCGCCGAGCATGTAGATGCACAGGTCGAAGCCGCGTTCGCGTTTGTCGAGGTAGTAGGCCAGGTCACCGGCGATGTAGGCGGGCTTGCCGTCGCTTTTGATCACGACGCGGTCCTTGTCGTCGCCGAACGCGCTGGTGCGCAGCCAGGTGGCGCCGTCCTTCTCGTAGATGTTGCCGTTGTCGCGCAGTTTGCCGATGGCCTCGTCGACCCGGCCGCTGGTGTGCATCGAGTCTTCGTGGGTGTAGACGTCGAAGTCGGTGCCGAATTCGTGCAGCGATGTCTTGATGTGGTCGAACATCAGGTCCACGCCGACCGAGCGGAAGGTTTCGTGCCGCTGGTCGGCGGGCTGGTCCAGCGCGTCGGGGACCCGGGCGAGGACCTGGGCGCTGATGTCGGCGATGTAGGCGCCAGCGTAGCCGTTCTCCGGGGTGGGCTCGTCTTGGGCGGCGGCGATCAGCGACTCGGCGAATCGGTCGATCTGGGCGCCGTGGTCGTTGAAGTAGTACTCGCGGACCACCCCGGCGCCCTGGGTGGACAGCAGCCGGCCCAGTGCGTCGCCGACGGCGGCCCAGCGGGTACCGCCGATGTGGATGGGGCCGGTGGGGTTGGCCGAGACGAACTCGAGGTTGACCGACAGCCCGGCCAGTGCGGTGGAGTGACCGAAGGCCGGGCCGGCGTCGATGATGTTGGCGACCACCACGCCCTGGGCGGCGGCGCCCAGGCGCAGGTTGACGAAGCCGGGCCCGGCGATCTCGGCGGAGTCGATGCCGTCGGCGTCGGCCAGCGCCTCGGCCAGCCAGCCGGCCAGCTCACGGGGGTTGACGCCGACCTTCTTTCCCAGCTGCAGCGCCAGGTTGGTGGCGTAGTCCCCGTGGTCGGGGTTGCGGGGCCGTTCCACGGTCACGGTCGCGGGCAGCGCCGCGGCGTCGAGGCCGTGGGCGGCCAGCACCGCGGCGGCGGTGGATTTGAGCAGTTCAGCCAGATCGGCGGGGGTCACGAGGCTCCATCCTATGGTCTGACGTGGTCAGGCCCCGAATCCGTTCCGCTCCCCGGCGCCGGGCGGGGATGCGTTACGCTGTCGGAGCCCATTGGTGCGGCCGTTGTGCCCGCGCCCCCGTAGCTCAGGGGATAGAGCGTCTGCCTCCGGAGCAGAAGGCCGCAGGTTCGAATCCTGCCGGGGGCACCATCTCTGACCTGCGCGTTTGTCGCTGCACAGCCCGCAGTCGTACAGGTGAGGTTGCCTCAAAGTCACAACGGCCCCGCAATGGGGTGTCAGTTGGCGTGCTTCCGGCTTCCCCGGATGGTGCCCAACACGTTCGCTGCGTCCCGGAGCCCCTCGGTGTCAGCGTGCAAGTAAAGGCGCGCGGTGATGTCCGGTGAGGAGTGACCCAACCACGCCGCAATCACCGCCAGCGGCGCACCGCGAGCCTGCATCAGCGTGCCGCACGAATGGCTTGCGTCATGCGGTGATTCACCGTAGCGCAATGCGCAGCGGCGCGGTTCCAGGTCAGGTCAGTACGGTCCCAAGAACCGTTCGCCGTTGAAATGGATCAGATGTGTGCTGTCCTCGGCGCACCACACATCCGTTTCCCACGCGATCTGGGTCAGGTACTTCCGCATCTCGGCGCGGTCGGGGAACGCCGACACATACACCAGTCCAGCGGTGCATCCGTCGAACAACGCCGCGAGTTCCCCATGCCGTTTGGCGTCCACGGGGCCATGACTCGACGCCGCTTCGATGAGCACCAGCCAATTGCGGTCGGACAAGTACACCACGAGATCAGGCATTTTCCCGTGTTGATCCACCTCGACACCCAGAGCGGCGAGCCGATCCTTCTCGAACACCGCCCACTTGTCGGAAGCGTCCCCGATGTACAGGACATGCCCGCCAGGGGTGAACTGGGCACAGAAGTCGTCCACGATCTGCTTGATGAGCACGTTCTGCCCGCCAGGTGACAGGTGCACAGCGATGCCATCAGGCAGGGTGACGGGGATACGGTTCATGTCCCGCGCCGCCGAGTACGCCGCGCGCAAGCCAGGAACGTCCGCCAGGTATTGCTTGATGACTGGCTCGAAATCGGGTGTGCCGAACACGCGGATCACGCCCAACGCCTCAGCGGTGACCTGATAGTTCCACTTCGGGGAGTTCACGGGCCGGTCGGGTTGATCGGGGTTCTGGACGATGAGCTGGGCGTCGGCGAACTGGTGCAGGGTGAACCGCCGCACGGTTTCGCGGGTGTTCGGCTTGTAGTCCACGCCATACTGGTCCCTGATCCAGTCCATGATGGCGCGGGTGCCGAGCATCGGGTTGGACGCCACCGACCACGGGTCACCGGGTGTAAGCGACAGCAGCGACAACAACGTCATGGCGCTGCGTTCGTTGGAGCGCTCATCGTCCATCCCGAACGCCGCCAGCAGTTCGCGCGCTTCGGCTACCTTCTCGGCAGGTTCGGTCACGCCGCGTTCCCCTTCACGTTCACGTCCAGCACAGCGGCGATCCGCGCGTCGATGGTCTCCTGATCGGGCAGCGCCGATGGCACGTCCCTCCCCACTTCCCGCAGTGCCTCGACAGTCGGGAACCGCAGCGTTCGCAGGTCGGTGGCGTTGACCTGGGTATGTCCCGAGAAGGTGCGGAAGAACTGATCCACCAGCGTGGAGTTCAGCCACCAGCAAAGCCCGTGTGCCAGGTCTCGATCCAGCCCGCCACCCTTGTGATGGAACACGTTGAGGTGATTCTCGAACGCCACGGCTCCGCTGATGCGTTCAGGTGACCACACCGCCGCGACGATGCGACGCCGTTCTTCCTTCGAGGAGAACCGCTTCACGACGCAGTACCAACCTTCGGGCACCAACATGGCGTTGTCCTTGTCGGTGTGCGGCTCGAACCACTGGGCTTTGCGAATCTCACGGGGGTGTTCGATGACCCCGCCGCGTAAGTTGCCTGGGTAGATCAGCGGCAGTGCGCCCTCGGTAGGTTCGGACTGTAAGCACTCACGGCTCCGGAAGTCCACCACTTTGCCTGTGGACGCTGTGACCCGAAGCTCAGCCAGAGTGGCGGGCAACGACAGCATCCGTTCCGCCACGGCGGTGTCCTCGGCGTTGACCGCTAGCCGGATGAACCGTTGCGGGTCATTCGATTGCACCACTTCGTCGTACGGGACGACGCGCTCGGTGACCTCATCTGTGTGACCGACCGACATGGAGAGCACCACCTCATCCCGCGCACCATCGCAGGTACCAGAGAAGATGACGTTCTCCTGTAGCACTCCCGTGTCCGCGAACACCGTGTTGCGGGACTCGAACACATGAATGCGATCCAGAGCGATCCTGTCCAACAGGAACGAACGGAACAGCCCGAAATAAGGTCCATTACAGAACGACCTGGGCGTGATGGCGACCAACTGTCCACCATGTACGAGCGCAGCGGCACCAAGCGCAAGGAACGCGGCGTACAGGTTCGGCGCGTCGGCTCCCACTTCTCGCACCGCCTCGCGGTGTGCCGACGACGCGGCAAGCTTGGCGTACGGCGGGTTCTGGATCACGATGTCGAAGTCCCGCAATCGCGGGTCGGGTGCCAATCCCGTGGATTCGGCGATGAAGTCCCCCGCCACGATCTCGTAGGTGACCCGCCCGTCACCCGCTGAGACGCACATGTCCAGGGTCTTGGTGAGGTAGTCCAGCACCCCCTGATCGGTTTCGGCGGCGACCACATGTACGGCGAGGTCGGGACGTTCGGTGAGAACACGGGACACCAGCGCCGCCGACAGTGATCCTGATCCCGCACCGGGGTCCAGGACGCGGATTGCGTTTGATTCTGGCATTCTCGGCATGGATGCGATCAGTACAGCCGCACGGATCGGTGTGAAGAACTGCCCGAGCTTGTCCTGGGTTGCAGCGTCGAGCGCTGCCAGGGCGTCCACCCGTTGCTGTTCGGCGAGGTCGAGAAAGTCTGTCACCACGGCTTTGACGTTAGTGCAGGTGTGTGACAAGACCTGCGCACCGCCGCGTGTGTCATTCGGCGACAGCGGGGAATGCGTCATAGAAGAAGCGCTGATCCTCGGAGGGCACCTGGTCAGGACGCAGCAGGTTGAACAAAGCAACGCCCGTACCCTGGAGACTTAGCTGACCGGGATTGATGCTGGAGACGCCCAGGATGAGCACGCCCTTCATGACGATGAGGTCGAGCATCACCATCTGGTACATCTCGTAGAGGACTCCCACAGTCGATATGGTCAATGAGCTGCTATTAGAGAAGTCGGCGTCCCGAACACTGCACAGGTCACCACCTCCGATGATTCCGAGGATGACCAGTTGGCGGTAGGTCAACAGCTTCGCCAGATTCAAGGTGTGGTTGAGCTGACCAGGATCGAAGTCCTTGTCGAACGCCGCATTTGCGTAGAAGCGCGCCAGCAGTTCGACCTTGCGTTCTTCGTAAGCGTCGCGGGCTGCTAGGAACGTACCTTCGAGCAGTTCCTCCGCTTCTGATCGCAAGTCCTGTTGAGCTTTGCGTTCACGGCGCTGGAAGAATCCGGGGCTACGCAACGGTTGCCCGTCGTTCAATCGCTCGGCAATCAGCTTGTGCGCCAGCACCAGGCATGACCCGACACGCTCCCGCTCGGTGCGAGTCGTCAGGCGTTCAGCCACTTCACCTACCGCAGCTTTCATGCCGTCCTGCAACATCGCTCCTACAGCACCGCCAGCGGCAGCGCCGACAGCTCCGCCCACCAAGAAACCAGCCACACCGGCCGCAGCGAGTCCTGTCGCACCCGCACCTGATTCGATCAACTTGGTGACGGCGGATGTTCGCTCGTCGCCATCTCTCTCCCTCATCCCGTCACTCAGCATCGGACACCATGTTGAACAGATGAGGTTCGGGGACTGGTGGGTCTTCGGGTTCGAGGATTTTGAAGCCCAGCTTGCCGTCGCACTTCAGCAGTTGGTCGTCCCGTGTATATAGCTTCGTGCATCCCCACTCTTGAGCGGTGGCGAGCACCGTGGCGTCAGCACCTTTCAGGCTGTGCTCGGTGGCGAGGTCAGCAGCGATGCGCGCGGTTCGGCCCGACAACTCAGCGATGGCGAAGGTGCATCCTTTGATCCACTCAGCGGCGTTCGTGATGCGCTGCTTGCGTGCTTGCTTGCCGCCGTCGTCACCGCGCACCTTTCCAGAACCTGCAATCTCGGGAACAACGATGGCGGGCAGGATCACCTGATACCGACCGTTGTGTCCACCGAGCACGTATTCCGTGCGCTTAGCGCGGTCAAGGTCCGTGGGCACCAGTAAGTCCAGCACCACGCAGGTGTCCACGGCGACCCGTGGCAGCCTCTCAGTCACGCTGCATCCTCACCCACTCAACGGGGTCCATCCCATTGGTCCAATCGTTTCCGAGTAGCCCTCGCCCATCACTGATCTGAGTGCGCTCGGATACGGGTATCGGTTCGATGCCCTCCACCGTCACGTGGATGATCTTGTCGGTGACATCACGGGCGATTTCCCCCCACACTTCGACTTCGGTGTCCAGGTTCTCCTTGATGAGCGGCGCAACGCCACCGCCGAAATACAGGGTGACTACTTCACCGTCGTTTAGGTTCCGCAGCCCAGCCGCGCGGTTGCTCTTGTCGTTGATGTAGCGGTAGAGAACCCCGCGAACCGAACCCAGAGTCCGTGACTTCGGCTCCAGCACACTCTCGGCGTTGGCTTGCAACGCAGCGTCGATATTGGCGATGTGTCCGCCGATCTTGACGCGGAGCCTGTCCACACCTCTGAGCTTGGTAACCCTGCCCAAGCTGAGTACGCCGAGCACTGTGTCACGTCCCCACGCTGCGGGCAGCTCCGCTGCTCCGCCGAGCTGTTCCAGACCACTGCTGAGGTCATCCAATGACTGACCACCAGCGGACATAGACACATGGGCGCTACCGGTGGACAAAGCCGTAAGGGTGAGCCGGGGTTCGATGTCGAGGCTTTTGACCAACTTCTCTATCGCCACGATGGCATCAGCGACCGCCCTGGGGTCGATACCTTCGCCCTCCAGGTCCACCGTGATGTCGTCGTTGCCAGCCATCCCCTCATCTTCCGTGACTGGGTGTGGTCCATGATGCACCACATACTGCTCCAGGGGTCTGACCTTTACAGGGTTGGGATGGTCCGCAGTCGCATGGATGCCGACCGATCTTCTTTCCTGACACAGCCAGGAAATGAATCTCAATACAGCTTCACGGCAACGTGGTCAACGATTAATCGACCGTTCGTTGCGTCTAGCGCGAAGTGGATTCGCCCGACCTCGGGCGGGGGCGCGTGGTCTCGCACCTTTACATGCGGCGTTCGGTCATAGATCTCACCGTCAAAGCGACACTTCCTAAGGCGTGTGTCCTTCTCAATCACGTTGTCTTGGAGCGCCACTTTGAGATCAAATTCATCTCTTATCCAGTTGTCGAGATGGTCGATGGTGCGATCCGTACCGTCGTAGAGCGCGTCGGCAACTCTCGCCAGCTTGACAAGGCTATCTTTCGTTTCCTCCGGGTATGGGTAACGGCACTTCTGCCACTAGGACGCTGCGCGCTCAGTGAAAACGATGCGTCCCGACGCCGCGTCATTCAGACGGAAAAACAAGCTGTCCGCGCTCACTTCGCTGCCAGCCTCCAAGGTCGGCAGGGCTGCCACGGTGACACTCACGTTTTCCCAGGTGAACTTTGCGCACCTGCCTCCGGAGCAGAAGGCCGCAGGTTCGAATCCTGCCGGCGCACCAGGTAGATGCCGTTTTCGGCTCCGACGAGCGATTTCTCGGCCCCAGCGAGCACCAAGGTGACGGCGGGCGCCTCAGTGGCTCCCCGTTGCATCTCGATCTACCACAACACCCCATACGCATTCGACAGCACGAACCCGTGCTGCCCGTAGGTCTTACACGTCACCGCACCCTGATGCCCCACTGCGCAACTCGCACCCCAGTTCTCCAGCCGCTGCCCCTCGGGCAGCACGTCGACGTCGCGGGTGAACCGCGCGACGTCGGAGTGCCGGTATTCGGCCGCCTGGTAGGAGTGCACGATGGTCTGGTTGGTGCCCGCAGGCGCGTCGTAGGGCACCGCGTCACAGCCGACCGGCCCACCGTTGGGGCCGATGCCGCAGTGCCGCCCGTCAGGTGTTGTGAAGAATTTCCAGTAGAAGTCTTCCGGAGCGTCCGAGCTGAAATGCCCCTCGGCGATCGGGTAGGAGTCGACGTCGTCGATGCCCGGTGGCGGCTCGGCGACGGCCCCGGGCGCGAGGGTCAGCGCTGCCGCCGCGAAGGCGGCCGCCACGGTGGCCAGGTAGCGCATGACTCCCATTCAACCGCGTTCGTCAACTACCCGAGCGTGGTGTGCATCAACAGCACATTGTACGCCGACCACAGCGACACCGTGTAGTAGATGTCCTTGCCCGTCGCCCACGGGTGCAGGAACGGCGCGTAGATGCCGCCGGGGATCTGCTGGGAGCGCACCAGCACGTGTTCGGGACTCCACGGGCCCTGCGGTGTCGGAGAGGTGCGCGCCACCACGTCATTGGAGGCGCCGTTGGTGTAGAGCATCAGGTACTGCTGCAGGTAGTCGTTGTACTGCACCGACATCTCCCCGGCCGGTCCCGGCACGATGGGGGTCGCCTTGGCCGGGTCGACCGCGGCCCAGTCGGAGTTGGCCCAGTACTGGTATTTGTTCAGGTCCGGCACGGTGTTCTGCGGCACTCGGGACAGGAAGATCGGCCCACCACGCCCGGACGGGGTGCCGTAGGAGTAGACGTAACCGTCACCGGGTTGCAGGAACGCTCCCTGCTGGAAATTCTGGTTGCCCGGGAAGAACCGGGCCTTCGGGGTGGTGTCGGGTGCGGGGGTGCGGATGGTGCCCGGCAGGATCCCCCAGGTCTCGCCGTTGTCCCGCGACATCGCCAGCGCCGAATAGTTGGTGGACCACTCGCCGTCGCGGCCCCAGTTCCGGATCGACATGAAGTTCATGTACTGCACCCCACCCACCGAGGTGCCGGCCGTGGGGATCACACCTTTTTCCTGCGGCGCCCAGCGGATGCTGTTGACGACCTGCCGGGAGAGTCCCGAGCGGTACACCGGCGAGCCGGAGAACGTGTTGCCGGCCACGCCCTGAGGAACCGTCAGCCCGCGCGACAGGTCGCGCGCCTGGGTGCGGAACAAGACGTTGTAACGCCACTGCTTGCCCTGAACCTGGCAGTAGCCGAAGGTGTCACCGAACGCCATGAGTACCTGGCGGTTACCGGGGTTGCCGTTGTCCCACATGATGCCCAGGTCGGTGCCGGAGATGCCGAACCGCTGCAGGGTGCTGTTGGGGCTGTGGGGACCGCTGACCCAGTTGATGATCGAGGTTCGGGACCCGCCGAGCGCCGCACCCGGGTTGGGCGCCGCCGCAGGCGCAGGCGCCGGCTGGACCGCCTCGGGCTGCGGTTGGGCGGCGGTGTCGCCGGGGTTGTCCGGGTCCGGTGTCGGCGGCAGCACTCCGGCCTGCTGCTGCACGGTGTTCTGCGCGCCGGAAAGCAGCGCCCCGATGTCGGGCAGCGGTGCGTTGTCGTTGGTGCCGGGCGGGCGGTGCCCGGTCGGCGGTTGCATCGACGGGCCGGGCGCCGGGATCGGTGGCGCCGCAGCACCGGGCGCCGCGTTCGCCGCAGGGCCGGTACACGGCTCGGCGCCGGCACGCGGCGCCAGCCCGGTCACACCGATGAGCCCTAAGGCGGTGGACGCCGCCACCGTCATCGATGCGATGCGCGAAAACGCCGACATGTCACACCTTTCCACGGCTGGACGCCGTGGGACGCCCTTAACTGGCTCGTGTGACGATAGCGTCAGATGTTATGTATGTGATCAGTGATGTGCCGATGGGTACCGTTTCGTGACCGTGTCGCAACCGGCGTCTCACGCTCCGCGAAGCTCGGCGACGACCTCGGCGGCCGCGCGCAGTTGCCCCGGGTCGCTGCTGGTCGGGATGAGGTGCACCTCGTCGGTGCCGATCGCGGCGAACCTCTTCAGCACCTCGGCCAGTTGCTCCTGGCTCCCAGCCCAGCCAGTGGTAGGCGCCATCGCATCGACGTGCTCGCGCGGGATCCAGTTCACGTAGTGCCGCAGATGGTCGTGGATCTGGGCCCGGGCCTGCTCCTGCTCCCCCAGCGCGAACCAGAACGACGTCGTCAGATGCGGTGCGGGCCGACCCGCCTCGGCCCAGGCCCCACGGGCCACGTCGAACAGCTCGTTCTGCCTGTCGACATCGAGGTCCATGGTGATCCCGGCCAGACCCACCGCCCAGCTCGCCGCCGAGCGCAGGGTCTTCGGCCCGATCGTGCCCACCAGCAGCGGCGGCCCACCCGGTTGAACCGGCGCCGGACCGACCGGCTCCACCGACTCGGTGACCTTCTCCCCCGCCCACACCCGCTGCAGGATCGCCACCCTGGTCGCCAGCTCGGCGCGGGTCTGGGTGGCCGGGTCGGCACCGGCGGCACGGTAGTCCTCGTGGCGCCCGCCCACCCCGATTCCGACCGTGAGCCGCCCGCCGCTGAGCAGATCGGCGGTGGCCAGGCCCTTCGCCAGCATCACCGGCGCGTGCAGTTGCGGCACGATCACCGTGGCCACCAACCGGACCCGTTCGGTCCACGCCGACAGTGCACCGAGCAGGGTCAGGCTGTCCGGGTTGGAGAACGCGATGCGCTCACCCCAGCACAGCGAGCTGAACGGTCCCTCGTCGATCGCCACCGCCCAGTCCCGCAGCATCCGGGCCGACAGGTCGCGTTCCATCACCGGCATCGTCATTCCCACCTGCATGCTCGCGATTCTGACACGGCGGCGGCACGATGGAGCCATGGCGATTCCCAGTTCCTCGATTGCGCACGTCCGCCTCACCGTCACCGACATCGAGCGGTCGCGGCAGTTCTACGAATCGGTGTTCGGCTGGCCGGTTTTCATCGAGATGCCCGCCGATGCCGACGCCGCGACCCGCGAACGGCTGGCGTTTCTGTTCGGCGGCGTCATCTACGACCTCGGCGGCGCGCTGCTGGGGCTGCGCCCGGTCGGCAACGACACCTTCGACGAGGACCGCACCGGGCTGGATCACCTGTCCTTCCGCCTGGACAACCGCGGCGAACTGGATTCGGCGGCAGAACTTCTCGAGACACTCGGTGTCGTCCATGAGCCTATCAAGGACATCGGGCCCAGTTACATCCTGCAGTTCCGCGACCCGGACAACATCGCCCTCGAGCTCACCGCACCAAAATGACCGCCCCGAGTGAACGGAGTCGCCGATGTCGATCAGTTTCAACCACACCATCGTCGCCGCCCGCGACAAGACCGCCTCCGCACGCTTCCTCACCGACCTGTTCGGCCTTCCGGCGCCCGAGCCGTTCGGCCGCTTCATGAGCGTGGCGCTGGACCATCAGGCCAGCCTCGACTACGCGGAGGTTCCCGACGGCGAGCAGGTCCACCCGCAGCATTACGCCTTCCTGGTCGGCGAGGACGAGTTCGACGCGATCTTCGCCCGCATCACCGAACGCGGCATCGACTACTGGGCCGACCCACACCGCAGGCGCCTAGGTGAGATCAACCGCCGCGACGGCGGCCGCGGCGTCTACTTCCGCGATCCCGACGGCCACAACCTGGAGATCCTGACCCGGCCCTACGGCTCGGGCGGCTAGACATCCCAGGGTCGTAAGTTGTCAAGCGGCCCGGGTGTCGGGGGTGGTTTGGCGGTGTGCCCAGGCTTTG
>NZ_LQPZ01000025.1 GCF_002102395.1 Mycolicibacillus trivialis
AACGCTTCCACCAAACCCTCAAACGCTGGCTCGCCACCCCCCCCCCCCGGACACACTCGCCGAACTCCAATGCCTACTCGACGACTTCCGCACGATCTACAACACCCAACGCGGCCACCGCGCCCACCCCGGCCACCTCACCCCCCATCAGGCCTACACCGCCCGACCCAAAGCCACCCCCACCAACCAGCCCCACGCCGCCATCCGGCTACGCACCGACACCGTCGACCAATTCGGCAAACTCACCTTGCGCCACGCCAGCCGCCTCCACCACCTCGGCATCGGCCGCGCCCACGCCGGCACCGGCGTACTGATCCTCATCAGCGCCACCACCGTCACCGTCATCAGCAAAACCGGCCACCACATCCTGGCCAGCCACCACATCGACCCCGACCACAACTACTGGCCCAACAAACAGAAAAACCCCGACACAAGCCGGGGTGATCTGTAACCAATGACGCGACTCAGCTGTCACCGATGACGCGACTCATCACATTGGTGGGCGAAGGGGGACTTGAACCCCCACGTCCCGAAGGACACTGGCACCTGAAGCCAGCGCGTCTGCCATTCCGCCACTCGCCCGCGCGACCGGAGGAGACTATCACGGCTGCCCCGGTCGTCCCCAACCGTACCGGGCGCCGCCTCGTCACCCCTCGACACCGGCTGTGAACTGCGTCGATGTCATCCTCAGAGATATTTTGGTGCCGGGAACCCAGCAAATCCCGATACCATCTATCCAGGCGGCGTGGGAAACCCGACACGCCGTGGACGTGTCTGTGACGGCCGGGTTGGTATGGATTCAGTGAGGCGGACGGTGCATGAGCAGCCAGAAGGGGCTCGTTCAGCGCCTCGAGCGCAAGCTCGAGGCAACCGTGGATGACGCATTCGCCCGGGTCTTCGGCGGGTCGATCGTTCCCCAGGAGATCGAGGCTCTGCTGCGCCGCGAAGCCGCCGACGGTGTTCGCGCTCTACAGGGCAACCATCTTTTGGCGCCCAACGAATACATCATTACCCTCAGTGAGAACGATTACGCCAAGGTGAGCGCGGATTCGGACCGCACGTCGAATTCCTTCGCCCGGCACCTGGCCGAGCACATCGCTGAACAGGGGTGGCAAACGTATGGTGAGGTGGTTGTGCGCTTCGAGCAAGCCTCGAATCTGCACACCGGGCAGTTCCGCGCACGCGGTGCCGTCAACCCGGATGCCGCCGACCAACCGACCACTCGCGACGATGCCCCACCACAATCGGACCACGCGATTCCCGCAGAATCAGGAGTGCCACCAATGAGCGACAACCCGAGCTACCGCGGCGGCCCCGGGCAGGGGCACCCCGACGATTACTACGGTCGGCCGCAGGACGATCCGCGAGCCGGTCAGGACCCGCGTGGTCCCTACCCGCCCGAACACGGTGGCCCCGCCGGCCCGCCGCAGGGTGAGCCGGGTTACCCGCCGCAGGGTGGTTACCCGCCGTCGTATGAGCAGCGTCCGCCCGCGCACTACGGACCTGGTGGTCCCGGCGGCCCGGGTGGGCCCGGTGGCCCCGGCGGTCCGGGTGCTCCCGGCGGACCCGGTTTCGACCAGCAGGGCTACGCGCCCGGCGGCCCGGGCGGGCCCGGCGGCCAGCCCGGCTACAGCGACTACGGGCGCGGCCCGGCCCGCCACGACGACGGCGGCTACGGCGCACCGCCGGAACCGCAGCGGCCCGCCTACCCCGATCAGGGTCCGGGCGGCTACGGCCCGCCGCCGGAACAGCAGCGGCCCCCGTACCCGGACCAGGGCGGTGGCTACGGCCAGGGCTACCCGGGTCCGGGGGGACCGCCGTACGGCCAGCAGGAGTACGGCCAGCCGGACTACGGGCAGAGCCCGGGCCAGCCGGACTACGGCCAACCTGACTACGGCCAGCAGGGCCAACCCGACTACGGCCAGCCCGACTACGGGCAGGGCCAACCCGACTACGGCCAGAACTACGCCCAGGGCTACAGCCAACCCGACTACGGCCAGCAGGATTTCGGCCGCTACGACGCGCCCCCGGCCGCCGGCTACGACAGCCCGCCCGGCTACGACTATGCCGAGCAGCAGCCCGGCGGCGGTTACGACTACGGCGACTACGGCCAACAGGGCGGCTACGGCGACTACGGCCAGGGCGGCGGTTACCCGGGCGCCGGGCTGGCGGTCACGCTGCAGCTCGACGACGGCAGTGGCCGCACCTACCAGCTCCGCGAGGGCGCGAACGTGGTCGGCCGTGGCCAGGACGCGCAGTTCCGGCTGCCCGACACCGGGGTCTCACGCCGGCACCTGGAGATCCGCTGGGACGGGCAGGTCGCGCTGCTCTCGGACCTCAACTCGACCAACGGCACCACGGTGAACAACGCCCCGGTTCAGGAATGGCAGCTGGCCGACGGTGACGTCATCCGACTGGGTCACTCCGAGATCGTCGTCCGGATTCACTGAGATCACGTGGGGTCAAGCCGTGTGGCCTGACCCCGCCACGATCACCGTCCAAGTATCGTGACGTTGCTAGCGGGCTCCGCACCGCGGGCGCGATGGTCGGTGCATGGACGGAGAGGACGCCAGATGCAGGGATTGATGCTGCAGCTGACGCGTGCCGGTTTCCTGATGTTGCTGTGGGTGTTCATCTGGTCGGTGCTGCGGGTGCTGCGGGCGGACATCTACGCGCCCACCGGCGCGGTCATGATGCGCCGCGGGCTGACCATCCGCGGCACCCTGCTACCGTCCCGCCAGCAACGCAGCGTCGCGCGGCGGCTCATCGTGACCGACGGCGCCCTGGCCGGTGCGCGCATCACCCTCAGCGGCCAGCCGGTGCTCATCGGCCGCGCCGACGACTCCACCTTGGTCCTGACCGACGACTACGCCTCCACCCGGCATGCCCGACTGTCTCAGCGCGGCACGGAATGGTACGTCGAGGATTTAGGATCGACCAACGGTACTTATCTGGATAAGGCGAAGGTGACCACGGCGGTACGAGTTCCCCTGGGAACGCCGATACGAATCGGCAAGACGGTAATCGAGTTGCGCCCGTGACCCTGGTGCTGCGCTACGCCGCGCGCAGTGACGTCGGGCTGGTGCGCTCCAACAACGAGGATTCGGTGTACGCCGGGGCCCGACTGCTGGCGTTGGCCGACGGGATGGGCGGGCACGCCGCCGGGGAGGTCGCCTCCCAGCTGGTGATCGCCGCACTGGCGCCGCTGGACGACGACGAGCCCGGCGGCGACCTGCTGGGCAAGCTCGACGCCGCGGTCCGACAAGGCAACGCCGCCATCGCCGCCCACGTCGAAGCCGAACCCGAGCTCGACGGGATGGGCACCACCCTCACCGCGATCCTGTTCGCCGGCGACCGGATCGGGATGTGCCACATCGGCGACTCCCGCGGCTACCTGCTGCGCGACGGCGAACTGGGTCAGATCACCAAGGACGACACCTTCGTGCAGACCCTGGTCGACGAGGGCCGGATCAGTGCCGAGGACGCCCACAGCCATCCACAGCGGTCCCTGATCATGCGGGCCCTGACCGGCCACGAGGTTGAGCCGACACTGGTGATGCGCGAAGCCCGTGTCGGCGACCGCTACCTGCTCTGCTCCGACGGACTCTCCGATCCGGTCAGCACCGAGACCATCCTCGAGGCGCTACAGATCGCCGACGTCGAGGAGTGCGCCGACCGGCTCATCGAACTCGCGTTGCGCGGCGGCGGCCCGGACAACGTGACCGTCGTCGTCGCCGACGTCGTCGATACGGATTACGGCCAGACCCGCCCTATCTTGGCCGGCGCCGTCTCCGATGACAGTGACCGGCCTCGCCCCAACACCGCAGCCGGGCGCGCCTCGGCGATCAACCCGCGCCCCAACGTCGTCAAGCGTCGGCTGCCGCAGGTGGACGCCTTCGTCCACCAGCCGCGCTCCCGCACCCGGCTGATCCTGGCCATCGTGCTGGTGATCCTGGTGGCCCTGGCCGCGCTGGCGGTGGGCAAGATCGTCATCAACCGCAACTACTTCGTCACCGCCCACGACGGCAACGTGGCCATCATGCGCGGGGTGCCGGGCACGTTCCTGGGCCGCACCCTGCAGGAACCGTTCCGGCGGGTCTGCCTGGACGCCCGTAACGAACTCTCGCTGGTCGAGTGGACCCAGCCCGCCGAGGGGTCGCGCTGCCGGCCGATGACGCTCGACGACCTGCGACTGTCCGAACGCCAACAGGTCACCGACGGGCTGCCGGCCGGCACCTTCGACGACGCGGTCACCCAGCTGCACAAGCTCGCCGGTCCCGAGGCGCTGCTGCCGCTGTGCTCCACACTCACCACCAAACCCACCCCCACCCACTCCCCGCGCCAGTCCGCGCCGACCGAGTCCGACGCCGCCGAACCGACCACCAGCACGCCGCGCCCGACCCGCGAACCCGGCGACGGACCCAGCACCACCGCGCCCGCCACCCCGACCACCTCCACGCCCCCGGTGACGACCCGGCCCTCCGCTCCACCGACACCGGGAATTGACTGCCGGGACGCGGCATGACGACCCAGCCGCAGCCGGCCGTCACCCCAGCACCCGCACCGCCCCAGCCCGACCGGCGCAACGCCGAGCTGGGGTTGCTGTGTCTGGCCGCGGCCATCACCACCGTGGCGCTGCTGATCGTGGAGGTCGACCAGCACCGTGACCTCGGCTGGGAGATCGTCGGCTACGCCGGCGCCTACCTGGTGCTGTTCGGCGGGGCGCACCTGATGATCCGCCGCTACGCCGCCTACGCCGACCCGCTGCTGCTGCCGGTGGTCGCCCTGCTCAACGGGCTGGGTCTGGTGATGATCCACCGGCTGGACCTGGCCGGCCCACCCGACGGCGGCTCGCAACCCGGCGCCAGCCAGCAGGTGCTGTGGACGCTGGTCGGCGTCATCGCGTTCGCCCTGGTGCTGCTGGTGCTCGACGACCACCGCGAGCTGTCCCGCAACGGTTACCTCTGCGGACTGGCCGGACTGATCCTGCTGGTGATCCCGGCGCTGCTGCCGGCCCGGTTCTCCGAGGAGGGCGGCGCGAAGATCTGGATCCGTTTCCCCGGGTTCTCCATCCAGCCCGCGGAGTTCTCCAAGATCCTACTGCTGATCTTCTTCGCCGCCGTGCTGGTCGCCAAACGCGACCTGTTCACCAGCGCAGGCAAGCATGTCTTCGGGGTCAACCTGCCGCGGCCCCGCGACCTGGCACCGCTGCTGGTCGCCTGGGTCGTCTCGGTCGGGGTGATGGTGTTCGAGAAGGACCTGGGCACCTCGCTGCTGCTCTACACGTCGTTCCTGGTGATCGTCTACATCGCCACCCACCGGGTCAGCTGGGTGCTGATCGGGTTGGCGCTGTTCGTCGCGGGCAGCACCGTGGCCTACTTCGTCTTCGCGCACGTGCGGGTGCGGGTGCAGGCTTGGCTGGACCCGTTCGCCGACCCCGAGGGCACCGGCTACCAGATGGTGCAGTCGCTGTTCAGCTTCGCCACCGGCGGCATCTTCGGCGCCGGCTGGGGCAACGGCCAGCCCGACTACGTCCCGGCGGCATCCACCGACTTCATCATCGCCGCCTTCGGCGAGGAGCTCGGCCTGGTCGGTTTCGCCGCCCTGCTGATGCTGTACACGATCGTCATCATGCGGGGGCTGCGCACCGCGCTGGCCGTGCGCGACAGCTTCGGCAAGCTGCTGGCCGCCGGTCTGGCCGCCACCCTGGCAATCCAGCTGTTCATCGTCGTCGGCGGCGTCACCCGGCTGATCCCGCTGACCGGGCTGACCACGCCGTGGCTGTCCTACGGCGGCTCGTCACTGGTGGCCAACTACATCCTGCTGGCCCTGCTGCTGCGGATCTCCCACGCCGCCCGCCGGCCGCTGGTCGACCCGCCGCCGCAACAGACCACCCCGATCGCCGCCGCGGGCACCGAGGTGATCGAGCGGGTATGAACACCTCACTGCGTCGCGTCTCGATCGCCGTCCTGGCCCTGGTGGTGCTGTTGCTGATCAACGCCACCATCACCCAGGTCTTCTCCGCCGACAGCCTGCGCGCCGACCCGCGCAACCAGCGGATCCTGCTCGACGAGTACTCCCGTCAGCGCGGCCAGATCACCGCCGACGGCCAATTGCTGGCCTATTCGGAGGCGACCGACGGCAAGTTCCGCTTCCAGCGCGTTTACCCGCACCCGCAGGTATCCGCACCGATCACCGGGTTCTACTCGCTGCGCTACTCCAGCAGCGGCCTCGAGCGGGCCGAGGACTCGGTGCTCAACGGCTCCGACGAGCGGCTGTTCGCCCGCCGGCTGGCGGACTTCTTCACCGCCCGCGACCCGCGCGGTGGCAACGTCAACACCACCATCAAGCCGCGGGTGCAGCAGGCCGCCTGGGACGCGATGCAGCACGGCTGCGACCCGGCCTGCAAGGGCGCGGTCGTCGCACTCGAACCGGCCACCGGCCGCATCCTGGCGCTGGTGTCCTCGCCGTCCTACGACCCGAACCTGCTGGCCGCCCACGACCCCGAGGAACAGGTCCGCGCCTGGCAGCGACTACGGGACGACCCGGATGCGCCGCTGACCAACCGGGCGTTGTCCGAGACCTACCCGCCGGGTTCCACGTTCAAGGTGATCACCACCGCCGCCGCACTGACCGCCGGCGCCACCGACGACGACCAGCTCACCGCCGCGCCCCGGATCGAGCTGCCGGACAGCAGCGCCACGGTGGCCAACTTCGGTGAAGCCCGCTGCGGCGACCGGGACACGGTGTCGCTGCGGGAGGCCTTCGCGCGGTCCTGCAACACCGCGTTCGTCCAACTCGGGCTCGACACCGGCGAATCCGCCCTGCGCACCGCCGCCGAGTCGTTCGGCCTCGACGAAACCCCGGCCGCGATCCCGCTGCAGGTCGCCCAGTCCACGATCGGCCCGATTCCCGACGCCGCGGCGCTGGGGATCTCCAGTATCGGGCAGAAGGACGTGGCGCTGACGCCATTGCAGAACGCGCTGGTCGCTGCCACCATCGCCAATCAGGGGGTGATGATGCGGCCCTACCTGGTCGACAGCCTGCAGGGCCCGGATCTGGCGAACATCGCCGCGACCGCGCCCCAGACGCAACGGCGTGCGGTCTCTCCGCAGGTCGCCGCTAAGCTGACTGAACTGATGATCGGCGCCGAGTCATTGACCCAGCAGGAAGGAGCCCTTCCCGGCGTGCAGATCGCATCCAAGACCGGTACCGCCGAGCACGGGACCGACCCGCGTAACACCCCGCCGCACGCGTGGTACATCGCTTTCGCACCCGCTGAGAACCCGCGGGTGGCGGTCGCGGTGCTGGTGGAGGATGGCGGGGACCGACTCTCGGCTACCGGGGGTGCGCTCGCCGCCCCGATCGGACGCGCCGTGATCGAGGCCGCGCTGCAGGGAGGATCATGAGCCCGAAAGTAGGCGCAACGCTGTCCGGCCGCTACCGGCTGCAGCGACTCATCGCCACCGGCGGCATGGGCCAGGTGTGGGAGGCGGTCGACAACCGCCTGGGCCGGCGCGTGGCGATCAAGGTGCTCAAGGCGGAGTTCTCCACCGACCCGGAGTTCATCGAACGGTTCCGCACCGAAGCGCGCACCACCGCCATGCTCAACCACCCCGGCATCGCCAGCGTGCACGACTACGGCGAGACCGAAATGGACGACCAGGGCCGCACCGCCTACCTGGTGATGGAGTTGGTCAACGGCGAACCGCTCAGCTCCGTGCTCAAACGCACCGGCAAACTGTCGCTGCGCCACGCCCTGGACATGCTGGAGCAGACCGGGCGCGCACTGCAGATCGCCCACACCGCCGGGCTGGTCCACCGCGACGTCAAACCGGGCAACATCATGATCACCCCCACCGGACAGGTCAAGATCACCGACTTCGGCATCGCCAAGGCCGTCGACGCCGCCCCGGTCACCCAGACCGGCATGGTGATGGGCACCGCCCAGTACATCGCCCCCGAGCAGGCCCTCGGCCATGACGCCACCGCGGCCAGCGACGTCTACTCCCTCGGCGTGGTGGGCTATGAGGTGCTGTCCGGCAAACGACCCTTCATCGGCGACGGCGCACTGACCGTAGCGATGAAACACATCAAGGAGCCACCCCCGCCGCTGCCCGCCGAACTGCCGGCCAACGTGCGGGAACTGATCGAGATCACGCTGGTGAAGAACCCCGGCATGCGCTACCAAAGCGGCGGGCCGTTCGCCGACGCGGTCGCCGCCGTCCGCTCCGGCCACCGCCCGCCGCGCCCCAGCCGGCTGCCGTCGGCGGGCCGGGCCGCACCCACCGCGATCCCGTCGACCGGGCTCACCCGGGCCGCACCCGCCGCGGCGTCCCGCCCGGCGCCCGCCCGATCCCGCCCGGCGCGCACCGGATCCCATCGCACCCCGCCGCCCCCGCGGCGCGCCTTCACCTCCGGGCAGCGGGCGCTGCTGTGGGCGGCCGGAGTGCTGGTCACTCTCGCGGTGATCAGCGCTGTGCTCATCGTGCTCAACGCGCACAACAACAGTTCGTCGACGACGTCGACGTTCACCGACACCCCGGCCACTCAGACCGATGAGCCGGCGGCCGAAGCCCCGGCCGCACCCACCGAGCCGGCGGAACCCGCCCCGGCCGCACCCGCCGCATGGAGCGGCCCCGTCGCTTCCGACGCGCTGATCCGGGTTGTCCCGGCGACACCCCCACACCGACTCGAGGCGCCGCGATGACGACTCCGCAACACCTCTCCGACCGCTACGAACTCGGGGACATCCTCGGCTTCGGCGGCATGTCCGAGGTCCACCTGGCCCGCGACCAGCGACTGCACCGCGACGTCGCGATCAAAGTGCTGCGAGCCGACCTGGCCCGTGACCCCAGTTTCTATCTGCGGTTCCGGCGTGAGGCGCAGAACGCCGCCGCGCTGAACCACCCGGCGATCGTCGCGGTTTACGACACCGGAGAAGCCGAAACCCCCTCGGGCCCACTGCCATACATCGTGATGGAGTACGTCGACGGCGTCACCCTGCGCGACATGGTGCAGAACGACGGCCCCCTGCCGGTGCAGCGCGCGATCGAGATCATCGCCGACGCCTGCCAGGCCCTCAACTTCTCCCACCAGCACGGGATCATCCACCGCGACGTCAAGCCGGCCAACATCATGGTCAGCAAGAGCAACGCGGTGAAGGTGATGGACTTCGGCATCGCCCGCGCCCTGGCCGACAGCCACAACGTCACGCAGACCGCCGCCGTCATCGGCACCGCTCAGTACCTCTCGCCGGAACAGGCCCGCGGTGAGCCGGTGGACGCCCGCTCCGATGTGTACTCGCTGGGCTGCGTGCTCTACGAGATCATCACCGGCGAGCCACCTTTCGTCGGAGACTCGCCGGTTGCCGTTGCCTACCAACATGTCCGCGAGGACCCGGTTCCGCCGTCCCAGCGGCACAGCGGAATTCCCGCCGGCCTGGATGCGGTCGTGCTCAAGGCGCTGGCGAAGAACCCCGACAACCGGTACCAGACCGCCGCCGACATGCACACCGACCTGATCCGGGTCTACAACGGCGAGCAGCCCGAGGCGCCCAAGGTCCTCACCGACGCCGACCGAGCGTCGCTGCTGAAGAGCTCCGCCGGGTCCGCGGCCGGCGGCCCGCAAACCGACCCGCTGCCCCGCCAGCAACTGGACTTCAGCGGCGACCGCGCCGCCGGGTCATCGGTGGCCCGGTGGCTGGTGGCGGTGGCCGTGCTCGCGGTGCTCACCATCGGCGTGACGGTGGCGATCCAGGTCTTCGGCGGCAAACGCCCTCATGAACTGCAGGTGCCCGACGTGCGCGGCATGGTCTCCGCCGACGCGGTCGCGGAGTTGCAGAAGAAGGGCTTCGAGGTCCGCACCGAGCAAAAAGCCGACTCCGAGGTGCCCCCCGACCACGTGATCAGCACCGAGCCCGGAGCCAACGACATGGCGCGCAAGGGCGACGTGATCATCGTCAAGGTGTCCTACGGTCCCGAGCAGCGCCAGCTGCCCGACGTGGCGTCGCTGAGCTATGAGACTGCGGTCAAAAAGCTGCAGGACCGCGGGTTCAGCAAGTTCAAACGCACCGAGGCGCCCTCGACCCCGGAGCTCAAGGACCGGGTTGTCGGCACCAACCCGCCGGTCAACTCCACCTCGGCGATCACGAACGAGATCGAGGTGATCGTCGGCACCGGGCCGGAAATGAAGGACGTGCCCGATGTGGGCGGGCAGACCGTCGAGTCCGCACGACAGAACCTCGAGGTCTACGGATTCACCAAGGTCACCGAGGTCAACGTGGACAGCCCGCGCCCGGCCGGCGAAGTGGTCGGCACGAACCCGGCCGCGGGGGCCAACACCCCCCTCGACACGGTCATCGAGTTGCAGGTCTCCCGCGGCAACCAGTTCATCATGCCGGACGTGTCGGGCATGTTCTGGACCGACGCCGAGCCGCAACTGCGGGCATTGGGCTGGACCGGCATGCTGGTCAAGGGCGCCGACGTCGACGCGGGCGGCGACTCGCACAACCGGGTCGTCTACCAGAGCCCGGCCGCGGGCAAGGGCGTCAACCGCGACGCCAACATCACCCTGAAATTCGGCCAGTAGCTCAGCCGGCCGCGGCGCTGAGCCGCTGGCGCAGTTCCTGCTCGAGGCGCGACAGCAGCGCCTCGTCGCGGGGCAGGCCGCACTCGGTGAGCCAGTTGGCCAACAGCCGGTGGCCGCCCTCGGTCAGGATCGACTCCGGGTGGAACTGCACCCCGTGGATGGGCAGGTCGCGGTGCTGGACCCCCATGATGACCCCACCGCGGGTGCGGGCGGTGACCCGGAGTTCGGCCGGGAGGGTCTCGGGCAGGATCGTCAGCGAGTGATAGCGGGTCGCGGTGAACGGATCGGGCAGCCCCCGCAGCACCCCGCCGTCCTCGTGGTGGACGCTGCTGGTCTTGCCGTGCAACAACTCCGGGGCCCGGTCCACCGTCGCCCCGTAGGCCACACCGATGGCCTGGTGGCCCAGGCAGACCCCCAGCAACGGGGTGCGCGACTGCGCGCAAGCGTGCACCAGGGGGATCGAGGCGCCGGCCCGCTCCGGGGTGCCCGGTCCGGGGCTGAGCAGCACCCCGTCGACGCCCGCGGCCACGGCGGCCGGGTCGGACAGGTGCGGGTCGTCGTTGCGCCATACCGTCGCCTCGACGCCCAACTGGCCGAGATACTGCACCAGGTTGAACACGAAGCTGTCGTAGTTGTCGACGACCAGGACCCGCATCGTCCCAGGCTACCGGGGCCGCGGGCCGGAACGACAGCGGCGGTCAGTAGCCGAGCGGGCCGGCCGGCTCGGCGAACCGCATCCGTAGCGGGTCGGTGTAGGCCGCGACGGTCAGGTCCGAGGACGGCCGTTCGCTGTAACCCAGACCGAAGCGCACCACGTACTGGCGGTAGAGGATCACCAGCGGCGCCTCGGCCAGCGCCGTGCTCATCGCGTCCGCATCGCCGATCGCGGTGATGGTGTACGGCGGGCTGTAGGTTCGGCCGTTGAGCAGCAGGGTGTTGCCCACGCAGCGCACCGCCGACGTCGCGATCACCCGCTGGTCCTGCACCTGGACGGCCTCGGCGCCCGCGCTCCACATCGCGTTGAGCACGGCCTGGATGTCCTGCTGGTGCACCACCAGGTCGTCGGGGGAGGCGTCGCGGGGGAACCGGCCATGGGCGTCGCGCTGGGCGTCGGTCAGCGTGACCTGCAGCCCGGGACCGCTGACCGCACCGAGGCCGGCGATCGCGGACAGTTGGCTGTCCCGGTCGCGCATCGCGGCCAGCGCCGCGTCCGGTGAACCGCCATGGACCGACTCGGTCGCGGCGGCCAGGGCGGCACGGCGGTCGGTGAGCTCGTCCACCACCGCCCGCTCCTCGTGCACCATGTCCACCAGCCGCGGTGCGTCGCTGCCGCGGATCTCATCGCCTCCGGAGACCCCGTGGGTGGCGGCCAGCAGCAGCCCGGCGGCCAGGCAGACCACCGGGACACCGACCGACCACGGCGAGCGGCGCCGGGCGACCGTTGTGGACATCGGCTCTCCGTTCTGTGCATGCGACCCTGCGTTAGGCTCGGTGGCAACGAATGTTCGCAGGTGTACCCCCGCCCGCTCAGTATCCGAGGTTCTGATGCCCAAGTCCAAAGTCCGTAAGAAGAACACCTTCGCCGCCAGCTCGGTGAGCCGCACCCCGGTGAAGGTGAAGGCTGGGCCGTCCAGCGTGTGGTTCGTCGCCCTGTTCATCGGGCTGATGCTGTTCGGGCTGGTCTGGCTGATGGTCTTCCAGTTGGCGGCCACCGGGTACGACGTGCCCAACGCGCTGATCTGGATGGCCGATCTGGGCCCGTGGAACTACGCGATCGCGTTCGCGTTCATGATCACCGGCCTGCTGCTGACCATGCGGTGGCGCTGAAAAGTCACGGTCAGGTCACGATCCGTTGTCCCGGCCGCAACCGAATCGTGACCCAATCACACGCGTGTGATTTATCCCCACTGTGGAAAACGCCTGTGGATAACTCGGAGGTGTGGGGATGACCGGGCCTGAGGAACCGACGGTCTGCTGGGCGCCGCCCACCGCGGGCATCGTGGCCGCAGGCGGAGCCGGGCTGGTCCTGCTCACCCTCGGCCTGCTGGCCGTCACCGACGCGCCGGGCCGGGTTCTGATCACGCTGGCCGGTCTCGGCCTGCTCGGTTTCGCGGTGCTGTCCTGGCGGGCACGGCCGCGGCTGGCCGTGGCAGGCGCGGAACTGGTGGTGCACGGCTGGTTCCGCACACGGCGGCTGACCCGGGAGGCGATCGCGCTGATCCGGATCACCGAGTTCCAGCGCATCGGCCGCAAGACACGGCTGCTGGAGATCGAGACCACCGACGACGATCTGGTGGTGTTCTCGCGCTGGGACCTGGGCACCGACCCGGTGGATGTGCTCGACGCGCTGACCGTCGCCGGCTTCGCCGGCCGCTGAGGCGTCCCCGCGCCGGGTCGGCGCGGCGTCAGGCCCCGTCGGGTCTCGTCAGGCGACCGTGATCGACTCGATCACGACCGGCTCGGTGGGCCGGTCGCCGCTGTCGGTCACGGTGTTGGCGATCTCGTCGACGACCTTCTTGGAGTCGGCGTCGCGGACCTCACCGAAGATGGTGTGCCTGCGGTTGAGGTGCGGGGTCACGCCGACGGTGATGAAGAACTGCGACCCGTTGGTGCCGGGACCGGCGTTGGCCATCGCCAGCAGGTAGGGCCGGTCGAACTGCAGTTCCGGGTGGAACTCGTCGCCGAACTGGTAGCCCGGACCGCCGCGGCCGGTGCCGGTGGGGTCACCGCCCTGGATCATGAACCCGCTGATGACCCGGTGGAACACCGCGCCGTCGTAGAACGGGCCGGTCGAGCCGCCGGAGGCGTTGGTGGTCGAGTAGTCCTTGCTCCCCTGGGCGAGGCCGACGAAGTTGTCGACGGTCTTGGGGGCGTGGTTGCCGAAGAGCGCAATCTCGATGTTGCCGCGGTTGGTGTGCAGCGTGGCGCTCGCGGTCTGCTGAGGGCTGTTGGTCACGGAATGACAGTCTGCCCGATGGCCGGTACCGCCCGGACGCCCGGGTGCCCCCGGCACCGGTTCTGTGCGCCCAACCGCCCCGCGGCGGGCCCAAAGATGGCAGGCTTAGCAAAGTCCGGACCCGGCAGGCGGAGAGGTGGCAGATGAGGGCGAAGACGGAAGCGGCGCTGACCCCGCGACAGCGGCTGGGCCGCGGGCTGACCTACACCGCGGTCGGTCCGGTCGACGTCACCCGCGGTGTCGTCGGATTGGGGCTGAACAGCGCCCAGGCCGGGGTGAACAGTCTGCGCCGCCGCTACCGTGAGGGCCGGCTCGCCCACGAGGTGAGCGCCGCGCAGGAGGTGCTGGCCGACGAGTTCGCGGCGGCCCAGGAAGTGGTCGCCGGGCTGCCGCAGGCCCTGCGGGAAGCCCGCCGGTCCCGGCGACGGACACCTCGTCCGTGGGTGATCGGTGTCGCGGCGACCGCGGTGGTGGCCGGCGGTGTTGCCGCCGTGGTGATCGTGCGGCGAGCCGGCCGCACCGAGGAGCCGTCGCCGCGGCCGCCCAGTGTCGAGGTTCAGCCGCGCCCGTAGCCCGCGCGTCGCAGGTCGAGATCTGTGGAGCCTAGGGGAATCGAACCCCTGACACCTGCCTTGCAAAGGCAGTGCTCTACCAACTGAGCTAAGGCCCCTGGCTGCCGGTCAGCCGGTCGGCTCGGGAAGCGTGTGCCAGACCTCGCCGCTCCGCCCGGAGCGCACGGCCAGCACGGCTATCGCCGCAACCAGCGCCAGCACCAACCACCGCACGCGTCGCACCTTTCTCGGTGGGCCGGGACCGGCCGGCTCGGTGGGCCTAGGAGGACTCGAACCTCCGACCTCTTCGTTATCAGCGAAGCGCTCTAACCGCCTGAGCTATAGGCCCGGATGTTGTGGACGACCGAGCGACGAGATTACCGCACCCGGCTGCCGGCCCCAAACTACCCGATCCGCCGCCCGCTACTCGCGGTCGGCCAGGGTGACCTCGACGCCGCCGACCAGGTCGGCGGCGAGGTTGTAGACGAACGCGCCCAGCGCCGCCATCGCGGTGAGCAGCACGATGTTCACCAGGCCGATCAATGTGGCGGTGCCGAAGATCGAGCCGGCCGAGATCATGTCTCCGCCGGTGCTGACGCTGGTCTGTTGCAGCAGGTCACCGACGGTGTCGTTGAGCTTGCTCCAGACCCCCATGGCGCCGAGGATCAGATAGAGGAAGGCCACGGCGATCATCCAGGCGAAGAACAGCGCCACCGACAGGATCAGCGACGCCTTGAGCGTCGTCCACGGATCGATCCGGCGGATCTGCATGCTGGCCCGGACCGGCCCCCCGCCGCGGCGACCGACCTGGATCGCACTGCTGCCGGTCGACGGCGCGGGGCGTTTCGCCGGTGCGGCCGGCGCGGCGGTCTTGCGGGGCGTGGTGCGCGCCGGCCCGGACAGGTCCGGGAGCTCGCTGCCGTAGGAATCGGTGTCCGGGCGGGCCGGCTCCACCCGCGTCGCGGTCGGGTCGGACTGCGCCGGCCGTGGCCGCACCGCCGATCCGGACAGCACCCGCTCGCCGGCCCGGCCGTCGCCCGGCCCGGTCTTGGCCGACTCGGGCGCGGGACCCGTCGACGCCCGCCGGGCTGCCCCGCGCTGCCAGGGCGGCGCGACTTCGCCGGAGGTCCCCCCGCGGGCGGGTTCCGGACCGGTGCGGCCCGGGCTCGCCGGCTCCGGCGCGGCGGCGCCCGGTCCGGTCTTCTCCGGCTCGTGTGGCGATGTCACCGGTGGACTCCTTAGCCGTCGGGTTAGCTGCCCGACTCGTCATCGACTATGTCGGCATTGCGCGCGATCGCTATCAGTGTGTCGCCCTCGCCCAGGTTCATCAACCGAACGCCCTTGGTTTGGCGGCCGGCCTTACGGACCTGGCGTGCCTTGGTGCGGATCACCCCACCGGAGGAGGTGATGGCGTACACCTCGCTCTCGTTGTCGACGATCAGCGCCCCCACCAGCCGGCCGCGGCGCCGGTCGTACTGGATGGTCAGGATGCCCTTGCCGCCACGACCCTGGGCGGTGTACTCCTCGATCGCGGTGCGCTTGGCGTAGCCGCCGGAGGTCGCCACCAGCAGGAAGGTGTCCTCGCGCACCACGTTGAGTGACAGCAGGTAGTCGTCGGCGTTGAAGCGCATGCCCTGCACGCCGGAGGTGGCCCGGCCCATCGGCCGCAGTGCCTCGTCGGTCGCGGAGAACCTGATCGACTGGCCGTTGGCCGAGACCAGCAGCAGGTCGTCCTCGGCCGAGCACAACATCGCGCCGACCAGTTCGTCGCCGTCACGCAGGTTGATCGCGACGATGCCGCCGGAACGGTTCGAGTCGAAATCGGTCAGCTTGGACTTCTTGACCAGCCCGTTGCGGGTGGCCAGCACCAGGTAGGGCGCGTCCTCGTAGCCCTGGATCTGGATCACCTGCGCGATGCGTTCCTCGGGCTGGAAGGCCAGCAGGTTCGCGACGTGCTGGCCGCGCGCGGTGCGCGAAGCCTCCGGCAGGTCGTAGGCCTTGGCCCGATACACCCGGCCCTGCGTGGTGAAGAACAGGATCCAGTCGTGGGTGGAGCAGACGAAGAAGTGCTTGACGATATCGTCCTGCTTGAGGCCGGCGCCCTGCACGCCCTTGCCGCCGCGCTTCTGGCTGCGGTACAGGTCGGTGCGGGTGCGTTTCGCGTAGCCGGTCTCGGTGATCGTGACGACCACGTCCTCGCGGGCGATCAGGTCCTCGTCGCTGACGTCGCCGTCGGCCGGGACGAGCTTGGACCGCCGGTCGTCGCCGTACTTCTCGACGATCTCGGCCAGTTCGTCGCGCACGATCGCACGCTGGCGCTCCGGCTTGGCCAGGATGTCCTCGAGGTCGGCGATCTCGGCTTCGATCTTGGCGAGGTCGTCGATGATCCGCTGCCGTTCCAGGGCGGCCAGCCGACGCAGCTGCATGTCCAGGATCGCCTGAGCCTGGATGTCATCGATGTCGAGCAGGTCGATCAGGCCCTGCCGGGCGATGTCGACGGTCTGCGAGGCCCGGATCAGTGCGATGACCTCGTCGAGGGCGTCAAGCGCCTTGACCAGGCCGCGCAGGATGTGGGCCCGCTCGTTGGCCTTGCGCAGCCGATAGGTGGTGCGCCGGACGATGACGTCGAGCTGGTGGTCGACGTAGTGGCGGATCATCTGGTCCAGCCGCAGGGTGCGCGGCACCCCGTCGACGATCGCCAGCATGTTGGCACCGAAGCTGGTCTGCAGCTGGGTGTGCTTGTAGAGGTTGTTCAGCACCACCCGCGCCACCGCGTCGCGCTTGACGTCGATGACGATGCGCAGGCCCACCCGGTCACTGCTCTGGTCCTCGATGTGGGCGATGCCGGCCAGCTTGCCGTCGCGCACCTGCTCGGCGATCGAGGTGATGAAGTTGTCGTGGTTGACCTGGTAGGGCAGCTCGGTGATGACCAGCGAGTTGCGCCCCCGGGAGTCCTCCTCGATCTCCACCACACCGCGCATCCGGATCGAACCGCGCCCGGTGGTGTAGGCGTCGTGGATGCCCTGGGTGCCGACGATCAGGCCGGCGGTCGGGAAGTCCGGGCCCTTGACCCGTTCCATGACCGCGGCGAGGGTCGCCTCCTCGTCGGCGTCGAAGTTGTCCAGCGCCCAGTACACCGCCTCGGCGAGTTCGCGCAGGTTGTGCGGCGGGATGTTGGTCGCCATCCCGACGGCGATACCGCCGGAGCCGTTGGCCAGCAGGTTGGGGAACCGGCTGGGCAGCACGGTCGGTTCCTGCACCCGACCGTCGTAGTTCGGGATGAAATCGACTGTCTCCTCGTCGATTTCACGCAGCATCTCCATCGCGAGCGGGGTGAGCCGCGCCTCGGTGTAACGCATCGCGGCCGGCGGGTCGTTGCCCGGCGAACCGAAGTTGCCCTGCCCGTCGACCAGTGGGTAGCGCATCGACCAGGACTGCGCCATCCGGACCAGGGTGTCGTAGATCGACGAGTCACCGTGCGGGTGGTAGTTACCCATCGTCTCGGCGACCGAACGCGCCGACTTCGCGTGGCTGCGGTCCGGGCGGAAGCCGGAGTCGAACATGGCGTAGAGCACGCGCCGGTGCACCGGCTTGAGACCATCGCGGACTTCGGGCAGTGCGCGACCGACGATCACGCTCATCGCGTAGTCGATGTAGCTGCGCTGCATCTCCTGCTGGATGTCGACCGGTTCGATGCGGTCGGCGGCGTCTTCGGGCGGCAACGTCGTGTCGGTCATATGGTCCCCGTTCTTCGGTCAGGAAAGTCGAATCCGGCGCACAGCGTCAGACATCAAGGAAACGAACGTCTTTGGCGTTGCGGGTGATGAAACTGCGCCGAGCGCCGACGTCCTCACCCATCAGGATGGAGAACAGCTCGTCGGCGGCGGCGGCGTCATCGAGTGTCACCTGGCGAAGGACCCGAACCGTGGGGTCCATCGTGGTCTCCCACAGTTCCTTCGCGTTCATCTCGCCAAGACCCTTGTACCGCTGGATCCCGTCGTCCTTGTTGATCTTCTTGCCGGCCTCTTGCCCGCGCTTGAGCAGGCCGTCCCGCTCGCGGTCGGAGTAGGCGAACTCCGCCGGCTCGTTGCGCTGCCACTTCAGCTTGTACAGCGGCGGCTGGGCCAGATAGACGTGGCCGTTCTCGATCAGCGGGCGCATGAACCGGAACAGCAGGGTGAGGAGCAGCGTGGCGATGTGCTGGCCGTCGACGTCGGCGTCGGCCATCAGCACGATCTTGTGGTAGCGCAACTTCTCCAGGTCGAACTCGTCGTGGATACCGGTGCCCAGCGCGGTGATGATCGCCTGGACCTCGGTGTTCTTCAGCACCCTGTCGATCCGGGCCTTCTCGACGTTGATGATCTTGCCGCGCAGCGGAAGAATCGCTTGGTACATCGAATCGCGCCCGCTCTTGGCCGAGCCGCCGGCCGAATCACCCTCAACCACATACAGTTCGGATTTCGTCGGGTCGGTGGACCGGCAGTCGGCGAGCTTGCCGGGCAGGCCCCCGAGGTCGGTTGCGCTCTTGCGTCGCACCAGATCCCGTGCCTTGCGGGCGGCGATGCGCGCCTGCGCGGAGGACAGCGCTTTGTTGATGATCAGTTTGGCCTCGGCCGGGTTGGATTCGAACCAGTGGCCCAGTTGCTCGTTGCAGACCCGTTGCACGAACGATTTGACCTCGGTGTTGCCGAGTTTGGTCTTGGTCTGCCCCTCGAACTGCGGCTCGGCCACCTTCACCGAGATCACCGCCGCCAGGCCCTCGCGGATGTCGTCACCGGTGAGGTTGGAGTCCTTGTCTTTCAGCAGTTTTCGGTCCCGGGCGTATTTGTTGACCACCGAGGTCAGTGCGCTGCGGAATCCCTCCTCGTGGGTGCCGCCCTCGGCGGTGTTGATGGTGTTGGCGAAGGTGTGCACCGAGTCCTTGTTGTAGCCGTCGTTCCACTGCATGGCGATCTCAACCTCGTGGCCGTCGCCCTTGCCGGAGAAGTCGACCACCGACTTGTGGATCGCGGTCTTGGTGCGGTTGATGTGCTTGACGTAGTCCACGAGCCCACCGGGGTAGTGGAACTTGCGTTGCTTGAGCTTCTGCGGCGCGGCGGATTCGGCGGCCTGCTGCTCCGCGGATTTCGGCGCGTCGGCGACCTCGCTGACCACCTCGTCGACGACCTCGGCCTTGGTCACCCGGGTGTCGGTGAGGTTGATGACCAGTCCCTTGTTGAGGAACGCCATCTCCTGGAGGCGTCGGGAGACCGTCTCGAAGTCGTATTCGGTGGTCTCGAAGACCTCCGGGTCCGCCCAGAACCGCACCGTGGTGCCGGTCTTCTTGGTCTTCTCGCCCTGCTTGAGGGTGCCGGGGACGGAGTAGTCGTAGACCTGGTACCACTCGTGCCCATTGCGGCTGATCTCCACCTCGAGCTTGGTGGACAACGCGTTGACCACCGACACCCCGACGCCATGCAGGCCGCCGGAGACCGCATAGGAATCCGAGTCGAACTTGCCGCCGGCGTGGAGCTGGGTCATCACGACGTCAACGGTCGGGACACCCGAGGCGTGCATGCCCACCGGGATCCCGCGCCCGTCGTCGCGCACCTCGACCCCGCCGTCCTCGAGCAGAACCACGTCGATGGTGGTGGCGTAGCCCGCCATCGCCTCGTCGACCGCGTTGTCCACGACCTCCCAGACCAGGTGGTGCAGGCCGCGCTCACCGGTGGAGCCGATGTACATGCCGGGGCGTTTGCGGACGGCCTCCAGGCCCTCCAAGATCGTGATCGACTCGGCGCCGTACTCGTCTTTTTTCTTCTTCGGGGCAGCCACGGTCGGAACGGTCTCCTCGGGGTGTCACGTGCGGGGCGGTTCAGCCACCGCAGCAGGTCGTCGACTCAGTCTACCGTCAACCACCGACGGCACCGGTTTTCTGGGTGCGTTTCCACCTATCTAATTGCGTCGTGTGCTGAATATCTTGATTTCGGGGGTGTCCGCACGCTGGACAGGACGCTTCACTCGATCCTGGCGGCTGTCAGCCCATGCCCGCGCTGTCTACTGTGCCCCGGTTATCCATCTACTGTGCCCCGGTTATCCATAGGTGTCGCGCGGGCCGCGGCCGCGGACGTGCCGGGGTCCCTTCCGCCAGGATGGCGCGACCGGCCCGGTGATCTTCAATGCGGTCACCACCCCGTCGCCGACCGCGGCGGCGATCTTCGCCAGCAGTTGGTTCTGGATCATCCGCAGCTGGGTGGCCCAGGCGGTGGAATCCGCCGACACCGACAGCACTCGTTCCCGCAATCCGGTCGGATCGGCGTGGTCGGCGATCTGGTCGCCGACCACCGCGCGCCACTGGGCGAACAGGGTGCCCTCGGCGACCCGCGGCGACCAGCCGCGGTGGCGGGCGAGATCGCGGGTGGCCGCCCCCAGCGGCTGCGGGTCACGGTGATCCGGCCCCGGCCCCGACCAGCGTCGCCTGCGTCCGCCGGGCCGCATCGGCCGGGCCGGGCCGCGTTGTTGGCCGGTGTCTTTTCCCTGGCTGCGCGCGGCGTGCCGGGCCTCCTCCAGGGTGCGCCGGACCAGGTCCATTCCGGGCAGGCCGGCGAGTGATTCGGGGGGGCCGGCGTCGTCGGGTCCGGTCACGACTGCACCACCGAGGTCTGGATCTCGGCTCCGTCGGCCAGGCCGATCGCTACGCGCCGGGCGTCCCAGTCCGGCGGTACGTCGTCGGCTACCGCGGCGGTCACCAGCACCTGTTCGGCGTCGGAGGCCACCGCGGCCAAGGCGTTGCGTCGCGCCTTGTCCAACTCGGCGAAGACGTCGTCGAGCAACAGCACCGGTTCCCCTCCGTCCAGACGGAGTAATTCGTAGCCGGCCAGCCGTAACGCCAGCGCCATCGACCACGACTCGCCATGGCTAGCGTAGCCCTTGGCGGGCTGGTCGCCGAGGCGTAACTCGAGGTCGTCGCGGTGCGGCCCGACCAGGCACACCCCGCGTTCCAGTTCGGCGTTGCGCCGCCGCGCCATCTCCTCGATCAGCACCTCTTGCAGTTGCGGCTGCCGCCCGGTCGGATCGGCCCACATCTCGGCGGTCAGCTCGACTCCGGCGCGATAGCCGATCGCCGCCGGCCGCGAGGCCGGGGCCAGCAACCGGTAGGCCTCGGCGACCTGTGGCGTCAGGTCGTTGACCAGCTCCATCCGGGCCGCCATCAAGGCGGCGCCGTGTTCGGCCAGATGGCCGTCCCAGACGTCGAGGGTCTCCAGCATGCCGCTGTCGGCCCGGTGGCGGGACGGAGCGCTTTTGAGCAACGCGGTGCGCTGGCGGACCACCTTGTCGTAGTCGGCTCGAACCGCCGCGATACGCGGCCGGCGCTGGGTGGCCAAATCGTCGAGGAACCGGCGCCGCTCGCCGGGGTCACCGCGGACCAGCGCCAGGTCCTCCGGGGCGAACAGAACGGTCCGCAGGACCCCGATGACCTCACGGGCACTGCGCACCGGAGAGCGGTTCAGCCGGGCCTTGTTGGCGCGACCGGCGTTGATCTCCAGGTCGACGGCCAGTTCCCTGGCGTCGTTGACCACGATGGTCGACACGAGCGCGCGTTGCGCGCCGGCACGGATCAGCGGAGCGTCGGTGGCGACGCGATGCGAGCCGAGGGTCGCCGAAAACCACAGCGCCTCAAGCAGGTTCGTCTTCCCGTAGCCGTTGGGACCGATGAACACGGTACGACCGGGCTCCAGTTCCAGATCGACCTCGGCCCAGGAACGGAAATCACGGAGGCCCAGGTGACGCACATACATCGGTTGATGCGCTACCTCAGCCGGGCAGACGGACCGGCATCAGCAGGTAGACGTAGTCGGTGTCGACGGCCGGGAACGGTCCCGGACCTGCAGGTGTGGAGTCGTCGGCCGTGGCGGGCCGCAACACCGCCGGCTTGTTGGAGGTGGTGAATCCCAGCCACACCTTCTCGGTGTGCACCGAGCCGAGCCCGTCGCTGAGATAGCCCGGGTTGAACGCGATCGTCAACGGCTCGCCGGTGAAGTCGACCGACAGGTCCTCCTCGGCGCGGCCGACGTCGTCGGCGCCGGCCGAAAGACGAAGGGCGCCTTCGGAGAATTCCATCCGAACCTGCGCACCCCGGTCGGCGACCAGCGCGACACGCTTGATCGCGTCGGTGAGCTCGGCGACGTCGACCACCGCCACCGCGGTGTGCTCGGTGGGCAGCAACTGGCGGAACTTGGGGAACTCCGCATCCAGGAGCCGGGTGGTGCTCTGCTTGCCGTCACCGCTGATACCCAGCAGGCCGTCGGAGCCGACCTCGGTGCCACCGCCGAGCGACAGGTGCACGTCAGCGCCGTGGATCCCGGTCTTGGCCGCCTCCGCCAGGGTCTTCGCCGGCACCAGCACAGCCGCCTCCAGGTCGGCCGTCCCGGCCGACCAGGTGAGCTGGCGGACCGCCAGCCGGAATCGGTCGGTGGCCGCCAAAACCACAGTGGCGCCGGAGATCTCCATTCGGATACCGGTCAACATCGGCAGGGTGTCGTCCTTGCCCGCGGCCACCGCCACCTGGCTGATCGCCTCGGCGAACAGGTCGGCGGACAGACTGCCGGTCTCATCGGGAAGCTCCGGCAGCGACGGGTAGTCCTCGACGGCCATCGTCGGGAGGGAGAATTTCGCGTTCCCGCAGGTCAGTGCGACGCGGGTGCCCTCCACCTGGACGTCGACAGGCTTGGCCGGCATGGCTCGGGTGATGTCGGACAACAGCCGACCGGACACCAAAACACTTCCGGGGGTAGCGATCTCGGCTGGAACCCGGACCACTGCGGAAACCTCGTAGTCGAATCCCGAGATGGTCAGACCGTCGTCGGAACCGGTGAGCAGCACGCCGGCCAGCACCGGGTTGGGCGGACGGTTCGGCAGGTTCTTGGCCACCCAGGCCACCGCGTCGGCGAAGTCCTCACGAACCGCACGAAACTTCAGATCGGTGAGGTCAACGTTGGTCGCTGCCACGTCCATAGGTCCCTTCATCACCCCTGTTGAGTAACTCCATCGGCGACTACCGCGGCGACGAACACCTGGCCGTGCAACGCCACGACGACAGTAGCGTCGTCAAACCACAACCGTAGAGGTTTCGGTGGGTTCTTGAAAGTCGCTCGCAGAGCACCGTCAAGGCCGCTGGACAGCGATGAACGGCCCTGGACGGCATTGTCCCCAGCGACTGTGTTCAATGACTTTACCTGGAGAGATAGATCAGTATCAGTAGTAGGCGTTGTGGAGTCTGGGGATAACCGGTGATCGCTGCTGCTGGGAGCGCGGATCGCCTTGGGGAGCACCCGGTGGATGGTTTGTGTGCGGCTTGTGGACGGTTGTGGATCGTTTCCGGTTGTGGACGACGGTCCCAAGGTTGTGCGCCGTGACGCGGGTTCGGTCCACACGTTGTGCACAGCGTTCCACTGTGGCCGGTGGTGGGGGAGTGACAGAAAAAAGTGGGCCGGCTCAGGCGCGGGAGCGCTGCCGGATGCGGTTGGTGAGCTCTTTGACGTGATCGAAGACCTCACGCCGTTCGGCCATCTCGGCCAGGATCTTGCGCTGGGCGTACATCACGGTGGTGTGGTCGCGGTCGAAGGACTGCCCGATCTTGGGCAACGACAGGTCGGTGAGTTCGCGGCACAGATACATGGCGATCTGGCGCGGTTGGGCCAGTGCCCGCGACTTACCCGGCCCGCGCAACTCCTCGACGGTGGTGTCGAAGTATTCGGCGGTGGCGGCCATGATCGTGGCCGCGCTGATCTGCATCGTGCTGGGATGCGAGATCAGGTCTTGGAGCACCAGCTCGGCGAGTGCGGTGTCGATGGGGCTCTTGTTCAGCGAGGCGAAGGCGGTCACCCGAATGAGGGCGCCCTCGAGTTCGCGGATGTTGCGTTCGATGCTGCTGGCGATGAGTTCGAGCACGTCGCCGGGCACATCGAGCCGGTCGGTCTGGGCCTTCTTCCGCAGAATCGCGATGCGGGTCTCCAGTTCGGGCGGCTGCACGTCGGTGATCAGGCCCCACTCGAACCGGGTGCGCAGCCGCTCCTCAAGGGTGGCCAGCTGTTTGGGTGGCCGGTCGGAGGAGATCACGATCTGCTTGTTCGCGTTGTGCAGGGTGTTGAAGGTGTGGAAGAACTCCTCCTGGATCCCTTCCTTGCCCTCGATGAACTGGATGTCGTCGACCAGCAGCACGTCGATGTCGCGGTAGCTGCGCTTGAACGCGACCCGCCGGTCGTCGCGCAGTGAGTTGATGAAGTCGTTGGTGAACTCTTCGGTGGAGACGTATTTGACCCGCATGCCGGGGAACAGCCGCTGGGCGTAGTTACCGATCGCGTGCAGCAGGTGGGTCTTGCCCAGTCCCGATTCACCCCAGATGAACAGCGGGTTGTAGGCGCGGGCCGGCGCTTCGGCGACGGCCAGGGCCGCGGCGTGGGCGAATCGGTTGGACGACCCGATCACGAACGTCTCGAAGGTGTACCGGCGGTTGAGGGTGTTGGTTTCGCCGTCGTCGGGTTCGATCGGCCGTTCGGCGAAGTACGACGGCCAAGTCTCGCCGCTGACCAGTGTCTCGTGGTCGTCGTCGGCGGCATCGCGGGTGTCCTGGGCGGCGACCGGCTCGGTTGTCGGCGGCGCGATCCGCACGCCGAGCTCGATAGGTTCGCCGAGGCGCCGGCTCAAGACGTCGGTGATCCGGGTGCGCAGGTGCCGCTCGATTTCGTTCTGCACATAACTGCTGGGTACCGACAGCAACGCGAAGCCTTCGGCGACGGTCAACGGTTCGACCAGGTTCAACCAGGCGCGCTGCTGCGGGCTCAGTGGAGCGAAGGTGCCGGACGTCGGATTGTGACCGTCGCCGTTGAGTTCGGCGACGACGTCGCTCCAGATGGCACTGAATGCGCGACCCGGATCCTCAGTCAACGAAGCACCCCCTCCTGTGGGCCGAACCGGAGGCGCTGCGGAAACGCGCCGACCTCTCCACAGAAGTTATCCCCAACTGTGGATAGGGCGAGCCTTCGGTGCCACAGCACCAGGCTGCGTCACCAGCAATCGGCGCGCAAGCCAGTTCCCGGCGGGCCGGAGTGGCGACTGACTCGCTATCCGCGCTTCGTTGTCGAGCGCCGTTCCAGACCGAAACGACACGGCCAGAAGCTAACAGTTTTCGGCCACCGCGACCAACTGTTTGAGAAATCTCGGTGGTGACCAGGCAACGACGGCGCCCGGGCTGGCACGGGTGGGTCGGGGGAGGCGCAGGCCCGGGCTCCGGGGTCGGCGCCCGATGCGGAAAAAGTCCAGGTTTGACCCGGCGAAGGCGGCTCAGTACCCTCAAACAGTCGCCCGAACGTCGGCGATACGGCTGCGACCCGGCCCGGGGACCGCGCCGGTTACCAGCACGACACAGACCTTAACGACGGCCATCGAGTCCAACCACCGTGCATGGACAAGGGTTGCGCCGCCAGGTAGCGAGGAGAACGAGCCGTGGCCAAGGGTAAGCGGACCTTCCAGCCGAACAACCGCCGCCGTGCGCGGGTGCACGGCTTCCGGCTGCGGATGCGGACCCGGGCCGGGCGGGCCATCGTCTCCGGCCGGCGTCGCAAGGGCCGTCGCTCGCTGACTGCTTGATCCGTGCTTCCCGCGCAGTACCGTATGCGGCGGTCGACGGAGTTCGCTGACACCATCAAGCGGGGTACGCGCAGCGTCCAACCCGATCTCGTCGTGCACGCGCGACGCACCGGTTGTCCGGACGGGCCACGGATCGGCCTGGTCGTCAGCAAATCGGTAGGAACCGCTGTTGATCGCCACCGGGTGTCCAGGCGGCTACGTCATGTGGCCCGGGATCTGTTGGGGGAGTTGGACTCCGCCGATCGCATCGTGATCCGGGCCCGTCCCAGCAGTAGAGAAGCCGTCTCTGAAAGCTTCAACCGGCAACTGCAAGCCGGGTTCAAGCACGCGCTGCGTCGCGCCGGGGTTCCGCGGTGACGGCCGGTCGGATCGGTGCGGCGCCGGTGCGGGCGCTGATCTTTCTGATCCAGCTCTACCGGCACATGGTGTCGCCGCTGCGGCCGGCGACCTGCCGGTTCATGCCGACCTGCAGCCAGTACGCCGTCGACGCGCTGAGCGAATACGGGCTGGTGCGTGGCGGTTGGCTGGCCGCGGTCAGACTGGCCAAGTGCGGACCTTGGCACCGGGGCGGCTGGGATCCGATCCCGGAGCGGCCCGGCACGGACGATCACGGCTCGCGGCCCGACGAAGCCGCCGACAGCTGGCAGAGCCCAGCACAGCGAGGGGAGAGTGAGCGGCTTGTCGTTTAATCCGGTGAGTCTGGACTACATCTATTATCCGGTCTCGGCGATCATGTGGGTCTGGTACAAGCTGTTCGGCGTGCTGCTGGGCCCGACCAGTTTCTTCACCTGGGTGCTGTCGGTGGTGTTCCTGGTGTTCACCCTGCGGGCGCTGCTGTACAAGCCGTTCGTCAAGCAGATCCGCACCACCCGGCAGATGCAGGAACTGCAGCCCCAGATCAAGGCGCTGCAGAAGAAGTACGGCAAGGACCGTCAGCGCATGGCGCTGGAGATGCAAAAGCTGCAGCGCGAACACGGGTTCAACCCGCTGCTGGGGTGTCTGCCGATGCTCGCCCAGATCCCGGTCTTTCTGGGCCTGTTCCACGTGCTGCGCTCCTTCAACCGCACCGGCACCGGCATCGGTCAGCTGGGACTGTCGGTGGAGGAGAACGCCTCGGTGGGCAACTACGTGTTCAGCGCCGCCGACGTCGGCAACTTCTTGAACGCGAAGCTGTTCGGGGCGCCGCTGGGAGCGACGATGACCCAGCGCGGGCCCACCCTGGAGGCGTTCGGTGACGACTTCAGCCGCGGTGCGCTGATCGCGGTCGGAGTGCCGGTGATGATCCTGGCCGGGATCGCGACCTACTTCAACAGCCGGGCCTCGGTCGCCCGACAGAGCCCGGAGGCCGCCAGCAACCCGCAGACGGCGATCATGAACAAACTCGCCCTCTACGTCTTCCCGCTGGGCGTCGTGGTCGGTGGCCCGTTCCTGCCGCTGGCGATCATCTTCTACTGGTTCTCCAACAACATCTGGACCTTCGGCCAGCAGCATCTCGTGTTCGGGATGATCGAGAAGGAAGAAGAGGCCAAGAAGCAGGAAGTGCTTGAGCGGCGAGCGGCGAACGCGCCGGCTCCGGGCGCCAAACCCAAACGCAAGGGGAAGAACGCGCCGGTGGCTACCGAAGCCGAGTCCGGTGGCGCCACCGAGAGCGCGGAGCCCGCGGCCGTCGAGCCCGCCGCGCGCAGCACGGCTCCCCGCCCGGGCGCGAAGCCCAAGAAACGTAAGCGCTGAGCGGGTGGCGACCACACGGTCGCGACCCGGTGACAAAGGAGAGACAACGATGACCGAGGCCGACACCACCGAGGACGCCGAGACCACCCAGCCGGGCAGCGGCGGCGATGACCTCGAGGAGCGATTGGTCGCCGAGGGCGAGATCGCCGGCGACTATCTCGAGGAGCTGCTGGACCTGTTGGACTTCGACGGCGATATCGACCTTGACGTCGAGGGCACCCGCGCGGTGGTGAGCATCGACGGCGGCAAGGACCTGACCAAGTTGGTCGGCCGGGACGGCGAGGTGCTCGACGCCCTGCAGGAGCTGACCCGGCTGGCCGTGCACCAGAAGACGGGCGAGCGCAGCCGGCTGATGCTCGACGTCGCGGGCTGGCGGCGGGGCCGGCGGGCCGAACTGACCGAGCTGGGGGACAAGGTGGCCCGTCGGGTCGCCGAGAGCGGGGAGCGCGAGGAGCTCGCCCCGATGACCCCGTTCGAGCGCAAGATCGTCCACGACGCGGTCGCCGCGGTGGAGGGTGTGCACAGCGAGAGCGAGGGCGTCGAGCCCGCGCGCCGCGTGGTCGTCCTGCCCGATTGAGTCCGGGCCGGCCGAGCCCTCACCGCCCGGGCGGAGTTACAGCGGTGTAGTTCTGCGGAAGGCTGGTTTCACGTGAAACACGACGAGCCCGGGGAACCGCCCGAGGGAGCCGTCGCCGCGTTCGGCGACCGGCTCGAGATCGCCCGGCGGTATGCGGGGCTGCTCGCGGACGCCGGCGTGCAGCGGGGTCTGATCGGACCGCGCGAGACGGGGCGGTTGTGGGAACGGCACCTACTGAATTGCGCGGCGCCGGCGGAATTGCTCGGCGAGGGTGAGCGGGTCGTCGACGTCGGCAGCGGGGCGGGCCTGCCCGGTCTGGTCCTCGCGATCGCCCGACCGGATCTCTCGGTGACGTTGGTGGAGCCGTTGTTGCGCCGGACCCGGTTCCTGGACGAGGCGGTCGAGATCCTCGGGCTCGAGGTGGCGGTGGTCCGCGGCCGGGCGGAGGAGCCCGCGGTCCGGCAAGAGGTCGGTGGTGCGGACGCGGTGGTCTCGCGCGCGGTGGCCGGACTCGACCGGCTGACCCGATGGAGCCTGCCGCTACTACGGGAAGGGGGCCGGATGATCGCGCTGAAGGGCGAGCGAGCGGCGGATGAGGTCGCCGAGCACCGGCGTGGGATGATCGGCCTGGGAGCCGTCGATGTCAGGGTGAAGAAATGTGGCGTGGCGTTTTTGGAAGTTCCCGCGACCGTCGTGGTGGCGGAGCGCGGCCAGCACAAGCCGCCCCGGCGACGACCGGGACGCACACAGGGCAGGAGAGCAAGATGAACGCGCCCACCGGCCGGGAGCCCTCGACGCCATCCGGCCCGACGGACCGCCCCGCCGCCCGCCCGGTTTCACGTGAAACCACACCGCGGCCGGTTTCACGTGAAACCGGCTTCGAAGCGGACACCCCGATCGGGGCCGCCGCGGAGCGCGCGATGCGCGTCCTGCACACCACGCACGGTCGGCTCCCGCGACCGGCGCGACGGCGGGTTCTCACCGTCGCGAACCAGAAGGGCGGCGTCGGTAAGACGACCACCGCGGTGAACCTCGCGGCGGCCCTCGCGGTCCAGGGCCTCAAGACCCTCGTCATCGATCTCGACCCACAGGGCAACGCCAGCACGGCGTTGGGCATCGGCGACCGACAGTCCGGGACGCCGTCGTCCTACGAGGTGCTGCTGGGGGAGATTCCGGCGCGGGCGGCACTGCGCCAGAGTCCGCACAGCGACCGGCTGTTCTGCATCCCGGCCACCATCGACCTGGCCGGCGCGGAGATCGAGTTGGTCAGCATGGTGGCGCGGGAGAACCGGCTGAGCCGCGCGCTCGCCGATCTCGACGATGCCGACTTCGACTACGTCTTCATCGACTGCCCGCCGTCGCTGGGGCTGTTGACCATCAACGCGTTGGTCGCCGCCGCCGAGGTGCTGATCCCGATCCAGTGCGAGTACTACGCGCTGGAGGGGGTGTCCCAGCTGATGCGGAACATCGAGATGGTCAAGGCGCACCTCAACCCGCGACTCGAGGTGAGCACCGTGGTGCTGACCATGTACGACGGGCGCACCAAACTCGCCGACCAGGTTGCCGAGGAGGTGCGCCATTATTTCGGGGACAAGGTGCTGCGTACCGTGGTGCCGCGCAGCGTCAAGGTCTCCGAAGCGCCGGGCTACAGCATGACGATCATCGATTACGATCCGGGTTCACGGGGAGCGATGAGCTACCTGGACGCCAGTCGTGAACTCGCGCAGCGCGTCGCACCGCAGAAGGGACAGCGATGAATCAGCAGGCACGCAAACGGGGCGGCCTCGGCCGCGGTCTGGCGTCGTTGATCCCGACCGGACCGGCGGCCGGGGAGGACGACGCCGCCGACCTCGGCCCGCGGATGGGCGACAGCGCCGCGGACATCGTGCTCGGACGCAGCGGTGCGGCACCGGAGACCGCGGTGGGTGACGAGGTCGGTGCGGTCTACCGCGAGCTCGATCCGGCGCAGATCGGTCCGAACCCGCGTCAGCCGCGCCAGGTCTTCGACGAGGAGGCGCTCGCGGAGCTGGTCCATTCCATCCGCGAGTTCGGCCTCATGCAGCCCATCGTCGTCCGGGAGGTGCCGGGGGAGGACCCGCCGTATCAGCTGATCATGGGGGAGCGGCGGTGGCGTGCGGCGCAGGAGGCCGGCCTGACCGCGATCCCGACGATCGTGCGGGACACCGGGGACGGAAACCTGCTGCGCGACGCGCTGCTGGAGAACATCCACCGCGTGCAGCTGAACCCGCTCGAGGAGGCGGCCGCCTACCAGCAACTGCTCGACGAATTCGGCGTCACCCACGACGAATTGGCCGCGAAGCTGGGCCGGTCACGACCGCTGATCTCCAACATGATCCGGCTGCTGCGGCTCCCGGTCCCGGTGCAGCGTCGCGTTGCCGCCGGCGTGCTCTCGGCGGGCCACGCGCGCGCCTTGCTGTCACTGGAGGCGGGTGCGGACGCCCAGGAGGAGTTGGCGGCGCGCATCGTCGCGGAAGGTCTTTCGGTGCGAGCGACCGAGGAAGCGGTGACACTGGCCAACCGGGCCGGGTCGCCGACCCCCGCGCCGCCGAAGCGCAAGCCGATCCAGATGCCCGGGCTGCAGGACGTCGCCGAACAGCTCTCCGACGCCTTCGACACCCGGGTGACGGTGAGCCTGGGCAAACGCAAGGGCAAGATCGTCGTCGAGTTCGCCTCGGTGGACGACCTGCAGCGCATCGCGGCCTTGATGATCGCCGCCAAGGCGTGACCCGCCATCCGCCGCCGTTACGTCACTGTGACATATCGCGGTCCGGAATCGCGACGGGCGGTGCGTTCAACGCGAAACCCGTTGGGAAGCAGGTAGTTTCACCGCGATAGCGGGTGCAGCGCTCGGTGTGGGCGGAGCGGGGGCGGAGGGTGCGCGGAGCGCGGGCGGTTCCGGGCGATCTCTCCTATTCTGGAGGGGCCGCAGTCCAGTGGTAACAACGCGCGGAGGCCCGGGAAGCTAGTGTCCACTCAGATCACACCGCTGAGGCTCGAGGCGTTCGAACTGTTGCCCAAGTCGGCGCGCCGGTGCGTGTTCTGGGAGGTCGACCCGGCCACCCTCGGCGAGGACGCGCACCTCAGCGATCCGGAGTTCGAGAAGGAAGCGTGGCTGTCGATGGTCATGCTGGAGTGGGGTTCGTGCGGGCAGCTGGCGACGACGCCCCCGATCCGGGGCGGGTCCGGCGAGACCCGTTGTCTGGGCTATGTGTTCTATGCGCCGCCGCGTGCCGTGCCGCGCGCCCGCCGGTTTCCCACCGCGCCGGTGTCCGCGGACGCCGTGCTGCTCACCTCGCTGGGCATCGAACCCGGCTACGAGGCCGACAGGCTCGCGCAACAACTGATCGCCCGCGTTGTCGACGACCTGGTCCGGCGCGGGGTGCGCGCACTGGAGGCGTTCGGGCGCACGGCCGCGGTGCCGGAGCCTCCCGACGACCGGGACGCGGAGACGGCGACGGTGCTTGAGGCGGTGGGGGACTGCCCGCCGGGTCACTGCGTGGTCGATGCCGAGTTGCTGGAGAACGCCGGCTTCGTCGTGGTCGCCCCGCATCGGTACTTCCCGCGGCTGCGCCTGGAGTTGGACAAGGGCCTGGGCTGGAAGGCGGAGGTGGAGGCCGCCCTGGAACGGCTCCTGGAGAGCGCGCCGCTGCGGCAGACCGTGGGTGTGCCGGGTTGAGGAGGTGGCTAGGCGCCGCCCGCCCGGCCGGCCTGTTCGACGGCCAACTCGTGGGCGAGTAGCTCGGCGAAAGTCAGTGTGCCGGTGGGCCGGTCATTCTTCCCGAGCAGATACAGCCGCTTGACCGCGGCCAGGATGCCCTCGGCGAGCGCATCCCGCGCCGCCGGGTCGACCACCATCGCGCGATCCCGCGGATTGGTGAGGTATCCGATATCGACCTGCACGGTGGGCATCCGGGTCAGCCGCAGCAGGTCCCAGGTGCGGCTGTGGCTGCGACAGTTCGGCAACCGGGTGCGCGCCACCAGCTCCCGCTGGATCAGGTCGGCGAGACCGCGGCCCAACGGCGAGAACGAACCGTGGGCGTTGCCGAAGTAGAACGACGCGATACCGGTGGCCGCCGGGCTGGTGTGCGTCGCGCAGCGCAGGCTGATCATGAGGTCCGCGCCGATGTTGTTGGCGGTGGCGGCCCGCTCCACGTCGGACGGGCTCGCCTCGACCGACCGGGACAGGAAGGTCTCCATCCCGATCGCGGTCATCCGTCCCTCGAGCCGACGAGCCAAGTCCCACAACAGATCCGCCTCGCTCACCGGGCCTTGCGGTGTCTGGGTCAGCAGACCCGGCGCCGCGCCGCCCAGGCCCGGATCCAACACGATCCGGCGTCCGGAGAGCTTGGGTCCGGAACTGCGGACCGACTCCTCCTCCCGGATCGCGTGCGGCGAACCGCCGGTGACGCGGGAGCCGAGGAAGTACAGCGAGCGCAGCGTCTCCGGGCCGCAGATCCCGTCGGAGCGCAGCCCGTACTCGCGCTGGTAGGACATCAGCGCATTGTGGGTCTGCAGACCGAAGTGTCCGTCGACCAGTTCGGTGTAGAACCCCAGATCCTGCAGGCGCGCCTGCAGCGTCACCACGTCGTCGCCGTACATCGGCGCACCGAACTGGTGGTGCAGGATGCGTTCGCCGAGTCGGTAGGACGCCTCTTTGAGGGCGCGGTAGGTGGCCTCGCCGACCACCCCGTCGACCAGTAGGCCGCGGCGCTGCTGGAAGGCGCGTACCGCCTGGTCGAGTTCGGTGTCGAACACGTCGAGCGCCACCCGCTGGCCGGTGTTCAGGTCGGCGTCGGGACTCTCGACGAAACCCAGGTTCAGCAGGGCGGCGCGGATCTCGGTCACCGCGGCGCTGCGGTCGCCGAGACGCAGCGCGTCACCGCGGCGCGAACTCGACATCACAGGAATCCTCCGATTACGCGTCAGCCGTACACACCGCGCCGACGTTTGCTGGTCAGGCTGGGCAGTATTGTCTCAGACCCGACCCGGATGCGGAAAATTCCCGGTCAGCGTGTGGGCGAAGACATACCACGACATACCGCGACATACCGCGACGAACCGCGCGGCGATCAGCCCGGCAGGGCGTCGGCGAGCTCGCGGAGCAGGGCGGCTTTGCCCTTCGCGCCGACGACCCGCTTCACCGGCTCACCGCCGACGAAGAGGATCAGCGTCGGGATGGAGACGACCTGGTACTGGCGTGCGGTCTCCGGGTTGGCGTCGACATCGAGCTTGGCCACGGTGAGTTCGCCGGCCTTCTCCGCCGCGATCTCTTCGAGCACGGGCGCCACCATCCGGCAGGGCCCGCACCAGGTGGCCCAGAAGTCCACCAACACCGGCGTGCTGCTCGACACGACGTCGGCGGCGAACGAGTCGTCGGTGACCACCGTTGTGCCCGTGGCGTTTTCACTCACTGCGGCGCTCCAATCAGGTCGGGGCTGGTGGCCGAGGATTCGGCCAGCCAGCGTTCGGCGTCGATGGCCGCGGCGCAGCCGGTGCCCGCCGCGGTGACCGCCTGGCGGTAGGTCCGGTCCACCAGGTCGCCGGCGGCGAACACGCCCTCCACCGAGGTCTGGGTGGTCGGGGTCCGGACCTGGACGTAGCCGTCGGCGTCGACGTCCAGCGCGTCGCGCACCAACTCCGAGCGCGGGTCGTGACCGATGGCGACGAACACACCGGAGACCGCGACGGTGGATTCCGCCCCGGTGACGGTGTCGCGGACCTGCAGGCCGGTCACGGTGTCGGAGCCCTCGACGGCGACCGGGACGGTGTTGGTGAGGAACCGGATCTTCTCGTTGGCGCGGGCGCGCTCCAGCATGATCGCCGAGGCGCGGAACTCGTCGCGGCGGTGCACGATGGTGACGCTGCGGGCGAACCGGGTCAAGAAGGTGGCCTCCTCCATCGCCGAGTCGCCGCCGCCGATGACCGCCACGTCCTGGTCGCGGAAGAAGAACCCGTCGCAGGTGGCACACGAGCTGACGCCCCGGCCGAGCAGTTCCTGCTCGCCGGGGATGTGCAGGTAGCGGGCGGCCGCGCCCATCGCCAGGATCAGGGCGCGCGCCCGGTAGGTCTCGCCGTCGGAGGTGACGACCGACTTCACCGGCCCGGTCGGGTTGATCTCCTCGACGTCGGTCATCCGCAGGTCGGCCCCGAACCGCAACGCCTGCTCGCGCATCTGGTCCATCAGTTCCGGGCCGAGGATGCCGTCTTTGAAACCGGGGAAGTTCTCCACATCGGTGGTGGTCATCAGCGCACCGCCGAACGAGGTCCCCTCGAACACCAGCGGGTTCAGCTGCGCTCGGGCGGTGTAGAGCGCCGCGGTGTAGCCGGCGGGGCCCGACCCGACGATGATCACGTCGTGAACCGGGCTGTTCTCGGTGGTTGACGGGGACATACGCGCCTTTCCGCTAGTGCCGGGGGTGGCCACAGGAGCTACCAACGCCAGCCTAATCCCGGCTGTTCCCCGCCCCGCCACGGGCGGCCCCGACCGCGTCGGTCAGCAGCGTCGCCAGCCGGTCCCGGCCGCGCGCGCAGCGGCTCTTGACCGTGCCCTCGGCGACACCGAGCGCGCGCGCCGTGTCCGCGACCGACCGGTCCAGCAGATGCACCGCGACCACCGCCTCGCGCTGCGCCACCGGCAGGCACAACAGCGCGCGGCGGACCACCACCGCGGTGTCGACCTGCGCGGTCCGGTCGGCCACCGCGACGGACGCCGCACCGGTGTCCTCGAGCGGACGGGTGTCCTGGGCATGGGTGCGCAGCCGGTCCCGGCAGGCGTTGACCACGATGCGGTACAGCCAGCTGCTCACCGCCGCGTCCGAGCGAAACGACCCGGCGGCCCGGTGCACCGCCAGCAGCGCGTCCTGCATCGCGTCGGCGGCGTCCTCCGGGGAGCGGCTGCAGCGCCGCGCCAACCGGTGCAGCCGCCCGTGGTGGCGGCGGATCAACTCGGCGAACGCCGCCGGGTCGCCGCGCACATGGTCGGCCAGCAGGTCGGCGTCGCTGCGGTTGGGGCGGCCGCTCTCCGGAGGGTTCACGCCGCGGACGTTAACCAGCCGCGCGGGCCCGGGCACTTCACCGCGGGAAGTTACCCACAGGCGCTCAGGAGGCCGCCCGGACGGTGATCTCGGAGATGTCCGCCCGGCTCTCGCCGTTGGTGGTGCCCAGCTTCGAGATCCACACCAGCAGCGTCGACGTCGACTCCGACGAACTGACCTCGATGGTGTTCTCGCCGGGCTTCATCTTCTTGGCCGGGGCCAGCTCGGTGGTGTCGTCGAGCTTGGTCGGCGACGACGAGGACGCGGCCCGCAACTCGATCTCGGTGCCGGTGCTCGACACCGTGATGGTCACCGCGCCGACGGTGGTCGGTTCGGGCAGCTGCAGCAGCAGCCCCACCCCGCTCTTGAACCCGGGGAACGGGGTCGGGTCGGTGTAGATGTCGGTCTTCCAGGCGGTGGTGCGGTCACCGTCGATGGCCAGGCCGGCGTCGCCGGGATTGTCGGCGCCGCCGTCGGGGGAGAAGACGGTCGCGCTCACCGGGGTGACGACACTGCCCGCCGGAGTGGTGGGGCGGTTCTCGGCCCCGGACTCGGCGGCGGCCGACGGGGTGTTGAGCCCGAGCCGGTCCTTGTCCAGCCCGCCGCTCACATCGCCGAACATCCGATTGAGCACCGAGGCCAGCACGATCAGGAACACCGCGATGATGGCGACGCCGATCCCGGCGCCGATCAGGACCACCCGCCTGCGCTGCGCGAGCGCCTCGGCGTCCGGCGCCTCCGCGCGCGGTTCGACGTTCACCGGCGCGAGCAGATCGGTGTGATCGGCCACCACGGCGGCCTGCTTGAGCAGGTTCAACAACGTCGCGGCGCTGCGGATCCGGCCGGTCTGCCGGACCGAGTGCTGCGCGGCCGTCGAGATCTGGAACGGGATGTCGGGGTTGATCGTGGCGGGTTCGAGCGGCTGGCCCGAACGGTCCCGCTCGGCGGGTGGCAGCCCGCTGGCGGCCCCGCGCTCGTCCAGCGGCCACCGGTTGACCAGCAGCGCATAGAGCACCGCGCCGATACCGCCGATGTCGGACTCGGGGGCGGCGTCGGGCATGGTCGCCGGGAAGGCCAGCGCCACCTGGCCGTCGATGCTGACCCGCACCCGGCCCGGGTGGTCGATCGAGAGCGCCACACCGGCCCGGTGGGCGGCCTCGGCGGCGCCGGCCAGCGACTGGACGGCCCGGGTGGCGCCGATCGGGGACGGGGCGGTCTCGGCGACCTCGCGCAGCGACCCGCCGCGGATCCATTCGGCGACCACCAGCCCGCCGGCACTGGTGTGGGCGACGTCGAGGATGCGCGCGATCCCGGGGTGCTCGATGCGGCTCAGCCGCAGCGTGCGCGACAGGATGGTCTCCCGATCCTCGTCGGACAGCGTGTTCTCCGGGTCGACGAAGGTCAGTGCGACCTGCCGGTCCAAGGCCGTGTCGAGGGCCTGCCAGAACTGCAGCCCCGGCGGGCCGCCGTGGAACACCAGCAGCCGGTACCGGCCGCCGATCACGCTCGTGCCGGGCACCAGCTGCTGGTCATCGTCGGTATCGGTGACCGCCCGCCCGGGCACGTCGGAAACGGCGGGATCACCGCTGCCGGAGCGGCGCTGCGCCGCCACATCGGGTTGGAACGCATCGGCGGAGGAACCGCCCTCGGCCTGCGCCGAGCCGCCCGATGCCGTCGAGGAACTCTCGGTCACCTCCGGTCCTTTCGGTGTTCCGGCCCCGGCGCGCTCACCGGGAGGCACACGCCGAATGCCCGGCGATGGCGAATTGGTGTGTTCAGGGTACGCGAATGCGGGCTGCCGGGCGGGCCGGTCGGCCGGAAACGGGGCCGCGACGGCGGCGTCGCCACGGCCCAGCCGGCGCCGCACCGCATCGACCGCGGCCAGGGCGTCGGGCACCCGCGCCTGCACCAGGATCAGCGCCACCAGCGGCAGGATGAGCACACTCAGCACAGTCAGCCGCAGCAGCGACCCGATGCCGCCCAACTCGGTCCAGCGCGCCAGCCCCGCCAGCCGGTCGACGGCATGGGCGAGGGTGCCCGCCAGCAGCGACGCCGCGATCGTGACCAGCACCGTGCGAACCACCGGCAGCGCGATCAGCCGCCCGCCGGGCGGACGCAGGCGCCGGCGCAGCAGGATGTGCCCGACGATCGCGCCGGCCAGGAAACCCAATCCGTTGGCCAACCCGAGGAACCCGGCCACCATGTCGGGGTTGTCGGTGACGTGCGGCGCCAGCACCGATCCGATGATCTTGACCGTGGTGATGATCACGATGATGGCGATCGGTGTCCACGGTTGCTCGCGGGCGTAGAAGACCCGCAACTGCAGCAGCACCAGGGCGTAGGGGATGAGGGTGAACGCCGACAGCGAGATCGCCGCACCCAGGTAGCCGGCGTCCACCGACCCGAAGTTGCCGTAGGCGAAGAGTGCGCTGCCGATCGCCGGTCCGCCGACGGTCATCACCGCGACGATCGGGATCAGGGTGAGCATGGTCAGCCGGGTCGCCAGCGACAGATCGTCGAGCACCGCGGGGATGTCGTCGGCGGCGGCGTTGCGGCTCAACCGGGGCATCACCACGGTCAGCACCGTGACCCCGATCATCCCGAACGGCAGCATCAGCACCAGCCAGGTGTAGGTGTAGATGGCCGGCCCGGACGCCGCGGCGGTCGACGCGATCTGGTTTCCCACCACCAGTCCGATCTGGCTGATCAGCACGTAGAGCACCATCGCGGCGGCCATCGCACCGAACCGTTTGAGCCGGTCGTCGATGCCCCACAGTGGGCGCAGGCTGATCCGTTCGCGGCCGATCGCCACCAGCAGCACGGCGGCCTGGGCGACCACGCCCAGCGTGGTGCCGATGCCCAGGACCAGCAGTTTGGCGTTGCCCATCCGGACCGGGTCCACCGACAGTTCGCCGGGCATGATCAGGTACAGGACCAGGGTGGCGATGGCGATCACGTTGTTGACCACCGGCGCCCAGGCGGGCGGGCCGAAGATGTTGCGGTTGTTCAAGATCGCCATGAACACCGACGACAGGCCGTAGAAGATCACCTGGGGCAACAGCAGATAGGCGAACGCGGTGGTCAGCGGTTCGTTGACCTGCGGGTCGCCGCCCAGCATCAGCCGCACCAGCAGCGGGGCGGCGGCGACCGAGGCCACCGTGGTGACCAGCAGCAGGCTGGTGGCCAGGGTGACCAGCCGCCGAACGAAGGCCGCCCCGCCGTCGGGGTCGTCGCGTTCGGCGCGGGCCAGCACCGGCACGAAGATCGCGGTGAACGTCGCCTCCAACACCAGCGCCGCGATCAGGTTGGGCAGCTGGTTGGCCACCGAGAACGCGCTGGACAGCGCCGCACCCAGGATCGCGGCGAGCAGCACGATCCGGATGAACCCGGTGACCCGGCTGACCAGGGTCGCCAGCGCCATCCCCCAGGACCGGGAGACCACCGCGGCGTCGGTCAGTTCGGGCCGCGGTGCCGGCTTGGCGTCGCTCACCGGGCCGGCCCCGAGATCTCCTCGCCGGCGCGCGGCTCGGGCAGATCCGCCGGGTCGGGCTGGCCGCGGAACCGGTGCCACAGCCGGCGTCCGGCCAGGACGATCAGCACCGCCGCCGCCGACAGCGTGATGGCGAACAGCACCTTGCCGTAGGCGTTCGCGTGCACCGACAGCCGGACCGTCTCTCCCAGCGGCATGCCGTCGGGGGTGCTCAGCGCCGCATCGACCGCGACCCGCTGGTTCAGCCGCACCTCGATCGGCACCCGCAGCGGTAGATAGCCGGGCGGCAACTCGATCTCACCGGGGTCGGTGACCGTCATCCCCGGCGGGGTGTCCAGATGCAGCCGCACCCGGATCGGCACCGCCAGATCGTTGCGCAACGCCAGCGGCAGCGGGCTGTGCTCGGTGGCCAGGGTGTAGGAGCCGCCCGGGTTGACCACGGTGACCCCGCCGAGCAGGTTGGCGATGGTCACCCCGACCGCGGCCAGCCGGTCGCGGGCCAGGTTGTTGCGCTCGGCGGGCGGTTCGGCCTGGCTCAGCGCACGCAGCATGTCCTCGCGCAGCGGCGCGGTGTAGGCGGCCCCGGTCAGCCCGGTGCGCGGGTCGGTGGTCAGCGCGGCGGTCAGGCCCCACAGCGGACGGGTCTGCTCGGCGATCTCGGTGGTGACGGTGTCGTCGATGCGGCCCCGGTCGGCGCGGTCGGTCCGGGGCGGATAACCGGGCGCGGGGACCGACGCGGTGGCGTGGGTCTCGGCGATCAACTCCGGCAGGGTCCGCGGCACCGCGAGACCCGCACGCAGCGCGGTGCCCAGGGTGGACAGCAGCGCATGCGCGTCGTCGGCCTCCAGCGCCCAGGTGGCCGGTGGCAGCAGGATCTCGGCGTGCGGTCCCGGGTCGGGCTGCAGGGCGCGCCACAGGATCGCGCCGAGCGCGTCCTGGCGGCGGGCGACCAGCGAGTCGTGCTGCAGGTTCTGTTTGAGCTTGCGGAGGGTGCGGGTGTCCAGGTACGGCGGCGAGGTGGGCCGGGTGCCGACCGCGGCCAGCGCCGCCCCGACCGCCGGGTCGAACGGCGCGGTCACCACCCGGGGGGACAGCCGCCGCGGGGTCAGGTCGGCGTCGGGGGCCCCGTCCTGGGCGGTGCCGTCGGGTGCGGCGGCGGCGGCCGGCGCCGGCGTGACCGCCACCGTGTCGGCCTGCCCGGAGAGCAGGTCCACGGCGCGCTGGGTCAGCGGTCCGTCGCCGAGCGGGGTCACGCCGCGCACCGACGTGACGCCCAGTATCTGGTCGACGACCTGGCTGGCGCCGCTGGTGGCGATGGTGGCCATCCCGGTGTCGCCGACGCGCTGCAGCGCGGTGAGATCGGCCTGGGCGTAGGGCAGGGCGGTCACGCACATCCGGGCGGCCAGGCTGCGCAGCCGGTTCAGCCAGGACGACGCGGCGGCCTGGCCGACGCCCGGGCGGGCCGGTCCGCCCGGGTCGGCGGTCTCGGTCACCAGGTAGTCCCCGGTCATGGCGTTGACGGTCACCAGCAGGTCCGGGTCGACGGCCAGGCACAGTGACCGGCCGAGCAGCGCGTCGGGGTCGGCGCCGGGGCTGGTCGCGAACTCGACGGTCGACAGCAGCACGTCGAGGCGCCCGCCGGCGGCCAGTTCGGTGGCCAGGTCGTCATCGGTCAGCCGGATCGGGGTGGTGCCGCCGGGGAACCCGGGCGCCAGCCGCGGCCGGTCCGCCAGCGGCCACAGCATGGTCACCGGCATCGGCCCCTGCTCACCGGCGGCGCCGGCATCCGGGCTCGGTGCGGCCGCGGCCGGCTCGGACGGCAACGCCAGCACCGGCAGCAGGAACCGGGCGTCGTCGAGGCGGGCCGGGACACCGTAGTCGGGGGTGGCGTTGACGTTGACCAGCAGCGGGTAGATGCCGGGGCGGTCGATCGCCAGTGCCGAGGCCGCGTCGGGGTCCAGCGGCGCGGACAGCGAGAAGCCGACTTCGGCGCCGCGCGGCAGCCCCGAGGTCACGTCGCGGAACTCCCCGACCGGGTGGAACTGGTCGTGCTGGCCGCGCAACGGGGTGCGCAGTTCCTCGGCGGTGGTGACGGCGGGTGCCTGCTCGAGGCGGACCGACACGTCGCGCACCGGCCGGTCCCCGATGTTCTTGACGCGCCCGGTGACGGTCAGCCGGGGCTCGCTGGCGCCGGTGATCACCGCGGGGGTCACCGAGTCGATGCTCACCCGGATGAACGGCGCGGCGTCGGGTGCGTCGGCGGCGGCCGGGGGCGCCGCGCCCGGCGCGGCGAGCAGGGCGACCAGTCCGAACGCGAGGGCGGCGGCGACGAGGCGGCGCACCCGGGACGGGCGCCTCACGGGCCGGGACCGCGACCGTTCTTCCGGCCCGGTGTGCGGTTGTCGGGACGGTGGCTGCGGGCGTGGGAGTGGGTCTGGGGCCGTCGCCGCGGCGTCGAGGGCGGCAGCGGCGGCAACGCGTCGGGCCCCTCGGACTGCAGGGTCACGATGAGCTCGTCGGCGACGTCGGCGAGCCGGCGTTCGTCGGCGTAGGCCAGCCGGGAGCGCAGTTCGGGGATCGGCACCCAGGCCACCTCGGCGACCTCGACGTCGGCGTCGGAGAGCTGCCCGCCGGAGAACCGCAGCAGGTAGTGGTGCACGGTCTTGTGCACCCGGCGGCCCTCGGTGACGAACCAGTAGTCGATGCGGCCCAGCGCGGCGAGCACCCGGCCGTGGATGCCGGTCTCCTCGGCGACCTCGCGGATGGCGGTCTGCTCGGCGGTCTCGCCGACCTCGATGTGGCCCTTGGGCAGCGACCACAGCATCCGGCCGCGCCGGTCGAGGCGCCCGATCAGTGCGGCCCGCTGGGCTTCGCGGGGCCCGTCCAGGCCGGTGACGACCAGCCCGCCGGCGGAGGTCTCGTGCACGGTGCGCAGCCGGTCGGGGCGGCGCCGCGGGCGCGGCTTGCCCGGCGCGGCGTCCGGTGCGGTGCTGCCGGTGTTGGCTCGGGCGGGGGTGTCGGCGGGGTCGGCGACGCGTCGACGGCGCCGCCGATTACGGCGCCGCCGTGGCTTCGCCTGTTCGCCCTCCGACACCTCAGCGATAGTAGCTGTCCAGGTCGCGCCGCCCGGGGACGTCCCGGCCGGGTGGCACCGGGCTGTGCGCCTGATCACCGCGCGACGGCGGTGACTAGGCTCGGTCAGCGTGCCCGACGCTACTCAGGACAGCGCGCTGCTGGCCGCCGCCGTCGCGCTCAACCGGCATGCGGAGCTGCTGCGGGATCTGGGTGCGCGGTTCGGCGACCGCGGCCATCAGCTGTATCTGGTGGGCGGTTCGGTGCGCGACGCCCTGCTGGGTCGGCTCAGCCCCGACCTGGACTTCACCACCGACGCCCGACCCGAGCAGGTGCAGCAGATCGTGCGGGGCTGGGCGGACGCCGTCTGGGACACCGGCATCGAGTTCGGCACCATCGGCGTCGGCCGCGGCGAGCACCGCCTGGAGATCACCACGTTCCGTGCCGACAGCTACGACCAGGTGTCCCGCAACCCGCAGGTGCGCTTCGGCGACTCGCTGGACGGGGACCTGGTGCGCCGTGATTTCACCGTCAACGCGATGGCGGTGCGCATCACCGCCGACGGCCCGGGGGAGTTCCTCGATCCGCTGGACGGTCTCACCGCGCTGCGCGCCGGGGTGCTCGACACCCCCGCGGCGCCGGAGGTCTCGTTCGGCGACGACCCGCTGCGGATGCTGCGGGCGGCGCGGTTCGTCGCCCAGTTGGGCCTGCGGGTCGCTCCCCGCGTGCAGGCGGCGATCGTGGCGATGGCGCCGCAACTCGGCCGGATCACCGCCGAGCGGGTGGCCGCGGAGCTGGACAAGCTCATGGTCGGGACGGACCCGGTCGCCGGAATCGACCTGATGGTGCAGACCGGGATGGGCGAGGTGGTGCTGCCGGAGATCGGCGGGATGCAGATGGCCATCGACGAGCACCACCAGCACAAGGACGTCTACCAGCATTCCCTGACCGTGCTGCGCCAGGCCATCGCCCTGGAGGACGAGGGACCCGACCTGGTGCTGCGCTGGGCGGCGCTGCTGCACGACATCGGCAAACCCGCCACCCGTCGCCACGAACCCGACGGTGGGGTCAGCTTCCACCACCATGAGGTGGTCGGGGCGAAGATGACCCGCAAGCGGATGCGGGCGTTGAAGTACTCCAAGCAGATGGTCGAGGACGTCGCCCAGCTGGTCTACCTGCATCTGCGTTTCCACGGCTACGGCGACGGCAAGTGGACCGATTCGGCGGTGCGCCGCTATGTCACCGACGCCGGGCCGCTGCTTCCCCGGCTGCACAAGCTGGTCCGCGCCGACTGCACCACCCGCAACCGGCGGCGGGCGGCGCGGCTGCAGGCCAACTACGACGACCTGGAGGCCCGGATCGCCGAACTGGCCGCCCGCGAGGACCTCGAACGGGTCCGCCCCGACCTGGACGGCAACGAGATCATGGCGATCCTCGACATCCCGGCCGGCCCGGTGGTGGGCCAGGCCTGGCGGCACCTCAAGGAGCTACGGCTGGAGCGCGGCCCGCTGTCCCGGGAGGACGCGGTCGCCGAACTGCACACCTGGTGGTCGGCGCGCGGGAACCGGTAGCGGCCCGGCACCGTCTCACCCGGTATGGAGTTCTGTTTGGGTGATGGCGACGGCACGGCCTCGATCTGGGACGCAGCCCCCGACGTCGACCTCGACGGTGACGGCGAACCCGACGGCATCGCGCTCGACCTCGACGGTGACGGCCTGCCCGACGACGCCCTGGTCGACCTGGACGCCGACGGCGTCGTCGACCACGCCCTGCTTGACCTCGACGACGACGGGGTCGCGGAGAGTTCCTTCGTCGACGACGGCGCCGGGATCTGGGCGGTGCCCGCGCACGGGCTGCGGTGGCTGGATCTGGACGGCGGGGAACACAGCGGGCCGTCGCTGGTCGACTTCGACGGCGACGGCGCGACCGACGACCGGCTCCTGGACACCGACGGGGACGGCCTGGCCGACCGGGTGTTGCTCGGCGACGGCGCCGGCGGGTTCGACGGGGCCTATCTCGACACCGACGGGGACGGCCGGTGGGACACCACGCTCACCGACGGTGACGGTGACGGTCGCGCCGACAGCGCGGCCGGGCTGGGCTGAGGACCGCGGAGCCGGTCAGCGGCCCGCGCCGGGCGGTCCGGCGAAGGCCTGGGCGATCTGCAGCCAGCGCCGGGCGTCGTCGCCGTCGGCGCTGAGATCGAGATCCGCCCGCGCGCGGCGCTGGGTGACCAGGCAGCAGAAGTCCGCCGCCGACCCGGTGACCCGCTGGGCGGCGTCGTCGGGCCCCCAGGACCAGAGTTCGCCGTCGGGGGCGCGCAACTCCACCCGGAACGGCTCGGTGGGCGGGGTGAGTCCGTTGACGACGAAGGCGTAGTCCCGGGTGCGCACCCCGAGGTGGGCGATCGAACGCAGCCGCGGCGTGGCGGGCCGGGTGACCCCGAGCGCGTCGGCCACATCGAGCCCGTGCGCCCAGGTTTCCATCAACCGGGCGGTGGCCATCGAGGCGGCGCTCATCGGCGGCCCGAACCAGGGCAGCTTGCGGCCGTCGGGGACGGTGCCCAGGGCGTCGTGCAGCCGGGCGCGGGTGCGCCGCCAGTCGGCGAGCAGGTCGGGTGCCGGCATGGCGGCCAGTTCGGCGGCACCGTCGTCGACGAAGCCGGTGGGGTTGGCCGCCGCGACGCCGAGGGTGTCGGCGAAGGCGTTCTCGTCGGTGATCGAGAGCAGCGAGATCCGGTCGGTCCACAGCAGGTGGGCGATCTGGTGGGCGATGCTCCAGCCGGGCGCGGGGGTCGCGGCGGTCCAGGACTCCGGCGGCAGCGGTGCCACCAGCGCGTCGAGGGCGTCGCTTTCGTCGCGGAGGTCGGCGATGATCGGACTCGGATCGGCCATCGCCTGAGCCTAGCGGCGTGACGCCGCGGTGGCCGACCGGCCGAACCCGGCGTGGCTGGCCAGCCCGAGCAGGTAGCAGCCGGCGGCGGCCGGGACCAGCCCCGGCGCGTGGCCGTCGGCGGGCATGACCGAGGCGGCCGCGGCGATCGCGGCGACGAACGACACCCAGAACAGCGCGTCCTGCACGGTGAACACGTGCCCGCGCAACGAGTCGTCGACGTCGATCTGCATGGCCGAATCGGCGCACAGCTTCACCGTCTGGCCGGCCATGCCGAGCAGGAAGCCGCAGCCCAACAGCACCGGGATCTGCAGGCCCAGGCAGGCCAGCTGGATCAGCGCCGCGACGGCCAGCGCACCGGTGCCGGTGGCGTAGCGGCCCCACCGGCCGATGAGCACCGGCGTCGACAGGGTGGCGAGGAACGAGCCGCCGCCGGCCGCGGCGCCGAACAGCGCCGCCAGCCCCAGCCCCGCCACCCCCTCGGCGTTGCCGTGCCGTACCAGCATCAGGATCAGCAGCGTGTTGATCCCGAACGCCATCCGGTGGGCCACCAGACCGGACAGCGTGGCCGCCACGGTGGGGTAGCGGCCGAACGCACGCAGGCCGGCGGCCCAGCCGGTGGTCACCGCGAAGAACACCGACCGGTCCGGGGCCGGCCCGTCGGGGCCGAGCACCCGCGGCGGGAACCGCAGGGCGAGCCAGAGCGCGGCGGCGACGGGTGCGGTGACCAGGAAGATGATCGTCGCCGCTCCGGCATCGCCGGCACCGAACAACTGGCGCGGCACCAACATGAAGTAGGCGCCCAGGAAGGCGGCGACCGCGCCGGTGGCCACCGCCACCGAGTTCATCGTCACCACCTGCCCGCGCGGCACCACATGCGGCAGTGCGGCGGACAGCCCCGAGCTGACGAACCGGGTGAAGCCGTTGGCGATCAGCGCCGTACACAGCACGGCGACCTCGCCGGCGCCCACCGCGAGCAGCGCGCCGATCCCGACGACCAGGGCAAGCCGCGCCGCGTTGGCGGCGACCAGCACCAGCCGCCGGTCCCAGCGGTCCAGCAGCGCCCCGGCGAACGGGCCCAGCAGCGAGTACGGCAGGAACAGCACCGCGAAGGCGCCGGCGACCTCCCACGGGTCGGCGACCCGTTCCGGGTTGAACAGCAGTGCGCCGGCCAGCCCAGCCTGGAACAGCCCGTCGCCGAACTGGCTGGCGGCGCGCAGCGTCAGCAGCCGCCAGAAGTCGGGCAGCGCGCGCACCGACCGCCACAGCGTGCGGGGCGCGTGCGTCTGCATCACCGAACCTGCTTCCCGACCGGGGTGACACGGTGGACACCGACCCCGACCACCGTACAAATTATGGGAATAGACCGAGCGGGTTCACCGCCCGTCCGGCGGCCGGGTGTCATGATGGGGAAATGGCCCAGCCCGAAGACCCCGAGGACTACGCCGCGCCCGCCGCGCACCGGCTGCGGGCGGGCACCTTGCTGCTGGCCAACACCGATTTGCTGGAGCCGACCTTCCGGCGCAGCGTCATCTACATCGTCGAGCACAATGACGGCGGGACCCTGGGGGTGGTGCTGAACCGGCCCAGCGAGACCGCGGTCTACAACGTGCTGCCGCAGTGGACGCAGGTGACGGCGCGGCCGAAGACGATGTTCGTCGGCGGGCCGGTGAAACGCGACGCGGCGCTCTGCCTGGCCACGATGCGCATCGGGGTGGACCCGGCCGGGGTGCCCGGACTGCGCCACGTCACCGGCCGGGTGGCGATGGTCGACCTGGACGCCGAACCGGAGCGGATCGCCCCGCTGGTCGAGGGGGTGCGCATCTTCGCCGGTTACGCCGGCTGGACCATCGGGCAGCTCGAAGACGAGATCGAGCGGGACGATTGGATCGTGCTGTCGGCGCTGCCCACCGACGTGCTCGCCGAACCGGGCACCGACCTGTGGAGCCGGGTGCTGCGCCGCCAGCCGATGCCGCTGGCCATGCTGGCGACCCACCCGATCGACGTCAGCCGCAACTAGGCCGGTCCGGCCGCCGCGTCGGCGGTACGCGCCAGCCGGCCGGCGATCACCGCGCAGACGATCAGCTGGATCTGGTGGAACAGCATCAGCGGCAGCATGGTGATCCCCACGGTGGCGGCCGGGAAGAGCACCAGCGCCATCGGCAGGCCCGAGGCCAGGCTCTTCTTCGAGCCGCAGAACAACAGCACGATCCGGTCCGCCCGGGAGAATTCGGCCAGCTGACCGGCCACCACGGTGATCGCCATGACCAGTGCCAGCAGCACCGCGCTGATGACCGCGACCGCCGCCACCCGCCAGGGCGTGACCGTGGTCCAGATGTGGCGGGTCATGCCGATCGAGAACGCGGTGTAGACCACCAGCAGGATCGATCCGCGGTCGACGACCCGGGTCAACGCGCCGTGCCGGGCGATCCAGTCCGCGACCCAGGGCCGCATCAGCTGGCCGGCGACGAACGGCAGCAGCAACTGCACGACGATGTCGCGGATCGCGGTCGGATCCATTCCCGGCACCCCGCCGGTGTGCATCAGCAGCATCACCAGCAGCGGGGTCACCACCACCCCGACGATGTTGGAGACCGACGCGCTGACGATCGCCGCCGAGACGTTGCCGCGGGCGATCGAGGTGAACGCGATCGACGACTGCACGGTCGAGGGCACCAGGCACAGGAACAGCAGCCCGGTGTAGAGGTCGATGGTCAACACCGTCGGCACCAGGCTCCGCGCGATCAGCCCCAGCACCGGGAAGACGACGAAGGTGACGGCCAGCACCAGTAGGTGCAGCTGCCAGTGGCGCAGGCCCGCCAGCGCCTGCTGCGGCGACAGCCGGGTGCCGTACAGCCAGAACAGCAGCGCGATCGCGGCCTTGGTCACCACCGACAGCACGTCGGCAGCGGTGCCTGCGGCGGGCAGCACGGTCGCCACCGCGACGGTCGCCAGCAGCGCCAGCAGGAACTTGTCGATCGGGAGCGCAGACAGCCGCCGCAGCATGACGGTCAGTGACAGGGTTGGATGCAGGCCGTGCAGCTGCCGCCGCAGCCGCCACCGGCCGCGGGCTGCGGTTGGCGCGCGGCGAAGCGCGCGGTGTGCCAGAGCCCCGCGACGACGGTGCCGGCCGCGCCGAGGACACCGACGATGAGCACGACCAGTGCGGTGCTGCGGGGGGCGACGAAGGCGGCCGCACCGCCGGCGGCCAGCATGCCCGCGGCGGCCAACTGGGTGGGCGCCACGGCACGCAGCACCTGCTGCACCGGGTCACCGGCGTCGGCGTGGGTGAGCACCCACAGGCCGCGGGCCGCCACGGCGACGGCCGCCACGCAGCACAGCACCCCGGCGATCAGCATGGAGACCAGGATACGAGGCCGGTCCTCAGTTGATCGGGGTGGGCTGGATAACCGGCTGGTTGGGGGCCGCCGGAGCCGCCGCGACCGGCGGCGTGGCCGGTGCCGCGGGCGCCGGGCCGGGCCTGCTGGGCACCGCCCCGGGCGCGGCGGGGGTGAGGCCGGGCGTGGCGGGCCGGGTCTGCGGGACCGGCCCGGGCGGGCGGGCCGGCGCGGGCGGGCTGACGGTGAACCCGGTGGCGATGGCGTCGGTGGCCGCCGCCTCGGCGATGGCGACCGACGCCTCGGTGGTCACCGCCAACGACACCAGGTAGCGGTCGGCGCCGGAGGTGGCCAACACCGTCCGGCGTGCGGTGTTGAGCGTCATGTCGTTCTGCCGGTAGGTGCCTTCGATGCGGGAGCACGGAAAGCCGTTGGCGTTCTCCAGCGCCTGATCGGTGGTGCGCCAGGCCGGCAGCTGCTGGGTTTTGACGTTGCCGTGCGCGATCGCCGCCGCCGTGTCGAAGTCGCCGACCAGCTTGTAGACCACCAGTTGAGCGTTGGAGGTGTAGATCGAGTTGGTGGAGCGGTCGGCGAGCACCACGAACGCATCCGGGACGTTGGGGTCGGGGACCTGCGTCCAGCCGGGCGGCACCGGCAGGGTGATGTCCAGGGCCTCGAAACCGTCGGCGACCTGCGGCTGGAATTCGACACCCTTGGCTTCGAGGAACTCGCGCAGCGTCTCGGCGGTGGCCGGGGCCAGCGCCGGGGCGGGCGGCTGCGCCGCGGGCGCGGCGGTCGGCAGCGCGGCCGGACCGGCCGGGGGGAGGGTGGCCGGGCCGACCGGGCCGCGCTGGGCCAGCGCATCGGGGGCCACCGGCGCCGGCGACGGGGACGGCGGGAGCGGGTCGGCCGCCGCGACACCGGCACCGAACCCGATGGCGACGGCACTGACCGCCGCCACCACCGGCCAACGACGGGTGCTGCGCGTCCTCGTCATCGATGCCTCCCCACCAGTGCCCGGACCGGGCCGGAATGCCCGCTGAGCCGACCCTAAGCACCGCGCCCGGCCTACTCCAGCGGTGGAACCCAGCTGGTATCAACCCGGGACCGTCTGCTGACCGGCCCGCAACCCAACCGAGACCACCGCCGCCGACACCAGGTGCCCGGGACACCCCGTCGGGTGCTTATACCCTGTTGAGCGTGACCGAGCCGTCGACCACCACACCGGACCGCAGCCGCGACGACGATGCGGCGGCGCCGCTGCACCGCTACACCGCGACGCTCGCCAACCGGATCGAGGGCGCCTGGCAGCAGGAGTGGGACCGGCGCGGCACCTTCCACGTCGCCAACCCGGTCGGCGAACTGGCTGCGGCCGACGGCGCACCGCTGCCCGCCGAGAAGATGTTCGTCCAGGACATGTTCCCCTACCCGTCCGGTGACGGGCTGCACGTCGGTCACCCGCTCGGCTACATCGCCACCGACGTCTACGCGCGCTACCACCGCATGACCGGCCGCAACGTGCTGCACGCCTTGGGGTTCGACGCGTTCGGGCTGCCCGCCGAGCAGTACGCGATCCAGACCGGCACCCACCCGCGCACCCGCACCGAAGCCAACATCGTCAACTTCCGTCGCCAGGTGGGCCGGCTCGGCTTCGGCCACGACACCCGGCGCAGCATCTCCACCACCGACGTCGACTTCTACCGGTGGACGCAGTGGATCTTCTTACAGATCTACAACGCGTGGTTCGACGAGCAGGCCGGAAAAGCACGGCCGATCGCCGAGCTCGTCGCCGAACTCGACTCGGGTCGGCGCACTCTCGACGACGGCCGGGACTGGTCGGCCCTCGACGCCGGGCAGCGGGCCGACGTCATCGACGCTCAGCGCCTGGTCTACCAGTCCGATTCGATGGTCAACTGGTGTCCGGGGCTGGGCACCGTGCTGGCCAACGAGGAGGTCACCCCGGAAGGCCGCAGTGAGCGGGGCAACTTCCCGGTTTTCCGTAAGCGGTTGCGGCAGTGGATGATGCGGATCACCGCGTACTCCGAGCGGTTGCTGGAAGACCTCGACGTGCTGGACTGGCCGGAGAAGGTCAAAGCGATGCAGCGCAACTGGATCGGTCGTTCGACCGGCGCTGCGGTGCTGTTCGGAAGCGACGCCGGCGACATCGAGGTGTTCACCACCCGCCCGGACACGCTGTTCGGCGCCACCTACCTGGTGCTGGCGCCGGAGCACCCGCTGGTCGATGCGCTCACCGCGCCGGCCTGGACCGACGGCACCGACCCGCGCTGGACCTACGACGCCGCGGACCCGGCCGCCGCGGTGGCGGCCTACCGCGCCGCGATCGCCGCGAAGTCCGACCTGGAGCGCCAGGAGAACAAGACCAAGACCGGGGTGTTCACCGGCGCCTACGCCACCAACCCGGTCAACGGCGCCGCGGTGCCGGTCTTCGTCGCCGACTATGTGCTGATCGGCTACGGCACCGGCGCCATCATGGCCGTGCCCGGCCACGATCAACGCGACTGGGAGTTCGCCACCGAATTCGGTCTGCCGATCGTGGAGGTCATCGCCGGTGGTGATGTCGCCGAGGCCGCCTACGCCGGCGACGGCACCCTGGTGAACTCCGACTACCTCGACGGGATGGGTGTCGCGGACGCCAAAGACGCGGTGGTGCAGCGGTTGGCGGCCGACGGTCGCGGGACGCCGCGGGTGCAGTACAAGCTGCGGGACTGGCTGTTCGCCCGGCAACGGTATTGGGGTGAACCGTTTCCCATCGTCTACGACGTGGACGGGCGGCCGCACCCGCTCGACGATTCGGCGTTGCCGGTGGAGCTGCCGGACGTGCCCGACTACTCGCCGGTGCTGTTCGATCCGGACGACCCGTCCAGCGAACCGTCCCCGCCGTTGGCGAAGGCGACCGACTGGGTGCACGTCGACCTCGACTTCGGCGACGGCCTCAAGCCCTACACCCGGGACACGAACGTGATGCCGCAGTGGGCCGGCAGTTCCTGGTACCAGCTGCGCTATATCGACCCGCGTAACCGGGATGAGTTCTGCGCCAAGGAGAACGAGGCGTACTGGATGGGGCCCCGGCCGGCCGAGCACGGCGCCGCCGATCCCGGCGGTGTCGACCTGTACGTCGGCGGTGTGGAACACGCCGTGCTGCACCTGTTGTATTCGCGTTTCTGGCACAAGGTGCTCTACGACCTGGGGCATGTCACCTCGCGCGAACCGTATCGCCGGCTGGTCAACCAGGGCTACATCCAGGCGTACGCCTACACCGATCCGCGCGGTAGCTATGTGACCGCCGACGAGGTGATCGAACGGGATGGGTCGCACTACCTTCCGGGCCCCGACGGAGAGATCGAGGTCCGGCAGGAATTCGGGAAGATGGGTAAGAGCCTGAAGAACTCGGTCTCCCCGGACCGGATCTGCGACGACTACGGGGCCGACACGCTGCGCGTGTACGAGATGTCGATGGGTCCCCTGGAGGCCTCCCGGCCGTGGGCCACCAAGGACGTCATCGGTGCACACCGGTTCCTGCAGCGGGTCTGGCGCCTGGTGGTCGACGAGGAGACCGGTGCCAGCCGGGTCGCGGAGCACGAAGCCCTCGATGACGCCACCTTGCGCGCGATGCACCGCACGATCGCCGGGGTCACCGAAGACTTTGCGGCACTGCGGAACAACACCGCGGTGGCGAAGCTGATCGAGTACACCAACCACCTGACCAAGGAGTCGGTCAGCGCGCGCGGCGCGATCGAACCGCTGGTGCTGCTGCTGGCACCGCTGGCGCCGCATGTGGCCGAGGAACTCTGGCGGCGGATCGGGCACGACGCGCCGCTGGCGCACGGGCCGTTCCCGGTCGCCGACCCGGCGTATCTGACGGTCGACGAGGTGCAATACCCGGTTCAGGTCAACGGCAAGAAGCGTGGGCTGATCACCGTTGCCGCCGACGCCGATTCGGCGACGCTGGAGGAGACCGCCCTGGCCGACGAGAAGGTCGCGGCGTTCCTCGCCGGCGCCACCCCGAAGAAGGTCATCGTGGTTCCGGGCCGGCTGATCAACCTGGTCGTCTAGCGGGGGCGCACCACGATCTCGTGGACATGGCCGTCGGGCGGCGTGGCCACCGCGTCGGCCACCAGCCCGGCCACCGTCTCCGGTCGCAGGAACCGTGCCGGGTCGTACTCGCCGCCCTCGTAGGCGACCAGACCACGCTGCATCGCGCTGTCGGTGCGGCCGGGATGCACCGAGGTGACCCGTAACACGGGTTCGTCGGCGCGCAAGGAATCGGCGAACGCGCGCAGGGCGAATTTGCTCGCCGAGTAGGAGGCCAGCCCCGGCGAGGAGCGGAAGCCGGATCCGGAGTTGATGAAGACCACGTGCCCTTCGGCGGCGCGCAGGGCGGGTAGCACCGCCAGGGTCAGCGCCACCGGTCCGATTATGTTGACCGCCATGGTGTCCCGCCACTGGGGCACCGTGGATTCGGCCACCCGGGCCGGCAGTGCGACCCCGGCGTTGTGCACCAGCACGTCGAGGCGGTCGGGCAGCCGATCGTCGACGGCGATCGCCTCGGTGTCGTGGAGGTCCATCGGCCAGGTGGCGGCGCCGAGTTCGGCGGCCACCGCGGTGAGCCGGTCGGAGGGGCGCCCCGGTAGCAGCAGATCGTGGGTGGGGGCCAGCGCCCGGGCGATGGCGGCGCCGATACCGGCGCTGGCGCCGGTGATCAGTGCGGTGGGCATGGCTGCTCGGTCAGTCCTCGGTCGCATCGGCGTCGGCGGGTGGCACCGTCGGCGGGTCGCTGCGCACCGGATCGGCGGCCCCCAGGCGCTTCAACGGGGCCAGCGCCTTGGTGAGCGCCTCGCGCTCGGCGGCGCTGAGCTGGTCGAGCATGCCGGCCAGGGCGGCCTGCCGGTTGCTGAGCGACTCTTGGTGGACGGCCAGCCCCTCGGGGGTGATGTCGACGAGCACCGCGCGCAGATCGGACGGGTCGCGGGACCGTTTCACCAGGCCGATCTTCTCCAGCCGCCGGATCGCCACCGTGGTGGTCGGGGTGCGGACCCGCTCGTGGGCGGCCAGTTCGGTCATCCGCATCGGTCCCTGGCACAGCAGCGTGTAGAGGATCGACAGCTGGGCGAGGGTGAGGTCACCGGTGGCGTCGCGGCTGGTGTCGCCGCGGCGCAGGATCGCAAACAGCTTCGTCAGGGCTCGGTGCAGCCCTTCCGCCAGCTCCGCCACCTCCGGTGGGGCGGCATCGCTCGTCGCCATAGTTCGCCAGTCTAACGTGTTGGTGATCGTGCAGGTCAGAGAACCTGGGACAGGAATCGGCGCAGCCGGTCGGTCCGGGGATCGCCGAACAGTCGTTCCGGGGGGCCGGATTCCAGCACCGTGCCGTGGTCGATGAAGACCACCCGGTCCGACGCCGACCGGGCGAACGCCATCTCGTGGGTGACCACGACCATGGTCATCCCGTCGCTGCCCAGATCGGCGATGAGGGCCAGCACCCCCTTGACCAACTCCGGATCCAGCGCCGAGGTCGGCTCGTCGAAGAACATCACCTGCGGCGACATCGCCAACGCCCGGGCGATCGCCACCCGCTGCTGTTGGCCGCCGGAGAGTGCACCGGGCCGCACGTCGGCCTTGTCCTTCAACCCGACCCGGTCCAGCTGCGTCAACGCCAGTTCGCGGGCCGCATCCGACGGCAGCCGCAGCAGCCGGCGCGGCCCGAGCATCACGTTGGCGGCCACGGACCGGTCCGGGAACAGGTTGAACTGCTGGAACACCATGCCGATTCGGCGCCGCAGCAGGTCGGGATCGTCGGCGAGGACCGAACGGCCGTCGAGGCGGATGTCGCCGCGGTCCGGCTCGTGCAACCGGTTCAGCACCCGCAGCAACGTCGATTTGCCGGAGCCGGACGGCCCGATGACCGCCGCGGTGCTGCCCGCGGGCACCTCGAGGTCGATGCCGCGCAACACCGGCTGCCCGGCGAGTGCCAGGTGCAGGTCGTCGGCTGCCAGCGACACCGCGGTTCCGGTCACGTCATCTCCTGTCCCGCAGTGAGGGTGATCAGGTCGTCGCGTCGCCGCCGGGTCCGGCCCTGGCGCATCCGGGTGTCGATGACGTTGACCAGGTGGGTGAGCGGGACGGTCAGCGCGAGGTAGAACAGGCCCGCGGCCACCAGCGGGGAGAGGCTACCGGTCTGGGCGTTGAGGTCGCGGCCGACCTGGAACAGCTCCCGCTGGCCGACCAGCAGGCCCAGGAAGTACACCAGGGCCGAGGCCTTCAACAGCGCGATGAACTGGTTCATCAGCGCGGGAAGCACCCGCCGGATGCCCTGCGGGACAACGACGAGTCGCATCGCGGCCGGATAGGAGAAGCCCAGCGCCCGGGCCGCCTCGAGCTGCCCGGGGTCCACGCTTTGGATCCCGGAGCGGAAGATCTCCCCGACGTAGGCGGCGGCCATCAACCCCAGCGCGAGGATGCCCAGCGGGTAGGGGTTGCTGTGGGTCACACCGCTGACCACCGGACCCAGTCCCAGCCCGATCAGCAGGATGATCACCACCTCGGGCAGGCCGCGGAAGATGTCGGTGTACACCCTGGCCGGCCAGCGCAGCCAGCGCCGCCGCGACAGCGCCGCGACGGCCAGCGCCATACCCAGGACCACGCCGATGGCGGCCGCGCTGACGGTGAGGATGAGGGTGTTGGGCAGGCCGGTGGTCAACAGCACCGGGATCGCCTGGCGGTACATCTCCCAGTCGAAGAACGCGGCCCGCAGTTGGGCCAGGGTGGAGGCCGGCGCCGACACGGTCGCGGCGGGACGGCGCGGGTGGTCGGCGGCGATGGCCGCGAAATCGGGCAGGTCGGGCGCCGGGGCGGCGCGCGAGCCGGGCTTCCAGCCCGGCGGGAGTTCGCGGGGCACCCACTCGGAATACAGTCGCGCCCAGGTGCCGTCGGCGATCACCGCGTCCAGACCGGCGTTGAGCGCGTCGATGAGCGGCTGATTGGACTGGGCCACCGCCCATCCGACGTAGGTGTCGATGCTGATGGTGTTGGCGGTGATCACCGCCGGGTCGCCGGGCTGGACCAGCTGTCGGGCCTGATGCGCCGGCGCTACCCAGGCGTCGATCTGGCGGGTCTTCAGGCTGGCGTAGACGGTGTTGAAGTCGGGGAACTTCACCGGCTGCAGGCCGAGCACGTCGACGACGTAGGCGTCCTGGATGGTGCCCTGAACCACCCCGATCCGGTCGCCGGCGCTGAGCCCGTCCATGGCGGTCAGCGGTGAGCCGGGCGGGACCACCAGTGAGTAGTAGCCGAAGTCGTAGCCGTTGGTGAAGCCGACGGTGCGTCTGCGGGCGTCGGTCGCCGCGACCGAGGCCGACGCGACGTCGAAGCGGCCGGCGGCGACCTGCGCGAGCAGCCCGGAGAAATCGGTGCCGACGAAATTCACTGCCAGGCCGAGTTTTTCGGCAACCGCGCGCAGCAGCTCGTCGTCGAACCCGCTGTACTGGCCGGCGGCGTCGATACAGCTGGTCGGCGGCGCGTCGGACAACGTACCCACGGTGAGGGTGCCGGGCACCGCCAGCCGCAGCGCGCCGACGTCGATGTCGGCCGGCGCCGCGGCGCCGGCCGTGGTGTGGGTATCGCGATCCGGCACACCGGGGGTGTTGGTGAGGTTCGTCGGCAACGGGGTGGCGCTGTCCGGTCCGGGCGGGGCGCACTGGTCGGGCACGGCGGCGGCCGACGCCGGCCAGCACAGCGCGGCCAGGGTCAGCAGCGCCGCGAGCAGGACGCGCATGCCTTTCACCGGGTGTCGCGCCAGCGGCACAGCGCGGCCGCACCCGACAGGTCGTAGTCCGGCCCGGCCGTCGCCACCGTGAACAGCGTGACACCCGCGTCGGCGAGCGTCTCGGCCTCGGCCACCAGTGCGGTCGTGTCGCGGCCGCCGGTGTCCCCGCCGACCGCGGCGGACCATTCGATCTCAGCCGGGTCGCGGCCGACGGCGGCGCAGTGTTCGTCGAGTACGGCCACCTTGCGGCGGTGGGTCCCCGCGTCGGCGAAGCTGTGCCAGATGTCGGCGTACTCGGCGACCAACCGCAGGGTCTTGCGCTCACCGCCGCCCCCGATCAGCACCGGCAGCCGCCGGACGGGCGGCGGGTTGAGCCGCTGTAGACGCCCGGTGATGCGGGGCAGGGACTCGGCGAGATCATCGAGCCGGCTGCCCGGCGTGCCGAACTCGTAACCGTATTCGCGGTAGTCGCGCCGGTTCCAACCGGCGCCGAGGCCCAGGATCAGCCGGCCCCCGGCGATGTGGTCGACGGTGCGGGCCATGTCGGCGAGCAGGTCGGGGTTGCGGTAGGAGTTGCAGCTGACCAGTGCGCCGATCTCGATCCGGGCGGTCTGCTCGGCCCAGGCGCCCAGCATCGTCCAGCACTCGAAGTGCGGGCCGTCGGGATCGCCGTAGAGCGGGAAGAAATGATCCCAGTTGAAGGCGATGTCGACGCCGAGATCCTCGCAGCGGGCCACCGCGTCCCGCAGTAGGCCGTAGTGCGGGGCCTGCTCGGGTTGCAGCTGGACACCGATGCGCAGCGGACGGTCGGGACGGGACATACCCCGACTCTACGAGCCGAAAGCGACCGTGCCGGTGCTCCGCCCCGCCGCGCGGGTGGAGATCGTCAGCCGATGATGAACTCTTCGAGCTGCGCCCGGGCGACGTCGTCGGGGAGCTGCTGCGGCGGGCTCTTCATCAGGTAGGCCGAGGCCGGCACGATCGGGCCGCCGATACCGCGGTCCTTGGCGATCTTGGCGGCGCGCACGGCGTCAATGATCACGCCCGCCGAGTTCGGCGAGTCCCACACCTCGAGCTTGTACTCCAGGTTCAACGGCACGTCGCCGAAGGCGCGGCCCTCCAGCCGGACGTAGGCCCACTTGCGGTCATCGAGCCAGCCGACGTGGTCGGACGGGCCGATGTGAACGTCCTTGGTCTTGAACTCGCGCTGCAGGTTGGAGGTGACCGCCTGGGTCTTGGAGATCTTCTTCGACTCCAGCCGCTCGCGCTCCAACATGTTCAGGAAGTCCATGTTGCCGCCGACGTTGAGCTGCATGGTGCGGTCGAGTTGCACGCCGCGGTCCTCGAACAGCTTGGCCATCACCCGGTGGGTGATGGTGGCGCCGACCTGGCTCTTGATGTCGTCGCCGACGATCGGGACGCCGGCGTCGGCGAACTTCTTGGCCCACACCGGGTCGGAGGCGATGAACACCGGCAGCGCGTTGACGAACGCCACCCCGGCGTCGATGGCGCACTGGGCGTAGAACTTGTCGGCCTCTTCCGAACCCACCGGCAGGTAGGACACCAGCACGTCGACCTCGGCGTCGCGCAGCGCCTTGACCACGTCGACCGGGTCGGTGTCGGAGACCTCGATGGTGTCGGCGTAGTACTTGCCGATGCCGTCAAGGGTCGGGCCGCGCTGCACGATCACATCGGTCGGCGGCACGTCGGCGATCTTGATGGTGTTGTTCTCCGAAGCGAAGATGGCCTCGGAGAGGTCGAAGCCGACCTTTTTGGCGTCGACGTCGAATGCGGCGACGAACTTGACGTCGCGGACGTGGTAGGCGCCGAACCGCACATGCATCAGGCCGGGAACCGTGGCGGTCTCCTCGGCGTCGCGGTAGTACTGGACGCCCTGGACCAGCGAGGCCGCGCAGTTACCGACGCCGACAATGGCGACCCGCACCTCCGACGACGCACCAGCGCCGGTTTGCTCACTCATGGACGTTCTCCTTCTCCTACCTACTGTGGTGCGGCCGGTTGATTGGTCGACCATTGCTTTGTGTTGTGGGGCTTGCGTTATGGGGCTTGTGTTGCGGCTAGGGCTGATCGGTCTGGCCCTGTGCCACCCGTTCGGCGGCGATGAGCTCGTTGAGCCATCGCACCTCGCGTTCACTCGACTCCAGCCCCAGTTGGTGCAGCTGGCGGGTGTAGCGATCGAACGAGCTGCTGGCCCGCGCGACGGCGTCACGCAGACCCTCCCGGCGTTCTTCCACCTGGCGGCGACGGCCCTCGAGGATGCGCATCCGCGCCTCCGCCGGGGTGCGGTTGAAGAACGCCAGGTGCACCCCGAAGCCGTCGTCGGTGTAGTTCTGCGGGCTGGTGTCGGCCACCAGCTCGGAGAACCGCTGCCGGCCGGCGTCGGTCAACTGGTAGACGCGGCGCGCCCGGCGCACCGGGGTGCCCGTGGGCGCCGCGTCCTCGGCGATCAAGCCATCGGCTTGCATGCGCCGCAGCGCCGGGTAGAGCGAACCGTAGGAGAAGGCGCGGAACGCCCCCAGCAGGCCGGTGAGCCGCTTGCGCAGCTCGTAGCCGTGCATGGGCGACTCGAGCAGCAGGCCGAGGATGGCCAGTTCAAGCACGAGTCACCTCCCTGATCTACTCTTTTGCGGCCGCGTGAACGATTCGGCCCGACAGTACCGGCAATAGTATCGCTCCGATATATTTTTTGTCATATCGGGCGCATCGCCGGGACGGCTCGGGCGGCGGCCGGTCAGCGGGAGCGGAGGTGCGGATGGCCCGGGTCGGCGACACCATGAGCGGGCAGAACGGTCGTCACGGCGCGGCCGGTCGGAACAGGTCGTACTCTGGTCTGCGTGCGACTGCAGCGACAGGTGGTGGAATACGCGCTACAGCGCCGCGCGCTGTTGGCCGAGGTGTATTCCGGGCGGACCGGCGTCTTCGACGTCTGCGACGCCAACCCCTACCTGCTGCGTGCCGCGAAGTATCACGGCAAGACCAGTTCGGTCAGCTGCCCGATCTGCCGCAAGGAGCAGCTGACGCTGGTGTCGTGGGTGTTCGGCGATCACCTGGGCGCGGTGTCGGGGTCGGCGCGCAGCGCCGAGGAGCTGGTGCTGCTGGCGTCCCGGCACACCGAGTTCTCGGTGCACGTGGTGGAGGTCTGCCGGACATGCAGCTGGAACCACCTGGTGAAGTCGTACGTGCTCGGGGCGGCGCGCCCGCCGAAGGGCTCTCGTACCCGGACCGCGCGCAACGGGGCCCGCACCGCCAGTGAGTAACGACGGACCGGACTCCCCACACTCCGACCGTGACCGGGCTGCCCGGCACCTGGGCGGCGGTACACCCACGTCCGGTGACCGCGGCCGCAGCGATCGACCCGACCGCTCCGATCGCGCCGACCGTCCCGGGCCCGGTTCGCCGCCGCGCCGCGAGGGCGGCCCGCAGGCGCGCCCGCCGCACGACCGGGACACCACCTTGATCCCGCGCGTCACCGACGAGAACCCGGAGAAGCTGCGCGATCCGATCGAGGCGGTCACCGCCGCGCTGAACGCGCCCGCCGCCGCCGAACGTCGCCGCGAGCGGCCCGCGGAGCCGCCACGCGAGCCGGCCGAACCGCCGGACAACCGCCCGACCGGCGGCCATCGGCGAGCCTCGGCACGACGCGCCCCCGCGGTGAACTGGCGCCTGGTGCGACGCCTGTGCTATCTGGGTGTCGCAGCGGCCGTTCTGCTGCCGATCATCACGTTCGCGATGGCATACCTGATCGTCAAGGTGCCCGAACCCGGCGACATCCGCACCGCGCAGGTGTCGACGATCCTGGCCAGCGACGGCACCGAACTGGCCAAGATCGTGCCGCCGGAGGGCAACCGGGTCGACATCGACATCCACCAGGTTCCCGAGCACGTGCGCAACGCGGTCCTGGCCGCCGAGGACCGCAACTTCTACTCCAATCCGGGCTTCTCGATCAGCGCGTTCGGCCGCGCGATCAAGAACAACGTGTTCGGCGGCTACACCCAGGGCGCATCGACCATCACCCAGCAGTACGTGAAGAACGCGCTGGTGGGTTCGCAACGCACCGGGATGGGCGGGCTGGTGCGCAAGGCGAAGGAACTCGTCATCGCGGCCAAGATGTCCGGGCAGTGGTCCAAGGACGAGGTCCTCGAGGCCTACCTCAACATCATCTACTTCGGGCGCAGCGCCTACGGCATCGCCGCGGCCGCCAACGCCTACTTCGGCAAACCGGTCGAGCAGCTCAACGTCGCCGAGGGGGCGCTGCTGGCGGCGCTGATCCAGCGCCCGTCCACCCTGGACCCCGCCGTCGACCCGGAGGGCGCGCTGGACCGGTGGAACTGGGTGCTCGACGGGATGGTGCAGATCAAGGCGCTGACCCCGGCCGACCGCGCCGAGCAGCAGTTCCCCGAGACCATCCCGCCGGACCAGGCCCGCTCGGACAACAAGACCGCCGGGCCCAACGGGCTGATCGAACGGCAGGTGATCGCCGAACTGCTCGACCTGTTCGACATCGACGAACAGACCCTCAACACCGAGGGCCTGCAGATCACCACCACCATCGACCCGAACGACCAGCAGGCCGCCGAGGACGCGGTGGAGAAGTACCTCCAGGACCAGGACGAGGACATGCGGGCCGCGGTCGTCTCGATCGACCCGCGCAGCGGTGCGGTGCGCGCCTACTACGGCGGCGCCGACGGCACCGGCTACGACTTCGCCCAGGCCGGGCTGCAGACCGGCTCGGCGTTCAAGGTGTTCGCCCTGGTGGCGGCGCTGGAACAGGGCATGGGCCTGGGCTACCAGGTGGACAGCTCACCGCTGACCGTCAACGGCATCGAGATCGGCAACGTCGAGGGCGAGAGCTGCGGCACCTGCAACATCGCCGAAGCGCTGAAGCGCTCGTTGAACACCTCCTACTACCGGCTGATGCTGAAGTTGAAGAACGGGCCGGAGGACGTCGCCGACGCCGCGCACCGGGCCGGGGTGGCCGACAGCTTCGCCGGGGTCGCCCACACCCTCTCCGAGGACGGCAAGGGCGGCCCGCCCAACAACGGCATCGTGCTCGGGCAGTACCAGACCCGGGTGATCGACATGGCCTCCGCCTACGCCACGCTGGCCGCCTCCGGGGTGTACCACCGTCCGCACTTCGTCCAGAAGGTGGTCAACGCCGACGGGCAGGTGCTGTTCGACGCGTTGACCACCGAGAACGAGGGCGACCAGCGCATTGAGGAGGCGGTCGCCGACAACGTCACCGCCGCCATGGAGCCGATCGCCGGGTACTCGCGCGGGCACAACCTGGCCGGCGGCCGCAAATCGGCCGCCAAGACCGGCACCGTGCAGCTGGGCGACAGCAAGGACAACAAGGACGCCTGGATGGTCGGCTACACGCCATCGCTGTCGACGGCGGTCTGGGTGGGCACCGTGAAGGACGACGAACCCCTGGTCAACCAGTGGGGGTCGCCGGTGTGGGGCTCCAGCCTGCCGTCGGACATCTGGAAGGCCACCATGGACGGCGCCCTGCAGGGCACCGACAACGAATCGTTCCCGAAGCCCGCGGAGGTGGGCGGTTACGCCGGGGTACCGGCCGCGCCGCCGCCACCGCCGAAGCCGACCGACGAGGCGCCCCCGCCGGAGATGCCGCCGGGGTTCCCGCCGGGGCTCCCACCACCGCCACCGCCGGGGTTCCCGCCCCCGCCGCCGCCGTGGGTGCCGCCGTGGGAGCAGCCGCCGCCGCCTCCGCCGCCGGCCCCGGAGCCGCCGCCGCCCGGGGCGCCGCCACCGCCACCGTGATGGCCGACGATCCGCGCCGCACGGTCTCGCCGCAACCACTTGCGGCGGACCGGCGCAGCGCCGACGAGCGGGACCTGCCCAGCCGCACCGACGTGCTCGGTGCGGCGCTGGCCGACACGATCGGCGGCCCGGTGGGCCGGCACGCCCTGATCGGCCGCGCCCGGTTCTTCACCCCGGTGCGGGTCATGTTCGCGATCGCGCTGGCGGTGCTCGCGCTGGGCTGGACCACCAAAGCGCCGTGCCTGCAGAGCAGCGGCGACGGGCCCGCCGACCGCCAGGTGGCGAACTGGGAAGGGCAGCGCGCCTACTACCAGCTGTGCTACTCCGACACCGTCCCGCTCTACGGCGCCGAACTGTTGGAGCGCGGCGAACTGCCCTACAAGTCCAGCTGGATCGAGACCGACGACGCCGGGCAGCCCAAGCACCGTTACGACGGTGAGATCGCCGTGCGGCACATGGAGTACCCGGTGCTCACCGGCATGTACCAATACGTGGCGATGACGCTGGCCAAGACCTACACCGCGGCGAGCAAGCTCTTCGCGCTGCCGGTGGTCGCCGAAGTCGTCATGTTCTTCAACATCGTGGCCCTCGGCCTGGCGCTGGCCTGGCTGGTCACCGTCTGGGCGAGTGCCGGGCTGGCCGGCCGGCGGGTCTGGGATGCCGCGCTGGTGGCCGCGTCCCCGCTGCTGATCTTTCAGGCCTTCACCAACTTCGACGCGCTGACCGTGGCGTTCGCGGTCGGCGGGATGCTCGCCTGGGCCCGCCGGCGCCCGGTGCTGGCCGGGACGCTGTTCGGGCTGGGGGCCGCCGCCAAGCTCTTCCCGGTCCTGCTGCTCGGGCCGGTGCTGATCCTGGCGGTGCGTACCGGCAGGTACCGGCAGGCGGCGCAGGCGGTCATCGCGGCGGTGGCGGCGTGGCTGGTGGTGAACCTGCCGATCATGGTGCTGTTCCCGGCCGGGTGGCTGGAGTTCTTCCGGCTCAACCGTCGTCGCGACGCGGACCTCGATTCGCTGTACAACGTGGTCGCCTCCTTCACCGGATGGCGGGGCTTCGACCCCGACCTGGGTTTCTGGGAACCGCCTGCGGTGCTCAACACCGTCGTCGCGGTCCTGTTCCTGCTCTGCTGCGCCGGGATCGCCTACATCGCGTTGACCGCGCCGCAGCGTCCACGGGTCGCGCAGTTGGCGTTCCTGGTGGTCGCGGCGTTCCTGCTGACCAACAAGGTGTGGAGTCCGCAGTTCTCGCTGTGGCTGGTGCCGCTGGCGGTGCTGGCGTTGCCGCATCGGCGGATCCTGCTGGCCTGGATGACGATCGACGCGGTGGTCTGGGTGCCGCGGATGTACTACCTGTTCGGCGAGCACAACCACGGCCTGCCCGAGCAGTGGTTCACCGCAACGGTGCTGGTCCGCGATGTCGCCGTGTTGGCGCTGTGCGCGCTGGTGATCCGCCAGATCTACCGCCCGGAGCAGGACCTGGTGCGCTGGCACGGCCGGGTGGACGACCCGGCCGGTGGCGTCTTCGACGGCGCCCCCGACGCCCCCGCGAGCCGGCTGCCCGCCTGGCTGCGGCCGCGGCCGGATCGCCCCGTGCAGCCACCCGAGCACCCGGCGGCTCCGCCCGCGGTGCCGGCCGGTACCGCCGCGGGCCGCTGAGGCCCGGCGGCGATGGCGCGCCGGTCCCACCGTTCCGGCCCAAGTCGGCCGGCCGTTGGCGTTAGGCTGACCACGCGCGAACCGCTGACCGCGGTGCCCGCGCCGGGTGCGGAAGGACGAGGACAGAAACGGAGAGATGAACTTATGCGCCGTCGTATGACCGCTCTCGCCGGGCTCGCCGGTGCCTGCCTGATCGTCGCGGGCTGTGGAGGCGACAAAGGCAAGGCCGACGCGGAGAAATCGCCGACCACCCCCACCACGACGACGGCCCGCCCGGTGGCCGAGGGCGCACTGAACGACCTCATGCTCAACACCGAGCAGATCAACGCCGTCATGGGCGCACAGGAGATGGCGGTAACCCGTAACCGCATCGCGATGTCCGACGACGCCGACACGATGGAACCCCGCGAGTGCCTGGCCATCGACGCCGCGGCCCAAGCGCAGGTCTACGCCGACAGCGGCTTCAGCGCGGTGCGCGACCTGACGTTCTCCGAAAGCGCCAACTTCGAGCACTACGCCCAGGAGGCGGTGGTGCTCTTCCCGTCGGCCAAGCAGGCGAAGGCCTTCTTCGACGCGTCGGCCAAGCAGTGGGGCGAATGCCAGGAGTACATCCACGTGCAGAGCGGCTCGGAGTGGACGCCCGGCCCGATCGCTAACACCGACGGTCTGCTGAGCACGGTCTCCACCCAGCAGAACGGCCCCCCCGAGGGTTGGGGCTGCGGACGGGCGATGGCGGTGCGCAACAACATCATCGTCGACGTCAACACCTGTGCGGCCGACCCGGGCGACACCGCGGTGCAGATCACCCGCCAGATCGCGGACAAGATCCGCACCTGACGGTCACCGACCCGCGATTTCGCAGGTCGGCGGCGGCTGCTGTAACCTTGGCCCGTTGCCGACGCAGGCGACCCTCCTGCCGCGGGATTCCCCGTGGCCGTAGACGACCAGAGGAGGTGATGAGGTTCCCATGCGTCCATACGAAATCATGGTCATCCTGGACCCCACCCTTGACGAGCGCACCGTGGCCCCGTCGCTGGAGACGTTCCTGAACGTCATCCGCAACGACGGCGGCAGCGTCGACAAGGTGGACATCTGGGGCCGAAGGCGGTTGGCCTACGAGATCCAGAAGCACGCCGAGGGCATTTACGCCGTCATCGACGTCAAAGCCGAGCCGGCGACCGTCTCCGAACTCGACCGTCAGCTGGGCTTGAACGAGGCGGTGCTGCGCACCAAGGTGATGCGCATCGACAAGCACTGACCGTCGACTACGTCGGAGCGGCTGCGTAGGCTCCCGCTCAAACCGCCAAACCCAGGAGGATCCCATGGCAGCTGGTGACACCACACTCACCATCGTCGGAAACCTGACTGCCGACCCGGACCTGCGGTTCACCCCGTCGGGTGCGGCCGTCGCGAACTTCACGGTCGCCTCGACGCCGCGCATCTACGACCGGCAGAGCGGCGAGTGGAAGGACGGCGAGGCGCTGTTCCTGCGCTGCAGCATCTGGCGGGAGGCCGCCGAGAACGTCGCCGAGACCCTGACCCGCGGAGCGCGGGTCATCGTCACCGGTCGACTCAAGCAGCGGTCGTTCGAAACCCGGGAGGGCGAGAAGCGCACCGTCTACGAGCTCGACGTCGACGAGATCGGGCCCTCCCTGCGCTACGCCACCGCGAAGGTCACCAAGGCCAGCCGCGGCGGCGGCCCCCGGCCGGCGGCCTCCGGCGGCGCGGCCGGCGGGGCACCGGCGGAGGACCCGTGGGGCAGCGCCCCGGCGTCGGGCTCCTTCGGCGGCGGCGACGACGAACCGCCCTTCTAGAACTCATGGCGCGGCCGCGGCCGCACCCTCAGACACCACAGAACGAAAGAGATTGACCCATGGCCAAGTCCAACAAGCGGCGCCCGGCACCGGAGAAGCCGGTCAAAACCCGCAAGTGCGCCTTCTGCGCCAAGAAGGACCAGGTGATCGACTACAAGGACACCGCCCTGCTGCGCACGTTCATCAGTGAGCGCGGCAAGATCCGTGCCCGCCGGGTGACCGGTAACTGTGTCCAGCACCAGCGTGACATCGCGATCGCGGTGAAGAACGCCCGCGAGGTGGCCCTGCTGCCGTTCACCTCCTCGACGCGCTAGCCGGAACGGAAGAGACGAAACGATGAAGCTGATTCTGACCACCGATGTCGATCACCTCGGCGCGGCGGGCGACACCGTCGAAGTGAAGGACGGCTACGGCCGCAACTTCCTGCTGCCGCGCGGCTTGGCGATTCAGGCCACCCGCGGCGCCCAGAAGCAGGCCGACGAGATCCGCCGGGCCCGGGAGACCAAGCAGGTCCGCGACCTCGAGCACGCCCAGGAGATCAAAGCGGCCATCGACGGCCTGGGCACCGTCACCCTGCCGGTCAAGACCGCCGCTGACACCGGGAAGCTGTTCGGCTCGGTGACCGCCGCCGACATCGTCGGCGCGATCAAGAAGGCCGGCGGGCCGCCGCTGGAGAAGCGGATCGTGCGCATGCCCAAGGGCCACATCAAGGCCGTCGGCGGCTACCGCGTGTCGGCGGTGCTGCACCCCGAGGTGACCGTCGAGGTCGCCCTGGACGTGGTGGCCGACGGCGCCAAGGCCGCGACCGCCTGACGGTCCACCCCGCTGTTCGCCGCCCCGGACCGGCCGCCCCGCGCAGCGAACTCGCCGGTCGGAGAATTGGTCAGCTAACCTAACCGGTTGTTCATCCGAGCATCGGCCGCGGGACACGCAACACGCCCGAGACGGCCATCTTGCCGACACGCCGAGGCGTTTCCCATCCACAGCTGCTACACCGGGGTGTGGAGGACTGACCTGCGGTGATCGTGGCGGACGCGGGAATGCTCAACAGGTTGTCCCCAACCCCCCAACAAGGTGAGCGGCAACTATCCACAGGTCCTCCACAGGTTCATCAACAGGGGCGTTTGGTGGGGGCGTCAGCAACCTCTACTCTCAACGCGGCGGGCAGGGGCCGGCCCGGTGAGACCAGCGTGTCGGAGCCGCGATCTACGCTGCGGAACACCGGGTTCGAATATCGGTTCGATGGCTCCGGGGCGGGTTGAGGAAGGGAGGGAATGACGGGAATGGCCGTTGTCGACGACCGTGGATCTTCCGGCATGCCCGCCGACGCGCCGCCGAGTGAGGACTTCGGCCGGCAGCCCCCGCAGGACATGGCCGCCGAGCAGTCGGTGCTGGGCGGGATGCTGCTGAGCAAGGATGCGGTGGCCGACGTGCTCGAGCGGCTGCGCCCGGGCGACTTCTACCGACCCGCCCACCAGAACATCTACGACGCCGTGCTAGACCTCTACGGTCGCGGTGAGCCCGCCGACGCGGTCACCGTGGCCGCCGAACTCGACCGGCGCGGGCTGCTGCGCCGGGTCGGCGGCGCGCCGTACCTGCACACGCTGATCTCGACCGTGCCGACCGCGGCCAACGCCGGCTACTACGCCGGCATCGTCGCGGAGAAGGCGCTGCTGCGCCGGCTGGTGGAGGCCGGCACCCGGGTGGTGCAGTACGGCTACGCCGGGGCCGAGGGCGCCGATGTGGCCGAGGTGGTCGACCGGGCCCAGGCGGAGATCTACGAGGTCACCGATCACCGCACCGCCGAGGATTTCGTCCCGCTGGAGGAGCTGCTGCAGCCCACCATGGACGAGATCGACGCGATCGCCTCCTCCGGCGGGCTGGCCCGCGGCGTGCCGACCGGCTTCGCCGACCTCGACGAGGTGACCAACGGCCTGCACCCGGGGCAGATGATCATCGTCGCGGCGCGCCCGGGCATGGGCAAGGCATTGGCGCTCGACACGCCCCTGCCCACCCCGACGGGCTGGACCACGATGGGCGAGGTGGCCGTCGGTGACCACCTACTCGACGGCGACGGCCGGCCGACCCGGGTGGTGGCCGCCACCGATGTGATGGTCGATCGGCCCTGCTTCGAAGTCGAGTTCTCCGACGGTTCGGTGATCGTCGCCGACGCCGAGCACCAGTGGCTGACCGAGACGCGGGTGTCGCGCCGCGCCGCCCGAGGTGCCGGCGACCAGCGCGGTGCGGCGGTGCGCACCACCCGGGAGGTCGCCGATACGCTGCGCTGCGCGACCGGCGACCGGCGGCCCAACCACTCCGTCGCGAATGCCCTGCCCCTGGATCTGCCCAGCCGCGACTTGCTGGTTCCGCCCTACACCCTGGGGGCCTGGCTGGGTGACGGGACCAGCGCGGCGGCCCAGATCACCACCGTCGACCCGGAGATCGTCATGCAGATCGAGGGCGAGGGGATCCGGGCCGTGCCTTCGACGTCGGCGCCGTATCGGTACCAGCTGCGGTTGGGCGTAGGGGAGCAGCCGGCGCCGCGTTCCTGCGTCGTTTGCGGCAAATCGTTCATCCCGCACACCAGCCAAGTACGGTGCTGCGGACGCTCGTGCGGAGGTCGGGCAAGGTTTGTCTCACCTGCGGTGGCGGCTCCGACCTGCCCGCGCTGTGGCGGTCCCTCGGCAGGCTTGCGCCTCTGCCAAACGTGCCATTCAGCGGTGGGGACCCTCCAAGCACGGCTGCGCGCCATCGGTGTGCTTGGCGACAAACACATCCCGACGGATTACCTACGCGCCGCGGAACCGCAACGCCGAGCGTTGTTGGCCGGGCTACTCGACACCGATGGCACGGTCGCGTCCGGTGGGACAGTGCAGTTCTGTGTGACCAACCGGCAGCTCGTCGAGGATGTCAAGGAGCTGATCGTCAGCCTCGGATACCGCTGCCAAACCTCGACCAAACGCGTCAACGGCCACACCGAAGCCTCCAGCACCGCGTACACATTGACTTTTTCCACCGATGACCGGGTGTTCGCACTTCCCAGAAAGGTCCTGGCCCACAAGGAGCGCCGGGCGAGCGCGAGCACCGTCCGTTCGAGGTCCCGGTTCATCGTCGATGTACGGCCGGTGGCCAGCGTCCCGGTGCGTTGCGTCGAGGTCGACAACCCGGATCACCTGTATCTGTCCGGCCGGTCGATGATCCCCACGCACAACTCCACCCTGGGGCTGGATTTCATGCGGTCCTGCTCGATCAAGAACCGGATGGCCAGCGTCATCTTCTCGCTGGAGATGAGCAAGTCCGAGATCGTGATGCGGCTGCTGTCGGCGGAGGCGAAGATCAAGCTGGCCGACATGCGCTCCGGTCGTATGAGCGACGACGACTGGACCCGCCTGGCCCGCCGGATGAGCGAGATCAGCGAGGCGCCGCTGTACATCGACGATTCGCCGAACCTGACCATGATGGAGATTCGGGCCAAGGCCCGCCGGCTGCGTCAGAAGAGCGACCTGCGGTTGGTGGTTGTCGACTATCTGCAGCTGATGACCTCGGGCAAGAAGTTCGAGTCCCGGCAGGTGGAGGTCTCGGAATTCTCCCGAAACCTCAAGCTGCTGGCCAAGGAACTCGAGGTTCCGGTGATCGCCATCAGCCAGCTCAACCGCGGTCCAGAACAGCGCACCGACAAGAAGCCGATGCTGGCCGACCTGCGCGAGTCCGGCAGCCTCGAGCAGGACGCCGACATGGTGGTGCTGCTGCACCGCCCGGACGCGTTCGACCGCGACGACCCGCGTGGCGGCGAGGCGGACCTGATCTTGGCCAAGCACCGCAACGGGCCCACCTCCACGGTCACGGTGGCGCATCAGCTGCACCTGTCGCGGTTTACGAATATGGCGCGGTAGCGGGAGTCTCTCTGTAGGTTCTCACGGGCGACTTCAAAATCTCATGACTGACTTCAAACGGTTTTCAAGTTTGAAGTTTGGATGAGACACGCCGATGTGCTTGCGGAGGACCCAGGCGAACAGGTGCCACGCTGTGGGCATGACTCTGGACGCACGTCTGACAGAGCGGTAGCAGACGGAACATGGTTACGGCGGCTACGACCGCTGCGACCACCACGGTACGGTTTCGAACCGCCCCGAATGCTGGAGAGTCTTCAACCCCACTAGTTGACGCCGATCCGGATGTCCTTGTGGACGCTCATCCGTGGCGTGAGTTTCGTTGGTACGCAGGCCAAAAGCACTACTCGGGCACGTATTGGTCGGCAACCGAGCGCCGGCACATCATCTACGAGTCCCGGTTGGAGCTGACTCAGTTGCTGTTTGCCGATTTCGATCGGACCGTCCGACGTATCTGCGCGCAACCGTTCATGCTGAGTTGCGACTCCAGGGGCCGCACGACCAGGCACATCCCCGACTACTTGCTGATCACCGATAGTGGGCCGAAAGTTATCGACGTCAAGCCGCGCCGGCGGCTGTCGCAACCGGAGGTCGTGGACACCTTCGCCTGGACTCGATCGGCAATTGAAGACCGTGGGTGGGTCTACGAAGTGTGGACCGAGCCTGAGCCAGTGCTGTTGGCCAACATTCGATTCCTTGCAGGTTTTCGTCGGGAGGCGTGGTTCACGGGGGAGCTCCTGGCAGGGCTGCGGAATTGCTCAATCGACGGCCTTTCAATCGACAGCGTGCTTGACCTGTCGTCGGAATGGCCCCGACCTTTGAGGAGAGCGGCCTTGTTCCACCTGTTGTGGTTGCAGGAACTCCGCGTTGACCTGCGTCAACCCTTGACATCGAGTTCGACACTGAGCCAGGAGAACTGATGAGACGATCTGATTCGGCTGTTCGGATCGGTGTTGGGACGCGGGTTGTTTTCGAGGGCGATGCAGCCGAGGTAGTCGAGCTGCACCCCGGCGACACCGGGGTGAGCCTCACATTGCGCGTCGGCCCCGGAAAGCGATTGTCGCGTATCTCATTACGTGAGCTTCTCGATGGTGGCCGTGCTCGAATCGTGGATGACCGCATCGACGTTGACGGTCAACCGGATGCGGCCGCAGTCATCCTTGCAGAACTCACTGACCTTGAGCTGGACACTGCGCGCACGCGGGCCGCCCACGTTCGGGAGGTCTTGACTGGCTATCGCTCCGGTCACCCAGAACTCGCGGCCCACGACGAACCGCGAACTGAGTTCGATCCTCATCTCCCTTTGATGGAGCGGTACGCCGCGAAGGCTGCCGAGGCCGGCGTCACTTCACGCACGGTCAGCCAGTGGGTCGCGGACTATCGGAAGCATGGTGAGGTAGGACTGGTGCCGAGGCCCACCAAACAGGTTGTCGGCATGCGAAGCAAGGTCGATCCACGCTGGGCCGAGATCGCGGTCGAAGTGATGGTGGAGCACACGGACCAGTCGCGGCCATCGCAGACGGCGGTGATAAAACGTGTCAACGCCAGGGTCGTCGCACGATTCGGCGAAGACGCGGTGGCGTTGCCGTCTCGGGCGACCGCATTCCGTGTCCTGGCTGAGCTAGAGAACCGGTACCCGACGTTTCGGCTGAGCACGAAACGAAACCGCGACATCGCCGACCGTCCCAGCGGTGTGTATGGGAAGCTGCGCCCGACCCGCCCGGGTGAGTACTTGCTGATGGATACCACTCGATTGGATGTGTTCGCGCTAGACCCGATCACCTTGCGGTGGGTGCAGGCGGAGCTGACGGTCGGAATGGACTGGTACACCCGTTGCATCACCGGAATTCGCGTGACGCCGGTGTCTACGAAGTCAGTGGACGCAGCCGCAGTCCTGTACCAGGCGTATCGGCCACGACCGGCCGGCAAGGACTGGCCACCGCACGCGGTGTGGCCCGAGCACGGTGTGCCAAGATCAGTGCTCCTCGACGTCGGCGCCGTCGAACGCCCGGGTGCCGCGGGACCGGCGATCGTGCCGGAAACCATTGTGATTGACCACGGCAAAATCTATGTCTCAGATCATCTGACGAGCGTGTGCCAGCGGATGGGAATCTCGATCCAGCCCGCACGGTTGCGGACCGGCCGGGACAAGGGTCCGGTAGAGCGTTTCTTCCGCACCATCCGAGAGGGCCTGTTGCAGATCTTGCCAGGCTACAAAGGCCCGGACGTGCACTCCCGTGGCTTGGACCCGGAATCGGAGGCCTTCTTCTACCTCGACGAGCTGGAGGCAATCATCCGCGAGTGGGTTGCGGTGGTGTATCACCACCGCCCACACCACAGTCTGATCGATCCGCGCGTTCCCGGCTTCCAGATGTCCCCGGCGCAGATGTTCGAGCATGGGGTCGCGCGCGCCGGCTATATCGAGGTGCCGCGTGATCCCGATTTAGCCTATGAGTTCTTGAAGGTGGAGTTTCGGAAGATCCAACATTACGGGGTGGACCTTGGCCGCCGCTACAACGGAACAGGTCTGGATCCCTACCGCAACATGAGCAGCCCGTACACAGGGAAAGTCAAGGGCCGCTGGCCAATCCACTACGACCCGGATGACGTCACCCGCGCCTATTTCCGTGATCCGGACACCCGCGAGTGGCACACGTTGATGTGGGAGCACGCACCGTCGTTGCAGATGCCGCTCAGCGAGGACGCATTACAGTTCGCGCGCAAGCTCGCCGCATCGAAGTACACCTATCCCGATGACCGAATCGCGGTCGCGGACCTGTTGGAGCGATGGAATCTCGGGTTGGGCACAACACCGGCGGAGCGCCGAATGGCGTTGCGACTTTCGCGCGAAGAAACGATGTTGGACCAGGCCGAGCCCCAAGACCCGGTCACCACCCTGCCCTCAGTCGCACGCGTGCTCGCCACAGCCGAGCCTCCCCCCGCGGAGGACGCAAACCATATCGCTGATGAGCCGGACCCCGAGACGGGCGACGACGACACCGAGGACGACCTCATCGAGACTGACGAGTTCTACGCCGACGCATTGAGGGACGCGTGATGGCGAAGTACGATCTCGCGCCCCACGAGAACAACGCCCGCCTGGACAACCTGACCTTGGCGCGCAAGGAGGGGTGGCAGCGCTTCGTGAACACCGCTGCCCGCATACCACCGGAGCCCCTGAGCCGCGGCCAACTCAGGTCGCTGAGCGAGGAAGCATTCGACGATTACAACCGTCAACGCCGCAAGTGGCACGCCAACCTCGGCCCGATCAGAACACCGCAATTGGCTGCTCTGCATGAGGACCTGTGGGACATCGTCGACAGCAATGCCCAAGACGGGGACAAAGCCAAGGGGGCCGTCGCGATCGAGGCGTTCCCGGGTTTGGGCAAGACCACCTCGGTGCTGGACTTCGCCAAGAAATTCCACCGCCGGGAGGTGAACGAGCAGGGCACCGTAACCGACGCGGGCGCCGAACGCTGGCCGGTGTGCCGAGTGGGCCTGACCGGCAACACCGGCATGGTCGAGTTCAACCGGGCGATGCTGGCGTTCTTCGCCCACCCAGGTACGACTCGCGGCAATGCCGCCCATTTCGCCCACCGCGCGCTGGACTGCGTGCTGTCGTGCGAAACGAAGCTGTTGATCGTCGATGATCTGCACTTCCTGCGATGGCGCAACACCGTCGGCGTGGAGATCAGCAACCACTTCAAGTACATCGCCAACGAGTTCCCGGTCACGCTGGTGTTCGTCGGAGTCGGGCTGACGAAGAGGGGTCTGTTCTCTGAGGGGCATTCATACGAGGACGCGGTGATCGCCCAGACGGGGCGGCGCACCACCAAACTGGACATGCGGTTGTTCGAGATCGACACCGATGACCGGCGTCGGGAGTGGCGCCAGATGCTGCTCGCGATCGAGCAGCGTGTCGTCCTGGCCGAGAAACGCCCCGGAATGCTGGCAGACGAATTGTCGGACTACCTGTTCGCCCGCAGCACCGGGCACATCGGATCCTTGATGACACTGATCAACCGCGGCTGTCAGCGGGCGGTCCGCACCGGTGCTGAGTACCTGTCGCGCGAATTGATGGATCAAGTCAAAAACGATGCCGCCTCGGAGAAGGCTCGGCAGGAACTGGAGGCAGCCTTCAACGCGCAACGGCTGACAACCAGGATCGGCAAAGCCGGATGAGCGCGGTGCGAACGCTCCCGGTCCGCCTCGCCCCAATCCACGGGGAAGCGTTGGACTCGTGGCTTGAAGCGGTCTCGCACCGCACTCAATCCGCGTTTGGCGACTTGCTTTCCGCCGTCGGATTGGACGCATCGCGCTGCGAGCGTCGCGGCCCCTGGATAGTCCAGCTCTCTGCTGCCGCAGGGGCAAGGATCACCGAGGCAACTGGCATCAGCCGAGAGCAGCTGGACCTTATGACGCTGTCCCGGTACTCAGGCGCGGCGTTGCGCATCAATACTGACGCCGGGACGTTGAATCGAGCATTTCCGTGGAGCGCGGGGTACTCATCACGGTTCTGTCCAATGTGTTTGGCACAGACCGGTGGAAGATGGCAATTGGCATGGCGGCTGGGCTGGACGTTCGCCTGCACGAAACACCGCTGCTTGCTTGCCGACGCCTGTCCACGATGCGGCACTGCTCAGCGCCGCCGCACGCACATCAATGACGTAATTCCTCAACCGGGACACTGCGGCCAGCCCTCCGGCGAGGCTGTGGGACGCGGCGCGGACAGGTGCCACGCGGACCTGACGACCGTTCCCGCTACCGAATTCGACGCCGACGACCACCCAGTCGTTCGAGCACAGTTACTGGTGAACGCGGTGATTGACTCCGAGACTGGTGATTTCGGCGTCTATCAGGCGGTGCCGCAGGCCCGGCTTGCTGTGCTGGCTGATATTCGAGCTATCGCCGGGCGGGCGTTGGCCTATGCGACACCAAGAGAACTGAGTACCGTTCTGCCGGCAGACTTGGCCGCAGCGCATCGAGAGGCCAGTGCGCGCGCGCAGCTACCAACTCGTCGTCGCGCGCAGCCCACTGTGCGCCCAGCGCTCGCGGCACCGGCATGGTCTGCGATGACGGCAGCAGGAGTGGTTGTCGCGTTGCAGGTGTTGGAAGCGCCCGACGTGGCGACCGCAGGTGACCGACTGCGCTGGCTCGTCGCCTCATCCCGCGACCGCGGATTTGTCGTGACCGGAACAAGACTGGGTTGGGGACGACGTACCTCAGCAGTGCTGGCGGGAGTGCAGCTTGCCGCCCTCGGGCCGATGCTCAAGGTCAGCGATCAACTTCGCTACCGTGTCGGCGCGCCGATGCCCGCCGTCCCAGAGTGCGAAAGCGCGCCGACTTGCCGACTGCCGGGCGTTCTTTGGGCGGAGTGGTCCCTACGCTTAGCGCATCCCACTTGCCACCAGCGCTACTTAGCCCCTGCGTTGTCGGTTGCGTTGTTGCTTGTCGGTAGCAAGCTGAATCTCAGCGCCGCAGCCCGACTGATCGGCAGTCGGGTCAACAGTTCGGCGGTATCGCGGGTGTTGCAGCTACTCGAAAAACACCCGCAATGGACCGACATTCGCGCTGCTCTACTGCGAATGGCGTCCTACGTGCGCGACCATGACATCCCGATCGACTACGCGCGGCGTCGGCGACTGGATTACGCAGCGCTACTGCCGGACGACGCTTGGGCTCGCATCTGTCGAAGCACTGCTACTCCGGGAGCAAGGCCGGCGCGCGCCAGAATCGCACGCTGTTACATGTTCGAACGGATCAGTGAATCCCCCCGGCGTGTCCGGAGACTCCGTTCCTTGGGAAGGATGGAGTCATGTCAGGGAGTTCATCGAGGAGGTA
>NZ_LQPZ01000026.1 GCF_002102395.1 Mycolicibacillus trivialis
CCCGGAAGCTAAGCCTGCCAGCGCCGATGATACTACCCAACCCGGGTGGAAAAGTAGGACACCGCCGAACACACATTAAACCTGTGCCCCCCACATTGTTTGGGGGGCACAGGTGTATGGAAAACAAAAATAGGGACCGGGTCGGAACGGGCCGAAATATGTCGTCAGCCTTCATGTCGAGTTCCATGTATTACCGAAATGGAATGCGATACCCGATGTGAACAAGGCGTCGTCGGCGAACCGTATCCTTGACCCGCCGGCGCAGAACACGACGCGAAAGGCGGCAGCGGTGACCGAACGCAACGGTGGTGAACGTCGCCGACGCCCGGCGGCGGACGGCCCCCGGCGTGGCCCGCGCCCGCAACGCCAGGCACCGCGTTCCTCCGGCCCCGACCGGGCCCGTCGCGCCCAACCCCAACCGGCCTCGGAGGCACCCGCGCGACCCGCACCGGTCGGCCCGGAGATCCCCGAGGACATCGAGGCCAAACAGCTGGCCCCGGAGATCCGCCGCGAGCTGTCCACCCTGGACCGGTTCACCGCCGACGCGGTGGCCCGACACCTCGTCGCCGCCGGCGCCCTGATCGAGGACGACCCGCAGGCGGCGCTCGAGCACGCCCGGGCCGCACGGGCCCGGTCGTCGCGGATCGCCGCGGTTCGCGAAGCCGTCGGTATCGCGGCCTACCACTGCGGTGATTGGGCACAGGCGCTGGCGGAACTGCGCGCCGCACGTCGGATGGGCAGTAAATCGGTGCTGTTGCCAGTGATCGCCGACTGCGAACGCGGCCTGGGCCGTCCGCAGCGGGCGATCGAACTGGCCCGCGGTCCCGAGGCAGCCCAACTCGAAGGCGATGACGCTGACGAACTGCGCATCGTCGCTGCGGGCGCACGCACCGATCTCGGCCAACTCGACGCCGCCTTGACCCTGCTGTCGACGCCGCAACTGAACCCCGACCGCACCGGGCCAACCGCAGCCCGACTGTTCTACGCCTACGCCGACACGCTGCTGGCACTCCACCGGCGCGAGGAGGCCCTGCAGTGGTTTCTGCGGTCGGCGGCCGCCGACACCGAAGGCGTCACCGACGCCGAAGACCGGGCCGGTGAATTGGGCTGAGATGGGGACGCTCGCAAACGAATACGACTGCTTGATGCTGGACCTCGACGGCACTGTCTTTCGCGGGCACCAACCGACAGAGGGGGCAGTCGACGCGTTGGACCGCGCGCCCGGGCGCACGTTGTTCATCACCAACAACGCCTCCCGTACCGCCGCCGAGGTCGCCGACCACCTTCGTGAGCTCGGCTTCAGCGCGACCGACGACGACGTCGTCACGAGCGCTCAGACCGCGGCACGCCTGCTGGCCGGTCAGTTGCCGGCCGAGGCGGCAGTGCTGATCGTCGGCACCGACTCGCTGGCCGCCGAGATCACCGAGGTCGGGCTTCGTCCGGTCCGCCGGTTCGAGGACAACCCGGTCGCCGTCGTCCAGGGCCACTCGCCGACAACCGGATGGCCCCAACTGGCCGAGGCCGCGCTGGCGATCCGCGCCGGAGCCCACTGGCTGGCGACCAACGTCGACCGGACCTTGCCCTCCGAACGCGGCCTGCTGCCCGGCAACGGCTCGATGGTGGCGGCGCTGCGCACCGCGACCGACACCGACCCCGAGGTTGCCGGCAAACCCGCCCCGCCGTTGATGAAGGACGCCCTGCAACGCGGCGAGTTCACCGCCCCGCTGGTGGTCGGTGACCGCCTCGACACCGATATCGCCGGCGCCAACAACACCGGGTTGCCCAGCCTGATGGTGCTCACCGGCGTCAACACCGCCCGCGACGCCGTACACGCCATCCCGGTGGAGCGGCCGCACTACCTCGCCGCGGATCTGCGCTGCCTGCACCGCGAGGCCGCCGAGATCGCCGTCGCCGCACACCCGGCGTGGCGGATCAGTGTCGAGGACACCGCCGTGGCGGTCCACACCGTCGACGCCGACGCCGCCGACCAGGACCCGCTGAGCGTGGTCCGGGCCGTCGCCCGGGCGGTCTGGGACGCCGAGTTCGGCGACGAGGCGCCCACCATCACCGCCGGTGACGACGTGGCGCGCGCCGCCCTGCAGCGCTGGTCGCTGCTCGACGATCCCGATCGACTAGCGTGAGAGCCGTCATGACGACCGAACCCGACCAGATCCGTGCCCGGATCGATGCGTTGCTCGCCCCGATTCCGCAGGTCGACGCGGACGGCTCCGCGCCGACCGACGCCGACCTCGATGACGTCGCGCACCGCCTCTCGGAGGCCCACGACGTCCTGGTACGCGCCCTGGAATCGGTGGAGAAGGGCTGAGTGTCCTGTGGCACGACGCAACCGCGTTGATGTCGAACTGGTCCGCCGCGGACTGGCCCGCTCCCGGCAGCAGGCCGCCGAGTTGATCAGCGCGGGCAAGGTCAGCATCGACGGGATGCCGGCGGTCAAGGCCGCCACCGCGGTCGACCTGACCGCGAAGCTGACCATCGCCGCCGACGGTGAACGCGGCTGGGTCTCGCGCGGTGCGCACAAGCTCATCGGGGCCCTCGACACCTTCGCGATCGACGTGACGGGGAAGCGTTGCCTGGACGCCGGGGCCTCCACCGGTGGGTTCACCGAAGTGCTCTTGGACCGCGGCGCCGATGCCGTCGTCGCCGTCGACGTCGGCTACGGGCAGTTGGCCTGGCCGCTGCGGTCGGATTCCCGCGTGACGGTGCTGGAACGCACCAACGTGCGCAACCTGACCGCCGAACAGGTCGGCGGCGCGGTCGACCTGGTGGTCGCCGACCTGTCGTTCATCTCGCTGGCCACCGTGGTGCCCGCGCTCATCGCCTGCGCCCAACCCGACGCCGATATCGTGCCCATGGTGAAACCGCAATTCGAGGTCGGCAAGGGCCAGGTCGGCGCCGGCGGCGTGGTGCACGAACCCGAGCAGCGCGCCGACGCCGTGCTTGCCGTCGCCGGTCACGCCCGACAGCGCGGCTGGCACACCGTCGCCGTCACCGCCAGCCCTTTGCCCGGCCCGTCGGGCAACGTCGAATATTTCCTGCGGCTGCGCGCCCGGACCGACCGGCCGTTGGCCGGGGCGGACCTGACCGCGGCCGTGCATCGAGCTGTCGCGGAGGGGCCACAATGAGCGCGGAACGCACCATCCTGTTGGTCATCCACACCGGCCGTGAGGAGGCCACCGACACCGCCCGCCGGGTGGAGAAGGTCCTCGGCGAGCACGGCATCGCGCTGCGGGTGCTCACCGCCGAGGCCGTCGACCGCGGCTCGCTGCACCTGGCCCCCGACGACATGCGGGCGATGGGGGTGGACATCGAGGTCGTCGACGCCGACGACAACGCCGCGGAGGGCTGCGAACTGGTGCTGGTGCTCGGCGGCGACGGCACCTTCCTGCGCGCCGCCGAACTGGCCCACAACGCCGGCATCCCGGTGCTCGGGGTCAACCTGGGCCGGATCGGATTCCTGGCCGAAGCCGAGGCTGAAGCCATCGACACCGTCCTCGACCACGTCGTCGCCCGCGACTACCGCGTCGAAGACCGGATGACCCTGGACGTGGCGGTCCGCGCCGACGGCGAGGTCATCCAGAGCGGCTGGGCGCTCAACGAGGCCAGCCTGGAGAAGGGGCCCCGGCTCGGGGTGCTCGGCGTCATCGTCGAGGTCGACGCCCGACCGGTCTCCACGTTCGGCTGCGACGGGGTGCTGATCTCCACCCCGACCGGCTCGACCGCCTACGCCTTCTCCGCCGGCGGGCCGCTGCTGTGGCCCGACCTCGACGCCATCCTCGTCGTCCCCAACAACGCACACGCCCTGTTCGCCCGGCCCATGGTGACCAGCCCGCACGCGGTGATCGCCATCGAGTTGGAAGCCAACGGTCACGACGCGCTGGTCTTCTGCGATGGTCGCCGCGAGATGTTGGTGCCCGCCGGTGGGCGGCTGGAGGTGACCACCGGTGCGATCCCGGTGAAATGGGCCCGGCTGGACAGCGCCCCGTTCACCGACCGTCTCGTCCGCAAGTTCCGGCTGCCGGTCACCGGCTGGCGCGGGCAGTAACGGCGGGCCGCGTGCTCACCGAGATCCGCATCGAATCGCTCGGCGCCATCCGCGCCGCGACCGCCGAGTTCGGCCGCGGCCTGACCGTGCTCACCGGCGAAACCGGCACCGGCAAAACGATGGTGGTCACCGGGCTGCACCTGCTCGGCGGGGCCCGCGCCGACGCCAACCGGGTCCGCTCCGGCGCCGATCGGGCGATGGTCGAGGGTCGCTTCAGCACCGACGAACTCGATGAGATCGCCGCCGCCACGGCCCAAGAACTGCTGGAGGCGTCCGGCGCCGACCGCGACGAGGACGGCAGCATCATCGCGCTGCGCTCGGTCGGCCGGGACGGCCGTTCCCGCGCCTACCTCGGTGGGCGCAGCGTCCCGGCCAAATCGTTGAGTGCGTTCACCGCCGGGCTGCTCACCCTGCACGGCCAAAACGACCAGTTGCGCCTGCTGCGGCCCGACGAGCAGCGCGGCGCCCTGGACCGGTTCGCCGGGGTGACCGCCACGCTGGAGGACTACCGCAAGCTTCGGGACAGCTGGCTGGCGGCCCGGCGTGACCTTTCCGAACGCCGTGACCGGGCCCGCGATCTCGCCCAGGAAGCCGACCGCTTGACCTTCGCCCTGGACGAGATCGACGCCGTCGACCCCCAGCCCGGTGAGGACGACGCGCTGACCACCGACATCCGCCGGCTCTCCGAACTCGACACCCTGCGGGCGGCCGCCGCCGACGCCCGCGCCGCGTTGATGGGCGCCGACGACGCCGACTTCCCGGCCGACCAGCGCTCGGCGACCGCACTGCTCGGCCGGGCCAAGACCGCGCTCGAAGCCACCGGCGACACCGCGCTGAGCGCCCTGGCCGACCAACTCGGCGGTGCGCTGACCGCGATCGGGGACGCCGCGACCGAGCTCGGCGGCTATCTCGCCGATCTTCCGGCCGACGCCGGCGCCCTGGAGAACAAACTGGCCCGGCAGGCCGAACTGCGCACTCTGACCCGCAAGTACGCCGCGGACATCGACGCGGTGTTGGACTGGGCCGGGCAGGCCCGCGAGCGCCTCGCCCAACTCGACGTCTCCGACGAGGCGGTCGGCGCCCTGCAGCAACGGGTGGCGCGCCTGGCCGAGGAGGTCGCCGCCGCGGCGGTCCAGCTCAGCGAGGCCCGCCGCGGCGCCGCCCCCGCCCTCGCCGAGGCGATCACCGCCGAGCTCACCGGTTTGGCGATGACCGACGCGGAGTTCACCGTCTCGGTCGGTCCGCAACCGGCGGCGGATCACGACCCGACCGCGCTGACCCTGCCCTCCGGTGCGGTCGTGGCCGCCGGTACCGACGGCGTCGACCAGGTCGAGTTCGGTTTCACCGCGCACCGTGGCACCACGGTGCTGCCGTTGGCCAAGAGCGCCTCCGGCGGTGAGCTGTCCCGGGTGATGTTGGCCCTCGAAGTGGTGCTGGCGACCGCGACCTCCCGCTCGGCGGGGACCACGATGGTCTTCGACGAGGTCGACGCCGGTGTCGGCGGGCGCGCCGCGGTCCAGATCGGCCGCCGACTGGCGCGGCTGGCCCGGACCCATCAGGTCATCGTCGTCACCCACCTGCCGCAGGTCGCGGCGTACGCCGACGTCCACCTGACGGTGGAGGGCGCCGGCGCCGACGGCGCCAGCGGTGTCCGCCGCCTCGGCGATGAGGAGCGGGTCGCCGAGCTGGCGCGGATGCTCGCCGGTCTCGGCGAGTCCGACAGCGGCCGCGCGCACGCCCGCGAGCTGCTCGACGCTGCCCGCAACGGCGGCGCCGACCCGTGATCCGCCACACCAAACCTGTGGCAGATGTGACGTAATATCACTATTGAGGCTCCTGTTACGGCGCGCCTCCTCGATTCGGTGGCCGATGACCGCCAGAATCGCCGCATGAGGATGTCAGCGCTGCTCTCCCGTAACACCTCGCGACCCGGCGTTGTCGGCACTGCACGGGTCGACCGCGACCTTGACCGGCTCCTGCGGCGGTTGTGCCCGGGCGACATCGCTGTGATCGACGCCCAGGACCTCGACCGCATCACCGCCGACGCGCTGGTCGACGCGCAGGTCCTCGCCGTCGTCAACGCCGCCCCGTCGATCTCCGGCCGCTACCCCAACCAGGGCCCGGAGGTGCTGGTTGCCAACGGTGTCGTCCTCATCGATGAGGCCGGCCCCGACGTGTTCAAGAAGGTCAAGGACGGCGCCAAAATCCGCCTCAACGAGGGCGGCGTCTACTCCGGTGACCGGCGGTTGGCGCGCGGCGTCGAACGCGCCGAGCATGACATCGCCGAGATGATGCACGAGGCCAAGTCCGGCCTGGTCGCCCACCTGGAGGCCTTCGCAGGCAACACCATCGAGTTCATCCGCAGTGAGAGCCCGCTGCTCATCGACGGCATCGGTATCCCCGACATCGACATCAACCTGCGCCGGCGCCACGTCGTGCTCGTCGGCGACGAGCCCTCCGCCGTCGATGACCTCAAACTGCTCAAGCCGTTCATCAAGGAGTACCAGCCGATCCTGCTCGGCGTCGGCGCCGGCGCCGACGTGCTGCGCAAGTGCGGATACCGCCCGCAGTTGATCGTGGGCGACCCCGACGAGATCAGCACCGAGGTGCTCAAGTGCGGCGCGCAGGTAGTGCTACCCGCCGACGCCGACGGTCACGCGCCGGGCCTGGAACGCATCCAGGACCTCGGTGTGGGCGCGATGACGTTCCCGGCGGCCGGCTCGGCCATGGATCTGGCGCTGCTGCTCACCGACCACCACGGCGCCGCGCTGCTGGTGACGGCCGGGCACAGCGCCAGCATCGAGGAGTTCTTCGACCGCAGCCGCCAGCAGAGCAACCCGTCGATGTTCCTCACCCGGCTCAAGGTCGAGGAGAAGCTGGTCGACGCCAAAGCGGTGGCCACGCTGTACCGCAACCGGGTCTCCGCGGGCGCGATCGCCCTGCTGGTGTTCACGATGCTGATCGCGGTCATCGTCGCGCTGTGGGTCTCGCGCACCGACGTCTCGTTCCTGGACTGGATCCTCGACTACTGGAACCGCTTCTCGCTGTGGGTGCAAGGCTTTCTCACTTAGGAGCCTGCCGTGATTTCTCTACGCCACCACGCGATTTCGCTGGCCGCAGTGTTCCTCGCGCTGGCGATCGGGGTAGTCCTGGGCTCCGGGCTGCTTTCTGATTCGATGCTTTCCGGAATCCGGGCGGAGAAGAAGGACCTGCGCAGCCAGATCAGCGAACTCAACGACGAGAAGAACGCGCTGAACGAAAAACTCAGCGCCATCGACGGATTCAACTCCCTCGTCGCGGGCCGCATCGTGCACGACACGCTGGTCGGCAAGTCGGTGGTCGTCTTCGCCACCCCCGACGCAGACCGGAGCGACGTGGAGGCTCTCAGCCGCATCACCCGCCTGGCCGGGGGTACGGTCACCGGGACGGTGTCGCTGAGCCAGGAATTCGTCGACGCAAACTCGGCGGAGAAACTGCGCTCGGTGGTGACCGCCTCGGTGCTGCCTGCCGGTGCGCAACTCAACCCGGCCCTGGTCGACCAGGGTTCGCAGGCCGGGGACCTACTCGGTATCGCGATGCTGATCAACCGCGACCCGGCCCGCAAACCCGCCGACGACGCACAACGCGAGACGGTGCTGGCCGCGCTGCGCGACACCGGCTTCCTCGACTACGGCGATCAGCGGTTCGGCGCCGCCGACACCGCGCTGGTCGTCACCGGCGGTGGCCTCGGTGAGGACGCGGGCAACCGCGGCACCACCGTCGCCCGGTTCGCCGCGGCGTTGGCCCCGCACGGATCGGGCACGGTGCTGGCCGGGCGGGACGGCTCGGCGACCGGGACCGCGGCGGTCGCGGTGGCCCGCGCCGATGCGGCGACCACCGCGGTGATCAGCACCGTCGACGACATCGACACCGAATCCGGCCGCGTCACCGCGGTGCTGGGCCTGGGCGAACTGGCCGGCGGCGGCCACCCCGGCCAGTACGGCATCGGGCCCGGCGCCACCGCGGTCACCGTCGCGCAGTAGACCTGCCGGGCGTGTCAACGCCGTCGGGTCCCAGCGGGTGTTAAGGTGAGATTCCGTGGGTCGGCAGGCCCCACTAGCACAAGCTAGATCTCGCCCTGCGCGTCGTCACGGAGGTGGCTGTTGCCAGCACTGCGCAAGCACCCCTACACCGCCACCAACTATCTCTTCGTCACCGGTGGCGTCGCCTCGTCTCTGGGCAAGGGGCTCACCGCGAGCAGCCTCGGCCAGCTGTTGATCGCCCGGGGCCTGCAGGTGACGATGCAGAAGCTGGACCCCTATCTGAACGTCGATCCCGGGACGATGAACCCATTCCAGCACGGTGAGGTCTTCGTCACCGAGGACGGCGCCGAGACCGACCTCGATGTCGGCCATTACGAACGGTTCCTGGACCGCGACCTGTCCAGCTCGGCGAACGTCACCACCGGTCAGGTCTATTCGACGGTGATCGCGAAGGAACGTCGCGGCGAATACCTCGGCGACACCGTCCAGGTGATCCCGCACATCACCGACGAGATCAAGAACCGCATCCTGGCGATGGGGGAGCCGGACCGCGACGGCAACCGGCCCGATGTGGTCATCACCGAGATCGGCGGCACCGTCGGCGACATCGAATCGCAGCCGTTCCTGGAAGCCGCCCGGCAGGTGCGCCACGACGTCGGGCGCGATCACTGCTTCTTCCTGCATGTGTCGCTGGTGCCCTATCTCGCGCCCTCCGGTGAGCTCAAAACCAAGCCGACCCAGCATTCGGTGGCCGCGCTGCGCAGCATCGGGATCACCCCCGACGCACTGATCCTGCGGTGCGACCGGGATGTCCCGGAGCCGCTGAAGGAAAAGATCGCGCTGATGTGCGACGTCGACATCGACGGCGTCATCTCCACGCCGGACGCGCCGTCGATCTATGACATCCCCAAAGTCTTGCACCGCGAGGAACTCGACGCCTACGTGGTTCGGCGGATGAACCTGCCGTTCCGCGACGTCGACTGGACCGAATGGGACGACCTGCTCAGCCGGGTCCACGACTCGCACGAATCGGTGCGGATCGCGTTGGTGGGCAAGTACATCGAACTATCCGACGCCTACCTCTCGGTCGCCGAGGCGTTGCGCGCCGGCGGGTTCAAACACCGCACCAAGGTGGAGATCCGCTGGGTCGCCTCCGACAGTTGCAGCACCCCCGAGGGCGCCGCGGCCATGCTCGGCGACGTCGACGGGGTGTTGATCCCCGGTGGGTTCGGCATCCGTGGCATCGAGGGCAAACTCGGCGCGATCAGCTACGCCCGGACCCGCGGCATCCCGCTGCTGGGACTCTGCCTGGGGCTGCAATGCATCGTGATCGAGGCGGCCCGGTCGGTGGGCATCACCGAGGCCAACTCCGCGGAGTTCGACCCCGACACCCCCGACCCGGTCATCTCCACGATGGCCGACCAACAGGACGCCGTCGCGGGGGAGGCAGACCTGGGCGGCACCATGCGCCTCGGTGCCTATCCCGCGGTCTTGAAGCCGGATTCCGTTGTCGCCCAGTCCTACCAGGCCACCGAGGTCTCCGAGCGGCACCGGCACCGCTACGAGGTCAACAACGCGTACCGGGATCGGATCGCCGAGAGCGGGCTGGTCTTCTCCGGTACCTCGCCGGACGGCCACCTGGTGGAATTCGTCGAGTACGCCGCCGACGTCCACCCGTTCCTGGTCGGCACCCAGGCCCACCCCGAACTGAAGAGCCGGCCGACCCGCCCGCACCCGCTCTTCGTGGCCTTCATCGGCGCCGCCATCGACTACAAGGCCGCCGAACGGCTGCCGGTGGAGATCCCCGAGCACCACGCCAACGGCGCCGAGCAGACCGCGCCCGACCCCGTCCACGAACCCGCCGCACGTGGCTGACCACGACTTCGAGACCGTCTCCTCGCAGCTGCTGCACAGCGGCAAGATCTTCGCGCTGCGCACCGACCAGGTGCGGATGCCCGGCGGCACGATCGCCGCCCGCGAGGTGGTCGAACACTACGGCGCGGTCGCCATCGTCGCCCTCGACGAGAACGACAACGTCCCGATGATCTACCAGTACCGCCAGGCGATCGGCCGGCGACTCTGGGAACTGCCCGCCGGACTGCTCGACACCGCCGGTGAGGAACCGCACCGCACCGCGGCACGCGAACTGCACGAGGAGGCCGGCCTGTCCGCCGAGACCTGGCAGGTGCTCGTCGACCTGGACTCCACGCCGGGGTTCAGTGACGAGTCGGTGCGGGTGTTCCTGGCCACCGGGCTGACCGAGGTGGACCGCCCGGAGGCGCACGACGAGGAAGCCGACCTGCAGTTGCGGTGGTTCCCGCTGGCCGATGCGCTGGACCGGGTCCTGTCCGGCGAGATCGTCAACGCGATCGCGGTGGCCGGCATCCTCGCCGCCCACACGGTGCGCGGCGGCGGAGCCACGCCGCGCCCGCTCGACGCGCCGTGGGTGGACCGGCCGCAGGCCTTCCGTGCGCGCCAGGGCCGGTCGTGACCGCCGTGGAGGCCGAGCCGTCGGCGCTGGACGGCCAGGTCGGCGGCTACCTCGACCATCTGGCGATCGAGCGGGGCGTGGCCGCCAACACCCTCAGCTCCTACCGGCGTGACCTGCGCCGCTACACGCAGTACCTCAGCGCGCGCGGCGTCGGCGACCTGGGCGAGGTCACCGAGGGCGACGTCAGCGAATTCGTGGTGGCCTTGCAGCGCGGCGACGACGACGCCGGGCTGGCGCCGCTCTCGGCGGTCTCGGCCGGCCGTGCGTTGATCGCGGTGCGCGGCCTGCACCGGTTCGCGGCCGCCGAGGGCGTCATCGATCTCGACGTGGCGCGGACGGTGCGCCCCCCGGCGGCGGGGCGGCGGCTGCCCAAGAGCCTCACGGTCGACGAGGTGCTGGCCCTGCTGGAAGCCGCCGGCGGTGACAGCCCCTCGGACGGCCCGCTCACGCTGCGCAACCGCGCCCTGCTGGAACTGCTCTACTCCACCGGCGCGCGGATCTCCGAGGCGGTCGGCCTCGACGTCGATGACATCGACACCCACGACCGGTCGGTGCTGCTGCGCGGCAAGGGCGGCAAACAGCGTCTGGTGCCGATCGGCCGCCCCGCGGTGAGCGCCCTGGACGCCTACCTGGTGCGCGGTCGCCCCGACCTGGCCCGGCGCGGACGCGGCACCCCGGCAGTGTTCCTCAACGCCCGCGGCGGCCGACTGTCGCGGCAGAGCGCCTGGCAGGTGCTGCACGACGCCGCCGAACGTGCCGGGCTGACCGCCGCGGTCTCGCCGCACACCCTGCGGCACTCGTTCGCCACCCATCTGCTCGACGGCGGAGCCGACGTGCGGGTGGTCCAGGAGCTGCTCGGCCACGCCTCGGTGACCACCACCCAGATCTACACACTGGTCACCGTGCACGCGCTCCGTGAGGTGTGGGCCGGGGCGCACCCCCGCGCCCGTTGACGGCACCGGTACCCCCGCAACAACGCCGCATCGAGCGCCGGGTACAGGGCGGGATCGGGTAGGCGGTTGCTCTACCGTCGCCGGTGGCCGCCGGGCGATGATGAGGTGGCAGTGCATTCCTGTCGGGACCGTGGACGGGGAGAACGTCATGAAGCGGTGGGCGACGGTGGGTTACGGCCTGCTGAGCTACGGGGTGTTCCTGGCGGCCTTTCTCTACCTGGTCGGTTTCGTCGGCAACATCGTCGTGCCCCGCAGTGTCGATGTCGCGCTCACCGCCCCGATCGGTGTGGCGGTCGCGGTCGATGTCGGACTGCTCGCCCTGTTCGCCGTGCAGCACAGCGTGATGGCGCGTCCGGCCTTCAAGCGCTGGTGGACGCGGTTGGTACCGCCGAGCATCGAACGCTCCACCTATGTCCTGGTGTCGAGCCTGGTGTTGGTCCTGCTGTTCTGGCGATGGCACACCGTGCCGACGGTGCTGTGGGAGGTGACCTCGCCGACGGTCCGGGCGGCCATCGAGGTGGCGTTCTGGCTGGGCTGGGTGATCGTGCTGAGCGCGACGTTCATGATCCAGCACTTCGACCTGGTCGGATTGCGGCAGGTCTATCTGGCCTGGCGCGGGGAGCCTTACACCGAGGTCGGATTCCGGGCGCCATTGCTGTACCGGGTGGTGCGGCACCCGATGATGCTGGGCTTTCTCATCGCCTTCTGGGCGGCGCCGACGATGACCGCCGGGCACCTGCTGTTCGCCGTCGGCGGCACGGTTTACATCCTGGTGGCGCTGCAGTTCGAGGAACGCGATCTGACTGCGGGACTGGGACCTCGATACCGCGAATATCGAACGCGGGTCCCGATGCTGGTGCCCTGGCCGCATCACCGCCGCGACCTCCCGCAGCCGCGCATTCAGCCGCCCGAAGTCGCCTGACCCGCACCGCCCGGCGCGTGCAGCCACAGGAATCCGGGACAACGCCGCGTTCTCGTGCGCTTCGGGCTCTACCCGCGAGCAGGGATCGGCCCGCGGCGAGGTGAGCCGCGGCTCAGCCCAGATACTCCGACTCCAGCACCAGGTCGGGGATCAGGGTCTGGTACTCGGCGTGGGTCTTGTGCTCGACGGTGTCGAACAGCGTGCCCTGCTGCTCGCGCATGTAGGCGCGGTACTTCGGTGCCCCGGGCACCAGCACGTTGTCGGCGACCACGATCGAGCCGCGGTGCAGCCAACCCCGGTCCAGGATGTGCTGCAGGTCGGGTTGGTAGGCGTCCTTGACGTGATCGAGGAACAAGAAGTCCAGCGCCTCGGCGGTGAAGCCGTGCTGCTCGGCGAGCGCGTCGAGGGTGCGCCCGCCGTCACCGATGGTTCCGACCACGCAGGTGACCCGGTCGGCGACCCCGGCGTGCGCCCAGATCCGACGGGCGTTGGCGGCGTTGGCCTCGGCCAACTCCACCGAGAACACCCGAGCCGCCGGCGCCGCCCGCGCGATGCGTAGCGCCCCGTAGCCGACATAGGTGCCCAACTCCAAGGCCAACTTCGGGTCGGCCCGACGCACCGCGGCGTCGAGCAGGCGGCCCTTCTCGTCGCCGATGTTCATCAGCATCGACTTGTCGTAGGCGAACCGGTCGATGGTGCTCAGCACGTGATCGAGGTCGCCGGCGCGAGCGTTGGCCAGTACATAGTCGACCGCGGCGGCCTCCCGGCCGTCACCGATCTGGCCGGTGGTTCCGACACTGCGGTTGGCGTTCGCCATCCGCAGCACCGACCAACGCAGGAAGGGCAGGCGTCGTTTCAGGCTCATGGCCACCAGCCTAGGCTCGCCCCCGGCTTTCTGGTTTGTCGGAGGAGCCCACCCGTTAGACTCGGGCTGATGTGCGCCCGCGCCCTTGACCCCGCTCGTGTGATGAGTGACGGCTGGGCATGACCGACACCGCCGACAGCGGCCCGAAGATGGGCCTGACCGGCCGCCCGCCCCGAGCCATCCCCGAGCCGCAGCCGCGTACCTCCCACGGCCCGGCCACCGTGATCGCGATGTGCAACCAGAAGGGCGGCGTCGGCAAGACCACCTCCACGATCAACCTCGGCGCCGCCCTGGCCGAGTACGGCAGGCGGGTGCTGCTGGTCGACCTCGATCCGCAGGGCGCCCTGTCGGCGGGCCTGGGGGTCCCGCACTACGAGCTGGAACGCACCGTGCACAACCTGCTGGTGGAACCGCGGGTGTCCATCGATGACGTGCTGCTGAACACCCGCATCAAAAACGTCGACCTGGTGCCGAGCAACATCGACCTGTCGGCCGCGGAGATCCAGTTGGTCAACGAGGTCGGCCGGGAACAGTCCCTCGGCCGTGCGCTGCACCCGGTGCTCGACCGCTACGACTATGTGCTGATCGACTGCCAGCCGTCGCTGGGACTGCTGACCGTCAACGGGCTGGCCTGCGCGGACGGGGTGCTCATCCCCACCGAATGCGAGTACTTCTCGCTGCGGGGGCTGGCGCTGCTCACCGACACGGTCGAGAAGGTGCGTGACCGGCTCAACCCGAAGCTCGACATCAGCGGCATCCTGGTCACTCGGTTCGACCCCCGCACCATCAACTCGCGCGAGGTGATGGCCCGGGTGGTGGAGCGCTTCGGCGACCTGGTTTTCGACACCGTCATCACCCGCACCGTCCGGTTCCCGGAGACCACGGTCGCCGGCGAGCCGATCACCACCTGGGCGCCGAAGTCCGGCGGCGCCGAGGCCTACCGCGCGCTGGCCCGTGAGGTCATCGACCGGTTCGGCGCGTGAGCGGAGACGAGACCGCCGAGACCGCCACCCAACACGGCTTTCAGGTCCGGCTGACCAATTTCGAGGGGCCGTTCGATCTGCTGCTACAGCTGATCTTCGCGCACCGTCTCGACGTCACCGAGGTGGCGCTGCACCAGGTCACCGACGACTTCATCGCCTACACCCGCGAGATCGGCGCCCAGTTGGGTCTGGAGGAGACCACCGCGTTCCTGGTGGTCGCGGCCACCCTGCTCGACCTGAAGGCGGCCCGACTGCTGCCCGCCGGACAGGTCGACGACGAGGAGGATTTGGCGCTGCTGGAGGTGCGCGACCTGCTGTTCGCCCGGTTGCTGCAGTACCGGGCGTTCAAACACGTGGCGCAGATGTTCGCCGAACTCGAGGCGGCTGCGCTGCGCAGCTACCCGCGGGCGGTGTCGCTGGAGGACCGCTTCGCCGACCTGCTGCCCGAGGTGATGCTGGGGGTCGACGCGGAGCGGTTCGCCCAGATCGCGGCGGCCGCCTTCACCCCGCGCCCGGTGCCGACGGTGGCCACCGGGCACCTGCACGAGTTGACCGTGTCGGTCCCCGAACAGGCGCAGCGGCTGCTGAGCATGCTCGAAGAGCGCGGCACCGACGCGTGGGCGTCGTTCTCAGAATTGGTCGCCGACTGCTCGGCACCGATCGAGATCGTGGGCCGCTTCCTGGCGCTGCTCGAACTGTATCGGGCTCGGGCGGTAGCATTCGACCAGGCAGAACCGCTTGGAGTGCTCCAGATTTCCTGGACCGGGGAACGGCCGGCCGGCGATGAGCTGCTGAAGGATCAGGGATGAGCACCGCGGATGACGCCGTCGACACTGCGTTCGGCGGCGCCGTGATCAAGGAGTGGCGCAGATGACGATCCCCGACGACACCGGGGCCGCGGGCCAGGCGGCGTCGTGGCGCGACGCGGACGACCTCCGCGAGCTGAACGGTGTATCCGCCGGGGCCGTCGACCCGGAGACCGAATCCGACGAATCCGACGAGACCGCTGCCGGTGGGCTGGGCATCGACGTCGCCAACGCACCGGAACTCGAAGACGGTGAGCTCGGCGCGGTGCTCGAGGCGCTGCTGCTGGTGGTCGACACCCCGATCACGGTGGACGGGCTGGCGGCGGTGACCGAGCAGCCCGCCAACCGGATCGCCGACAAACTGCAGACGATGGCCGTGGACCTCACCGCACGCGACAGCGGCATCGAGTTGCGTGAGGCCGGGGGCGGATGGCGGTTCTACACCAGGGCGCGGCACGCACCCTACGTCGAAAGGCTGCTGCTCGACGGCGCGCGTTCGAAGCTGACCCGTGCGGCGTTGGAGACCCTGGCGGTGGTGGCCTATCGGCAGCCGGTGACCCGGGCGCGGGTCAGTGCGGTGCGCGGGGTGAACTGCGACGCGGTGATGCGCACGCTGCTCGCGCGTGGGCTGATCACCGAGGCCGGCGCCGACACCGACACCGGGGCGATGACGTTCGCGACCACCGAGCTGTTCCTGGAGCGGCTGGGGTTGTCCTCGCTGACGGACCTGCCCGACATCGCACCGCTGTTGCCCGACGTCGACACCATCGACGATCTGAGCGAATCCCTCGACAGCGAGCCACGTTTCCTCAAACTCGACGGCGCGCAGCAGCGCGATCCGTCGCTCGAGTTCGACGTGGACACATGACCGAGGGAGTGCGCCTGCAGAAGGTGCTGTCGCAGGCCGGGGTGGCGTCACGGCGGGTGGCGGAGAAGATGATCCGCGACGGCCGGGTCGAGGTCGACGGTGCCGTGGTGACCGAACTGGGCACCCGGGTGGAGCCGGGCACCGCGGTGATCCGGGTCGACGGAACGCGGATCAGCGTTGACGAATCCCACGTCTACCTGGCGTTGAACAAGCCGCGCGGGATGCTTTCGACGATGAGCGACGACCTCGGGCGGCCGTGCATCGGTGACCTGGTGGAGCATCGGGTGCGGGGCAACAAGAACCTCTTCCACGTCGGCCGGCTCGACGCGGACACCGAGGGGCTGATCCTGTTGACCAACGACGGCGAGTTGGCCCACCGGCTGATGCATCCGTCGTTCGAGGTGCCCAAGACCTATCTGGCGACCGTCGCCGGGACGGTGCCGCGCGGTCTGGGCAAGAAATTGCGTGCCGGAGTCGATCTGGAGGACGGGATGGCCCGGGTGGATCACTTCGCGGTGGTCGATGCGGTGCCCGGGAAGTCGCTGGTGCGGGTGACCCTGCATGAGGGACGCAACCGAATCGTGCGGCGGCTGCTGGCCGAGGTCGGCTACCCGGTGCAGGAATTGGTGCGCACCGACATCGGGACGGTGTCCCTCGGTGACCAGCGGCCGGGAAGTCTGCGGCCGTTGCGCCGCAACGAGATCGGTGAACTGTACAAGGCGGTGGGACTGTGAGCGCAGAGCGCGGGATGACGGTCGCCGTCGACGGCCCGGCGGGCACCGGAAAATCCACCGTGTCGCGCGGACTGGCCCGTGCACTGCGGGCCCGCTATCTCGACACCGGGGCGATGTACCGGATCGCGGCGCTGGCCGTACTGCGCGCCGGCGTGGATCCGGCGGACGCCGAGGCCGTCGCCGCCGTCGCGGCCACCGCCGACATCACTGTCGGCGCGGAGGCGGACGCCGACCGCTTTTACCTTGCCGGTGAGGATGTTTCGGACGTGATCCGCGGCGGTGAGGTGACCGCGGCGGTGTCGGCGGTCTCCTCGGTTCCGTCGGTGCGGGAGCGGCTGGTGGCGCTGCAGCGGCAACTCGCGGCGGGACCGGAGGCCATCGTGGTGGAAGGGCGCGACATCGGCACCGTGGTGCTGCCGGATGCGCCGTGCAAGGTGTTCCTGACCGCTTCGGCCGAGACGCGGGCCCGGCGACGCAACGACCAGAACATCGCCGCGGGACTGGCCGACGACTATCCCGGCGTGCTCGCCGACGTGCGGCGCCGCGACCACCTCGACGCCACCCGCAGCACCTCGCCGATGCGACCCGCCGAGGACGCGGTGATCGTCGACACCAGCGACATGACCCAAACCCAGGTGATCGAGCACCTGCTCGACCTGGTCGACCAAGCCAACGGAGTTCGGCGATGAGCACCTCGGAGTTCGACGGCACCTGGAGCGATGAGAGCGACTGGGAGCTGGGGGAGGCCCCCGGCTTCGACGACGACACCGAGCAGGGTGGCCCGCCGCCGGTGGTCGCGGTGGTGGGTCGGCCCAACGTCGGCAAATCCACTCTGGTCAACCGGATCCTGGGCCGGCGCGAGGCGGTCGTGCAGGACCTGCCCGGGGTGACTCGCGACCGCGTCTCCTACGACGCGTTGTGGACCGGCCGCCGGTTCGTCGTGCAGGACACCGGTGGGTGGGAACCCGACGCCAAAGGTCTGCAGCAACTGGTCGCCGACCAGGCGTCGGTGGCCATGCGCACCGCCGATGCGGTGATCCTGGTGGTCGACGCGGTGGTCGGCGCGACCGCGGGCGATGAGGCGGCGGCGCGGATTCTGCGGCGGGCCGGGAAACCGGTGTTTTTGGCCGCGAACAAGGTCGACAGCGAAAAGGGGGAGGCCGACGCGGCCGCCCTGTGGTCGCTGGGGCTGGGGCAGCCGTGGGCGATCAGCGCCATCCACGGTCGCGGGGTGGCCGACCTGCTCGACGAGGTGGTCGCCGCGCTGCCCGAAGTCGCCGAGACCGCCGGTGGCGGCGGCGGGCCGCGCCGGGTGGCGCTGGTCGGAAAACCCAACGTGGGCAAGAGTTCCCTGCTCAACAAACTCGCCGGTGATGAGCGTTCGGTGGTGCACGACGTCGCCGGCACCACCGTCGACCCGGTGGACTCGCTGATCGAACTCGGCGGCAAGGTGTGGCGGTTCATCGACACCGCAGGCCTGCGCCGCAAGGTACGCCAGGCCAGCGGCCATGAGTTCTACGCGTCGGTGCGCACGCATGGCGCAATCGATGCCGCCGAGGTGGCGGTGGTGCTGATCGACGCCTCCCAGCCGTTGACCGAGCAGGACCAGCGGGTGTTGTCGATGGTCAGTGAGGCTGGGCGAGCGCTGGTGCTCGCGTTCAACAAGTGGGACCTGGTCGATGAGGACCGCCGCTACACCCTGGAACGGGAGATCGACCGCGAATTGGTGCAGTTGGGCTGGGCGCTGCGGGTGAACATCTCGGCCAAGACCGGTCGTGCCCTGCAGAAACTGGTGCCGGCACTGGAGGCGGCGTTGGAGTCCTGGGACACCCGGGTGCCGACCGGCCGGCTCAACACCTTCCTCAAGGAGGTGGTGGCCGCCACCCCGCCACCGGTGCGCGGCGGCAAACAGCCGCGAATCCTGTTCGCGACCCAGGCCACCGCACGGCCCCCGACGTTCGTGCTGTTCACCACCGGATTCCTGGAGGCCGGCTATCGGCGGTTCCTGGAGCGCCGACTGCGGGAGACCTTCGGTTTCGAGGGCAGCCCGATCCGGATCAACGTGCGGGTGCGGGAGAAGCGCAAGGCCCGCTAGGTATGGGGGCGGTCGGTCAGGTCAGCCGGCGCTGACGCCACCGCCGCAACCGGTTGGTCGGCTCCTGGATGGCGGCCATCACCGACTGCATCGACGCCGCCACCGACTTCGCGTGCTCCGCTTCCGCAGGGCCGGTTGCGACCGGTTTGTCGCCCTCCCACCAGATCGGCTGCAGCAGGGCGGAGACGACCGGGATTGCGTGGTCGACGCTGCTGCGACCCCAGCGGCAGGCCCGGTCGATTGAGCCCACCGAAGGTGCCAGGTTGGCGGGGGAGAGCGTCGGGGTGAACCGGACCAGGTGATCGGCGTAGGGCGCGTTGCGCACCATCTGCAACTGGATCGCCTGGGTGATCGGGACCAGCCACAGATGCTTGGGATCCCATTGCGGGTGGAAGCAGTCGAACGCCAGGTAGGCGGCGTTGCGGGTGCCCAGTCGGCCGTCGCGGACGCGTTTCCAGGCCAGTTCGACGGGCACGTTGCTGGCCGCGCCGCCGTCGACCAGCGCACCGACCTCGTTGTCCTCCAGCAGAGCGTCGAGTAGCGGCCACATGTCCGGGTCACGCGACTCGTGGTGCAGCACACCAGGTATCGCGGAGGAGAACGACGCCGCGTCGACGACGTTGACGTCGTAGTCGGGGTTCTCCCCGCCGATGACGATCGGTTTGGTCACCCGCGGGTCGATGAACGCGGCGGTCTGCCACAGTCGGGCGGCCACCTGCGGGCCGATGCCGATCGGCAGGTAGGGCAGGGACCGCAGTTGCAGGGCGGCGCGGCGCTGCTGGCGGTAACGGGACGGCAGTGCGGCGAACGGCTGACGCCGCACGCCGGCGACCACCGCGTCGTAGGGGATGGCGACGTCGGACATGCGCATCGGCTCGCCGTCCTCGCGGCGGAACATCGCGTCGGCGAAGTCGTCGAAGCGCAGCGAGAACAGACCGGTGAGACCGTGCCGGCGACGCAGGGTCTCGGGGCCGAGGATGGCGCGGAAGGTGACCGTCTTGGCCCAGGCGACGTAGTCGTCGATGGGGACCGGCAGGGTGCGGCTGACCACGGCGCTGAGCACCGCGCCGAAGGAGGACCCGATGAGGTAGTCGGGCATGTAGCCGGCCTCCAGCACCCGCTGCATCCCGCCGATGTAGACGAAGCCGGCGCCGCCGCCCCCGCCGAGCACCGTCACCAGCTTCTTGTATCCGACCTCGGCGTTGAGCTCGGCCAGGGAGAACTCGTCGGCGTGCCGTTCGGCGAGCTGCGTGCGCTGCTCGTCCTGCTCGTCGCTGAGGGTCGCCAGTGCCTCACGAGCGGTGGTCAGTGCGGTGACCGGATCGCGTTCCTCGCGCAGCGGACCGAACAGCGTGTCGGCCACCTTGCCGCGCCAGGGCGCCAGCTCGTCGCCGACCGAGACGTCACCGCGCCCGCGGGTGCCGCGGGGGCCGGCCGCACCGGGCTCGAAGTCGGCGAGCCGGGCGAAGTTGAGCAGGTAGCGCAGTTTGCGCAGCTCCTCGGCGGTGAGCACGTCGGGGTGGCGCAGCTGGTGGCGGATGAGCCGGTTCTCCAGCTTCTGCAGCAGTAGCGCGGCGTCGGTGACGTCGAGGTCGTCCTCGACTACCTCGGCGCCGACGTCGGCGCTGTGGTCGACCTCCTCATCGATCTCGCGCGGGGTCCGGCGCCGAGCGACCGCGTCACGCACCGCGTCGGCGAAGGGGATCTCCATGGGTCGATTACCTCGTGGTCGTCACGCTGCGCAGCCCGGGGCGGCCACCGACGGCGAGCCTACGCGGTCGGCCGCTTTTTCCTCCGCACCGGCAGGTGTGGAGGCTGCCGGTGCGCTGATTCCGGAGCTTGGGGGTGGTTGCGGTAGGCTTTCGACCTGCCGCCGGCGTGAGTCGGCGGCACCGGGCTGTGGCGCAGTTTGGTAGCGCACTTGACTGGGGGTCAAGTGGTCGCAGGTTCAAATCCTGTCAGCCCGACCAAGAAAAGTGTGCTTTGAACTGCGAAGACCCCTGGCTAGCGGGTTCGGATTTCGCGGTCGTTGGGCCAATTTCGGGTCACTGCCGACAAGGGCCTCGATCCTCGTCATACGGCAATTGTTGGATCCGGCGTCAACCCCTCATTGGCATCGTCCGAGGGAGGAACCGTTCACACCGATCGAAACGTTGATGAACGGGCCCAACACGCCGTTCTGGAAGCCGGGCGCGGACCCGCACGCAAGACCCTCGCTGAAGCTCGCCGGCTTGGAGCGGGTCCGTAGCAGTCCCGGCTCCCGAAACTCACCGAGAGTTATTTCACGACACCGCGGTACGCCGCCTGACGGGGCGGTTCGGTCTCAATGTGGTCGGGTGCCGGCTCGCTCAGCCAACTTTCGGGGAGTAGAAGTGCGGGCTGTCGCGGTACTGCACCGGCGGCAGGTTACGCGCCGGGGTCTGGACCAGGGGCGCATCCACCGGAAGACGGCCCGAGGCGCGGTCCAACGCCGAACGCTTGCGCGGGTGCATCAACGCGCGCTTGGGACCGTACTTCGAGACCAAGGTGATCGCCTTGCACAGATAGCCGTGCACCCGCTCCTGGCGGGCCGACCAGGTGTAGCCCATCAGTTCGCGCACCGGTGGGTCGTAGAGGGCCACCGTCATGAAGGTCAGGAAACGCTGCATGACCTTGAGGTTCTGCGTCCACAACCAGTCCGGAATCCACTGCATGGACGGGTGTTTGGGCATGGTCGACAAATCCATGACCTCACGAGCCGCCCAGGTGTTCTCCAGGACGTTGCGGCACATGTGGTCCCAGTACTCTTCGAACGCTTCCCAGGTCTTGGGCACCGGGCGCATGCTCATGCCATACATGCGATACCAGGTGATGTGCTCGTCGAAAAGCTGTCGCTTGTCGGCCTCGCTGAGCCCGCCGGCGAACTTCTCGGCGGCCAGCAGCGTGGACTTGAAGAACGTCGCGTGCGCCCAGTAGAAAACGTCCGGGTTCAGCGCGCTGTAGCGGCGCCCCTGATCGTCGACGCCGTTGAGGCCGATGTGGTAGTCGCGGACCTCCTTGCCGGTCTGCGGGGCACGGTAGCCGTCGAACACCACGCCACCGATCGGGTAGATCGACCGCATCAGCCGCGGGATGCGCTCCATGAAGAAGATCGAATGATCCTTGACCGCGGCGCCCAACTGCGGATGCATGTTCTGCATCGAGCCCGCCCAGGTCCCCTGAAACAGGCCCGTCCATTGACCGAAATATTTCCAGGTCAGCGAGTCCGGGCCGAGCGGAACCGGTGGTGAGTCATAGCCACCGTTACTCACCGGGCATCCCGAAGCCATCTCCGCATCACTGGCCGCTGGGCGGTTATCCGACATTTCTTGAGTCACAGCGCGCACTCCCAGATCATCGACAAGAAGTTCTGACAACATGTGTTGTCAGTATGGCCGAGTGTAAGAGTCCGCTCAGTCCGAGTCAACGTCGGGGCGGTTCACCGGTCCGGTATCCCGCCACGCCGCCCTCGGGATGCGCACGCCGATAGAGTTCGAACTGCTCCACCAGTCCGGCCAACCCTAGGCCCGAAACCAAGCATGGCGGCACCGTCGAACCCGGGATACCTCAGCGTCTCCGGAGATGACAGGTGACGGGAGGTGCCGCCCGGTCAGCCGCGCGCCACCCCGGCGATCAGCGCGGCCACCTCTGCCGCGACCGCCAAGGTTTCGTGGTCTTCGGCGGCCGAATAGCGGTCGGCCACCGGGTCATAGGTGGCACCGGCGATCGAGCCGTGGTCGGCGTCCAACTCGACCAACTCCACCGGCCAACCGTTGCCGCCGAGCGCTGCGGCGAACTGCCGACTGACCTCCATCGGGATGACGGTGTCGAAGACGCCGTGCAGCAACGTGAAGGGTGTCGGCTCCGCGCCGGCCGGCAATTCGAGCCCGGGCGGCGTCCCGGTGATCGGGTCCGCGACGACGAACGCCCCGGCAAGACACACCACCCGGGCAAAGCGGACGCCGGATTGGGTGGCGTGGGTGGCCAATCCCGCCGCTGCCGCCCCGCCCATCGACCAGCCGGCCAGGACCAGGTCGTCGGGTTCGGCGGTGCGGGCCCGCGCGGCGTCGAGGGAACGCAGTAGATCGTCGCGCCCGCCATCGTCGGCGTGCGAATTCCAGTCCGGCACCGCCACGGCCAGGCCATGGCCGGCGATCATGGCCGCCAGTGGTCGGACGGCGCTGCGGGCATCGGTCTGCTTGCCGTGCCAGAGCAGAACGGTCGGCCCGCCGGCCTCACCGAAGAAGTCCATGAATCGGTCGGGCCGGTACTCGAAGGTGTCCATCGCGCCAGTCTGCCGCGCCGGCGGCAGGCGTTGTCGGGTGCGGCGACCACCTGAGGATCGATCGTCGTCAGGATCCCGGTTGGTCAAACGGCCGGACCCCCAGTACGGCGATCTGGACCGCAAGGCCGATCACAGTCGCACCAACCAGACGCCGGAGTCCGGGCCGAATCTCGCAGCCAGTGACGGGGACGACGAAGTGGGCCTTTGAGCGTTCGCCGGCCACCTCAGGCTGAGACGGCGAGATAGGGCGCCAGCGCCAGTAGCACCGCGATCAGCGCATAGCCGAGCGTGCGTGTAGGCAAGGCATGGGCGATCTTCCAGCCGATGAGCACGCCGGCCAGCGACGGGACCCCGACGAGCGCGGCGAGGGGCCAGTCGATCGCGTTGCGGGCGGCGTAGCCGAGCGTGCCCACGGTGGCGATCACCACCGACTGGACCTGAGCTGCCGCCAACGCTTCGAGTGTCGGTACACCGACAGCGATCAACAGCGGAACGGTCAACATCGGCCCACCAACGCCGACGACAGCGCTCGCGACGGCCACGGTGATCCCGACTGCGACGACGACTGCGGCGTGCGGGTATTCGACCGGCGCCGACGCGGCCCCTTCGCGTCGCATTCGGTACCACAGCAGCACTGCGGCTCCGCCCACGGTAGTGGCAAGAACGATGCCAAAGGCTCGCTGGGAGACCAGCGAGTTGACCACGACCCCCAACGGCGCCCCTGCCACCGCGGTGGTCGCGAGAACAATCGCGGTCCAGCGAGTCCGAGGCCGGCGCAACTGTCCGGATCGCGTGTAGACGGCGGTGCCCAGGACACCGGTCGCGATATGGATGACGATCGACGTTCCGGCGACCGCGGAGGCCGACAGGTCGGTGAGCGCGAACAGGCCGATGGTGGGTAGCACCCCACCGGGCCCGAGCGCGGTGATTCCGATACCGCCGATCAGGCCGAGCCCGGCAAGCAGTGCCAGCAACGGCACGGCGCTCCCGGCGATCACCAGCTGCGGGCTTCCCGCGACGCCTGGAGCGGCGCGGTGGCGTACTCAAGCGCCAGAGCCCCGCGGATCACTCCGACTCGGTCACCGGCTCGCAGATCACCACCGGGATCACCCGGTCGGTCCAGGATTGGAACGTCGCCCACCGCGGATTCATCGCGGTCACCCGCGGCCACAGTTCGGCGCGCTCCGTCTCGTCGGCCTCGCGGGCACGCATCTCGCGGACCCGGGAGCCGATCTGGACCTGCACCCGGGGATCGGCGCGCAGGTTGAGCAGCCACATCGGATGGGTGGGCAGCCCGCCCTGCGCCGGCACCAACAGCACCCGGTCGCCGTCGGCCAGATAGACCAGCGCGTTCGTTCGTGCCTGTCCGGTCTTGCGTCCGGTGGTGGTGAGCAAACAGACCGGTTTGCCCAGTTCGTGGCCGCCGACCCGGCCCCCCGTGGCACGGTACACCGCGACATTGGATTTCGAGTACCAGCGCATCAGACGCGGTCCCAGAGCAGTGAAGAACGCGGGACGGGTCTTGGGCAGCATGACACCAATTCTAGTCGTGGGGCCGGACAGCCGGCCCGTACGGAAAGTCGGCCGGTAGACGGGAAAACCTCAACTCCACGGGACGTTATTCCCGCGGGAATGCGTTGCGGTGATTGACGTGACCGCGACGTGAGGGAAGGGGTCGCCATGGATATCGACGGGTATGTGGCAGCCATCGCCGGTGCCGAGACGGAGCAGGAGGTCTGCGACCGGCTCACCGCCGCCGGTTACCAGGCAGCGATACAAGACGAGACCGTCATCATCGACGACGGAACCGCAACCGCCAAAGCCGACGGCGGAATCAACAAGATCAACGACGAATTCTTCCTGTGGTGCATCTACGATCAGGCCGGTGAGCTGAGCCGGTGCGTCGCGCGAGGCCCCAACGGCAGCTGTCCGCCCCGTCGCTGACCGTCAGACACCTGCCGAAGGCGTTGGGAAGGAAGCGGTTAAGCGACTTTGCCGTGCGTCGCCGAAGCGCCGATGGCGACCTGGTCATCGCCCATCATGGTGCGCATGAGCGCATCATGTTCGCGGCGGCCGCGTGCGACCGCGCGGTCCATCCCGCCGGGAAGCAGCAGCGCATCGGCGCTGCGGGCGAGGTTGATCGGCAGCCGCACCAGCTGATACCACGGCGGTACGAACGCCGGCAGCCCGAGATCACGCATGGTGTTGGGTCCGAGGAAGCCGCTGGTGATCGAGAGGTGCTGCGCCTTGGCGAGCCTGCGGCGGATCCCGGGCAGGACACGGTAATGCCACTCCAGTGGGTCTTCGGCCATGGGAACGGCGAGCTGCCTGGAGGTTTCGTCGGGTGTCGCGAGGGCGGTCAGCGTGTGATAGAGGATGCGGATGCTGTCGCGGAAGCTGTGCGGCAGCCATTCCTCTTCGATGCCCATCAGCCAACCGACGTAGCGCGTCAGATGCGCGACCGCATCCAGATCGGCGCGGGAGGTGATGATGCCCATGCCCAACATCCCGACCACCGGGGCGATGAGTGCACCGACCATGGTGGCGGCCATGTCGGTCTGGTTGATCGGTAAGCCCCAGACATCGTTGCGCCAGTCGGGCATCGCCGAGACATGGCGGCGCACGAACGAGTGGATCAGCCGCACCCGCACGGTGGCCTGGTAGCCGACTCCACCGGGCAACAATCCGTCTTCGACCATCACGTCCATCGCCCACTGCATGGTCTCGGCGAACCGTTTGTTGGAACCCTTCTCCAGCACGCCGGTGCGCAGCAAGGTCTGGTTGAAGCTGGCGAATTGATAGCCGCCCAGAAACGACACGTCCCGGGCGATGTACATGCCGTCGGCGCCGCCGCGGCGCAGTGCCCGCTGACCGCGCCGCAGAACGTCGGCGTCGACCCACTCCGGGGTGGACTCGATGTGGGTGAAGAACTCCCGCAGCGCGTCGGGAGCTTCGGGCACCGCCGCGATCCCGACGCTCAGCGCGCGGTCGAACAGCGGGCGCATCTGCTTGCTGCCGGCCGCCGACATCCACTCGACCAGGTCGTCCATCGGCCGGTCACCGACGGTCAACCGGGCGCCGAGGCGCTCCCACTGCTCCGCCGTGGGCTTTCCGATGCCCAGCAGCAGCGCGAACGCGCGCACCGGGGCGGGCACCGGGCGCGGCTGGTCAGGGTGACGGCTGGGAAACGGGCGGTTCATGTGCACCCTTCGGTCGGCGTGGGCTATTTTGGAACACGTGCGTGGTCAGAACTTAGGCAGCCCGTCGCGAGGCTGTCAATGACGCGGGTCGGCGTGGTCCGTGACTACGGCGGGGTCAGTGCCGCCGACCGTCTCGCCGATCGGCGCGCCCGACTGGTGTCCGCCGCGCGCGCGCTCTGGGGCGAATCCGGGATCAACGAGGTGACTGTCCGCGGCGTCTGCAGCGCCGCCGGGCTCATCCCACGCTACTTCTACGAACAGTTCACCGACCGGAGCGCGTTGCTGTTCGCGGTAGCCGACGAAGTCCGTGATCAGATGCTCGAGGCGATGACCACCGCCGGGCTCACCGCGCCGGGCACGGTCGCGGACAAACTCCGTTCGGCGTTGACCGCCCTACTCGACCTCATCGCGGCGGACCCACACGTCCATCGCATCGCCACCGGAGACGTCGGGGGCGTCGCCGGACTGGCCGAACATCGAGCCCGCATTCTGACGATCGTCACCGATGTGATCGTTCAACGAGCCCCCGACGTGCTCAGCGGCGAGGCACCCGATCCTGTTCTGCTGCGGCGTAATGCGCTGTTCCTCGTCGGTGGGACCAACCAGCTGATCTCGGCATGGCTGGAGAATCCGGCGGAGAGCACCGCTGAGCTCGCAGCCCACTGCACCGAGTTGTGCCTGTCGGTCATCCGCGGCGCTACCCGCTAGTAGGCGTCATCTGAAAAACGGTCTCTACCAGCAGATTCGACTGTCACAAAGAGTCCGTCAGCTAGATTAGGTTATGGCCGAAGAGAAGATTCACAAGGAAGAACGTCTACTGAGCCGTGCCGATGTCGCGGCCGAATTGCGGCGTCTGGCCGACGAGCTGGAAGCCGGCGGCACCATCACCTACGGCACCGGCGGCAGTCTCACCGTGCCGGAACAACTCGAGCGCGAATTCGAGATCGAACGCGAAGACAAGGGTGGCAAAATCGAATACGAGGTCGAGATCGAGCTGAAGTGGTACGAGCCCAAACAGTGACGCTCGCCACCGTTCCCACAGGCCCGGTCACGCTGGGGCGATCTCGCCGCCGTCGGTAGGCTCGCACACGGTGCAGCGACGATGCGCTGCTGAGACCGAGGAGGCCCGATGCCGGGACGCGAAGACGTTCTCATCAGCGCGACGGAGTTGGCCGAGCTGCTCGACGCCGAGGCGCCGGTCACGATCCTCGACGTGCGATGGCGTCTGGACCAGCCCGACGGCAGCGACGACCACCTGAACGGTCACATTCCCGGCGCGGTGTATGTCGCCTTGGAAGACGACCTCAGCGACGCCCTCCTCGACGGGCGCGGGCGGCACCCGCTGCCGCGCGGCACCGACCTGCAAGACGCCGCCCGACGCTGGGGCGTGAGCGAGGGCGTACCGGTTGTGGTTTACGACGACTGGAACCGCGTCGGATCGGGCCGGGCGTGGTGGGTGCTGACCGCGGCCGGCCTCACCGATGTGCGCATCCTTGACGGTGGACTGGGCGCATGGCGGGCGGCCGGTGGCCGGATGGAGACCGGACCCGTGCAGCCGCAACCAGGAGACGTGACGCTGTCGCAGGACGATTTGTACTCGGGCAGCCGGCTGACGATCACCGCGCAGCAGGCGGCCGACGGCGTAGTGACCCTGCTGGACGCCCGGCCGCCGGAACGTTACCGCGGCGAGAACGAACCGGCCGACGCGGTCGCCGGACACATCCCCGGCGCCAAGAACCTGCCGTTCGCGGCGGTCCTGGCCGACGACGGCACCTTCCTCGACGACGACACCCTCACCGCGTTGCTCGCCGACCGCGACATCAACCGGCACGGCCAGGTCGGCGTCTACTGCGGCTCAGGGGTCAGCGCGACCGTGCCGATCGCGGCGATGGCCGTGCTGGGCCGGCACGCGGCCCTGTTCCCAGGCTCGTGGTCGCAATGGAGTTCCGAGCCGGACCGCCCGGTGACCCGCGGCGACGAGTAGCCGCACCGCCCGGCCCGGCGGCTACGCCGACCGAGAGGGCGTCAACGCCAGGCACGCAACCTGTCCCGGATCACCGCTTGAGCGGTGACGTCGCAGTGGTTGTAGCGCAGGCACCACTGCCGGGCCTCCTCGGCGCCGGCACCGCCGGCGCGGGCGGCCTCGATCCAGCGCATCGACGCCAGCCCGCCGGCGTCGTCGACCTCCCACCGATACCCGAAGAGTCCGGCCACCCGCTTGATCGACCCGGAGGTGCGGCAGAAATACTGCGTGCTGAACCACCGGTGCAGGTCCTCGGTGAGGCCGTCGAGCGCCGAGTGCACGGCCGGGAACCGCTCGGTGCGGCTGATCTCCGGGTGCGACCAGTGGAAAACGCGGACGGACCGACCGTGCCGGTCGGCTTCGGCGCGCAGCGCCGCGATGCGTCGCGCGAACTCATCGGCCATCACTGCCTCGGTGTCGTCATCGAGCGGTTCGAACGACACGATCGGCTCGTAGCGCGCTGTCGTCTCGTCCTGGCCCTCCCGGATCCGCAACCCCCACTGATAAATCCGGCCGTCGAAGTCCCACTCGATGTCGAAGTCGACCTCGATGTCGGCGCTGGGCACTTCCGGCAGCGACGTACCCACCAGTTCCAGGTCCACGCCACGCATCCGCATATCCGCGCGGCGGATCACCGCCGCCAAGCGCTTGGCTGAGCCGGCGGTGCCCACCGACTGCGCGCGGAACTCCTCGGCGGACTCCTCCGGATCGATGCCGGCCAACCGCTCGACACTCAATCGACCGCCATCGCCGTGGCGGGCGTACAGGTACCGCCACTGCCGGACGTTGAGGTGGCCGGTCTCGGTGGCGAACGAGGCATCCTCGGCGCCGACGACCTGCGCGCAGTGCTCGAACCACTCACAGGTCGCGCATTCATCGATCCGGTACGGCCGGACGAGTTCGTCGCCGCTGCGCGCCGCCGCCGCCACCTGCTGCCGAAACCCGAACTCGTGGTCGTAACGCTGCAACGGCGAGCGGTTCCGCCGGCGCGTCGGACTGGAGGCCGAGTAGGTCTGGATCGTCTCGGCCGCCAGGTCATACCAGGTGATGCCGATGTGCGCTCCCGCCAGCGCCGAGAGGTCGGACGTGCCGATGATGCCGCCGACGGCGACGCCCGGATGCCGGCCCAGATCCTGGAGCATCCGGGTGTAGTGGGCCAGCTGCAGGACGTCGTCGTGCCACGACTTGCCCTTGTTGGAGTAGCCGGCGCACCGGAGCCGGTCGGTGGGCCCGGCGAGCGGGGACACCTCGACCTCTGCGTTGCGGCCGGCGGCGGTGATCGTCTGGTGGTTTTTGATGTCGACCGGCAGGTAGCCGCCGGCGTACCGGATGAGCACGTCGGGAGCACCGGAGCGCCCACCGACATCGGGCAGACGCGCCCCGACGATCATCGTCACGCCACGATCCATCGCGTCGACGGCGGCGTCCGGCGAGCGACCATCGAGGATCACGACGTCGGGGGAGGCGCCGTGAGAGCGACGGATCTCCTCGATGATCCCGGCTTCGAAGACGCGGCCCTGCTCGCGCATCGCGCGGACATCCGCGGAGACCTCGACCACTTCGGTGCCCCCGGGGACATGTTCGTTATGGGTGCGCCGGGCGCACTTTTTGGCCGGGTAACTGCCCAAGGTCAGCGTCGTCATGGCGAGCCTTTCTCGTGGTGGTGAGTTTATCGGCGCCGGCCGACACCGCGGTGTCCGCCGACCGCGCGTAGCTGGGAGGATGGGCCGATGCTGGTGGCGAAGTCGGTCGGACTGTTCGCGGTGGCGGCACTGTTCGAGATCGGTGGCGCGTGGCTGGTCTGGCAGGGCGTCCGCGAACACCGCGGGTGGCTGTGGATCGGTCTGGGTGTGATCGCGTTGGGCGCCTACGGTTTCGTCGCCACGATGCAGCCGGACGCGCATTTCGGCAGGATCCTGGCGGCCTACGGTGGCGTCTTCGTCGCCGGATCGCTGGTCTGGGGAATGGCGCTGGACGGGTTCCGCCCCGATCGCTGGGACGTCGTGGGCGCCCTGACCTGTCTGGTCGGTGTCGGCGTCATCATGTACGCGCCGCGGCCACGGTGACGGCGGCAACCGATGAGTGAGCGCGATCGGCTCCGCTGGGATGAGCGCTACGCCGCACGAGCCGCGCCATCACCCGGGACGGTCGAGGTCCCCGCGGCGTTCGCCGGCCACGCCGAGACCTTTCCCACCAGCGGGACTGCGCTGGACCTGGCGTGCGGTGCGGGGGCCGGATCGGTGTGGTTGGCGCGTCGCGGACTGGCGGTATGGGGCGTCGACGTCTCTCCGGTGGCCGTCGAGCAGGCCCGCGACCTCGCGGCCCACGGTGGAGTCGCCGACGCCTGCCGCTTCGATGTCGTCGACCTCGACGCGGGTCTGCCACCCGGACCCGCGGTGTCGGTGGTGCTGTGCCACCGGTTTCGGGACCGCCGGCTGGACGCGCAGATCGTGGAACGACTGGAACCGGGTGGACTGTTGGCGATCGCGGTGCTCAGCGAGGTCGGTGCCGCACCGGGGCGACACCGCGCTGCCCGTGGTGAGTTGGCTACGGCCTTCGCCGCACTGCACCCGATCGCCGGTGGCGAGGCCGATGGTGAAGCGTGGTTATTGGCTCGACGTTGACGTCGAACATGAATCGATGGCAGCGTTCGAATGAAGCCGTGATGCGACGCCACCGTTATCGCTCGGCAATTCCAACGGTCGGGAAAATGTCATAAGTGCATATCCTAGCCGCGCGGAAGATACTGGCTGACCTGGTGATATACGCAACCTTCGGTTCGTTTGGCGACCGAAAATGTAGCCGAACGCATTTTCGGAAGTGAACGTGAGGGTCGCCACAATAATTGGTGGACTGCGAATTGTGATTGTTAATGTCTCGCGCTGTGTTCGTACTGGCTTCGATTATGTCGCTGATCAATCAGGTGGCCGGCACGCCCTATGTGCCGGGCGGGGACAGTCCGGCCGGCACCGACTGTTCCGGCCTGGTGTCCTGGGTGGCCAACACCGCTGCCGGACGGCCGGCGTTCGGCGACCGGTTCCACACCGCCAACGAGGAGGCCGCGCTGCTCGAGCGTGGCTTCCAGTACGGCACCGCCCCCAACGCACTGGTCATCGGCTGGAACGCCAACCACACCGCGGCGACCCTGCCAGACGGAACCTCGGTCTCCAGCGGGGAAGGCGGGGGAGTGCAGATCGGCGGCCCGGGCGCCTACCAGCCGCAGTTCACCAATCACATGTTCTTGCCGATGGACGGGTGGGACCAACCGGCCGAGCCGCCTCCTCCGCCGGACGCGCCGCCGCCACCACCGGATCTGCCGCCTCCGCCACCACCGGATCTGCCGCCTCCGCCCCCGCCGGATCTCCCACCGCCGCCGCCGGATGCGCCGCCGCCGCCGGA
>NZ_LQPZ01000027.1 GCF_002102395.1 Mycolicibacillus trivialis
CACCCACCCGGGCTCCCCCGCCACCGCCGGTGGTGACCACACCGGCATCGGCCAGCGCGCGCAGCACCTGCGCACGCAGCCGCCGGCCGACTTCGAACTGCTTACCGGGCAGAGTGCGGGCGACCATCCGCAGGTTGACGGTGTCGAGTTGGATGCTCTCCACCCCCATCAGCGTCGGCTTTCCCGACAACAGGTCGTGCAGCGGGGTGTCCTTCTCCACGGCGCGTTCGCACACCCCGTGCAGCACCTCGTTGACCACGCTGAGATCCGCGCTGGTGGGCACCGGGATGTCGACCACCGCACGGGCCCAGTCCTTGGACATGTTCAGCGATTCGACGATCTGCCCGTTGGGCACGGTGTACACCTCACCGTCGGCGGTGCGCAGCTTGGTCACCCGCAAGGTGACGTCCTCGACGGTGCCTTCGGCGATCGCGGTGGAGGTCAACTCCAGGCGCACCAGGTCACCGAAGCCGTACTGGCGCTCCAGGATCAGGAAGAAGCCGCTGAGCAGGTCCTGCACCAGTTTCTGGGCGCCGAAACCCAGCGCACCGCCGAGCACCGCGGCCGGGGCGGCCAGCGAACCGATCGGCACGTCGACGATGTCGGTGATCTTGACCGCGACCACCACGAACAACAGCACGATCGAGCCCCAGGAGATCACCGCGGCCAGCGCCTGGCGGTGCTTGGACTCCTCGGAGCGCACCAACGCGTCGCCGCTTTGGAACTCCTCCTCGAAACGCCGCGCGATCCGGCGGGCCGCCCAGTTGATGAACCGCGCCGCCAGCACCGCGCCGAGAACCAGCAGCGTGATCCGCAATCCCTTGTCGAGGATCCAGACCCCGATGTCGCCGTGCCAGAACCGCTGCCAGGTGTGCTCCAGCGGCAGGGCCGCGTAGTCGGTGCCGGTCATGCTCGCCGCTCAGTCCTCCTCGGGACGGTTGCGCCAACGGATCCCGGATTCCAGGAAGCCGTCGATGTCGCCGTCGAGCACCGCGCTGGGGTTGCCGACCTCGTGTTCGGTGCGCAGGTCCTTGACCATCTGATAGGGGTGCAGCACATAGGAGCGCATCTGGTTGCCCCACGAGCTGCCGCCGTCGCCCTTGAGCGCATCGAGTTCGGCACGCTCCTCGGATCGCTTGCGCTCCAACAGTTTCGCCTGCAGGACGCGCATCGCGGCAACCTTGTTCTGCAGCTGCGACTTCTCGTTCTGGCAGGTGACGACGATCCCGGTGGGCACGTGGGTCAGCCGCACCGCCGAGTCGGTGGTGTTGACCGACTGCCCACCCGGGCCGCTGGAGCGATACACGTCCACGCGCACGTCGCTCTCCGGGATCTCGATGTGGTCGGTAGTCTCCACCACCGGCAGCACCTCCACCTCCGCGAACGAGGTCTGCCTGCGGCTCTGGTTGTCGAACGGGCTGATCCGCACCAGCCGGTGGGTGCCCTGCTCCACTGACAGCGTTCCGTAGGCGAACGGGGCGTGCACCGCGAACGTGGCGCTTTTGATGCCGGCTTCTTCGGCGTAGGAGGTGTCGAACACCTCGACCGGGTAGTTGTGTTTCTCGGCCCACCGGATGTACATCCGCATCAGCATCTCGGCCCAGTCGGCGGCGTCGACCCCGCCGGCGCCGGAGCGGATGTTGACCAGCGCCTCACGCTCGTCGTACTCACCGGAGAGCAGGGTGCGCACCTCCATCGCCTCGATGTCGGCGCGCAGCGCGCGCAGTTCGGCGTCGGCTTCGGCGTGGGCGTCCTCGCCGGCGGCGCCGGTCTCCTCGGCCGCCAGTTCGTAGAGCACCGGCAGATCATCCAGCCGGCCCCGCAGCTCCTCCACGCGGCGCAACTCGCCTTGGGACTGGGACAGTTGGCTGGTCACGCGTTGGGCGTTGGCCTGGTCGTCCCACAGGTTGGGGTCGGAGGCCTCCTGCTCGAGTTGGGTGATCCGCGCACGCAGCGCCTCGACGTCGAGCACCCGCTCCACGGTGGTCAGGGTGACGTCGAGGGCGGCGATGTCGGCTTGCCGGTCGGTTTCCACGAGTCACCAGGTTACCGGCGTAACCGGCCACCGCCCGCCCGGTCGGGGCTAGCATCGAAGGCAGCGGTCAGATGCATCACACGGCTACGACGCGGCAGCCCCGCGTGCCGTGGCCGGCGACGACAGAAAGCTGGAGAATGCGCCCCTATCATGTGGCCATCGTCGGTTCCGGTCCGTCCGGGTTCTTCGCGGCGGCTTCGCTGCTGAAACTCGACGACACCGACGTGCGCGTCGACATGCTGGAGATGCTGCCCACCCCGTGGGGGCTGGTGCGTTCCGGGGTCGCCCCCGACCACCCGAAGATCAAGTCGATCAGCGCCCAGTTCGACAAGATCGCCGAGGACCCGCGGTTCCGGTTCTTCGGCAACCTGCGCATCGGTGAACACGTGCACCCCGACGAACTGGCCGAGCGCTACGACGCGGTCATCTACGCGATCGGGGCGCAATCCGACCGGCACCTCGGGATCCCGGGCGAGGACCTACCGGGCAGTGTGGCCGCGGTCGACTTCGTCGGCTGGTACAACGCCCATCCGCACTTCCACGACAAGACCCCGGACCTGTCCTGCCACCGCGCGGTCGTCGTCGGCAACGGCAACGTCGCGCTGGACGTGGCCCGGATCCTGGTCACCGACCCGACCGAGTTGCGCACCACCGACATCGCCGATCACGCACTGGATCTACTCAACCCGTGCGACATCCAGGAAGTGGTGATCATCGGCCGCCGCGGGCCGCTGCAGGCCACCTTCACCAGCCCGGAGTTGCGGGAACTGGGCACGCTCAAGGGACTGGCCAACGTCGACGTGGTCATCGACGCCGCGGAGTTCGACGGCATCACCGACGCCGACATCGACGCGGCGGGCAAGCATCCCAAGCAGAACGTCAAAGTGCTGCGCAGTTACGTCGGCGCCGAGCTGACCCCCGGCAACCGGCGGATCGTGTTCCGGTTCCGCACCTCCCCGATCGAGATCCGTGGTGACGGGCAGGTGCAGGAGATCGTGCTGGGCCGCAACGAACTGGTCACCGGCGAAGACGGCAGGGTGGTGGCCGCGGACACCGGCGAACGCGAGGTGATGCCCGCGGAACTGGTGGTCCGCTCGGTGGGCTACCGCGGTGTGCCCACCCCGGGGCTGCCGTTCGACGAGCGCTCCGGCACCATCCCGCACACCGACGGGCGCATCGAGGGCACCCGTAACCAGTACGTCGTCGGCTGGATCAAACGCGGCCCGTCGGGGGTCATCGGCTCCAACAAGAGCGACTCGGCGGCGACCGTGGCGACCCTGGCGGCCGATCTGGCCGCCGCCGGCATCGACACCAGCGGCGCGGAGCGCAGCACGGAGTTGATGGAATGGCTGGTGTCGCGGCAGCCGAAGCTGGTGACCAACGACCACTGGCGTGCGATCGACGCCCACGAGCGCTCCACCGGTGAGCCGCACGGCCGCCCGCGGGTCAAGTTGGTCGACGTCGCCGAGATGCTGAAGATCGCCCACGGGTAGCGGGGTGGGTGGTGCGGAAGCGAATCCGCCGGGCTCACACCGGGTTCCGAAAGCCCCTGCCCCGGGCCGGGGTTTATGACTAGGTTGGAGGGTAAGACCAGCTCCACCGACCGTTGAGGGGGTCCAGTCATGGCCAGCTCCAATGACAGTTTCGGCGCGCGCGACCAGCTCACCGTCGACGACACCACCTACGAGATCTATCGACTGGACCGCGTCGAGGGTTCCAAGCGGCTGCCCTACAGCCTCAAGGTGCTGCTGGAGAACCTGCTTCGCAACGAGGACGGCCGGATGGTCACCGACGAGCAGGTACGGGCGCTGGCCAACTGGGACCCGTCGGCCGCCCACGGCCGCGAGGTGGCGTTCACCCCGGCGCGGGTGCTGATGCAGGACTTCACCGGGGTGCCGTGTGTGGTGGACCTGGTCGCGATGCGGGATGCCATCGCCGAACTCGGCGGTGACACCGAGGCCATCAACCCGCTGTGCCCCACGGAGTTGGTGATCGACCACTCGGTGATCGCCGATGTGTTCGGCCGGGCCGACGCGTTCAAGGTCAACGTCGACCTGGAATACCAGCGCAACTCCGAGCGCTACCAGCTGCTGCGCTGGGGCCAGCAGGCCTTCCGGGACTTCTCGGTGGTGCCGCCGGGCACCGGTATCTGCCACCAGGTGAACCTGGAGTACCTGGCGCGGGTGGTGTTCACCCGCGTCGGCGACAACGGCAAGCAGGCCTACCCCGACACCCTGGTCGGCACCGACAGCCACACCCCGATGGTCAACGGCCTCGGGGTCCTCGGTTGGGGCGTCGGCGGCATCGAGGCCGAGGCGGCCATGCTCGGCCAGCCGCTGTCGATGCTGATCCCGCCGGTGGTGGGCCTCAAGCTCACCGGTGAGATGCAGCCCGGCACGACCGCCACCGACCTGGTGCTCACCGTCGCCGAACTGCTGCGCAGCACCGGGGTGGTCGGCAAGTTCGTCGAACTGTTCGGCCCCGGCGTGGCCAACGTGCCGCTGGCCAACCGCGCCACGATCGGCAACATGAGTCCCGAGTACGGGGCGACGTGTGCCATCTTCCCGGTCGACCAGGTCACGTTGGACTATCTGCGGCTGACCGGACGCTCCGAACACCAGATCAAGCTGGTCGAGGCCTACACCAAAGAACAGGGCATGTGGCACGACCCCGACCACGAGCCGGACTACTCCCAGGTCATCGAGTTGGATCTCGCGACGGTGGAGCCCTCGATCGCCGGACCCAAACGCCCCCAGGACCGCATCCCGCTGCGCGCGGCCCCGCAGGCGGTCGGCGCGCTGCTGGCCGGCGCGGAGACCACCGCGCAGGCGCTCTCCGAACTCGACGAGGCCTCCGCGGACTCCTTCCCGGCCAGCGACCCGATCGCCTTCGGTGAGGTCAGTCAGGCGGCGGGCCGGCCGCGCGTCGTGCGGTTCGACGGCAAGGAGCACGAGTGGCCGTCCGAGCCGACCAAGGTGAAACTGTCCGACGGGACCGATTTCGAACTCGACAACGGTGACGTGGTGATCGCCGCGATCACCTCCTGCACCAACACGTCGAACCCGTCGGTGATGGTGGGCGCGGCGCTGCTGGCCAAGAACGCGGTCGAGAAGGGTCTGAGCCGCAAGCCGTGGGTGAAGACCACGCTGGCGCCCGGGTCGCGGGTGGTCACCGATTACTACGAAAAGGCCGGGCTCACCGCATATCTGGACAAGCTGGGGTTCAACCTGGTGGGCTACGGTTGCACCACCTGCATCGGTAACTCCGGTCCGCTGATCCCCGAGGTGAGCAAGGCCGTCGACGACAACGACCTGACGGTGTGCTCGATGCTGTCGGGTAACCGCAACTTCGAGGGCCGCATCCACCCGGAGACCAAGATGAACTTCCTGGCCTCCCCGCCCCTGGTGGTCGCCTACGCGCTGGCCGGCAGCCTGCACGTCGACCTGCTCAACGACCCGTTGGGCACCGGCAGCGACGGTGAGCCGGTCTATCTGCGCGACATCTGGCCGTCGGAGGCCGACGTCGCCGAGATCATCGACGACAACCTGCAGGCCGAGATGTTCACCAAGAGCTACGGCGACGTGTTCACCGGCGACGACCACTGGCGCAGCCTCGATGTGCCCGACAGCGCCACCTTCCAGTGGGACCCGGACTCCACCTATGTGCGTCAGCCGCCGTATTTCGACGGGATGACCCGCGAGCCGCAGCCGTTGAGCGACATCACCGGCGCGCGGGTGTTGGCGAAGCTGGGCGACTCGGTGACCACCGACCACATCAGCCCGGCCGGCTCCATCCGCGCGGACTCCCCCGCGGGTAAGTACCTGTCCGGGCACGGCATCGAGCGCAAGGACTTCAACTCCTACGGGTCCCGGCGCGGCAACCACGAGGTGATGATCCGGGGCACGTTCGCCAACATCCGGTTGCGCAACCAGTTGGCGCCGGACACCGAGGGCGGTTTCACCCGCGACTTCACCCGGGATGACGCTCCGGTCACCACCATTTACGACGCCTCGGTGAACTACCTGGAAGCGGGCACCCCGCTGGTGATTCTGGCCGGCAAGGAGTACGGCAGCGGTTCGTCCCGGGACTGGGCGGCCAAAGGCACCATCCTGCTCGGGGTGCAGGCGGTGATCGCCGAGTCCTACGAGCGCATCCACCGGTCGAACCTGATCGGCATGGGGGTGCTTCCGCTGCAGTTCCCCGACGGCGAGAACGCCGAATCCCTCGGCCTGACCGGCGAGGAGACCTTCGACATCACCGGTGTGACGGCGCTGGCCGACGACATCCCGGACACGGTGCGCGTCAAGGCCGGGGACACCGAGTTCGACGCCGTGGTGCGCATCGACACCCCCGGCGAGGCGGACTACTACCGCCACGGCGGGATCATGCAGTACGTACTGCGCCAACTGCTCGACTGAGTCGCCGAGCACCCGATCAGGAACGGAGACATCCATGGCCGATGAGATCTACCCTGCCGCCACCGCCGACATCTACAACCGCCGCAAGGAACTGACCCCGAAGGCGAACGAGGCGTTCGAGGCGTTCTCCAAGGCGGTCTTCGCCGAGGGCGCCCTGGACGAGAAGACCAAACAGCTGATCGCGGTCGCGGTCGCACACGTCACCCAGTGCCCGTACTGCATCCAGGGCCACACCAAACTCGCCCACCGCAAGGGCGCCTCCGATGAGCAGATCATGGAGGCGATCTGGGTGGCCGCCGAGATGCGCGCCGGCGGCGCCTACGCGCACTCCACCTTGGCGCTCACCGAGTTGAACAAGCTGCACTGAGCTCGACCATCGGCGCTCGCCCTCTCGAGCGTGCGCACAGGTTCACGCTCGAGGCCGAACGTGAACACAGGATCGCGCTGGCGGGCGGGCGGTGACGGGCTAACCTCAAGGGCATGGCTGCCCGCAAGTTTTTCCTGGACTGGCCGGTGCTGCGTCAGCTGCGCACCGGCGACCTGCTGGGCCGCGGCCCGGCGGCGACGTCGGCCGCCACCCGCGCCACCGAGCCGCGCACCGCCACCGCCGACCGCGTGGTGCAGAGCGTCTGCCCGTACTGCGCGGTCGGCTGCGGTCAGCGGGTCTTCGTCAAAGACGAGAAGGTCGTCGGCATCGAGGGTGACCCGGACTCGCCGATCTCCCGCGGCCGGCTGTGCCCGAAGGGCGCGGCCAGCACCCAACTGGTGACTTCGCCGGGCCGGCAGACCACCGTGCTCTACCGTGCACCGCGCGCCACCGACTGGCAGCCGCTGGACCTGCACACCGCGATCGACATGATCGCCGACCGGTTCGTCGAGTCCCGCAGGCGCACCTGGCAGGACGTCGACGACCGCGGCCGCCCGCTGTACCGCACGATGGGCATCGCCGCGCTCGGCGGCGCCACCCTGGACAACGAAGAGAACTACCTGATCAAAAAGTTGTTCACCGCAGCGGGCGCCATCCAGATCGAGAACCAGGCCCGTATTTGACACTCCGCCACGGTTCCCGGTCTGGGAACCTCGTTCGGGCGAGGCGGCGCCACCCAGAGCCTGCAGGACATGGCCAACGCCGACTGCATCGTCATCCAGGGCTCCAACATGGCCGAGTGCCACCCGGTGGGTTTCCAGTGGGTGGCTGAGGCCCGCGCCCGCGGCGCCACCGTCATCCACGTCGACCCGCGGTTCACCCGCACCTCGGCGGTCTGCGACAAGCATCTGCCGATCCGGGCCGGGTCGGATGTCGTGTTGCTCGGCGCGCTGATCAACCACGTGCTCAGCTACGACCTGTGGTTCGACGAGTACGTACGCGCGTACACCAACGCCGCCACGCTGATCGACGAAAACTACCGGGACACCGAGGATCTCGGCGGGCTGTTCTCCGGGTTCGACGCCGATACCGGCACCTATGACCGCTCAACCTGGGCCTACCAGCGCCGCGACGGCATCATCGTCCGCGATGAGACCCTCACCCATCCGCAGAGTGTCTTCCAGATCCTCAAACGTCACTACGCCCGCTACACCCCGCAGATGGTGGCCGACGTGTGCGGCATCAGCGTCGCCGACTTCGACTACCTCGCCAAGGCCGTGACCGCCAACTCCGGACGCGATCGCACCACCTGCTTCGCCTACGCCGTGGGCTGGACGCAGCACAGCTTCGGCGCCCAATACATCCGCACCGCAACGATTCTGCAGTTACTCCTGGGCAACATCGGCCGCCCCGGCGGGGGGATCATGGCGCTGCGTGGGCACGCCAGCATCCAGGGCTCCACCGACATCCCGACCCTCTACGACCTGTTGCCGGGCTATCTGCCGATGCCGCGCGCCGGGGTGCACGACAGCCTCACCGACTACGTCGACGCCGTCGGGCCGCACAGCCGCAAGGGTTTCTGGGCCAACACCGACGCCTATCTGACGAGCCTGCTCAAAGCCTGGTGGGGCGAGGCGGCGCGCCCGGACAACGACTGGGCGTATGACTATCTGCCCCGGATCAACGGCGCGCACGGCACCTACCAGACGGTGACCGGGATGCTCGCCGACGAGGTGGAGGGCTATTTCCTACTCGGCCAGAATCCGGCGGTCGGCTCGGCCAACGGCCGGATGCAGCGGCTGGGCATGGCGCACCTGAAATGGCTGGTGGTACGCGACTTCAACCTCATCGAGTCGGCCACCTGGTGGAAGGACGGTCCCGAGATCGCCTCGGGTGAACTGCGAGCCGCCGACATCGACACCGAGGTGTTCTTCCTGCCCGCGGCCAACCACGTCGAGAAGGCCGGCACCTTCACCCAGACCCAGCGGCTGCTGCAGTGGCGGCACCAGGCGGTGACACCGCCCGGCGCCTGCCAGAGCGAACTGCAGTTCTTCGTCGAGCTGGGCAACCGGATCCGGGCCCGACTGGCCGGCTCCACCGACCCGCGGGACCGCCCACTACTGGATCTGACCTGGGATTACCCGGTCGACGAGCACGGTGAGCCGGACCCCGAGGCGGTGCTGGCCGAGATCAACGGCACCCGCCTCGACGGCCCCGACGCGGGCGTCCCGCTGTCGTCGTTCACCGAGCTGCGCGCCGACGGGTCCACCGCCGCGGGCTGCTGGATCTACACCGGGGTGTACGCCGGCGGCATCAACCGGGCGGCGCGACGGGTGCCCCACGGCGGCGACGGCCCCAGCCAGTCGGAGTGGGGCTGGGCGTGGCCGGCCGACCGGCGGATCCTGTACAACCGCGCCTCCGCGGACCCGCAGGGCCGGCCGTGGAGCGAACGCAAGCGCTACCTGTGGTGGGACGAGCAGCAGCAGCGCTGGGTCGGCGACGACGTGCCCGACTTCCCCGCCGACCGCGCCCCCGGCGCCCGCCCCGGCCCGTCGCTGGGCGGGCCGGATGCGCTGGCCGGCGACGACCCGTTCGTCATGCAGGCGGACGGCAAGGGCTGGCTCTTCGCGCCCAGCGGCGTGGTCGACGGCCCGCTGCCCACCCACTACGAGCCGCCGGAGTCACCGGTGGCCAACCCGCTCTACCCGCAACAGCAGAGCCCCGCACGGGTGATGCTGCCGCGCGCGGACAACCTCGCCGCCCCCAGCGCGGGCAGCCCGGGCGCCGAGGTCTACCCGTATGTGTTCACCACCTACCGGCTCACCGAGCACCACACGGCCGGCGGGATGAGCCGCTGGCTGCCGTACCTGTCCGAGCTGCAGCCGGAGATGTTCTGCGAGGTCTCCCCCGAACTGGCCGCCGAACGCGGACTGGAACCGTACGGCTGGGCGACGATCGTCTCCCCGCGCGCGGCGATCGAGGCACGGGTGCTGGTCACCGAGCGGATGACCCCGCTGGTCATCGCCGGGCACACCGTCCACCAGATCGGCCTGCCCTACCACTGGGGGGTCGGCGGCGACGCGGTGGTCAGCGGCGACGCCGCCAACGACCTGCTGGGCCTCACCCTGGATCCCAACGTGCAGATCCAGTCGTCGAAGGCCGGGTCCTGTGACATCCGCGCCGGCCGCCGCCCGCGTGGCCCGGCGCTGCTGGACCTGGTCGAGGAGTACCGCAACCGGGCGGGTGCGACGATCGAGACCGGCAACCGACGCGTCACCGAGCCGGAACAGGAGGGTTGATGGGGCAGCTCACCGGGCCGACCGATCCCAGCCGCGACGCACGATGGCCCGACGCACCGCCGCGGAAGGGGTTTTTCACCGACACCTCGATCTGCATCGGCTGCAAGGCTTGCGAGGTGGCCTGCAAGGAATGGAACCGACTGCCCGGCGACGGCGACTTGACGCTGCGCGGCTCCTCCTACGACAACACCGGGGAACTGGGCGCCAACACCTGGCGGCACGTGGCGTTCGTCGAGCAGACCGAGGACCGGATCGCCGAGGCCCGCGAGGCCGGGCGTGCCCTGACCGACCTGGGGATGCCGCGCATCGGCGCCCCGCCCGAACCCGGTGACGTCGAGGACACCGGCCCACCGGACACCCCGGAGTTCCGCTGGCTGATGGCCTCCGACGTGTGCAAGCACTGCACCCACGCCGGTTGCCTGGACGTCTGCCCCACCGGGTCGCTGTTCCGCACCGAGTTCGGCACCGTGGTGGTCCAGGACGACATCTGCAACGGGTGCGGCAACTGCGTGGCGGCCTGCCCGTTCGGGGTGATCGAACGGCGCGCCGACGGCCTCGCGGCGCCGAAAACCGAACGGGGACCGCAACATCGGGAATCAGGCATCGCCCAGAAGTGCACGATGTGCTATGACCGGCTGGTGGACGGCGAGCAGCCGGCCTGCGCCCAGACCTGCCCCACCGAGTCGATCCGGTTCGGTGACCGCGACGATATGCTGGCCCGCGCCCGCGCCCGGGTAGCCGAGTTGCACACCCAGGGCCTGACCGAGGCCCGGCTCTACGGCGCCAACGACCACGACGGCGTCGGCGGAACCGGGTCGATCTTCCTGCTGCTCGACGAGCCGGAGGTCTACGGGCTGCCGCCGGATCCACGGGTGCCCACCGCCGATCTGCCGGCGATGTTCACCCGATCGCTGTGGGCGGCGGCCGGGATGGCCGGCGCCGCCGCGGTGGCGTTCTGGCGGGGGCGACGATGAGCGCACCACCGCCCGTGCCCGCCGGCCGTGCCGGCGGCAAGCGCCGCCGCCGAGGGGGCCGGCGTGAGGCCCCGATGGTGCCCGATGTGGAGTTCAGTTCCTACTACGGCCGCCCGGTGGTCAAGCCACCGCCGTGGGACGAGAAGATCGCCGCCTACCTGTTCTTCGGCGGCGTGGCCGGCGGCTCGGCGGTGTTGGCCGCCGGTGCGCAACTGACCGGCCGGCCCGTCCTGCGGCGCAATTCCCGGCTGGCCGCACTGACCGCGACCGGACTGGGAGCCGTCGCGCTCATCGCCGACCTGGGCCGCCCGGAGCGTTTCGTGAACATGCTGCGCATCGTGAAGCCGACCTCACCGATGAACCTGGGCTCGTGGCTGCTGTCGGCGTTCGGGGCGGGCGCGGGGGTGGCCGCGGCCGCCGAGGTGGATCGGCTCAGCGGCGGCCGACTGCCGCTGGGGCGGCTGCGCCCGGTGCTGCACGCGACAGCACCTGCGGCGGGCCTGGAAGCCGCGCTGCTGGCCCCGCCGCTGGCCGTCTACACCGCGGTCCTGCTGGGCGACACCGCGGTTCCGACCTGGAACGACGCCCACCGCGACCTGCCGTTCGTGTTCGCCGGCTCGGCGAGCCTGGCGGCCGGTGGCCTGGCCATGATCACCACCCCGATCGGGGAGGCCGCACCGGCCCGGCGGTTCGCACTTCTCGGTGTGGTCGCCGACCTGGTGGCGACCCGGGTGATGGAGCAGCGGATGGACCCCGTCACGGTCGAACCACTGCACCAGGGCCGGCCCGGGCGGCAGTTGCGGTGGGCGCAACGCCTGGTGCTGGCCGGTGGGGTCGGCACCGCGCTGGGCGGGCGGTATCGGCCGGTGGCGGCGCTGTCGGGCCTGGCGCTGCTCGCCGGCTCGGCGCTGACCCGGCTGGGCATCTTCGAGGCCGGGATCGCCTCGGCGAAGGACCCGCGCTACACCGTCGAGCCGCAGAAGCGTCGGCTGGCGGCCCGCCGGGCCGCGGGCGTCGTCGACGACGGCATCACCACAGTCGGGTAGCCGAGGTTCGGTCAGCCGCCCTCGGCCGCGGTCTGCGCCGCCAGAATCTGGTTCGCCCCCACCAGGAGCGCGGCCGCCCGGTCCAGCAGCGATTCCTTGCTCATCGCGGGTGGCCGGTCGATCGCGATGCGCAGGGCCAGCTGGAGGACCGTGCCCATGCCCAGGTAGATGATCTCGTCGGCGTCGGCTGAGCCGAGCTGCGGATAGTGCTGCAGCAGCGTCAACCTGGCCAAGTGGTGGAGGTGTTCTTCGATGTGGGGCAGCACGTTGCTCTGGCTGCCCATCGGCAGGTCGTTGATGACCGCGCCCATCACCCCACGATGGTCCTCGAGCGCCTCGACCAGCACCGCGAGCACGTGACGGGCACCGCCGGTGACCTCCATGGTCAGCGCCTCGGCGAGTGCGGCCACCAGCCTGCGCATGATGTCCTCTTCGGCGCGGCCGCGCAGCGCGAGAACGATCGCATCCTTGTCGGTGAAGTAGCGGTACACGGTGCCGATGCTCAGATGGGCCTCCGCGGCGATCCGATTGGTCGACAACCCTCGGTACCCGTCGCGATCCAAAAGCCGAGCCGCACCGTCAAGGATTTCCTCAATTGTGCGTTGCGCTCGTATCTGCCGGGGGGTATTACGAGTTGACCTGGTCATTTACCTCTCCCCTCGTGCTGAAATCCGAGCATCAAAAGTGAGTAGAAGTCGAGTAGGTTTCGACTTTAGCCTTGATTGTGAGGCAGCGCACAGCAGTTGCCCGACAGAAAGGCACGACGATGGCCCCGTTCGATGGTCTACTCCCCTCTCTCAACCCCCTCGACGAGGTCATCCGACTGGTACTGCCCCTCGACGACGGGTCAGCGGTGGACCTCTCGCCGATCTGGGCGGAGCTTCGCCGGCGGCCCACCGCACTGCTCAACCCGATGGACCTGTTCTTCGAGATCCAGCGGCCGGAATACTTCAAAAAGGCCCGCTTCGACGGCCCGCTCGGCGACCCGGGTTGGTTCGGCCCCGACAGCGCCGCCTGGTACGTCCACACCCACACTCCGTCGGTGGTGGTCGGCATGATCAACACCGCGATCATCGACATCCTGCATCAGGACATTCAGTACGCGGTCTATGACCACTCCAAGCTGGTCGGCCGGCGCCCCGACGGCACGGTGCGTTCCGGCACCTTCTCCAAAGACGGCCTGATGGTGCGTGCCGGCCATACGTTCTCGTTCTTCACCGGCGTGATCTACGGCTCCACCGAGACGGCCGAATCCCTGAGCCAGACGGTTAAAGCCATGCACCACCGGGTCAAGGGAACCCGACCCGACGGCAAACCCTACGACGCCGACGAACCGGAGTTCTTCCGCTGGACCTACGCCAGCGTGGTCGACGGGTTGGCCGGCGCGCACCGGCGCTACCACCCGAAACCCTTGCGCGGCAGGGATCTGGACCGGTTCTACCGGGAGTACGCTCGGATCGGCGAAGCGCTCGGCGGCACCGACCTGCCGCAGAGCCGCGCGGAGTGCCGTCGCGTGCTCACCGAATCCCCGTCGGCCAGAGAGGTCGGCCTCAACGCCGACAACATCAAATACCTGCAATTGCTGAACCCGCCGGGCATCACCCCGCTGCGCCCGGTCTACGACCTGGCCTACTGGGTGATCATGGACATGATGCCCGAACCGGTACAGGCCGCAGTCGGCTTCCGCCAACCCAATCCGCTGGTGCGCCTGGCATACCGGCACACCGTGCGGGCACTGCTGAACACGCCGCGCCTGCTCGGGGAGATCCGGGAGGTGGAGGCTGCGCGACGTCGGGTCGCCGTGGCACCGCGGCTACGCGCCGTCACCGACAGGGCCGCCTCATGACCGGGATCCTCACCGCACCGGCAGCGGCCCACCCCTACGATTACTGCCACCGCCCCGGGATGCCGCTACGGCCGCCACCGCCGCGACTGCAACCCGACCCCGCATGGTCGGATCTTCGGGTCTTCGAAGCGTTTCGGCCGCGCAACCCCACCGCACGGCAACGAGATCTGCTCGCGCTGTTCATCGACCACTACTGGCAGGGCGATCAGCTGATGGACGCGGTCGTCGAATGTTTCCGCGTGATCGGGATGAAGCGCGGGCGACAGTTGCTCGAGCAGGCGCTCGATGACGGCATCGACGCCGTGCCCGATCCGCCGGCAGAACTGGTGGCGCTGTTCGCCAGTCTGGACCGGATACCCGAGTGGCACGACCCCGAGCGTTGGGAGCGCGGGCGTCGGCTCTGGATCGACTGCTCGCTGGCCGGCAAGCTCGGGATGGGCATCCAGGACGCGATCGGCACCTTCGTCGGTGCCGAGGTGTCCTCGGCGACCGCAGCGACCAAACGCTTCGTCAACGCACCGCTGCTGCGAAACCTGGAGACCGCCAGGTGGTTCCACGCCGCTACCAAGCCCGCGTTCCTCGACCGGCACAGCGTCGAGTTCAAGGACACCGTGCGGGTGCGGCTCATGCACTCGCAGGTCCGGATGGGACTGCGCCGGGCGTGGGGCGACGAGCATTTCGCCGCCAACGGCAACCCGATCTCGACGAGCACCACCATGGGCGCCGCGGTGACTTTCGCGCTGTTGCCGATGCTGACCGACCACAACCACGGCCGCCGCGCATCGCGCCGCGACATCGACGACGTCATGCGCTACTGGGCCTACATCGCCTACATCTTCGGCGTGGCGCCCGACATCATCCCGACCACCGGTGAGGACGGCATCATGCTGGCCGACCACATGGTGACCCACGCCGGCGGTCCGACGTCCGGCACCGAGATGATGACCCGGGCCGCGGCGGACAATCTCGCGGCGGCCTCCGGCGTGCCCGGGCTCCTCGCGCGCGCGGCGGTGGCGCCGGTGCTCGGCGCGGTGGCCTACTACAGCGGGGAACCGTTGGCGCGTGCCCTAGTCGCGGCGACCCCGTACCGCGATGTGCCGCTGCAGCCGTGGACGGCGCTGGCCGGCCTGGCCGTACACGTCAACGTCACATCCCGGAGGGTGCTCGACGCGGTTCCGGGCGCATCGGTACGGCGCTTGCTGCGCGCCCGCCACGGCGACCCGTGGTGGACGGTGAACGTCCGGATCGCGGAGTTGCTGGCCCGCCGCGGCGGGGTGGCCGACACCCGTTACCGCCACCACGACACCACCGCGGGTGCCGCGAGCGGCTGTCCGATGCACTGACCGGTCGCCGAGCGGTGCTCACTTCCCGGTCTTGTGCAACGCGGAGCCCTTGTGCATCGCGACGTGATCGGTCTTGTCGCTTTTGATCTCGTACTGCGGATCGTCCGGGCTGCAGCGCCGCATGTGCCCCTTGTACTCCACGTCGTCGGTGTGCACCTTGATGATGGTGCCGCTGACGTGCCCCGCCTCGGAGTTCCACGCGACGTGGTCGCCGACCTTGAAGTCGCTCATGCTCGCACCTCGATCCCGTTGCCGGCCACCAACTCTCCGATGACCGGATGGCCGGGGAGTTCTCCGGCGACCAGCAGGCCGCCGGAGGTCTGCGCGTCCGCCAGCAACAGCAGATCGTCCTCGGTGACCCCGGGGCCGGTCCGCAGCCGCGGGCGCACCCAATCCAGGTTACGGCGGGTGCCGCCGGAGACGAACCCTTCGCGCAGCGATTCGCGCACCCCGTCGAGCACCGGCACCGCGGACGCCTGCAGCACCGCGCCGACGCCCGAGGCCCGGCACAGCTTGTGCAGATGACCGAGCAACCCGAAGCCGGTGACGTCGGTGGCCGCGCCGATCCCCGCTGCCAGCGCGGCGCCCGCCGCCTCCCGGTTGAGGGTGACCATGCTCGCCACCGCCTCGGCGAACACCTCCCCGGTCTGTTTGTGCCGATTGTTGAGCACGCCCACCCCGATCGGTTTGGTGAGCGTCAACGGCAGCCCGGGAGCACCGGCGTCGTTGCGCAACAGCCGGTCCGGGTCGGCGACCCCGGTCACCGCCATCCCGTACTTGGGTTCGGGGTCATCGACGGTGTGCCCGCCGAGCACCGGGCAACCGGCCTCGGCGGCCACCGCCAGCCCACCGCGCAGCACCTCGCGCAGCACCTCGAAGGGCAACACCTCGCGCGGCCAGCCGACCAGGTTGATCGCCACCACCGGCCGCCCACCCATCGCGTAGATGTCCGACAACGCGTTGGCGGCGGCGATGCGGCCCCAGTCGAAGGGATCGTCGACGACCGGGGTGAAGAAGTCGGCCGTGGACAGCACCGCCAGGTCGGGACCCACCCGCACAGCGGCGGCGTCGTCGCCGTCGTCAAGGCCGACCAGGATGTCGTCCCCGGCCTGGCCGGTCAACCCGCGGACCGCGTCCTCCAACTCCCCCGGCGGGATCTTGCAGGCGCAGCCGCCACCGTGGGCGTAGCCGGTGAGTCGCAGCGGCCCCTCCCGGCCGCTCAACTGCGCCAGTAGTCGTTCGCCGACGCGATGGTCTGGAACTCCACCGCGACCACGTGCGCCGCCGCGATCAGGCTGTCCGCGTCGTCGGCATAGGCCGGTCGGGCACCCTTGAGCACAGCGACGTCGGGCTGGATGTTCTTGATCGAGCGGCGGGCGATCTGGAACGCCAGCGCGCGGCCCTCCTCGGGGGTGGCGGTGATCAACGTTCCGCCCGGAACCAACGGCGGAGCCTCGTCGGTGCTCATCGTGTTCCTTTCCATCGGGGTCTGCTGTGCACTGTAGCCGCGGGCATCGCACCGCCGGGGTGGTGCTCCGCGCGCCGCCGGATGCGGCGTTGACTAGGTTGGGCGCGGAGGCGTTTGGGTTCCTGGTGGTCCCCCCGGTCTTCAAAACCGGTGAGGCCGAGCACCTCGGTCTGGCGGGTTCGATTCCCGTCCGCCTCCGCCAGCCCAACCGAGTGGGAGCGATGTGACCCAGACCGATCCGCGGCGACGCATCCCGCGCACCGATCAGTTGCTCGCCTCGGCGGCCGCCGAACGGGCCCGGGCCCGGCTCGGCGAACACGTGGTGGCCGCGGTGATCCGTACCGCCCAGCAGCGGGCGCGGCGCGGCGAACTGGAGCCGGAGGCGGTGGCCGACGAGGTGGCCGCGCAGCTGGCGGAGCGGTCCGCTACGACGTTGCGGCCGGTGCTCAACGCGACCGGCGTGGTGGTGCACACCAACCTGGGGCGCGCCCCGCTGTCGACGGCCGCGGTCGAGGCGTTGGTCGCCGCCAGCGGCTACGTCGACGTCGAGCTCGACCTGGCCACCGGGTCGCGGTCGCGCCGGGGGCTCGCCGCGCGGGCCGCGCTGCTGGCCGCCTGCCCGGCGGCCGGCGACGCGCTGGTGGTCAACAACGGGGCCGCGGCGCTGGTGTTGGCCACCACCGCGCTGGCCGCCGGCAAAGAAGTGGTGGTCAGCCGCGGGGAGCTCATCGAGATCGGGGCCGGGTTCCGGCTGCCGGACCTGATCGCCGCCACCGGCGCCCGGCTGCGCGAGGTCGGCACCACCAACCGCACCCACCTCGACGACTACACCGGCGCGCTCGGCCCGCAGACCGGCTGCGTGCTCAAGGTGCACACCAGCAACTACCGGGTACAGGGGTTCACCGCCGCGGTCGACGTCGGTGAGCTGGCCCAACTGGCCGGCCGCCACGGCGTGCCGCTGGTGGTGGACCTGGGCAGTGGGTTGCTGGCCGCCGATCCGGTGTTGCCCGACGAGCCGGACGCCGCGGCCGCGCTGAACGCCGGCGCCGACGTGGTCACCGCCAGCGGGGACAAGCTGCTCGGTGGTCCGCAGGCCGGGCTGATCCTCGGCTCCGCCGACACGGTGGCCGCGCTGGCTCGCCATCCGCTGGCCCGGGCGGTGCGCGCCGACAAACTCACCCTGGCGGCGCTGGAGGCCACCGTGTCCGGGCCTGCACCGCCGGTCACCGCCGCGCTGCACGCCGACCCGGCCCGACTGCGGCAGCGCACCGACGCGCTGGCCGCCGCGGTCGGCGCCGAGGTGGTGGCCCACGACGGCCGGGTCGGCGGGGGCGGCGCGCCCGGTGTGCCGCTGCCCGGCTGGGCGGTCGCCCTGCCGGTGGCGGCGGCGGCGCGGTTGCGCACCGGTGAGCCGGCGGTGCTGCCCCGGGTCAGCGGCGACCGGTGCCTGCTCGACCTGCGCTGCGTTCCCGAATCCGACGACGAGCGGCTGACGGCGGCGGTGCGCGCGGCGGTGGCCGGCCCGGCGGGTGAACCCGGGTGAGCGGATACGTCGAGGGCGGTCACGTCGTCGCCACCGCGGGTCATGTCGACCACGGCAAGACCACCCTGGTGGCGGCCCTGACCGGGATGCAGCCCGACCGGTGGGCCGAGGAGCGCCGTCGCGGTCTCACCCTCGACCTCGGCTTCGCCTGGACTCGGTTGCCGTCGGGACGCGAGGTGGCGTTCGTCGACGTGCCGGGCCACCAACGGTTTCTGGCCAACACGCTGGCCGGGCTGGGACCCGCGCCGGTGGTGAGCTTCGTGGTCGCCGCCGACGAGGGCTGGTGCGCGCAATCCGGCGATCACCGCGACGCGATCGCCGCGCTGGGCATCGAGCACGGCCTGCTGGTGATCAGCCACGCCGACCGGGCCCCCGACCGGGCCGGTGAGGTGCTGACGCAGGCCCGCGCCGAGCTGGCCGAGACCGGACTGGCCGACGCGCCCGCGGTGGTGGTCTCCGCGGTGACCGGCGCGGGCCTGGACGACCTACGCAGCACCCTGGACCGGCTGCTGGCCGACCTGCCCGCCCCGGCCGCCGAGGGCCGGCTGCGGCTGTGGATCGACCGCTCGTTCACCATCACCGGCGCGGGCACCGTGGTGACCGGCACGTTGGCGGCAGGCACCCTGCGACGCGGTGACCGCCTCCACCTGTGCGGCCCCGACGGCGACCACCCGGTGGAGGTGCGCGGACTGCAGCGCTGCGGCCGCTCGCACTCGGTGGTCGCGCCGACCGCACGGGTGGCGGTGAACCTGCGCGGCCGGCCCGCCGACGGCATCCACCGCGGCCACGCGCTGCTCACCCCCGACGCGTGGCCGCTCACCCGCGTCGTCGACGTGCGGCGATGTGGCGGTGGCGCGCTCACCGACGCGCCGGCCGGCATCACCGTGTACGCAGGCACCGCCGCGGTGCCTGCCCGGCTGCGCCCGCTGGGCCCCGACCACGCCCGGCTCACCCTCGACCGGGCACTGCCGCTGGTCTTCGGGGACCGGGTGGTGCTGCGGGCGCCGGGCGCACCGCGCCTGATCGGCGGCGCCCGGGTGCTCGACGCCGAACCGCCGGCTTTCGCTCGCCGCGGCGCCGGGGCTCGGCGCGCGGCCGTGTTGGCGGCGCTGCCGCCGGACGGCGACGTGGCCGGCGAGGTCGCCCGCCGCGGCGCGGTGCGCGCCGCGCATCTCCGCCGGCTCGGGTTGACCGGCGAGCCCGGTCCGCAGGTGGCGGAGGTGGACGGCTGGTGGGTGGACATCGCGAGCCGCCGAGGGTGGCGACGGCGACTCGTCGAGGCGGTCGAGGAGAACCGTCAACGAAACCCGTTGGCGCCGGGCCTGTCCCGCGGAGCCGCCCGCGACCTGCTCGGCCTGCCCGACGCCACTCTGCTCGACACGGTCCTCGCGGGCACCGGCCTGCAGCACAGCGGCGGGCACATCCGCGCACCGGGGCACGGTGATCTTGGTCCGGCCGAGCCGGCCATCGCGGCCCTGGAGGCCCGGCTGGCCACCACGCCGTTCCAGGCGCCCGAGGCGCATGACCTGGCCGAGCTACGGCTGGGTGTCCGCGAACTGGCCGCCGCCGAGGGCGCCGGCCGACTGTTACGGGTCGGTGACGGCGTGGTGCTGTTGCCGACCGCACCCGCCTTGGCGATGCGTCGGCTGGCGGCGCTGCCGCAACCGTTCACCACCAGTACCGCACGACGTGCACTGGAGACCTCCCGGCGGGTCGCCATCCCGCTGCTCGAGCACCTCGACGCCCGGGGGTGGACCCGGCGCACCGACCCGGCACACCGCGAAGTGGTGCGCTGAGGGCGATTTCAGCCCTGCCGCGCGCCGGTGACGGCACCTACGATGGGAGCCATGGGAGAGCAACGACTCGATATCTACAGCGTCGACCCGAAGGCGACGCAGGCCGTACTCGGCCTGGAGAAATACGTGCGGTCCAGCGGTCTGGATCCCGCGCTCTACGAGCTGATCAAGATCCGCGCCTCGCAACTCAACGGCTGCGCGTACTGCCTCGACATGCACAACCGGGAGGCCCGCTCCGGCGGCGAGGACCAGCGCCGGCTCGACGTGCTCGCCGGGTGGCGGGAAGCGGCCGGGCTGTTCACCGAGGCCGAGTGCGCCGCACTGGCGTTCACCGAGGCGGTCACCCGAATCGGTGAGGCCGGTGTCCCCGACGCGGTCTGGGACGAGCTGGCCAGGCACTTCGACGAGCAGACCGTGGTGCACCTACTGATGGCGGTGTCGGTGATCAACGTCTGGAACCGGATGGCGGTGGCCACCCGCCAGCGACTGCCCGACACGACCGGCTAGGGTTCCTCGCGGTCGTCACGGTAGGCCTCGTAGGCGGTGCTGTACTCCATCACCCGGGCCACCTCGGCGACGAATTCCTCGTCGTAGCCGGCCCGGCGCAGCAGGTGGAAACCCATCTCCATGCCCGAGCTGATGCCCCCGGCGGTCACGATGCGGCCGGCGTCGACCACCCGGGCGCGACTGACCCGGCAGGCCGGGGCCAGCGCGGCCAGCCGGTCGATCGGCACCAGACCGTTCGGTCCGGCCTCGGCGCGGTCGGGTTCCTTACGGCTGGTCGCCGCAACATCGTCGAGCAGGCCCATCCGCGCGTAGATCCACGAACCGGTGCACACACTGGTCAGCAGGGTGGTCTCGGGCTGCTCGGCGATGAACTCGTGGAGCCGGCGGTTGTAGGTCTGGGTGCGGGTTCCCGAACCGCCGGGGATGAGCAACGCGTCCATGGCGGGCCGGTCGGTGAAGCCGTAGTTGGGCAACACGGTGAAGCCCGCCTGAGTCTGGACCGGGCGCAGCGCCTCGGCCACCAGGAACGCCTCCAGGGCCGGGTCGAAGCGGCGCGCCACCGAGAAAACCCCGTAGGGCGCGGCGAAGTCGACGACCTCCGCATCGCTGAAAACGTAGATCCCCAACCGGAATCCCTCGACCATGTCCGCTCCCCTCGCCCTTGCTTCGGTGCTTACAGCAATCATCCACCGTTCTCACAGGTACCTGTCCAGCCGATTCGCGCCCATTCCGACGGCACCGGTGGTACCAAGAGATGTACAGCCTAGAACCCAACCGTTCGTCGGCCCGAGCAACGACTTCGAGCCGTCGAGAACTGAGGTCGTCACGTGACCGAGAGTGGCCGGACGCTGGCTCCGCTGCTGCCCGGCGGTGAACCCGTCGAGGCGTTATTGCGCAAGGCTCAATTCTTCTCCCCCGGCACCCCCAGCCCCGACTACCGAGAGTTGCACCGCCGCGACGGCAGGCACGCCGAGGAGTTCTACCGCGAGCGTTGGCGGCACGGCAAGGTGGTGCGCTCCACCCACGGGGTCAACTGCACCGGGTCTTGCTCGTGGAAGGTCTACGTCAAAGAAGGCATCATCACCTGGGAGACCCAGCAGACCGACTACCCCTCCGTCGGGCCGGACATGCCCGAATACGAACCGCGGGGATGCCCGCGCGGCGCCTCGTTCTCCTGGTACACCTACTCGCCGTCGCGGCTGCGCTATCCCTATGTGCGGCAACCGCTGCTGGAGGTCTGGCGCGAGGCCCGGGCACGGCTCGGCGACCCGGTGAGCGCGTGGGCCGACATCGTCGCCGACCCGGAGCGCACCGCGCGGTACAAGGACAACCGCGGCAAGGGCGGTTTCCTGCGCTCCAGCTGGGCGGAGGTCAGCGAACTGATCGCCGCCGCCCACGTCCACACCATCAAGGAGTTCGGCCCCGACCGGGTGGTCGGCTTCTCCCCGATCCCGGCGATGTCGCAGGTGTCGTACGCCGCGGGCACCCGGTTCCTGTCGATGATCGGCGGCACCATCCTGTCGTTCTACGACTGGTACGCCGACCTCCCGCCGTCGTCGCCGCAGGTGTACGGCGACCAGACCGACGTGCCGGAATCCGGCGACTGGTGGAACGCCGCCTACCTGATCATCTGGGGCACCAACCTGCCGATCACCCGAACGCCCGACGCCCACTTCATGACCGAGGCCCGCTACCGGGGCCAGAAGGTGGTGGTGGTCAGCCCGGACTACTCCGACCACACCAAGTTCGCCGACGACTGGCTGGCCGCCAACCCCGGCACCGACGGTGCGCTGGCGATGGCGATGGGCCACGTCGTGCTTACCGAGTTCTTCCGTGACCGGCAGGTGCCGTACTTCCAGACCTACGTCAAGACCTACACCGACCTGCCGTTCCTGGTGACACTGCGCGCCCGCGACGGCGACACGAGCGGCTATGTGCCCGACCGGTTCCTGACCGCCGCCGACCTCGGCGAGACGACCGAGGGCGCCGCGCACCGCACTGTGCTGCTCGACACCGCCACCGGTGAGCCGTTCTTCCCCAACGGCACCTTGGCCGACCACTTCTCCGAATCCGGCAAGGGCAAATGGAACCTGGACCTGGGTGGGCGCGATCCGCTGCTCAGCGTCTACGGGCCCGACACCGACGCCGTCGCCGTCGACCTGCCCCGATTCGACATCGGCGCCACCGAAGGCGGGGCCACCGTGCGCCGCGGCGTGCCGGTGCGCCGGCTCGGAGACCGGTTGGTGTGCACCGTCTTCGACTTGCTGATGGCGCACTACGCGGTAGGCCGCGACGGGCTGCCCGGCGAATGGCCGACCGGCTACGACGACGCCGACTGTCCGCACACCCCGGCCTGGCAGGAACAGATCACCGCCGTCCCGGCGCTCGCAGCGGCCCGGGTGGCCCGCGAATTCGCCCGAACCGCAGAGCTTTCCAGCGGGCGATCGATGATTGCGATGGGCGCAGGCACCAACCACTGGTACCACTCCGACCAGATCTATCGCACGTTCTTCACCCTGACCATGCTGTGCGGCTGTCAGGGCGTCAACGGCGGCGGCTGGGCGCACTACGTCGGCCAGGAGAAGGTGCGCCCGCTGACCGGCTGGCAGCAGGTGGCGTTCGCCTTCGACTGGCAACGCCCCACCCGGCACATGACCGGCACCTCGTTCTTCTACCTACACACCGATCAGTGGCGCTATGAGAAGTTCGGCGCCGAGGAGTTGTCCAGCCCGCTGGGTCGCGGCCTGTTCACCGGTAAGTCGATGGCCGACACCATCGCCCAGGCCAGCCGGCTGGGCTGGACGCCGTCGCATCCCGCGTTCGACCGCAACCCGCTGGAGATCGCCGACGCCGCGGCGGCGGCAGGCAAACTGGTCGGCGACTACGTGGTCGACGAGCTCAAGGCCGGCCGGCTCAACTTCGCCGGCGAGGACCCGGACAACCCGGTGAACTTCCCGCGGGTGCTGACGGTGTGGCGGGCCAACCTGCTGGGGTCCTCCGGCAAGGGCATGGAGTACTTCATGCGGCACCTACTGGGCAGCGACGACGCGGTGCGCGCCGAGGAGTCCCCACCGGAGGTGCGGCCCACCGAAGTGGCCTGGCACGACACCGCGCCGCGCGGCAAGCTCGACCTGGTCACCACCATCGACTTCCGGATGACCTCCACCTGCAGCTATTCCGACATCGTGCTGCCCGCCGCGACCTGGTACGAGAAGCACGACCTGTCCACCACCGACATGCATCCGTTCGTGCATTCGTTCAACCCGGCGATCGCACCGCCGTGGGAGTCGCGCACCGACTTCGACGCCTTCGCCACCATCGCCCAGCACTTCTCCCGCCTGGCCGCCCAGCACCTGGGCACCCGCACCGACGTGCTGGCCGTGCCGCTGCTGCACGACTCCGCCGACGAGTTGGCCCAGCCCGGCGGAGTGGTCCGCGACTGGCGCTACGGCGAATGCGACCCGATCCCCGGCGTGACCATGCCGAAACTGGTGACCGTCGAACGGGACTTCGGCGCGGTCGCCGAGAAGATGGCCGCTCTGGGCCCGCTGGTGGAGACCGTCGGGACCGGGGTCAAGGGCATCCAGTGGAAGCCGACGAACGCGGTGGACTACCTGCGCCGCACCAACGGCGTGGTACGCGGCGGCGCCGGTGACGGCCGGCCGTCACTGGCCCGCGACATCCACATGGCCGAGGCGATCCTGGCGATGTCGGGCACCACCAACGGCGAAGTGGCCCTGCAGGGCTGGGAAGCGCTCGAGGAGCGCACCGGTGTGCGGCTGGCCGACCTGGCCGAGGAGCGCGCCGGCGACCAGATCACCTTCGCCGACACCCAGGTCCAGCCGCGCGCGGTCATCACGTCGGCGGAGTGGTCGGGCAGCGAGACCGGCGGGCGTCGCTATTCGCCGTTCGTGGTGAACGTCGAGCGCCTCAAACCGTGGCACACCCTCACCGGTCGGATGCACTTCTTCCTCGACCACGACTGGATCGCCGAGTACGGCGAGTGGCTGCCCTGCTACCGCCCGCCGCTGAACTACATCAGCCACTTCGGTGAGCAGGGACTGCCCGAGGAGCGGCGGCCGGAGATCACGGTGCGCTACCTGACGCCGCACTCCAAATGGTCGATCCACTCCGAGTACCAGGACAACCTGCACATGCTGCGGCTGTTCCGCGGCGGCCCGGTGATCTGGATGAGTCCGGCCGACGCGGCGACGATCGGGGTCGCCGACAACGACTGGATCGAGGCCTACAACCGCAACGGGGTGGTGGGGTGCCGGGCGGTGGTCACCCACCGGATGCCCAAGGGCACGGTGTTCATGTACCACACCATGGACCGGCACCTGATGACCCCGATCACCGAGGTCTCCAAACTGCACGGCGGCGGTGACAACGCCCTGACCCGCCTGGTGATCAAACCCACCCACCTGATCGGCGGCTACGCCCAGCTGTCGTTCGGGTTCAACTACTACGGGCCCACCGGAAGTCAGCGCGACGAGATCACCGTGATCCGGCGTCGTTCCCAGGAGGTGAGATACCGATGAGGGTGATGGCCAACGTCGCCATGGTGATGAACCTGGACAAGTGCATCGGCTGCCACACCTGCACCGTCACCTGTAAGCAGGTGTGGACCAACCGGCCCGGCACCGAGTACGTCTACTTCAACAACGTGGAAACCAAGCCCGGCGTCGGCTACCCGAAGCGCTACGAGGACCAGGACTACTGGCACGGCGGTTGGACGCTGGACAAAAAGGGCCGGCTGAAGCTGAAAGCCGGTGGGCGGCTGCGCAAGCTGCTCAACATCTTCTACAACCCGGATCTGCCCAGCATCGATGACTACGGCGACCCGTGGACCTACGACTACCAGAGCGTGATCGACGCGCCGCTGGGCACGCCGAACCCGACCGCGCACTCCATCTCGGCGTTGACCGGCAAGGACATGAACGTCTCGTGGGGCTCCAACTTCGACGACGACCTCGCCGGCGCCCCCGAACACGCCATCCACGATCCCAACCTCGCCGGGCTCGAGGAGAAGGTGAAGATGGAGTTCGAAGAGGTCTTCATGTTCTACCTGCCGCGGATCTGCGAGCACTGCCTCAACCCGTCGTGCGTGGCGTCCTGCCCCTCGGGTGCGATGTACAAACGCGCCGAGGACGGCATCGTGCTGGTCGACCAGGACAAGTGCCGCGGTTGGCGGTTCTGCGTGTCCGGATGTCCCTACAAGAAGGTGTATTTCAACCACCGCACCGGCAAGGCGGAGAAGTGCACGTTCTGCTTCCCGCGTATCGAGCAGGGCCTGCCGACGATCTGCAGCGAGACCTGCGTCGGGCGGCTGCGTTACCTGGGGCTATTCCTCTACGACGCGGACAAGGTGCTGGACGCGGCCGCCACCCCCGATGTGCAGGATCTCTACCAGGCGCAGTTGGACGTGTTCCTCGACCCGCACGATCCGGAGGTGCAGGCCGAGGCCGCCCGGGCCGGCATCCCGCACGACTGGGTGGAGGCGGCGCAGCGCTCGCCCTGCTACGAGCTTGCGGTGCGCCACAAGGTCGCGCTGCCCCTGCACCCGGAATACCGCACCCTGCCGATGGTCTGGTACATCCCGCCGCTGTCCCCGGTCGCCGACGTGGTCAACGCCGCCGGGTACGACGCCGCCACCCCCGACAACGTGTTCGCCACGATCGACGCGCTGCGGATCCCGATCGAGTACCTGGCCAACCTGTTCACCGCCGGCGACTCGGATCTGATCCGCACGGTGTTGCGCAAACTCACCGTGGTGCGCTCCATGCAGCGGGCCGCCCAGCTGGGGCTGGAGATCGACGAGAGCCTGCCTGCCTCGGTGGGCTCGACAACCGAGGACCTCGACGACCTTTACCGGCTGCTGGCGATCGCGAAATACGAGGAGCGCTATGTCATCCCGCCGGCCCACCAGGAGGAGGCCGGGCGGCTGATGGGGCAGCACGAACAGCTGTTCTGCAGCCTCGACACCGAGGGCGGGCCCGGGATGGGCGGCACCGGACCGACCGGCCCGCACGGGATCGGCTCCTACCGCCCCGACCACATGAAGCCCGAAAGCGAGCGCTCCACAGCGGGTTTCAACCTGCTCAACTGGGACGGCCGCAGCGCGGCGCCGGGCATGTTCCCCGAGCCCGGCCCGGCGTGAGGACCTCACCGCGATGAACACCGCCACCGCCAAGCTGGCATCGGTGCTGCTGCAGTACCCGACCGCCGCACTCTTCGACGGGCTGGACGAGCTCGACGCGTTCGCCGCGGGCGCCGGACCCAAGAGCGCGCGGCAGGCCTTCGCGCGGTTCCTGGGCTGGTTGCGCACCACCGAGCCGGAGGAGGTCGCCAAGCATTATGTCGAGACGTTCGACCTGCGCCGCCGCTGTGCGTTGTATCTGACCTACTACCGCTACGGCGACACCCGCAAGCGGGGCATGGCGATGGTGGTCGTCAAGGCCGCCTACCGTGACGCCGGATTCGTTCCCGACGAGGACGAACTGCCCGACTATCTGCCGATGGTGCTGGATTTCGCGGCGCTCTGCCCGCGCGGCGTGCGCCTGCTGACCAGTCACCGCACCGACCTGGAGTTGCTGCACCGCGGGCTGTGCAAGGCCGAGTCGCCCTACGCCGACGTGGTCGCCGCGGTCACCGCCGGGCTGCCCAGGCTGGGCCGCTACGAGCTGTCCCAGGTGCGCAGCGCGTGGGAGTCCGGGCCGCCCGCCGAGGACGTCGGACTGGAGCCGTTCGCGCCCCCGGACTACCTCGCCGGATACGGCGCCGCACCGACCTCCGAGCTGGGAGCCGATCAATGCCGCATATAAGCACCTGGGAGCTGTGGTGGTGGGTGATCCTGCCCTACGTCGCCATCGCCGTGTTCATCGTGGGACACATCTGGCGGTGGCGCTACGACCAGTTCGGCTGGACCAGCCGTTCCACCCAACTGCAGGAGCAGCGGCTGCTGAAATGGGGTGCGCCGCTGTTCCATTACTCGGCGCTGGCGGCGATCGCCGGGCACGTGATGGGCATCTTGATCCCCAAATCGTTCACCGACCGCATCGGTATCCCCGAAACCTTCTACCAGGACGTCTCGGCGATCGCCGGATCGGCCGCGGCGATCGGGGTGCTCGTCGGTGGGGGCCTGCTGACCTACCGGCGCACCTCGGTACCGCGGGTGCGGGCCACCACCAGTGCCGTCGACTATCTGGCGTTGATCCTGCTGGGGATCATCGTGTTGCTGGGCATCTACCTGACGTTGGGCATCCAGGACACCTCGCACTACGAGTACCGCGACACCGTCGGGGTGTGGTTTCGCAGCTTGTTCCATCTGCACCCCAACGTGGGGGTGATCGTGGACGCGCCGTTGATGTATCGGGTGCACGCCATCGCCGCGTGGGCGATCTTCATCGTCTGGCCGTTCAGCCGGCTGGTGCACGCCTGGAGCTACCCGCTGTGGTACCTGTGGCGGCCCTACATCGTGATGCGGCACAGCGCTCCCCGGCTGCCGCAGGAGCCCGGTACCGGCGGGCGGCGGTGGCGCAAGATCGGGGTGCGGTACTAGATTCTCGGCTGGATCCTCGCCGCGTCTTCGGTCACTCCGCGGCGTGGCGCCCGGCCGGTGCGCGCCTTTCACGCCGGGCGGCCAGCGCACGCCTCATCTGCCCGATCGCAGCCGCCAACCCGCCGCCGAAAATCGCCAGCCCCACAAACGCGTTGTCGGCGAGGACGAACGCCCCGCCGAGCATCAATAAGAGGCCGGAGACGATGATCACCGGCGTCTGCGGAACCCGGCGCAACTCGCCCTTCTTGTTCCTCGACAGCGGCCCCCGGTCATAGCGCACGTAGTAACCCATTGCCGTCCAGATCGTCAGGACCAGCGACAGTGGGATCAGGAACAAACTGCCCGGTCGAAGCTCCGGCTCGGGGATCAACACCAGTCCGACCAGCCCGAAAAACATCGCCATCCCGCCCAGAAGGGCGAATTGGAGATTTGCCCCGCGCCGCTTGACGTTCACCTCGTCGCCGTCGGCGACCTGCTCCGCCCCGACTGGACGGCCGCCGTCGCCGATCCGGGCGAAATCCTCGATCGACCGCATCGGCGCCACCGGTCCCGTCGGCAGCGAAAAGAACCGCTGCACACTCGCGGCCGGCCGCAACTGGCCGTACACCGCGCTGTACAGCATCCCGTTGTACACCAGATCCCACATCAGCTGGTGCCGCTGCAGTTGCCGCACATTCAGGCTCGACAGCGTGCGCCCGGAACCGTCGACCAACGTGAAAACCTGGCCGCCCCCGCCGGCGCTGATCGTGACGTCTGTCAGCTCATACAGACTCACCCACGCATTGTCTTTTTGCAGCCATCGCGCCCCCGCAACCAGCCAACGACGCGAACCCGAGACATAGAAAAACCAACACACCAACGCGATGAACGGGATGGCAACCAACGCGAAAATGACGGCATCGCGGGTCGGACCGTCCCATCGGATCATGCCGATCGCGAGGAAGGCCCCGAAAATGACCGCGACCCAGGCCGCCTCCCCACGACCATCCCTGGCCGATCCCACATCCCATTCCAACGGCGGGCCCCACACCGCCTCCGGAGGCAACGGACGAAGGATCTTGCCCAACGGCCGACGCGACTCGATCGCAGGCGCATAGTGACTCGGCGCATGCGGCGGACGCGGAAGCCCGGTAGCCGGATCCGGCCGCGACGGCACGGACCGCGGGGACTCGCTAATCGTCCGTCCCCGCGACGACGAAGTGCCACTTGTCCGGATTGCGCGGCGAGTACAACACCGGCCGCAACTCCCCCATCTTCGGCCAGTCCTCGACGTCGACGGCCATCCGCTGATACACGACGTGCTCGTTGAGCGTCGGGCCGTTGATCACGCCGGTGACGGTGACGTACTGCTCACCGGGGACATCGGGTCGCGGGCTGACCCCGGTGATCAGCAGTGTCCCCTCCACCGCGTCGGCGCTCGGCCGGCGTTTGATCAGCCAGGGTGCGGCCACCACTGCGATCGTCGCGATAATCAACAAGAGCACCCAGAAGTCCCACATCCCGCCATGGTAGGACCGCGGCGATCCCGAGGAGCCACACCGAATGACCGACGACGCGCTGAACCCGGACCTGACCCTGGCGCTGCGCCTGGCCGACCACGCCGACAAGCTGACACTGGCGCGCTTCGGCGCCCAGGACCTGCGCGTGGACACCAAACCGGATCTCACCCCGGTCACCGACGCCGACCGCGCCGTGGAGGAGGCGGTGCGCGACGAGCTGGCCCGCGAGCGGCCCGACGACGCGGTCCTCGGCGAGGAGTTCGGTGGCACCGCCGAATTCGCCGGACGCCAGTGGGTGATCGACCCGATCGACGGCACCAAGAACTTCGTTCGCGGCGTGCCGGTGTGGGCCACGCTGATCGCGCTCCTGGGCGACGGGGTGCCGACGGTCGGTGTGGTCAGCGCGCCCGCCCTGGGCCGGCGCTGGTGGGCCGCCACCGGCTCCGGCGCGCACACCGCGGTCGGCACGGGTGCACCGCGGCGCATCGCGGTGTCGGCGGTCACCGAGTTGTCCGCGGCCAGCCTGGCGTTCTCCAGCCTGTCCGGCTGGGCCGACCGCGGCATCCGCGACCACTTCCTGGCGTTGACCGACGCCGTGTGGCGGGTCCGCGGTTACGGCGACTTCTGGTCGTACTGCCTGCTGGCCGAGGGCGCGGTGGACATCGCCGCCGAACCGGAGGTGTCGCTGTGGGATCTGGCCGCCCTCGACGTGCTGGTGCGCGAGGCCGGCGGAACGTTCACCGACCTGGCCGGGTCCGCCGGACCGCACGGTGGCAGCGCGGTGGCGACCAACGGGCCGCTGCACACGCGAGTCCTCGACCAGCTCAGATAGCCGATCACGGGTCGGCCACCGGGCCTCCGTCGTGTGAGTTGCGTTACACGCGCACCGTATCTTACTCCGGAGTAAGATACGGTTTAGCGGACTTCGTCCTGTCCGCCCTTCCACCTTCATGACGTGAGGCTGTCGATGACCAACACCGCACCGCAGACCACCGGCACCCGGCGGCGCCGCCGCAAGAACGGCCACCAGAGCGCCGTCGGCCTGGGCCGACACAAGCGCACCCTCACCGACGTCGGGTTGGCCGTCATCACCCCGATCGTCGGCCAGGGGTTCCTGGACAAGTACAACCTGCGTGACCCGCTGAACCGGGCGCTGCGCTACGGCATCAAGCAGACGTTCTCGGTCGCCGGCGCCACCAGCCGCCAGTTCAAGCGGGTACAGGGCCTCACCGGCGGCCCGACCCGGCTCAAGTCCGCCGGCGACAAGGGTTACTTCGACCTGACCCCCGACGAGGACCAGCAGATGATCCTCGACACGGTCAAGGAGTTCGCCGCCGAGGTGATCCGCCCGGCCGCGCTCGACGCCGACGAGGCGGCCGGCTACCCGCCGGAGCTGATCGGCAAGGCCGCCGAACTCGGCATCACCGCGGTCAACATCCCCGAGGACTTCGACGGCATCGCCGAACACCGCTCCAGCGTCACCAACGTCCTGGTGGCCGAGGCACTCGGCTACGGCGACATGGGCCTGGCCCTGCCGATCCTGGCCCCCGGCGGGGTGGCGGCCGCACTGACCCACTGGGGCTCGGCCGGCCAGCAGGCCACCTACCTCAAGGAATTCGCCGGCGAGAACGTCCCGCAGGCGTGCGTCGCGATCGCCGAACCGCAGCCGCTGTTCGACCCGACCATGCTCAAGACCACCGCGGTGCGCACCCCCAGCGGCTACCGGCTCGACGGGGTCAAATCGCTGGTCCCCGCGGCCGCCGACGCCGAACTGTTCATCATCGCCGCCCAGTTCAACGGCAAGCCGGCGCTGTTCCTCGTCGAATCCTCCAGCGAAGGACTCAGTGTCAAGGCCGACCCGTCGATGGGCCTGCGGGCCGCCGCTCTGGGTCAGGTGGAGCTCGACGGGGTGCGGGTGCCGCTGTCGGCCCGCCTCGGTGAGGACGAGGCCACCGACGAGGACTACTCCGAGGCGCTGGCGTTGTCCCGGCTGGGCTGGGCCGCCCTGGCCGTCGGCACCAGCCATGCGGTGCTCGACTACGTGATCCCCTACGTCAAGGAGCGGGAGGCGTTCGGCGAGCCGATCGCCAACCGGCAGGCGGTGGCGTTCATGTGCGCCAACATCGCCATCGAACTCGACGGGCTGCGGATGATCACCTGGCGCGGGGCCTCGCGCGCCGACCAGGGCCTGTCGTTCGGCCGGGAGGCGGCCCTGGCCAAGCGGCTGGGCACCGACAAGAGCATGCAGATCGGGTTGGACGGCGTGCAGCTGCTCGGCGGGCACGGCTACATCAAGGAACACCCGGTCGAGCGCTGGTACCGCGACCTGCGGGCGATCGGCGTCGCCGAAGGCGTCGTGCTGATCTGACCCCGCCCCTCCCCGACCTTCCTTTCGAACGGAAAGAACTCCCATGGCAATCAATCTGGAACTCCCCCGCAAGCTGCAGAGTGTCATCGAGAAGGCGCACCAGGGCGCCGCGGAGATGCTGCGGCCGATCTCGCGCAAGTACGACCTCGCCGAGCATGCCTACCCCGTCGAGCTGGACACCCTGGCCGACCTGTTCGAGGGCGTCTCGGAGGCCGGCGCGTTCGCGATGGCCGGCGCCGAAGCGTTCCGGGACGCCGAGGACACCGGCCAGAACCGCAACGGCGCCAACATGTCCGCGTTGGTCAACGCACTCGAAATCAGTTGGGGCGACGTCGGTCTGCTGCTGAGCGTGCCCTATCAGGGGCTGGGTAACGCGGCGATCTCCGGGGTGGCCACCGACGAGCAGCTGGAGCGCCTGGGCAAGGTGTGGGCCGCGATGGCGATCACCGAACCCAGCTTCGGTTCCGACTCCGCGGCGGTCACCACCACCGCCACCCTCGACGGCGACGAATACGTCATCAACGGCGAGAAGATCTTCGTCACGGCCGGGTCGCGGGCCAGCCACATCGTGGTCTGGGCGAGCCTGGACCGCTCCAAGGGCCGCGCCGCGATCAAGTCGTTCATCGTTCCCCGCGAGCATCCCGGCGTGACCGTGGAGCGGCTGGAGAAGAAGCTGGGCATCAAGGCTTCCGACACCGCGGTGATCCGGTTCGACAACGCCCGCATCCCCAAGGACAACCTGCTCGGCAGCCCGGAGATCAACACCGAGAAGAGTTTCTCCGGGGTGATGGAGACCTTCGACAGCACCCGCCCGATCGTGGCCGCGATGGCGGTCGGGGTCGGCCGGGCCGCCCTGGAGGAGCTGCGCAAGCTGTTGACCGACGCCGGGGTGGAGATCAGCTACGACAAGCCCTCCCACGCCCAGAGCGCCGCCGCCGCGGAATTCCTGCGGATGGAAGCCGATTGGGAGTCCGGCTACCTGCTCACCCTGCGCTCGGCGTGGCAGGCCGACAACAACATCCCGAACTCCAAAGAGGCGTCGATGGCCAAGGCCAAGGCGGCCCGGGTCGGCACCGACATCACGCTGAAGTCGGTGGAGATGGCTGGGACCACCGGCTACTCCGAGCAGCTGCTGTTGGAGAAGTGGGCACGCGACTCCAAGATCCTCGACATCTTCGAGGGCACCCAGCAGATTCAGCAGCTGGTGGTGGCCCGCCGGCTGCTGGAGCTGTCTTCGGCGGAGCTGAAATAGCTTCGCCCTCCCCAGAAGCCCGCTGCCGGCGTTGAACTCACTGCCGAGCGTCGATCGCGTCGGGCAACGCCGACAGCAACTTGGCGTCGGCGGTGAGCAGCGCGAGCCGCTCCACCGCGGCCTGGGCGACCAGCAGGGCGTCGAAGGGGTCCCGGTGCGGCAACGCGGCGAGGTCGCAGGCGAACGTGTGGCGGTGGGTCACCGGCAGTTCACGCAGGCCGGATCGCTCGATTGCGTCGCTGAAGTCATCGGGTAGCGCGAGCTTGCCGGTCGCCGCTTTGGTCGCGAGTTCCCAGGTGCTCGCCGCGGAGACGTACACCGCTGTGCTGGCTGAGATCCGTTCCCGGGCAGCAGCCCCCAGGCGAGAACTGTCATCGAGCAACCACAGCACCACGTGCGTATCAAGCAGCAGACCGCTCACCGGATGCCGAACAACTCATTGACGGCGCTGTCGAGGTCGTCGAAATGGTCGGCGTCGTAGCCGATTCGACCCGCCAGACCACCGAAAACGACGTCGGTCCGCGCGTGCGGGACCAAGTCGGCGACCGGCTTGCCGGCCCGCGCGATCGTGATCGTCTCGCCCTGCTCCACCCGGGCCAACAGCTGCGAGAGCCGAGTCTTGGCGTCGTGGATGTTGACCGTCGACATACCGCTAGCGTAGCGGACTTAGTCTAGTTGAGCTAAGCCAATTCGATTGCATCACCCCTTGCGCCGACCCAAAACAAAAAGTAATGTCACTTTTAGTTTCGTGTCGCGTGCTCCCGGGAGGCAGCTATGGAATCGTTCGTCCACCTGCGTAAAGGCCGCACCCCACGGCGGGTGCACGCCGACCTCGACGGGCTGAAGGACGACGAACTCGGCCGCGGCGGATTCACCGGCCGGACCGCGAGCCTGTTCCGGCGCAACGACCCCACCGCCTACCGCGCCGAGGGACCGCTGCGCCCGATCGACGTGCTCAGCGACCAGCTCTCCCCCACCGACGCCGAGGACCCGGCCGGTGACCCACTGCTGCTGTTCGCCAACCCGGACTGCCGGATCTCGCTGTCCCGGCGCACCGCGCCGATGCCGTTCTTCATCCGCTACGTCGACGGGGATCTGCTCTGCTTCGTCCACGCCGGCACCGGCACCCTGGAAACCGAGTTCGGTCCGCTGACCTACCGCCCCGGCGACTGGGTGTACCTGCCCAAGGCCACCACCTGGCGGCAGGTGCCCGACGAACAGACCACCCTGCTGATGGTGCAGGCCACCGACGAGTTCCGGGTGCCGCCGGCGGGGCCGCTCGGCAGGCACTTCCCGTTCGACCCGGGCGTGGTGACCATCCCCGAACCGACCCCGCGCGGCGACGACGCCGACGACACCGGTGAGCACCAGGTCCGGCTGATCCACGAGGGCGGGCCGACCACCCTGCACTACGGTCACCACCCGCTCGACGTCGAGGGCTGGCGCGGCGACAACTTCCCGTTCACCTTCAACATCGCCGACTACCACGTGATCACCTCCGATTCGGTGCACCTACCGCCCACCGTGCACCTGTTCATGCAGGCCACCGGCGTTGTCGTGATGAACTTCCTGCCCAAGCCCGCCGAGGGGGTGCCCGGCACCGAACGGACCCCCTGGTACCACCGCAACGTCGACTACGACGAGATCGCCTTCTTCCACGGCGGCACCCTCTACGGCATCCCGATGCCGCCCGGGCTGCTGTCCCACGCCCCGCAGGGAGTGCACCACGGCGCCCCGGAAAAGGCCCGCGAACGCGCCAGGCGCAAGTTCGACGACTTCAACCGGGTCGACTGGCAGGTCATCGCCGTCGACACCCGCCGTCGACTGACCCCGTCTCCGGAGGTCCTCGCCGCCGATCTCGGTCAGCACGCCTGACCGCATCCAGCAACCCACCCAGCAACCAGGAGGCCAGGCGTATGACCACCGCCGTCAAACACGACTACGAACGTATCCCGTATCTGGTGGCCTACCAGAACGATTCGGATGTCCGTGACGTCTACGGCGGCGTCGCCGAACTGGTGGTGCTGGAGAGCTATCTGCTCAAACCCAAAGACAAACCGTCCGACACGGTGCTGATGTTCATGCACCCGATCGGTGGCGGCGCCTATCTGCCGATGATGAACGGCCTGGCCCGCGCCGGCCACCACGTCATCTACTGCAACAGCCGGTTCCGCGGCACCGACTCCGCACTGCTGATGGAGAAGGTGGTCCAGGACCTCGGCGAGGCGATCAAGGACGCCAAGAACCGGCTCGGCTACACCAAGGTGGTGCTGGCCGGCTGGAGCGGCGGCGGCTCGCTGTCGATGTTCTACCAACAGCAGGCCCAGAACCCGACCGTGACCGCCAGCCCCTCCGGCGACGGCCCCGACCTGACCAAGCTCGGCCTCATCCCGGCCGACGGGATCATGTTGTTGGCCGCCCACATCAGCCGGCACGGCACCCTGACCGAATGGCTCGACGCCGCCATCCTCGACGAGACCGACCCGACCAAACGCGACCCGGAACTCGACCTCTACAACCCCGACAACCCCAACCAGCCGCCCTACACACCGGAATTCCTGGAGCGTTACCGGGCCGCGCAGATCGCCCGCAACCGCAGGATCACCGCGTGGGTCAAGGACAAACTCGCCGAACTGAAAGCCGCCGGACGCGGCGACGAGGAGTTCGGCTTCGTGGTCCACGGCACCATGGCCGACCCGCGCTGGCTGGACCCGACCGTCGACCCCAACGAACGCACCCCGGGAATGTGCTATCTGGGGGATCCTCGGGTGGTGAACATGAGCCCGATCGGGTTGGCGCGGTTCTGCTCGCTGCGCAGCTGGCTGTCCCAGTGGAGCTACGACGACGCCAACGGCGACAGCTTGGAGTGCGGCCGCGACCTCGCCGTGCCCGCCCTGGTCATCGGCAACCTCGCCGACGACGCCTGCACCCCCAGCCACACCCGGCGGATGTTCGACGCGATCACCCACCCGGACAAGGAGATGCACGAGATCCCCGGCGCCAACCACTACTACGCCGGGCCCGACCAGCGCGACACCCTGCGCCAGGCCGTCGCCGTGGTCAGCGACTGGCTGCAGCGCCACGGCTTCACCGGGAGCGGGTCGGCATGAGTGCAGGCGCCCTCGACGGGGTGCGCGTCCTCGAACTGGGCACCCTGATCTCCGGTCCGTTCGCCGGGCGGCTGCTCGGCGACATGGGCGCCGAGGTGATCAAGATCGAGCTGCCCGGCAAACCCGACCCGCTGCGCACCTGGGGGCAGGCCGAACTCGACGGCGAGCACTTCTTCTGGACCGTCCACGCCCGCAACAAGAAGGCCGCCACCCTCGACCTGCGCAACCCGCGGGGCCGGGAGCTGTTCTTGGAACTGGTCGGCAGATCCGATGTGATCGTGGAGAACTTCCGGCCCGGCACGCTGGAGAAATGGGACCTCGGCTACGAGGTGCTGCGCGAACACAACCCGGGCATCATCCTGGTCCGGGTCTCCGGGTACGGCCAGACCGGGCCCGACGCCACCAAGGCCGGCTACGCCTCGGTCGCCGAGGCCGCCAGCGGCCTGCGGCACATGAACGGCTTCCCCGGCGGACCGCCGCCACGGCTGGCGCTGTCCCTCGGCGACAGCCTGGCCGGCATGTTCGCCGCCCAGGGGGCACTGGCCGCCCTCTACCGGCGCACTGTCACCGGCGAAGGCCAGGTCGTCGACGTCGCGTTGACCGAATCCTGTCTGGCCATCCAGGAATCCACCATCCCCGACTACGACGTCGGCGGGGTGGTGCGCGGCCCGTCGGGCACCCGGTTGGAGGGCATCGCACCGTCGAACATCTACCGCTCCGCCGACGGCTCCTGGGTGGTGATCGCCGCGAACCAGGACAGTGTGTTCGCCCGGCTCTGCCAGGTGATGGGTCGCCCGGAGTTGGCCACCGATCCGCGGTTCGTCGACCACGGTGCGCGCGGCCGCAACCAGGACGAGCTGGACCGCATCATCGGGGAGTGGGCGGCCGCGCGGCAGCCGGCCGAGATCATCGCCACCCTCAGCGACGCCGGGGTCATCGCCGGGCCGATCAACACCGTCGCCGAGGTCGTCGCCGACCCGCAACTGCTGGCCCGCGGCATGATCGCCGACCACTACGACGAGCGGATCGGCCGTAATGTCAAGGGGCCGGGCATCGTGCCGGTGCTCTCCGAGTCACCCGGAGCGATCCGGCATGCCGGGTCCACCCGGCCCGGCCAGCACAACAACGAGGTGTTCGGCGAACTGCTCGGCCGCAGCGCCGACCAGCTCGACGACCTGCGTCGAGAGGGGGCGCTGTGAACCCACTGCCCGAACGGGTCACGATCCGCGAGGTCGCGCTCCGCGACGGCCTGCAGAACGAGGCACCCATCCCGCTGGCCGCCAAGCTGGAGGTGCTGTCGGCCATCGTCGCCACCGGGGTGACCGAGATCGAGGCCACCGCGTTCGTCTCCCCCACCAAGGTGCCTGCGATGGCCGACGCCGCCGACCTGGCCGCCGAGTTACGCCACTTCCCCGGCATCACGTTCTCCGCGCTGGTGGCCAGCCCCAACGGCGCGCGTCGCGCGGTGGCCGCCGGTCTGCAGACCGTGCAGTTCGTGGTCGCCGCCACCGACGAGTTCAGCAAGGCCAACGTCGGGCGCAGCAGCGCCGAGGCGACCGGACAGATCGCCGAGATCGTCGCGATCGCCCACGACGCCGACGTCACCGTCGAGGTGATCATCGCCACCGCTTGGGACTGCCCGTTCGCCGGGCCCACCTCCGCCGACCGGGTCGTCGAGATCGTCGAGGCGGCACGGCATTCCGGCGTCGACCGGATCGCGATCGCCGACACCATCGGCACCGCCACCCCGCGCCGGGTGACCGACCTGATCGAGCGGGTCCGCCCGGCCCTGGGTCCGCTGCCGCTGGGCGCGCACTTCCACAACACCCGTGGTGTCGGGCTGGCCAGCGCCTACGCGGCGGTCAGCGCCGGGGTCACCCGGCTGGACTCCTCCGCCGGCGGACTGGGCGGGTGCCCGTTCGCCCCGGGCGCCACCGGCAACATCGCCACCGAGGACCTGGTGTACCTGCTCGGCGACAGCGGAATCGACACCGGCATCTCGTTGGCGGCCGCCATCGAGGCGGCACGCGTCGCCCAGCAGGCGGTCGGCCACGACCTGCCCAGCGCCCTGCTGCGCGCCGGCGACCGGATCCGGAAGTAGCCGCCGTGCCGCCCGGCGAACTGAGCACCAAGGGCCGTCAAACCCGAACCGCTATCGAACAGGCCGCCCGGAAGCTTTTCGCCGAGAGCGGATTCCACGGCACCACCCTGGCCGACATCACCGCGGCAGCCGGCCGCTCCCCGGCCGTGTTCTACCGGTACTTCACCGACAAGGAAGACCTGCTCGCCGCCCTGGCCCACTCCTTTCTGCACGACGTGGTGGCCCCCTCCGGGCTGAACCTGCGACTGCCGGAATCACCCCAGGACACCGAGTTCTTCACCTCGGTGGTCGCCGCCTACTGGAACATGTTCAAACAGAACATCGGGATCATGATCGCGGTGTCGCAACTGGCCGCCACCCAGCAGCGTTTCGCGCAGGTGCAGAACGAGTTCCGCCACTTCGGCATGGACATCGTCGCCGCCTCGGTGCGCCACGCCCAGCAGCAGGGCTACGCCGCGGGCCTGGTACCCGAACACGTCGCCGCAGCCATCGCGCTGCTCTTCGAGAACTTCACCACCGTGTTCGTCGGCGACTCCGGACTGGGTTTGGAGATCACCGACACCGAGGCGGTCACCACCTTGGCCACCATCTGGAAGAGGACCCTGTACGGCTTCTAGCCGGCGCAGTCGACGAAAGGAATCCCGCCGTGGACTTCACCCTGCCCGACCACCTGCCCGGGCTGCTCGCCGAAATGGACGCCTTCATCGAGGCCGAGATCGCCCCACTGCAGGCCGAGAACATGCAGTACTTCGACGAGCGCCGCGAGTTCGCCCGCACCGACGTCGACAACGGAGGGATCCCGGCGCGGGAGTGGGAAGACCTGCTCGATGAGATGCGTCGCCGCGCCGACGCGGCCGGCTGGCTGCGCTACTCGCTGCCCGCCTCGGTCGGGGGGCGCGACGGCAGCAACCTGGACATGGCGGTCATCCGGGAACACCTGGCGCACAAGGGCTTGGGGCTGCACAACGATCTGCAGGACGAATCCTCCATCGTCGGCAACTTCCCGCAGGTGATCATGATGGAGCGGTTCGGCACCGACGCGCAGCGCCGCGAGTTCTCCGAGGCGCTGATCACCGGGGAGCGGTCGATGGCGTTCGGGCTCTCCGAACCCGGCCACGGCTCGGACGCCACCTGGCTGGAGACCCGCGCCGAGCGCACCGGTTCGGGCGACGACGCGGGCTGGGTGATCAACGGCACCAAGCGGTGGAACACCGGCGTGCACCGCGCCAGCCACGACCTGATCTTCGCCCGCACCTCCGGTGAGCCGGGCTCGGCCACCGGCATCACCGCGTTCCTGGTTCCCACCGACACACCCGGATTCAGCGTGCCGTTCTACTGGTGGACGTTCAACATGCCCAGCGACCACGGCGAGGTCGAACTGCGCGACGTCACCGTCGGCGCCGACGCGGTGCTCGGCGAGGTCGACCACGGCCTGGAGGTCGCCCAGACCTTCCTGCACGAGAACCGGATCCGGCAGGCCGCATCCAGCCTGGGCGCGGCCCAGTACTGCATCGACCGGGCCGCCGACTACGCCCGCGAACGGGTCGTGTTCGGCAAGCCACTGGCGGTCAACCAGGCGGTCCAGTGGCCTCTTGCCGAACTGCACACCGAAGCGCAGATGGTGCGACTGCTGGTCTACTACGCCGCCTGGCACCTGGACCACGACCACCACCTCGAGGTCTCCGACAAGGTGTCGATGGCCAACTACCGCGCCAACCGCCTGGTCTGCAACGCCGCCGACCAGGCCATGCAGACCTTCGGCGGGCTGGGCTACAGCCGCCACGAGCCCTTCGAGCACATCTACCGCCACCACCGCCGCTACCGGATCACCGAGGGCGCCGAGGAGATCCAGATCCGGCGGGTGGCGCAGCGCCTGTTCGGCTTCGGCCGGTCCCGCCGATGAGCGCAGGCGACCGGCTGGCGGCCGCGCTGCCCGAAGTGCTCGAGCCGACGCTGGGCGCAGCCCGGATCGAGGACCTCCGGTTGCTGTCCGGCGGCGCCAGCCGCACCACCTGGTCGTTCGACGCGGTGACCGGCGCCGGCCGCCGCGCGCTGATCCTGCGCATCGGGCCGGCCGAGGAACACCACGCCAGCATGGCCGCCGAGGCCCGCGCCCAATCGGCCGCGGCGGCGGCCGGCGCCCCGGTGCCCACGGTCCTGGTCGCCGACAACTCCACCGCCGCGCTGGGCAACCCGTTCCTGGTCTGCGACGCCATCGCCGGGGAGACCATCGTGCGGCGGATCTTCCGCCGCCTCGACGCTCCCGACACGGCCGCCGACCGGTCGGCCCTGCTCACCCAGTGCGCCGAGGCGCTGGCCGCCATCCACCGCGCCGACCCCGCGGCTGCGGGCGGTGAGCAACAGGATCAGTTGGCGTTGTGGCGCGACCAACTCGACGCGATGGGCGACACCACCGCCACCTTCGAGTGGGCATTTCGGCGGCTGGCCGCCCGCCGTCCCGCCGACGTGCCGCCGGTGCTGGTGCACGGCGACTTCCGAATGGGCAACCTGATCGTCGACGACACCGGTCTGGCCGCCGTGCTGGACTGGGAGCTGACCCACCTGGGTGACCCCACCGAGGACCTGGCCTGGTTCTGCATCCGGGCGTGGCGGTTCGGCGCCCCGGCCGCCGCCGGCGGGCTGGGCGACATCGAGGACTTCCTACGCGCCTACGAGACTGCCGCCGGGGTCAGCGTCGAGCGGTCCCGGTTCCGCTGGTGGCTGGTGCTGGCGACGCTGCGCTGGGGGGTGATCTGCCGCTACCAGGCCCACCGTCACCTGACCGGGATCGCCCGGTCGGTGGAGTTGGCCGCGGTGGGACGCCGGGTCGCCGAGACCGAATGGGACCTGCTCGACCTGCTCGACGGGGAGGATCAACGATGAGCGCCGAACTCTACGGCCGGCCCACCGCGGCCGAACTGGTAGCCGCCACCGCCGAATTCCTCGACACCCTGGTGACGTCCGAGGAGACCGGCGGCGCGACGCGCTTCCAGGCCCGGGTGGCCGCCAACGCACTGCGGATCGTGCAGCGCGAACTCGACCACGGTGAGGCCGGCGCCGCCCGTGCCCACGCCGCGCTTGCCGCCCTCGGCTACCCCGACGAGGCCACGCTGGCCGCCGCGATCCGGGCCGGTGATCTCGACGGCCGCGACGGCGAGGTCGCCGCCTGCCTGCGCGCGCTGGTCACCGAACGGCTGGCGGTCGCCCACCCCGGCTACGACCGGACCTCGCCGTAGCGCTCGCACCGTCCCGGCCGCCGATTGCGCCGAATCCTGCCCCGCCGCGCAGTAGCATCGGCATCGTGTCCCCCTCCGATCCGCTGCGGATCCTGGTGTACAGCGACGACGCCGCCACCCGCGCGCAGGTGCTGTCCGCGCTGGGCGACCGGCTGCACCCGGATCTGCCGCCGCTGAGCTATCTGGAGGTCGCGACCGCACCGGTCGTCGTCCGCGAGGTCGACGCGGGCGGGATCGACCTGGTCATCCTCGACGGCGAGGCCACCCCGGCGGGCGGGATGGGCGTCGCCAAGCAACTCAAGGACGAGGTCGACCCGTGCCCGCCGGTGCTGTTGCTCACCGGCAGGCCCGACGATGCCTGGCTGGCCAAATGGTCGCGCGCCGAAGTGGCGCTGCCACACCCGATCGACCCGATCCTGCTGGGCCGCACCGTGCTGTCGATGCTGCGCACCGAGTCGAGCCCGACCGGCTGAGTCCGCGGCGCGCCGTCTGCCCGGAAACAATCGTGGCCACCCGACGACGTGGCTAGGCTGTGGCCTAGTTCACAGTTGGATCCGAGCATGGGGCAGCCCACACCACCCTAGGCTCGGGGAAAGCCCACACACGGACGCCGTGAGGAGGTGCTGCTGCGGCATGACCCTCTACACCCCCATTCTGGCTCTCGGTGCCCTGGCGGCCGCTTTCGCGGTGGTATCGGTGGTCGCGGCCAGAGTGGTGGGGCCCTCCCGCTACAACCGCGCGAAACTCGAAGCCTACGAATGCGGCATCGAACCGACCGACCAGCCGGTGAGCGGCCCGCACGCCGCCGCCGGGCAGCGGTTCCCGATCAAGTACTACCTGACCGCGATGCTGTTCATCGTCTTCGACATCGAGATCGTCTTCCTCTACCCGTGGGCGGTCGCCTATGACCGCCTGGGGGTGTTCGCCCTCGCCGAGATGGGGCTGTTCGTCACGGTCGTCCTCGTCGCCTACGCCTACGTCTGGCGCAGGGGCGGTCTGAGCTGGGATTAAGGAGGTCGCACATGGGCATCGAAGAGCAACTGCCCAGCGGTCTGCTGCTGTCCACCGTGGAGTCCCTGGCCGGGTACTTCCGCAAGGGCTCACTGTGGCCGGCGACGTTCGGGCTGGCGTGCTGCGCGATCGAGATGATGTCAACGATGGCACCCGATTACGACCTCTCCCGGTTCGGGATGGAGGTCTTCCGCGCATCACCGCGCCAGGCCGACCTGATGATCGTGGCGGGCCGGGTCAGCCAGAAGATGGCGCCGGTGCTGCGCCAGATCTACGACCAGATGGTCGAACCCAAATGGGTGCTGTCGATGGGGGTGTGCGCCTCCTCCGGAGGCATGTTCAACAACTACGCGATCGTGCAGGGCGTCGACCACGTCGTCCCCGTCGACATCTACCTGCCCGGCTGCCCGCCCCGTCCGGAGATGCTGATGTACGCGATCCTCAAGCTGCACGAGAAGATTCAGGAGATGCCGCTCGGGGTCAACCGCGAACGGGCGATCAGCGAAACCGAAGCCGCCGCGCTCGCCGCGCCGTCCACCTGGCAGATGAAGGGGCTGCTGCGGTGAGCGACCACGACGAGAACCCGACCACCGGATACAGCCCCGAGGCCGGCGAGGTGATCGGGGTGCGCCGCGGCATGTTCGGCGCCGCCGGCAGCCCGGACACCTCCGGCTACGGCGGTCTGGTGCGCGAGATCGCCTTCCCCGGCCGCAGCCAGCGGCCCTACGGCGGCTACTTCGACGCCGTGGTCGATTCCCTCACCGAGGCCCTGCAGCGCGAGGACATCCACGTCGACGACGCCGTGGAGAACGTCGTCGTCCACCACGACGAGCTGACCCTCTACATCATGCGCGACCGGTTGCCCACGGTGGCCCGGCTGCTGCGCGACGACCCGGATCTGCGTTTCGAGTTGAGCCTGGGGGTCAGCGGCGTGCACTACCCCGAGGACACCGGCCGGGAGCTGCACGCGGTGTACCCGCTGCGCTCGATCACCCACAACCGCAGAATCCGCCTGGAAGTCGCTGCGCCGGATGCCGATCCGCATATCCCGTCACTGTTCTCCATCTACCCGACCACCGACTGGCACGAGCGGGAGACCTACGACTTCTTCGGCATCGTCTTCGACGGCCACCCGGCCCTGACCCGCATCGCGATGCCCGACGACTGGCACGGCCACCCGCAGCGCAAGGACTACCCGCTCGGCGGCATCCCGGTGGAGTACAAAGGCGCCACCATCCCGCCTCCCGACGAGCGGAGGGCCTACACCTGATGACCGCCTCCACCACACCGGACGGCCGCCGGGAGACCGTCCTCAACCTCGGCGGACAGGACTGGAACGACATCGTCGACGCCGCCCACGCCGCCGACCCCGGCGAGCGCATCGTGGTCAACATGGGCCCGCAGCACCCGTCGACGCACGGGGTGCTGCGGCTGATCCTGGAGCTCGAGGGCGAGACCGTCACGGAGGCTCGGTGCGGTATCGGCTACCTGCACACCGGGATCGAGAAGAACCTGGAGTACCGCTACTGGTCGCAGGGGGTCACGTTCGTGACCCGGATGGATTACCTCTCTCCGTTCTTCAACGAGGTCGCGTTCTGCCTGGGCGTGGAGAAACTGCTCGACATCACCGGCGACATCCCCGAACGCGCCACCGTCATCCGGGTACTGCTGATGGAACTCAACCGGATTTCCTCGCACCTGGTCGCGATCGCCACCGGCGGCATGGAGCTCGGCGCACTGTCGGCCATGCTCTACGGCTTCCGGGAACGCGAATTGGTGCTCGACATCTTCGAGACGATCACCGGCCTGCGGATGAACCACCAGTACGTGCGTCCCGGCGGCGTCGTCGCCGACCTGCCCGACGAGGCGGTCCCGCAGATCCGGGACTTCCTGGACCTGATGCCCAAACGGCTCGCCGACATCGAGGGGCTGCTCACCGAGAACTACATCTGGAAGGCCCGCACCAAGGGCGTGGGCTATCTGGACCTGACCGGGTGCATGGCGCTGGGCATCACCGGTCCGGTGTTGCGCTCCACCGGCCTGCCCTACGACCTGCGCCGCACCGAACCCTACTGCGGCTACGAGGATTACGAGTTCGACGTGATCACCGACGACGGCTGCGACGCCTACGGCCGCTACCTGATCCGCATCGAGGAGATGAAGCAGTCGCTGAAGATCGTCGAACAGTGCCTGGACCGGTTGCGACCCGGGCCGGTCATGGTCGAGGACCGCAAGATCGCCTGGCCCGCCGACCTCACCGTCGGCCCCGACGGGCTGGGCAACTCCCCAGAGCACATCGGCTGGATCATGGGCCACTCCATGGAGGGGCTGATCCACCACTTCAAACGCGTCACCGAGGACCTGTGGGTCCCGCCGGGGCAGGTGTTCGTCTCGGTGGAGTCACCGCGCGGCGAGTTGGGGGTACACATGGTCAGTGCGGGCGGCACCCGGCCTTACCGGGTGCACTACCGCGATCCGTCGTTCACCAACCTGCAGGCGGTGGCGGCGATGTGCGAAGGCGGACTGGTCGCCGACGTGATCGCTGCGGTCGCCAGCATCGACCCGGTCATGGGCGGGGTGGACCGATGAGCGACGCCGCCCAGACCCCGCCGAACAAGACCGGCCGCGGCCGGCTCATGCCGCCGACCGCGGGCACCGGCGGCGAGCGGGTCTTCCTGCAACTCGGCCCGCCGCCCGAGGAGCCCAACCAGTTCAACCACCCGGGTGCGCCCACGTCCTACCCCGAGGAGGTCCGGGCCCGGCTGGCCGCCGACGCCGAACAGATCATCGCCCGCTATCCGCACCCGAAATCGGCCATCCTGTCGCTGCTGCACCTGGTGCAGGCCGAGGACAGCTACCTCACCCCCGCCGGGCTGGCCTTCTGCGCCGAGCAGCTCGACCTGACCAACGCGCAGGTCGCCGCGGTCGCGTCGTTCTACTCGATGTACCGGCGCGCCCCCACCGGGGAGTACCTGGTCGGGGTCTGCACCAACACGCTGTGCGCGGTGATGGGCGGCGACGCCATCCTCGACGCCCTCAAGGACCACCTCGGCGTCGACGACGAGGGCACCACCGCCGACGGCGCGATCACCCTGCAGCACGTGGAGTGCAACGCCGCGTGCGACTACGCACCGGTGATGATGGTCAACTGGGAATTCTTCGACCAGCAGACCCCGGAGTCCGCCCGGCAACTGGTCGACGCGCTGCGCTCCGAGGAGACCGTCGTGCCCACCCGCGGCCAGCCGGTCTGCGGGTTCCGGCAGACCTCGCGGTTTCTGGCCGGCTTCCCCGACGAGCGGCCCGACGAGGGGCAGGGCGGGCCGGGCGCGGCCACCCTGGCCGGCCTGCACGAGGCCCGCAACCGGCTGATGGCGGCGCCGCCGCCGTCGGCGACCGCCACCGAGGACCGCCGATGGCATACCTGACCCCGCTGACCCCGGTGCTCAGCGGCCACTGGGACGAACCCGAATCGTGGACGCTGGAGACCTACCTGCGTCACGACGGCTACCGCGGTCTGCGCGCCGCGCTGGACACCGACCCCGACACCGTCATCGACATCGTGAAACGCTCCGGCCTGCGAGGCCGCGGCGGCGCCGGATTCTCCACCGGCACCAAGTGGTCGTTCGTGCCGCAGGGCAACGAGGGAGCGGCGGCCAAACCGCACTACCTGCTGGTCAACGCCGACGAATCGGAGCCGGGCACCTGCAAGGACATGCCGCTGCTGCTGGCCAGCCCGCACACCCTGATCGAGGGCATCGTCATCTGCTGCTACGCGATCCGGGCCAACCGAGCCTTCATCTACGTGCGCGGCGAGGTGCTGCCGATCCTTCGGCGGCTGCGCGGCGCGGTGGAGGAGGCCTACGCGGCCGGCTATCTGGGCCGCGACATCGGCGGGTCCGGCTTCGACCTGGACGTGGTGGTGCACGCCGGCGCCGGCGCCTACATCTGCGGTGAGGAGACCGCCCTCATCGACTCGCTGGAAGGCAACCGCGGGCAGCCGCGGCTGCGCCCGCCGTTCCCGGCCGTCTCCGGTCTCTACGGCTGCCCGACGGTGGTCAACAACGTCGAGTCCATCGCGAGCGTGCCGTCGATCCTGGCCCACGGGGTGGACTGGTTCCGGTTGATGGGCAGCGAGAAATCCCCCGGTTTCACCCTGTATTCGCTGTCCGGGCACGTCAACCGGCCCGGCCAGTACGAGGCGCCGCTGGGCATCACCCTGCGCGAGTTGCTGGAGTACGCCGGTGGTGTCCGCAACGGCCACAAGCTGAAGTTCTGGACCCCCGGCGGGTCGTCGACACCGTTGCTGACCGAGGAACACCTCGACGTTCCGCTGGACTACGAGGGCATGGCCTCGGCCGGGTCGATGCTCGGCACCAAGGCGCTGCAGATCTTCGACGAGACCACCTGTGTGGTGCGGGCCGCACGTCGCTGGTCGGAGTTCTACAAACACGAGTCCTGCGGCAAGTGCACCCCGTGCCGGGAGGGCACCTACTGGCTGGTGCCGATCTACGAGCGGCTGGAGACCGGGCGCGGCACCCGCGAGGACCTCGACACCCTGCTCGACATCGCCGATGTGCTGTTCGGGAAGTCGTTCTGCGCGTTGGGTGACGGTGCCGCGATGCCGGTGCAGTCCTCGATCCAGTATTTCCGCGACGAGTACATCGCCCACGTCGAGCAGGGTGGCTGTCCGTTCGACCCGAAGGCGAGCATGTTCGTCCCCCAGACCGGCTCCCGTCCCGACACCGGCTCCCACCCCGAGGGAGGAACCCCGTGACCGCAGCGGATCAGCCCTCGGCCGACGGTCGCCGCCCGGAGATGGTGACGTTCACCATCGACGACCAGAAGGTCACCGTGCCCAAGGGCACGCTGATCATCCGGGCGGCCGAGCAGATCGGCATCGAGATCCCCCGGTTCTGCGACCACCCACTGCTGGACCCGGTGGCCTGGTGCCGACAGTGCCTGGTCGAGGTTGAGGGCCAGCGCAAACCGCAGCCGTCCTGCGCGGTGGCCGGTGCCGACGGCATGGTGGTGCGCACCCAGCACACGTCCGAAGAGGCCGACCGGGCCCAGCATCTGGTGATGGAACTGCTGCTGATCAACCACCCGCTGGACTGCCCGACCTGCGACAAGGGCGGGGAATGTCCACTGCAGAACCAGGCGATGAGCCACGGCCGCACCGAGACCCGCTTCGAGGAGGCCAAGCGGGTCTACCCCAAGCCGATCAACATCTCCTCGCAGGTGCTACTGGACCGCGACCGCTGCATCCTGTGCGCACGCTGCACCCGGTTCGCCAACGAGATCGCCGGTGACGTGTTCATCGAGATGATGAACCGCGGTGCGCTGCAACAGGTCGGCATCTACGAGGACGAGCCGTTCGACTCCTACTTCTCCGGCAACACCGTGCAGATCTGCCCGGTCGGCGCGCTCACCGGCTCGTCCTACCGGTTCCGGGCGCGACCGTTCGACCTGGTCTCCACCCCCGGCGTCTGCGAGCACTGCGCCTCCGGCTGCTCACAGCGCACCGACCACCGGCGCGGCAAGGTGATGCGCCGGATGGCCGGAGACGACCCGGAAGTCAACGAGGAGTGGAACTGCGACAAGGGCCGCTGGGCGTTCACCTACACTCGGCAACGCGACCGCATCACCACCCCACTGGCCCGCGACGACACCGGGGTGCTGACGCCGACCTCCTGGCCGAACGCGCTGGCGCTGGCGGCCCGGGGCCTGGCCGCCGCCCGCGGCCGCACCGGTGTGCTGGTCGGCGGGCGCTCGACCGTCGAGGACGCCTACGGTTACGCCAAGTTCGCCCGGGTGGCGGCCGGCAGCGACGACATCGACTTCCGGGCCCGGCCGCACTCGGCGGAGGAGACGGCGTTCCTCAGCGCCCGCATCGCCGGAACCGGCGTCGACCTGGACTACCAGGCGTTGGAGAGCGCACCGGTGGTCGTGCTGGTCGGTTTCGAACCCGAGGAGGAGTCCCCGATCGTCTTCCTGCGGTTGCGTAAAGCCGCCCGCAAGAACGAGACCCGGGTCTTCTCGATCGCGCCGTTCGCCGACCGGGGCCTGGAGAAGATGTTCGGCACCCTGATCCCGACCGCGCCGGGCGCGGAGGCCGCCGCCCTCGACGGCCTGCATGACGGTGAACTCGGCGCGCTGCTGCGCCGACCCGGCGCGGTCCTGCTGGCCGGGGAACGGCTCGCGGTCAGCCCCGGCGGCCTGTCGGCGGCGGTGCGGCTGGCCGAGGCCACCGGGGCACGGCTGGGCTGGGTGCCGCGTCGCGCCGGGGAGCGCGGGGCGCTGGAGGCCGGTGCCCTGGCCGGGCTGCTGCCCGGCGGCCGGCCGATGACCGATCCCGACGCGCGCTCCCAGCTGGCCGCGGTCTGGGGCGAACTCCCGGCACCCTCCGGGCGCGACACCACCGCGATCCTGGCGGCAGCCGCCGCCGGTGAGCTGGGTGCGCTGCTGGTCGGCGGTGTCGAGCCGGCCGATCTGGCCGACCCGGCCGCAGCCTTGGCCGCGCTCGACGCCGTCGGGTTCCTGGTCAGCCTGGAACTGCGCCACAGCGAGGTCACCGACCGTGCCGACGTGGTGTTCCCGGTGGCGCCTGCGGTGGAGAAGGCCGGCACGTTCGTCAACTGGGAGGGCCGGTCTCGGCGCTTCGGCGCCGCCCTGGCCGACACCGGCGCGCTGCCGGACCTTCGGGTGCTCGACACGATCGCCGAGGAGATGGGCACCCCGCTCGGGCTGGGCGGCGCCGCCGACGCCCACGCGGAACTGCAAGCGCTGGGCGGCTGGGCCGGCCCCCGAGCGGCCTCGCCCACCGTGGCCGCCGGCGCCGCCCCGGCCCCCGGCCGCGGGGAGGCGGTGCTGGCCAGCTGGCGGATGCTGCTCGACGCCGGCCGGATGCAGGACGGGGAGCCCAACCTGGCCGGCACCGCGCGCACCCCGGTGGTGCGGCTGGGCGCCGCGACCGCCGATGAGATCGGCGCCGCCGACGGTGACCCGGTGACGGTCGCCACCGACGCCGGTGCGATCACCCTGCCTCTGGTCGTCACCGTCATGCCCGAACGGGTGGTGTGGCTGCCGATGAACTCACCCGGCTCGGCGGTGCACCGCGGGCTGGGCGTGACCGCCGGTGCGACGGTGCAGATCCACACCGGAGAGGAGCGGGCCCGGTGACCGGATTCGGCAACGACGTGTGGTGGCTGATCGTCGCCAAGGCGCTGGCCGTCTTCGTCTACCTGTTGCTGACCGTGCTGTTCGCGATCGTCATCGAACGGAAAGTGCTGGGCCACATGCAGATGCGGCCCGGCCCCAACCGCGTCGGCCCGCGCGGGTGGCTGCAGAGCCTGGCCGACGGGATCAAGCTCGCCCTCAAGGAGGGCATCATGCCCACCGATGCCGACCGGGTGATCTACACCCTGGCGCCGGTCATCTCGGTGATCCCGGCGATCACCGCGTTCGCGGTGATCCCGTTCGGCCCGGAGGTCAGCGTGTTCGGCCACCGCACCGCGCTGCAGGTCACCGACCTGCCGGTGGCGGTGCTGTTCGTGCTGGCGATGTCCTCGGTCGGGGTGTACGGGATCATCCTGGCCGGCTGGTCGTCGGGCTCCACCTATCCGCTGCTGGGCGGGATCCGCTCCACCGCGCAGGTGATCTCCTACGAAGTCGCGATGGGCCTGGCGTTCGCGGCGGTCTTCCTCTACGCCGGCACCATGTCCACCTCGGGCATCGTCGCGGCCCAGGACCGGGTGTGGTTCGTCTTCCTGCTGCTGCCGTCGTTCCTGGTCTATCTGACCGCGATGGTCGGGGAGACCAACCGCGCCCCGTTCGACCTGCCGGAGGCGGAGGGCGAACTGGTCGGCGGGTTCCACACCGAGTACTCCTCGTTGAAGTTCGCGATGTTCTTCCTCGGCGAGTACATCAACATGACCACCGTCTCGGCGGTGGCCGTCACCATCTTCCTGGGCGGCTGGCACGCGCCCTGGCCGGTCAACATGATCGACGGCGCCAACACGGGTTGGTGGCCGGTGCTGTGGTTCACCGCGAAGGTGTGGGGCCTGCTGTTCGTCTACATCTGGCTGCGCGCCACCCTGCCCCGGTTGCGCTACGACCAGTTCATGGCGCTGGGCTGGAAGATCCTCATCCCCACCGCCCTGCTGTGGGTGATGGCCGCCGCGGTGATCCGCAGCCTGCGCAACGACGGCTACCCGCACTGGACACCGGTGCTGGCCGCGCTCAGCGCCGTCACCGCGCTGGGTTTGGTCGCGTTCCTGCATCGGCGGTTCAGCGCGGTGCGCGGCGACGAGCCGCGCCGGGACCGCAGCGACACAACGATTTCCGGCTCACCGGCACCCGGCGACGGGTTCCCGGTGCCGCCGCTGCCCGCCGCGCCGGCCCCTCGGCGCGACGCCGTGGTGAGCAAGGAGGAGATCCATGGCTAAGTTCACCGACGCCCTCGCCGGGTTCGGCGTGACGCTGTCGACGATGTTCAAGAAGCCGATCAACGACGGCTACCCGGAGCAGAAGAAGCCCACCGCCAAACGCTTCCACGGCAGGCACCGCCTCAACCGGCACCCGGACGGGCTGGAGAAGTGCATCGGCTGCGAGTTGTGCGCCTGGGCCTGCCCCGCCGACGCCATCTACGTGGAGGCCGCCGACAACACCGACGAGGAGCGCTACTCCCCCGGCGAACGCTACGGGCGGGTGTACCAGATCAACTACCTGCGCTGTATCGGCTGCGGCTACTGCGTCGAGGCCTGCCCCACCCGCGCGCTGACGATGACCAACGACTATGAGATCGCCGCGGACAACCGGGCCGACATGATCTGGGAACGTGAGCAACTGCTCGCACCGCTGGAGACCGGGATGACCGCGCCGCCGCACCCGATGCCCCCCGGCGCCACCGACAAGGACTACTACCTGGGCAACGTCACCGCCGACGGATTGCAGGACAACCCCGACTTGTTCGCGATGCTCGACCGGGTTCGACAGGGCCGGGCCTGATGACGATCGCCACCGCGATGGCGCAGGCCGCCGAACCGATCACCCGCACCAGCACCGGTGAGGCCGTGACGTTCTGGTTGCTCGGCGTGCTCGCGGTGGTCGGCGCGGTCGGGGTGGTCGCCGCGGCCAAGGCGGTGTACTCCGCACTGTTCCTGGCGATGACGATGCTGATTCTGGCGGTGTTCTACTTCCTGCAGGACGCGATGTTCCTCGGGGTGGTGCAGATCGTCGTCTACACCGGCGCGGTGATGATGCTGTTCCTGTTCGTCATGATGCTCATCGGCGTGGACTCCGCGGAATCGCTGGTGGAGACGCTGCGCGGGCAGCGGGTCGCCTCGATCGCCGCCGGCCTCGGGTTCGGGGTGCTGCTGATCGCCGGGATCGGGGCGGCGGCCACGCATCTGACCGCCCCCGTCGCCGCGAGCCCGACCGCCGGGCAAAACAACGTCGAGGGGCTGGCCGAGCTGATCTTCAGCCGCTACCTGTGGGCGTTCGAACTCACCGGTGCGCTGCTGATCACCGCGGTGCTCGCGGCGATGGTGCTGGCACACCGGGAGCGGCTGGTCCCGCGGCCCACCCAGCGCGAACTGTCGATCCGGCGGTTCCGGGCCGGCGGGCACCCCACCCCGATGCCGACACCGGGGGTCTACGCCCGCCACAACGCCGTCGATGTGGCGGCTCTGCTGCCCGACGGCTCGTTCTCCGACCTGTCGGTGCCCTCGGTGCTCGCCCAGCGCACCGTGGCCCGCTCGGGCAACGCCAGGCCGGCCACCGGTTCGACGTCCACCGGCGAGGAGGAACCCCGTTGAACCCGGATAACTACCTCTACCTGTCGGCGCTGTTGTTCACCATCGGCGCCGCCGGAGTGTTGTTGCGGCGCAACGCGCTGGTCATGTTCATGTGCATCGAGTTGATGCTCAACGCGGCCAACCTGGCGTTCGTCACCTTCGCCCGCCACCACGGCCAACTCGACGGCCAGGTCGTGGCGTTCTTCACCATGGTGGTCGCCGCCTGCGAGGTGGTGGTGGGCCTGGCGATCATCATGACCATCTTCCGTGCCCGCAGATCGGCTTCGGTCGACGACGTGAACCTGCTCAAGGGCTGAGGGCGCCGATGACATCCACGCTCAGTGCGCTTCTGGTGGCGCTGCCCTCGGCCGGGGCGCTGTTGCTGTTGCTCGCCGGCCGGCGCAGCGACCGGTGGGGACACCTGCTGGGTTGCGCCACCGTCCTCGGCTCCTTCGGGATCGGCCTGGTTCTGCTGGCGGAGTTGCTGGGCCGCGACTCCGCCGACCGGGCGCTGCACAGCACCCTGTTCAGTTGGGTCCCGGTCGCCGAGCTGCAGGTGGACTTCGGGTTGCTGATCGACCCGCTGTCGATCTGTTTCGTGCTGCTGATCACCGGGGTCGGTGCGCTGATCCACCTCTACTCGATCGGGTACATGGCCGCCGACACCGACCGGCGGCGCTTCTTCGCCTACCTCAACCTGTTCGTCGCCGCGATGCTGCTGCTGGTGGTCGCCGACAACTACCTGGTGCTCTACCTGGGTTGGGAAGGGGTGGGGCTGGCCTCCTACCTCCTGATCGGGTTCTGGTACGTCCGTCCCACCGCGGCGACGGCGGGCAAGAAGGCGTTCGTCTCCAACCGGGTCGGCGACTTCGGCCTCGCTCTGGCGATGTTCGCGATGTTCGCCGCGTTCGGCACTTTGTCTTACGACGAGGTGTTCACCGCCGCACCGGGCGCCTCGCGCGGCATGCTCGCAGCGATCGGGCTGCTGCTGTTACTCGGCGCGTGCGCCAAATCCGCCCAGATCCCGGTGCAGGCCTGGCTGTTCGACGCGATGGAGGGTCCGACGCCGGTGTCGGCGCTGATCCACGCCGCGACCATGGTCACCGCCGGGGTGTACCTGATCGTGCGGTCCGGGCCGATCTTCGACCTGTCCGGCGACGCCCGCCTCGCCGTCGTCGTGGTCGGGGCGGCCACGCTGCTGTTCGGCGCGATCATCGGCTGCGCCAAGGACGACATCAAACGCGCCCTGGCGGCCTCGACGATCAGTCAGATCGGCTACATGGTGCTGGCGGCCGGGCTGGGAGCGGCCGGCTACGCGTTCGCGATTCTGCACCTGCTCACCCACGGCTTTTTCAAAGCCGGCCTGTTCCTGGGTTCCGGTGCGGTGATGCACGGGATGAACGACGAACAGGACATGCGCCGCTACGGCGGGCTGCGCACCTTCCTGCCGGTCACCTACGTCACGTTCGGGATCTGCTACCTCGCGATCATCGGGGTGCCGCCGTTCGCCGGGTTCTGGTCCAAGGACGCCATCATCGAGACCGCGCTGGCCGCCGGCGGGGTGCGCGGTGCGGTGCTCGGCGGAGTCGCCGTGCTGGGTGCGGCCATCACCGCCTTCTACATGACCCGGGTGATGCTGATGACCTTCCACGGGGAGCGCCGCTGGGCCGCAGAGCCGGACGAGGTGACCGACGAGAAGGCCCTGCAGCATCCGCACGAGGCGCCGCGGGTGATGACCTGGCCGATGATCGTGCTGGCGATCGGGGCGGCGTTCTCCGGGTTGTTGCTCGCCGGCGGCGACACCCTGTCCCGCTGGCTGGAGCCGGTGGTTTCGCCGCTGGGGCCGGTGGAGGTCCACCACGTCGTGCCGGCCTGGGTCAGCGGAGCGGTCACCTTCGCGGTGGTGCTGGCCGGGGCCGCGGTGGCCTACCGGATGTACGGCGCCCGCCCGGTCCCGGCGACCGCACCCGCCGACGTGTCGGTGCTGACCACCGCCGCCCGTCGTGACCTCTACGGCGACGCGGTCAACGAGGCCCTGCTCATGCGCCCCGGTGACGGCATCGCGCGTGGGCTGGCCACCGCCGACGACGTCGCGGTGGACGGGTCGGTCAACGCGCTGGCCGCGCTGGTGCGACGGATGTCGTCGTGGCTACGCGGCCTGCAGACCGGCTACGCGCGCAGCTACGCGTTGACGATGCTGGCCGGCGCGGTCCTGCTGACCGCCGTGATTTTGGCGGTGCAGCTGTGATGACCGCCCCGTGGCTCTCCCTGTTGTGGCTCGCCCCGATCGCCGGGGCGGCGCTGGTGATGGTGTTGCCTGCCGGCCGGGCCGGCCTGGCCAAGTACGTCGGGCTGGGTGTGAGCCTGGTGGCCCTGGCCGTGTCACTGGTGGTCACCGCCGGTTTCGACACCGGGGGCCAGACCTACCAGTTCGTCGAATCCCATCCCTGGATACCGTCGTTCGGTGCCGGCTACACCCTCGGCGTGGACGGTATCGCGGTGGTGCTGGTGCTGCTGACCACGGTGCTGGTGCCACTGCTGCTGCTGGCCGGCTGGCATGACGGCGGGCAGCGTCGTCGCGGCGTGCACGCCTACGTCGCGCTGACGCTGACCGTGGAATCGATGGTGCTGATCTCCCTGGTCTCGTTGGACATTTTGCTGTTCTACGTGTTCTTCGAGGCGATGCTCATCCCGATGTACTTCCTCATCGGCGGGTTCGGCACCGGCGCCGGACGCTCGCAGGCCGCGCTGAAGTTCCTGCTGTACAACCTGTTCGGTGGGTTGATCATGCTGGCCGCGGTGATAGGGATCTACGTGGTCACCGCCCAGCACGGCACCGGCACCTTCGACTTCCGCACCGCGGTGGCCGCGTTCGAGCCCGGCTCGACGGCGGTGGACCCCGGAGTGCTCAAGGCCCTGTTCCTCGGGTTCATGTTCGCGTTCGCGATCAAGGCGCCGCTGTGGCCGTTCCACCGCTGGCTGCCCGACGCGGCGGTCGAGGCCACTCCGGCGTCGGCGGTGCTGATGATGGCGGTGATGGACAAGGTCGGCACCTTCGGCATGCTGCGCTACTGCCTGCAACTGTTCCCGGAGGCGTCCACCTATTTCCGGCCGGCGATCATCACGCTCGCGGTGATCGGGGTGGTCTACGGGGCGCTGGTGGCGATCGGGCAGACCGACATCATGCGGCTGATCGCCTACACCTCGATCTCCCACTTCGGGTTCATCATCCTCGGCATCTTCGTGATGACCTCGCAGGGCCAATCCGGTTCCACGCTGTACATGTTCAACCACGGCATCTCCACCGCCGCGGTGTTCCTGATCGCCGGTTTCCTGATCGCCCGCCACGGCGGGTCGCGGTCCATCGCCGACTACGGCGGCGTGCAGAAACGCGCCCCGGTGTTGGCGGGCACCTTCCTGGTGGCGGCGATGGCGACGCTGTCGCTACCCGGCCTGGCGCCGTTCATCAGTGAATTCCTGGTGTTGATCGGCACGTTCAACCGGTACTGGCTGGCGGCGGTGTTCGGCACGACGGCGCTGGTGCTGTCCTCCATCTACATGCTGTGGCTCTACCAGCGGCTGATGACCGGACCGGTGGCGCGCGGCACCGAGCGGCTGACCGACCTCGTGCCCCGTGAGCTGGTGGTCGTCGCTCCGCTCATCGCGCTGCTGCTGTTCCTCGGGTTCTACCCCAAGCCCGTGCTCGACCTGATCAACCCGGCCGTCGCGCACACCATGACCACCACCGGCCACCATGACCCGCAGCCACTGACCGCCGAGGGATCGCGATGAGCACACCGAGCATCGAGTACTCCCTGCTGCTGCCGCTGCTGATCGTGTTCGGCGCGGCGGTGGCGGGCCTGCTGGTGGAGGCGCTGGCGCCGCGACGCTACCGCTACCCGGCCCAGGTGGCGCTGTCGCTGGGCGGGCTCGTCGCCGCACTGGTTGCGCTGATCGTGATCGCCGGCGGGATCGAAACCTTCGGGCGCACAGCGCTGCTGGGCTCGGTGGCCGTCGACCGACCGGTGTTGCTGATCCAGGGCACGGTGCTGGTGGTGGCGATCATGGCCGTGGTCCTCGTCGCGGAGCGCACCGCGGCGACGGCGGATGCACGTGTCGCTGTCGGCGCCGGCGCGTCCGCGCGGGGGCTGGACTCGTTCACCCCGCAGGGGGCGGCGTTCCCCGGCAGCCCCGGGGAACGGGTGGCGACGCAGGCCGGCGTGATGCAGACCGAGGTCTTCCCGCTGACCCTGTTCTCGGTCGGCGGCATGCTGGTGTTCCCCGCCGCCAACGACCTGTTGACGATGTTCATCGGCCTGGAAGTGCTGTCGTTGCCGCTGTATCTGCTCTGCGGCCTCGCCCGGCACCGGCGGCTGATGTCCCAGGAGGCGGCGCTCAAATACTTCCTGCTGGGCGCGTTCTCCTCGGCGTTCTTCCTGTTCGGGGTTGCGTTGCTCTACGGCGCCACCGGCACCCTGGCACTGTCCGGGATCGGCGAGACCGTCGCCGAGCGCGGGGTGGACACGCTGGGGCTGCTGGGCGCCGCGCTGCTCGCGGTGGGGCTGCTGTTCAAGGTCGGCGCGGTGCCGTTCCACTCCTGGATCCCCGACGTCTACGTCGGCGCGCCCACCCCGATCACCGGGTTCATGGCGTCGGCGACCAAGGTCGCAGCGTTCGGCGCGCTGATGCGGGTGGTCTACGTCGCCTTACCGCCGATGCACGACCAGTGGCGCCCGGTGCTGTGGCTGGTGGCGATCGCGACCATGGCGGTCGCCACGATCGCCGCCGTGAACCAGACCGACGTCAAGCGGATGCTGGCCTACTCCTCGGTGTCCCACGTCGGGTTCATCCTCACCGGGGTGATCGCGGCGATCCCGGCCGGCGTCTCGGCGACGGTGTTCTACCTGATCGCCTACAGCTTCTCCACGGTCGGCGCGTTCGCGATCGTCGGCCTGGTGCGCGGCGCCGACGGCGTCGAGGAGCCGGACATGAGCCGCTGGGCGGGGCTGGGGCGGCGTTCCCCTCTGGTCGGGCTGATGTTCTCGCTGTTTTTGCTCGCCTTCGCCGGGATCCCGCTGACCAGCGGGTTCACCAGCAAATTCGCCGTGTTCAAGGCGGCAGCCGAGGGCGGCGCGGTGCCACTGGTGATCGTCGGCGTGGTGGCCAGCGGCGTGGCCGCCTACTTCTATGTGCGGGTGATCCTGCTGATGTTCTTCACCGAGCCCTCCGAACACACCCCGCGCGTGCTGGTCCCCGGCGTGCTGGCCAAGGCCGCGATCGCGCTGTGCGCCGCGGTCACCGTGCTGCTCGGCGTGCTGCCGCAGCCGGTGTTCGACCTGGTGGACGCCGCGACCGCGTTCGTGCGCTGAGTCGGGGCCCGGGATTCCCCGGGGCCGGTTTATCCCCAGTTGGGGGTTTGTCCACAGATTCACCGGGTGGTCCCTGTGGGCGGCGGTTGTGTCGGTCGGCGTTTCTAGCGTCGGTGGTATGGCGACAGCGATGGCTCCCCAGGCGGCACAGGACCAAATCCGCGCTGCCCTGGATGC
>NZ_LQPZ01000028.1 GCF_002102395.1 Mycolicibacillus trivialis
CTCATCATCGCAGCTCAGAGGGCACTTTCCTCGTCACGACACCCGACGACCAGCCAATTCGTCCGTGGATCGAGGCTTAAGCTGACCGCCATGACGAAGATCAGCCGGCGGACGCTGCTGGGTGGGGCGGCGGTGGCCGCCGGTGCGGCAGCCGTAGGGGTGGGCGGTTACGAACTGCTGCGCAGACCTGGCACCGACACCGCGAAACCCAACATTCTGGTCATCATCGTCGACCAGATGCGCGCCCCGCAGTGGTTCCCCGAACCCCGGGAGCTCAGCGCGCTCCTGCCCCGGCTCGGCGGGCTGCAGCGGGAAAGCATCACGTTCGGCTCGCATTACAGCGCCTCGAGCATGTGCACGCCGTCCCGCGGCGTGATGACCACCGGGCTGTACTCGCATCAGACCGGCTGTCTCTACACCGGCGAAGGGCCCATCGAATCGACCCTCGCGCCGCGGTTCCCGACCTGGGGCACGATGCTGCGCGAGGCCGGGTACCGCACCTGGTGGTGGGGGAAGTGGCACCTGGGCCACCACGCCGACACCACCCCCGACGGGCTGGACGCGCACGGTTTCGCCGGCGGCACCTACCCCTCACCCAACGGCGCACCCAACCAGGGGCTGGAGCAGGACCCCTCGATCGTCGAACAGTTCAACGGCTGGTTCGACGAGCACGCCGGCGACGGACCGTGGTGCACCACCGTGTCCCTGGTCAACCCGCACGACATCTGTTGGTGGCCGAGAAGTCCGCTGCCCGACGATGTCCCACGCCGGTTCGATGCACGACCGGCCAACTTCGAAACCGCCGAGGATCTGCGCCGCCGGAACAAGCCGCAGCTGCAGATCGACTACATGAACTTCATGTCACCGGTGCTGACTGGGGAGATGTCCGACCCGGCGCTGTGGGCCCGCTGCCTGGACATGTACCTGTGGCTCCAGCAGCAGGTGGACGACCAGATCGGCCGGGTGCTCGACACGGTAGCGGCGCGGCCCGACATCGACCGCGACACCATCGTGGTGTTCACCTCCGACCACGGTGAATACGCCGGCTCGCACGGCCTGCGCGGCAAGGGCGCCGCACTGTACGAGGAGAGCATCCGGGTGCCGCTGTACCTGCGCGACCCGTCAGGCCGTCTCACTCCGAACCCGGGCGAGACCCGCACCCAGCTCACCTCCAGCGTCGACTTGGCGCCGCTGATGCTGTCCATCGCCCACGGCGGGGACCGGTGGCGCTCGGATTCGCGGTACTCCTACCTGGCGGACCGTGCCGACCTCGCGGCCATCGCCGCCGACAGTGGGCATGCGGGCCGGCCGTGGATTGCGCACGCCACCGACGACATGTCGGTGGAGGAGTTCGTGACGCTGGCGAAATCGCCGGCCGCCAGAGAGATCTTCGGTGGCCTTCCCTCGCCGTCGGCGGAAATCCCGACGTCGGCGCCCAGCCACATCCTCGGCGTGCGCACGCCGGAGGCGAAGTTCGGCGTGTACTCCTACTGGAAACCCGGCAGCATGGACATCGACACCACGCGACCCATCGAACATGAACTGTACGACTACGGCGGGTCCGACGGGATCGCCGAGGTGGACAACCAGGCCGGCCACCACCCACGCCAGGCCGAGTTGCAAGAGCTGCTCGACCACCAGGTGCTGCCGGAGTTGCGGGCGCCGCTGCCGGACTTCCTACACGAGGCCCAGGAGCAGGGCATGGCCGACATGGCGGAACTCACGAAGCGCCGGGCCGGCTGACGACGGGAGCCCGGACATGGCCCGAGACGTCCTCAGTCGGTGGGGACACCCAGGGCGGTCACCGCGAATCTCTCGACGTCGACCACATGGCCGCCGGTCCACGCGACCAGCGTGAGCGTTCCCGGCTGTGCCCCGCTGAACGTCACCGTCGCCGCCCACCGGCTATGGTCGCCGCCGGCGGGTCGGCAGGAGAACTCCCCGAGGGGATCGGGTTGCGAAATTTGGCGCACCGCCAAGTGGATGCACTCGTCGACACCGGAGATCACCCCGCCTGCTTCGATGGGCGAGTCGGCGGTGCTGCCGTAGCCGGGGGAGTCCAAGGTCAGCACCGTGTCCTGGGTGCCGACAACCTCCCACGGTGCGGCGGCGTCGCTGCCGAACCGGGCCAGGTGCACCGTGGCGGCCGTTGCGATGGCACCGCCGGGCACCGCGAAGCCGACCTCCACCCAGGCCTCGCGATCGTTGGTCCTGACCGCCTCGGCGTGATCGATCCCGGAAAAGCCCAGGTAGTCGCGGGTGAATCGGTGCGCGGTCGCTTCGGCGTCGGCGTGCCAGTCGTCGGCCGGCCCGTCGAGCAGCCATTGGTCGGCCTCCTCGTGCGACGCGAAGGGCCAGAGTGGCCGGTATTGGAGGGTATCGGGGCTCGCGGTGGGCGAGGTCGCCACCGCCGTCGTGGCGTTCGCCTCGGACAACGGTGTCGACTGGCACGCCGCCGCGGTGACGGTCAGGATCGCGGCACTGCCGAACGTCGCCGATGCGTGCCGCCAGGAGACCCGCCTCATTGAGACGCCCACGCTTGAACCACCGGCATAGCCGCATGCTACGGCTTGGGCACGCCGCGCCACCGCGTTGCCGCCACCCGAAACCCTCGTCGGCTCGGCGAGGTCAGGCACCCATATAGGGCATGTACATGTTCGGTTTGCTCCGCCACTTCAGAACGATAAGATCCCCACCTCCGGTGAGGAGGCTCCGCACCGGTTTTTCCGGCTGTTAACACCGCGATGACGCTGATGTAGCACCCGGTGGACACGGTAGTAGGGGAGTCGGCCCGTTCAACAGAAAGGCCTCACCATGCTCAGCCCCGAATCCGCCGCGGTCGTCAAGGAGACCTTGCCGACCGTCGGTGCGGCGATCGAACAGATCACCCGCCGTTTCTACACGACGATGTTCGCCGACCACCCCGAACTCGAGCAGGACCTGTTCAACCAGAGCAACCAGGCTCGCGGCGACCAGCAACGGGCGCTGGCCGGTGCAATCGCCGCCTTCGCCGCGCTGCTGGTCGCCGACGACGCCCCACCGCCGGACAAGGTGCTGTCTCGCATCGCCAACAAGCACGCCTCGCTGGGGGTCACCGCCGACCAGTACCGGATCGTGCACCACTACCTGTTCGCCGCGATCGGCGCCGTGCTCGGGGACACCGTCACCGACGAGATCGCCGCCGCTTGGGACGAGGTGTATTGGCTGATGGCCAACTCCCTGATGGGCCGGGAGGCCGAGCTCTACGCGCAGGCGGGCGTGTTGCCCGGGCAGGTGTGGCGCCGTGCGCGGGTACTGGCCCGGACCCAGGAGTCACCGGACTGCATCGCGTTGACCCTGACCGGGGTGGACATCCCGCTGCCTGCTCACCGGCCCGGCCAGTACACCTCGGTCGGGGTGCACCTGCCCACCGGGGCTCGTCAGATCCGCCAGTACAGCATCAGCGCCGGCGACGCTGGCCGCTGGCGGATCACCGTCAAAAAGGTCGACTCCGAACCCGGATCGCCGATCGGCCAGGTGTCGAACTTCCTGCACAGCAACGTGTTCGAGGGTGATGTGCTCGACGTGTCGCCGCCGTTCGGCGACATCACCCTGACCCCGGAACCGGTGCCGGTGCTGCTGGTGTCGGCCGGGATCGGCTGCACCCCGATGATCGGGATGCTGCGCCACCTCGTCGACACCGGGGACCCCCGGCCGGTGTGGGTCGTGCACGCCGATCGGTCACGCGCCGCTCACCCGCACCGCAGTGAACTCGCCAACCTGGTCGAGCGCCTGCCCGAGGCGATCATGCGGACCTGGTACTCCGAGATCGGGATGTCGACGGACCTGACCGAGATGGATCTGCCCGACGACGTGCAGGTGTATCTGTGCGGCCCGCTACCGTTCATGCAGGCGATGAAGGACCGACTGGTTCGGCGTGGGATCACCGCCGAGTCCATCCACTACGAGGTCTTCGGCCCGGACTTGTGGTTGCAGGTGGCTTGAACGTGCCGGCCGCACCGGCTGATAGGGCAACTCACCGTGGATGTGAGACGAAGTTACCGTGGAAGCCCTGCGGGATGTGGTGGGAAAGTCCGGCGGTGGCGATCGGGCCCCGAGTCAGGTCGGCCGCATCGAAGACCACCAGCCGTGAGGTGTGGCGGGCGGCTTGATATTCCACGGTGAGCAACCAACCATCGTCCTCGCGCACGGCGTCGGGCTTGGGCGTGAATACCGGCTCACAGAAACTATTGCCCGGGTCGGCGGCGGTAAACGTCGTCGCGGTGTTGTCGGACAGGTCCAGTTTGGTGACCGAGTCGTAGAAGGCCGCCAGGTTGAGCCGAGTGTTGAGATAGGCGTAGCGGTACGGTCGGCCCTCCAACCCGCCGTGGTGGCGAGGAAACTCACACGGACTGTCGTACAACGGTTCACTGCTCACCCGACCGGCACCAGTCACCCGGAACCGGGTGAACACCGACGGGATGTCGTCGAGTCGGCTGGTGTGGAACCGTGCCAAGCGGTCCAACAGGCGGCCGTCTTCGTAGGTGATCGCGTCGATGACCACGTCGCCGCGGTCATCGAAAGCGTTGCTCAGATGGAATTGCAGAGTCGGCTCGCAGTCGATGCGACGGATCTTCCCCCCGTCCCGGGGGACCAGGATGATCACGCTGCCGCGGTCGGGCCGGTACCGCAGCGCGTCGCCGAGCGGCTTGAGGCCCAACGCGACCGGTACCGCATCGGGGATGATCGGGGAGACCAGAAACACCAGATAGCGGTCGGTGAGAGCGAAATCGTGCACCATCGCCGTATAGGGCAGTGGCGCGGAACGGAAGTGGCGCAAGCGCCCGCGTGGATCGGTGCGGTAGATGCGCAGATGCGGGCGGGGGATGAACTCAACCCCGAAGTTGAACATCTCGCCGCTGCGCGAGCAGACGGAGGGGTGCGCGGAATAGGAGCCCATCCACCGCAGTTGCCCGCCGAACCGGCGTACCCCGAGGGTTTCCAGCGTTTGCGGGTCGATCTCGTGCGGCGGGCCGCCCTCCCACAGCGCATACAGTCGCCCGGCGTGCCCGACGACGTTGGTGTTGGCCAAGTTCGGTGGCATGCGACCGACGGTGGCCGGCCATCCGCCCGCGGCGGCGGTGCCCAGATGGCTGGTTCCGCTACGGCCGCGGAAGTGGCGGGTGCGCACGTAACGGTTGCGGTAGTGCACCCGTCCGCCGCGAAGGGTGAACGCGGAGAGCATGCCGTCTCCGTCGAAGAGGTGCCGCAGTGGTCGGCCGGTGTGATCCTGCCACCGGCCCGGGCCGTTGCGGTACAACGTCCCGGACAACTCGGTCGGCATCGTTCCGTCGACCGCGGTGACGTCGTAGTCGTGTTCGGTGCATTGGGCCTCGCTCACCCCCAGACTGGCCAGATCGGGTGCGTCCAGCTCGGCGAGCCAGCGGTCGGCCTGCGCCCGCTCGCGGTTCGGCAGTGTGGCCAGATACTCCTGCAACCCCGGGAGGCGACTCAGGTCCGGTGGTGTGCCGGCCGGTGGTGACAGCGAAACCATCAAAGCTCCTAACTGAGACTGATTTGAAAACTAGTCTCACTCGGTTGGTTCGTCAACGGCTCCGAGACACGCCGGTGGGGTAAGAAGAGTCAGTGGCCGCGACGCGTTTCTCCGCTGAACTGATGCAGGCCGCCCTCGGGTTGATCGCTGAGCAGGGCATCGACGGGTTGACATTGCGCCAGGTGGCCGCACGGGCGGGGGTCTCCCGCGCCACCGCCTACCGGGAGTTCGGCGACAAGGACCGATTGGTCTCGGCGCTCGCCGAGCACGAGATCCAGCAGATGATCGCGGCGGTCGTCGCCGCGATCGATCCGGCGGCCGATCCGGCTGACCGAATCGCCTCGGTGATGGTGACCGCGTTGCGGTACCTGCGGGGCCACCGGGCCTTCATCTACGTCCGGGACAACGAACCGCACTGGCTGCTGCGTGCCATGTTGAAGATCGGCGACGACCGGATGGACCTGGTCCAGACCGTTTCCGGCGCGGTCGCCGTGACCATGCAGCACGACCCGCGGCTCGCGCTGCCGCCGGCTCAGGCTGCCGAATTCGTGGTGCGCACGGTGCTGTCGCACCTGCTCGTCGAGCGGAGTGCGCTGTCCGACCGGCAGATCGCCGAGGCGGTCGGCCGCGCGGTGCTGCGGCCGTGAACGGCGCCGTCTCGGCGACCGCCGACGCGGCGATAATTCACAGGAAACGTACAGTTTGTGGGTACCCGCCCGAGGCGGCGGAGACTGCCCGGGATCCGATTGCCGGCGGGGTTACTCTGCAAGGTCCAGATCGTTTGCCGCCGAGTTGAACTCGAGATCATCCCACCGCCAAATGCGGTCGGAGAGCGGTCGGCGGGACACACGACGAACTCCTGTTAGCTGCGGGTTCGACAGCGGGGCAGCGCGACCAGCAAAATTGCCGGAGTGCACTTAGAGTTATTCCTCTTGATCGTGGTGGTGGTCACCGCGCTCGGATTCGATTTCACCAACGGCTTTCACGACACCGGCAACGCCACCGCGACCGCGATCGCCAGCGGCGCGCTCAAGCCGAAAACCGCGGTGACACTGTGCGCGTCGCTGAACCTCCTCGGGGCCTTCATGTCGACCCAGGTGGCCGCGACCATAGCCAAAGACCTCGTCGTCACCCACCTGGTGACCCTGGAGATGATGTTCGCCGGACTGATCGGAGGCATCGTCTGGAATCTGCTGACCTGGCTGTTCGGGATTCCGTCGAGTTCCTCGCACGCTCTGATCGGCGGGGTGGTCGGGGCGATGATCGTGGCTGCCGGGGCCCGCGGAGTGCTCTGGGGCGGGGTCGTCGCCAAGGTGATGGTGCCCGCGGTGGTCGCGGTCATCGCGGCCATGGTGATCGGAACGGTCGCCACCGCATCGGTTTACCGACTCATCGGTGGGCTGTCGCGTACCCGCACGCTACGCGAGTTCCGGCGCGGCCAGGTGTGCTCGACGGCCCTGATATCGCTGGCCCACGGCACCAACGACGCCCAAAAGACCATGGGTGTCATCTTCTTGGCGCTGATCTCCTATGGTGCGGCAAGTAAAACCCAGGTGCTGCCGCCCCTGTGGGTCATCGTCTCGTGTGCGCTGGCCATGGCGGCCGGCACCTACCTCGGCGGCTGGCGGGTGATCCGCACGCTCGGTAAGGGCCTGGTGGACGTCGAATCCCCACAGGGCATGGCCGCGGAGACCTCGTCGGCCTCCGTCATCTTGTTGTCCAGCCACTTCGGTTACACCTTGTCGACGACCCAGGTGGTGACCGGGTCGGTGCTGGGCGCGGGTCTCGGAAAGCCCGGCGCCGAGGTCCGTTGGCAGGTCGTCCGCCGGATGGCTGTCGCCTGGCTGATCACCCTGCCGCTGGCCGGGGCCGTCGGCGCCGGCAGCTACCGGCTGATCCACACCATCGGCGGTATCGGCGGTGTGGCGGCCGGACTCGGCCTGCTGGCGGGGGTGACGACGCTGATCTGGCTCAAGTCCCGAAAGGTCCGCGTCGATCACACCAATGTCACCGCCGACTGGTGCGACGGTCTGACCGGCGGCCTGGACGTCTCCGCCGAACCGGAAACGGGTCTGGGCCGACCGGCGGTCGAACCCGTCACCGCGTTGGAAGGCGGAGAACGATGACGGGCTGGTTCGATTACGCCGCCACTGCGAAGATCTTGTTCTTCGGCCTGGTCGCGGGAGCCGCCCTGCCGGCGCTCTTCGCGGTCGCGGTGCGGCTGGGCCCGGCCGGCGACGGTGCTGTCGGCGTACCGGTCGAACGCAGCCGGCGTCAGCGCATGCTGCGCTGGATGATCTTCGCGCTACTGCTCGTCATCGTGATCGCCGGGATCTTGTTCATCGCCCGAGACTTCATCGAGCACAGGATCGGCTGGCAGTGGGATGACTGGGACGATTGGGACGATCTTTTCGATCTGGACTGACGGCCGCGACAGTCGGCCTGCGGGGCTACCTATCATGCGGTGATGCGCGCCATCGACCGTTCCCCGGCGTTCACCGCCGAGGAACGGGACCGCTACTACGCCAACGGCTGGTGGTCGATGACCACCTTGTCCGGCGCGGTGCGACGCAACGCTGCCGATACGCCCGGGCACGTCGCTTACCTCGACCACCACGGGGCGAGCCTGACCTGGCGCCGATTCGACGCCGCGGCGGACGCGCTCGCTGCGCAGTTGGCCGGCGCCGGGGTGCAACCGGGCCTGCGGATCGCGGTGTGGCACAGCGATCGCGCCGCCATCCACGTGTTGCTGGTCGCGGTCGAACGATGCGGAGCGGTGACGGTCGGCCTCGGCGCCCGTGCCGGAACCACCGAGGCCACCGCGATCCTGACCACAGCCCGACCGGCTTTCGTCGTCAGCGACCCCGAGCATGCGCAGGCGGCCGCCGAGGTGGCCCACACCGTGTCGGCGACGCCGCTGGTGCTGCGCGACCTGGGCCTGGGTCTCGCGGGAGGAGAGCCGGGACCCGCACTCGACCCCGACGACGTCTTCCTGATCAACTCCACCTCCGGCACCACCGGGACCCCCAAATGCGTCGTGCACACCCAGAACCGGTGGCATTACTTCCACCGAAAGGCGGTCGAGCACGCCGCGCTGACCGCAGACGACGTGGTCCTGCCGGTCATCCCGACACCGTTCGGCTTCGGTCTGTGGACCAGCCACACCACCCCGATCCATCTGGGCGCCGCCACGGTACGGCTGCCACGCTTCACCACCGCCGCGACCTGGGAGGCGATCGCCGCACACCGGGTCAGCGTGCTGTGTTGTGTCAGCACCCAACTGACGATGTTGATGGCCGACCCGCGTCGCCACCACCACGACCTCAGCTCGCTGCGCGTGGTGTTCACCGGCGGGGAGACGTTGCCCTACCGGCCGGCCGCCGACTTTGAGGACCTGACCGGTGCGACGATCCTGCAGTTCTACGGCTCCAACGAGACCGGCCTGCTCAGCGGCACCACCCCGGCCGACTCCCGCCGACGCCGGTTGACCACCGGCGGGCGAATCGTGCCGGAGATGGCGGTGCGCTTGTTCGACGGTGACCGTGACGTGACCGCAACCGGGCACGGTCAGCCGGCGTGTCGCGGGCCTGCGACCAGCCTCGGCTATCTGGACGACACCGGCAACGATCAACTCTTCACCGCCGACGGCTGGATGCGGATGGGAGACCTGTGCCGCATCGACGCGGAGGGATATCTCACCGTCAGCGGACGCACCTCGGACTTCATCCTGCGCGGCGGCAAGAACATCAGCGCCGCCGCGGTCGAGGATGCGGCGAGTGCCCACCCGGCGATCTCGGTGGCCGCGGCGGTGGCGATGCCCGACGCCGTGTTCGGCGAGAAGGTCTGTCTCTACGTCGAAGCGGCCGGACCCACCGGTCTTGAGCTGCCCGACCTCATCGATTACCTGCTGGAGCGCGGCGTCTCCAAGGAACTGCTGCCCGAACGACTCATCGTCGTCGACGAGTTGCCCCGCTCATCGGGCGGTAAGGTCGCCAAAGGGGTTCTGCGCGAAGATATCCGCGCCCGCACGGCTATCGCTGATTAACCGCTGAGCCGGCCGGCCGCGAAGTCTGCCCCTTGGGCAGGCAGCGCGGAGTCGGCGTAGCCGAGAGCATGCGCCACCATGTTGCCGCCCTCGGTGCAGACGATGTCATCGGGCACGCAGTACTCGACGCTCTTGGCGCGGTAGGACTCGTTGAGCACCGGCGGCGGTCCGCCCCACAGCGACGCCGCGTAGCTGCTCGTTGGCGCCCCGAAGAGGGTCACCGCGGCAATGTGGTCGGCGGCCTCCGGCGCCAGCCGATCGCTGGTCATCTCCATCACCAGCGCGCCCTGCGAGTAGCCGCCCAGCACGATCCGGGTGTCGGGGCAGGTGGCGATCACCGACTGGACGTGCGCCACCGTGTCGGAGACCCCGACCTCCGAACTGGACCGGTAGTCGTGGGTCGCCGGATAGTTCACCGCGTAGTCCGCGATCGATTTGTCCGGCAGCTTCGCGCGCAACGCGTCGACGAAGGCGTGGCCCACGCCGCCGAGCCCGACCGGTTCACCGGACCCGCGGCCGAACACCACCTCGGCGTCGGGACAGGGATCGGCGCTCGCCGACGGCACCGCGACCGGCGCCGCGAAAGCGGCCCCGGCCAGCACGGCAGCTCCGAGAAAACGAAGGACTCCGATCATGGGTAAAGGTTCCCACGCGCGGTTTTCGGCGCGTGATCCAGGGTCCCGGCGACCCTCCGGCCCGAGGTGTGCGTCGATATACTCGGCCGCGTTCGACTGGCTTGAGACGTCGGGAAAGGATTTCATGACCAACGGCGCACGGGCGCTCATCACCACGCTGGTCGACTCCGGTGTCCAGGTGTGTTTCGCCAACCCCGGCACCTCGGAGATGCACTTCGTGGCCGCCCTCGACGAGGTACCCGACATGCGCGGCGTGCTCTGCCTGTTCGAAGGGGTCGCGACCGGTGCGGCCGACGGGTACGGCCGCATCGCCGGGAAGCCAGCCGCGACGCTGCTGCACCTTGGTCCGGGGCTGAGCAACGGTTTGGCGAATCTGCACAACGCCCGGCGCGCACATACCCCGGTGGTCAACGTCATCGGCGATCACGCGACCTACCACAAGAAGTACGACGCACCGCTGGAATCCGACATCGAGCCGCTGACCGACTGGACCCACGGCTGGGTGCGCCGCACCGGCGGGGGCGCGGAGGTCGGTCGGGACACCGCCGAGGCCGTCGCGGCGGCCCAGGCGAGTCCGGGCCGGGTCGCCAGCCTGATCCTGCCCGCCGACATCTCCTGGGACGACGGCGCCGAGGCCGCCGCCGCGGTCGAACCGGTGCCACCGTCCGCCCCGGACGCGCAGGTCATCGAGGAGATCGCCGAGGTGCTGCGCGGTGGTGCGCCGACCTGCCTGCTGCTCGGCGGGCCGGCCACCGGGCTGGCCGGGCTGTCCGCAGCCGACCGCATCGCCGCGGCCACCGGCGCACGCACGCTGGTCGAGACGTTTCCCGCCCGGCTGACCCGCGGCGCCGGCGTTCCCCCGGTGGAGCGGCTCGGTTACCTCGCCGAACAGGCCGGGGCGCAACTGGCCGGCATCGAGCACCTGATCGTGGTGGGAACCCGCGCACCCGTCACGTTCTTCGCCTACCCCGGCAAACCCAGCGACCTCGTTCCCGACGGCGCGGTCGTCCACACGCTGGCCGGGCTGGAAACCGACGTCGTCGCGGCCCTGGAGCAGCTCGCCGACCTGCTCGCCCCGGGCATCGCGGCGCGGCCGGCGCCACCGGTCGTGCCCGAGCTGCCGACCGGGGAGCTGACCGCCCAGAACTGGGTCGACGTGATCGGCGCCCTGCTGCCCGAGCGCGCGATCCTCTCCGACGAATCCAACACCTCCGGCGTGCTACTGCCGGCCGCCACCGCCGGGTCGCCGTGCCACGACGTGCTCGCGCTGACCGGCGGTGCGATCGGACAGGGGCTGCCGGTCGCGGTGGGCGCGGCGGTGGCGGCTCCAGACCGCCCGGTGATCGCGTTGCAGGCCGACGGGAGTGCGGCCTACACGATCTCGGCGCTGTGGACGATGGCGCGGGAGAACCTCGACGTGACCACCGTGTTGCTCAACAACAACGCCTACGCGATCCTGCGCCTCGAACTCGCCCGCGTCGGCGCCGACGGCGGTGGACCGAAGGCCAACGACCTGCTGGACCTGTCCCGCCCGGAGATGGACTTCGCCGCGATCGCCGAGGGATTCGGGGTGCCGGCCACCGTCGCGACCACCTGCGAGGAGTTGGCCGAGCAGTTCCAACATGCGCTGGCCGCTCCGGGGCCGCACCTCATCGACGCGCGGATCTGATCCGGCGTTCGGTCAGCGGCCGCGGACCGCGGTGAAGAACTTCGTGCGCAGCAACGTCTCGAAGAACTCCGGGAGCTCACCGAACGGGCGGCCGTAGTCGGTCGCGGCCCGCTCGACCAGATCCACCGGGCGGACCGTCCAGCCGCGCTCGGTCAGCCAGGCAGGGGTGTCGCGGCGCGGGTCGTCGTACCAGAGTTCACCGATCGGCGCCTGGGTGGGATCGCCGCCGAAATCCCGCAGGTAGTCGGCGAAGCGGGTCAGCGTCCCCGGATCGGGACCCAGTTCCGCGGCGATCCGGCTGCCCGGCGCCGACAGCGCGTGCACCTGCTCGAACAACGCGTCCTGCGCGCTGCCCGGCAGGTAGGGGAGCAGTCCCTCCATCGCCCACGCGGCCGGTCGGGCCGGGTCGAACCCGGCGCCGGTGAGCGCGGTCGCCCAGTCCTCCCGCAGGTCGACGGCGACGGTGACCCGGCGGGTCGTCGGCACGGCCGTCCGCTCATCGAGCACCTGCTGCTTGAAGTCGAGCACGCGGGGCTGGTCGACTTCGAACAGCGTGTGGTCCGGTGGCCAGGACAGCCGGTAGGCACGTGCGTCGAGGCCGGCCGCCACGATCACGGCTTGCGGGATCGCGTCGGCGGTGGCGGCGGCGTAGTAGTCGTCGAAGAAGCGGGTGCGCACCCCCACCCAGTTGGCGTTGAACCCGGCCGCCGTCGACAGATCCCGGTTCGCCACCGCGGCAGCGAGGTTCGGCTCACCGGCCGCGGCCACGAACCCCGCGGCGAACTCGTCGTCGGCCAGCGGAGGCGTCAGCTCCGCGTCGAGGGCCCGCGAGGCGCACACCCCGAGCGCGGTGAGACCGACGCTGGTCACGATGTCCCAGGTGTCACCGTCGCTGCGCGCCATCCCGGTCTCCTCCGCTCCTGTCGCCGTCGCGAATCAGTACCGAATGGTAGGCCGAGTCGCCGCGTCGCGAAACCGCGACGGGATCTACCCGGCGCTCACCGGCTTCGGCGCCCTCGTCTGGGCCACCGGTGCTTTACCGGCGTTGGCCTTGACCGCCATCGCGGTGCAGATCGCCGCGATCAGGAAGCACAGCGTCACATAGAAGACGTTGCCGATCGGGTTGCCGTCCGCGGTACGCCCGGCCACGGCGCCGAAGTAGTCGGGCAGGGCGGCCAGCCACAGCAGGCCGATCACGACCAGGTAGACCGCTGCGTAGCCCACCATCAGCCGGTCGCGGTAGGACTCGGTGGTCAGCCCGCCGGCGAGCGAGAGCGGGCCATCGGTCTGCAACCGCTGCCACTGCCGGTAGAAGATGACCGCGGCGACCACCGCGACGACGATCAGTTCCAGCAGGTAGGCATAGCCCTGGTAACGGCCGTCGCTGGCCCACTGGGTGATGGTCGCGGGCAGCGGCAGGATCGCGGTGCCCAGCGACGCGAGTACGCCGACCGCCACGGTGCGCCAGACCAGGCTCAGCGGGCTGAGTCGCTTGCCACGGTCCATGTGCCGGCCGACGAACCACTGAACGCAGAACGCCAGCGACAGCGGCCAGAGCGCGGCGAAGACCACGACGCTGCCCATCGGCACCGAGGCGAAGAACGGCTGGTTCATCGGGTTGTCGCCCGCCCACTCCCACCAACGCAGCTGCGGGCCGAGGTGGTCGAAGATCTCGTAGAAGGCGTGGTGGACGAACCCGACGCACACCGCACCGGCCAACGTCCCGTAGCGCCGGAACACGCCGAGCACGCGCACGATCTCGAACGAGATCGTGGCCATGAACGGGTAGATCGCCACGATGTACAGCGGCAGTCGGCCCCAGAGGAATTCGACGGTGAACAGGTTGTGCGCGAACATCGTGTCGACGTGGTCGGCGATCCCGAACGCGCCCGGAAAGTACAGCGGCGGTTCGATGATCAGCAGATAGGCGATCGCGCCGAACCACAGCACCAGGTTGGTGGCGTCGCTGTGGCGCCGGTAGCGCCGGATGGCGTAGGCCAACGCCAGCACCGCGCCGACGATGATCGTCAGCTCCAGTATCGGCATGGTCCAGTTCTCCAACCCGAACGGGTTGCGGAACTCGACCAGCCCGCCGGTGTCGGCGCAGGTGAAGCCCATCGAGGTGGCGAGGTCGGCGAAGGTGTCCGTACACAGATCAGGCATCGGGTTCCTTAGTTGGCGGCCGCAGCGGTGTACCACTGCGTCACGTCGTATCCGGCGTTGTAGCGATCAAACCATTCGTCGGCGAGCGCGGGCAGCTTTTCGTGCGCCGGGTTGTGATACGGCATCTGGCTGCGGAACACTCCGGCGAGCGCGGTGAGCTGGTCGCGCACCGGCAGGTGCCCGAAGGCGTTGTCCACCGGGCCGTTGTCGACGGGCTTGGCGAACGGCAGCCTGTCCAGTACCGCCTTTTTGTAGCGGTAGGGTACGAACGTCGACATCGCATCGACTTTGCGGTCTTCGAACGGAACGTGAGTGTTGAAGCCCTGCGCGGCGATTCGCAACGTGGCCATCACGTGCTTGAAAATCGAAGGCGCAACCCGCATCCGATAGAACGGGCTGTTCACCACGTGGTTGTAGATGATCAGCGCCGAACTACGGTGCTCGACCTCCTCGACGAAGTGCCACAGGAACAGTGACGCCACCCGGTCGTCACCGGGCGCGAACAGGGTGTCGTCGTGATCGAGCATCAACTTGAACACCGGGGTGAACGTGGCCTCCAGGTCCGCCGTGTAGGCCAGCCGGTATTTCAGCGGAGTGTTGTTGGTCAGATCGTTGAACGCGGCGAGGACTTCGTTGAAGGTGCCCTTGAGGCCGGGGTAGGCCCGGATCAGTCCCTTGACGTGCTGGCGGTGCGCCCAGGAGTGCTGGCCCTCCTGGCGCACGAACGCATCGGCCTCCTCGGCGATCGCGGGATCGGTGATCAGCTTCTGCGCCTCGGGGATCATCGCGCTGATCATGTTCTCGAAGGCGACAGCCAGGAACGACACCGAGTTGGCCATCGCCGAGAAGGCCGGGTTGGCCTCATTCCACAGGAAGGGGACGGGGTAGTCGGCGAACGCGAAGCGCATCTTGCGCACCTGCAGATCGGTCATCGGCGGATATCCTCTGGTTGGAACATACAGTCATACACAGACATGGATGTCTGTATGATTGCAAGCGGTTGAGATACCGTCAAGCCGGCGGGAGGAACGGGCGCAGACGATGGCACGCAGGCGGGGGTGGGGCGGACAGCCGCCGCAAGCCGACGACGAGGCGGTCGAACGCATCGTCGCCGCGGCGGTCGAGCTCATCGCCAAGACCGGCGCCGCGGTCACCATCGCCGACGTCGCCGCCGCGCTCGGGGTGATCCGCCAAACCGTCTACCGCTATTTCCCGACCGCCGACGCGCTGATGCGGGCGGCTGCGATCGCCTCGGTGGACGGGTTCCTCGACCAGCTCACCGACCACGTCGCGGGCATCACCGACCCGGCCGAGGCGCTCACCGCGGGAACGGCCTACACGTTGGAGACGGTGCATCACACGCCGCACCTGGGCATTCTGCTGTCGGGATCCTACGGACACGACCACACCGTGGATCTGGCCTCCGACGAGGCGCGCGCATTCGGGATGCGGATGATCGCCCGCTTCGACGTCGATTGGGCCGCGCACGGCTTCGATGAGACCGACCTGGGCGAACTGGTGGAGTTCACCCTGCGGATCATGCTGTCGTTCTTCGCGGTACCGGACGCGCCGGCCCGGTCTGCGGGAGAGCGGCGCGCCTTCCTGCGGCGCTGGCTCGGTGGCGCGATCGAGGCGCACCAACTGCGGGCGGTCGATCGCCGCGCCTCGGCCGCGCCGAGCGTGTAGGGATCTACTGCCGATCGGCCCGAATCGCCGCGTAGCCTGCACGCTCGGTGAACGACACCCCGCCGACGGACCGGTTACGGCGCGGTCACGGACCGGTCCCGTTTCAAACCTCAGAAATCTCAGACTCCACTTTTGACGCTAGCGTCACAGGCATATCAGCGGTGACCGGTCGTCGCCGCCATGACGGGTGCGCGAAAGGTGAGATGAAGGTTCATCGGCGGTTGGGTGCTGCGGCGCTGGTGGCCACGCTGACCGCGGTCGCGCCGGTCGTCGTCGCCGCACCGGCCGCGGCTGACCCGTGCTCGGTCTTCGTTCCGGGTCCGCAGTCGCGCATGATGCCGCAGCAGGCCCCCCAGCAGCGGATGCTGCCGCGGCTGCCGATCCTGCACCTGCCGATCGGTCGCAAGCCGGCCGAGCCGGGCACGGTCACGGCCCCCGACTCGGCGATCATGACGCCCAGCGCGGCGTTGCTGCCCGACGCCTCCGGGCAACCGGTGCCCAACCCGGCGGTACCGCAGAGCGTGCTGCCGGACGATTTCACGCCGGACTCCATCGCCCGCAACGTCACCGAACCGGCCCAACCGCGGTCCGCCGCGCCGACCGCGGTGGCGGCGGAAGGCGAGGCGACGATGGTCGAGTGGGTCACCGGGGCGACCGGCCCGGGGAATATCGCGCCCAACAACACCTACTCGCGGTTCGGGATCTCCGGCACCGACCTCGGGATCATGTGGGACAACGGCTATTCCGGTGCGGACCGGCAGTTGCTGATGGCGTTCGGCGACACCTTCGGAAACTGCGACATTCCGGGACAGGAATGGCGTAGCAACGTCTTGTTCCGCACCTCCGACACGGACCCGGCGCACGGCATCTCGGTCCCGGCTGCGCAATACGGCAACCTCAAGGCAGGCTCGCCGGTGAACGCGAACCGGCCCAACTTCTCCAAGCAGATCATCAACAGCCTGGGCCTCGCCAACGAGGTGACGATCATCCCGACCGCGGCGATCTCGGTCGGCACCACCCAGTACATCAACTTCATGTCGATCTCCGCCTGGGGCCAGCCCGGCTCCTGGTCGACCAACTTCTCGGCGATCGCGGTCTCCAACGACAACGGCGAGAACTGGACGGTGCCGCAATCCAGCATCCGGCCGAGCATGTTCTTCGCGGTACCCAGCGTGTTCTTCATGTGGGGCGAGCAGAACTTCCAACAGCAGGCCTACGTCAAAAAAGACGGCTACGTCTACGCCTACGGCACCACGCCCGGACGGGGCGGTTCGGTGTTCCTGTCCCGGGTCGCCGAAGGTCAGATCACCGACCGGTGGGCGTATGAGTACTACACCCCGTTCGGCTGGGTGCGCTGGTTCCCCTTCCTGGCCATCCAGGTGGTCTTCGACCGCACCAGCGAACTCTCGGTGGCCTACAGCAAGGAGCTGGACAAGTTCCTCATGCTTTACACCAACACGTTCAACAACGTCGTGATGCGCACCGCCGAGAACCCCGAAGGGCCCTGGAGCGACGCGACCACCCTGGTGTCAGCCGCAGGCAAGGGCGGTATTTACGCGCCCTACATCCACCCGTGGTCACCGGTCATCACCGGGGACGGCAACGAGTTGTACTTCACGATGTCGCAGTGGTCGAACTACAACGTCGCGTTGATGAAAGCGACGGTGTCGTAGTCTCGCGCAGCGTCAGAACCGGGTCTTCATCCGTTCGAGTACCCCCGGTGCCTCGGCAAAGGTGAAGACCTCACCGGCCAGCGAGGTCACGGCGCCCCGGTAGGTCCCGGCGACCTGGATGTAGTCGATCGCGGCGGCGAGCAGGTTGACGTCGACGTCTTTGTGACCGGACGGGGTGAACGTCACGTCGAGCCGGCCGTCCCGGTCTCGGACACGAGCGGTGCTCATCGGATTCGCCGGGTCGAACTCGAAGGTGATGCCGACCAGCGGTTCGACACCACCGGGTACCCAGTTCGAGGACTCGTCGTCGGCATCGCTCAACTCAGAGCGGTCGACGAAGCTGGAACTGATGACCCCGGCCGGGACGCGGGTGGCGAACGTGCCCCATGTCCAGCGGGTGGAATACGGGAAGTACGAGCGATTCTCATCAATGAGCGCGAAATCCCTGGTGCGATCGAACACGTAGGTCCGATCGCCGACGGTGACCGTGCCCTCGGCGGGAAACGGTTGTTTGAACGTGTAGTAGTCGATGGTCGGCGTGATCTTCGCGCTGATGCTCAGTGCCGGGATCGCGTCCTCGACGTCAAGGGTGAGTGACCCGGCGATCGCAGGGCCGCGCCGGTCGGCCGCGCAATCGAACTCAAGCGAGATCGTTTTCGCGCTGAGTTCGAAACCGTACTGCAGTCGATAGCCGGATTTCTCGACTGTGCAACGTCCGCCGTGCCTCAGATCCGGCGGCAGTCCGATGCTGCCGCCGCGCAGGATCACGTCCTTCTCAACCAGACGGTTCGTCCTCACGTCGCGGATGAACAGTTCCGATGACGCGATGTACCGGACGTCTTGCATGATCATGGCGCCGGACATCTCCGGATGGACCAACAGGAAGCCGATCCATTCCTTCAGCCGGAACCGGTGCCACAGCCGCGAGAAGCCGCGGTAAGCGTCGGCGGGATTGGTGATCGGCACCCGGTCATCGAAACGGCCGTAGTTCCGAGCACCGCTCGTCACCAACGCATCTGGCGTCCCCATGGATGCGAGGATAGGGTGCCGGTGCTGTTTCGCGGCGAGAATCGTTGCCCGCGCCTGCGGTAGGAGTGAATCAGCCACCGCGCTGGCGCTTGACCACCACCACGCCCGCCATGGGAATACGCACCGGCTCGGGGTCTTTCGCCAAAACCGCCGCGACCGATGCCTCCAGCGCGTCGCAGAGTTCGCCGGCACGCGGGTCGGTCGGGCCGCCGTCGAGGCCCAGCAGCAGGACACCGAACAGCGACGCCCGGGCGAAACCGGCCCACTGGGCGCCGAACGCGGCGGCGTCCTGGTCGCGGCGATACTGGGTGAAGAACCGGTCACCGGCGTCGAAGATCTCGAGGTGCTCCACCTGCAGACCCTCGAACCTATCGTTCGGCGCGAACGGCGCACGCAGGTCCCGCTCCGAGCGCGCCACGATCGGAATGACCATGCGGCGCAGTTCCTCCGCGCTGATCAAACCGTGTCCGACCTGCTCGTTGAGTGCGGTCATCACGGCATCGACCAACGGCTGGAAGCCGAACCGCCCGTCGGAACCGACCGCGGCGGTGAGCACGACCAACCGGCCGCCGGGGCGCAGTTCCCTGGCCCGGAACGCCAGGAAATCCTGCCAGTCCTGGGCGGCCTGGCGAGTGTAGGCCGCCGCGGCGTCTGTATCGGCGCTGAACGCGACCAAGACATGGTCGGGCAGGTCGCTGGGGACCCGCCGCAACCACATCACCGCCCACGACGTCCAGCCCAGGGTGACGGTGTTCGACGGCACGATCTGGTCGTAGAACGAGCGGCCGATCGCCGAGGAGAAACACGCCGGGTCGCGGCTGAGGTAACTGTCCGGGTCGCCGTCGAGGGTGCGGAACAGCGCGCAGAAATCGTTCTCCGGCAAATCGGTGTGCGTGACCAGGATCGCGTGTTCGGCGCGGGTGCGTTGCCGGAGCGCGTCGACCGCGGCGGCGATCGGCAGCAGCGAGTTGTAGCCGGTCGAGGCGCCGTAGTCGGCGATGACCAACGGTTGCGGGGGTGGATACAGCGGCACCGCTTCGGCGGCGGCCTTGAACAACTCGACCGCACGGGCCAACCCGGCCGTCTCCAGGCGGGACGACGGAAGGTAGGAGGCACTGTCTTCCGGCTCCGGCCGAACGACAATGCTGGATTCCGGCACCAGTCAACTCCTCGCGGCTCGCACCCTGTTCACCGTCGACCGTAGTCGTCGCGGTCAGCGCCCGCGACCGGGTTCGCCGTGACGATCAGTGCCCGCGGGCCACCCAGTCGTCGTAGTTGACGATCTCGTCGCCGATGGTGGTCGAGTCACCGTGGCCGGTGTAGACGACCGTGTCGCCGGGCAGTTTGCCGAGCCGTTCGGAGATCGACGCCAGGATCGTCGGGAAGTCGGAGAAGGACCGCCCGGTCGCACCCGGTCCGCCCTGGAACAGGGTGTCGCCGCTGAACACGGCGCTCAGGTCGGGGGCATGCCAGCAGACCGAGCCGGGCGAGTGCCCGGGGGTGTGCAGCGCCCGCAACTCGATGCCGCCGGCCTGCAGGGTGTCGCCGTCCTCGACCGGACGGTAGCGCCTGTCCGGGTGGGTCATCTGCCACAGCATGTCGTCGGCCGGGTGCATCAGCACCGGCGCGTCGAACTCCTCGCCGAGCTGGGGGGCGACGGTGACGTGGTCGTTGTGGCCGTGGGTGCAGACCACGGCGACCACGCGGCGCCCACCGACGGCCTCCTTGATCGGTCCGGCCTCATGGGCGGCGTCGAAGACGATCACCTCGGAGTCGTCGCCGACGACCCAGATGTTGTTGTCGACTTCCCAACTGCCGCCATCGAGTTCGAACGTGCCGCTGGTCACCACGCGCTGGATGCCGGTCACAGGATCACCACCGAACGCAGCACCTCACCGGAGTGGATTTTGTTGAACGCCTCCTCGACGCCGTCGAGCCCGATGCGTTCGGTGACGAACTTGTCCAATGGAAACCGTCCTTGCAGATACAGATCGATCAGCGTGGGGAAATCGCGTTCGGGCAGGCAGTCGCCGTACCAGGAGGACTTCAGCGACCCCCCGCGGGAGAAGAAATCCACCAGCGGCATGTCGATGCGCATGTCCGGCGTCGGCACCCCGACCAGCACCACGGTGCCGGCCAGATCGCGGGCGTAGAACGCCTGCTCCCAGGTTGTCGGCGTGCCGACCGCGTCGACCACCACATCGGCGCCGAACCCGTCGGTGAGTTCCTGGATGGCCTCGACCACGTCGGTCTCGCGGGCGTTGATCGTGTGGGTCGCGCCGAATTCGCGGGCCCACTCCAACTTGGTGGCGTCGGTGTCGACCGCGATGATGCGCCTGGCGCCGACCAGCGCCGCACCCGCGATGGCGGCGTCACCCACACCGCCGCAGCCGATCACCGCGACACTGTCGTCGCGGCTCACCGCACCGGTGTTGATCGCCGCACCGACTCCGGCCATCACCCCGCAGCCGAGCAGCCCGGCCGCCGCCGGGTCCGCCGCCGGGTCGACCTTGGTGCACTGGCCGGCGTGCACGAGCGTTTTGTCGGCGAACGCGCCGATCCCCAGGGCGGAGGTCAGCGCGGTGCCGTCGGTGAGCGTCATCGGCTGCTCGGCGTTGAAGGTGTCGAAGCAGTACCGGATCCGACCGCGCTTGCACGCCCGGCACTCACCGCAGACCGCCCGCCAGTTGAGCACCACGAAGTCACCGGGGGCCACCGCGGTGACCTCCGAGCCGACCGACTCGACCGTGCCTGCGGCTTCGTGGCCGAGCAGGAACGGGTATTCGTCGTTGATGCCGCCGTCGCGGTAGGTCAGGTCGGTGTGGCACACCCCGCACGCGATGATGTCGACCACCACCTCGTGCGGCCCCGGGTCGGGAATGACGATGTCGACCAACTCGACGGGCTGACCTTTGGACCGTGAAATCACACCACGAACTGTTTGACCCATGCCTACAACCTATCGGTTGCTTGGTGCCTGTCGAGGCTAGGCTGCTTGGCGATGGCTGCCCTCGATCTGGTTGACGACTGGCCGGTCCACAACGTCGCGGCGGCGGTGGTCGGCCCGGGCGGCGTGTCGGCCACCCGCGGCGACACCGGCCGGCCCTTCCCGCTGGCGTCGGTGACCAAACCGTTGGTCGCACGCGCCGCACAGGTCGCTGTGGAGGAGGGGGCCTTCGAGCTGGACACCGCGGCCGGCCCGCCCGGTTCCACCGTCCGACACCTGCTGGCGCACACCTCCGGGTACACGATGCACTCCGATCAGGTGCTCGCCGAGCCGGGCACCCGGCGCATCTACTCCAACTACGGGTTCACCGTCCTGGGCGAAACGCTGCAGCGGGTGACCGGGATCGACTTCGACAGCTACGTGCTCGAGGCGGTCTGCCGTCCGCTGGGCATGACCGCCACCGAGCTGGGCGGTGGCGCGGACGCGGCGGGCTACGGCGCCACCTCCACGGTGGCCGACCTGGCCGCCTTCGCCGCCGATCTGCTGGCGCCGACGACGGTGTCGGAACAGATGCACACCGAGGCCACCTCGGTGCAGTTCCCCGGCCTCGACGGCGTGCTCCCCGGCTTCGGAGTCCAGCGCCCCAACGACTGGGGACTGGGTTTCGAGATCAAGGGGGAGAAGTCGCCGCACTGGACCGGTCAGACCAACTCGGCGCGCAGCTACGGCCATTTCGGGCAGACCGGCACGCTTTTGTGGGTCGACCCCGAACGCGCCAAAGCGCTGGTCGTGCTCACCGACCGGCCCTTCGGGGAGTGGGCGACGCCGCTGTGGCCGGCGCTCTCGGACGCGGTCCTGGCCGAGAGCGCCTGAGAGACCCATGAGAATCGTGCGGAGACTAGCGCAACAGGGGTCTCACAAGGCACAATAGACGCGTACGACACAGTTGCATCGTGCTTTCGGTTCCGCCAGGCCGTTGGGGAAGACGTCCCTAGCGGAACCGTAAGGAGCAGCAGATGCGTGCGTCGAACCAATTCGCCGACGCGACTACCGGCGTGGTCTACATCCACGCCTCACCCGCGGCGGTGTGCCCGCATGTCGAGTGGGCGCTGTCGTCGACCCTGCAGGCCAGGGCGAATCTGGAGTGGGCTCCGCAACCGGCGATGCCCGGCCAACTGCGTGCGGTGACCAACTGGGTCGGTCCGGTGGGCACCGGTGCACGGTTGGCCGACGCGCTGCGGTCCTGGTCGGTGTTGCGTTTCGAGGTGACCGAGGACCCCAGCGCGGGCGTGGACGGTCAACGTTTCTCCCACACCCCGCAGTTGGGACTGTGGAGCGGTGCGATGAGCGCCAACGGCGACATCATGGTCGGGGAGATGCGGCTGCGCTCGCTGATGGACGCCGGATCCGACGTGCTGGTCGCCGAGCTCGACACGGTGCTCGGTATCGCCTGGGACGAGGCGCTGGAGCCCTACCGCAACGGCGGCGAGACCGGTGAGGGCAACTGGCTGAGCCGCGGGGTCGGCTGAGCCCGCCGCCGGCTGAGCCCGCCGCCGGTGGTGAGTCCGGTCTCGAATGAAGTTCCAGGGCGAAATCCGGCGCCGCTGCCCGCCGTCGTACTTCACTCGCGGATGGGCCTTCCCGCTCCGGAGATTCACCCCGCGTCGCGCCGCAGGATCTGCAGCGCGCCTGTGACCGCCGAGACGGTCACAGGCAGCGGACAGACGTAGTCGCCGTCGGCGTAGGCGTTGATGCCGGGGCAATCCACCCGAATTGAGGCCGCCCGAGCGGTGCTCACCTCGTCGAGCTCGACGTGGGTGCCCTTGTAAACGGTGGGGAACAGCCGCAGCAGCTTCGTGCGGGAACCCGAACGCACCATGGTGACGTCCAGCAACCCGTCGCGAGGGTCGGCGTCGGGGCAGATCAGCATGCCGCCGCCGTAGCTGCGGGTGTTGCCCACCGCCGCCAGGGTCAGCTCGGTGCTCGCCGGCTCGCCGCCGTCGAAGGACAGCCGGAACGGCAGCGGGCGCAGTCGGGACAGTTCGGCCAGGATGGCCAGGTTGTAGCGCATTCGGCCGCGCGGCCAGCGCATCCGGTTGGTCCGGTCGCTGACCAGGGAATCGAACCCGGCCGCCATCACCGTGCCGAACCACGACGTTCCGCCCGCGTGCTCGATGCGGCCCAGGTCGACGGTGTCGGCCCATCCGTCGGCGACGATGTCGGCGGCGGCATCCGGGTCGGCGGTGGGCAACCCGTATTCGCGGGCGTGGTCGTTGCCGGTGCCTGCGGGGATGACCCCCAGCGGCACACCGGATTCGGCCAGCGCCTGCAAGGCCAGCGAGATCACCCCGTCGCCGCCCACCGCGACCAGCGCGTCGGTGCCGGCGGCCAGCGCGTCGTCGACCAGTCGGCGGGCGTGCGCGGCGTCGCGACCCACCACCACGGTCACGTCCACACCGCGTTCCTGCAGCCGGGCGACGGCCCGCTCGGCGGCACCGGTGGCGTTGCCGTGGCCGGCCGCCGGGTTGGCCAGCATCGTCACCCGCTCGATGCGGCGGGTGGTCACGGGATCAGCTTGCCTGGGTTGAGGATTCCGGCCGGATCCAGCACCGCCTTGACCGCCCGCAGTACCTCGACGCCCAGATCGCCGACCTCAGCGTCCAGCCAGGGCCGATGGTCGGCGCCGACGGCGTGATGGTGGGTGATCGTCCCGCCGTTGGCCATGATCGCCTCCGACGCGGCCGTCTTGGCCGCCCGCCACTGCGCGATCGGGTCGCCGCGCTGGGCGGCCACCACGGTGAAGTACAGCGATGCGCCGGTGGGGTAGACGTGCGAGATGTGGCACATCACCAGCGCCGCGGTGCCGCTGTCGGACAGCGACCCGGTGAGTGCCTCGGTGACCGCGGTTTTGAGCGTGGCCAGGTTGGACCAGCGGGTTGCGGTCTCCAGCGTCTCGGCGAGCGCGCCGGCGTCCAGCAGTGAATCGCGCAGGTAGGGCGCCGCGAACCGGCCCTGCTCCCAAGCCCGCGCAGGCCCCTCACCCAGCGACGTTCCGCCGTGCGCCGCGAGCAGCGCCGCGGTCTCGTCCTGCCGGCTCGCGGTGTGCTCGGCGGACCCCTCGAACACCGTGATCGCCAGGCAACCGCCGGTGATGCTCTCCTCGCCGATGGACTCGGTGGTGGCCAGGTTGATCCCGGTCTCGACCTCGTCGGAGAGCCGGATCACCGTCGGCCCGGTGCCGGTTTGGGTGACCGCGCGCAGCGCGTCGGCTCCGGTGGCGAAATCCGGAAAGGACCACGCCTGATAGCGGCTGCTGGGCGGAACCGGATGCACCCGGACCCGCACCCGGGTGATCACCCCGAACACGCCCTCCGAACCGAGCATCAGTTGGCGCAGATCGGGCCCGGCCGCCGAGGCCGGCGCCCGCCCCACCTCGAGGACCCCGGCGGGAGTGACCACCCGCAGACCGCGCACCATGTCGTCGAACCGCCCGTAGCCCGCGGAGTTCTGCCCCGAGGATCTCGTGGCCGCGAACCCGCCGATCGTGGCGAACTGGAAGCTCTGCGGGAAGTGCCCCAGCGAGAACCCGTGCGCACCCAGCAGTTCCTCAGCCGCGGGCCCGGTCACCCCGGCTTCCAGTTCGGCTTCGCCCGAGATCTCGTCGATTCCCAGCAGTCGGTCGAGGCGGCGCAGATCCAGCGCCACCACCGCATTGAACGTTTCGCGCAACGGGTCCAGCCCGCCGACCACACTGGTGCCGCCACCGAAGGGCACCACCGCGATCCGATTGGCCGCACAGTGTTCCAGGATTGCGGCGATCTGCGTCTCGTCACCGGGCATCAGCACCGCGTCCGGGGCGTCCTGCGGGTCGCTGCTGCGCCGGCGCAGCAGGTCCAAGGTGGACTTGCCACCGGCGTGCAACAGCCGGCTGCGCTCGTCGGTGCGGCAGTGCTCCGTGCCGACGATGTCGGCCAGCGATGCGCGGTCGGCGTCGGAGAGCAGTGACGAGGTCAGCACCACCTGGTCGGCATCGAGTTCGGGCGTCGGCGAATCCTCGACTCCCAGAGCCTGTTTGAGAAGCCCGCGGATCCCGTCGGAGAGCGGTTTGGCGGCCGCCGGGTCGCCCCAGGCGTTCCACTTCATCGGCGGGAGCAGTCCCGCACCGTCATCGCCGGGTACCGTCATGGCCACAGTATGGCAATACCGACCCCGAACGGATACCCGTGATGTCCGATGCCACCGCGCTGTCCGCGGCACGGCGCGCCGCGGAGCTGTCCGCGCTGGCCGACGGTCCCGCGGTGGACGTCCTGGTCATCGGCGGCGGCATCACCGGCACCGGCATCGCACTCGATGCGGCGGCGCGCGGGCTGAGCGTGGCGCTGGTGGAGAAACACGACCTGGCATTCGGCACCAGCCGGTGGAGCTCCAAACTCGTGCACGGCGGCCTACGCTATCTGGCCACCGGCAACGTCGGCATCGCCCGACGCAGCGCGGTCGAACGCGGCATCCTGATGACCCGCACCGCCCCGCACCTGGTGCGCGCGATGCCGCAGCTGGTGCCGTTGTTGCCCTCGATGCGCCGCCGCGAACGAGCGCTGGTACGGGCTGGCTTCCTCGCCGGGGATGCGCTGCGGCGGCTGGCCGGCACGCCCGCCGCGGTGCTGCCGCGGTCGCGGCGCGTCGACGCGGCCCGCGCGGCGGCACTCGCACCCACCGTGCGCCGCGACGGCTTGACCGGTGGTCTGCTGGCCCACGACGGCCAGCTGGTCGACGATGCCCGGCTGGTCACCGCGGTGGCCCGAACCGCGGCCGGGCTGGGCGCGAGGATCCTCACCTATGTGGCCGCCTCCCACGCCACCGGAACGTCGGCGCGGCTCACCGACACCCGGACCGCAGCGACCTTCGAGGTGAGCGCGCGCGCGGTGATCAACGCGACCGGGGTGTGGGCCGGCGAGATCGACCCGGGGCTACGACTGCGGCCGAGCCGCGGCACCCACCTGGTCTTCGACGCCGCCGCCTTCGGCAACCCCACCGCGGCGCTGACCGTGCCGATCCCCGGCGAACTCAACCGGTTCGTCTTCGCGATGCCGCAGCAGCTGGGGCGGGTCTATCTCGGCTTGACCGACGAAGAGGCACCGGGCCCAGTCCCCGATGTGCCGCAGCCGTCCTCGGCTGAGATCGACTTCCTGCTGTCGGTGGTCAACACCGCGCTGGCCACCACGCTGTCCCGCCCCGACGTGATCGGCTCCTACGCCGGGCTGCGGCCACTGGTGGACGCGGGGGAGGGACGCAGCGCCGACATCTCCCGCGACCACGCGGTGATTGAAGCGGACTCGGGGGTCATCAGTGTGATCGGCGGCAAACTCACCGAGTACCGCTACATGGCCGAGGACACCCTCGATCGGGCGGTGCGGCTTCGGGGCCTGTCGGCCGGGCCGTGCCGCACCGCCGAGTTGGCGCTGGTGGGCGCCACCGGAATCGACACGATTCCGGCCGGGATGCCGGGTTCGTTGGTGGCTCGGTTCGGCGCCGAAGCACCGGCGGTGCTGGGCGCCGCGCGCTGTTCGCGTCCGAGCGATCCGGTCGTCGACGGGATGGACGTACTGCGCGCCGAATTCGAGTTCGCGGTCACCCACGAGGGTGCGCTGACCGCCGAGGACATCGTGGACCGCCGGACCCGCATCGGGCTGGTCCCGGCCGACCGGGAGCGGGTCATCGAGGCGGCGGCGGAGTTCCTCCCGTGACCGGTTGATGAAGGATGCGATCGCGCACCGCGGAACGGGTATGCGGCTGCCACAACGCCTGCACCGGCACCAGCAGCGGGCCGGCCAGATCGACGACGGTCACCGCGCCGTCCAATGCCGAACCGGCCGGGCCGGTGACGAACGCGGCGGCGTTCTCGGTGAGTGCCGCGGCCTCCGGTGGGCAGCCCTGCACCCTGCTGACCCGGTACCGCGGCTCGAAACCGGCGCGCCGGCAGGCGTTGACCAGGAAATCGCTGTAGAAGGATGAGCCCGGCGGCGCCCACAGCGCGATCGGGGTGTCGGCGAGGTCGGCGACGTCGATGAGCGCACGGCCCGCGAGCGGGTGCTCGCTGCGCAGGGCGACCCGCATCCGGTCGTACCCGGCGGTGGCGGTGGCCAGCCGCTCCTGGGCGGCCACCCCGCGGCGCAGACCCAGCTGCAGACTCCCGTCGTGCACCCCGTCGATCAGCCGGTCGGGGAACAGCTGCATCACGGTGAACGATGTGTCGGGGAACGACGCGATCGTCGGTGCGAGCAGCGTGTAGACGTCGGCGCTGCTGATCGCGGGGGAGTGCCCGATCAGGAAAGTGTCCGGCGGTGGGGCCGCGGCCGCTCGGGTGTGTCGGGCGACGGTGTCGGCGGCGGCCAGCAGGATGCGGCCCTCATCGAACAGGGTCCGGCCCGCGTCGGTCAGGCTGACCCGGCGTCCGCTGCGCGCCAACAGGTCCGCACCGATCTCCTTCTCCAATTGGCGGATGGCACTGGAGAGGGCCTGCTGGCTCAGGTGCAGCCGGGTGGCTGCGGCGGTGAACCCGCCGGCCTCCGCAACCGCGACGAAATAGCCCAACCGGCGCAGGTCGGGGGCGCCGGACGGCAGAGCGGTGGCCATGGGAAGCCAGCGTACCCACAAATATTTGTTGTGTGTAAACCGGAAACATCTGTTTCTCATTTGTGGCTCGGTGGCGTAGCTTCGGCAACACGACCCTGGCGCCGACCCGTGCCGCCACCGAACGAGAAGAGGGAACCGACGATGAAAGACCTGGCCGGAAAATCCGCGGTCGTCGCTGCAGGTGCCAAGAACCTGGGTGGGCTGATCAGTACGCAACTCGCCGAACGGGGCGTCAACGTCGCGGTGCACTATCACAGCCAGGCCAGCGAAGCCGACGCCGAGCGAACCGCCGCCGCGGTCCGTGCTGCCGGTGTCGAGGCGATCACCGTGTCCGGAGATCTCACCAAGCCGGCCAACGTCACCGCCCTGTTCGACACCGCGACCGACGCGTTCGGCGGCCTGGACTTCGCGGTCAACACAGTCGGCAAGGTGCTGCGCAAGCCGATCCTGGAGACCACCGAGGCCGAGTACGACTCGATGTTCGACATCAACTCCAAAGCCGCCTACTTCTTCGTGAAAGAGGCCGGCCGCTGCCTCGGCGACAACGGGTCGGTGGTCACGATCGTGACCGCGCTGCTCGGTGCGTTCACCGACGGCTATTCCACCTACGCCGGCTCCAAGAGCCCGGTGGAGCATTTCACCCGCGCCGCGGCCAAGGAGTTCGGGTCACGCGGGATCAACGTCAACAGCGTGGCGCCCGGCCCGATGGACACCCCGTTCTTCTACCCGCAGGAGACCCCCGAGCGGGTGGAGTTCCACAAGTCGCAGGGCATGGGCAACCGGTTGACCCAGATCGAGGACATCGCCCCGCTGGTGTTGTTCCTGCTCGGCGACGGGCACTGGATCACCGGGCAGACCCTCTTCGCCAACGGGGGCTACACGACCCGCTAACCCGACTCGCTACAGCTCGGCCCGCCACCCGCCTCGCCCAACGTGCATCCACTGCGAGATCCGGCGCGATTTTTCGCAGTACGTGCACGTTGGGCGTCGGGGGCCGCACCGATCGCGCGCTCGGGGGCGCCCGGATCGGGGGCCGCACGGATCGCACGCTGGGCACCGGAGCGCGCCGGGTGGCACGCGCGGTGCGGGCCAGGTTACAGCGGGATGTTCTTGTGGCGGCCGCGGCGAGCCGGCGCCTCGGCCAGCGCCTCGGTGATCTTCGAACGGGTGTGGGCCGGGTCGATCTTCTCGTCGACCACCCCGATGTCGATCGCGGCGTCCACACCACCGGCGATCCGCTCGTGCTCGGCGGCCAACTCGTCGTGCAGCGCCTCCCGCTCCTCCTCGGGAGCGGCGGCCAGTTTGCGTTTGTGCAAAATCCCCACCGCTGCCTTGGCGCCCATCACGGCGACCTCGGCGTCCGGCCAGGCGAACACCTTGGTGGCGCCCAGCGATCGGGAGTTCATCGCGATGTAGGCGCCGCCGTAGATCTTCCGGGTCACCAGCGTGACCCGGGGAACGCTGGCCTCACCGAACGCGTGCAGCAGTTTGGCGCCGCGGCGCACCACCCCGCCCCATTCCTGGTCGACGCCGGGCAGGTACCCCGGGACGTCGACGATGACCACCAGCGGGATCCCGAACGCGTCGCACAGCCGCACGAACCGGGCCGCCTTCTCCGCACTCTCGGAGTTCAGGCAGCCACCCAGCCGCAGCGGGTTATTGGCCAGCACCCCGACCGTGCGCCCGGAGAGCCGGCCGAGGCCGACCACCATCGACGGCGCCCAGCGGGCCTGGAACTCCTCGAACGGGGTGTCCTCGTCGAGCAGCGCGTCGAGGAGCGGCCGCACCTCGTAGGCCCGCCGCGGCGACTCCGGCAGTAGGGTCTGCAGGTCGATCTCCTCGGCCTCGGCCTTGCTGCGGTTGAAATGCCCCTGCTGGGAGAACAACCCGACCAGCCGACGGCCGCGCTCGTAGGCGTCGGTCTCGTCGTCGGCGACGATGTGGCACACGCCGGACTTCTTGTGGTGGGTGTCCGGGCCGCCGAGCGACGCCATGTCGACGTCCTCGCCGGTGACACTGCGCACCACGTCCGGCCCGGTCACGAAGACCCGGCTGTCCGGTGCCATGACGATCACGTCGGTCAGCGCCGGCCCGTAGGCCGCACCGCCGGCGGCGAACCCGACCACCACCGAGATCTGCGGGATGTAGCCGGAGGCGCGAATCATCGCCTCGAACACCAGTCCGACGGCGTGCAGTGCCTTGACGCCCTCGGCCAGCCGAGCCCCGCCGGAGTGCCAGATCCCCACGATCGGGCTCTGCTCGCCGATCGCGGTGTCGTAGGCGTTGACGATGTGCCGGCATCCCTCGATGCCCATCGCCCCACCCATGACGGTGCCGTCGGTGCAGAACGCGATGGTGCGCACCCCGTTGACGGTGCCGGCGGCGGCCAGCACCCCGGAACGGTCCCGTTCATGCAGCAACTCGACGCTGCCGTCGTCGAAGAAAGCGGAGAGCCGCAGCAGCGGGTCGCGCGGGTCCACGGACTCGTCAACTGTCTCGGGTGCGGTGATGGTCATCTCCGTGTCTCCGTCTCCTGTAATTGCTGGGCGGTGTGCCCGGGCTGGTGCGTTTCCCCCGGTCAGTACCGTCCGAAGGTGGTCGCGACGTTGTGCCCGCCGAAGCCGAACGAGTTGTTCACCGCGTACCGGTAGTCACCCCGCCGCGGCTTGTCGGCGACCACGTCCAGATCGATCTCCGGATCGAGGTTGACCAGGTTCAGCGTCGGCGGAATGATCCCGTCGCGCAGCGCCAGGACCGTGAGGATGGCCTCCACCGCCCCGACCGCGCCGACCGAGTGGCCCAGTGCGGACTTCGGCGCGTACACCGCCGGCTTGTGGCCACCCATCGCGTTGTTGATCGCCTTGCCCTCGGCGACGTCGCCCACCTGGGTGCCGGTGGCGTGCGCGTTGACGTGGTCGATGTCGGTGGGCTTGAGGCCTGCCAACTGGATCGACCGCGTCATCGCATGTCCGGCCTGCTCCCCGTTGGGGTCCGGGGCCACCATGTGGTAGCCGTCGGAGGTGACCGCCGCCCCCATCAGCCGGGCCAGCGGTTTGGCGCCGCGAGCCTTGGCGTGTTCCTCGGTCTCGATGACCAGCAGTGCGCCGCCCTCGCCGAAGACGAAACCGTTGCGGTCCCTGTCGAAGGGCCGGCACGCACCGGCGGGGTCGTCGTTGGTGGTCGACAGCACGATGCGCATCTGCGCGAACGCCGCGATCGGCACCGCCTCGATCTTGGTCTCCACGCCGCCGCAGATCGCGATGTCGGCCTCGCCGAGAACGATCTGCTGCCACGCACGGGCGATACCCTCCGACCCGGACGCGCACGCCGAGATGGGGGTCAGTACACCGGCTTTGGCGTGCTGCTCCAGACCGACCGCGGCAGCCGCGGCGTTGGGCATGTACTTCTGCACACCCAGCGGGGAGACCGCTTTGGCGCCGCGTTCGCGCATCGCGTCATAACCCCACACCAGTTCCTCGGTGGACCCGAGCCCGGTGCCGATGGAGACCATCAGCCGCCGGGTGTCCACCTCGGGCGTGCCGGCGTTCTCCCACGCCCGCCGGCTGAGGATCGTCGACATCCGCTGCAGGTAGGACAACCGCCGCAACTCGATGCGGGTCAGATCGTCCTCGAAGTCCTCCAGCAGATGGCCGCCGATCCGCACCGGCAGGTCGTACTGCTCGACGAACGGATCGGTGAGCTCACGGATCCCGCTCTTGCCTTCGAGCAGCAGTTTCCAGGTGTCTTCCGCGTTGGTTGCCAAAGCAGTGGACATGGCAATGCCAGTGACAACGACATTGGGGAAGCCGCTCCCCGTAGCCAACGCTGCCATTCGGGACCTTTCGTTCAGTATTTGCCGAACGCGAGCGCGACGTTGTGCCCGCCGAAACCAAATGAGTTGTTGATCGCGTACTGGTAATCGCCGTGGCGTGGCTCGCCCGCGACGATGTCGAGGTCGATCTCCGGGTCCGGCGTCTCGTAGTTCAGCGTCGGCGGGATGACCCCGTCGTGCAGGGTGAGCACCGTGAGCACCGACTCGAGCGCACCGACCGCACCGATGGAGTGGCCGAGCGCCGACTTCGGCGCGTAGACCGCGGCGTTCTCGCAGCCCGCTTCCCGGATCGCGTTCGCCTCGGCGGTGTCGCCGATGGGGGTGGCGGTGCCGTGGGCGTTGATGTGGTCGATGTCCTTGGCGGACAGGCCGGCCAGCTCCAACGACCGCGTCATCGCGTACCCGGCCCGCTTGCCGTCGGGACCCGGCGCCACCATGTGGAAGGCGTCGGAGGTGACCGCCGCCCCCATCAGCCGGGCCAGCGGTTTGGCGCCGCGAGCCTTGGCGTGCTCCTCGGTCTCGATGATCATCATCGCGCCGGCCTCGCCGAACACGAAGCCGTCGCGGTCCTTGTCGAACGGCCGCGACGCCTTCTCCGGCTCGTCGTTGCGGGTCGACATCGCACGCATCATCGAGAACGCCGCGATCGGCAGTGCCTCGATGCCGCCTTCGACACCACCGCAGACCACGATGTCCGCGTCACCCATGACGATCTGGCGCCAGGCGTGGGCGATCGCCTCCGAGCCCGACGAACAGGCCGACACCGGCGTGATCACCCCGGCACGGGCGCCGAGTTGCAGCCCGGCGACCGCAGCCGCACCGTTGGGCATGATCATCTGCACGGCCAGCGGCGACACCTTGCGCGGGCCGCCCTCGTTCATCAGGTCGTAGGTCTCGACGATCTTCTCGCCGCCACCCAGACCGGTGCCGATGACCACCGCGAGCCGGTCCTTGTCGACCTCGGGGCTGCCGGCTTTCTCCCACAGCCGCCCGCTGATCAGCTTGGACATCCGCTGGACGTACGACATCCGCCGGATGTCCAGCCGGCCCATGTGGTCGTCGACGGGGTCTTTGAGCTGCCCGCCGATCTTGACCGCAAGGTCCCACTTCTCGGTGAATTCGCCCTTGAGGACGTGGATGCCGCTCTCGCCGGCAAGCAAGGCCTTCCAGGTGCCGTCGATGTCGGCAGCCAACGATGTGGTCGCCTCAACGGCGGTTACCACCACATTGGGGTAACCGCCGTTGGCAGTGGACGGCTTGGTCACTGGCTGTCCGCTCCGAACTTCTCGCGCAGCGCGGCGGCGGCTTCGGGGTTCTCGGCCTCGAGCTTCTGGATGTAGGCGACGACGTCACCGACGGTGCGCAGCCCGGCCAGGTCCTCGTCGGGGATCTTCACGCCGTACTTGTCCTCGGTCTGCACCGCGATCTCGACCATCGACAGCGAGTCGATGTCCAGGTCGTCGACGAACGACTTCTCGACGGTGACCTCGGACGGCTCGATCCCGGTCACCTCTTCGATGATCTCGGCGAGACCGGCGATGATTTCTTCCTGGCTGGCGGCCACAGTGTGGCTCCCTTCGTTTTCGTTCGGTTGGTTACTAACTGGACGTACTTATGTGGTTGTAACTGGCGAGAATCGGCTTAGAGCTGCCCCACCTCGTCCAGGTCTGAGGGCGCCTTGATGGCGCGTGCGGGGACACCCCGCAACTCCCGCTTGGCGATACCGGTGAGGGTGCCCGCCGGAGGGAACTCCGCGAGCGCGGTCACGCCGCGGTCGCGCAGGGTTGTGGTGCACAGGTCCCAGCGCACCGGGCGGGTCAGCTGGGCGACCAGCTTCTCCATCGCCTCGGCTCCGCCGGTGACCGGCTGGCCGTCGGAGTTGGACAGCAATGTCATGGTCGGCTCGCCCGGGGTGATCGCCGCAGCCGCGGCTGCGTAGCCGTCCAGCGCCGACGCCATGTAGTGGGTGTGGAACGCGCCGGCGACGTCCAGCGCGCGAACCCGGGCCTTCGCGGGCGGGTCCTCGGCCAGTTTCTCCAGCGCGGCCATCGCGCCGGCGGCGACGATCTGACCGGCGGCGTTGCGGTTGGCCGGGACGAGGTCGAGTTGCTCAAGGCGGGCCAGCACCTCGGTCTCGTCGCCGCCGAGCACCGCGGACATGCCGGTGGGCTCCTTGGCGCAGGCCTTGGCCATCTCGGCGCCCCGGGTCGCGGCCAGCTTCACCGCATCGTCGGAGGAGAACACTCCGGCGATCGCGTAGGCGGCGATCTCGCCGACGGAGTGGCCGGCGGTCACCAGCTCGGCGTCGCTGAGCAGTCCGCGACGGGTCAACTCCCGATGGGCGAGCAGCGTGGCCGCCACGACCAGCGGCTGGGTGACCGCGGTGTCGGTGAGTTCTTCGGCCGGCGCTGTCGTGCCCAGCCGCGCCAGGTCCAGTCCGCTGGCCGTCGACCAAGCGGTGATCTGGTCGGCGGCACCGGGCAGCTCCAGCCACGGCGACAACATCCCGGGGGTCTGCGAACCCTGCCCGGGTGCGAGCAAAGCAATCACGTGTTTAAGAGAACACTGTGAAGAGGGGTTTGCGCGGTGTAAACGAACATAAACCTCATCTTAGGCTTTTGTGGGGATCCCACAAAAGGCGTCGTGATGCAACGTTCCTGAGATCGTGCCGCAATATTGACCGGTCGCCCGAATCGCGGCGGCGATCACCTCATGCCTCGATTCGGGGAGGTCGAACGGTAAGTCGGCCCACCGTCGAGGCCACCCGCAGGATGTAGGCGTCCCGCGGCTGGGTCGGATCGTGTCCGGTGAAGTCGGTGACGCGCTTGAGCCGGTAACGGACCGTATTTGGATGAACGAACAACTTCCTGGCGCACGCCTCAATCGCGCCGCCGCAGTCCAGGTAGGCGTCGAGTGTCTCGGTCAACGCGGGCCCGGCATCGGCCAACGGACGCATCACGTCCGTGTGCAACGCCGCGATCGCGCCCTGATCGCCCATCAGCGCGCGTTCGGGCAGCAGATCGCGGGCCAGCACCGGGCGCGGCGCGCCCGACCAGCCGGCGACCGCGTTCATGCCCGCGATCGCCTCGGTGGCGCTGTGGTGCGCGGCGGTCAGCATCGGCGCCGTCGGGCCGATCACCACCGGGCCGTCGGAGAACGCGGCGAGCAGGTCGGCGAGGAACCGCTCGGTCGGCGACAGCTTGCCCGAGACGATCGCCACCAGCCAGGTGCCGTGGATGTCGCTGAGGACGGCACGCCCGTGCCGGGCCGCCGCGTCGCGAACCTCCTGACTGGCGTGTGGGTCCGGCGCCTCGTCGCGGCCCGCCGCCGGTGTGCCCACCACCACGGTGGCCGCCCCGGTGGTGTCCCAGTTCAGCGCGGCCGCCCGGGACAGCAGCTCGGGCCCGATGTCGCCGCGCACCACCGCGTCGACGACGCTGGCCTCCATCCGGCTGTCCCAGGTGCCGCGCGCCTCGGCGGCGTCGGCGTAGGCGGAGGCGGCCGCGAACGCCAGGTCCCGGCTGTACTTGAGGATGCCGACGGTCAACGCGGTGAGTTGGTCCTCCGAGCGGGCCAGGGCCGGGACCACCTCCTCGAAGTACTCCATCGTGACCCGCACCATGTCGACGGTGTCGCGCAGCGCGATCCGGCGGGTCAGGTCCTGGGGCACCAGCTCGAAGGCCTGTGCGGTGTAGCCGACCCCGTCGGTGGGATTGCGCATCCACTCGACGAACTGCACCACCGCGGTCTGCACGACCAGCGCCACGCTGGCGCGCTGCGAGGCCTCCAGGTCGGCGAAGAACGGCAACCGGTCCTGCATGGTGGTCACCGCTTCGGTGGCCAGCCGGCCCGAGTACTGCTTGAGTCGACGCAGCAGCGAGTCGGGGACGGTGTCCAGCAGGACCAGCGGCGAGTGGGCGGTCGGCAGCGGTTTGTCGGCCATCCCTAAAAGATACGCGCGGTTTCTGGCGGTTCTCCCTAAAACTCGGTCGCGTGGGCGTCGAAGTGGCGTCGAGGTCAGGCCACCCCGGGGTCGGAGGTCTGTTCCGGTGCCGCCAGCACGTCGTCGATCCGGTACTTGCGGGCGGCTTCAACGGGCACCGACGGATCGATCTGACCGTCGCGGGCCAACGCCTCGAGCACCGCGACCACCTGCGACTCCGCGTCGATGTTGAAGAAGCGCCGCGCCGCCGGGCGGGTGTCGGAGAAACCGAACCCGTCGGCGCCGAGGGTGACGTAACGGCCCGGGACCCAGGGCCGGATCTGTTCGGGCACCGCGCGCATCCAGTCCGACACCGCTACCACCGGCCCGCGGGCGTCGGCCAGCGCCTGCTCGACGTAGGGGACCGGGTGCTGCTGGTCGGGGTGGCGCAACCGCTCCCGCTCGATGTCGACACCGTCCCGGTGCAACTCGCTCCAGCTGGTCACCGACCACACGTCGGCGGCCACGTCCCACTCCTCGGCCAGCAGTTCCGCCGCGCGCAGCGCCCACGGCATCGCCACCCCGGAAGCCAGCAGCTGCGCACTGTGCCGCCGCGATTCGGGTGCGGCCCGGTAGCGGTAGATGCCGCGGAGCAGGCCCTCGGTGTCGAGGCCGTCCGGCTCGGCCGGCTGCACATACGGCTCGTTGTAGATCGTCATGTAGAAGTAGACGTTCTCCGGGGCCTCGCCGTACATCCGGGCGAGGCCGCTTTCGATGATGTGGGCGATCTCGAACGCGAACGCCGGGTCGTAGGCCACCACCGCGGGGTTGGTGCTGGCCAACAGCATCGAATGCCCGTCCGCGTGCTGCAGGCCCTCACCGGTCAGCGTGGTGCGTCCGGCGGTGGCGCCGAGCAGGAACCCGCGGGTCATCTGGTCGCCGGCGGCCCACAGTTCGTCGCCGGTGCGCTGGAAGCCGAACATCGAGTAGAAGATGTAGACCGGGATCATCGGCACGTCATGGGTGGCATAGGAGGTGCCGGTGGCGATGAAACTCGCGGCCGCCCCGGCCTCGTTGATGCCCTCGTGCAGAATCTGGCCGATCTCGCTCTCCTTGTAGGCCAGCATCAGTTCAGCGTCCACCGAGGTGTACAGCTGACCGTTCGGGTTGTAGATCTTCAGCGACGGGAACCACGAGTCCATCCCGAACGTGCGCGCCTCGTCGGGGATGATCGGCACGATCCGAGGACCGATCTCCTTGTCGCGCAACAACTCCTTGAACACCCGTACCGTCGCCATGGTGGTGGCGACCTCTTGGGTGCCCGAACCGTCCTTGACCGGCTGATAGACCTTGCTCTCCGGCAGGGCCAGCACCTTGGCCTTGGTGCGCCGTTCCGGCAGGAAGCCGCCGAGGGTGCGACGGCGATCGAGCAGGTACCGGATCTCCGGGGAGTCCTCGCCGGGGTGGTAGTACGGCGGCAGGTAGGGGTTCTCGTCGAGTTCGGCGTCGGAGATCGGGATGCGCATGCTGTCCCGGAACGCCTTGAGGTCGTTGGCTCGGAACTTCTTCATCTGATGGGTGGCGTTGCGCGCCGCGAAGTAGGAACCGAGGCTGTAACCCTTGATCGTCTTCGCCAGGATGACGGTCGGCTGGCCCTGGTGGTCGAGCGCGGCGCGGTAGGCGGCGTAAATCTTGCGGTAGTCATGACCGCCGCGTTTGAGGCTCCAGATCTCGTCGTCGCTCAGGTGTTCCACCAGCGCCTTGGTCCGCGGGTCGCGGCCAAAGAAGTGCTGGCGCACGTAGCCGCCGTCATTGGCCTTGTAGGTTTGGTAGTCGCCGTCGGGCGTCGCGTTCATCAGGTTGACCAGGGCGCCGTCCTTGTCGGCGTGCAACAGGGCATCCCACTCCCGGCCCCAGACCACCTTGATCACGTTCCAGCCGGCGCCGCGGAAGAACGACTCCAGCTCCTGAATGATCTTGCCGTTGCCGCGGACCGGGCCGTCGAGCCGCTGCAGGTTGCAGTTGATCACGAAGGTGAGGTTGTCCAGACCCTCCAGCGCGGCGACGTGCAGCAGGCCGCGGCTCTCCGGCTCGTCCATCTCGCCGTCGCCGAGGAAGCACCACACGTGCTGATCGGAGGTGTCCTTGATGCCGCGGTCTTTCAGGTAGTGGTTGAACCGGGCCTGGTAGATCGCGTTCATCGGGCCCAACCCCATCGAGACGGTGGGGAACTCCCAGAAGTCGGGCATCAGCCGCGGGTGCGGGTAGGACGGCAGACCGCCGCCGGGGTGACTGTGCTCCTGGCGGAACCCGTCGAGCTGATGCACCGACAGCCGGCCCTCCAGGAACGCGCGGGCGTAGATGCCGGGGGAGGCGTGGCCCTGGATGAAGATCTGGTCACCGCCGCCGGGGTCGGACTTGCCGCGGAAGAAGTGGTTGAACCCGACCTCGTACAGCGACGCCGACGACGCGTAGGTCGAGATGTGGCCGCCGACGCCGACGCCCGGCCGCTGGGCGCGGTGCACCATGACCGCGGCGTTCCAGCGGATCCACGCCCGGTAGCGCCGTTCGACGTCCTCGTCGCCGGGGAACCAGGGCTCGGATTCGGTGGGGATGGTGTTGACGTAGTCGGTGGACGTCAGCGCCGGGATCGACACCCGCTGATCGCCGGCGCGTTCGAGCAGCCGAAGGATCAGATAGCGGGCCCGCGACGGTCCCGAACGCGACAACATCGCGTCGAACGACTCGAGCCACTCCGAAGTTTCCTCGGGGTCGATGTCGGGCAGGTAGGACGCAACTCCTTCGCGGATCACTCGAACCCGGTCGGATTCGGTTGAGCCGATTGAGTTTTTCGCCAGGTCGTGGCGCACGAACTCGGTAGTCAACTTCCGCTCCTCGTTTGGCGGTTGATCTTCGATGGCCCGGCGGCCATGTGTCGGTCACCGGTCATCTGCCATCTTCCTCCATCGTGCCCCACTCGGTTATCGGCGAGGTGATCGGAGCAAAGGCGGCGGGTTGTGCAACGATGGTGCTGATCGCGTTGACAGGTGAAGGAGGTCCCAGGTGGTCGCGGCGGACGACGCCTCGAACTACGCCCGCAAGCTGGGCATCCAGAAAGACCAGATAGTCCAGGAATGGGGCTGGGACGAGGACATCGACGAGGCCATCCGTGGCGCCGTCGAGGAGGCGTGCGGCAACGACCTGCTGGAGGAAGACACCGACGAGGTGGTCGACGTTGTGCTGCTGTGGTGGCGCGACACCGACGGCGACCTGGTGGACACGTTGATGGACGCCATCACCGCGCTGGCCAACGACGGGGTGATCTGGGTGGTGACACCCAAGACCGGCCGGCCCGGCCACGTCCAGCCGGCCGACATCGCCGAGTCTGCGCCGACCGCCGGGCTGATGCCGACCTCGTCGGTCAACCTGGGCGAGTGGAGCGCCAGCCGGCTGGTGCAACCCAAGTCGCGGCCCGGGAAGCGCTGATGCTGGCGGTGGGCACCGCCGCTCCGGACTTCACGCTGCGCGACCAGAACCAGCAGCCGGTGAGCCTCACCGACTATCGGGATGCCAAGAACGTGCTGCTGGTGTTCTTCCCGCTCGCGTTCACCGGCATCTGTCAGGGTGAACTCGACGAGATTCGGGATCACCTGCCGCGGTACGAGAACGACGACCGCGCGGTCCTGGCGATCTCGGTGGGACCGCCGCCGACGCACAAGGTGTGGGCCGCCGACAGCGGCTTCCTGTTCCCGGTGCTGTCGGACTTCTGGCCGCACGGGGCGGTCAGCCAGGCCTATGGCGTCTTCAACGACGAGACCGGATTCGCCAACCGCGGCACCTTCCTCGTCGATCGCGGCGGGATCATCCGGTTCGCGGAGATGAAGCAGCCCGGCGAAGCCCGTGACCAACAGGCGTGGGCCGACGCCCTGGCCGCCCTGGACGGCTGATCGCTCGAACGCGACGGCGTTTTGGGGACCCGCCTCCGCGCCGGGTAACCTGCCCCACGCAGGGGCGCGTAGCTCAGTGGTAGAGCTCTGGTTTTACACACCAGCGGTCGGCGGTTCGATACCGTCCGCGCCCACTCGAACAGACCCGGTCGGCACCAACGGCGTGCGCCTGCCCTGACTGATGCGATGATCTGACGGTGACGGTGTGGCTGCGGCTGATGGTGGCGTTGTCACTGGTAGCGGCGAGCCTGGCCGGATGCCAGGGCAAGGAACTGACCGGGCCCGCGGACGGCACCGACCGATTCGTATTCCAGACCGACCATGAACTCGCCGTCGTCGACGGGGTCACGGTGGTCGCGCGCCTGCCGCGCGGTACCGCCGACCCGGTCGCGGCGCGGATCCCGGTCACCGAGGACGGGCGCTTCCTGTACGCGCTGGGGGAGTCGTCGGTATCCGTCCTCGACACGGCCAGCCTGCGCCGCACCGAGATCCCCTGCGCCGGACCGTGTCCGCGGGTTTCGCTCGGCGCCAGCCTGGTCGGGTGGTTCGACGCCGCCGCCGATACCGACCACGCCTGGGCCGCCGTACACGCGATCGACCTCGCCGCCGCCGAACCGACGCCGAGCACTCTGGGGCGCATCCGGCTGCCCCGGCCCGGACCAGCGACGGCGCCTTACTCGTACTTCCTCGACGCCACACCCGGCCAGTACCTGTTCTTCGCCACCGACGCGGACACACCGGACACCGCACCACTCTGGGAGCAGCCGCAGACGCTCTACCGGGCGCAGCTCGACGGAACCACCACCGACCTGGGTCGATACGACGGATTCGCCCGGGCGATCGACGTCTGGGCGGTGGTCGATCCCGGCGGGAACCGGGTGATGCTGAACAGCGGATCGCCGGACCCGACGCACCCCTGCGCCGCCGATCCCGGCTACGCGCCGTTGGATGTCATCGACCTCGCCTCCGGCCACACCATCCGCATCCACCCGCCGGCCCCCGGATCGCGGCGCCACCTGCGCGCCACCCGAGCCTGGTGGGGCAACAACGGCACCGCCTACGTCGCCTACCGGCCCGCCGGGTGCGGCACCGACGACAGCGAGGACGGCCCGCCGCCGTCGGTCTGGGCCTATCAGGATGGCAGCTGGTCGCAGCTGGACACCGGCGGCCCGGCGATCTTCGCCCTCCCGCTGGCCGGCGGCCGCCTCGCGGTCGTTGCCCCCGCCGGCCGGACCGACGAGGTGCCGCACGGCACCCTGATGTTCATCGACGCGGAGGGGCATCGCACCCACATCGCTGACGGTGTGACCGCGATCGCGCCGCTGCCCGCCCGACCCGCCGGGTGACACGGCGTCACACCAGCGGCAGACCCAGTCGCGCCCGCAGCCGCATATCCCACAGGAACGCTTGATAACCCAGCAGCCACATCCGGCGCGGGATGACGAGATCGGCGACGCGCAGCGCACGCACCAGCCAGCCGAACCGGCGCTGCTGGCCGTTCGTCCAGTCCAACCCCATCAGCGCACGGAACTCCGGCGGCAGGAACCCGGTCGTCGCGAAGAGGTTGAACGGGCCGAGCAGTCGTAGCGGCCACGGCAGGAACACCATCGCCGCCACCCCGCGCAGGTGGTCGCGAACCGGTGCATCGATACGCAGTTCGTTCAGGGTCTGTTTCCAGTACTGCTCGAACGCCGCCCGGTCCGCCGGCCACATCTGCGGGCGCACCTGCAGGGTGGTTCCGAGTCGCCGGGCGTCGGCGTAGACCGCGTCGGCGGTGGCCTCATCGAGCGGACCGTGCAGCGTCTCGTACTGGTCGACGAAGTAGCGGTACAGACACGCCGCCACCCACAGTTGGAGTTTCGGGTCGAAAGCGTTGTAACGCACCGGGCTGGTCGCCGTGGACCGCACCTCGCGGTGCACCACGTCGACCGCTTTGCGGTAGCGGTGCCGTTCCACTTCGCTGCCGAGCGCCGCGACCGCCAGGTAGGTGCCGGTGGTGCGGGCGCGCTTGAACGGATGCTTGTAGACGTTGCCGCTGTCGACGCGGCTCTCCTGGACTCCGTAGCCCACCCCGGGCAGCGACAGCTGCATGATCACGTTCGCGGCGGGCAACAGCAGCCCGGCCGGCGTGAGCAGATCGACGATCCTGGTGGCGCTGGTCGTCATCGGCATCGCTCCACGATCCCGAGTACATCAAATATGAGACGCTGCCGGGGTGTTTGCGCCCAAAGAGCGCCCCCGGGCGGCCGGGATCGCCGTCGGCTGTCTGCTCGACGCCGCGTTCGGCGATCCGCGCCGGGGGCACCCGGTCGCGGGCTTCGGGCAACTCGCCGCGGTGTTGGAGCGGGTCACCTACCGAGACAGCCGGGCCGCGGGGGCCGCACACGTCGCCATCCTGGTCAGCGGTCTGGCCGCCCTCGGCCTGCTGGCGCGGCGCGTACGCCCGAGCGCCGGCGGGCAGCTCGTCCCCGTCGCGGCGGCGACCTGGGCGGCGCTGGGCGGCACCACCCTGGCCAACATCGGCCTGGTGATGGCTGATCTGCTCGACGCCGGCGACATCGACGCGGCCCGCCGGTTACTGCCCTCGTTGTGCGGGCGTGACCCGGCCGCCCTCGACCCGCCGGGACTGGCGCGGGCGGCGGTGGAATCGGTCGCGGAGAACACCGCCGATGCCCAGGTGGCCCCGTTGCTGTGGGCGGCGCTGGGCGGCCTGCCCGCGGTGCTGGCCTACCGCGGGATCAACACGCTGGACGCGATGATCGGGCACCGCTCGCCGCGCTACGCGCGGTTCGGGTGGGCCGCCGCGCGGCTCGACGACGTCGCGAACCATCTGGGTGCCCGGGTCACGGCCGTGCTCACCGCGGTGTGCGCACCGATCGTGGGCGGACGGCCGGGCGAGGCGCTCGCGGTCTGGCGGGCCGACGCCGGACGGCATCCCAGCCCCAACGCCGGCGTGGTGGAGGCGGCGTTCGCCGGCGCGCTCGGTATCCGGCTGGGCGGCCCGACGCCCTACCGGTACGGGCTGGAGATCCGGCCCACCCTGGGCGGGGGACCGGACCCGACGGTGACCGATCTGCGCCGGGCGGTGCGGCTGTCCCGGGCGGTGCAGGCCGGGGCCGCGGCGCTCGCGGTTCTGGTGGCCGCTCAGCGCCGACGGCCGTAGCGGTCGGCCAGTTTCTCCTCCACCGTCTGCGGCGGGGTGGCGGCGGCGTCCCGTTCGCGGCGGCGGGCCCGCAACTCGGCGTAGGCGAAGTAGCCCAGCGCGATCGGCGCGAAGATGCCGAACGCGATCCACTGGATGCCGTAGGACAGGAACGGTCCGGCGTCCAGCTGCGGCAGGTTCAGCACCCCCAGCCCGCCGGGCTGATCGTCGACGAGTTGCAGATACGTCCCGGTCAGCGGCACCCCGGTCAGGTCACTGACCTGTCCGGTGTCGATGGTGTACACCTGCGGGAAGCCGTCCCCGACAAGGGGCTCCTTGCCGGGGGCCACTCCTTCGGGGTTGCGCAGCCGCGCGGTGACCGACACGGTCTCGGCCGGCGGCGGCGGGATCGGCGGCACCTGCGAGCCCTGCTGCGGCCGTACGAAACCGCGGTTGACCAACACGGTCGGGCCGCCGTCGACGACGAACGGGGCGAGCACCTCGAAGGCGGGTTGACCGTCGATGACCCGCATGCGCACCAGCACCTGCTTGTCGGCCAGATAGTGGCCGGTGGCCGTCACCCGCCGCCAGCGCGCGTCGGGCGCGGCCGAATCCTGGTCGGGCAGCAGCGTGGTCACCGGTACCGGATCGGCGGTCAGCGAGTGCGCGATCTGGCTGTTCTCCCGCGACGTTTCGGTGTTCTTGCCCAGCTGCCACGGCGCGAGCACGGTGAACGCCAGATAGGTGAACGCGACCACCACCACCCCCAGCGCCAGCCAGCCGGGCCGCAGCAGGAATCCGAGCCGTCGCATCAACCCCCCTCACGGTCGGTGAGCCGCTGGTCGACCCAGTCGTGCAGGCCCGGCAGCGCGGCCTCGATGACGGTGAACGCCTCCTCGAAATCGGCGATGTCTCCGTAGTACGGGTCCTCCACGTCGAGCGCCACCGCACCGGAACGCGGATCGAACGACCGCAACATCGTGACCCGGCCGGCGGCGGCCCCTAGCTGGTGCAGCAGCCGCACGTGGTTGCGTCCGGCGGCGACCAGCAGGTCGGCGGCCAGATGGTCGTCGCCGACATGGGCGGCGCGGTGCTCGGTCGGGTAGCCGCGGGCACGCAGCACCTGGTTGGTGCGTTCGTCGGCGCCCTTGCCGACATGCCAGTTGGCGGTTCCGGCGCTGGTGACCCGCACCGCGTCGTGCAAGCCTCGTCGGCTGATCTGGTGGGCGAACATCTTCTCGGCCATCGGCGAGCGGCAGATGTTGCCCGTACAGATGAACGTGACGTGCAGGCGCGGATCAGCGGACTTCGACATCGAGTACCTCCCGTAGCTCGGCGACCGTCGCGGCACGTGCCGCGACAAAAGGGGAGTCGCCGAAGACATCCGACTGCCCGTAACCCCACTCCACCACGACGGTGGCGATGCCGTGGGCGGCGGCGCCGTCGACGTCGTGGCGGCGATCACCGACCATCAGGATCCGGTCGGGAAGCGGGGCCAACCGGGCCAACGCGTGGGCGACCACGTCGGCCTTGACCGCTCGGGAACCGTCCGGGCTGGCCCCGGCGATCACCTCGAAATAGTGGTCCAACCCGAAATGCTCCAGCACCCGACGGGCGGTCGGCTCGGCCTTGGAAGTGGCCACCGCCAGCCGCACCCCGACCGCGCGCAGGTCGGCCAGCAGCGGCGCGATCCCGTCGAAGACGCTGTTGATCGCCCAACCCCGGCGCGAGTAGTCGGCCCGGTAGGCGGCGATCGCCGCGTCGGTCCGCGCGCCCAGTTCCATCGCCGTCAGGGTCTGGTGCATCGGCGGGCCGACCAGGGTGCCCACCAGGTCCCCGGCCGGGACCGCGGCGCCGACCTGCTCCAGCGCGTACCGGAAGCTTGAGACCACGCCGGCGGCGGAGTCGGTCAGGGTGCCATCCAGATCGAAGATGACCAAGTTCGGGCGCGTCACGTGCCCATTCTCCCCGACGCGCCCGACCGGCCCGCGCCGAGGAGCACTACTGTTTGCGGTGTGGCGAGTCTGGATGTGAGCGCGCCGCGCTACCACGGTGATCAGGCCGTCACGCCCGGAATGCTGGACTTCGCCGTCAACGTCCGGCACCGCCGGCCGCCGGCCTGGCTGCTCGACCGGCTCGCCGGCAGGCTGCCGGACCTGGCCCGCTACCCCGGCGCCGCCGACCGGGACGCCGCGACGGCAGCCGTCGCCGCCCGGCACGGCCGCGACCCCGACGAGGTGCTGCTGCTGGCCGGGGCGGCCGAGGGGTTCGCGCTCCTGCCGCAGCTCGAACCGAATCTGGCCGCGCTACTCGCGCCGTCGTTCACCGAACCGCAAGCCGTCTTCGACGCCGCCGGCGTGCCCTATCGCCACGTCGTGCTGGCACCGCCGTTCACCCTGGCGGGGGCCGCGGTCCCCGAGGAAGCCGACCTGGTGGTGGTCGGCAACCCCACCAACCCGACCGCGGTCAGCCATCCCCGCGACCACGTGCTGGCGCTGCGGCGACCGGGCCGGATCGTGGTGGTCGACGAGGCCTTCGCCGACGCCGTGCCCGGCGAGCCCGACTCGCTGGCCGGGGTGTCGTTGCCCGACGTGGTGGTGCTGCGCAGCCTCACCAAAACCTGGGGGCTGGCCGGTCTGCGGGTCGGCTACGCGGTGGGCCCGCCCGACGTCCTGGCCCGGCTCGCCGCGCGCCGCCCACATTGGCCGCTGGGCACGTTGCAGCTCGCGGCCGTCGCCGCATGCTGTGCGCCGCGAGCGGTGGCCGAGGTCGCCGCCGACGCCGAGCGGCTGGCCGGGCTGCGCCGCCAGATGGTCGCCGGGTTGCACGCCGCGGGCTGCGCGGTGGTGGCTGGGCAGGCGCCGTTCGTGCTGTTCACCGTCGAGGACGCGGCGCGGGCACGCGGGCATCTGGCGGCGCGCGACATCGCGGTGCGCCGCTGTGACACCTTCGTCGGCCTCGACGGCCACTACCTGCGGGCGGCGGTCCGGCCGGAGTGGCCGGCGTTGGCGGCCGCGCTCACGGAGTTACCGGAAAGGAGAAGGATTTCATGACGGTGCGGTTGGCCGACGTGATCGACGTGCTGGAGCGGGCCTACCCGCCCCGGCTGGCCCAATCGTGGGATTCGGTGGGGCTGGTCTGCGGTGACCCCGACGAGCCGCTGGACTCGGTGGTGATCGCGGTGGACCCGACGGCGGCGGTGGTCGACGAGGTGCCGGACCGGTCCCTGCTGCTGGCCCACCACCCGCTGCTGCTGCGCGGAGTCGACACGGTGGCGGCCAGCACGCCCAAAGGGGCGCTGGTGCATCGGCTGATCCGGACCGGGCGGTCGCTGTTCACCGCGCACACCAACGCCGACTCGGCGTCGCCGGGGGTCTCCGACGCGCTCGCCGAGACCCTCGGGCTGACCGTCGAGGGTGTGCTGGAACCCAAACCCGCCGACATCGACACCGAGAAATGGGTGATCTATGTGCCGCGCGACGACGCCGACGCGGTCCGCGAGGCGGTGTTCGCCGCCGGCGCAGGCCGCATCGGCGACTACTCGCACTGCAGCTGGAGCGTGACGGGCACCGGACAGTTCCTGCCACAGGAGGGGGCCGACCCGGCGATCGGCAGCGTCGGCTCGGTCGAGCAGGTCACCGAGGACCGCGTCGAGGCGATCGCGCCGTCCCGTATCCGGGGCAGGGTGCTGGCGGCGCTGCGCGCGGCGCACCCGTATGAGGAGCCCGCGTTCGACATCTTCAGCCTGGTGCCCACCCCCGCCGACGTCGGACTGGGCCGCATCGCGACGCTGCCCGAACCCGAACCGCTGCAGCGGTTCGCCGCCCGGGTCCGCTCCCGCCTGCCCGTCACGACCTGGGGGGTACGCGCTGCCGGCGACCCGCGAGCGCCGATATCGCGGGTCGCGGTCTGCGGCGGGGCGGGGGATTCCCTGCTCGACGCGGCGGCGGTGGCAGGCGTGCAGGCCTACGTGACCGCCGATCTGCGTCACCACCCGGCCGACGAGCACCGCCGGGCCTCGCCGGTCGCGCTGGTCGATGTCGCACACTGGGCCAGTGAGTACCCGTGGTGTAGGCAGGCCGCCGGGGTGCTGCGCACCGAATTCGGTGACCGGCTCCCGGTGCGGGTCAGCGAGATCCGGACCGACCCGTGGAACATCGAAACCGCGGCCGAGGAAGGACAGGCATGAAGGCTGAGGTAGCGCAACAACGTTCGCTGTTGGAACTCGCTGAACTCGACGCCGAGCTGGCGCGACTCGACCACCGCGCCGCCCACCTGCCCGAGCAGGTGGAGCGCGACCGGATCAACGCCGAGCACGGCGCTGCCGAGGACCGGCTCGGCGCGCTGCGCCTGGCCCTCGACGATCTGGACAGTGAGATCGCCCGCTTCGAATCCGACATCGACGGGGTGCGCCAACGGGAGGATCGTGACCGCAGGCTGCTCGACTCCGGCACGATCGACGCCAAACAACTCACCGACCTGCAGCATGAACTGGAGACACTGCAGAGACGACGCCAGTCCCTGGAGGATTCCCTGCTGGCGGTCATGGAGCGCCGGGAGGAACTGCAGGGGCAAGCCGACGCCGAGGAGACGACACGCGACGCGCTCGGAGCCGAACTGGCCGAGGCGCAGCGCGCGCTGGAGGCCGCCGCCGACGAGATCGGCCGGACCCGCACCGACCGCAGCGGCAGGCGCGACACGGTGAGCGCCGAGCTCGACGAAGCGTTGCTGGCGCTCTACGAACGGCAACGCAGCCGCACCGGGGTGGGCGCCGGACCGTTGCAGGGACCGCGGTGCGGGGCCTGCCGCATCGAGATCGACCGCGGCGAGCTGGCCCGGATCGCGGCGGCCGCCGACGACGACGTGGTGCGCTGCCCGGAGTGCGGAGCGATCCTGTTGCGCGCCAAAGGCGCCGGCGCGTGAAGGTCATCATCGAGGCCGACGGCGGGTCGCGGGGCAATCCGGGTCCGGCCGGCTACGGCACCGTGGTGTGGAGCGAGGACCGTTCGGCGGTGCTGGCCGAGAACAAGCAGGCGATCGGTCGGGCGACCAACAACGTCGCCGAGTACCGCGGCCTGATCGCGGGGTTGCAGGAGGCGACCGAGGTGGGCGCCACCGAGGTCGCGGTGCTGATGGATTCCAAGCTCGTCGTCGAACAGATGGCGGGGCGCTGGCGGGTCAAGAACCCCGATCTGGCCGAGTTGCACCGGCAGGCCCGTGCGCTGGCCGACCGATTCGACCACATCCGCTACACCTGGATTCCGCGGGAGAAGAACTCCCACGCCGACCGGCTGGCCAATGAAGCGATGGACGCCGCGGCCGCCGGCGACCCGGCGGGCGAACCGGCTGCGAAACCGGCTGCGAAACCGGCCGAGAAGCCGGCCGCGCCCGGCTGGACCGGGGCCCGTGGCACCCCCACCCGACTGCTGTTGTTGCGCCACGGTCAGACCGAGCTGTCGGTGCAGCGCCGCTACTCCGGGCGGGGCAACCCGGCGCTGACCGAGGTGGGGCGTCAACAGGCCGACGCGGCAGCGCGCTACCTGGCGCAGCGCGGCGGCATCGCCGCGGTGGTCAGCTCACCGCTGCAGCGCTGCCGCGACACCGCGGCCGCCGCCGCCGACGCGCTCGGCCTCGAGGTCACCGTCGACGAGGACCTCACCGAAACGGATTTCGGTGCGTGGGAGGGGCTGACGTTCCTCGAAGCCGCCGAACGCGATCCGGAGTTACACCGCACCTGGCTGGCGGACACCGCGACGACGCCGCCGGACGGGGAGAGCTTCGATGCGGTGGCCCGACGGGTCCGTCGCGCCCGCACCCGGCTCATCGCCGAATACGGCGGCGCGACCGTGCTGGTGGTCTCCCATGTCACGCCGATCAAGACGCTGCTGCGGATGGCCCTCGACGCCGGGCCGGGCATCCTCTACCGGCTGCACCTGGACCTGGCGTCGCTCAGTATCGCCGAGTTCTTTCCCGACGGGGGTGCGGCGGTGCGGCTGGTCAACCAGACCGCCTACCTTCCGTCGTCGCAGACCTGAGCCTCACGCGGCGTCGTGGAAGATCAACCCCAGCGTCACCCGCTCACCGCTGCGCACCGTCGACACCCCGTGGCGCACCGGCGCCGCCGACCAGCCGCGCTGGGAGCGCACCGGCCGCTCGCGGGTGGTGAACACGTAGCCGTGACCGAACGGGATCTGGGTGGCGGTCCCGCGGGACTGCGCCCGCATCCGTTGCTCGACGAGCAGGAATTCCCCGCCCGTGTAATCGGTGCCGGGGTCGCTGAGGTTGATCACCACCTGTAGCGGGAACACCAAGTCGCCGTAGAGGTCCCGGTGCAGCGCGTTCCACCCGCCGGCGTGATAGCGCAACATCAGCGCGGTGGACTTGGTCTGTCCGGCGCGGTGGCAGATCGCCAGCCAGTCATCGAGGCGCTCCGGCCAGGGCGTCGCCCGCCCCAGCTTGGTCCACCAGTCCCGGGCGATCGGCAACAGCCGCGGGTACAGCGCGGCCTTGAGCGCGTCGACCGGCTCGGGGTTCGGCGAGCGGAAGTAGCGGTACTGGCCTGACCCGTAGCGGTGGCGGTCCATGTCGACGGTGCTGCGGAACAATTCGTCACGGGGATAGAGCCGACGCAACCGCGCGGCCTCCGCGGCGGTGACCAGCCGGGGCAGCAACGCCCCGCCGTCGGCGTCGAGCGCCGCGGCCACCGCCGGCCAGTCCGCGCGGTCGACCCGGTTGCCCCACCGTGTTGTCGTCATCGCCGGTCTCCTTCACGGTCCGGTCTTGTCAGACCCCCAACATACGGTTGCACCATGATCGATTCGGCCGCCATGAGCACCATCTCGACCGAGATGGCGGTGGTCGACGCGGGCCTGGGGGAGCGCGATCTCGTCGAACGGATCGCGGTGCTGGAGCGGGTCAAAGCCGCCGCGGCGGCCGATCAGGCGCGGGCCGCGGCTGCGCTGGATGCCGCCCGGCGGGCGGCACAGGCCCAGTCAGGGGTGCCGTCGGCCCGGCGCGGTCGGGGAGTGGCCGCCGAAGTAGCGCTGGCGCGGCAGGATTCCCCGGCCCGCGGAAACCGGCATCTCGGGTTCGCCAAAGCGCTCGTCCACGAGATGCCGCACACCCTCGCGGCGTTGGAGGCCGGCGCCCTCTCGGAATGGCGGGCCACCATCGTGGTGCGTGAATCGGCCTGCCTGGAGGTGGCCGACCGGCGCCGACTCGACAGCGAACTGTGTGGCGACGTGGCCGCCCTGGAGGGCGTCGGCGACGCCCGGTTGGCCGCGGCGGCCAAGGCGATCGCCTACCGGCTGGATCCACACGCGGTCGTCGACCGGTGCGCCAAAGCCGAATCGGAGCGCCGGGTGACGATCCGTCCGGCGCCGGACACGATGACCTACCTGACCGCGCTGCTGCCGGTGGCGCAGGGAGTGTCGGTGTACGCGGCCCTTCGTCGTGCCGCCGACACCTGCGGCGACGGCCGCCCGCGTGGCCAGGTCATGGCCGACACCCTCATCGAACGGGTGACCGGCTGCCCGGCGACGCAGCCGGCCCCGGTCGCGGTGAACCTGGTGATCTCCGACGAGGTGCTGCTCGGCGGCGTACCGGGCTCCGCCGTCCTCGGCGGATACGGGCCGGTACCGGTGGCGATCGCCGAGCGCATGATCGGCTTGGCGCTGGGCGACAAGCGGTCGCGGGCGACGCTGCGGCGCCTCTACGCCAACCCGGTGTCGGGCGCGCTGGTGGCACTGGAATCGCGGGCGAGACTGTTCCCGCGCGGACTGGCCGACTTCATCGGGTTGCGTGACCAGCGTTGCCGTACCCCGTACTGCGATGCGCCGATCCGCCACCGCGATCACGCTGAGCCGCACCGGCGTGGGGGGCCGACCAGCGCCGGGAACGGTCTGGGGCTGTGCGAGGCGTGCAATCAGACCAAGGAGGCCGACGGCTGGCGGGTCGGGGCAGGCACCGACCAGGCCACCGGCAGGCACCGGGCCGAGTACGTCACCCCGACCGGCGCGTGTTACCGCAGCACCGCCCCACCGGTGGCCACCGGGCCGCCGTCGCGATTCAGCGAGATGGAGAAGGCGTTGTACGCCCTGCTGACCGAGCAGCACGCTGCATGAACGCTGGCCGTGACGCCGGGTAACGGGTACCGTATGCAGCGCGGACGAGTTGGCCGGGCGGCCGCGGCCCCTGCTGGTCAGCCAGCCGGGGTCGAGGAAAGTCCGGACTTCACAGAGCAGGGTGATTGCTAACGGCAATCCGGGGTGACCCGCGGGAAAGTGCCACAGAAAGCAGACCGCTACCTGGTAGTAAGGGTGAAACGGTGCGGTAAGAGCGCACCAGCGTCCCGGGTGACCGGGACGGCTCGGCAAACCCCACCCGAAGCAAGGCCAAGAAGGCCGCAGCCGCGCTGCGGCCGCGCAGATGTTCGAGGGTTGCTCGCCCGAGTCTGCGGGTAGGCCGCTCGAGGCACCCGGCGACGGTGTGCCCAGATGGATGGTCGCCGCCGCGCCGCCGTATTGCGGGGGTGCGGAACAGAATCCGGCTTACAGGCCAACTCGTCCGCCCTCCGTCCGGCGCAGCCGCGCCAGTGCAGGCGCCACCTCGGCCCGCCGCCGTCGGGCCAGCTCGGCCTCCTGCCGGTAGAGGATTCCGTAGGTGAAGGTGTCCTCCCCGGCCCGGTGGGCGGCCTCCGCCTGCTGCAGCAGGTTTCCCCGGCTGACCACGCTGTCCTGGTGATCGCCGAGCAGGCTCTGCACCGTCTTGGCGTCGCGCGCCAGGTCATCCGCCCCGGCGGCGGCGGCGAGATAGCGTAACCGCTTGGCCGCCTTGCGGACCCGGTGCAACGCGACGTCGCGATCGGCGCCGGTGGCGGCGCGGGCCGCCTTGGCGGCCTTGCGGACCCGCCGCTGGGCGGCGGCCAGGTCGGGCCGGGACTCCTGGCCGCTCCACGGCCCGGTGCGCAGACCGTCGAGACCGTCGAGCAATCGGCGATACCGCGCTGAGTCCATGACCGCCAGCGCCTCGCGGCGCCCTTCGTCATAGCGTGCCACCGCGGTGTCGACCAGCCGTTGCCGCACCGGCCCGCGCACCAACTCCGGTGCCAATCGATCGAGTGCGCCGCGATAGCGCTCGGCGAGGACCTGCGCATCGCGAGCCCTCCCCAGCACCGCGGCCAGTTGACGCAGTTCCGCCGACAGCCACCGATCCCGATCGCGGAGCCGGGCCCGAAGCAGGCTGCGCAGCTTGCGGGTGGTCACCCGCATCTGGTGCACCGCATCCTCGCCGCCGGCGCGCACGTCGTGGTCGCAGACCAGCAAATACTCGACCTGCTCGGCCACCGCCACGCGGATCGGGTCGGCGTGGTCGGCCGACTGGTGTGCGGGCCGCGGCCCGACGGCTTCGGGCACGGGGTCGCCCTTAGAAGCAGTGCTCCTCGGCCGGGAACTCGCCGCTGGCCACCTCGGTGGCGTATTGGCTTGCCGCACGCCGCAATTCGTCGCCGACGGCGCCGAACTGCTTGACGAACCGCGCCGTCTTCCCGGTGGTCAGGCCCGCCATGTCCTGCCAGACCAGCACCTGCCCGTCACAGTTGGGGCCCGCGCCGATCCCGACGGTCGGGATCGTCAGCTTCCCGGTGATCTGGGTGGCCAACTCGGCCGGCACCATCTCCATGACCACCGAGAACGCGCCTGCCTCGGCGACCGCGATCGCGTCGATGACGGTCTGCTCGCCGGCGTCGCCGCGGCCCTGGACCCGGAAACCGCCCAAGGTGTTCACGCTCTGCGGGGTGAATCCGATGTGACCCATCACCGGGATACCGGCGGCGCTCAACGTCGCGATCTGCTCGGCGACCCGCTCACCGCCCTCCAGCTTCACCGCGTGCGCACCGGCCTCCTTCATGAAGCGGGTCGCCGCGGCCAACGCTGCGCCGGGACCGGACTCATAGCTGCCGAACGGCAGGTCGGCGACGACCAGCGCGTGCGGCGCGCCGCGCACCACCCCACGCACCAGCGGGATCAGTTCGTCGATCGAGATCGGCACCGTCGTGTCATAGCCGTAGACGACGTTGGCGGCCGAGTCGCCGACCAACAGCACCGGGATGCCGGCGTCGTCGAATGCGCGGGCCGTGGAGTAGTCGTAGGCGGTCAGCATCGCCCACTTCCGGCCTTCGGCCTTCATCTTCTGCAGATGGTGGATTCGGGTTTGGGTACGCGGAGCCGCCCCGCCGTACACGGTGTGCTCAGACATCACTGTCCTTCAAACGGTGGTCGGTACGATCCTCGAGGCCCTGCGGGGTCCCCGGGTTCGTCGGACGCTGCCAGTGTGCCATTGATCGCACTGGGACTGAACAGCGAACTCCAGTGGAATTTCTCACATACGATCGGCAGATGCAGCGCCTCAGCGGACTCGACGCCAGTTTCCTCTACCTCGAGACCTCCACCCAACCCCTGCATGTGTGTTCGATCCTCGATCTGGACACCGCCACCATGCCGGGCGGCTACAGCTTCGAGGCGTTCCGCGACGCGCTGGCCGAGCGGATGGCCGCGATGCCGCAGTTCCGGGAGAAGTTGGCCAACACGACGCTGAACCTGGACCATCCGGTGTGGGTGGAGGACACCGAGTTCGACGTCTCCCGGCACCTGCACCGCATCGGGCTGCCGCCACCCGGCGGCCGCGACGAACTCGCCCAGATCTGCGGACACATCGCCGCGCTGCCGTTGGACCGCAGCCGGCCGCTGTGGGAGACCTGGGTCATCGAGGGCATCGACGGTGTGGAGGCCGCCAAGGGCGGGCGGCTGGCGGTGATGACCAAGGTGCACCACGCCGCAGTCGACGGGGTCAGCGGCTCCAACCTGATGTCCACCCTGTGCAGCCTCGAACCCGACACGCCCGCACCGCCACCCGAAGCGGGCGTCGGCGGTGCCACCACCCTGGAGATCGCCGCCGGCGGGCTGATGCGCTTCGCCACCCGCCCGCTGAACCTGCTCGGCATGCTGCCGTCGACGGTGTCCTCGGTGGTCAACACCCTCGACCGGGCGCGGACCGGACTGACCATGGCCCGCCCGTTCGCGGCCCCGCGCACCCCGTTCAACGCCACCATCACCGCGCACCGCAACATCGCGTTCGCCCAACTCGACCTCGAGGACGTCAAGAAGGTCAAGGACCACTTCGACGTCAAGGTCAACGACGTGGTGATGGCGCTGGTCTCCGGTGTGCTGCGCCGGTACATGCTCGACCGGGGACAGCTGCCGGCCTCCTCGATGGTCGCGATGGTGCCGGTCTCGGTGCACGGCAAGTCCGACCGGCCGGGCCGCAACCAGGTCTCCGGGATGTTCTCCCCGCTGGAGACCCAGATCGCCGACCCGGTCAACCGGCTGGAAGCCATCGCCGAGGCCAACTCGGTGGCCAAGGAACACAGCTCCGCGATCAGCGCCACCCTGCTGCAGGACTGGTCGCAGTTCGCCGGCCCGGCGGTCTTCGGCGCCGCCATGCGGCTGTACGCCCGCACCCGGCTGACCAGCAGCCGCCCGGTGCACAACCTGGTGATCTCCAACGTGCCCGGGCCGCAGGAGCCGCTGTACTTCCTGGGCTGCGAGATCAAGGCGATGTACCCGATCGGGCCGATCTTCCACGGCTCCGGCCTCAACATCACGGTGATGTCGCTGGACGGCAAACTCAACGTCGGCCTGATCGGCTGCCCGGAGCTGCTGCCGGACCTGTGGGGGCTCGCCGACGGGTTCGCGCCCGCGCTCGACGAACTGCTCTCGGCGACCCGCTGACCACCCGTCGCCCCGGGCCCGCCACGGGGCCATGGCAGCATGGACGGCCATGAGGAGCCATCGCGCCGGGGTTGGGCGCACCACGCTGGTCTGGACCGTCCTGGTCGCCGTCGGATTGCTGTTGGGCGGCTGTGTCCGTGTCGTCGACGGTCAGGCGGTGCCCGGCTCACCCAAGATCGGCGAGAAGGTCAAGTGGGACCGCTGCCGGGTGTCGGCGGGGACGGCGGCGAAACTGCCCGCCGGCGCCGAATGCGGCGAGGTGGCCGTCCCGGTCGACTACGACGACCCCGACGCGGGTGTCGCCACCCTGGCTCTGATCCGGTTCCCGGCCACCGGGGAGAAGATCGGCTCGCTGCTGATCAACCCGGGCGGCCCGGGCGAATCGGGCGTCCAGGCCGCGGCCAGCCTGCTCGAGTCCATCCCCGACCGGATCCGTCAGCGGTTCGACCTCGTCGGCTTCGACCCGCGCGGGGTGGCTTCCTCCCGGCCCGCGGTGTGGTGCAACTCCGACGCCGACAACGACCGGCTACGCGCCGAGGCGCAGGTGGACTACAGCCCCGAAGGGGTCCGGGAGATCGAGGACGAGACCAAGGAGTACGTCCAGCGCTGCGTGGACAAGGTGGGCGAGGAGTTCCTCGCCAACGTCGGCACCGTCAACGTGGCGCGTGACCTCGACGCGATCCGTGACGCGCTCGGCGACGACAAGCTGACCTACCTGGGCTACTCCTACGGCACCCGGATCGGCTCCGCCTACGCCGAGGCGTACCCGGAGAACGTGCGCGCGATGATCCTCGACGGAGCGGTGGACCCCAACGCCGACCCGCTGGAAGCCGACCTGCGCCAGATGGAGGCGTTCCAGAACGCCTTCAACGACTACGCCGCCGACTGCGCTGCCGGACCGCGGTGCCCGCTGGGCGACGACCCGGACAAGGCGGTCGACGTCTACCTCAGCCTGGTCGAACCGTTGGTCGACAAGCCGGCCAAGACCCGCGACCCGCGCGGGCTGAGCTACAACGACGCGGTGGTCGGCACCATCCTGTCGCTGTACTCCCCGGCGTTCTGGACCCACCTCACCGACGGGCTCAACGAGCTCGTCGAGGGCAAGGGCGACACCCTGCTGCTGTTGTCCGACCTGTACATGAACCGGGACAAGAACGGTCACTACACCAACGCCACCGACGCGCGGGTCGCGGTCAACTGCGTCGACAAGCCGCCGATCACCGATCGGGAGAAGGTGATCGAGCAGGACAAGCGGGCCCGCGAAGTCGCGCCGTTCATGAGCTACGGCGAGTTCACCGGCGATGCCCCGCTGGGCACCTGCGCGTTCTGGCCGGTCCCGCCGACCAGCGAACCGCACACGATCTCCGCGCCCGGCCTGCCCCCGGTGGTGGTCGTCTCCACCACCGGCGACCCCGCCACCCCGTACCAGGCCGGCGTCGACCTGGCCGAACAGCTCGACGGCGGCCTGATCACCTACGAAGGCACCCAGCACACCGTGGTGTTCCAGGGCGACGAGTGCGTCGACGACATGGCCAGCGACTACCTCATCGACGGCACCATGCCGCCGCCGGACGCCCGCTGCGCCGGCAGCTGAACGGGCGTTACAGCAAACGAGACCCGAGCGTGATCGTTTCGCAGCGTTGCTCTGCGACGATCACAAACCATGGGTCGCGCGAGCCGATGGGGTACAACGCTGTTCGCCGTCGCGTTGCTCGCCGGCGCCCCGCCGGTGGCCGCGGCGCCCGACTCCGGGGCCGGGCAGGCCCGCGACGCGAGGGCCGGCCAGGTCGACTGGTCGGACTGCCGCGGACTCGTCGGTGACACCAGCGCCATCCCCGCGGCCCGCTGCACGATGCTTCCGGTCCCGGTGGACTACGCCGAACCCGGTGGCGCACAGGCCGATATCGCGGTGCTGCGCATCCCGGCCACCGGAAAGCGCATCGGCGCTCTGCTGATCAACCCGGGCGGACCGGGCGCCTCGGCGGTCGACGCAGCCGCGACCATGGGAGCCGCGCTGGCCGACACCCCGGTGACTGAGCATTTCGACGTCGTCGGCTTCGACCCGCGCGGCGTGGGGCACTCCACCCCGCAGTTACGCTGCCGCACCGACGCGGAATTCGACGACTTCCGCCGCGATCCCATGGTCGACTACAGCCAGGCCGGGGTGGCCGGCATCGACCAACGGCTCGGCGAGATCGCCCAGCGCTGCCTCGACCGGATGGGCGCGGACTTCCTGGCGAACATGGGCACCGTCGCCGCCGCCCGCGACATGGACATGGTCCGCAGGCTGCTCGGCGACGAACAGATCAACTACCTGGGCTACAGCTACGGCACCCAGCTGGGCGCGACCTACCTGGAGAACTTCGGCGACCGGGTGCGCACGATGGTGCTCGACGGCGCCGTGGACCCCAGCGTCGGGCCGGTCGAGGGTTACGTCACCCAGATGGCCGGCTTCCAGGTCGCGTTCAACGACTACGCCACCGACTGCGCGCGCTCACCCGCCTGCCCGCTGGGCACCGACCCGGCCCGCTCGGTGACCCGCTTCCGGGCGCTGGTGGACCCGCTGGTCGCCACGCCGGCACCCACCACCGACCCGCGCGGGCTCAGCTACGCCGACGCGATGACCGCCACCTTCAACGCCCTCTACACGCCGCAGTTCTGGACGCACCTGACCAGCGGCCTGACCGCGCTGGCCACCGGCGCCCCGGCCGACGACCTGCTGCTGCTCGCCGACGACTACCACGAACGGGACCGCAACGGTCACTACGGCAACATCCAGGACACCTTCAACGCGGTGCGCTGCGTCGACGCCCAGGCACCGACCGACCCCGCGCCGTGGGTGGCCGCCGACCGCCGGATCCGCCAACAGGCGCCGTTCCTCAGCTACGGCAGCTTCACCGGCTACGCCCCCCGCGACATCTGCGCGCTGTGGCCGGTGCCGGCCACCGCGGCACCCCACACCGTCGGCCCGGCCGCCCCCGGCAAGGCGGTCGTCGTCTCCACCACCCACGATCCGGCCACGCCGTACGCGGCGGGGGTGAGCCTGGCCCGCCAACTCGGCGCCCCGCTGATCAGCTACCAGGGCACCCAGCACACCGTGGTGTTCAGCGGCAGCCGCTGCGTGGACACCACCGTGCTGCGCTACCTGATCAACGGTGTGGTGCCGCCGGCGCAGGTCCGCTGCTGACCGCGTCCGTAACGCCGATTTAACAGCCGGTGGCATACGCTTCCCCCATGGATCGGCAGAAGGAGTTCGTGCTCCGCACGCTGGAGGAACGCGACATCCGCTTTGTCCGCCTGTGGTTCACCGACGTGCTGGGCTATCTGAAGTCGGTGGCCATCGCCCCGACCGAACTCGAGGGCGCGTTCGAGGAGGGCGTCGGCTTCGACGGGTCCTCGATCGAGGGCTTCGCGCGGGTCTTCGAATCCGACATGGTCGCGCGGCCGGACCCGTCCACGTTCCAGGTGCTGCCATGGACCGACCACGCCGGCCAACCACACTCGGCGCGCATCTTCTGCGACATCACCATGCCCGACGGCTCCCCGGCCTGGGCCGATCCCCGGCACGTGCTGCGCCGCCAGCTGGCCAAGGCCGGTGACCTGGGCTTCACCTGCTACGTGCACCCCGAGATCGAATTCTTCCTGCTCCAGCCCGGCCCCGACGACGGCGCCGAGCCGGTCCCCGCCGACGACGCCGGCTACTTCGACCAGGCGGTGCACGACTCGGCGTCGGGCTTCCGGCGCCACGCCATCGAAGCGCTGGAGTCGATGGGCATCTCGGTGGAGTACAGCCACCACGAGACCGCGCCCGGCCAGCAGGAGATCGACCTGCGCTACGCCGACGCCCTGTCGATGGCCGACAACGTCATGACGTTCCGCTACCTGATCAAAGAGGTCGCCATCGACGAGGGCGTGCGCGCGACGTTCATGCCCAAACCGTTCGGCCAGTACGCGGGCTCGGCGATGCACACCCACATGAGCCTGTTCGAGGGCGAGGTCAACGCCTTCCACAGCCCCGACGATCCGCTGCAGCTCTCCGACATCGGCAAGTCGTTCATCGCCGGAATCCTGGAACACGCCCACGAGATCAGCGCGGTCACCAACCAATGGGTGAACTCCTACAAACGCCTCGTGCACGGCGGGGAAGCGCCGACGGCGGCGTCGTGGGGTGCCTCGAACCGCTCGGCGCTGGTGCGGGTGCCGATGTACAGCCCGCACAAGACGTCGTCACGGCGGATCGAGGTGCGCAGCCCCGATTCGGCGTGCAACCCGTACCTGACGTTCGCGGTGCTGCTGGCCGCCGGTCTACGCGGCGTGGAGAAGAACTACGTGCTGGGCCCGCAGGCCGAAGACAACGTCTGGGACCTGACCCCCGGCGAGCGCCGCGCGATGGGCTACCGGGAACTGCCCGGCAGTCTCGACCGGGCGCTGCACGCAATGGAGGACTCCGAACTGGTGGCGGAAGCCTTGGGGGAGCAGGTGTTCGACTTCTTCCTTCGCAACAAGCGTGCGGAGTGGGCGAACTACCGCAGCCACGTCACCCCGTACGAACTGCGCACCTATCTGTCGCTGTAGCGCGCCGGCTCAGTCGCTGCCCGGCGGCACCGCGGGCGCGAACACGCAGTACATCCGCAACTGCTCGTCGGCGACGATCGTGTGCCGCTCATGGCCGTCGAGCAGGTACATGGTGCCCGGCTTGAGCGGGTGCTCCTTGTCGTTCTCCCGGTCGACAAGCCGGCCGTGCCCCTCGATCAGCCAGACCGCCTCGATGTAATCCGGGTAGTGCAGCGGGGTTTGCGTCCCGGCCCGCACCGTCGTCTCGTGGTAGGAGAAACCCACGTCGTCATCGGCGAGAATGATCCGCTTGGACACCCAGTTGTCGCCGCTGACCTCCCGGTCGGTGCCGGTGATCTCGTCGGTCGTACGCACGATCATGATCGAACCCAATCCGTCGTAGGAACACTCGGGCCGCGCGGCCCGTCCTCACAGCCGTACCCGCGCGGTCGTGCCCTAAACGCCGTCGCCCGCCGGCGCGGCCCGAAGACCGTGCGCAACGCCGCAATTGCGCCGGTACCGTACTAGTCGTGACCCGACCCGCCGATGCCCGCCGCGCGGTGCCCGGCGTGGGCAGGCTCGGCCTGGTCCACCCGACCGCGGCAGCCGACCTCGCCGGACTGGGGTGGGACAGCGGCGCGCACGTCGACCTGCTGTGGTCGCTGTCGCGTGCGCCCGACGCCGATGCGGCACTGCTGGCGATGGTCCGCCTCGCCGAGGCGCTCGGCCCCGACTGGGCCGAACTGGACGCCGCGCTGTCGGGCGACCGTGGTCTGCGTGGGCGGTTGTTCGCCGTCTGCGGCTCCTCATTGGCGCTCGGCGACCACCTGGTGGCCCACCCGCGGTCCTGGCGACTGCTGGCCGGAACGGTCACCCTGCCCGGCCGCGAGGAGTTGCGGACGGCGTTCACCGACTGTGCCGATTCGGGCGACGACGTCGAGACCCGCCTGGACCGGCTGCGGGTGCTCTACCTGGACCGGCTGCTGGTCCTCGCGGCGCTGGATCTGGCCTCGGTGGTCGAGGACGAGCCGGTGGTGCCGTTCCCGGCCGTCGGCGCGCACCTGTCCGACCTCGCCGACGCGGCGCTGGCCGCGGCGCTGCTGCTGGCGCAGGAGATCGTCTGCGGTGACCGGCCCCGCCCCAGGCTGGCCGTGATCGCGATGGGCAAATGCGGTGGGCGCGAACTGAACTACGTCAGCGACGTCGACGTCATCTTCGTCGCCGAGCACGCCGACTCGCTGACCGCGCGGGTGGCCGGCGAGATGATGCGGCTGGCCTCGGAGACCTTCTTCGCCGTCGACGCCGGGCTGCGCCCGGAGGGCAAGCAGGGCGAACTGGTCCGCACCCTGGACTCGCACATCGCCTACTACCAGCGGTGGGCCAAGACCTGGGAGTTCCAGGCGCTACTGAAGGCACGGCCCGCGGTCGGCGACGCCGAACTGGGGGAGCAGTACCTCGCAGCGCTGCAGCCGATGGTCTGGACCGCCTCGGAGCGAACCGATTTCGTCACCGAGGTCCAGGCGATGCGGCGCCGGGTGGAACGGCTGGTCCCCGCCGATGTGCGGGCCCGCGAGATCAAACTCGGCACCGGCGGCCTGCGGGACGTGGAGTTCGCGGTGCAGCTGCTGCAACTGGTCCACGGCCGCGCCGACGAATCACTGCACGTGGCATCGACGATGGATGCGCTGGCTGCGCTGGGAGCCCGCGGCTACGTCGGCCGGGACGACGCGGCGAACCTGGCCGCCTCATACGAATTCCTGCGCCTGCTCGAGCACCGGCTTCAACTGCAGCGACTCAAGCGAACCCACCTACTGCCGTCCCTCGACGACGACGAGGCGCTGCGGTGGCTCGCGCGCGCCGCCCACATCCGCCCGGAAGGCCGTCGCGACGCCCTCGGGGTGCTGCGCGCGGAGATCCGGCGGCAGAACCTGCGGGTGTCGCGGCTGCACGCCAAGCTTTTCTACCAGCCACTGTTGGAACTGATCGCCGGCTCGGGGCTGCAGTTCACCGACGGGCTGACCACCGAGGCCGCGCAACGGCAGCTTGCGGCGCTCGGTTACGAGGCCCCGCAGAGCGCGCTGAGCCATCTCGACGCCCTGATCAACCAGAGTGGGCGGCGCGGCACCGTGCAAGCGGTGCTGCTGCCGGGGCTGCTCGACTGGTTGTCCGACACCCCGGACCCCGACACCGGCTTGCTGGCCTACCGGCGGCTCAGCGAGGCGTTGAGCGGACTGCACTGGTATCTGGCGACGCTGCGCGACGAGAGTGCGGTGGCCAAGCGGCTGATGCGGGTGCTGGGAACGTCGGCCTATGTGCCCGAACTGCTGATGCGCGCTCCCGACGTGCTGCAGTCCTACGGGGACGGCCCGAACGGGCCGAAACTGCTCGACACCGACCCGGACGCCGTGTTCGGGGCCCTGATCCGCTCGGCGGGGCGTTACGCCGACCCGGTGCGGGCGATCGCCACCGCGCGGGCGTTGCGCCGCCACGAATTGGCCCGCATCGGCTCGGCGGACCTGCTCGGACTGCTGGACGTGCGGGCGGTGTGCGCCGCGCTGACCTCGGTGTGGGCCGCGGTGCTGCAGGCCGCCCTCAACGTCGTGGTCCGGGCCAACCTCAGCGGCGGGGAAGAGCCGCCGGCCCGCATCGCGGTGATCGGGATGGGCCGGCTCGGCGGCCGCGAACTCGGCTACGGCTCCGATGCCGACGTGATGTTCGTCTGCGAGCCGGTCGCCGGCGTCGAGGATTCCACCGCGGTGCGCTGGGCGGCCTCGATGGCCGAGCAGGTCCGGGCCCTGCTGGGCACCCCCAGCGTGGACCCGCCGCTGGACATCGACATCGACCTGCGCCCGGAGGGCCGGTCCGGGCCGCTGGTGCGCACGCTGGGCTCCTACGCCGCCTACTACGCCCAGTGGGCTCAGCCCTGGGAGATCCAGGCGCTGCTGCGGGCTCACACCGTCGCCGGCGACGCCGATCTGGGACATCGGTTCCTGCTGATGATCGACCAGACCCGCTACCCACCGGAGGGGGTCTCCGAGCAGGCGGTCCGTGAGATCCGGCGCATCAAGGCCCGGGTCGACGCCGAACGGTTGCCGCGCGGCGCCGACCCCAACACCCACACCAAGCTCGGCCGCGGTGGACTCGCCGACGTGGAGTGGACCGTCCAACTGCTGCAGCTGCGGCACGCCCACCGCGTCCCGGCGCTGCACAACACCTCCACCCTCGAGTCGCTGGATGCGATCGCCGAGGCCGCCCTGCTGCCCGCCGAGGAGGTGGACTTGCTGCGACAGGCCTGGCTCACCGCGACCCGGGCCCGCAACGCGCTGGTGCTGGTGCGCGGCAAACCCACCGACCAGCTGCCCGGGCCGGGCCGCCAGCTCAACGCGGTGGCGGCTGCCGCCGGCTGGCACAACGGTGACGGCGGTGAATTCCTGGACAACTACCTGCGGGTGACCCGCCGCGCCAAGTCCGTGGTACGTCGGGTCTTCGACGAGTAGCCGCGACCGGTCGACCCCCGTGCGGCCGGTGATGTTAGTAAGGACGGGTGGAGTTCCCCTTCGACACCATCGCCGCAGCCGAACTCGACCGGCTGCAAACGCTGCACGCCCCGTTGACCCGGGCGATCCGCGAGCTGATCGACGCCGCGGTCCACACCGACGCCGACGAGGCCACGGTCCGCGAAGCCCACACCGCGATCGAAGCCGCCGCCGGCGCGCTGGGCCGCAGCCGGCGCAACGGCAGCCGCACCCTGCGGCAGGCCGAGACCGGCCTGCCGGTGGCCTGGGGCAACCCGGTGGTGGGAACCCGCAACCCGATTGCTCCGCCGGTCTTGATCGAGCACGAGAACGGACACTGCTGGAGCGAATTCGACCTCGGCGGCGCCTACGAGGGCCCGCCCGGCCTGGTGCACGGCGGGATCTGCGCGCTGATCCTCGACCACGTGCTCGGCGAGGTGGTCAGCGAGGGACTGAACAAGCCGTACTTCACCGGCACTCTGACCTGTCGCTACCTGCGCGGCACGCCACTGGGCCGGTTGCGGGTGGAGGCCGATGTGGAACGTACCGAAGGCGTCAAAGCGTTTGCCCGCGGGACACTCAGTGATGCCGACGGGGTCACGGTGGAAGCGGAGGGCGTGTTCATAATGCCGGCCTGGGCGAGGGAGAACCGGTGAAGTACTACATCAGCACCGCGTTCCTGGAGACCCGGGAGATCATCGACGTCGCCAAGGCGGCCGACGAACTCGGCTACGACGGCGTCGGCATCCCGGATCACGTGGTGAACCTGGAAACGCTGCAGACGCCCTACCCCTACACCCGCGACGGGCAGCGCCGGTGGCAGCCGTTCACCGACTGGCCCGACCCGTGGGTGCTGGCCGGTGCGCTCGCCCAGGTGACCGAACGGCTGAAGTTCGTCACCACCGTCTACATTCCGGCGATGCGCGATCCTTACTCGGCGGCCAAATCCATCGGGACCGCCGCGCACCTGGCGGCCGGGCGGGTCGAACTCGGTGTCGGCGTCGGCTGGTGCGAGGAAGAGTTCACCTTGATGGGCCAGCGGTTCGACCGCCGCGGCAGGCGTACCGACGAGATGCTGGCGCTGATGCGCCAACTGTGGGAACCGGGCTGGACCGAGTTCGAGGGTGAGTTCTACCGAACCCCCAAACTGGAGATGACACCGACACCACCGCCGATCCCGATCTACGTCGGCGGGCTCAGCGACATCGCCCTGCGGCGCGCGGCCCGCAACGACGGCTGGATCGGTGACCTGATCAAGACCGACCGCGCGATCGAGGTCGCCGGGCGGCTCCGGAAGCTACGCGCCGAAAACGACTTGCCGGTCGACGATTTCACCATCCTCACACCGCTGACCGACGCGCTGGCGATCGAGGACTATCAGCGTGCCGAAGCGGCAGGCATCACCGGGATTCTGACCATGCCGTGGATGTTCTACACCGGGCCGCAGGCCACCCTCGCGGAGAAGGTGGAGGGCATGAAGCGCTTCCGCGCCGACTACCGTCTCGACGACTGACCCGGCTCACAGCGCCCGGGCGATGATCTGCTTCATCACCTCGTTGGCCCCGGCGTAGATGCGCTGCACCCGGGCGTCCTCGTACATCCGCGCGATCAGGTATTCCCGCATGTAGCCATAGCCGCCGTGCAGTTGGACGCACCGGTCGATCACCGCGCACTGCTGATCGGTCAGCCAATACTTGGCCATGGCCGCGTCGGTGGCGTCGAGCTCACCGCGCAGGTGCGCCTCGATGCAGCTGTCCAGGAAGGTCCGGCTGACCCGCGCCAGCGTGGCGCACTCGGCCAGCTCGAACGCGGTGTTCTGAAAGTCGAAGAGACTCTGGCCGAACGCCTTCCGGGACCGGGTGTAGGAGACGGTCTCATCGACGGCACGCTCGGTGCCGCCCACCGCCTGGGCGCCGACGATCAACCGCTCCTGCGCCAGCTGGGTCAACATCTGGCCGAAACCCTGCCCCTCCTCGGAACCCAGCAGGTTCGAGGCAGGCACCACCACGTCGGTGAACGACCATTCGGCGGTGTCGGCGCCGTGCTGCCCGACCTTGTCGAGCACCCGGGTGACCTGATACCCGGGGGTGTCGCGCAGGTCCACGATCAGCAACGAGATGCCGCGGGCGCCGGCCTTGGGATCGGTCTTGACGGCCAGCACCACCATGTCCGCCGAGCCGCCGTTGGTGATGAACGTCTTCGACCCGTTGACCACGTACTCGTCGCCGCGACGCACCGCGGTGGTGCGCAGCGCCTTGAGGTCCGAACCGGCCTCCGGCTCGCTCATCCCGATCGCGCCGAGCACCTCGCCGCGCGCCATCGGCGGCAGCCAGGTCTGCTTCTGCTCCTCGGTGCCGTAGGCGGCGATGTAGTGCGGCACGATCCCGCTGTGCACCGCGATACCCAGCGACAGGTCACCGGAGTAGCCCTGCGCGTCGAAGACGGCGAGGTCATGGGCGAACGTGCCACCCCCGCCGCCGTATTCGGTCGGGATCGAGCAGAGCAGCAGGCCCAGCTCACCTGCTTTGAGCCAGACCTCCCGGTCGATGTGGCGTTGGCGGTCCCACTTCTCGACGTGCGCCACCACCTCACGTTCGAAGAACCCCGAGGCGAGCTCGTAGAGCGCCCGGACCTCGTCGTCGTACCAGGACGGCTGCCGCTTGATGGTCATGGGCAGCACCCTACTGGGAGCGGTTGCGCAGCCGGTCCAGTGCGTAGCTGCCGCCGCCGGTGAACACCAGCAGCAGGAAGCCGAAGCAGTACAGCACCGAGGGCTCACCGCCGCCGTGGCCGCCCTGGGCGGGGTCGATGGGCCACAGGGCGAGCGGCTGATGCTCCCAGAGGTAGGCGACCGCCATCTGACCGGAGGCCACGAAGGCCGCGGCGCGGGTGAACAGCCCGGTCATGATCAGCAGCCCCGCGACGAATTCGATCAGGCCGGCCCACCAGTACGGCCAATGCCCCACCGGGATGTTCATCGGGACCGGCCAGTCGAAGAGTTTCGCGGTGCCGTGCGCGCAGTACAGCAACCCGAACACCACCCGGAACAGGCTCAGCACCGCCGGCCGGTAGGCGGTCAGCCGGGACTCGAGATCGGTTGTCATGCGCTGAGGCTACCCAGTGCGGGGCGGGGCTCAGCTCTCCAGCAGCAGCGTCACCGGGCCGTCGTTGACCGACTCGACCTGCATGTGCGCCCCGAACTCCCCGGTTTGCACGGTGGCACCCAGGTCGCGGAGCGCATCGGTGAACGCGGCCACCAGCGGCTCGGCGACCTCCCGCGGTGCGGCGGCGTTCCAGGACGGTCGCCGCCCCTTGACGGTGTCGGCATAGAGGGTGAACTGACTGACCACCAGCACCGGCGCGTCCACGTCGGCGGCGGAGCGCTGATCGTCGAGGATGCGCAGCCGCCACAACTTCTCGGCGAGCCGGCGTGCGGTCCCGGCAGTGTCGTGGTGGGTGACCCCGACCAGCGCGAGCAGACCCTGGGTCGCCGGCTCGATGACGCCGACGACGGTGCCTTCGACCAGAACGCGCGCCGCGGTGACACGCTGCAGCAGAACCCGCATGACCGTCGATGGTGCCACGGGCACCGCGCCGGTCGGGGAGCGGTTGTCCACAGCGGGCGGGGCGGGCGACTGTTCGGTCGGCCGCCGGAGCGCCACGATCTTGGGCGTGACACCGATGCCCGAGCTGCCGTGGCGTGAGCACGGCGTGCTCTGCCGTGCGGAGTTGCTGGCGGCGGGCCTCGATGACCAGGCGATCCGACGGTTGACCGCCGGTGACGGGTTGCGGCGGCTGCGGGCCGGTTGGTTCGCCGCACCGCATGCCGACCCGCTGGTGTGCCGGGCTGTCGCGCTGGGTGGAACGCTCAGTTGTCTGTCGGTGCTGGCGCGCGCCGGGGTGTGGATCCCGGAATCGCGGGCCCGCGTGGTGCACCTGCGGCTCAACGGCTATCAGCGGCGTGCGGCGAGGCGCGTGCCGGGCGCGCGGTACTGCTCAGGCCGGCCGGGTCCGACCCGGCGCGCCGTCGACGATCTGGAGTCGGCGGTGCTCGCCGCCGCGAGGTGCGCGGCCGGAGCGGAGCTGACCGCGATCTTCGATTCGCTGCTGAACAAGCGCCTGCTGGCCCAGCACGACCTCGCGGAGTTGCTCGCCGGGCAGCCGCAGCGGGTGTTGGACAGCTTCGTGCTCGCCGACGGCTCGGCGGACTCGGGCACTGAGACCGTGCTGCGGTTGCATCTGCGCGCCCGCCGGTTCGATTTTCGGCCGCAGGTGTTCATCCCCGGTGTCGGAACCGTCGATTTCCTGGTCGGGCGGCGCCTGGTGATCGAGGCGGACAGTCGCCGCCATCACGGTGGGGACGGCATCGAGAACGACCGGCGCCGGGACCTCGAGTTGCAGCGACTCGGGTTTCTCCCGTTCCGGGTCTCCTACCAGCAGGTTTTCTACCAGTTCGAGGGTGTGGCCGCGGCGCTCGACGCGGTGATCAGCCGAGGCGAGCACCGCCGTAGCCCTGAAATCGACGCCTGAGCGGTGTCATGGCGGCAAAAACGCCCAGAAACGCCGTTATTCGTGTCGATCTCAGGGATCAACCGCTGATCTGGCCCGGCCCGTGCCCCGGATCGGCCTGGATGGAGAGCCAGCGGTACGGCGCGTAGTACGTCATCGCGCCGGACCGGCGGCGCACCCCCAGCACGCCGCCGTCATGGAAGTGGTAGATCGTGTCATCCGGATACCGGTCGGCGGGGACTTCCGGCTCATTGGGCCGTTTGGGCTCGTTGAGGTACACGGTGAACGCCATGACGCGAGCCTGCCACGCCGATGCGTGCCGCCGCGACGGGCATTCGGTTTCGCGGTGGTGGGAAACAGGGTTAGCGTCGAAGCATGACAACCGACATCAGTCAGTTCCTCGAGTGGTTCCACAGCCTGTCCATGGACGACAAGGTGGTCCTGCTCGCCAACCCGGATATGGAGTTCTCGCTGGATGCGGTCGCCCGCAGCGACGCCTCCCGACAGCTTCAGGGCGCGCTGGGCAGTTACTGGGTCGAGGACGGTCCGGGGCCGGCCGCCCTCGCGGCGCCCGGGGTGGCGTTGCTGGAGGAGGAACAGCTGCAGCTCGAGCACTGGTGGGCCGGGATGGCCACCGTCGAACGGGACCGGCTGCTCGGGCAGCGGCAGAGCGAGCCGCCCGCCGGCTACGGGCTGCAACTGACCGACCTCAGCGCCGTCGAGCGGGACCGGATGGTGCCGGTCTTCCTTGAGCTCAAGGCCCGCCGGCGGGTGTGAACGACCCGCTCAGCGGTCAGTCGCTCAGCAGTCGTAGTACAGCGCGAACTCGTAGGGGTGCGGCCGTAGGTTGATCGGCTCGATCTCGGTGGTCCGCTTGTACCGGATCCAGGTCTCGATCAGGTCCTCGGTGAAGACCCCGCCCTCGGTGAGGTATTCGTGGTCGGCCTCCAGCCGGTCGATCACCTCGGCCAGCTGGGTGGGCGCCTGCGGGATCTCGCTGGCCTCGTCCGGCGGCAGCTCGTAGAGGTCCTTGTCCACCGGGGCCATCGGCTCGATCTTGTTCTTGACGCCGTCGATGCCGGCCATCAGCATCGCCGCGAAGGCCAGATACGGGTTGCCCGAGGAGTCCGGGCAGCGGAACTCCATCCGCTTGGCCTTCGGGTTGTTGCCGGTGATCGGGATCCGCACGCAGGCCGACCGGTTGCGCTGCGAGTAGACCAGGTTGATCGGTGCCTCGTAGCCGGGCACCAGGCGCTTGTAGGAGTTGATCGTCGGGTTGGTGAACGCCAGCAGGCTCGGCGCGTGGTGCAGGATGCCGCCGATGTAGTGCCGGGCGACGTCTGACAGACCCGCGTAGCCGGCCTCGTCGTAGAACAGCGGCTCGCCGTTCTTCCACAGCGACTGGTGGGCGTGCATGCCCGACCCGTTGTCGCCGACGAGGGGTTTGGGCATGAACGTGACGGTCTTGCCGCGCTGCCACGCGGTGTTCTTGATGATGTATTTGAACAACATCAGGTCGTCGGCGGCGTGCAGCAGGGTGTTGAACTTGTAGTTGATCTCGGCCTGCCCACCGCTGCCGACCTCGTGGTGACCGCGCTCCAGGGTGAACCCGGAGTTGATCAACGTGGTGGTCATCTCGTCGCGCAGGTCCACGTACTGGTCGTTGGGCGCGACCGGGAAGTACCCGCCCTTGAGCCGGGTCTTGTAGCCGAGGTTGGGGCTGCCGTCGGCTTCGGTGCGGTTGCCGGTGTTCCACCAGCCCGAGCCGGAGTCGACCTCGTAGAACGAGCCGTTGGTGCGCGAGTCGAAGGCCACCGAGTCGAAGATGTAGAACTCGGCTTCCGCGCCGAAGTAGGCGATGTCGGCGATGCCGGTGCTGGCCAGGTACTTCTCGGCTTTGCGGGCCACGTTGCGCGGGTCGCGGGAGTACGGCTCGCGGGTGAACGGGTCGTGGACGAAGAAGTTGATGTTCAGGGTCTTGGCCGCCCGGAACGGGTCGATCAACGCGGTGTTGGCATCCGGCAGCAGGATCATGTCGGATTCGTGGATCGACTGGAAACCGCGGATCGAGGAGCCGTCGAAAGCCAGCCCGTCCTCGAAGACCTCGGTCTCCAACGCCGATGCCGGGATCGAGAAGTGCTGCATGGTGCCGGGCAGGTCGCAGAACCGGACGTCGACGTATTCGACACCCTCGTCGGCGATGAGCTTGATGATGTCGTCCGCCGTCTTATCAGTCACGGAAGGGGGTCTCCTTAACCTCGTCTCCGGCTGACGCTAAGAAGAGCATATTTCTCAGCCTTTAACCGGATGTTTCACAGACGTTACGCAACGGCGCGCGGCTGGCACCGGGGGGCCGAGCGGGGCGCACTGCCGGCCGGCCGGGCGCGCCGCCTACTGTTGGAGCCATGACCCGCAGCAGCTCCTCCTGGTTGTCCGGGCCGGTCGGGCCGGACAACGACGACGCCTACCGCGGCCAATCGCTCGGGCTGCCCGAGCAGGGGCCCGGGTCGCTGGCGGGCATGGGACGACGGCTGCTGGCGCTGATCGTCGACTGGCTCATCGGCTACGGACTGGCGGCGCTGGCGATGACCGCCGGGCTGATCACCCAACCGCAGCTGTCGCTGGCGGTGTTGGTGGCCTGGCTGGTGTTGGGGGCGGTCTCGGTCCGGTTGTACGGGTTCAGCCCGGGGCAGCTGGTGCTGGGACTGCGGGTGGCGTCGGTCGACGGGCGCAGGCACGTCGGCTTCGGGCGCGCGGTGTCGCGCGGGTTGCTGATCGCGCTGGTCTTCCCGGCGCTGTTCACCGACGTCGACGGCCGCGGTTTCCAGGACCGGCTCACCGCGACCGCGGTGGTCCGCCGCTGAGCGCACCTACTTGCGGCGCACGGTGCGCTGCACGCCGCGCAGTTTCGCGCCGGGCGGCAGCGGCCCCTTGGGCATCGCGGCCGGACCCATCCGCGAGCCCAGCGCCGCCATCCGCGACTCCAGCGCGTCGATCTGCTTGACCGGGATGTTGGCCGGCAGTTTGTTGAGGTGACGCTCCAGCTTCGCCAGCGGGACCTGCCCCTCCTCGTTGCCGACGATGATGTCGTAGATCGGCACGTCGCCGACCAGTCGCGCGGTGCGTTTCTTCTCCTGGGCGAGCAACGGCTTGACCCGGCTGGCGGAGCCCTCGGCGACCAGGATCACTCCCGGCCGGCCCAGCACCCGGTGTACCGCGTCGAAGTTGCCGGTGCCCGACACCGTCGGGGTCACCCGCCATTTGCCGCGCAGGTTGTCCAGCGCCCACGCCGCCGCACCGATCTGGCCGTCGGCCTTGCGGTAGACCGACCGCTGCGCGCGACGACCGAAGATGATGAACGCGACCAGGCCGCCGAGCACCACACCCAGCGGGATCATCGTGACCTTCGAGAACGTGCCGCCGGTCAGACCCAGCGCGACCGAGGCGCCCACGATCAGCACGAACGCGCCGATCATGTAGGGCAGCAGCCGCTTGTCTTCTTTGCGTTGCAGATTGAACGCTTGCCACAACTGGCTGCGGCGTTGCCGCGCGGCGGCCTTGCGGGCGGCCTTGGCCTCGGCGCGGGCGGCTTTCGTTTCGGCGGCGGAACGACGTTTCGGCATAGCACCCAAGGATACTTCGGCGCGGACTGGCGCCCGCCGCAGCCGTGTGGTGGTCGGTCTAGCTGCGCGCAGTGGCGCGGCGTTCCATCGCCTGTTTGTACAGCCGGCCCGCCCGGTACGACGACCGCACCAGCGGCCCCGACATCACCCCGGCGAAACCGAGTTCCTCGGCGAACTGGGCGTGCTCGACGAACTCCTGCGGTTTGACCCACCGGTCGATGGGGTGGTGTCGTGGCGACGGCCGCAGGTACTGGGTGATGGTGACCAGTTCGGCGCCCGCCTCGTAGAGGTCGGTCAGCGCGGACCGGATCTCCTCGGGCGTCTCGCCCATGCCCAGGATCAGGTTGCTCTTGGTGACCAGGCCGAAGTCGCGGGCCTGGGTCAACACGTCGAGGCTGCGCTGGTAGTTGAACGCCGGGCGGATGATCTTGAAGATCCGCGGCACGGTCTCGACGTTGTGCGCCAACACCTCCGGGCGTGATTCGAACACCTCGGTGAGCAGGTCGGGTTTCCCGCTGAAGTCCGGGATCAGCAACTCCACCCCGGTCTCGGGGTTGAGCCGTTTGATCGCCCGCACCGTCTCGGCGTAGAGCCAGGCGCCCTCGTCGGGCAGGTCGTCGCGGGTCACCCCGGTGACGGTGGAGTAGCGCAACTCCATCGTCTGCACGCTCTCGGCGACCCGGCGCGGCTCGTCGCGGTCGAGCTTCTTCGGCTTGCCGGTGTCGATCAGACAGAACGCGCAGCGCCGGGTGCAGACCTCGCCGCCGATGAGGAACGTGGCTTCACGGTCCTCCCAGCATTCGTAGATGTTGGGGCAGCCGGCTTCCTCGCAGACGGTGTGCAGGCCCTCGCGGCGGACCAGGCCCTTGAGATCGGTGTAGTTCGGGCCCATCTTGGCGCGGGTTTTGATCCACGACGGTTTGCGTTCGATCGGGGTCTGCGCGTTGCGTGCTTCCAGCCGGAGCAGTTTGCGGCCATCCGGAGCGACACTCACGGGTTCGATGCTACGCGAGCCGTGGTCGGCGGCTGCCAGGTCAGGGGCAGCCGGCCGTCCAACGCGTCGGCGACCGCGGCCGCGACCGGTGCGCGGACCTGCTCGACGGTGATCGCGCGGCCCGACTCCGCCGACAGGGACGTCACCCCGGCGTCGGTGATGCCGCACGGCACGATCGCCGAGTACGCGCCGAGGTCGCAGTCGCAGTTCAGGGAGAACCCGTGCAGGGTCGTGCCGTGGGAGACGCGCACCCCGATCGCGGCGATCTTGCGGGCCGGGCGTCCACCGCCGCCGGGGCACCACACCCCGGAACGGCCCTCCACCCGCATCGTCTCGACGCCCAGGTCGGCGCAGACCCGGATGAGGGCTTCCTCAAGGCGCCGAACGTAATTCACCACATCCAGCGGTTCGGCCAGCCCGATGATCGGGTAGCCGACCAGCTGGCCGGGGCCGTGCCAGGTGATCTTGCCGCCCCGGTCGGTGTCGACGACGGGGGTCCCGTCCATCGGCCGCTCGTGCTCGAGGGTGCGCCGCCCGGCGGTGTAGACCGCCGGGTGTTCGAGCAGCAGCATGGTGTCCGGGCCGCCGGCCACCCGAGCGTCGAGCAACTCGCGCTGCAACTGCCACGCCGCGTGGTAGTCGACGGTGCCGAGTTGCCGGACGGTCAGCGCCGCGGTCTGCGATCGGATCGAGGTGGCCACGTCAGTGACGTTACCCGGGGTCACTGCCGGGCGTTGGCGTAGCTCAGCGCCTCGCCGATGGTGTTGTGTTGGAACTGGAAACCGGCCCGCTCCAACGCCGCCGGGATGACCCGCTGGCCGACGAGCAACCCTTCGTCGGCGAACTCACCGAGGGCGGCGCGCACCGCGAAACCGGGCAGCGCCAGTCGGGTCGGCCGGTTCACCGACCGGCCGAGCGCGTCGGTGAACTCGGCGTTGGTGACCGGTGCGGGGCCGGTGAAGTTCACCGGCCCGGCCAGTTCCTCGTGCGAGAGTGCGAACAACACCGCGCGCACCTGGTCCTCCAGGCTGATCCAGGACATGTACTGGCGGCCGTTGCCGAGCCGGCCACCGGCTCCCAGCCCGAACAGCAGCCGCAGCGGTTTGAGGGCCCCGCCGGAGGGGGCCAGCACCAAACCCGTGCGGGCCAGCACCACCCGCGCGCCCGCCGCGTTGGCCGCGCCGGTCGCGGCCTCCCAGTCCTGGCAGAGCTGGGCGAGGAAGCCTGCTCCGGCCGGGCCGGTCTCGTCGACCGCCCGGTTGCGGGTGTTGCCGTAGTAGCCGACGGCGCTGGCGTTGACCAGCACGCCGACCCCGGATTCGGCCACCGCGGCGGCCAGCACCTCGGTCGGGGTGATCCGGCTGTCGCGCAGTTGCTGTTTGAAGCTACCCGACCATCGGCGCCGGTTGATGTTGATGCCGCACAGGTTGACCACCGCGTCGACGTCGGCCAGCGCCGCACTGTCGAGCTCGCCACTGTCGGGGTTCCAGTACAGCTCGTCGGAGTTGGCCGGCGGCCGCCGCACGATGCGCACCACGTGTTGGTCGGCGGAGCGCAGCGCGGCGACCAGGGCCGTGCCGATCAGCCCCGAGGAGCCCGCGATGGCGATGACCGCGTCGGACACGTCGTCAAAGCCCCAGGTCGGCCTCGAACGCCCCTTCTTCGAGCCGCTGTTTGACGGTGGTGAGGAACCGGCCGGCGTCGGCGCCGTCGATGAGGCGGTGGTCGTAGGTCAGCGGCAGGTAGCAGACCGACCGCACACCGATCGACTCGTTGCCGGAATCGTCGACGATGACCCGCGGGCGTTTGACGATCGCTCCGGTCCCCAGCATCGCCGCCTGCGGCGGCACCAGGATCGGGGTGTCCATCAGGGCGCCCTGGCTGCCGATGTTGGTGATCGTGAACGTGCCGCCGGACAGTTCGTCGGGCCGCAGGTTGTTCGACCGGGCCCGTGAAGCGAGGTCGGCGATGGCCCGGGCCAGCCCGCCCAGCGACAGGTCACCGGCATTGTGGATCACCGGGGACAGCAGCCCCTGCTCGGTGTCGACCGCGATACCGAGGTGCTCGGCGTCGTAGTAGGTGATCTCGTTGGTGTCCTCGTTGTAGCTGGCGTTGACGTTCGGGTGGGACTTCAACGCGTCGATCACCGCGCGGGCGATGAACGGCAGGTAGGTGAGGTTGACGCCCTCCCGTTCGGCGAAGTCGGCCTTGGCGCGGGCGCGCAGCGACACCACCCGGGTCATGTCGACCTCATGGGTTTGGGTGAGCTGCGCGGTGGCCTGCAACGACTCGCGGGTCTTCTTCGCGGTGAGTTTCCGGATCCGGTTGGCCTTCTTGGTGGTACCGCGCAGGTGGGCCAGTGCGGGCGCCGGCTGCGGGGGAGCGGGCTGCGCGGCCGACGGCCGCGACGGCGCGGGCTCGGCGGCGGGCTGTTTCTGCCGTTCGGCGGCCTCGAGTACGTCCTGCTTGCGGATGCGCCCGCCCACGCCGGTGCCCTTCACCTGGCTGAGATCGACGTCGTTGTCGGTGGCCAGCTTGCGCACCAGCGGGGTGACGTAGGGAACGCCGGACTGCGGGGTGCCGGCGGACTTCTTCGCCTGCGGCTCTGCCGGTTCGGGTTTCGGCTCCGGCTTCGGCTCGGGTGCGCGCTTCTGCTCGGGCTCGGGTTCGGGTTCGGGTTCCGGCTCGGGCTCAGGCTCAGGCTTGGGTTCGGGTTTCGGTTCGGGCTTCGCGCTCTCGCGGTCGCCACCCCCGGCACCGCCGGAGCCGACGCGGGCCAGTTCACCGCCGACCTCGACGGTGTCGTCCTCCTCGGCGGTGATCGACAGCAGCACCCCGGCGACCGGCGAGGGGATCTCGGTGTCGACCTTGTCGGTGGAGACCTCGACCAGCGGCTCGTCCACCTGGACCGGGTCGCCGACCTGCTTCAGCCAGCGGGTCACGGTGCCCTCGGTGACCGATTCGCCCAACTCCGGCATCACCACCGACTGGCCCTCGTCACCGGACTGGCCGCCGGACGAGTCCCCGGCGTCCGATGAGCTGTCCGCGGCGGGCTGCTCCTCGCGCTCGCCGGAGTCGGCGGTGTCGGAGTCAGCGGAGTCAGCGGAGTCAGCGGTGTCGGAGTCGTCCTGGCCGCCGCTGTCGGCGTCGTGGTCGTCGTCGCCGCCGGTGTCCTCACCGGACTCGCTGATCACCGCGAGATCACCGCCGACCTCGACGGTGTCGTCCTCCTCGGCGATGATCCGGGTCAAAACGCCGGCCGCGGGTGAGGGGATCTCGGTGTCGACCTTGTCGGTGGAGACCTCCAGGAGCGGCTCGTCGACCTCGACGGTGTCGCCCTCCTTCTTGAGCCACCGGGTGACGGTGCCCTCGGTGACGCTCTCGCCGAGTGCCGGCATCTGCACGGAGAAGGACATCGTCTTGACTCCTCGATCGGTCGGCTGAACACAGGTTCGACCTCTGGCTTACCACAGCGCTGTGAATCCGGGCGGAAACTGAGGTCGTTTCTGTCGACCATCCTGTCACTGCCGTCCCAACGCGCCACGGCGGGGCGGCGAACCCGGCCCTCCGTCGGCGCCGATTTGGACGACACTGTTGAAAACGGTTTTCAAATCAGCCGCCGAGCGGTTACCGTAATCCTTGTCGACAACGATTGTCATTATCGTCGGGAGGGTGGATGACGGCGCCGGTCTGGATGGCTCTGCCGCCGGAAGTGCATTCCGGTGCGCTGAGCAGCGGTCCCGGCCCGGCCGCACTGGAGGCCGCGGCCGGTGCCTGGTCGACGCTGAGCGCGGAATACGCCGGTGCCGCAGGTGAGCTGACCGCACTGCTCGGCGCCACCGCAGCCGGCGCCTGGCAGGGCCCTTCCGCCGCACGCTATCTCGCCGCGCACGTGCCCTACCTGGCTTGGCTGGCGCAGGCCAGCTCCGATGCCGCGGGCGCCGCCGCCCAGCACCACACCGCGGCCGCCGCCTACACCACCGCGCTCGCCGGAATGCCGACGCTGGCCGAACTCGCCGCAAACCACGCCGTGCACGGCGTGCTGGTGGCCACCAACTTCTTCGGCATCAACACCGTCCCGATCGCCCTGAACGAAGCCGACTACGTCCGGATGTGGATCCAGGCCGCCACCGTCATGACCGCCTACGACGCCACCAGCACCGGCGCGCTGGTCGCCACCCCGCAGACCGCACCGGCGCCCCGGATCCTCACCACCGAGCACAGCGGTGACCACGACCACGACCATGGCGACGGCGCCCACGATGGGGAACTCAACCCCACCGACCCGCAGTGGTGGACCGAGGTCGGCTCCGAACAGCTCAAGAACTTCCAGTTGCTGCTCACCGATCTGTTCACCAACCCCTCGGCGCTGCTGACCGATCTGCCGATGGTGATGGCGGACCTGACCTTCCATGCCAGTCAGTTGCTTTCCACCGCACTGCAGTTCGCCCCGGCGCTGCTCCAGCCGGCGCTCATGCTGTCGATCGCGAGCCTGGGCGGGCTGGCCGGGCTCGCCGGACTGGCCGGCGTCGCCACCGCACCGGCGCCGACCCCGGCACCGACCGCGTTGCCCGGCACCGAATCCGCCCCGCTGCGGGTACCCGCACCGGTGGCCGCCGGCGCACCGGGTGCCGCCCCGGCACCCGCCCCCGCGGCCCCCGCGTCGCCGGCCCCGGCTCCCGCACCGGCACCCGCTCCGGCCGCCGCGCCACCGCCGGCGACCGGCGCCGAAGCGGTCGGGTTCGCCGTACCCGGCGGCGACGGCGGCCCCACGCTGGGCCCGGCGGTGCGGGTGGCCGCGCAAGCCCGCCTCCGTGCCCCCGGGATCGGCACCCCGGTGGCGGAAGCGAGTGCCGCGGCCGCGCGCCGGGCGGCCCGCGGCCGCCGCAACCGGCGCTCCACCGACACCGACCGCGGCCGTGAGCCGATGCGGATGAGCGCCGAAGCCGACAGCGCCGACACCGTCGCGGCCGTCTCCGACGAGGGGGCCGGCGCGATCGGCTTCGCCGGCACCGCGCAGCGCGGAGAGCGCCGAACGGCGGCCGGGCTGGCCACCCTCGACGCCGACGACTTCGGTCGCGGACCGGCCGTCCCGATGGTGCCGGCCGGTTGGGAGCCGACCGACCGGCGGTGACCGGTCAGCCGTGGGCGGCGATGTCCTCCAGCGCGGCGATCATGGTGCGGGTCGGCACGCCGGTGCCGCCCTTGGGGGTGTAGGCCCAGGGGCTGCCGCTGTTGTACGCCGGGCCCGCCACGTCGATGTGCGCCCACTGCACGTCCTCGGCGACGAACTCCCGCAGGAACACCCCGGCCACCGACATCCCGGCGAACCGCTGACCGCTGACGTTGGCCAAATCGGCCACCGTGGATTTCAGCTCCTCGCGCAGTTCGTCGGGCAGCGGCATCGGCCACCCGTTCTCGCCGACGGCCTGCGAGATCGCCGCGACCCGGTCCCGGAACTCCTCGCTGCCCATCACCCCGGGGGTGCGGGTGCCCAGCGCGACGGTCTGCGCGCCGGTCAGCGTCGAGGTCTCGATGAGGTAGTCCGGGTCGTCCTCGCAGGCCCGCACGATCGCATCGGCCAGCACCAGCCGGCCCTCCGCGTCGGTGTTGAGCACCTCCACGGTGGTGCCGCCGTACTGGGTCAGCACGTCACCGGGGCGCTGCGCGGTCGACGACGGCATGTTCTCGGCCATCGGCACCGTGGCGATGACGTCGATCGGCAACTGCAGGCGCGCGGCCAGCACCACGGTCGCGATCACCGCGGCCGCCCCGGCCATGTCGGAGGTCATGTGGTGCATGTTGGCGGCCGGCTTGATCGAGATGCCACCGGTGTCGAAGGTGATCCCCTTACCGACCAGCGCGACCCGCTTGGGCTTGGTGCCGGTCGGCGGCCGGTGGATCAACCGCACCAGCCGCGGCGGCCGCGACGAGCCCTGCCCGACCCCGATCACCCCGCCGTAACCGGCGTCGGCCAGCGCCGTCTCGTCGAGCACCTCGACCTCGAGGCCGGCGTCCTCGGCCAGGGCAGCGGCCCGCCGGGCGAACTCGGCCGGGTACAGGTGGCTGGGCGGGGTGTTGACGAAGTCGCGGGCGGTGGCCACCGCGGTCGCCACGGCGGTGGCGTGCTCGGCTTCCCGTTGTGCGCTGCTCGCCGCCGACAGCGCCGTGATCGCGCCCAGCCCGGCGTCCTTGGGGGCGGTCTTGTCGCTGCGGAAATCGGTGAACCGGTAGGCGCCCAGGATCAGCCCCTCCACCGCGGCGCCGACCACCCCGGTGCCGGGGAGCCCGGACAGGGTGGTGATCACCGAGGCGGCGCCGTTGAGCGCCCGGGCAGCGGTGCCTGCGGCGCGGCGCACCGCGTCGGGGGACCAGGCGTCGCGCGACTCGCCCAGGCCGACGGTGAGCACGCTGCCCGCCGGCAGCGACGCCACCACCAGCCGATGCACCTGGTCGGTCGCACCGGTGGCGCCCAGCGCGCGCAGACCGGTCTCGATCTCGCTCACGGCCTCCGCGGCCAGCGCGGGCTCGGTCGCGGCCAGCGCGGCCCGGTCGTCGTCGCTGACGACGGGCACGATCAGCACGGCGGCGGCGGTGGAATCGTCGGCACCATCCGGCAGTTCGGCGGCGACGGAGACGGTGGGGGACTGGTAACCGGAATCGATGCTCACGGAGACCCACCCTATCGAGTGCTGGCGCGCCCCAGCTCGTATGCCGCGATGGGCCCGTCGAAGCCCTTGAGGGTCAATGGGTCCAGCGCCCGGGCCGGCCAATCGGGCAGCAGCACGCGCAGGTTCTCGGCGACCAGGATCTGGCTCGGGTCGGCGGCGGAGACCAGCCGCGCGGCCAGGTTGACCGGGTTGCCGAAGTAATCGCCGTTGACCGCCAGGATCTCGCCGTAGCCCAACCCGGCGCGCACCCGCACCCCGGCCTCGATCGCCCTGGGGTGATCGACCAGATCGATCGCCGCGCTGACCAGCAGGTCCGGGGTGGCACTCACCCACATCACGGCGTCGCCGATGAATTTCACCACCCGTCCGCCCGCCGCGTGCACCGCATCGGTCACCGTGGCCACGAAGCCGGTCACCAGCTCGGTCAACTCGACCGGGGACAACAGTCGGGTCAGCGCGGTGAACCCGGACAGGTCGGTGAACCCGACCCCGCAGACCAGGCTCAGTGTCGGCCCGCCGCCGAGATCCTCCAGGAAGGTGCGGGCGCTGACCAGATGGTGGCGGTGGATGGTGTCGATCAGCGCCCCCACCCGCGGAATGAACTCCGCGGCCGCCCGCCAGGCCTGCGCCGTGGTGAGCTCGTCGCCGCTGTGGTCGAGCCACACGTCGGGCCGGGCCGCCCGGATCATCGACGACTCGGCCTCGGCCAACCGCGCCATCGTCACCCCCAGCACCCGCAGGAACCCCTCGGCGAGGTAGCCGAGCTGGTCGCGCATCGCCACGCAGGTGCCCAACGCATCGACATCGGCCCGGCTCAGCGTGGGTGCGTCCGCATCCTCGAGACGCAGACCGAGCATCGTCCAGGTGCGCTCGAGTTCGCCGACCGTCACCCCCAGCGTGGCCGCGGCGTCCCGCAGGTTGAACCGGGGCGGTCCCGACCAGCCCAGCGCGTCGCCGGCCAGCCCGAACAGCCGGCCGCGCCGTTCAGCGTCGGCCATCTCCTCGGCGGTGAAACCCAGCGCGCCGAGGTAGGCGACCAGCGCCGCGCGCCGCTCGCCGGAGTGTCGGGGACCGGTCATCGTCTCAGTCTGCCGATTAGGGTGGTTCGGTGTGAGCGAACTGCAACACGGACCACTGGAAGCCCGCCACCGCGAACTCGGAGCCACCTTCGGTGAATTCGGCGGCTGGTCGATGCCGGTATCCTTCGCGGGCACCGTCGCCGAACACAACGCGACCCGCACCACCGTCGGACTCTTCGATGTCAGCCACCTCGGCAAGGCCACCGTGCGCGGGCCCGGCGCCGCGGCGTTCGTCAACACCGCCTTCACCAACGACCTGTCCAAGATCGGACCCGGGCAGGCTCAATACACGTTGTGCTGCAACGAATCCGGCGGAGTCATCGACGATCTCATCGCCTACCGCGTCGCCGACGACGAGATTTTCCTGGTCCCCAACGCCGCCAACATCGGCGCCGTGATCGGCGCGCTCAGCGACGCCGCTCCGGCCGGGATCACCGTCACCGACGAGCACCGCAGCATGGCGGTGCTCGCGGTCCAGGGGCCACAGGCGCCGGCGGTGATCGAGGAGCTGGGCCTGCCGACCGAGATGGACTACATGGCGTTCGTCGACACCAGTTACCGGGGTGCGCCGGTGCGGGTGTGCCGCAGCGGCTACACCGGCGAGCAGGGCTACGAACTGTTCCCGGCCTGGGAGTCGGCCCAGCCGCTGTTCGACGCGTTGCTGAACGCCGTGGAGGCCCGCGAGGGTGCGCCGGCCGGGCTGGGCGCCCGTGACACGCTGCGCACCGAGATGGGCTACCCGCTGCACGGCCACGAACTGTCCCTCGACATCTCCCCGGTGCAGGCCCGCTGCGGCTGGGCGGTGGGCTGGAAAAAGCCGCAGTTCTGGGGGCGGTCGGCGCTGCTGGCCGAGAAGGAGGCCGGACCGGCGCGGGTGGTGCGCGGGTTGCGGGCCGTGGACCGTGGGGTGCTGCGCGCCGGCCAGACGGTGCTCGACGGGGACACCCCGGTCGGGCAGACCACCTCGGGTACGTTCTCGCCGACCCTGCGGGCCGGGATCGCGCTGGCGCTGATCGACACCGCCGCCGAGATCGCCGACGGCGCCCGGCTCACCGTCGACGTCCGGGGCCGCGCCTTGGCCTGCGAAGTCGTCCGGCCACCGTTCGTGACGCCAAAAACCCGTTGAGAGGCGGGGATACAATCACCCCATGAGCAGCGGCCCCGAGTTCACCGTCACGGTCAACCCGAACCCGACGGCCGATGCGGTCCGGGAATCCATCCTGGCCGACCCCGGCTTCGGCAGATACCACACCGACCACATGGTGTCGATCGACTACACCGCCGAACGGGGCTGGCACGACGCCCGGGTGATCCCCTACGGCCCCATCGAACTCGACCCGTCGGCGATCGTGCTGCACTACGCCCAGGAGGTCTTCGAAGGGCTCAAGGCCTACCGCTGGGCGGACGGTTCGGTGGTGTCGTTCCGGCCGGAGGCCAACGCCGCCCGACTGCGATCGTCGTCGCGCCGGTTGGCCATCCCCGAACTGCCCGACGAGGTCTTCCTCGAATCGCTGCGGCAGCTGATCGCGGTGGACCGGCAGTGGGTGCCGCGGGCCGGCGGTGAGGAGTCCCTGTACCTGCGGCCGTTCGTCTTCGCCACCGAGCCGGGGCTGGGGGTGCGCCCGGCCCGCGAATACCGCTACCTGGTGCTGGGCTCACCGGCCGGCGCCTACTTCAAGGGCGGGATCAAACCGGTCAGCGTGTGGCTGTCCACCGAGTACGTGCGGGCCTCCCCGGGCGGCACCGGTGCCGCGAAGTTCGGCGGCAACTACGCTGCGTCGCTGCTCGCCCAGGCGCAGGCCGCCGAGCAGGGCTGCGACCAGGTGGTCTGGCTGGACGCGACCGAACGGCGCTACATCGAAGAGATGGGCGGCATGAACCTGTTCTTCGTGTTCGGCAGCGGCGGGTCCGCGCGGCTGGTCACCCCGGAACTGTCCGGCTCCCTGCTGCCCGGCATCACCCGGGATTCGTTGCTGCAGCTGGCGGTCGACGCCGGCTTCAGCGTCGAGGAACGCAAGATCGACGTCGACGAGTGGCAGAAGAAGACGCTGGCGGGGGAGATCACCGAGGTGTTCGCCTGCGGCACCGCCGCGGTCATCACCCCGGTCAGCCACGTCAAATACGCCGACGGCGACTTCACCGTCGCCGACGGCGAGCCCGGCGAGGTGACGATGGCGTTGCGCGACACCCTCACCGGTATCCAGCGCGGCACCTTCGCCGACACCCACGGCTGGATGGCGCGGCTCAGCTGACCGGTTCGCTCAGCCGGGGCCCGCGGCCAGCACCAGCACCGCCGCGGTGGTGGCCACCTCCACCGCCGCGCCCAGGACATCGCCGCTGACCCCGCCGAACCGGCGCCGGCAGTGCGCGACCAGCAGCAGCGCGGCCGCCAACCCGACCACCACCGCGACCGGCCCGAGCCATCGCGTCGGCGTCGCGAACACCGACGCCGCCACCAACAGCAGCACCCAGCCGGACACCACCGGCAGACTCTGACTGCCGGCCACCCGGGTGCCCAGGGCGCTGCCGGCCGCCGCAGGCCGCCCGCGCAGGCAGGCCGCCACCGCGGCCACCCGCCCGCATACCACCGCCACCACGATCGCGGCCGGACCCAGCACCGGAAACCCCGCGGTCTGCGCCACCATCACCACCACCACCGCGATCACCCCGAAGGGGCCGCTGGGCCCGTCGCGCATCACCTGGAGCGCGCGTTCGGGCGGCCCGTAGCAGCCGAGCCCGTCGGCGGTGTCGGCCAACCCGTCGAGGTGCAGGCCGCGGGTGGCGGCGGCCAGCACCGCGACCGCGAGCAGCCCGGCCAACGTGCTGCCCGGGCCGAATACCGCGGCCCCGGCCGTGCAGACCGCGGCCGCCAACCCGCCCAGCGCGACCCCGACCACCGGCAGGGCGGTCAGCCCGCCCCGCCCCAGCGGGCCCGCGCCGCGCACCGGCAGCACGGTGGCGAACGCGAACGCGCTGCGCAGCGAACCGATCATCGCGGCCCGTCGGGGCGGGCGACCCCGGCCTCGTCGAAGGTGGACATCGAGGCGAGCGCGGCCACCGCCGCGTGCAGCACCGGCAGGGCCACCGCCGCGCCGGTGCCCTCGCCCAGCCGCATCCCCAGGTCCAGAATCGGCTCCAGACCCAGATCGGCGAGCGCCAGCGCGTGGGCCGGCTCCGCCGAGCGGTGCCCGGCCTGCCACCACCGTCGCGCACCCGGGGCCAGCCGGTCGGCCAGCAGCGCCGCCGCCGCCGCGACCACCCCGTCGAGCAGCACCGGGGTGCGCCGCACCGCGGCCTGCGCGCAGAACCCGGCCATCGCGGCCAGATCCGCCCCGCCGCAGACCCGCAGCAACGCGACCGGATCCGACCGCACCGCCCGGGACCGGAACAGCGCGTCGCGCACCGCCGCGGTCTTACGCGCCCAGCCGGCGTCGTCGATGCCGGTGCCACGACCGACCACCGCGACCGGCTCGGCGCCGACCAGCGCCGCGATCAGCACCGCGGCGACCGTCGTGTTGCCGATCCCCATGTCCCCGGCGATCAGCAGGTCGGTTCCGGCGTCGACCTCCTCGTCGGCGATGGCGCGGCCCGCGGCGACCGCGGCGACGGCCTGCTGTTCGGTGAGCGCGTCCTCCCGGGTGATGTCGCCGCTGCCGCGGCGCACCCTGTGCGCTCCCGGCGGCGCGGAGTCCGGTTCGGCGTCGACGGCCAGGTCGGCCACCCGCACCGACGCGCCCGCCACCTCGGCCAGCGCGTTGATCGCCGCGCCGCCCGCGTTGATCCCGGCCAGCATCTGCGCGGTGACCTGCGGCGGATAGGCCGAGACGCCGGCGTGGGCCACCCCGTGGTCGCCGGCGAACACCACGATCCTGGCCCGCTGGAACGGCTGCGGCGGGCAGCGGCCCTGGCAGGCGGCGGCCCACACCGACAGTTCCTCCAGCCGGCCCAGCGAACCGGGCGGCTTGATCAGGTCGGCCTGGCGGGCGCGGGCCGCCTCGGCGACGGCCGGGTCCGGCGCCTGCACCGGGTCGTATCGGGCGTCGGCGGGGTCCATCAGCGACCACCCCCGTCCGGTTTGACCTCGAGGGGCTGCCCGGCCACCACCAGCACCACCCGGTCGCACTCGGCGGCGAGCCGCTGGTTGAGGGCGCCCAGTTCGTCGGCGAAGCGACGGCCCGACGTCGTCCCCGCGACCACGCTCAACCCGACCTCCGGGCTCACCAACACCAGGTCGGCGGGGAAGGCGCGCACCGCGCCGCACAGCGCGTCGACGTCGGCGCCGAGCCGTGCGGCCGGGTCCCAGCCGTGCCGGTCCAGCAACGCGGTCAGCCAGCCGCCCAGGTCGTCGACCAAGGTCGGCGGGTGCGGGGGCCGGCCCAACACGGCGGCCACATCGGTGGATTCGACGGTCGACCAGTGCGCCGGGCGGCGGGCGCGGTGCGCGTCGACCCGGGCCGCCCAGTCCGCATCATCGCCGCCGGTCCCGGTGGCCAGGTACCGCACCGCCGGGCCGGGCGCGCCGAACCGGCTCTCGGCCCACCGTGATTTGCCCGACCGGATTCCGCCGAGCACCAGCAGTCGGGAGGTCACGACGCCGTCGCAGTCGGGCCGGGCGGGCGCCGGCTAACCGATCCGCTCACCGCGGGCGACCTGCGGGCGGGGGGCGCGCATCCGGCGCAGCTGTGAGGCCCGGCCGGCCGCGTACATGGTCAGCCGCCAGCGCGCCTCGGTGTTGTCCGGGAACTTCTCGTCCACCCGACGGCTGACGTAGCGGCCCAGCAGCACCGCGTCGACGGCCATCGCCGCCATCAGCACCAGCAGGCCCAGCGAGACGTAACGCTGCACCGCCAGCGGCATGCTCAGCGTCAGGAACAGCAGCAGCATCGCCGACGGGATGAACAGACCCAGCAGGTTGCGGCGGGCGTCGACCAGGTCGCGGGCATAGCCACGGACCGGCCCGCGGTCGCGTTGCAGCAGGTAGGCGTCGTCGCCGGCCAGCATCCGCTCGCGGTACTCGGTGCGCCGCTCGAGCCGCTCGGCGCGTTGCGCCCGACGCTCCTCCCGGCTGAGTTTGGGGCCGGCGAGTTCCTTGCGGCGGGCACGAGCCTCGGCGGCGGTCATCGGCGGCGGGGCTACCGGCCCACGGCGCCGGGTGGCGTCGCGGCGCGGGGTGGGCCGGCCCTTGGGCGGTGTGGTGCCCGCCGGACGGGCGGCGTCGTCACCGGTTTCGGCGGCCTCGTCGGTCCCGCCCGCCGTGTCGGCGGCGCGGTCGTCGTCTTTCCTGCGCCCCAGCAACCTCACGGCTGCCAGGTTACTTCGCTGATCTCGATGTCGGGCATGCGGCCGCATCGGCTGGGCCTACGCTGCTGGCATGAGCAACGCCGCCGCGCCGCCCCCCGAGCCGGGCACGCTGCCGTTGCGGGTGCTGATCGCCCCGGACTGTTTCGGCGGCAGCCTCACCGCTCAGCAGGCGGCCGCGGCCATCGCCACCGGCTGGTACCGGTCGCGGCCCCGCGACCAGTTCACCATCGCTCCACAGTCCGACGGCGGCCCCGGGTTCGTCACCGTGCTCGCCGACCGGCTCGGCCGGCGCACCCGCCGACTGCCGGTGCGGGGGCCGCTGGACAGCGATGTCGAGGCGGCCTGGCTCTACGACCAGGACACCGAGACCGCTTACCTGGAGGTCGCGCAGGCGTGCGGCCTGGAGTTGCTCGGCGGTCCGCCCACCCCGCAGAGCGCGCTGGCAGCGCACAGTGCCGGGGTGGGCCAGCTCATCGACGCCGCCCGGCAAGCCGGCGCGCGCCGGATCGTGGTCGGGCTGGGCGGCAGCGCCGCCACCGACGGCGGCCGCGGCCTGGTGGAGCACCTCGGCGGGTTGATCGCCGCGCGGCGCGCGTTGGCCGAGCTGGACGTGGTGGCCGCCACCGACGTCGACCACCCGCTGCTGGGTCCGTGGGGCGCGGCGCGGGTGTTCGGCCCGCAGAAGGGGGCCGACCGTGCCACCGTCACCCTCCTCGAGGAGCGCCTCGCCGAGTGGGCCGTCGAGTTGGACACCGCGGCCGGCCGCGAGGTGAGCGCCGAGCCCGGGGCCGGAGCGGCCGGCGGGATCGGCGCGGCCCTGCTGGCGCTGGGTGCCCGACGAGTCCCCGGTGCCGCGGTGATCGCCCAGCACACCGGGCTGGCCGCCGATTTGGAGGTGACCGATCTGATCGTCACCGGGGAGGGCCGGATCGACCGGCAGTCGCTGCGCGGCAAGGTGGTCGGCTCGCTGGCCGCCGCCGCCCGCGAGCGGCAGACCCCGGTGCTGGTGCTGGCCGGCCAGGTCGACGTGGACCCCGCCGCGCTGCACGCCGCCGGAATCGCCGCCGCGGTGGCTATCTCCGACTACGCCGGGTCGGTAGAGTTGGCGTTGGAGGACGCCGTCAACCAACTGATGGGGCTCGCCACGGTGACCGCGGCCCAACTCGGGAATAACAGTCCGACGCGGTACCGTTGACCTGGTGGGTTTTCGCCGTCGAGCGGCCCGCGACAGCGTCTGACACGCCGCAACGTGTAGGGAGAAGCAATGACAGTTCAGAACGAGACCAGCACCGCCGCCCACGGCGTCATCCTCACCGACGCGGCAGCGGCGAAAGCGAAATCGCTGCTCGACCAGGAGGGCCGCGACGACCTGGCGCTGCGGATCGCCGTCCAGCCCGGTGGCTGCTCGGGGCTGCGCTACAACCTCTTCTTCGACGACCGGTCCCTCGACGGTGACGCCACCGCTGAGTTCGCCGGGGTGAAACTCACCGTCGACCGGATGAGCCTGCCCTACCTCGACGGGGCGTCCATCGACTTCGTGGACAGCATCGAGAAGCAGGGCTTCACCATCGAGAACCCGAACGCAGGCGGCTCCTGCTCCTGCGGCGACTCGTTCAACTGAGCCGCCGCCGGGCCGGCCGGGCCGATCAGTAGGCCCCGCCGGTCCGCAACACGTAGGAGCAGACCAGAATCTGGTCGTCCTGCATCAGAAGCTGCGCGGTGCCCTGCACACCGTCGCGCGGATCACCGCCAACGGCCAGCGTCACCCGCATGCTGAACAACACCTGCGCCTGGTAGTCCGAGAGCAGCACGATCTTGTCGATCGACGTCACCTCGGCGGTGTCGAACTGCTTGCGGAACGCGTCGCTGCTCAGCTTGGCCAGCGCCTCGTCGGAGCGGCGGTCGGACACCGCGTCGTAGGTGCCGCACAAGGTGTTGCGGGCGACCACGTCGATGTCGCGATCGGCCAGCGCGTCCAGATACCCCTGGATCGCGGACTGCGCGGCGGTGTCGGTGAGCGGAGCGGCGGTGTCGCGCACCGCGAAGACGGTCGCCGCACCCAATGCCGCGATCACCGCTACCGTCACGGTGACCGCGATCGCCAGCGGCCACGGCGAGCGGCGCGGGGGATAGGGCAGCGGCGGCGGACCTTGGTAGCCGGGCGGCGGCACCGGCAGTGGCCCGGTCGTCGGCCCGGCGTACCCGACCGGGTGCGGCCCGGTGTGTGCTGCGTGACGGGGCGGTCCGTGCGTGCCGAACTGCGGCGGCAGGGGATACGGGCCGGTCATGTAGGCAGGCTAGCGCACCTCTGCGCGACCCGATCAGGACGCAGGCCGCTACGCTGAGCACCGTTCGCTGGACAGGCAGATCGAGAAAGGGCGGAGACTTCGTGGCGATAGCGGTGACCGGTTCGATTGCGACAGACCACTTGATGCGGTTTCCCGGCCGATTCTCCGAACAGCTGCTCGCCGACCACCTCGCGAAGGTGTCGCTGAGCTTCCTCGTCGACGATCTGGTGGTCCACCGCGGCGGGGTCGCCGGCAACATGGCCTACGCCATCGGCGTGCTCGGCGGGCAGGTCCAACTCGTCGGGGCCGCAGGCACCGACTTCGACGACTACCGGCGCTGGCTGACCAGCCACGGCGTCGACTGCGACCACGTCCTGGTGTCGACGACCGCGCACACCGCCCGGTTCGTGTGCACCACCGACCAGGACATGGCCCAGATCGCGTCGTTCTACCCGGGCGCGATGTCGCAGGCCCGAGACATCTCGCTGGCCGGGCTGGTCGCCGACGGCGGCGCACCCGAGCTGGTGATCGTCGGGGCCAACGACCCGGAGGCGATGTTCCGGCACACCGCCGAATGCCGTGAACTCGGGCTGCCCTTCGCCGCCGACCCCTCCCAGCAGCTGGCGCGGCTCACCGGCGAGGAGATCCGCACCCTGGTCGACGGTGCGACCTATCTGTTCACCAACGACTACGAGTGGGACCTGCTGCTGTCCAAGACCGGCTGGAGCGAGGCCGACGTGATGAGCCAGGTCGGCCTGCGGGTGACCACGCTCGGCGAGAACGGGGTCGACATCGTCGAGCCCGGCGGCGAACGCGTCCACGTCGGGGTGGTACCGGAGACCAGCCGGGTGGACCCCACCGGGGTCGGCGACGCCTTCCGGGCCGGGTTCCTCACCGGCCGCAGCGCCGGGCTGAACCTGGAACGCTCCGCCCAGCTCGGCTGCCTGGTCGCGGTGCTGGTGCTCGAATCGACCGGCACCCAGGAATGGGAGTGGGACCGGGAGGCCGCGGTGACCCGACTGGCCGGCGCGTACGGCGATCAGGCCGCCGCCGAGATCGCCGCCGCGCTGCACTGAGCCGACGTCCCGGTTACAACTGCACCGGGTAATCCGGTTCGCTGATCTGCGGCACCACGCTGCGCTCCACGAAGATCGCGTGCCAGAGCAGGAAGATCAACACCGTCCACAACCGGCGGCTGTGGTCGCTGACCCCGGCACGGTGCTCCTCGAGCAGCTGTCGTGCGGCGCCCAGGTCGATGAACTCGTCGGCCTGCGAGGTGTTCAGCATCTCGTGTGCCCAGTCCAGCAGCTCCCCGGCGCGCAGCCAGTGCCGGATCGGCACCGGGAAGCCCAGCTTCGGCCGGTTGAGCACATGGGCGGGCACCACCGACTCCAGCGCCCGGCGCAGCGCGTACTTGGTGGTGGTGCGGGTGATCTTCGCCGACACCGGCAGCTTCGAGGCCACCGCGAAGACCTCGGTGTCCAGAAACGGCACCCGCAGCTCCAGCGAGTTTGCCATCGTCATCTTGTCGGCTTTGACCAGGATGTCGCCGCGCAGCCAGGTGAACAGGTCGATGTGCTGCATGCGGGCCACCGGGTCCCAGCCCTGCGATTGCGCGTAGATCGCGGCGGTGACGTCGGTGTGGGTCCAGTCCGGGGAGAACTGCGGTAGCACCGCCCGCAGTTGCTCATCGGAGAAGCTGCGGGCGTTGCCGTAGTAGCGCTGCTCCAACGTCAGCGAACCGCGGTGCAGCAGGCTCTTGCCGCGCATCCCCTCCGGCAGGGGTTTGGACATCCTGCCCACCCCGCGGCGCAGCGGCGCGGGCAGATAGTCGAACGGCTTGAGTGACAGCGGTTCCCGGTAGATCGTGTAGCCGCCGAACAACTCGTCGGCACCCTCACCGCTGAGCACCACCTTGACGTGCTTGCGGGCTTCGCGGGCGACGAAGAACAGCGGCACCAGGGCCGGGTCGGCCACCGGCTCGTCGAGGTACCAGACGATCTCGGGCAGGGCGGCGACGAATTCGGCCGGGCTGACCACCTTGGCGATGTGGCGCGCCCCGATCGCCTCGGCGGTGGCCACCGCCACGTCCACCTCGGAGAACCCCTCGCGCTCGAAACCGGTGGTGAAGGTGATCAGGTCGGGGTTGTGCCGGATGGCCAGCGCAGCGATCGCGGTGGAGTCGATGCCGCCGGACAGAAACGCCCCGACCGTGACGTCGGCGCGCATGTGTTTGGCGACCGAGTCCTCCAGCACCGCGGTGATCTCGTCGTAGCGGGCCTGCTCGGCGCCCGCGGCGATCGGGGTGGCCTCGAATCGGGGGGTGAAATACCGGGTGATCTCGGGGGCGGGGGAGTCGGGTCGGATCCGGGCGTAGCAGCCCGACTCCAGCCGGCGCACCCCGCGGTGCAGCGTCTCCGGTTCGGGCACGTACTGCAGCACGGTGTAGTGCTGCACCGCCCGCGCGTCGAGGGCGGTGTCGAAACCCACCAGGTCGGCGAGTTCGAGCAGGGCCTTCTTCTCGCTGCCGACCACGGTGCCGCCGGGCCCGTCGGCCATGAACAGCGGTTTGATGCCGAACGGGTCGCGGGCGCAGAGCAGCTCACCGGTGTGGGTGTCCCACAGGGCGAAGGCGAACATGCCGCGCAGCCGGGCCAGCGCCGCGGTCCCCCAGTAGTGGTAGGCGGCCGCGATCGCCTCGGTGTCGCCGCCGGTGTGGAAGACCGCGCCGTGCTCGGCGCGCAGCCGCTCCCGCAACTCCAGGTAGTTGTAGATCTCGCCGTTGAACACCAGCCGGTAGCGGTCCGGCGACTCCGGCGGGCCCCACTGCAGCGGCTGGTGGGAGTGCTCGATGTCGATGATCGACAGCCGGTTGAAGCCGAGGACGACCCGCTCGTCGGACCAGGTCCCCAACTCGTCGGGGCCACGGTGTCGCATCAGGTGTGAAGCCTCGGCGACGGCCGCGGCGATCCCGCGCTGATCGATGGTTCCGGTGCCGGCCGGGGCTCCCCCGGAGGCGGCCACGAAGGCCAGCAGTCCACACATCGCGACCCAGTATGCCGCACCGTCGCCGAGGGCGATTTCGGACACGGACCGGTGGCTCGTCGGGCCTGTGTTCCGGTCGTGGATTACGGTGCGTAGTATTCGACGTGATCGACTCTCGCTCCAGGTTCTGACTCAGGAGGCGCCCACCGTGACACTTCGCGGGACAGGCTTGCCGCAGGCCGCTTCGCAGCGCCGCACCATGCCTCGTTGGCTACGACGATCGGTGCTGGTCGGCGCCGTCGGATTGGTCGCGGTCACACTCAGTGGCTGCAGCTGGTCGCAGGCGCTCGGCTTGGGGTGGCCGGAGGGGATCACCCCCGAGGCGCACCACAACCGCGCCTTCTGGGTCGGTGTGGTCATCGCCTCGCTGGTGGTCGGCGTGATCGTGTGGGGCCTGATGTTCTGGTGCGTTATCGCATACCGGAAGAGGCCCACCGACACCGAACTGCCGCGCCAGTTCGGCTACAACATGCCGCTGGAGCTGGTGCTGACGGTGGTCCCGTTCCTGATCATCTCGGTGCTGTTCTACTTCACCGTGAGGGTGCAGGAGGACCAGCTCAAGCTCGTCGACGACCCCGAGGTCGTGGTCGACGTCACCGCGTTCCAGTGGAACTGGAAGTTCGGCTACAACAAGGTCGACTTCGCCGACGGCACCTACACCTACGACGGTGCGCAGCCCGAGCGCAAGGACGCGATGGTCTCCAAGCCCGAGGGTGTGGACGAGCACGGCAAGGAGCGGGTCGGCGCGTTGCACGGCCTCAACCCCGAGGACCGCAGCTTCCTGTACTACGACGAGGTCGAGACCCTCGGCACCACCGAAGAGGTGCCGGTGCTGGTGGTCCCGACCGGCAAGAGCATCGAGTTCCGGTTGATCGCCACCGACGTGATCCACGCCTTCTTCGTCCCGGAGTTCCTGTTCAAGCGGGACATGATGCCCTACCCGGAGGCGAACAACTCGGTGAACGTCTTCCAGGTCAGTGAGATCACCAAGGAGGGCGCGTTCCTCGGGCACTGCGCCGAGATGTGCGGGACCTATCACGCGATGATGAACTTCGAGCTCCGCGCGGTGAGCCCCAACGAGTTCAAGCTCTACCTCGACAAGCGGCGGGACGGCCTGACCAACGCCGAGGCGCTCTCGGCGATCGGCCAGGACCCGCTGGCCACGTCGACCCGCCCGTTCGACAGCCGGCGCGGCCTGCAGGTCTCCCAAGCGAGTAGTTAGGACACCCCATGCACATCGAAGGCAGGCTGTTCGAGTTCATCTCCGCGTTCTTCTTCATCACCGCGATCGTCTACGGGTTCCTGACCGACCGGTTCGGCACCGGTGGGATCGAGTGGGCCGGTACCACCGCGCTGGCGCTGACCGGCGCGATGGCGATGATCACCGCCACCTTCCTCGGCTTCGTCGCCCGCCGGGTGGACGTCCGGCCGGAGGACTACGAAGAGGCCGAGGTCAGCGACGGCGCCGGTGAGCTGGGCTTCTTCAGCCCGCACAGCTGGTGGCCGATCCTGTGCGCGCTGGCCTTCTCGATCGTCGCCGTCGGTATCGCGCTGTGGCTGCCGTGGTTGTTCGGCGCCGGCATCGTGATGGTCATCGCCGCCGCGGGCGGGTTGGTGTTCGAGTACTACCTCGGCGCGGAGAAGCACTGAACCTCGCCGCGGGCGAAGACGTGCCGAGGGTGGCTACCGCGGGTGGCCCCGACATTTGGGTAATGTTGCCCGCGGACACCACGACCCATCGCGGGGGATCGGCGCACCGGCCACGCCGGGCGGCGGCCCGCCCCGGTGAAGCAGCCGAACAGGATAAGCGGAGATGAGCGGCCCGAAGCCTCCCGATCCGGATGAGCCGGACGAGCCGATCGCGGGCGATCAGACGGAGGCCGAGGAACCCTTCTCGCAGGCCTATTCGGCCCCCGAATCCGAACATCTGCTGGCGCCCTATGTGCCGCCGGGCGAACTCTACGACTACGACGCCTACGACGCTCACGCCGAGTCCGACGCCGACGACGAACCACCGCCACCGCGCTGGCCCTGGGTCGTCGGCATCACCGCGATCATCGCGGCGATCGCGCTGGTGGTCTCGGTGTCGCTGGTGGTGACCGGGACCGACACCAGCGACACCGCGGATACCGCCGCGCCGACCACCTCGCTGCCGCCGGTGCACGACGAATACCCCAAGAGCACACCGCCGCCCCCGCCGATCGAGGAGCCGGAGCCGCCGCCACCGCCGCCACCGCCGCCTCCGCCGCCCAGCGAGGAACCGGAGCCGGAGACGACGACCCCGGAGCCGACCACGACCACCCCGACCACCACGACGCGGGCCGGCCCGCGGCAGGGCACCTACTCGGTGACCGGCACGAAAGCACCCGGTGACATCATCACGGTGACCTACATCGACGCCTCCGGGCGCCGGCGCACCCAGCGCAACGTCTACATCCCGTGGTCGATCACCCTCACCCCGATCTCGGCGTCCGAGGTCGGCTCCGTCGAGGCGTCCAGCCTGTTCCGGGTCAGCAAGCTCAATTGCTCGATCACCACCAACGACGGAACCGTACTGTCCTCCAATACCAACAACGCACCCCAGACGAGTTGCTGATGAGTCGATGGAAATTTGTCCCCAACCGGATCTCCCGGTCCCCGGTCGACACCGACCGCATCCTGATCGGGGTGAGCGCGGTGATCTGGCTGGTCCTGCTGGGCACCGGCGTCGCCGCGGTGGTGTCGCTGGTCAACCTGGCCCAGGGCGACAACCACGGCGACGCGGTGCGCAGCGGGAGCACGCCGTGGGCGCTCTACGTCATCGCGGTGGTCTCCGCGCTGGTGATCCTGGCCGCCATCCCGGTGCTGCTGCGGGCCCGGCAGAACGCCGCGACGCCCGCGGCGGCACCGCGCCGGCCGGTACGGCCCGACAAGTACTCGGCGGACATCCCGAACGGGGGAGCGGCCACCGAGAAACTGCGGATGCTCGACCCGGTCTCGGTCACGCCGATGGAGCGGATCTGGGTGCGCGGCACGGTGCTGCTGGCCATCGCGGTGGGCGCGGCGTTGACCGCGGTCGCGATCGGCACCAACCTGATGGCCGTCGGCCGTGACGGTGTGTCCTGGATCAGCTACGCGGTGGCCGGAGTGATCACCGCGGCGATGCCGGCCATCCCGTGGTACTTCCTGCGTCAACTCCACGTCCTGCTGGCCCGAGAAACGGAGTGAACTCCATGCCCCTGCCCGCCGGTTCCCTGTCCACCACCCGGCCCAGCTGGCGGGCGCGGGCGGCCTACTCGGTGGGGGTGCGCGCCATCGGGCCGCTGACCCGCCGCTACCTGTCCGAGGACGGCAAGGTTCCGATCGCCGACCGGATGGTGACGGTCGGCCGGGCGGTGGAGCGGCTGTCCCGCGCGCAGCGGCGGCGCCCGTTCGTCCGCCGGCTGAACATCACCCGTGAGGTCGTCGGCGGGGTCACCGTGGAGACGGTGCGCGCCCGGGGCTGCACCGCGGCGCTGCAGGACGGCGCCCTGCTGTACTTCCACGGCGGCGGCTTCTTCCTGGGCAATCTGGACTCCCATCTGCAGACCGTGGCGATCCTGGCCCAACGCACCGGGCTGCCGGTGGTCCATGTCGACTACCGGCAGCACCCGGCGGTGCGGGTGGACGGGTCGGTGCAGGATTGCCTGAGCGCCTACCGCTGGCTGCTGGACCGCGGCGTCAGCCCGGATCGGGTGGTCTTCGGTGGCGACTCCGCGGGCGGGTTCCTGGCCTTCGCCACCGCGCTGGCCGCCCGGCGGGAGGGCCTGGCGGCCCCGGGCGGGGTGGTCGGGATCTCCCCGCTGCTCGAGATCGACTGCGTCGGTCGCGCCGAGCACGAGAACGCGTGGCGGGACCCGGTCATCTGGGCGGCGGCGCTGCCGCCGATCATGGCCTGCGCGCGCCCCGACGAGGGCATCGCGGACCCGTCGCCGGTGCACGGCGACCTGACCGGTTTTCCGCCGTCGTTGATCGTCGTCGCGGAGAGCGAGGCACTGCGCTACGACGCCGAGCACATGCATGACGCGCTGGTGGCCGCCGGCTGTTCCTGCACCCTGCGGGTGTGGCCGCGCCAGTTGCACGCGTTCCCGGCGGTGTTCCCGTTCCTGCCCGAGAGCAAGGCGGCGTTCGACCTGATCGCCCAGTTCATTCAGGAGCGGGTGGCGGCTGCCGCTGAGTAGGCCGCTGCGTAGGCCGCCGAGATCTCAGGCGACGACCGCGGCGACAACTCCCGCGAGTGAAGCGTCAGGGCGGAATCCGTTAGGTTTTTCCGCCCTGACGCTTCACTCGTGGATTCGTCTGGTGAGCCGACGCCCTCGTGGGCTCGCTAGTGCTGCCCGTTCGGGTGCTCGTCGTCCTGGTGGTCGCGCAGCGCGGTCAGCGCCCGCTGCTCGGCGGCGTGCTCGGCCTCGCGCAGCGCGCGGTCCTCGCTGACCGGGTCGGCGAACAGGAAGCTGCCGCTGCCGGGGGAGCCGGCCGAGCCCAGCTTGTTCATCTTGTTCGGCACCGGTGCACCCTGGTATTCCAGCGGGATCGGGTGGCCGTGCTCGTCGACCGGCCCGAGCGGCTGGTGCATCTCGACGTAGGCGCCGTGCGGCAACCGCTTGATGATGCCGGTCTCGATACCGTGCTCGAGCACCGCGCGGTCACTGCGCTGCAGACCCACACACCAGCGGTAGGTCGCGAAGAACATGACCATCGGCAGAACCACCATGCCGATCCGGCCGATCCAGGTCGTCGCGTTCAGCGAGATGTGGAACTTCCAGGCGATGATGTCGTTCATCGCGGCCAGCGTGAGGATCATGTAGAAGGTGATCGCCATGACGCCCAGCCCGGTGCGCACCGGGACGTCGCGGGGCCGCTGCAGCAGGTTGTGGTGGGCGCTGTCGCCGGTGAACCGGCGCTCCAGGAACGGGTAGACGGCCAGCAGACCGAAGACCAGGCCCATGATCAGCGCCACCCAGACCGAGCTGGGAATGGTGTAGCCGGCGACGTAGATCTCCCAGGCCGGCCAGAGCCGGGCCAGACCCTCGGTCCACATCATGTAGAAGTCGGGCTGGCTGCCCGCGGAGATCTGCGACGGCTTGTAGGGGCCCAGGTTCCAGATCCCGTTGATCTGCATGAGCCCACCCATCAGGCCGAGCACCCCGGTGGTCAGCGCGAAGAACGCACCGGACTTCACCGCGAACACCGGCATCACCCGCACGCCGACGACGTTGCGCTCGGTGCGGCCCGGGCCGGGGAACTGGGTGTGCTTCTGGAACCACACCAGCGCCAGGTGGGCGCCGATGAGGGCCAGGATGATGCCCGGGATCAGCAGGATGTGCAGGGCGTACAGGCGCGGGATGATGATGTCGCCGGGGAAGTCCCCACCGAACAGCGCCCAGTGCAGCCAGGTGCCGATCACCGGCATCCCCAGCGTGATCGACGACAGCGCCGCACGCAGACCGATGCCGGAGAGCAGGTCGTCGGGCAGCGAGTAGCCGAAATAGCCCTCGAACATCGCCAGGATCAGCAGCAGCGAGCCGATGATCCAGTTGGCCTCGCGGGGGCGGCGGAAAGCGCCGGTGAAGAACACCCGGGCCAGGTGCACCATGATCGCCGCGGCGAACATCAGCGCCGCCCAGTGGTGGACCTGACGGACGAACAGGCCGCCGCGCACCTCGAAGGAGATGTTGAGCGCCGTCTCGTAGGCCCGCGACATCTGCACACCGCGCAGCGGCTGGTAGACGCCGTTGTAGGTGACCTCGGCCATCGACGGGTCGAAGAACAAGGTGAGGTACACCCCGGTGATCAGCAGGATCACGAAGCTGTAGAGGGCGATCTCACCGAGCAGGAACGACCAGTGCGTCGGGAACACCTTGTTCAGCTGGCGGCGCAGCGCCGCCGACGGGTGGTAGCGCGAGTCGATGTCGTTGCCCTGCGCGGTGAGCAGGGCGCCGATCTTGGAGTTGTTGGTCGGACTCATGAGGAACGCTCCCAGAATGCCGGTCCCACGGGCTCGACGAAGTCGCCGTTGGCGACCAGATACCCGTTCTTGTCGATGGTGATCGGCAGCTGCGCCAGGGCGCGTGCGGCCGGGCCGAAAATCGGTTTCGCGAAGTGCAACGCGTCGAACTGCGACTGGTGGCACGGGCACAGGATGCGGTAGGTCTGCTGCTCGTACAGCGACGACGGGCAACCCAGGTGCGAGCAGATCTTGGTGTAGGCGAACAGGGAGCCGAAGTTGAAGCTCTCCTGACCCTTGCGGTAGACCACCCGCTCCATGTCGTTGGGCTTGATCCGGATCAACATGACCGGGTTACGCACCCCCATGGTGATCGCGTGCAGCCGCTCGCGGGACTCCTCGGTGGTGCCGTCGCCGTCGGTCTCCCGCCACGGGAAGACGGTCTCCATGCCGCCGGCGTCGAGGTCCTCCGGGCGCATCTTGACGAACGCGCCGGGGCCGTGGGTGCCGGTGGAGCGGGTCAGGTAGATGGTCTCGCCGTGGTAGCGCGGGGTCCACCCGGAGGTCCACAGCTCGGCCTTCATCCCGTCGGCGGTCTGGACCACCGGCTTCCACGGGTTCTTGATGATGCCGCCCAGGCCGGCGACCACGGTGCCCAGACCGAAGGCGCCGAAGCCGATCCCGACGGACAGGCCGAGCACCTTGCGGCGACGGATCGTCGAGCCCTCCAGCGCGTCGGTGAGGTTGGCGGCGACGGTCTTGCGGTCGATCTCCGCCGAGCCGTCACCTTGACCGTCGTGCCGATCCTGAACCGAGATCTCCTCGGGGATGAACTTCTTCTGCAGCAGCACCGCGCCGATACCCAGGCACAGCACCGACATGCCGAAGGTGAACCCGTACAGCGGGGTGGCGATGGAGTAGAGGAAGCCGCCGGGGTCGTCGACGGACTTGTACTCCCACGGCCAGAACAGGAACACCAGCAGCAAGGCGAAGCCGAAGAACCCGGCCAGCAGGAACCACAGCGCCACCTGCCGCTCGGCGCGCTTCTCGGCGCGGGTGCCCTCGACCTGCCAGCGCGGCTCCTTGTAGACGGTCTCCACGCCGTCGAGCCGGCCGCCGAGCTCGACGAGCTCCTCGCGGGACATGGCGGCCAGCTCCGCGTCGTCGGGCCGGCCGGTGTTGTTGCTCTCGGTCATGCGCGTGCCCCGATCCACATTGCGACGCCGATGACGGCGACCATCCCAACAATCCACATCACCATGCCTTCGGGGGCGGGGCCGAAGCCGCCGAGCCCGACACCGCCGGGGTTGTGCTCGTCGGTGGAACTCTTGACGTAGGCGATGATGTCGCGCTTCTCCTCGAACGGGATCTGCCGGTCGGAGAACTTGGGCATGTTCTGCGGACCGGTCAGCATCGCCGCGAGGATCTGCTGCTCGCTGACGCCGTCGAGGTTGGGCGCGTACTTACCCGAGGACAGCGAGCCGCCCTTACCGGTGAAGTTGTGGCAGGACGCGCAGTTGAGCCGGAACAGGTCACCGCCGCGGCCGATGTCGTTGCCCCGCAGCGACTCCTGGGCCACCGTGCCGTCGGCGTTGCGGACCACCGCGGGCCCACCGCCGTTGGCCGCGATGTAGGCGCCCAGCGCGTCGGTCTGGTGCTCATCGAACACCGGGTACTTGCGGGGGGCCTGGGCCTCACCACGCACCGCCGGCATCCGGCCGGTCGAGACCTGGAAGTACACCGCGGACTCGCCGACCCCGACCAGGCTCGGCCCGCGCCCGTCGACGCCCTGCAGGTTGGCGCCGTGGCAGGACACACACGAGGTGTCGAACAGGTCCTTACCGGTGCGCAGCAGCGCCGAGGAGTCCTCGTCGGCCACCGCCACCTGCGGGCTGGGGGTGAGCAGCGCGGCCAGGCCGCCGGCCACCGTCAACGCCATCAGCAGCAACACCGCTGCGGACATCCGTCGGCGGAGGCGACGACGGGACCGATCGGAACCGGCCGACCGGGGGATACGCAGTGACTTCAACCGAACACTCCTGTTCGTCGGGTGGCTGCTCATCGAATGAAGTAGATCGTCGCGAACAGCGCGATCCACACGATGTCCACGAAGTGCCAGTAGTAGGAGACCACGATGCTCGCGGTGGCCTGCGCCGGGGTGAACTTGCTCATCTTGGTGCGGGCCAGCAGGAACAGGAACGCGACGAGACCACCGATGACGTGCAGGCCGTGGAACCCGGTGGTGATGTAGAAGACGCTGCCGTAGGCGCTGGAGGAGATGGTGGTGCCGTGGGTGACCAGGTGGTAGTACTCGTAGCCCTGCCCGGCGACGAAGAACGCACCCATCAGGAACGTGATGGTGTACCAGCGGCGCAGCCCGAACACGTCGCCGCGCTCGGCGGCGAACACGCCCATCTGACAGGTGAACGACGAGGCGATCAGCACCAGGGTGACCGGCACGGCCTGCGCCAGGTTCAGTTCGGTGGGCGGCGGTGGCCACTGGTCGCCGCCCTGGGCGCGGGCGGTGAAGTACATCGCGAACAATCCAGCAAAGAACATCAGCTCGCTGGAGAGCCACACAATCGTGCCCACACTGACCATGTTCGGCCGGTTCAGCGAATGCACGCGCGATGTGATGGCAGTACCTGAAGACCCAACAGCGCTCGTCACATCCGCAAGTATGACGTTATGTAGTTGTCAATCTCCACCCGGGTCGCCGATTTGGTCGCAAACCGGTCGCACCCGGGCGGATTTCAGCAGCTTCTCAGCGGGTTGCCACCTCCGCGGGGGGTGACGGGCGTGCGGCGTGTCGGCGGCCGGCATGCGACGATCGGCGCGTGACGGCGTCATCTCAGCAGCATCCCGGACCGGTCCCGGCAGCCGAAGCCGGCTGGTCGTGGTCGCAGATCCTGGGTCGGGCGACGACCGGCCAGGACCTGGCGCGCGGGCAGGCGGGCTGGGTGATGGAGCAGATCATGGCCGGTACGGCCACCCCGGCACAGATCGCGGCGTTCGGCGTCGCGGTGAAGATGAAGGGCCCGACCGCCGCGGAGGTCGCCGAACTGGCCGACGTCATGCTGCACCACGCCCGCCGGATGCCCACCGAGGCGATCGGCACCGACACCGTCGACGTCGTCGGCACCGGCGGCGACGGGGTCAGCACGGTGAACCTGTCGACGATGGCGGCCATCGTGGTGGCCGCCGCCGGGATCCCGGTGGTCAAGCACGGCAATCGGGCGGCCTCATCGCTCTCCGGCGGCGCCGACACCCTGGAGGCCCTCGGCGTGCGCATCGACCTGCGGCCCGAGGACGTCGCCCGCAGCGTCGCCGAGGTCGGCATCGGGTTCTGCTTCGCCCCGCAGTTCCAGCCGTCCTACCGGCACGCCGCCGCGCCGCGCCGCGAGATCGGCGTGCCCACCGTGTTCAACCTGCTCGGCCCGCTGACCAACCCGGCCCGGCCGCGCGCCGGGCTGATCGGCTGCGCGTTCGCCGAACTGGCGCCGGTGATGGCCGGCGTGTTCGCCGCCCGGCGCTCCAGCGTGCTGGTGGTCCACGGCGACGACGGGCTCGACGAACTGACCACCACCACGACGAGCACGATCTGGCGGGTGCAGGCCGGCACCGTGGAGAAGGTGACCTTCGACCCGGCCGGTTTCGGCTTCGCCCGCGCCGAGCTCGACCAGCTGGTCGGCGGGGACGCCGAGACCAACGCCGCCGAGGTGCGTGCGGTGCTGGCCGGGGTCGCCGGCCCGGTCCGCGACGCCGTCGTCCTCAACGCCGCCGGCGCGATGGTCGCCCACGCCGGGCTATCCAGCAGCGCCGAATGGCTCCCGGCCTGGGAGGACGGCCTGTCCCGCGCCGCCGAGGCGATCGACACCGGCGCCGCCGAACAGCTGCTCGCGCGTTGGGTGCGGTTCGGCCAGCAGCTCTGAGCGGCCCGCCACCGCATCCCCGAGGGCCTGCTCGGCGGCGAGGCGCGCCGAGCGGGCCGCACCCGCCCACTCCGCCCACCGGCCCGCCGACCCCAGCGGCGAGGTCCAGCCGGTCTCGTCGGCGCGCACGATGCGCACCCCCGGACCGGCCAGCCAGCGTGCGATCAGCGCGGTCTCCTCGATCAGGGCGCCGCCCAGCGGCGCCGGTTCGGGCAGCACGGTCTGTGCGGCCGCGCTGATGGCCGCGACCACCGGCAGCGGGGGAACCCCGCGCCGCGCCGACCCGGCCGCGGCCAGCCGGCCGTGGCGGATCACCGCCAGCGCCCAGCCGCCCGCGCCGTCGGGGGCCGCGGCGACCAGCTCGGACACCGCCGCCAGCGCCCGCAGCCGCTGCCCCCGCCAGAGCACTTCGACGGTGGCGGCCACCCGGTCGCGCAGCCGCGCGGCGCTCTCGTAGCGATGCGCGCCGGCGAGGGCCGCGACCCGCTGCACCGCCTCGCCGAGCGGCGCGCAGTCCGACCCCTCGATCAGGGCCGCGGCACGGGCGACGGCCGCGGCGTACTGGGTGGCGCTCAGACCCGCCGGCGCCGGGCACGGGGCGACCTCCCGCGGGGGGCAGTGGTGCACGGCCGCGCGCGCCAGCCGGGTCGTGCAGGTCCGCACCCCGGTGAAGCGGGCCAGCAGCGCACCGGTCTCGGCGGCCTTCGCGCGGGACCGGAACGGCCCCACCGCGCGGTCGTGGCGCGGTGAGCGCACCACCGACCAGCGCGGGAACGCCTCCTCGGTGAGCACCAGCCACCACCAGCGCCGGGGGAACCGCGACCGGCGGTTGTAGGGCGGGGCGTGGGCGGCCAGCAGCCGCAGTTCGGCGACCCCGGCCTCGAGCGGATGGGCGCACTCGACGTGGTCGACCCGCCCGGCCAGGCCGACCATCTCGGCCATCCGGGACCGCCGTTCGGACCCGGTGAAGTACTGCCCGACCCGTCGGCGCAGGTCGGTGGCGGTGCCGATGTAGAGCACCTCGCCGGACGGGGCACGGAACAGATACACCCCCGGCCGGCGCGGCAGGTCCGCGGCGAGCACCCGCTTCCGGCGCTGGGCGGCCGGCACCGCCGGAAGGTAGTCGCGCAGTTCGGCGTAGCTGTGCACCCCTAGGTTGCCGACCCGTTCGATCAGGGCATGCAGCACCTCCACGGTCGCCCGGGCGTCGTCGAGGGCCCGGTGGGTGGGCTGCACGGAGACGCCGAGCAGCCGCGACAGGGCCGCCAGTCGCACGCTGGGGGCGTCGTCGCGGCTGAGCACCCGGCGGGCCAGCCGCACCGTGCACAGCACCGGCGGGCGCGGCCAGTCCAGCCCGCAGCCGGCGGCGGCGGCACGCAGGAAACCCACGTCGAACCCGGCGTTGTGGGCGACCAGCACCGCGCCGCGGCCGAACTCGCTGAACTCCAGAAAAGCGGGCAGTACCGCCTCGATGGTCGGGGCGGTGCGCACCATGGCGGTGGTGATGCCGGTCAGCTCCACGATCCGCGGCGGGATGCCGCGGCGGGGGTCGACCAGCGTGGCGAACTCGCCGAGGATCTCCCCGCCGCGCACCTTCACCGCGCCGATCTCGGTGATCGCGTCGGGCCGGGCGCCCGCGGCGCTGCCGCCGGTGGTCTCCAGGTCGACGATGACGAAGGTGGTCTCGGCCAGGGCGGTGTCGGCCGCCGTCTCGGGCTCCGAGCCCAGGCCGGGCAGGCTGAGCTGGGTCACCTCGGGGGAAGCGGGGACGGCCACACTCACCGACGGTAGGCAACCGCACCGACATTTAGCCTTTGAGTGGGTCCGTGGGCGGTCGAGGCTACCGACCGGGACACGTGGTGATCCCTGGCATCTGAGTGGCCGCCCGCGGGCCCGGTGTCTGGTCGAGCGGTGTCCCTGTTCGGGAACTTGGAGCCAGCCTGGGTGCGGGACTCCTGCTTAGAGAATGTCTGGGCCGTGGCCGTGGTGGTCAGTCACCTGGGAATCCGAAGTGACTGACAGGAGGACGACGATGGCGTTGACGTTGGGTATCGACGTGGCCTGCCGGGCTGCGCATCAGGCGACCCTCGCCGCTGACGGGAAGACGGTGTGGCGGGGCCGGAAGTTCTGGACCAGGCTGGCGGATTTGGAGCGGCTCTGGAACGACCTCGATCTTGAAGACCCGGGCGAGCTGACCGTGGTGGTCGAGCCGACGAGGAACGCGTGGATCGTGGTCGCGGAGTGGTTCCGCCGCCGCGGCGCGAAGGTGGTGATGGTCCCGACAACGCAGTCGTCGGACCTGCGCAAGTACTACTCCAAGCACACCAAGAACGATCGGATCGACTCCGAGCTCCTGGCGCGGCTGCCGCTGCTGCATCCCGAAGGGCTGCGCGAGTACTCAGGGCAGGGGCCGGCCGATCCGTTGCGCCGGCTGACCAAGCAGCGCTCGACGATGGTGAAACGTCGTACTGCGATCTTCGCCCGACTCGACGCGCTGACCGAGCTTCTCGGCCCGGCCTGGTACGAGGCCATGAACGCTCGCTATGGCGTCGCGGCGTTGGAGTTCCTGGCCCGCTACGCCGACCCGCACGCGGTGATCCGGCTCGGCCAGGCCCGCCTGTCCCGGTTCCTGATCGGCCGTTCCCGCGGCGCCTGGCGCGAGGACCGGGCCGCTGTGCTGATCCTCGCGGCGAAAGAGACTCTCGCACTGTGGGATACCGGGGATGGCGACGGGATGGACTTCGCCGAACTGGCCGCTGACATCGCCCACGAGGCCGAGCAGGCGCTGTTCTTGACCGGTCAGCTCAAAGAGATCGACGAGCGGCTCGCGAACCTCTACGCCGACGCTGACCCCGACGGCATCGTCGCCTCAGCGCCCGGCGTCGGTCCCACGATCAGCGCCGTGATCGCCGGCCGGATCGGCGACCCCCACCGGTTCACGTCCTTGGCGGCGGTCCGTGCCTACTCCGGTCTGGTGCCTCGGGTCAGCCAGTCCGGGGTCAGCAAGGTCGAGTCCAGGATCACCAAAGCCGGCGACCCACTGCTGCGTGAGATGCTGTTCGCGGCCGCCGACCACGCCCGCAAGGTCGATCCCCAGATCGCAGCGAAGTACCAGCGCCTGATGGCCGGCGACCGGCACCATTCCTCGGCTATCTGCCACCTGGCAACGATCATGCTGACCCGGATCGCGGCCTGCATGCGCAACGGTGAGCACTACGTCCTGCGCGACGTCGACGGCACCGTGATCACCGAGGCCAAAGGCCGCATCATCGTCCAGCAGCGTTACCAACTCGAAGCGCACAGACGCGACAACGTCCGGCACAAGAGAATGCGCGAGCGCCGCAAGCAGGCGGCGGGCCAGGAGTCACAGGAGTCGCCAAGCGCTCCAACATCCAGGCCCGCCGACACCCAGCCTACGAGCCAACACGTGGCTTGACTCCGGTTAGGAACTCAGGACGGCCGGGGCACGCCGGGCGCGGCTGTCGGTGGGCGTCGTTAGCGTGCCGGACAACCGGACCGCAAAGCAGTCGAAAGGATCCCTCGTGGCCTCTCCCAATCAGCCCGCCCACCCGTCCGCACTCCCGCCATCGGGCGGCGAGCCGGTGCTCATCGACTGCGACAGCTGCGCGGTGCGCGGCCCGGCGTGCCAGGACTGCGTGGTCAGCGTCCTGCTCGGGGTGCCGGCCACGTTGCACGACGACGAGCGGGCCGCGTTGGACGTGCTCGCCGAGGCCGGTCTGGCGCCGCGGCTGCGGCTCGTGCCGATTCGGGACGGGCGCGAGTCTGGGGTAGCCTGACCGGCGGCGTGTCTGTCCGCCGGGCGACGGGTGACTGGTAAAGTTTCTGCCCTGGTAGACAGGGACGTGACCGTTTCGTAACCTGTTCGAGATCAAAGTTCGATCGACGGCTCGGGGCCGGGGTGGCCGCGCCGTCGAGCGCAGTTGTGAGGATGTCATCGTGGTGCTCGACTGGATGCACAGGACGTTGCGTGCGGCCCGGCGACCGGTCGTCGCTGCGGTCGTCGGCCTCACCGTGGCGGCGGGAGCCTTGAGCGCCACCGGCTACGCCGACCCGGCCGACGACGCTTTGACCAGGCTCAACGAGCTGTCGCGGCAGGCTGAGCAGACCACCGAGGCGATGCACGCCGCCCAGCTCGACCTCGATGAGAAACTCGCCGCCCAGCAGGCCGCCGAAGAGCAACACGACCGGGACCAGGCCGCCGTCGACGCGGCCCGCGAGCGGCTGGGGTCCTACCAGAAGTCCGTCGACGGATTCGCCGCCACCATGTACATGGGCGGTCGCACCGACGGATTCGACGCGATCATGACCGCCACCTCCCCGCAGGCGGTCATCGACAAACTCTCCGTGCAGCAGGTGATGGGCACCGAGATGTCCACCCAGATGTCGCAGTACCGCACCGCGGGCCGGGAGGCCGCCGCCGCCGAGCAGACCTCGGCGAAATCGGCGGCCGACGCCAAGACCGCCGCCGAGCAGGCCGCCGAGGTGCGCACCGGCCTGGTCAACAAGCAGCGCGAACTGCAGACCCAGATCGCCATCGTCAAAGCCCAATACCAGGCGCTGACGCCGGTCCAGCGCACCGCGCTGGCCGACGTCGGACCGCCGCCGGAGGCGCTGCCCGCTCCACCGGAGGCGGCGCCCGGCGGCCCGCCGGAGGCGTTGCCGCCCAACCTCGGTGGGGGTTCCGGGGCGGGCGCGACGGCCGTCCAGGCCGCGCTGAGCCGGGTGGGCTCGCCGTATTCGTGGGGCGGCTCGGGTCCCGGCGCCTTCGACTGCTCCGGGCTGGTGATGTGGGCCTTCCAGCAGGCCGGCATCTCGCTGCCGCACTCCAGCTACGCGATGGCCGCCGGCGGCCAGCCGGTCTCGCTGTCCGAACTGCAGCCCGGCGACGTGCTCAGCTTCTACTCCGACGCCTCGCACGTCGGCCTCTACATCGGTGACGGGATGATCGTGCACGCCTCCACCTACGGGGTGCCCGTCGCGGTCGTGCCGATGACCGCCTCCGGCCCGATCTACAACGCCCGCCGTTACTGACCGGCGGGCCGCGGCAACGCTGCTCGCGCTGCTGCTGGCCGAGCTGGTTCTCGCCGCCGCAGTGCTGCTGCACTCGGCCGACACCTCAGGCCGGCCCGACGGACCGCTGTTCGTCGGGGACCGCCGCAGTGTCGAGTTGATCGGCGACGCGGCCACCGCCGTGCTGCTCGACCGGGTCGGCGCCGAGATCGGACCCGCCACCGGCGCGGTCGAGGAATTCTGGGGCCGGGACTGGCCCCATCGCATCGTGGTGCAGGCCACCGCCACCCCGGCGGAGTTCCGGGCCGCCGTCGGCGCCCCGGTGGCCCCCGACACGGCGGCGGTGGCGATCGCCACCCGGGTGGACCCGGCCCGTCGCACCGCCGAGGGGCAGCGGATCGTGCTGGCACCCGGCGCCGCGGCGATGAGCGACGCGGCGCTTCGCATCGTGCTGCGCCACGAGCTTTTCCACTACGCCACCCGCGCGGTGACCGCGCTGGATGCGCCGCGCTGGCTGGTCGAGGGCGTCGCCGACTATGTGGCCCGCGACGGCGACCACGACGCACCGGTGCCCGCCGGAACCGAGTTGAGGCTGCCCACCGACGCCGAACTCGACGGCCCCGGACCGGACCGCGCCGACGCCTACGACCGGGCGTGGTGGTTCGCCCGCTTCGTCGCCGACCGCTACGGGCCGCAACGGCTGCGGGCGCTCTACGCCGCCGCGTGCGGTGTCGACCACCCCGGCCTGCCCGACGCGGTGCACGCGACGCTCGGTGTCGGGTTGCCGCAGCTGCTCGAGCAGTGGCAGCGGTGGGCGACCGGTTAGCCTGCTGACGTGACCCGGGTACTGCTGGTGACCAACGACTTCCCGCCGCGGCCCGGCGGCATCCAGTCCTACCTGGAGCAACTGGTGGGCCGGCTGGTCACCTCAAGCGACCGGCAGGTCACCGTCTACGCCCCGGCGTGGAAGGGCGCCGAGACCTACGACGCCGCGGCCGCCGCGGCCGGCTATCCGGTGGTCCGCCACCCCGGAAGCTTGATGCTGCCGGTGCCGTCGGTGGAGTCACGGATGCGAGCGCTGATCGCCGAACACGGCATCGACACCGTGTGGTTCGGCGCGGCAGCGCCGCTGGCGCTGCTGGCGCCGGCCGCCCGCCGCGCCGGCGCCTCGCGGGTATTGGCCAGCACCCACGGTCACGAGGTCGGCTGGTCGATGCTTCCGGTGGCCCGCTCGGTGCTGCGCCGCATCGGCGACCACACCGACACGGTCACCTTCGTCAGTCACTACACCAAAGGCCGGTTCGCCGCCGCGTTCGGTCCGGCCGCGACACTCGAGCATCTGCCGCCGGGGGTGGACACCGAGCGGTTCCGGCCCGACCCGGCGGCCCGCGCCGAACTGCGGACCCGCTACGGACTGGGGGAGCGGCCCACCGTGGTGTGCCTGTCCCGGCTGGTGCCGCGCAAGGGCCAGGACATGCTCATCCAGGCGTTGCCGAGGATCCGCCGGCGCGTTGACGGCGCCGCCCTGCTCATCGTCGGCGGCGGCCCTCACCGGGCCGCGCTGCAGCGGCTGGCCGAGCGCACCGGCGTCGGCGAGCACGTCACGTTCACCGGCGGGGTCCCGGCGGCGGAGCTACCGGCCCACCACGCCGTGGCCGACGTGTTCGCGATGCCGTGCCGCACCCGCGGGGCCGGACTGGATGTCGAAGGGCTGGGCATCGTGTTCCTGGAGGCCTCGGCCACCGGCGTCCCGGTGGTGGCGGGCGACTCGGGCGGTGCTCCGGAAACGGTGCAGCACAACAAGACCGGCCTGGTGGTCGACGGTCGTGCCGTCGAGAAGATCGCCGACGCCGTGGCCGGCCTGCTCGCCGACCCGGACCGGGCGGCCGCGATGGGTGCAGCCGGGCGCGAGTGGGTCAGTGCCCACTGGCGCTGGGACGTGCTGACCGAGCGGCTGGCGGGCCTGCTGGGCGGCGAGTGCTAGCCAACTGTGCTGTCTCATGAGGTTGGTTGCGCCGCGGTGACGCGCATGGCATCGCCCGGAGTAAAGCGGACGGATTGCGCCGCGTCGCGGATGGCGTCGCCTTCGACCCCCCGCCGACACGTGCGGGCTCGGGGTCACGGTGTCGGCGGGCTGGTGGAATGCTCGTCGGCGAGCATCTGAATTGCCTGAGCGGCAGGCGAGTTCGGTTCGGCGGTGTAGCCGACCAGTGACAGTCCTGGTGCGGCGGTTATGGCCAGGACGTGGTAGGTCAACGTCAGTTCGCCGAATCGCGCGTTGCCGAACTTTTTGCTGCCGTGCTTGTGGGCGGTGACGTTGTGGGCGGCCAACCGCAATCGGAATGATTCGCAGCGAGTGGCAAGCTCGCCGACGACTTTGGTGACGCCAGGTGAGTGAGGGGCGCGGGCCGCCTCCGCTTGCAGTAGCGCGACCGCCTCGTCGGCGGTGCGATCCCACTGCGGAAACAACTGATCAGAGGACGCGTCGAGAAACAGGAACCGAGCGAGGTTCGGCGCGCCGTTGGCCCTGGCGAACATAGGCGCGTAAATCGCGCGGCCCAGAGCGTTCGCCGCCAGGAAGTCGAGGCTGCCGTTCATCACGATGGCCGGCGAGGTGGCCATGCTGTCCATCAGCGTTTGGATTCCATCGGGGATCTTCTGATCATTCCTGCGTTTGGGCCGGCCGGTTTTGGTGTCGGCGCCGGCGCGAGTGAGATCCCAGAAGTGAGCTGTCTCGTCGTCGTTGAGACGCAATGCCCTGGCGACAGCGTCGAGGACGTCGACTGATACACCAGCGATATTGCCGCGTTCAATCTTGGTGTAGTACTCGGTGCTAACCCCAGCGAGCTGCGCAACCTCTTCGCGCCGGAGGCCGGGAACGCGGCGGCGACCGCTCCGAGTGAGCCCCACCTGTTCCGGTCCGATCTTGGCGCGGCGGCTCATCAAGAACTCTCTGATGTCCTGGGCGACGTCCATCCCACCACCTTAGGAACGACACCGAGGCTGTGGGGGGTACTGGCTATCCCCCCTATAAACGGTGTCTGCCGAGGCCCGGTATCCGAAGCTAGCTTCGATTGCAGACGGTTCACGGACATCGGGAAAAAGAGTTAGGGCAATGACGAGCAACGATCAAGCGCAAGCCGCATTCGACAACTTTGTGCAGCTGTGGACGACGGGAACCACGGCGGGACGCCGGGCACCGGTGCTCCGCCGGCCCGACGAGGTCGGTCTCCGATACGAGGACGTGACCTTCCCCTCCATGGATGGCGTACCTCTGGAGGGATGGTTCATCCCCGCCGACTCCGACAAGGTCATCATCCACAACCATTTCCTGCCGGGAAACCGGTACGGCTATCCGGGCCATCTGCCCGAGTTTGGTGGCCTTGGTGGTTTTGAGGTCAATTTCTTGCCTGAATACAAGGCGCTGCACGATGCCGGTTACAACGTGTTGGCATACGACATCCGCAACCATGGGATGAGCGGCCAGGGCAACGGTGGGATCGCCGGCATCGGGTTGACCGAATACCGCGACGTCATCGGCTCGCTTCGCTACGCCGCGGCTCGTTCGGACACAAAGGCCATGAAGAAAGCGCTGCTGTCGGTGTGCCTGGGTGCCGATTCAACGACGGTCGCGTGGTCCAAACATCCCGAGGAGTTCGCCGAGGTCCAGGCGATGGTGATGCTACAACCGGTCTCCGGCAAATACATCGTCGAGGAGTTCGTCAAGAGCATCGGCATGGACGACGGCTACGAGAAGTTCGCTACGGCTGTGCATGAGCGCACCGGGTTTCACCTCGCTGAGCAATCACCATTGCAGCACGTTAAGGCGGTTACCGTTCCCACGCTGGTCGCCCAGGTGCACGACGACACGATGACTCGCCCGCAAGATGTGCAGGACATCTATGACGCTCTCCCCGTTGCCGAGAAGAGCCTGTATTGGATCGAGGGCACCGATCGCCGATTCGACGGCTACAACTTCTTCGGTGCACACCCCGAATTACCGATCGAGTGGTTCGACAAACACGTCAACTGACACCTCCGGCAACCGTCAGCGCGGGCGTCGACCAACCCCGATTCCCTCTCGCGTCACCAACGTACTGAGACATCACAGCTACCCACGCCGGCCCGCGTCGGGGGCGTCGCCGTAGATCGCCTCGATCTCGTCGGCGAAATTCTCGGCCACCACCTTGCGTTTGACCTTCATCGTCGGGGTCAGCTCACCGCTCTCCTCGGTGAAGTCGCTCGGCAGGATCCGGAACTTGCGGATCGACTCCGCATGCGACACCGCGAGATTGGCCTGTTTGACCGCCGCGTCCACCTCCGCCAGTAGATCCGGGTCGGTGGCCAGATCCGCCACGGTCGCCCCGCCGTCCTTGCTGTTGCGTTGCTTCCAGCCCTCGAACGCCTCCGGGTCGATGGTGATCAGCGCACCGATGAACGGCTTGGCGTCGCCGACCGCCATCGCCTGGCTGATCAGCGGGTGGGCGCGCAACTGGTCCTCCAACACCGAGGGGGCGACGTTCTTCCCGCCTGCGGTGACGATGATCTCCTTCTTGCGCCCGGTGATCGTCAGGAAACCGTCGTCGTCGATCGAACCCAGGTCTCCGGTCTTGAGCCACCCGTCGGTGAAGGTGTCGGCGGTGGCCTCCTCGTTGTTCCAGTAGCCGGTGAACACCACCCCGCCGCGCACCTGCAGTTCGCTGTCCTCGGCGATGCGCATGCTGTTGCCGGGCAGCAGTTGTCCGACCGTGCCGACCTTCACCGCGCCGATCTGGTTGACGGTGATGGCCGCGCAGGTCTCGGTCATGCCGTAGCCCTCGTAGATGGTCAGTCCCACCCCGCGGTAGAAGTGGCCCAACCACTTGCCCAGCGGCCCACCGCCGGAGATCGACGCCCGGCAGTCACCACCGAGTGCCTCGCGCAGCTTGTGGTAGACCAACCGGTCGAACAGCGCATGCTTGGCGCGCAGCCACAACCCCGGACCGCCCTCGTCGAGGGACTTGCTCCAGGCCACCGCCGTTTCGGCGGCCGCCTCGAAGATGCGGCCCTTGCCGCCGTCGGCGGCGTTCTGGGCGGCGGTGTTGTACACCTTCTCGAACACCCGCGGCACCGAGACCACCACGGTCGGTTTGAAGGTGGCGAACAGCGGTACCAGGTTCTTGATGTCGCTGGTGAACCCGACGGTGACCTTGTTGACCAGTGCGGCCAACGTGATCGAGCGGGCGAACACGTGCGCCATCGGCAGGAACGTCAGCATCCGGGCGTCCTCGCTCAACAACGACGGCAGCACCGCCTTGGCCCCGCGCGCCTCGTAGACCAGGTTGGCGTGGGTGAGCTGGCAGCCCTTGGGCCGCCCGGTCGTGCCCGAGGTGTAGATCAGGGTGGCCAGATCCGATGACCGCACCGCCGACAGTCGGGCCTCCACCTCCGCGGCCTCGACTCCGGCGCCGGCTTCGGCCAGCCGGGCGAACGCCGAGGTCCCGGCGCCGTCGAGCACCAGCGTCTCCTTCAACGCGGTGTCCTCGCCGGCCGCGTCGGCCACCGTGGCGGCGTGTTCGTCGGTCTCGGCGACCACCAGCACCGCACCCGAATCGCGCAACACCCAGTTGACCTGCTGGGTCGACGAGGTCTCGTAGATGGGGACCAGCACCGCGCCGACCGTCAGGATCGCCAGGTCCACCAGTGCCCACTCGTAGCGGGTCGCCGACAGCAGGCCCACCCGGTCGCCGGGTTGCACGCCCAGCCCGATCAGGCCCCGCGCCAGGGTGCGCACCTGCTCGGCGGCCTCGGCGTAGGTGACGTCGGTCCAGTCGCCGTCGGTCTGGCGTTGAAAGACCACCTTGTCGGGATTCCGGCGTTCGTGGTCGAAGATCGCGCTCGCGAGCGTGTCGTGGTCCTCGACGGTAAACGACGCCGGAACGGTGAATTCAGGCACTTTGCTGACCTCTTCAACATCGCGGTGGGCGGTTTGCCGTCCACCCTAGACCGCACCGATGTGACTCGGTTCACCTCCGCCGCCGCCGCCGACGGCGACGCGCGCCGGTATGTGAAGCTAGGGCGGTGAACAGCATCCAGGTCGCCGACGAGACGTTCATCGCCGCCGACCCCGCCACGGTCGGCGGCGCGGTCGGCGATCCCGCCAACTGGCGGCGGTGGTGGCCCGACCTGCTGCTGCAGGTCGTCGAGGACCGGGCCGAACTGGGCGTGCGCTGGACGGTGGCCGGCCCGCTGACCGGCACCATGGAGATCTGGCTGGAACCGTGCCTCGACGGGGTGCTGCTGCACTACTTCCTGCACGCCGAACCGAGCGGTGTGGCGGCCTGGCAACTGGCCCGGATGAACCTGGCCGCGATGACCCACCGCCGCCGGGTCGCGGGCAAGGCCATGTCGTTCGAACTCAAACAGATCCTCGAGGCCGACCGGCCGATCGGCGTCGCACCTGGCCGAACCGGGTAGCGGCCCGGCAGGGTACCGTTCTTGCCTGGGGGAGTACGGGCGTAGCGAGCAGGAAGCATTTACGTGACGGACAAGACGGCGCAGACCATCTACATCGAGGCCGAACCCGCAGCGGTGATGGCGGTCATCGCCGACATCACCGCCTACCCCCAGTGGGTGTCGGAGTACAAGCAGGCCGAGGTGCTGGAATCCGACGCCGACGGCTATCCGAAGGTGGCCCGGTTGCAGCTGGACGCCGCCGTCATCAAAGACACCATGGTCCTGTCCTACGAGTGGCCCGCCGACCGCAACTCGGTGCGCTGGTCGCTGGTCTCCAGCTCGCTGCTCAAAGCCCTCGACGGTGCGTACCTGTTGCGCCCCAAGGGCTCCGGTACCGAAGTCACCTACGAGTTGTCGGTGGACCTGATGGTCCCGATGATCGGCCTGCTCAAGCGCAAGGCGGAGCGGCGGCTGACCGACACCGCGTTGAAGGACCTGAAGAAACGAGTCGAGGCTGAGTGAGAACGCCACGGCCACGGCTTCCGGCCCGGCCCGCATCAGTTTGTTCGTCGGTAAGGGTGGCGTAGGCAAATCCACCCTCGCCGCGGCGACCGCGGTGCACGGCGCCACGGCCGGCGAGCGGGTGCTGGTGGTCTCCACCGACCAGGCGCACTCGCTCGGCGACGTCCTCGGCGTGGCGGTGCCGCCCACCGGCGGCCGGGACCCGGTCGAGGTCCGGCTCGACGACGGCGTCGCCGACGTCGGATCGCTCGACGCCCTCGCGCTGGACACCCTGGCGCTGCTGGCCGACCGGTGGCGTCAGGTGGCCGCGGCGCTGGCCGCCCGTTTCCCCGACTCCGAGCTGGGCTCGCTGGCGCCCGAAGAGCTCTCCGCGCTTCCCGGCGTGCAGGAGGTGCTCGGGCTCCACGAGGTCGGCGAACTGGCCGACTGCGGACGCTGGGATCACGTGGTGGTGGACTGCGCCTCGACCGCCGACGCGTTGCGGATGCTCACCCTGCCGGGCACGTTCGCGCTGTACGCGGAACGGGCCTGGCCGCGGCATCGCCGGCTGACCGCCGCCGACGGCGCCACCGCGGCGATCGCGCTGCTGCTCGAGGGCCTGTCCGCAGGCGTGGAACGCCTCACCGAGCTGCTCACCGACGGCGACCGGGTCGGGGCGCATCTGGTGTTGACCGCGGAGCGGGTGGTCGCCGCCGAGGCGACGCGCACGCTGGGATCGCTGGCCCTGATGGGGGTTCGGGTCGACGAGCTCATCGTCAACCAGGTTCTGCTGCAAGATGATTCATACGAGTACCACAATCTTCCCGCCCACCCCGCCTTCGACTGGTACGCCGAACGCATCGCCGAACAACGCACGGTGCTCGAGGAACTGGACGACGCGATCGGCGATGTGGCGCTGGTGCTGGCACCGCACCTGCCCGGCGAGCCGATCGGCGCCAAAGCCCTGGCCGACCTGCTGGCCGCGATCCGGCGGCGGGACGGTTCGGCGCCGCCGGGGCCACTGCGGCCCACGGTGGAGCGGGAATCGGGATCGGGATTGGGGTCGGTGTACCGGCTGCGTCTAGAGTTGCCTCAGATCGACCCCGGCGCGCTGAAACTCGGCCGGGTCGGCGACGACCTGATCATCGGTGCCGGCGGGCTGCGACGGCGGGTGCGACTCGCCTCGGTGCTGCGGCGGTGCACGGTGATCGACGCGGCGCTGCGCGGCACCGAACTGACGGTGCGTTTCCAACCCAACCCGGAGGTGTGGCCCAGATGACCGGCGTCCACCCCGACCTCGGTGAGCTCGGCCCCGAACTGCGGCGCATCGCCCGCGCCATCCTCGACGGCGTCGACCCGACGCTGCGGGCGGTGGCGGCAGCGGCCGTCGCGGGCGACCCCGGCAAATGCCAGCAGGTGTGGTGTCCGGTGTGCGCGCTGGCCGCGCTGGCCGGCGGCGAACAGCACCCGCTGCTCGACGTTATCGCCGAGCACAGCGTCGCGCTGCTGACCGTCATCCGCGCGATGGTGGACAACTCCGATGCGACACCGGAGGCGGACGCGCCCGCCGGTGCGGAGCGGGCCCGCACCGGCTACCAACACATCCCGGTGAACGTCGAAGAGTAATCCGTGGGTGGCCGACGGGCACCCGGCGAGTAAAGTTGACCGGCAGAGCACGCGCTGGCGGACGGGCGATTCGGAGGGGCCATGTGGTACTGGCTGTTCAAGTACATCCTGCTGGGCCCGCTGCTGAGCCTGCTGGGCCGGCCGAAGGTGGAGGGGCTCGAACACATACCGCCGTCGGGCGCGGTGATCCTGGCCAGCAACCACCTGGCCGTGATGGACAGCTTCTACCTGCCGCTGGTGGTGCGCCGGCGCATCACCTTCCTGGCGAAATCGGAGTACTTCACCGGCACCGGCCTCAAGGGCCGGCTCACCCGGTGGTTCTACACCGTCGTCGGGCAGGTGCCCATCGACCGCACCGACGCCGACGCCGCGCAGGCCGCGCTGGACACCGCCAAGCGGCTGTTGGAGGAGGGCAAGCTGCTCGGGATGTACCCGGAGGGCACCCGCTCCCCGGACGGGCGGCTGTACAAGGGCAAGACCGGGCTGGCGCGCCTGGCGCTGGAGACCGGCATCCCGGTGATCCCGGTCGCGATGATCGGCACCGACGTGGTCAACCCGCCCGGCACCAAGATGCTGCGGTTCGGGCGGGTCACGGTGCGGTTCGGCAAGCCGATGGACTTCTCCCGCTTCGACGGCCTCGGCGGTAACCGGTTCATCGAGCGGGCGGTCATCGACGAGGTGATGTACGAGCTGATGGGCCTGTCCGGGCAGGAGTACGTCGACATCTACGCGGCGAGCATCAAGGACGGCAGCCAGCAGGCGCCGGTCGATCACGAGGTCGACCGGATCTCCGAGCAGGCGGCCGGCTAGCACCGCAGCGCCGGCGACGCGCCGGGTCGGGCGCCGGTGCCCAAGAGGCCCGGAGCGGACTACGTTGCACACATGCGCGACTGGTTGCAGCACGACATCATCGACGGCGGCCGGCTGCCGCTGTTGTGCTGCCTGATCGCGTTCCTGCTGACCTTCCTCATCACCCGGTTCACGGTGCGCTACATCCGCAGCCGTCCGCCCAGCGCCGCACCGCCGAGATGGTGGCAGCCGCGCAACATCCACATCGGCAGCGTCCACATCCACCACGTCGTCTTCGGCGTCGTGCTCGTGCTGGTCTCCGGGGTCGCCCTGGTCACCGGGGCCGTCGACGGCGGGGAGGCGCTGACCCTGGTGGCCTCGATAGGTTTCGGCATCGGGGCGGCGCTGGTGCTCGACGAGTACGCGCTGCTGCTGCATCTGGCCGACGTGTACTGGGAGGAGGACGGCCGGGCCTCGGTGGACGCGGTGTTCGCCGCGGGCGCGGTGACCGGACTGCTGGTGCTCGGGTTCCACCCGCTGACCTTCCTGCTGTCGATCTGGCACGACACCTCGTCGCTGTGGGTGCGCGCCGGGGTGTTCTCCAGCCTGGCGCTCACCCTGCCGCTGGCGGTGATCGTGCTGTTCAAGGGCAAGGTGTGGACCGGGTTGAGCGGCATGTTCTTCTACCCGCTGCTGGTGGTCGGCGCGATCAGGCTGTCCCGCCCGCACGCGCCGTGGGCCCGGTGGCGCTACGTGGACCGGCCGACGAAGATGCATCAGGCGATGGAGCGGGAACGGTGGCTGCGCCGGCCGGTGGTCCAGGTCAAGCTGTGGTTGCAGGACGTGATCGCGGGGCGCCCCCAGGTCCCCGACGACAGCGCCGTGGACGCCGAACTCGACCGGGAGGTCCGGGCGGCCGCCGCGCCCACCATGCCGATCACGTTGCCGCGCATCGTGCGGGTCACCTCCGAGACGGACCCCCCGCCGGGGGGCGCCGGCCGGGGCCCGGACGCGCGGGCGGCGGCCGCACCGACCATGCCGGTCGCGGTCTACCGGCGCCGCCCGCCCGGCGGATACCACCGGTGAGGACGCGATGAGGTACTTCTACGACACCGAGTTCATCGAGGACGGGCGCACCATCGAGTTGATCTCGATCGGGGTGGTCGCCGAGGACGGCCGCGAATATTACGCGGTGTCCACCGAATTCGATCCCGGCCGGGCCGGCCGGTGGGTACGCACCCACGTGCTGCCCAAGCTGCCGTCGCCGGCGGCGAAGGTGTGGCGTTCCCGCAGCCGGATCCGCGCCGACCTCGAGGAGTTCTTCGGTCTGGGAACCCACGACGGTCCCGAGCCGATCGAGTTGTGGGCCTGGATCGGCGCTTACGACCACGTCGTGCTCTGCCAGCTGTGGGGGACGATGCCCGAACTGCCCGCCGCGATGCCGCGGTTCACCCACGAGCTGCGTCAGCTGTGGGAGGAGCGCGGTCGCCCGGAACTGCCGCCGCGCTCACCCGGGGCGCACGACGCCCTGGTCGACGCCCGTGACCAACGTCACCGCTACGCGATCATCACCGGCGCCGCCTCCGGCTGACCGGATCGGCGTCCCGCGGACCCGGTTACCATGAACAGGTGAACTGGACCGTTGACGTACCGATCGAGCAGCTTCCGACGCTGCCGCCGCTCTCCACGGAGTTGCGGGCCCGGCTGGACGCGGCCCTGGCCAAGCCGGCCGCCCAGCAGCCGAGCTGGCCGGCCGACCAGGCCGCCGCGATGCGCACCGTGCTGGAGAGTGTGCCGCCGATCACCGTGCCCGCCGAGGTGGCCCGGCTGCAGGACCAGCTGGCCCAGGTGGCCCGCGGCGAGGCGTTCCTGCTGCAGGGCGGGGACTGCGCCGAGACGTTCGTCGACAACACCGAACCGCACATCAAGGCCAACATCCGCACCCTGCTGCAGATGGCGGTGGTGCTCACCTACGGCTCCAGCATGCCGGTGGTCAAGCTGGCCCGGATCGCCGGCCAGTACGCCAAGCCTCGGTCGGCCGACATCGACGCGCTCGGGCTGAAGTCCTACCGCGGCGACATGGTCAACGCGCTGGCCCCCGACGCGGCGGCCCGCGAACACGACCCGTCCCGGCTGGTGCGCGCCTACGCCAACGCCAGCGCGGCGATGAACCTGGTGCGCGCCCTGACCTCGTCGGGCCTGGCCTCGCTGAACCTGGTGCATGACTGGAACCGGGAGTTCGTGCGCACCTCGCCGGCGGGGGCCCGCTACGAGGCGCTGGCCAACGAGATCGACCGCGGACTGAAGTTCATGGACGCCTGCGGGGTGGCCGACCGCAACCTGCAGACCGCCGAGATCTACGCCAGCCACGAGGCGCTGGTGCTGGACTACGAGCGGGCGATGCTGCGGCTCTCCGAGGACGACGAGGGCGGCCAGACCCTCTACGACCTCTCCGCGCACTACCTGTGGCTGGGAGACCGCACCCGCCAGATCGACGGGGCGCACATCGCCTTCGCCGAGGTGGTCGCCAACCCGATCGGCGTCAAGCTGGGCCCGTCGGTCTCCCCGGAGCTGGCGGTCGAGTACGTCGAGCGCCTCGACCCGCACAACAAGCCGGGCCGGTTGACCCTGGTCAGCCGGATGGGCAACGCCAAGGTGCGCGATCTGCTGCCGCCGATCATCGAGAAGGTGCAGGCCACCGGCCACCAGGTGATCTGGCAGTGCGACCCGATGCACGGCAACACCCACGAGGCCTCCACCGGTCACAAGACGCGGCACTTCGACCGAATCGTCGACGAGGTGCAGGGCTTCTTCGAGGTGCACCGCGAACTGGGCACCCACCCCGGCGGCATCCACGTCGAGATCACCGGCGAGGACGTCACCGAGTGCCTCGGGGGCGCCCAGGACATCTCCGACGCCGACCTCGGTGGGCGCTACGAGACCGCGTGTGACCCGCGACTGAACACCCAGCAGTCGTTGGAGTTGGCGTTCCTGGTCGCCGAGATGCTCCGCGACTGACCGGTCCCGGTCACCACAGCGCGGCCAGGTTGGCGCCCAGCGTCCAGCCGGCGGCGCCGACCATGCCGGTCGCGGCGATCACCAGCGCGACCCAGATGAGCACGGTGCGCCGGGCGCGCTGCTGTTCCCAGGCGAATTCGGCCAGCTCGATGCCGGCGAAGAGCCGCGGCTCCCCGCCGTCGTAGTGGTAGTCGTCGTAGTCGTCGTAGCCGTCGTGATCGTCGGTGTAGTGGTCCGGCCCAGCAGCATCGGGATCGTCGCGGCCCTCGGCGTCGCCGGGCGCCCCGGCCGGCGGGGGCGCCGCCCAGTCGTCGGGATGCATGGTGAACTGCCGGGTGGTGCGCACCGCCTCGGTGCTCTGCGGTGGCGCCGCGGCGGTGACCGCCGAGCGGTGCTCGGCGGAGTTGCGCGGCGCGGGCACCCGGAATTCGGGCAGGTCCAACTCGGCGGCGACCGCGTCGACCGCGGCGGCCAGCTGCCCGGCGTCGGCGAACCGGCGGGCCGGGTCGCGGTCGGTGGCCCGGGCCACCAGCTCGTCGAACTGCCACGGCACGCCGTCGATGGCGGCGCCCGGCGGGGGCACGTCGTGATCGAGGCGCCGGTAGGCCACCGCGAGCGCGGTATCGCCGGCGAACGGGGTGCGGCCGGTCAGGAGCTCGTAGCTCAGGACGCCGACGCCGTAGACGTCGCTGGCCGGGCCGGCATCGCCGTCCCGGACCTGCTCGGGGGAGAGGTAGGCCGCGGTGCCCAGGATGACGCTGGTGGAGGTGATCCCGGCCTCGGCCACCGCGCGGACCAGACCGAAGTCGGCGATCTTGACCTCGCCGTCATCGGAGATCAGCACGTTCTCCGGCTTGATGTCGCGGTGGACCAGCCCCGCGCGGTGCGCGACCGCCAACGCGCCCAGCACCGGCCGCAGCACCGCGACCACGGCGTGCGGCGGCATCGGGCCGCGCTCGGCGAGCAGTTCGCGCAGGGTCCCGCCGGTCACCAACTCCATCACCAGGAACGGGTGGTCGCCGTCGACGCCCTGGTCGTAGACGGCCACCAGGCCGGGGTGCTTGAGCCGGGCGATGGCGCGCGCCTCCAACCGGAAGCGGGTCAGGAACTGCCGGTCCCCGGCGTAGCGGGCATCCATCACCTTCAGCGCCACCGGCCGCTCCAGCCGCAGGTCCAGGCCGCGGTAGACCGTCGAGGTCCCGCCGGTGGCGATCCGGCCGTCCACCCGGTAGCGGCCGTCGAGCAGCGCGCCGTCGAGCAGTGCGCGCGATGCCGGTCCGGTCACGGTGGACATCTTAGGTGCCGGGCGGTCGCGAGGACGGTCACCGACGGCGCGTCCGGTGCCTACACTGGTCGCGATGAGCAGCTTCCCGACCGGCGACGACGTCCTGAATCCCGACGAACCCACCTACGACCTGGCCCGGGTGGCCGAGTTGTTGGCGGTGCCGGTGACCAAGGTGCACCAGCACCTGCGGGAGGGCCAGCTGGTGGCCATCCGGCGCGGCGGCGCCGCGGTGGTGCCGCAGGCGTTCTTCACCGCCGACGGCGACCTGGTCAAGCACCTGCCCGGCCTGCTCGCGCTGCTGCATGACGGCGGCTACCGTGACACCGAGATCCTGCGCTGGCTGTTCACGCCGGACCCGACGTTGACGATTCTGCATGACGGCGCGACCGAGCAGCGCAGCAACGCCCGGCCGGTGGATGCGCTGCACTCCCATCAGGCTCGTGAGGTGATGCGGCGCGCCCAGGCGATGGCGTACTAGCGGCGAGTCTGGGCGGCCTACTCGCCGGCGGGCGCCGGCACCGCGCCGACCGGCCGGTCCTGCGGCGCCCGGTTCAGCCAGTACCAGGCGAACACCGCACATCCGGTCGCGATGCCCACGTGCAGCCAGGAGTACATGCCGTGCGCCCCGTCCGGGCGGAAGATCACCATCACCCAGGTGGAGAAGCCGGCGATGGCCGCCAACGCCGACCGTGAGGTCACCAGCGGCGCCACCACCGCCAGCGGCCAGCTGTAGTACCAGGGCAGCGCGGCGGGCACGAACAGCACCACGAACAGCATCGCCCAGGCGATCCCGGTCAGCGCCGCACGATCGTCGCGCCGGTAGCGCCACCACAGCAGCGGCAGCGCCACCAGGATGATCAGGATCCCGGCGATCCGGGTGACGTGCAGGATCGCGTAGAAATCGACCGGCAGCACCAGCCCGCCGACCGCGTGGGTGAGGTTGGCGACCGCGGTCGGCACCGACAGCCAGTTGATGATCTTCACCGAGCCGGCCAGCGCGGTCAGCCAGCCCAGCCCCACCCCGGCCAGCGTCGAGAGCACCGCGAAGACCGTCACGAACACCGCCAGCGACGCCGCGGTCGCCACCGCGAACGCCCGCGGCGGGCGGTAGCCGCGCCGCTCCTTCAGGTGGCGCATCCACACCCACACCAGGAACGGCAGGGTGATGCCGGCGGTCGCCTTGATCGCGGTGGCCACCGCGATCAGCGTCACCCCGGACAGATGTCGGCCTTCGAAGGTCAACGCGATCCCGGCGGCCATCAGCCCGACCATCAGCATCTCGTTGTGCACCCCGCCCATCAGGTGGATGAGCACCAGCGGGTTGAGGACGCACACCCACATCGCGGCGGGGCCATACCCGCCGACGTGGCGGGCCAGTCGCGGCGTCGCCCACATCAGCAGCGCCAGGCCGGGCAGCATGCACAGCCGCAGCAGCGCGGTGCCGACCACCACGTTGTCGCCCACCAGCATCGTGATCAGCTTGGCGATCAGGATGAACGCCGGGCCGTAGGGCGCCGTGGTCGACATCCAGATCGGGCTGACATCCTCGAGCAGTGGGTTGGGGTTGACCACCGGCCCCACCAGGTAGGGGTCCAATCCGTCGCGCAGCAGGGCGCCCTGCGCCAGGTAGGAGTAGGTGTCGCGGCTGAACACCGGCACCGACACCAGCATCGGCGCCAGCCAGAAGCCGGTCGTGACGATCATCGTCGCCCCGGTGGCCGAGCCGTCGAGCACCCGGCGGCCCAGCCGCAGCCAGGCCACCAGCATGAGGCCGACGCCCAGCCACAGCAGGGCCGAGGACACCACCAGGCCGTGGCCGAAGCGCAGCCAGGACAGTTGCGCGCTCTCCAGCAGCGGGTCGTGCAACCGGGTGCTGCCCGCACCCAGTCCGCCGAGGGTGATCAGGGTGGAGCCGGCGAACCCGAGCAGGGCCGGCCGGCCCTCCGGAGCGGTGACGAACGCGCCCAGTCGCTGGCCGACGGTCGGCGTCGAGGTGGTGCTGGCCATCGTCGCTCAGGCCGACCTGTCCGCGGCCAGGTTGGCCAGTTCGGACAGCCCGACGCGGGCCGTCGGGTCGATCGGCGCGGCCTGCAGCGCGGCCACCGCACGCCGGGTCAACGCGCCGATGCGGTCCTCCACCGCGGCCAGCGCACCGACGTCCTCGATGGCCCGGCAGACCGTCGCGACCTGCGCGTCGGTCAGAGCGGTGCCGATCGAGTCGCGCAGCAACGCCGCGGCCGCCGGGTCGGACTCCTCGGCGCGGGCCAGCGCCTCGGCCAGCAACACAGTGCGTTTGCCCGAGCGCAGGTCGTCGCCGGAGGGTTTGCCGGTGACCGCCGGGTCGCCGAACACGCCCAGGACGTCGTCGCGCAGTTGGAAGGCCACCCCCAGGTCGGTACCCAGCTCGTGGAAGGCGGTGAGGATCTCGGGCCGGTCGCCGGCGGCCGCGGCGCCGAACTGCAGCGGACGCGACACCGTGTAGGAGGCGGTCTTGTAGGTGTTGACCGCCATCGCCGAGGCGATCGACTCCGCGCCGCTGGCCTCCGCGACGATGTCGAGGTACTGCCCGGCGAGCACCTCGGTGCGGATGTCCGACCAGACCTGCTGGACCCGGGCGCGGGCCTCGGCCGGCAGCGCGGCGGCGGCGACGATGTCGTCGGCCCAGACCAGCGCCAGATCGCCGAGCAGGATCGCCGCGGAGATCCCGAACTGCTCGGGGGCGCCGCGCCAGCCCTGCTTGCGGTGCAGGTCGGCGAACTGGACATGGGCGGTGGCGTTGCCGCGGCGGGTCGCCGAGGCGTCGATGACGTCGTCGTGCAGCAGCGCGCAGGCGTGCAGCAGTTCCAGCGCCGCGAACAGCCGCAGCTGCGCGGGATCGGCCGCGCGGCCCGCCACCGCCCGCCACCCCCAGTAGGCGAACGCGGGTCGCAGCCGCTTACCGCCGCTGAGCACGAAACCCTCGAGGCCGGTGACCAACGCGTCGTAGTCGCCGCCGATGTAGGCGGTCCCGGCGCGACGGTCGCGCAGGTACTCCCGCAACTGCTCGGTGATGGCACCGGCCAGCTCCACTGCCGACGGTGCCGCTGCTTCGACGCTCAGCGCCGCACCCCTTTCTGCGTGCCGGTACCCGAAACGTGCAGCCCGGACCGGGCCGCAGGTGCATTCAGAGTAGCGGTGACCGCTCCGGCGCCGTGCAGGTAGCGGCCCGTGGCCGACGGTAGGGGCGGCGGACGGGTCGGTAGGGTGATGGCGCCGCCCGGGCCCGGCCCGCGCCGGATGCGCCGCGCGAGCCCCGCATGGACACGAGGAGCGAACTGGTGACGCTGAACAGCATCGTGCTGGAACTGGTGCCGCCGAACGTCGAGCACGGTCGGGACAAGGCGCTGGACGAGGCCGGCAAGGTGCTGCGGTTCTCCGAGGAGACCGGCCTGACCGGCCGGATCGGGCACGTGATGATGCCCGGGATGATCGAGGAGGACCCGGACCGGCCGGTGACGATGAAACCCAAGCTCGACGTGCTCGACTTCTGGAAGATCATCGGCCCGCAACTGCCCGGCGTGACCGGGCTGTGCACCCAGGTCACCGCGTTCACCGAGGATGCGGCGCTGCGCCGCCGGCTCGGGGACCTCGGCGCGGCGGGCATCGAGGGCGTCGTGTTCGTCGGGGTGCCGCGCACCATGGCCGACGGGGAGGGGTCGGGGGTGGCCCCCACCGACGCGCTGGCCGCCTATCAGGACGTGGTGTCCAACCGCGGTGTCGTGCTGATCCCGACCCGCGAGGGCGAGCAGGGCCGGTTCCGGTTCAAATGCGACCGCGGCGCGACGTTCGGCATGACCCAGCTGCTCTACTCCGAAGCGATCGTGGACTTCCTGACCGAGTTCGCCCGGACCAGCGACCACCGGCCGGAGATCCTGCTGTCGTTCGGGTTCGTGCCCGGACTCGAGCAGCGCTCGGGGCTGATCAACTGGCTGATCCAGGATCCCGGCAACCCGGCCGTGGCCGCCGAGCAGGAGTTCGTGGCCCGGCTGGCCGCCAGCGAGCCGGACCACAAACGCCGGCTGATGCTCGATCTGTATCGCCGCGTGATCGACGGTGTCGCCGAACTCGGTTTCCCGCTGAGCATCCACCTGGAAGCCACCTACGGGGTGTCGCGCCCGGCGTTCGAGACCTTCGCCGAGATGCTGGCCTACTGGGCGCCCTGATCGCGGTGCGGCAGTCGTTGTCTCAGTAGTCCTCGTCGGAGGCGGCGGCGAACCCGGGGGAGCGGTCCCGGCTGCGCCAGGCCAGTGCCCCGACGGCCCCGGCCACCGCCAGCGAGATGACCCCTAGCCAGACCGCGGCACGCAGGAACGAGCGGGTGCTCGGGTCGGTGTAGCGGGCCTCGGCGGACATCGTGTTGACGATGCCCGGCTCCAGGTTCCACTGGACCATGTCGTCGCCGACCCGGCTGCCGTCGGTGCTGGTCACCTCGCCGGGGAAGGTCACGGTCAGGCTCACGTCGGCCTCGGAGTCCTCCAGCGAGGTCAGATCCACGCGGCCCTCGAGGATCACCGTGTCGCCGGCGCGGCGCAACGTCAGGCTCATCCCGGCGGACTCCGGGTTCATCCCGGCCAGCTGCGGCAGCTCACCGAAGGTCAGATTGGAGAACACCGCCTGCGATCCGACATAGCCGTCGCGGTTGTACTTCGACACCGCGACCTTGCGGGCGAACGGCAGATCCGAGTCCAGCTGCGGGCCGGCGTCGGTGTCGCTGCGCGGCTTGGCGGCGGCGATGATCTGCCCGGAGACGGTGTCGTCGGCGGAGATGGTCAGCGAGGCGCGGACCCGTACACACCCGACCGCCCACGGCACGACCAGCAGCATCAGCAACCCGATCGTGAGCAGGCGGCGGGCGCGGGTCCCGGGGCCGGTCATCGGCGAGCGCCTCAGCTGCACCCGGTCATCGTGCCAGACTCCGCTCACAACGGCAGCTCGCGGCCCAGAATCGCGAACGGCCGCGGGTCGCCGACGAAGCGGTGGCCGCGGATGACGTCGGCGAATCCCAGCCGGCGGTACAGCCGCCAGGCGCGGTTGTCCTCGCCGTTGATCTCCGGCGTGGACAGCAGCACATGGGTTTCACGGCGATCGGCGAGCAGGCGCCGGGCCAGCGCCTCGCCCAGGCCGCGGCCCTGCGCGGCGGGGTGGATGTGCAGTTCGGTGAGCTCGAAGTAGTCGCTCAGCAGGCCGTGGATCGTGGCATGGTCGGCGCGTGCGCGGGCCAGGCCCTGCACCACCTGCTGCTGCCACCACTGGTCGGCGGCGCCGCGGTAGCCATAGGCCACCCCGAGCATCGGCCCGGCGCGCAGCCGGGCGGGGGTCGGTTCCGCGTCGTCGGTGTCGTCGGGCACCGCCACGGCGGCCACCGCCCGCCAGCCCGGCCGGCGGGTGTGTTCCAGCCACATCCCGGCACGCTGATGCTCGGTGCCCGGCGGGTAGTGCATCGCGTCGACGTAGACCCGCAGGGCCTCCTGGAGCCGGTCGGCCAACTCGGCGGGGGACAGGTCGACGAGGAACGTGGCCACGGCGGTCTTCTCCTCGTCGAATCGGTGGGCCGGCGCGGCCCCGGGTGGGCGTCGGCTGCCATTATCCGACCCGATTATCCGGCCCCGGGCGCCGCCGCGGGCCCGGGGCGGCTTGCGGTTTCGGGTGAACCCGGTGGTACCGCGCGGATTGACCTCGTATCATGGGGTCAGATGCCCGGTGCACCGGGCGGCTGCATGCTTTGTTAACCACTGAGGGACGCGTCGGCAAGGAGGGACGGATGCCACTCTCCGATCATGAGCAGCGCATGCTCGACCAGATCGAGAGCGCCCTCTACGCCGAGGACCCCAAATTCGCCTCCAGCGTGCGCGGCGTGCGGCTGCGCACCCCGTCGACCCGGCGTCGGCTGCAGGGGGCGGGGCTGTTCGTGCTCGGGCTGGCTCTGCTGGTCTCGGGCCTGGCGTTCAGCGCGACCCGGCTCGGCGATTTCCCGATCCTCAGCGTGATCGGCTTCGTGATCATGTTCGGCGGGGTGGTCTTCGCGGTCATCGGCTCCACCGAGCACTCCGCATCGGCGCCCGCCGGCCACGAGCCGGGCGCAGCGCAGCAGCGGCGCGTCAAAGGCACCGGCGGTTCGTTCGCCAGCCGGATGGAAGACCGGTTCCGCCGCCGTTTCGAACCCTGATCGGGTGATCCTCGCGGGGCGGCCGACGGCCGCCCCGTTTTTTTGGCCCGGGCAGGCCGCCGCGGCGCCCGGAAAGTGATCCAGGACACGCCGGTGCGGCGGTGCGAGGGCGCGGAATCCGGCGTCGGTCCGGTGCTGCCCCCACTTCGCCCCACTCCGTCGATACCGCGTTGACCTGAGGGTTTCTCACGGCCGGGCGGGCGCACCGTCACCCCTTACCCCGGCTGCAGGGGAGGAAGTGGGGATGACACCCGTTTGTTACCGCACGAAATGGTTACGAGTGGGGGGTTGTGGGGTATCGTGGCCGGTGTTGGAGAACGGAGTGAGGTCACTTCGGGTCACGGCGGGAGGTGCGCGATGTTCCTCGGCACCTATACGCCGAAGCTCGACGACAAGGGGCGGCTGACACTGCCCGCCAAGTTTCGCGACACGCTGGCAGGAGGGTTGATGGTCACCAAGAGTCAGGACTACAGCCTGGCGGTCTACCCGCGTGACCAGTTCGAGCAGCTCGCCCGCCGCGCCGCCGCGGCCTCCCGCAGCAACCCCGAGGCCCGGGCGTTCCTGCGCAACCTCGCCGCCGCCACCGATGAACAGCGTCCCGACGCCCAGGGGCGGATCACCCTGTCGGCCGACCACCGTCGCTACGCCAACCTCAGCAAGGACTGCGTGGTGATCGGATCGGTCGACTACCTGGAGATCTGGGACGCCCAAGCCTGGACCGACTACCAGCAGGAACACGAAGAGAACTTCTCCGCGGCCACCAATGACGCACTCAGCGACATCATCTGAGGCGCCCGCCCGTGCAGCGTGGCCTCTGCCCGAGCCGACCCTGACGTACTTCCCCAACGCCAGGTTCGCGATATCGGACAGGGACCTCGCTGCGCAGACGGCCCGCCCGGCCCGAGGAGGACTCCGCAGCAGAATCTCCGGAGGTGTGGCGATGACCGGCACCCCAGCGGACTTCGGCCACGTTCCGGTCCTGGCCGACCGCTGCGCGGCCCTGCTCGGTCCCGCCCTGACCCGCCACCACGGCGACGGCACCGGAGCCGTACTCGTCGACGCCACCCTCGGCGCCGGCGGCCACGCCGAACGCTTCCTCACCGACTTCCCGGGACTGCATCTGGTCGGACTCGACCGCGACCCCGAGGCGCTGGAGATCGCCCGGGGCCGGCTGGCGAAGTTCGGTGACCGGGTGACGCTCCGTCGCTCCCGCTACGACGAGATCGCGTCCGCGGTCACCGAATCCGGGTATGCCGGCCACGGATCGGTCGACGCGATCCTGTTCGACCTCGGGGTCTCCTCGATGCAACTCGACCAGGTGCAGCGCGGCTTCTCCTACGCGCACGACGCGCCGCTGGACATGCGGATGGATCCCGACGGCGCGCTGACCGCCGCCGACATCCTCAACGGCTACGACCGCGACGCGCTCAGCGACATCCTGCATCGTTACGGCGAGGAGCGCTTTGCCCGCCGGATCGCCGACCACATCGTGCGGCGCCGGGACCGGGCCCCGCTGCGCTCCACCGCCGATCTGGTGGAGCTTCTCTACGAGGCGATTCCGGCGCCGGCCCGCCGCACCGGCGGACATCCGGCCAAGCGCACCTTCCAGGCGCTGCGCATCGCGGTCAACGACGAACTCGACGTGCTGCGCGACGCGGTGCCCGCGGCGCTCGGCCTCCTAGCGGTCGGTGGACGGGTGGCGGTGATGGCCTACCAGTCGCTGGAGGACCGGATCGTCAAACGCGTGTTCGCCGAGTCGACGACGTCCCGGACTCCGGTGGACCTGCCGGTCGAACTCCCCGGCCACGGGCCGGAATTCCGGGCGCTGACCCGGGGTGCCGAACGGGCCGACGCCGCCGAGGTGGCGTCGAACCCGCGCAGCGCACCGGTTCGGCTCCGTGCGCTGCAACGCATCGCCGCTCCGAGCGGCTCAGCAATCAGGAGGGGTGAACTGTGAAGGTGAAAAACCAGACGCCGCAACGCCGCTCCGGCGAACGTCGCCGCGACGCCGAACCGCCCCGCCCCGTCGCACGCCGACCCCGCGACAGCCGACGCGACGCCCCGGGGGAACCGCGCGCACCGCGGACCGGCCCGCAGACCACGCCACGTCATCCGGCGCCGGTGCGCACCGCCAAGAACAGCAGCCAGGCCAAGGCCCGCGCTAAAGCGCGGAAGGCCAAGCGGCCCAAGACCGTCCGGGTGCCTGTCCGGGAGCGGGTGCTCAACAGGTTGGCTACGATCGATCTGCGGCCGCGAACCCTGGCGACCAAGGTCCCCTTCGTCGTGGTTATCATCGGATCACTCGGGCTCGGGTTGGGACTGACCCTGTGGCTGTCCACCGATTCCGCGGAGCGTGCCTACGACCTGGGCCGCGCCCGCAAGGCCAACCAGTTGCTGCTGCAGCAGAAGGAAGCGCTGGAGCGCGATGTGCTGCAGGCCCAGGCCGCGCCGGCGCTGGCCGAGGAGGCCCGCAAGCTCGGAATGATCCCCACCAAGGACACCGCGCACCTGATCCAGGACCCGGCCGGAAACTGGGTGGTGGTCGGCACCCCGAAGCCGGCCGAGGGAATGCCGCCACCACCGCTGAACGTGAAACTGCCCGATGAGGACCCGGCTCCGCCGCCCCCGCTGGTCAACCCGGTCGAGGTGCCGGTGCGGGTCAGCACCGACCCGCAGGCGCCGCACCCGGCCACCGGCCCGGAAGTGCTGGTCCGTAGTCCCGACGGTGCCGCCACACTCGGCACCGAGCATCTGCCCGGAACCACCGACGGGCCGCGCACCGGACCGCCGCCCGGCCCCGCGCAGGAGGTCCCGGCCCCGGTTACGCCGCGATGCGCTCGGCTGCGCGGGTTTGGCCGGCCGG
>NZ_LQPZ01000029.1 GCF_002102395.1 Mycolicibacillus trivialis
ACTGCTGACCGTCGTGGGCGGTGCAGCCGGCGGCCAGCAGCGCCAGCACCGCGCCCAGGACGGTCAGCAGTCGCATGGTCCGGAGGCTACCGGCGGCCCGGAGTCAGAACGGGGGCGGATCGTCGTCGGCGGGCGGGGAGGGATCGGCGGCGATCATCTCGGCCTGGCGGGCCCGTCGGGCGTTGCGGTTGCGCCGCCGCTCGGCGGCGACATAGCGGGCGTGGCCGGCGGCGCGGGTTCGGCGGCGGGTCGGCATCATCGCGGTCCGGTTGGTGCACTCCCGGCCCGACTCCGGGTCGGGCGGCGCCAGGTCGCCGGTGGGCGCGCACAGGCTGGGGAACAGCAGCGTGCTGCCCGGCAGGGTGACGTAGGTGTGGCCGGTCGGCGCCGTCCAGATCACCGTGCCGTCGGGAAGCTGCTTGTCGCGCCAGTGCAGGAAAGTCTTGATCAGGTGGTGTTTTCGGCACAGCAGTTTGCAGTTGGAGGCGTGTGTTCGCCCGCCCGCGGCGAACGGGACGGTGTGGTCGATGTCGCAGCACAGGGCCGGTTCGTCGCAGTCGGGGAACCGGCAGGTCAGATCGCGGCACCGGATGAAATCGGCCAGCGCCCGCGACGGGGTGTAGCCCTGCTCCGGCGGCGCGTCGAGCGGGTGGGCCAGCGGGCGCAGCCGGGCGGAGGCGGCCAGTTCGACGAGCAGTTCGGCCGGGATGAGCCCGTCGGCGTCGAGCAGCGATGCCGACGAGTCCTGCGCGCCGGCCAGGGCCTGCTGGTCGGCGATGACGTGGATGACCACCGGCCGGGCTCCCGGCTTGTTCGCGGCCGGGCATTCGGAGCGTTGGCACAGGCAGGTCAGCCGGTCGGCGCCCGCGGCCAGCGCGCCCAGTGCGTCGGCGCGGCGCTGCTGGTGGTTGCGGGGGTCCTCCTCGCAGACGGTGGCGGCCAGCGCGTCCAGGCGGGCGTCCACCGCGCGGGCGTCGGCGGTGATGAGCCGGCCGCGCACCTCGGTCAGCCCGCCCTCCAGGTCCAGGGTGGTGACCTCGCGTCCGGCCAGCAGCTCCCGGCGCGTGCGCACCGCGTCGCGGTCGACGCGGGCGATGATCCGGTCGATGTGCCCGGACAGCCGGGAGCGGCTGAGCGACGGCCAGCGCGCGGCCCGCGCCGCCACGGCGGCGTCCACGGTGGCCAACACCTCCGGATCGTCGACGAGGGTGGTGCGATAGCTGATGGTCCGGAAGGTGCCGTAGCTGATGTCGCCGGCCAGCAGCAGCGCGCCCACCTTGGGCAACCGGTCGCGCATGTCGCGGGCGTACTCCAGGTAGCTGGCGGCCAGGCGCTGCCCGATCCTCAGCGCCGCCGCGACCTCGGCGGAGACCGCTTCGTAGGTGTCGATCGACCACTTCTCCTCGGCCGCGTGTTCCCGGGTGCGCAGGGTGTCGAGCTCACCGATCGCCGCGAGCCGCTCGCCGGCGGCCCGGCTCTCCGCGCGGCTTGCGGCGGTGATCCGGTCCACCAGCGCGGTGGTCGCCGGCGTCTCGGTCCAACAATGCTCGAACATGTGTTCGATTGTAGTCCCGCGCCCCGACACGCGCTACCGACGTGCGATGGCGAAGACCGGGTCGGTGCAGTCGGTGCCCGCGGCGCTCAATTCCCGCTTGATCACCTTGAAGGTCTGCGTGCGCGGCAGGTCGCGGGCGACCCGGATGAACGATGGCCACTGCTTGGGTCCGAGGTCGGACTGGGCGGCCAGGAAATCGCGGAATGCGCCCGGGTCGAACTCGACGCCGGGGGCCAGGACCAGCGCGGCCATCACCCGGTCGCCGACCGCCGGGTCCGGGACGGGGTAGACGGCGGCCTCGACGACGTCGGGATGGCGCAGCAGCACCCGCTCGATGGGCGCGGTGCCCAGGTTCTCCCCGTCGACGCGCATCCAGTCGCCGAGGCGGCCGGCGAAGTAGGCGTAGCCGGCTTCGTCGCGGTAGGCGAGGTCGCCGCTGTGGTAGATCCCGCCGGCCAGGCGCTCGGCCTCGGCGTCGGGGTCCTTGTAGTAGCCGCGGAACTGGCCCGCTCCGGTCGTGTTGACCAGCTCGCCGACCACGCCGGGCGGGCACGGCTCACCGGTCTCGACGTCGACGATGTCGACCCCGTTGGCCAGCGGACCCAGCGCGCCGGGTGGGGTGTCCGGGGTGCGCGCGATGCTCACCCCGCCCTCGGAGGAACCGAAACCGTCGACGACGGTGACGTCGAACCGCTCGGCGAACCGGGCGATGTCACGGGCCGCGCCCTCGTTGCCGTACACCAGCCGCAGCGGGTTGTCGGCGTCGTCGGGGGCCGGCGGGGCCGCCAGGACGTAGGAGAGCGGCTTGCCGACGTAATTGGCGTAGGTGGCGTTGTAGCGGCGCACGTCGGGAAGGAAGCCGGAGGCGGAGAACTTGCGCCGCAACGCGATCGAGGCACCGGCGTGCACCGCCGGCGCCCAGCCCGCCATGATCGCGTTGGAGTGGAACAGCGGCATCGCCAGATAGCAGGTGTCGGCCGGGCCCAGGCCGAAGCGTTCGGCCAGCATTCGGCCCGGGTGGGCGACCTTCCAGTGCGTGCAGCGCACCGCCTTGGGGTCGCCGCCGGTTCCGGAGGTGAAGATCAGCATGAACAGGTCGTCGGGGTCGGCCGCCGGGAAGTCCACCGGTACCCCGGAGTGGGAGGCCAACTCCGCGGCCCACTCCGGTGATGCCACGTCGATCGCGCCCGGCACCGAAATCCCCGAGGTGTCGTCGGTCAGCACCAGTTGGCAGTCGGCGTGTTCGATGTCGCGGGCGAGCGCGGCGCCGCGGCGGATGGGGTTGAGCCCCACCGGGACGACGCCGCTGTGGGCGGCCGCCACCAGCAGTGCGGAGAACAGCGGTGTGTTGCCCAGCAGCACACCGACGTGCGGCGGTCTGGTCGGGTCCAGCCGCGCCCGCAGGGCGGCTCCCAACTCGGCGCCGTCCTGAATGTGATTGCGCCAGCTGACGAAACCGTCCTCGCTGTGTACGCCACGATCGTCGACCTGCGCCAACCGGGACAGCGGCGCGGTGACGGTCAGCTCCGACACGGACGCGAGTCAGGCCGGGCTGTCGGCCAGATTGCGGCCGATCGACAGCAGCGCACCGGTGGCGTTGCCGAGGGCGAACTCGGTCTGCTTGGCGGACAGGAAGTAGCGGTGCACCGGGTGGTCGACGTCGATGCCGACGCCGCCGTGGATGTGCACGATCGTGTGCGCCACCCGGTGGCCGGCATCGGCGGCCCAGAACGCGGCGGTCGCGACCTCGTTGTCCGCCGGCAGGTCTTCGGAGACCCGCCAGGCGGCCTGGGTCAGAGTCAGGCGCAGGCCCTTGATGTCGATGTAGCCGTCGGCGAGGCGTTGGGCCACCGCCTGAAAACTGCCGATCGGGCGGTCGAACTGCTCGCGCTCACGGGCGTACTCCGCGGTCAGCTCCAGGCCGCGCTCGAGCACGCCGAGCTGAAACGCGCTGCGCCCCAGCGTGCGCCGGGAAAGCAGCCAGGGCAGCGTGGTGTCGTCACCGACCACCAGGGAGGCGTCGGCGGTCACCTGCGCCAACTCCAGGTGCCCGACCGAGCCGCGGCCGGTGGTGTCCAGTGCGGTCACCGTCAACCCCGGGGTGTCGGCGTCGAGGAGGAACACCCGCGCGCCGTCGTCGGTGTCGGCCGCAACCAGGAAGGCGTCGGCGACCGCGGCGTAGCCCACCTGGGTGCGGGTGCCGCTGAGCGTGTACCCGGAGTCGTCGCCGGTGGCGCGCACCGGCGCCTCTCCCATGTCGGCGTCGAGGGCGACGGTCAGGATCTTGGTGCCGTTGACCGCCGGGACCGCCCAATCCTGTTGCAGCGCTTCGGAGCCGAATCGGGCCAGGGCGCCGGCTCCGAGAATCACCGACTCCAGATAGGGCACCGCGGCCAGTTGGCGTCCGAGTGCGGTCAGCACCGCGGTCTGCTCGAGGACGCCGAAGTCGGCACCGCCCAACGATTCCGGGGCGACCGCCGAGAGGATGTCGGAGTCGGTGAGCTTCCGCCACAGGTCTCGATCGAAGCGCTGGTCGAGTCCGTCGAGGGCGCGCTGGTGCTCCGGGGTGCACACACTGTCGACGATGGTGCCGACCAGGCCGGAGAGATCCCGGGCCGCTTCGGTGGTGGTGAAGTCCATGATGAGAGGTCCTTTGCCTGGAGGGGTCAGCGGCTGCGGGGCAGGCCGAGGGCGACCATGCCGATGATGTCGCGCTGCACCTCGTTGGTGCCGCCGCCGAAGGTCAGGATCAGTGCCGCGCGGTGCATCCGCTCGACCCGGCCGCGCAACAGCACGCCCGCCGAGTCCTGGCGCAGGGTGGCGGCGCTGCCCAGCACCTCCATCAGCAGCCGGTAGGCCTCGGTGGCCAGTTCGGTGCCGTAGACCTTGGCGGCCGACGCGTCGGCAGGGGAGGGGGCGGCGTCCTTGGCCGAGGCCAGCTCCCAGTTGTACAGCTTGAGCACCTCGGCCTTGGCGTGCACGCGGGCGAGGTTCAGCTGGACCCACTGCGAGTCGATCAGCCGGTTGCCGTGCACGTCCTTGGTGTCCTGCGCCCACCGGCGCACCTCGTCGAGGGCGGTGAAGATGGGCTGCGCCGAGACCAGCGCCACCCGCTCATGGTTGAGCTGGTTGGTCACCAGCTTCCAGCCGCCGTTCTCCTCGCCGACCAGGTTGGTCACCGGCACCCGCACATCGGAGTAGTAGGTGGCGCTGGTGTCCGGGCCGGCCATGGTGTGCACCGGGGTCCAGGAGAACCCGTCGGCGGTGGTCGGCACGATCAGCATCGAGATGCCGCGGTGCTTCTTGGCCTCGGGGTTGGTGCGCACCGCCAGCCAGACGTAGTCGGCGTAGGCGATCAGCGAGGTCCACATCTTCTGCCCGTTGACCACGTAGTCGTCGCCGTCGCGGACCGCGGTGGTGCGCAGCGCCGCGAGGTCGGTACCGGCCTCCGGTTCGGAGTAGCCGATCGCGAAATGCAGGTCGCCGGAAGCGATCTTGGGCAGGTAGAACTTCTTCTGCTCGTCGGTGCCGAACGCCATGATCGTCGGGGCGACGCTGTTGATCGTCAGGAACGGCACCGGGGCGCCGGCGATCGCCGCCTCGTCGGTGAAGATCAGCTGATCCATCGGCGGCCGGGCCTGCCCGCCGTACTCGGTCGGCCAGCCCAGCGCGAGCCAGCCGTCGGCGCCCATCTGGGCGACGGTCTCGCGGTAGACGTTGCCGGTGCCGTACTCGCCCTGGGTTGAGCTGAGCGCTTCGCGCCGCTCCGGGGTCATCAGCGTGGTGAAGTACGACCGCAACTCCCGACGCAGATCTTCCTGCTCAGGGGTGTAGTGGATGCGCATGGGCGTGTCGACCTCCGATTCGATGCATCGTGCCACAGGTCGCCGGCGACGGCCCTGCACTCGCCATTCCTTGTAACACGTTCTAGTCTGAGGGTCCAAGCCGTATTCTGTAGCCGCGGCCCGCAGCCCCGGGTCCGTTCGGCACACGGTGCAAGGAGGTAGTCATGCGAGTGGAAGTGGACCTCGATCGGTGTGAGGGCAACGCCATCTGTGTTGGTATCGACCCCGACATCTTCGAGCTGAACGACGACGAGCAGGCGCACGTCAAGATCGCGCCGATCCCCGCGGACAAGGAAGCACACGCCCAGCAGGCCATCGACGAATGTCCGCGCGCCGCCCTGATCCGCCGAGACTAGAGGTATTCATCAATTGACTGACAGCAACAACGCGACCGATCTCTCCGGAAAGGTCGCGGTGGTGACCGGTGCTGCCGCCGGACTGGGCCGCGCCGAGGCCATCGGCCTGGCCAGGTCCGGGGCCACCGTCGTGATCAACGACATCGCGGCCGCCCTGGACTCCTCCGACGTGGTCGACGAGATCAGCGCCGCGGGCGGTACCGCGGTGGCGGTGCCCGGCGACATCTCCGAGCGGGCCACCGCCGACGCGCTGGTGGAGCGCGCCGACGAGCTCGGCGGGTTGTCGATCGTGGTCAACAACGCCGGGATCACCCGGGACCGGATGCTGTTCAACATGTCCGACGAGGAGTGGGACGCGGTGCTCGCGGTGCACCTGCGGGGGCACTTCCTGCTCACCCGCAACGCCGCCGCGTACTGGCGGGCGAAGGCCAAGGCCGGCGACGGCACGGTCTACGGCCGGCTGGTCAACACCTCCTCCGAGGCGGGCCTGGTGGGCCCGGTCGGCCAGGCCAACTACGGCGCGGCCAAGGCGGGGATCACCGCGCTGACGCTGTCGGCGGCCCGCGCCCTGGGCAACTACGGGGTCTGCGCCAACGCGATCGCGCCGCGGGCGCGCACCGCGATGACCGCCGCCGTCTTCGGCGAGGAGCCGGAGCTGGCCGAGGGCGAGGTCGACTCGCTCTCCCCGGAGCACGTGGTCAACCTGGTCCGGTTCCTGTCCTCGCCGGCCGCCGAGAAGGTCAACGGCCAGCTGTTCATCGTCTACGGGCCGACCGTGACGCTGCTGGCCGCACCCACCATCGAGCACCAGTTCACCGCCGAGGCCTCGGCGTGGGATCCGGCCGTGCTCGGCGAGACGCTGCGCGGTTACTTCGCCGACCGGGACCCGGCGGTGAACTTCGCGGCGACCGCTGTCATGGAGTCCTGAGCGCACCCGAAACGGACCGTATTTAGCGGAATTAAGTGCGTTTTACCAGCTTTGACAGCGAGAACACGTTCTAGTTAATATGATGCCGCTCACAGCGGCCGACATCCACCGAACCAGTGCGTGCAACGCTGTCCACACCACAGCGCGAGAAGGGAACCGAGGTTGATCGAGCGGCTCGCGGTTCCGGCACGGGCTGTGGGCGGCTTCTTCGAGATGTCCATCGAGACCTTTCGGGGCATCTTCCGTCGGCCCTTCCAGCTGCGCGAATTCCTCGATCAGACCTGGATGATCGCGCGGGTGTCGCTGGTGCCGACGCTGCTGGTCGCGATCCCGTTCACCGTGCTGGTGGCGTTCACCCTCAACATCCTGCTGCGCGAGATCGGCGCCGCCGACCTCTCCGGCGCCGGCACCGCGTTCGGCACCATCACCCAGCTGGGGCCGGTGGTCACCGTTCTGGTGGTGGCCGGGGCCGGTGCCACCGCGATCTGCGCCGACCTGGGCGCCCGCACCATCCGCGAGGAGATCGACGCGATGCGGGTGCTGGGCATCGACCCGGTGGCGCGGCTGGTGGTGCCGCGGGTGCTGGCCTCGACCTTCGTGGCGCTGCTACTCAACGGGCTGGTGTGCGCCATCGGCCTGTCCGGCGGCTACGTTTTCTCGGTGTTCCTCCAGGGCGTCAACCCGGGGGCATTCATCAACGGGCTGACCGTGCTCACCGGGCTGCCCGAACTGCTGCTCGCGGAGGTCAAGGCGCTGCTGTTCGGGGTGGTGGCCGGGCTGGTCGGCTGCTACCGCGGCCTGACCGTAAAAGGTGGGCCCAAGGGCGTCGGCAACGCGGTCAACGAGACCGTCGTCTACGCATTCATCTGCTTGTTCGTGATCAACGTCATCATGACCGCGATCGGCGTGCGGGTGCTGACCCGGTGAGGCCGCGATGAGTTACGACGCCACCGTCAAGTTCCAGCGCTTCGTCGCCGGGCTACCGCGCTTCGCCGACGGCTTCGGCGAGCAGGCGCTGTTCTACGGCCAGTCGATGCGCTACATCCCCAACGCGCTCACCCGCTACCGCCGCGAGACGATCCGGCTGATCGCGGAGATGACGATGGGCACCGGGGCGCTGGTGCTGATCGGCGGCACGGTCGGCGTCGCCACCTTCCTGACCCTGGCCTCCGGCGGGGTCATCGCCGTGCAGGGCTTCTCCTCGCTGGGCGACATCGGCATCGAGGCGCTCACCGGGTTCCTCTCGGCGTTCCTCAACGTGCGCATCGTCGCGCCGGTGGTGGCCGGCATCGCGCTGGCCGCCACGATCGGCGCCGGCGCCACCGCCCAACTCGGGGCGATGCGGGTGGCCGAGGAGATCGACGCGGTGGAGTCGATGGCGGTGCATGCCGTGTCCTATCTGGTGTCCACCCGCCTGATCGCCGGGCTGATCGCGATCATCCCGCTGTACTCGCTGGCGGTGCTGGCCGCGTTCTTCGCCGCCCGGTTCACCACCGTGTACATCAACGGCCAGTCGCCCGGGCTCTACGACCACTACTTCGACACCTTCCTGAACCCCGTCGACCTGCTCTGGTCGTTCGCCCAGGCGATCGTGATGTCGGTGGCGGTGATGCTGGTGCACACCTATCACGGCTTCAACGCCGCGGGCGGCCCCGTCGGCGTCGGCATCGCGGTCGGCCAGGCCGTGCGCACCTCGCTGGTCGTCGTGGTCGTCATCACCTTGCTCATCTCGCTCGCCGTCTACGGCGGGTCCGGTAACTTCAACCTCTCCGGTTAGCGAAAGGACCGAACACCAGCACCATGGCCAGCACGGACGCCAACCGCACACACGTCAGGATCGCCGCGGCGATCCTGGCGTCGTTGTTGGCGGCTGCCGCGGTGTTCACCTTCCTGGCCTACACCGCGGCGTTCACCCCGACCGACACGATCACGGTCACCGCGCCGCGCGCCGGGCTGGTCATGGACCCCGACGCCAAGGTCAAATACCGCGGCGTGCAGATCGGCAAGGTCAAGTCCATCGACTACGTCGGCGACCAGGCGCAGCTGACGCTGGCCATCACCCGCGGTCAACTGCGCTACGTGCCGTCGGACGCGACCGTGCACATCGCCAGCAACACCATCTTCGGCGCCAAGGCGGTGGAGTTCCTCAAACCGGAAGCTGACACCAAGCCGGCGGCGCCGATGCGCCCGGACACCGTGGTGGACGCCTCGGCGGTGCAGGTGGAGGCCAACACGCTGTTCGAGTCCCTCAGCGACGTGCTCAAGAAGGTCGACCCGGTGCACCTCAACGCGACGATGAGCGCGCTGGGGGAGGGCCTGCGCGGCCACGGCGACGACCTGGGCGCCACCCTGACCGGACTGAACGACTATCTGGCCCAACTCAACCCGCGGATGCCCACCGTGCATGAGCTGTTCGCCAAAACCGCGACCGTCGGCAACATCTACGCCGACGCGGGCGACGACCTGGTGACGGTCGTCAGCAACGTCCCCGACATCAGCGCCACGATCGTCGACCAGCAGGACAACCTCAACGCGGCGCTGCTGGCCGCCACCGGGCTGGCCAACAACGCCTACGACACCCTCGCGCCGGCCACCGACGACTACATCGCCGCAATCCAGCGGGCCCGGGCGCCGGCGAAGGTGCTCGGCGACTACTCGCCGGAGTTCGGCTGCCTGCTGGAGGCGCTGGTCACCGCCAAGCAGAACTTCGGTCCGATCATCGGTGGCACCAAGCCGGGGCTGTTCGTCTCCTCCAACTTCGTGCCCGGCGTGCCCGGCTACACGTACCCGGAGAGCCTGCCGATGGTCAACGCCTCCGGCGGGCCCAACTGCCGTGGGCTGCCCAACTTCCCGAACAAGCAGATGGGCGGCTCCTGGTACCGGGCGCCGTTCCTGGTGACCGACAACGCCTACATTCCGTTCGAACCGAACACCGAGCTGCAGTTCGACGCCCCGTCGACCGCGCAGTTCCTGTTCAACGGCGCCTTCGCGGAACGGGACGAGTACTGATGCGCGTGGACAAGACGATGGTCAAGGTGTCGGTGTTCACCGTGGTGATGCTGCTCGTCGCGGTCGGGCTGGTGGTGATCTTCGGAGAGTTCCGGTTCGCCGCGGGCAACACCTACCACGCCACCTTCCACACCGCCTCCCGGCTGAAGTCCGGCCAGGACGTGCGGATCGCCGGTATCCCGGTGGGCACCGTGAAATCGGTGAAACTCCAGGACGACAACAACGTCGACGTCACCTTCGACGTCAACAAGCGCTACCAGCTCTACACCTCCTCGCAGGCGCTGATCCGCTACGAGAACCTGGTCGGCGACCGCTACCTGGAGATCACCTCCGGGCCGGGCGACCTGGTCAAACTGCCCCCGGGCGGCACCCTGCCGCTGGACAACACCCAGCCGGCGCTGGACCTCGACGCGCTGCTCGGCGGGCTGCGGCCGGTGGTCAAGGGCCTCGACGGGCAGAAGGTCAACGAGATCAGCGGCGCGATCATCGAACTGCTGCAGGGCAACGACGGCGCGCTGTCGTCGATGCTGGCCTCCACCAGCGCGTTCAGCCAGTCCCTGGCCGCCCGCGACCAGCTCATCGGCGACACCGTCACCAACCTCAACACGGTGCTGGGCACCGTGGACGCCAAGGCCGAGGAGTTCGACACCAGCGTCGACCAGCTCCAGCAGCTCATCACCAGCCTCGCCGAGGGCCGCGACCCGATCGCCGGGGCGATCGAGCCGCTGGCCTCCGCCGAATCGGACCTCACCGACATGCTGGTCAAGGGCCGCCGGCCGCTGCAGGGCGTGCTGGAGAACATCCGGCCGATGGCCACCGTGCTCGACGACCGCAAGGGCGAGGTCAACGACGTCATCGAGCCGCTGGCCGAGAACTACATGCGGCTCAACGCGCTCGGCGCCTACGGGTCGTTCTTCAACATCTACTACTGCTCGATCCGGATCAAGATCAACGGCCCGGCCGCCAGTGACGTGCTGATCCCGTTCGGCGGCCCCGCCGACCCGTCGAAGGGGAGGTGCTCCCCTGTCAAGGATTGACGGCGTGTCCATGATGGACCGCACTCTGCGTACCGGGATCTTCGGCGTGGTCGCCGTGGTCTGCCTGGTGTTGGTGTCGTTCGGCTACACCTCGCTGCCGTTCTGGCCGCAGGGCAGGAACTACAGCGCCTACTTCACCGACGCCAGCGGCATCGCGCCGGGCAGCGACGTGCAGATCTCCGGGATCAAGGTCGGCAAGGTCAAGTCGGTGGCGCTCGACGGCGCCAACGCCCGGGTGGACTTCACCGTGGACCGCACGCTGACCATCGGCGACCAGTCGCTGGCCGCGATCCGCACCGAGACCGTGCTGGGGGAGAAGGCGCTGGCGATCAGCCCGGGCGGCTCCGGCGCGGTCACCGTCATCCCGGTCGGACGGACCACCACCCCCTACACGCTGAACACGGCGCTGCAGGACCTGGGCGGCAACGCGGGCGCCCTGGACAAGGACCAGCTCGAACGGGCGCTGAACGTGCTGACCGACTCGCTGCACGAGGCCACCCCGCAGCTGCGGGGTGCGCTGGACGGGGTGGCCGCACTGTCGCGCAGCCTCAACGCCCGCGATGAGGCGTTCGGTCAGCTGCTCGGCCACGCCAGGTCGGTCACCGCCTCGCTCAGTGATCGCGCCGACCAGGTCACCCAGCTGGTCAACGACGGCAACCAGCTCTTCGCCGCGCTCGACCAGCGCCGTCAGGCGCTGGCCACGCTGATCACCGGCATCGACGACGTCTCGACCCAGCTGTCCGGGTTCGTCACCGACAACCAGGCCGAGTTCGGCCCCGCCCTGACCAAGCTCAACCTGGTGCTCGACAACCTGCTGGAGCGCAAGGACCACATCAGCGAGGGCCTGCGCCGGCTGCCCGGCTTCGCCACCGCGCTCGGTGAGGTCGTCGGGTCCGGCCCCGGCTTCCAGATCAACCTCTACGGTCTGCCGCCGGCCACCATCTCCGAGGTGCTGCTCGACGCCTACTTCCAGCCCGGCAAGCTGCCCGACAGCCTCGCCGACTACCTGCGCGGGATGATCACCGAACGCCTCATCATCAGGCCGAGGTCCCCATGACGATCACCTCGACCGGCTTCCGCAACACGGCCATGCGCCGCACCCTGGTCGGGGTGCTGGTGGCGATGCTGGCCGCCGGGATCTATCTGGTCTGGCCGGCCACCCGCGGGCACACGATCGTCGCGTACTTCCCGTCGGCGGTCGGGCTCTACCCGGCCGACGACGTCCGGGTCGCCGGGGTGCCGGTGGGCCGCATCGACTCCATCGAGCCGCGCGCCGACGACGTCAAGGTCACGATGACGATCAACCCGGGGATCAAGATCCCCGCCGACGCCGACGCCATCGTGATCGCACCCAACATCGTCTCGGCTCGGTTCATCCAGTTGCGACCCGCCTACACCGGCGGGGCGACGCTGCCCGACGGGGCGGCGCTGGACACCGACCGCACCGCGGTGCCGGTGGAGTGGGACGACGTGAAGTCCGAGCTCACCAAGCTCAGCGGTCAGCTGGGCCCGCAGATCGGCGAGTTGCAGGGCCCGCTGAGCCGGTTCGTCAACCAGGCCGCCGACACCTTCGACGGCAACGGCGACTCGTTCCGTGAGGCGCTGCGCGAGCTTTCCCAGACCGCCGGGCGGCTCGGCGACTCGCGCGGGGACCTGTTCGGCACCATCAAGAACCTGCACATCCTGGTCGACGCGCTGTCCGCCAGCAACGAGCAGATGGTGCAGTTCTCCGACCACGTCGCCTCGGTCTCCCAGGTGCTGGCCGACAGCTCGGTCGGCCTCGACACCACCCTGGGCACCCTCAACCAGGCGCTGTTGGACGTGCGCGGCTTCCTCAACGAGAACAACGACGTGCTGATCGGCTCGGTGGACAAGCTGTCCCAGCTCACCCAGATCACCACCGACCAGAGCGACGCCATCGAGCAGGTCCTGCACATCACCCCCAACGGGCTGGCGAACTTCTACAACATCTACGACCCCGCCCAGGGCGCGGTGACCGGGCTGCTGTCGCTGCCCAACCTGGCCAACCCGGTGCAGTTCATCTGCGCGGGCACCTTCGACGTCGGCTCCAACCCGGAGAACTTCAAACGCGCCGAGATCTGCCGGCAGCGGATGGGCCCGGTGCTGCGCCGCGCATCGATGAACTTCCCGCCGCTGCTGCTGCACCCGGTCAACGGCATCACCGCCTACAAGGGGCAGGTCATCTACGACACCCCGGAGACCCAGGCGAAGGCACAGACCCCGATCCCCTACCTGCAGTGGCAGCCGCTGCCCGGCGTGACCCCGCCGGACCCCGCGGAGATCAGCAAGCTGCTGCTGCCCGCCGACCCCGAGCAGGGCGAGCAGGGGGACGGCGAATGAGCGCGACGCGGTGGACGGCGCGGCTGAGACGCGCCGGGGTGCTGGCGACGGCCGGGCTGCTGCTGGCCGGCTGCCAGTTCGGCGGACTGAACTCGCTGAACATGCCCGGCACCAAGGGGCACGGCAAGGGCTCCTACAACATCTGGGTGCAGGTGCCCGACGTGGCCACCCTGCCGCAGAACTCGCCGGTGATGATCGACGACGTCACCGTCGGCAGCGTCTCGGGGGTGCAGGCCGTGCAGCGCCCGGACGGCACCTTCTACGCGCTGCTGCAGCTGTCGCTGGAAGGCGACGTGGACCTGCCCGCCAACGCCATCGCCCGGGTGGCGCAGACCTCGCTGCTCGGATCCCAGCACGTCGCGCTGGCCGAACCCGAGGACACCCCGCCGATCGGCAGGCTGAGCGAGGGCTCGGAGATCCTGCTGACCAACTCCGATCGCTACCCGACCACCGAGGAAGTGCTGGCCTCGCTGGGCATGGTGGTCAACAACGGCAATCTCGGGGCGCTCCAGGACGTCACCGAGGAGATGTACGCCGCGGTGGTGGGCCGCACCGAGGGGCTGAACACCCTGATCCCGCGGCTGGCCGAACTCACCGGGTCCCTCGAGCAGCAGACCGGCGACATCATCGCCGCGCTCGACGGGCTCAACCGGTTCTCCGGCAAGCTGGCCGCCAACAAGGAGCACCTGGGCAACGCGCTGGAATCGCTGCCCGGCGCGCTGGGGGTGCTCAACGAGAACAGCGGCGTCATGGTCGACGCGTTCACCGCGCTCGGCCGGATGGGCGAGGTGGCCGCGCGGGTGCTCTCGGAGACCAAGGAAGACTTCGTCGCCGACCTGATCGACATGTACCCGGTGGTCAAGTCCTTCGCCGACAACGCCGACAACCTGGTCGGCGCGCTGCCGATCATCCTGACGTTCCCGTTCACCAGCTACTACATCAAGAACGCGGTGCGCGGCGACTACCTCAACGTGTTCGTCACCTTCGACCTGACCCTGCGCCGGCTCGGCGAGACGGTGTTCACCACCTCCGCCCTCGACCCGAACATGCAGCACCTCTCCGAGGTGGTCAACCCGCCGGACTACCTCATCGGGGCGATGGCGAACCTGTCCGGGCAGGCCGCGAACCCGTTCGAGATCCCGCCGAAGAACGGGGGTGAGGGCTGATGCTGGACCGTCTCACCCGGGTGCAGTTGGCCATCTTCTCGCTGGTCACCGTGCTGTCCGTCGGCGCCATCTCGATCTTCTACCTGCAGGTGCCCTCCGCGCTGGGCATCGGCACCTACAACGTGACTGCCGACTTCGTCGCCGCAGGCGGCATCTACGAGAACGCCAACGTCACCTACCGCGGCGTGACCGTCGGGCGGGTGCAGTCGGTGAGCCTCAACGACGACGGTGTCGACGCGCACATGCGGCTGAACTCGGGCATGCCGATCCCGGACAACGTCACCGCGACCGTCAAGAGCGTCTCGGCCATCGGCGAGCAGTACATCGACCTGGTGCCGCCGGACCCGGCGTCGAAGGAGAAGCTGCGCGACGGCGCCCGCATCGGCCAGGACCGCACCGCGATCGGCCAGGACATCGCCGGCATGCTCGCCGAGGCGCAGAACCTGGTCAGCAGCCTCTCCGACAGCAGGGTGCAGGACCTGCTGACCGAGGCGTTCAAGGCCTTCCACGGCTCCGGACCGGAGTTGGCCCGGCTCATCGAGGCGTCCCGGCTGCTGGTCGACGAGGCCAACGCCAACGCCGGGGACACCTTCGCGCTGATCGACCAGGTCGGCCCGTTCCTCGATGCCCAGATCCGCGCCGGCGACGACATCAAGGCGATGGCCGACGGGCTGGCCCGGTTCACCACCGAGATGCGCAACGCCGACCCGGAGTTCCGCCAGACCCTGGCCACCACCCCCGGCGCGGTCGACGCCGCCAACACCGCCTTCAGCGGGATCCGGCCGTCGTTCCCGGCGCTGGCCGCCAACCTGGCCAACCTGGGCCGGATCGGGGTCATCTACCACAAGTCCATCGAGCAGGCGCTGGTGATCTTCCCGGCCCTGATCGCGGCGCTGATCACCGTCGCGGGCGGGGTGCCCCCCGACGAGGGCGGCAAGCTCGACTTCAAGGTCAGCCTCGGCGACCCGCCGCCGTGCCTGGTCGGGTTCGTGCCGTTCACCGAGATCCGGTCCCCGGCCGATGAGACGCTGCGCGAACTGCCCGACGACCTATACTGCAAGACCGCGCAGAACGATCCGGCGGTGGTGCGCGGGGCGCGGAACTACCCCTGCATGGAGGTGCCCGGCAAACGCGCCCCCACCGTGCAGCTGTGCCGCGACCCGGAGGGCTACAAGCCGATCGGCTCCAACCCGTGGCGGGGCCCGCCGATCCCGTACGGCAGCGTTCCGGTCACCGACCCGCGGATGACCCTGCCGATGAACAAGTTCCCCTACATCCCACCGGAAGCCGACTACGACCCCGGCCCGCCGGTGGTGCAGCTGCCGCCGGGAACCCCGCCCGGTCCGGGACCGGCGCCCAACCCGCCGTATCCGCTGCCGATGCCGCCCAACGAGCCGGGCCCGCAGCCCGCGCCGTGGCCGTACTACGCGCCGCCGGACCAGAACCTGCCGACCGCCCCGGGCGGCAACGACGGCCTGCCGCCCTACGGGCGTCAGCCGCCGGGACCGCCGCCCGGCCCGCCGCCGCAGGCCGCCGGGCCCGCCTACGGCGTCTACGACTCGCAGAGCGGGGAGTTCGTCGACCAGGACGGCACCACCGGGGTGTTCGCGTCCGGGGCGAGCGGGGCGACCTCGGCGGAGAACTGGGTGGATTTGATGCTCGACCCCAGATCCGCATAATGGCCGACGTGGCAACCGAGCAGAACGACACGACCGCGGACACCGGCGCCCGGGTGCGCCGCCGCGCGTCGCGCCAGGCCGGGCCTGCCGGGGAGGCGGCCACCGCGCGGGTGGTCTCCACCGGCCGGCCGGCCGCACCCGTGCTGCCCCCGGGCCCGCCGGCGCGCCCGCAGTCGCATCGGATGCTGGTCGCCGCGGTGGCCGCGGCCACCGCGTTCGTGCTCACCGCGGTGCTGGCCGGGCTGGTCGCGGTGGCCGCCCGGTCCCAGCATCGCGCCGATGCGCAGGCGGATCGCCAGCAGCGGTTCGTCGACACCGCCACCCAGATGGTGGTCAACATGTTCAGCTACGACCAGGACCACATCGATGACAGCATCGACCGCTGGATCCACGACCTCAGCGGGCCGCTGCGCGACCAGTTCAGCCAGCCCGGCACCGTCGACATGCTCAAGGGCCTGTTCGTCGACACCAAGGCCGACTCGGAGGCGGTGATCAACGCCGCCGCCCTGGAGGGCATCGACGAGGACACCGACCGGGCCTCGGTGCTGGTGGCCGCCCGGGTCACCGCCACCGACGTCAACGACGGCGTCAACCAGCCGTCCCAGCCGTACCGGCTGCGGGTGATCGTGCAGGAGGACTCGACCGGCGCGATGACCGCCTACGACCTGCTCTGGCCCAACGGGGGCGCGTGATGCCCGGGACGTCGCCGTGGCCGCAGCGGTTGGTCGGGATGCTCGCGGTGCTGCTGGCAGTCGGGTTCGTCGCGCTGGCGGCGGTCGGCGGGTCACTGTACTGGCAGCGGGTGGAGTCCCGCGCCGCCCAGGACACCCGCGCGGAACTCGCGCCGCTGGCCGCCGAGACGATCCCGAAGATCCTCGGCTACGACTACCAGACCGTCGAAACCACGATGACCGACGTCTACCCGCTGCTGACCCCGGGCTACCGGCAGGAATTCGAGACCCAGGCCACCCAGACGGTCATCCCGCAGGCCCGGCAACGCCAGATCGTCAGCCAGGTCAACGTGGTCGGCCGGGGTGTGATGTCCGCGGCCCGCAACACCGGCACGGTGCTGGTCTACCTGAACCGCACGGTCACCGACAAGAGCAAGGAACCGCTGGTCGACGGGGCGCGGGTGCAGGTCAGCTACCAGAAGGTCGACGGCCGCTGGCTGATCGACATGATCAAGCCGATCTGAGTCACGCCGAGCAGTGCCACGGGTCGTTGCAGTGCAACGGGTGCTGGTCGATCGGGACGTCCAGCGGCCGGTCGAAGGTCAGCGTGAACGGCGTCTTGGTCAACGCCGGGGCCACCTTCCCGCCGCACACCTCGGCGTTGGACCGGGTGTGGGTGCCGGCCAACGTCACGCTGTCGAAGCTGTAGGTCTCCTGGATCTCGGCCGTCGAACCGTCCGGGCAGGTCAACCCGCGCGGCACCGGGAAACTCGTCGTCCACAGGTTGTTGGTCAGCCGGAACTGGCCGGCCTTCTCGTCGGACGTGTTGGGCACGACCATTGACCCGAGGATGGAACAACCCATCGGCGTGCAGGTCGGGTAGAGCCGCCACGTCGCCGTCGGGGCGCCGTCCTCGTGGTAGGTGTACATCCCCTGGATCGGGGCGGCGGGCTGTGCGACGGCGGGGCCTGCCGCGGTCAGCCCCACCGCGGCGGCGACGACGGCGGCGGCACCGGCCAGTCCACGAGATCGCATCATGGTGCCCAATTTAAGCAGAGCCGCCCGGCGGTGTTGCCGGATCGGCGCCCGCCGCCCCCAGGGCGTCCAGGAACGATCGGGCCCAGCGGTCCACGTCGTGGGTGAGCACCTGCCTGCGCAGGGTCCGCATCCGGCGCCGGCCCTCGTCGGCGGACTGGCCGATCGCGGCCTCGATGGTGTTCTTCACCCCGTCCAGGTCGTGCGGGTTCACCAGGTAGGCGTGCCGCAGTTCGTCGGCGGCGCCGGTGAACTCGCTGAGCACCAGCGCGCCGCCCAGGTCGCTGCGGCAGGCGATGTACTCCTTGGCCACCAGGTTCATGCCGTCGCGCAGCGGGGTGACCAGCATGACGTCGGCGGCCACGAAGAACGCGATCAGCTCGTCGCGCGGCACCGGGCGGTGCAGGTAGTGCACCACCGGGTGGCCGACCTCGCCGTACTCGCCGTTGATGTGGCCGACCTCGCGTTCGATGTCGTCGCGCAGCTCCCGGTAGCTGTCCACCCGCTCCCGGCTGGGGGTGGCCAGCTGGACGAACACGGTGTCCGCGCCGCTGACCCGGCCCTCGGCGAGCAGCTCGGAGAACGCCTTGAGCCGGACGTCGATGCCCTTGGTGTAGTCCAGCCGGTCCACGCCGAGCAGGATCGTGCGCGGGTTGCCCAGCTCGGCGCGGATCTCGCGGGCGCGGCGGCGCACCGCGCGTTGGCGGGCCTGCCGGTCGAGGCTGGCGGAGTCGATGGAGATCGGGAACGCGCCGACCCGCACGGTGCGCGACCCGTAGGCCACCTCACCGAACCGCGAGCGCACCCCGACCGAGGCGCGGCTGGTGGAGGCGCCCACCAGCCGGCGGGACAGGATCAGGAAGTTCTGCGCGCCGCCGGTCAGGTGGAAGCCGACCAGGTCGGCGCCGAGCAGCCCCTCGGTGATCTCGGTGCGCCACGGCAGCTGCATGAACAGCTCGACCGGCGGGAACGGGATGTGCAGGAAGAAGCCGATGGTCAGGTCGGGGCGCAACTCCCGCAACATCGCGGGCACCAGCTGCAGCTGGTAGTCCTGCACCCACACCGTCGCGCCGTGCGCGGCGGCCCGCGAGGTGGCCTCGGCGAACCGCCGGTTGACGTCGACGTAGCGGTCCCACCAAGCCCGGTGGTAGGTGGGTTTGACGATCACGTCGTGGTACAGCGGCCACAGCGTGGCGTTGGAGAACCCCTCGTAGTACTCGGCGATGTCGTCGCCGCTGAGCGGCACCGGGTGCAGCAGCAGGTCGTCGTCGGCGATCGGCTGGTGGGCGTCGGCGGGCAGGTCGGCCACCCCCGGCCAGCCCACCCAGGCGCCGCGGCGGCGGCGCAGCAGCGGCTCCAGCGCGGTGACCAGACCGCCCGGGGCACGCTTCCAGGTGGTGCTGCCGTCCGGGTGCCGCTCCATGTCGATGGGCAACCGGTTGGCCACCACGACGAAATCGGACTCGCCGTGCGGTCCCGTCCCCATCTAGGCGTCGGTCTTCGCCGGCCCGATACCGAGCATCGACAGGAATACCCGGCACTCGTCGGCATCGGTCGCGTAGGCGGCCACCACCCGCCGCGCCTGCCGTTCGGTGCTGTCGGCCAGCGGCTCCACCTCGCCGATCGCGGCGGGATCAGATTTTGCGGACATGGGGTCAACTGTAGGCGAAATGCCCAGATCGCGGCGGTCAGCCGGCCCGGGCCGGCAGGTAGGGTGCTGCACGTGACTGCCGAGACGGTGACCTACGAGACCCTCGACGACGGCCGGATCGCCCGGATCTGGCTGAACCGGCCGGAAAGCCACAACGCCCAGCACCGCACCCTGCTGGTCGCCCTCGACGAGGCGTTCGCCCGCGCCGAGGCCGACGACGAGGTGCGGGTGGTGATCCTCGCGGCGCGCGGCAAGAACTTCTCCGCCGGCCACGACCTGGGCTCGGAGGAGGCGCTCACCGAGCGCAGGCCCGGACCCGGCCAGCACCCCACGTTCACCACCCACGGCGGCACCCGCACCGGCGTGGTGGAGAAGACCTACCTGCAGGAGTGGCACTTCTACTTCGAGAACACCCGGCGCTGGCGCGACCTGCGCAAGATCACCATCGCCTCGGTGCAGGGCAACGTCATCTCGGCGGGGCTGATGCTGATGTGGGCGTGCGACCTGATCGTCGCCGCCGACAACGCCCGGTTCTCCGACGTGGTCGGGGTGCGGCTGGGCATGCCCGGCGTCGAATACTATGCCCACCCCTGGGAATTCGGACCGCGCAAGGCCAAAGAGCTGCTGCTGACCGGCGACTCGATCGACGCGGACGAGGCGCATCGGCTGGGCATGGTGTCCAAGGTGTTCCCGCTCGACCGCCTCGAGGAGGACACCCTGGCGTTCGCCCGGCGTATCGCGCAGCGCCCGACGATGGCGGCGCTGCTGATCAAGGACTCGGTCAACGCCGCCACCGACGCGATGGGTTTCGACGAGGCGCTGCGGCACGGCTTCCACATCCACCAGCTCGGGCACGCCCACTGGGCGGCGACCAACGACAACCGCTTCCCGGTGGCGCTGCCGCCCGACGTCGAGGACTGGCGCACCGCGGGCCCGACTGAAACGGCCCGGCGCGACCGGCCCTGACCCAGGAGGCAGCATGCAGCTCGATTTCGCCGACCGCAGTTTCTTGGTGACCGGCGGCGGCAGCGGTATCGGCAAGGGGGTGGCGGCCGCTCTGACCGCCGCGGGCGCGGACGTGCTGATCGTCGGTCGCGACGCCGACCGGCTGGCCGCCGCCGCCGACGAGATCGGCGGGCGGGTCGAGCACCGCTCGGTGGACGTCACCGACGAGCAGCAGGTGGACGCCGCGGTCGCCGGCCTCGTCGAGCGGCACGGCCGGCTGCACGGGGTGGTGCATTGCGCGGGCGGCTCGCAGACCATCGGGCCGGTCACCCAGATCGACTCGGCGGCCTGGGCGCGCACCGTCGAGCTCAACGTCACCGGCACCATGCACGTGCTCAAACACAGCGCCGCGGAGCTGGTGCGCGGCGGCGGTGGATCGTTCGTGGGGATCTCCTCGATCGCGGCGTCGAACACCCACCGCTGGTTCGGCGCCTACGGGCCCACCAAGTCCGCGGTCGACCACCTGATGAAACTGGCCGCCGACGAACTGGGCGCCTCCCGGGTGCGGGTCAACGGGATCCGGCCGGGGCTGATCCGCACCGAACTGGTCACCGCGATCCTGGACTCGCCTGCGCTGAGCGAGGACTACGCGATCAACACGCCGCTGCCGCGGCCCGGCGAGGTCACCGACGTGGCCAACCTGGCGCTGTTCCTGCTCTCCGACGCCGCCGAATGGATCACCGGGCAGGTCATCAACGTCGACGGCGGGCAGTCGCTGCGCCGCGGACCGGACTTCACCTCGATGCTGGAACCGGCGTTCGGCGCCGACGGGCTGCGCGGGGTGCTGTAGATGGGGATTTATGCGGTCACCGGGGCCGCGTCGGGGATGGGCAAGCAGGCCGCGGACAAGCTGCGCGCGGCCGGGCACACCGTGATCGGGGTGGATCTGCGCGAGGCCGAGGTGATCGCGGACCTGTCCACCCCGGCCGGGCGCGCCGACGGCGCCGCTGCGGTGCTCGCCGCGGCCGGCGGGCGCCTCGACGGCGCGGTGCTGGCCGCCGGGCTCGGCCCGACCCCCGGCCGGGACCGGGCGCGGATGATCTTCGCGGTCAACCACTTCGGGGTGGTGGAGCTGCTGGAGGCGTGGCGCACGGCGTTCGCCGCCGTCGGCTCCGCCAAGGTGGTGGTGATCGGCTCGAACTCGGCCACCGTCACCCCGGCGATGCCGCGGCTGGCGGTGCGGGCGCTGCTGGCCGGTAACGCCCGTCGGGCCGAGCGGCTGGTGGGGCTGTTCGGCCCCGGCGGGCCGTCGCTGGCCTACGCCGCGTCCAAGACCGCGGTGGCCCGCTGGGTGCGCCGCCAGGCGGTGACGCCGCAGTGGGCCGGCGCCGGGATCCGGCTCAACGTGCTGGCGCCGGGGGCGATCATGACCCCGCTGCTGGAGAAGCAGCTGTCCACCCCGCGCGAGGCCAAGGCGATCAAGTCGTTCCCGGTGCCGGTCGGGCATTTCGGTGATGCCGGGCAGTTGGCCGACTGGATGATGTTCATGCTCTCCGATGCGGCGGAATTCCTGTGCGGCAGCGTGGTGTTCGTCGACGGCGGCTCGGACGCCTACTTCCGCGCCGATGACTGGCCGCGCAGCGTGCCGGTGCGCAGGCTGGGCGGCTACCTCAAGCGGTTCAGGTCCTTCGGGGCGTCGCGCTAGGACCCCGACCCGGTGAGGCGCGCCGGGTCGCCTTAGGGTCGATGCCGGAGACCAGGTGAGGAGACACATGCCGGCAGAACTGAGCTACCAGGACACCCAGCGCGAGGTCAGCACCGAGCAGGGGATGCTGCGCTACCACGAGGCCGGTGACGGCCCGACGCTGCTGATGCTGCACGGCTCCGGGCCGGGGGTCAGCGGCTGGCGCAACTTCCGCGGCATCCTGCCCGCCTTCGCCGAGCACTTCCGCTGCCTGGTGCTGGAGTTCCCCGGCTTCGGGGTCAGCGACGACTTCGGCGGGCACCCGATGGTGAGCGCGTTCGGCGCGGTCGGCCAGTTCGCCGACGCCCTGGACCTCGGCGAGGTCAGCATCGTCGGCAACTCGATGGGCGGCGGCGTCGGCATCAACTACGCGATCGGCAACCCCGACAAGGTGCGCCGGCTGGTGACCGTCGGCGGGATCGGCACCAACCTGCTCAGCCCGGGCCCGGCCGAGGGCATCCGGCTGCTGCAGGAGTTCACCGACGACCCCAGCCGGGAGCGGCTGGTGCGCTGGCTGCACTCGATGGTCTACGACCCTGCGGTGGTCACCGAGGAGCTCATCGAGGAACGCTGGCAGCTGGCCACCGACCCGGAGACGCTGGCCGGGGCGCGCCGAATGTACGGCAAAGAGGCGTTCGCGGCGATGACGAAGATGATGGCCCAGTCCAAGGGGCCGCTGCCGTGGGCGATGATGCACCGGGTCAAGGCGCCCACCCTGGTCACCTGGGGCCGCGACGACCGGGTCAGCCCGCTGGACATGGCGCTGATCCCGATGCGGACCATCCCCAACGCCGAGTTCCACGTGTTCCCCAACTGCGGGCACTGGACGATGATCGAGGCCAAGGACGCCTTCGAGGCAGTGGCGCTGGAGTTCCTGCGCCGGCCCTGACGGCCACCCCGGGCTGTCACCCCGAGCCGACCATCAATTCCCTTCGTGCCCAGGCGTTGTTGGCGTAGCCGCCCGGATTCCACAGCGGCACCGGTGATTCCGGTTGCGTGGCCCCGCCGTCGTCCCAGGCTCGGGCCAGCACGCTCAGCGGCCCGGCTTCCGCGTCGACCGACAGCGACCAGCGCCGCCACGCCCAGCGGTGCTCGGCCGGCGCCAGACGTGCGGTCTGCCAGCCGGCCCCGCCGTCAGTGGAGACCTCAACCCGATCGATCCGGCGGGCGTCCTCCGCGATCGCGTAGCCGGCCAGCCGCACCGGCCCGCCGTCGATCCGGACGCCGTCGTCGGGATCGAGGATGGCGCAGTTGAGCGCCAGGGCGGTCAGCGCGGACCCGTCGAGGCGGTAGTCGACCCGCTGAAAGTGGTTGTGCGACTCGAACGGCTGCACCACGATCCCGGTCACCCATTTGACGCTGCGCGCCCCGATGTAGCCGGGCACCACCACCCGCACCGGGCCGCCGTGTAGCCGCGGCAGCGGCGCCCCGTTCATCTCCCAGGCCAGCAGCACCTCCTCGGACAGCGCCTTGGCCAGCGGGATCGACGCCCCGAACGGCTCCGGTGGGTCGGGGATGGTCGAGACGTCCGGGGCGGTGAACGCCACGTGCAGGTCCGCGCCGGGATCGACGTCGGCGGCCCGCAACACGTCGGCCAGCCGGGCCCCGCGCCACACCGCGGTGGAGAGCGCACCCTGCTGCCACGGCTCCTTGCCGGGCAGCGGTCGCACCGCGGCCAGTTCGGCGCGGCGGTTGCCCGCGCACGCCAGCGTGGCCACCACCTCGTGGGCACGGAACCGGGTGGACAGTGCGGCGTGGTCGAGGATGAGCGGTTCGGCGACGGCGCCGCCGACGCTGAGCTGCCAGCGCTCGGCGCCGAAGTCGGGGATCGGCCCGTGGTTGCGGCAGTAGAACGCGTCGGCGGGAGTGAGCATCGATTCGGCCAGCACCCGGGCGGGCGGCTCGGCGTTGAACGGGGCGGTGTCGTGGACGATCAGGTCGTCGCGCTTGCCGTCGGGAATCCCCATCTGTTGGGCCTACCACGGCCGTCGGGGCGGCAAACGCCGAATCGGCTCAGTTGACGCAGGGCACCGCGGTGCCACCGCCGATCGGCCTGCCCTCATCGGGGCTGGGCTCGTCGCTGTCGGTGGACCAGGAGTTGCCGGTGGTGCTGGTGGTCGTCGTCGTGGTGGTGGTCGTGGTGGTCGTCAGCGCGGGCGGGTAGTAGCCGGGACCCAGCGAGACCCGGACGTGCCCGGCCGGCAGGTCGGGATCGGGGTGGGCGGCGACGTCGATGTCGAGCAGGTCGGCCAGCGCGGCGGCGTCGGTCTCGGCGCCCGGCCCGAAGTCGATCACGGTGTCGGTGGGCTCACCCTCCTCACGGTCGCGAACCGCGGAGGTGTGGTAGCCGTGGCCGGACAGCGCCGTGGCGACCCGGGAGGCCATCCCCGCGGTGTCGCCGGCGTTGATGACGTCGACGACGGTGTCCGGGTCGGGCCCGGTGTCGGTGGGCTCGGTGTCCGCGGTGGGCGGTGGGGTGGCGCCGATCGCGGCGGCCACCTCCGCCTTGATCGCCGCCGGGTCGACGATGTTGACGTCCTGGCCGTTGATGACGTCGTAGCGGACCACCGGCAGCGTGCGGTACTCGACGTTGCCGCCGGCGAGGGCCTCCATGCGGCGGAACTGCTCCTCACCCCACCCGGCCGACAGCACCACGTTCTTGCGCACCACCGCCATCAGCCGTTTGAGCTTGCCGAGGTCGCTGAACGTGCCCGCGTCGTTGAGCTGGTGCATCACCGAGACCAGGAACGCCTGCTGGCGGTGGGTGCGGTCGAGGTCGCCGTTCTCCAGCCCGTGGCGCTGCCGCACGAACGCCAGCGCCTGGGCGGCGTCGAGCCGCTGGCGGCCGGCCGGGAAGTCGGCGCCGGAGTATTCGTCGTAGACGGCGTGGTTGAGGCAGACCTCCACCCCGCCCAGGCTCTCGGTCAGGTCGTAGAAGCCGGCCAGGTTGACCTCGGCGAAGTAGTCGATCGGCACCCCGGTCAGGTTGCGCACCGCGCGCAGGGTGGCGGCGCGGCCCGCCTCGCGGCCCTGGGTCTCCAGCTCCTTCTGGTCGGTGACGCCCTCGTCGTAGAGCTTGTCGGCGGTGTAGGCCTTGGTCAGCCCGTAGGCCTCCTTGATCTTGATGTGGTCATAGCCGGGCACGCCGCTGAACGGGATGTAGTCGTCGCGGGGGATGGAGAACGCCACCACCCGGTCGTCGGCGCCGACATGCACCAGGATCAGCGTGTTGGTGTTGTAGCCGCCGGCGTCGGAGTCCCCGGCGTGCAGCCGGTCGAGCACCTCGTCGGGCAGCTCGTTGCCGTCCTGGTCCTTGCGGGAGTCCAGCCCGATCAGCAGGATGTTCATTTCGCCGCCGGTCGAATGGGGGTCGTCGGCGGTGAGCGCATCGGAGACCGTGATGCCGCCGAGCGTGCCGTGCGCCGCCCAGTACCCGGCCCCGGTCAACGCCACCGCGGACGCCGAGACCAGTGCGGTTGCGGCGCGCAGCAGACCCCGGGCGATCCGCGACGGCGCCCGCGGCATCCGGTGGCGGCCACCCGCCCTGGGCTTGGCGTGCATCAACCAAGTATGGGCCAGCGTGTCGCCGGCCGGTCTCAGTCGGTCTTCTTGGGCGGCTGAGCGCGACGGCTCTTGTCCGGGCGGCCGGTGCGGCGCTTGCGGACTCGGGAGCGACCGAGCAGCGACTTCGACGACGTGGCGCTCTGCCGCACACCGCGCAACGCCAGCGGCGCCATCGAGGCGGCGGCCAGCCCGGAGCCGCCGGTGGGCACGGCGACACCCGGGTCGGCGGCGGCGGGTCCGGCGGCGCTGGCCAGCGCCACCGCGTCGACGTCGTCGGGGACGGCGGCCCCCCAGCTCGGCGGCACCGCGAGCCCGTCGACGGTGTAGGCCTCACCGAGCGCCGCCGAGGCCGGCGCCAGGTCGGCGGAGGCCGCCATCTCCGCGCCGCCGGCCGCCGCGGCACCGCCGCCGCCGGCCCAGGCCGGGGCGGTCGCCCCGCCTGCGGCTGCCGCCCCCGCGGGCGCGACTCCGGCGGCGTCGCCGGCGCGCACCGCCGCGGTGATCCCGGCGAACAGGTTCCACGCCAGGATGTTGCCGGCCGCGCCGGTGATGGTCTGCAGGCCGTTCCAGATGCCGATGTTCTGGGTGGAGTTGATGATGTCGCCGAGGAAGCCGGAGACCGGATCGGTGGCCGCCGCCAGCGGGCTCACGGTCGGCGTGGTCAGCCCCGACATCAGCGTGGGCAGGCCGGCGACCAGCTGGGACAGCCCGGCCTGCCCGCCCGCGGCGGGGGCGCCTGCGGCGGCGAACCCGGCGGGCGCGGCGGTCGGGCCGTGCGGTGCGGTGAGCGGCTGCAGGCGGGCCGCCGCGGCCGAGGACGCCGCGTAGCCGTACATCGCGCTGGCGTCCTGGGCCCACATCTCGCCGTAGAGCGCCTCGTTGGCGGCGATCGCCGCGCTGTTCTGTCCGAGCAGGTTGGTGGCAACCAGCGCGGCCAGCTGCGCGCGGTTGGCGGCGATCACCGGCGGGGGCACCGTCATCGCGTGCGCGGACTCGAACGCCGCGGCCGACGCCATCGCCTGCGCCGCGGCCACCTCGGCGGCCTCGGCGGTGCTGTTCATCCACGCCAGATAGGGGGCGAGGGCGGCGGCCATCGCGGCCGACGCGGGCCCCTGCCATTCCTCGGTGGTCAGCGCGGTGACGACCGCCTGATACGAGGCCGCTGCGGTGCCCAGCTCGGAGCCCAGCCCGCTCCACGAGGTCGCGGCGGCCAGCATCGGGGCCGACCCGGGCCCGGTGTACATCGCCGTCGAGATGATCTCCGGCGGAATGGCGGCAAAGTCCATCGCGCGATCCCTCCGCTACACGCCCGGTGGGCGCGGGGTCAGGTTCGGCTTGGCGGCGTAGCGGGCCGGACCGGCGCCACCGCTGTCGTGCTCGGCGGCACCGGCGGCGGCTCCGGGCAGCCCGGCCGGCACGGCACCGGCGGGCGCCTCCCCGGCGACGGCCGGGGCGGTCTCGGTGAGCGCGGTCGCGGAGCCGGGTTGCACGGTCGGGGTCGTGCCCCAACTCGGCGGCACCGACAGCCGCGGGGTCGGTTGACCGCCGGTCGCGGCGACCTGGGTGACCCCGGCGCCGCCGGCGTTGGCACGCAGCGGGACCGCGGTCGCCTCCTGCTCGTGGTCGATGCCCGCGGCCTCCTGCTCCGGTTGGGTGTCGGTGACCAGTTCGTTGGAGCCCAGCTGGATGAAGTCGGAGGCCGCGGAGCCGAAGTTGCTCATCTGCATCGCGCCGATGACCCCGCCGTTGCCGATCGCGGCGGCGACGATCCCGAACGGGCCGCCGTCGGCGCCGCTGAACAGCCGCAGCGGATCCAGCGGGTTGCCCGCGGCGGCCAGCGGGTTGGCCGCGGCCAGCGTGTTGACCGATTCGGTGGCGCCGTAGGCGGCGGCGTTGGACCCGAGGGTGTTGACCACCTGTTGGTGGATCGCCGCGGCCTGGGCGCTGATCTGCTGGTAGAGCGTCCCGTAGGCGTTGAACTGGGTGGCCTGCAGCGCCGAGACCGGGTCGGCGGCGGCCGGGGCCACCCCGGTGGTCGGCCCGGCGGCGGCGGTGGTGTGGGCGTTGACCGCGGTGCCGAGCCCTTCGAGGGTGCTCGCCGCCGCCGCCATCGCCTCGGGCCGGGTGGTCACGAAGGACATGGCTCTGCTCCTCACCGAAGAACCCCGACCGGCACACCGGTGCGTGCCGGTCGGGGACACCTCCATCGTTCTCGGACCCGGGCCCGACGACGGGGGCGTTAACGGCTTCTTGACGCCGTCACACGAAATCTTGACGGTACGTTTTCACCCTGAATTGGAACTGGACGAATCCTGTGTGCCGGCCAGCCGGGTGGCGACGGTGACCACTCGGGTGGCCAGGTGCTCGAGCGCGTCGACGGTGGCCTCGGACAGCTCGTTCTGGTTGTCCGGGCCGGTCACGTGCCCGACGCCGTAGGGGTTGCCGTCGGCGAACTTCACCTCGTCGGTGTAGCCGGGCGGCACCAGGATGCCGCCGAAGTGCATCAGCGAGATGTACAGCGACAGCAGGGTGGACTCCTGCCCGCCGTGGACGGTCTGGCTGGAGGTGAACCCGGCGTAGACCTTGTCGGCCAGCAGCCCCTTGGCCCACAGTCCGCCGAGGGAGTCCAGGAAGGTGCGGAATTGCGCGGTGGGCGAGCCGAACCGGGTGGGTGAGCCGAAGATCACCGCGTCGGCCCAGACGATGTCGTCGCCGGTGGCGGCCGGGAGGTCCTTGGTGGCCTCGTAGTTGGCGGTCCAAGCCGGGTTGTGGGCGAAGTCGGCCGGGTCGCGCGTCTCGGCGATGTGGCGCAGCCGGACCTCGGCGCCTGCGGCTTCGCCGGCCCGGGCCACCCGGGTCGCCATCTCGGTGCCGTGCCCGGTCGCGGAGTAGTAGAGGACCGCCAGTTTCGTCGTCATCGGTTTCGTCATCGTCAACCTTTCGTCGGAGGGTGGGTCAGTGGTCGTCGCCGAGCAGTCGTTGCATCTCGGTGAGGTCTTCGGTGAAGGTGTCGCGGCGGGGGCGGGGCCCGCACGCCCGCAGCAGCCGGGCGAAGTCGCCCGCCGCCCGGCCGATCCGCTCGGAGAGCGCCGAACCGGCCTCGCCGGCGCCGAAGTCGGCGGTGGCGGCGTAGACCGTGGTCGGCGAGACGATCGCGTGCAGGTAGGAGAACATCGGGCGCAGCGCGTGTTCGAGCACCAGCGAGTGCCGTTCGGTGCCGCCGGTCGCGGCGATCAGCACCGGCATCTCGGCCAGGCTCTCCTCGGGCAGCACGTCGAAGAACGACTTGAACAACCCGCTGAACGACGCGTTGAACGCCGGGGTGACGGCGATCAGGCCGTCGGCTCCGGCGACCGTCTCGAACGCCGACTCCAACTCCGCCGCCGCGAACCCGGTCAGCATGGCGTCCATGATCGGGTGGCCCAGGTGGCGTAGCTCGACGACCGTGGCCTGCCCGGTCACCCCGTCGTCGGCCAGGGCGGAGCGGGCGGCGTCGGCGAGCCGGTCGGCCAGCAGCCGGGTCGACGACGGCTCCCGCAGCCCGCCGCTGACCACCGCCAGCCGGGTCATGCCGACCGCTCCGCGGTCGCGATGCGCGCGGCGCGGACCAGTGACTCGTGGGTGGGCGCGTCCGGCACGTGGTCGGGGCGTCCGGCGGCGAATTCCTTGCGCAGCACCGGGATGACTTCCTCGCCGAGCAGGTCGAGCTGCTCCAGCACGGTCTTGAGCGGAAGCCCGGCGTGGTCGACCAGGAACAGCTGGCGCTGGTAGTCGCCGACGTAGTCACGGAAGCTCAGCGTCTTGTCGATCACCTGCTGGGGTGATCCGACGGTCAGCGGGGTCTGCTCGGCGAACTCCTCCAGGCTCGGCCCGTGCCCGTAGACCGGGGCGTTGTCGAAGTACGGCCGGAACTCGTCGACCGCGTCCTGGCTGTTGGGGCGCAGGAACACGTGCCCGCCGAGCCCGACGATGGCCTGGTCGGCGTCGCCGCGGCCGTGATGCTCGAATCGTTGCCGGTAGAGCTGCACCATCCGTTTGGTGTGCGACGGCGGCCAGAAGATGTGGTTGGCGAAGAACCCGTCACCGTAGAACGCGGCCAGCTCGGCGACCTCCGGGGTGCGGATCGACCCGTGCCAGACGAACGGCGGCACCCCGTCCAGCGGGCGCGGTGCCAGGGTGAAGCCCTGCAGCGGGCTGCGGTAGCTGCCGGTCCAGTCGACCACCTCCTCGCGCCACAGCCGGCGCAGCAGCCGGTAGTTCTCCACGGTCAGCGGGACCGCGGTGCGGATGTCCTGGCCGAACCACGGGTAGACCGGGCCGGTGTTGCCGCGGCCCAGCATCAGGTCCACCCGGCCGTCGGCCAGGTGCTGCAGCACGGCGTAGTCCTCGGCGATCTTGACCGGGTCGTTGGTGGTGATCAGCGTGGTCGCGGTGGACAGCTGGATGCGTTCGGTCTGCCCGGCGATGTAGCCCAGCAGGGTGGTGGGGGAGGACGGCACGAACGGCGGGTTGTGGTGCTCGCCGGTGGCGAAGACGTCGAGGCCGACCTCCTCGGCCTTCTTGGCGATCGTGACCGTCGCGCGGATCCGTTCGGCCTCGGTGGGGGCGCGCCCGGTGGTGGGGTCGGGGGTCACGTCCCCGATGGTGAAGATCCCGAACTGGATGCCCGGCATGGCTGCCTCCTGTCGTCATACCTCAAGTAGTTGACGTGACAACTAATGTACCCGGGCCGGATATTCCCGACAAGTGCCGGTTCGCCGTTCCGTTCCGGCCGCGCTCCTCAGGAAGTAATATCGGTGGCAACGATCACTGACGGGGAGGAGGTCGGCGGAATGCCCTGGCTCAGCGACACCGAACAGCGGATGTGGCGCGGGTACCTGGACAGCACCCGGCTGCTGTTCCGGGCGCTGGACCGCCAGCTCATCGAGGACAACGACGTCACCTTCGCCGATTACGAGGTGTTGGCCCTGCTGTCCGAACAGCCGGACCGCCGCATGCGGCTCAGCGAGCTGGCCGACGCCACCGTGACCACCCGCAGCGGGGTGACCCGTGCGGTGAGCCGGATGGCCGAGGCCGGCTGGGTGCGGCGGGTGAAGTGTGAGGAGGACCGGCGCGGATTCTTCGCCGAGCTCACCGACGCCGGCGCGGAGAAGCTGGATTCGGCCAGCCCGGGCCATGTCGCCGCGGTTCGTGCCCACCTGTTCGACCTCCTCAGCGCCCGCGATGTCGAGCTGTTCGCTCACGCGTATACCCAGATCCGCGACCATCTGACGGCGAGCGCGTGACCGCAGGCGGCGCGCCGACCCGGCTGCCCGGCACCGGCCGGGTCGAGGCGTTCAGCGACGGCGTCTTCGCGATCGCGGTCACCCTGCTGGTGCTGGACCTGAAGACCCCGGCGCACGAGCCGGGCGAGTTGCTGGCCGGGCTGGTGCGCCAGTGGCCGGCCTACGCCGGCTACCTGGCGTCGTTTTTGATGGTGGCGGTGATCTGGCTCAACCATCACCAGGCCTTCGTCGGGATCCGCCGGGTGGACTGGGGTGTGCACCTGGCCAACCTGGCGCTGCTGTGCACCACCGCGCTGCTGCCGTTTCCCACCGCGGTGATCTCCCAGGCCTTCATCGACGGGGTCGACACCCCCGATGCGCGGACCGCGGTCGCGCTGTACGCCGGCATCGCCACCGCCATGTGCCTCAGTTGGCTGTTGCTCTACGACCAGGTGCACCGCCGCAGCACCTGCCTGATGGAGGACGGCGACGACCCGGCCGCGTTCGGCGCGAGCCGCACGCGGGCGCTGATCGGCGCCGTGGCCTACCTCGGCGGCGGGCTGCTCGGGGTGCTGTGGTCGCCGCTGGCCGCGCTGGTGGTGTTCATGGTGATGCCGGTGTTCTACGGGCTGACGCTGGGCTGGGCCGGGCCGGGGCGGCGCGAGCCCGGGAGCCGGCCGTAGGGCCGGCCGGGGAGTCGAGCCCCCTGTCAGGATTGAACTGACGACCGCTCGCTTACAAGGCGAGTGCTCTACCACTGAGCTAAGGAGGCGGGTCCAGCCGCCTCAGTGTAATGGCGGCCGGGGCGCGGGCGGGGTCCGCTCAGGACAGCTCGGTGGCCGGGCCCGCACCGCTGCCCGCGCCGGTGTCCTCCTCGATGACCCGGGTCGAGCGCACCGACCGGCTGGAGGGCCGCCGGGACCCGGCGCGGCGCGGCAGCAACGGAATGCGGTCGGCGATGTTGGACAGCGGGTTGACCACCATGGTCAGCGCGATCACCGCCTCCTGCAGGGTCTCGATCGCCGGCTCCAGCGCCTCCATGCCCGGGGCGAGCCTGCTCAGCGTGTCGGCGACGTCGGCGAGCTGTTCCAGCGGGCCGTTGCGGGCGGTGAGCTTGTCGACCAGGCCGCCTTCGGCCAACAGCCGGTCGGCCAGCCCGTCCTCGGCCAGCACCCGCTCGAGCAGCCCGTCCTCGTCGAGTAGCTGGTCGACCAGCCCGCCCGGTTGCAGCGCGCGCTGCAACCCGCCGCCCTCCTGGGTGAGCCGGTCGATCACCCCGCCGGGGGCGGTGAGCTGATCGACGATGCCGTCCTCGGCCAGCAGCCGGTCGATCGGCCCGCCCGCGGCCAGCGCCCGGCCGAGCGGGGCGTCGTCGTCGAGCAGCCGGGCCAGCCGGTTGGCCCGCCCGATCGCCTCCTCGAGGCCGAACATGCCGGTCATCGACGTGGCGGGCATCCCCTCGGAGTCGTCACCGAGGGCCCGCTTGGTGAACCCGAGCGCGACGCCGGCCACCTCCAGGCCGGCCTCGGCGGCGGCCAGCCCGATGCGGGCCGGCGCCAGCATCGCCGCGGTGACGTTTTTGCCCAGGTCCATGGCGGCCAGTCTAGGGCCGCAGGAGGTGGATTATCGCGGTATTCGGGCGGCGCCCCGGCACCGCGAACTAGACTTCACAGCGAATGCACAGCTGTTGCCCAAGGTAAGTTCACGCGCATACGAGCGAATAGACGCATGACAGCACAAGTGGTAGAGCACGTCGATCCGGAAGCCCGGATCCTGGTCGTCGACGATGAGGAGAACATCGTCGAACTGCTGTCGGTCAGCCTCAAATTCCAGGGGTTCGAGGTCCACACCGCGGCCAACGGCCCGGCCGCCCTCGACCGGGCCCGCGAGGTGCGCCCCGACGCGGTGATCCTGGACGTGATGATGCCCGGCATGGACGGCTTCGGCGTCCTGCGCCGGCTGCGCGCCGACGGGATCGACGCCCCGGCGCTGTTCCTCACCGCCCGCGACGCCCTGGCCGACAAGATCACCGGCCTGACCCTCGGCGGCGACGACTACGTCACCAAGCCGTTCAGCCTGGAGGAGGTGGTGGCCCGGCTGCGGGTCATCCTTCGCCGCACCGGCAAGGGCACCGAACAGCCGCGTAACAGCCGGTTGAAGTTCGCCGACATCGAACTCGACGAGGACACCCACGAAGCGTGGAAGGCCGGCGAACCGGTGTCGCTGTCGCCCACCGAGTTCACCCTGCTGCGCTACTTCATGATCAACGCGGGCACCGTGCTCAGCAAGCCGAAGATCCTCGACCACGTGTGGCGCTACGATTTCGGCGGCGAGGTCAATATCGTCGAGTCCTATGTCTCCTATCTGCGCCGCAAGATCGACACCGGCGACAAGCGCCTGCTGCACACGCTGCGCGGCGTGGGGTACGTGCTGCGCGAACCGCGCTAGCCGATGACCCCGGACCGGCGCCGGGCGCTTCCGCTGCGGGTCACCCTGGTGGCCGCCACCCTGATCCTGGTCGCCCTCGGCCTGCTCGGCTCCGGCATCGCCGTCACCTCGATCCTGCGGCACAACCTCATCGCCCGCGCCGACCAGTCGCTGCAGACCGCGTCGCACAGCTGGGCGCAGATCCCGCGCCGGCTGCCGCCGCGCCCCCCGGAGGACCCCAACGCCGGCCGACCGCCGTCGAAGTTCTACGTCCGCGGGGTGGCGCCCGACGGCCGGGTCTGGCTGGCCGGCAACGACCATGTCGCCGAACCGCGGCTACCCGAGGACAACGACGTCGGCCCCGAACCGGTGACCGTCGGATCGGTGGGCCGCTCGGATGTGACGTGGCGCGCGATGACCGTGCGCGCCGCCCGCGGCGAGGTGATCACCGTGGCCACCGACCTCGCCGACGTGCAGTCCACGGTCACGGCGCTGGTCTGGTCGCAGGCCGGGATCGGCACCGCGGTGCTGCTGATCCTGGGCGTGGTCGGCTACGCGGTGGTCTCGCGCAGCCTGCGCCCGCTGGCCCAGGTGGAGCAGACCGCCGCCGCCATCGCCGCCGGACAGGTGGATCTGCGGGTCCCCGAACGCGACACGCGCACCGAGGTGGGCCGGCTCTCGGCCGCGCTCAACGGGATGCTCGCCCGGCTGCAACGCGCGGTCGCCGACTCGGAGTCCTCCGCCGAGCAGGCCCGGCACTCCGAGGACCGGCTGCGCCGGTTCATCACCGACGCCAGCCACGAGCTGCGCACCCCGCTGACCACGATCCGCGGGTTCGCGGAGCTGTACCGGCAGGGCGCCGCCGACGACGTCGAGATGCTGATGCACCGCATCGAGAGCGAGTCCCGCCGGATGGGGTTGCTGGTCGAGGACCTGCTGCTGTTGGCCCAGCTGGACGCGCACCGGCCGCTGGAGCAGCGTCGGGTGGACCTGCTGTCGCTGGCCAGCGACGCGGTGCACGACGCCCAGGCGGTCGCCCCGCAGCGCTCCATCACGCTGACCCTCATCGACGGCCCGGGGCTGCCCGAGGTGCTCGGCGACGAGGCCCGGCTGCGGCAGGTGCTGGGCAACCTGGTCTCCAACGCGCTGCAGCACACCCCGGAGGACGCCTCGGTCGCGGTGCGGGTGGGCACCGACCGCGATCAGGTGATCCTCGACGTCGCCGACACCGGCCCCGGCATGAGCGAGCAGGACGCCGCGCGGGTGTTCGAACGGTTCTTCCGGGCCGACTCGTCGCGCACCCGGGCCAGCGGGGGCGCCGGGCTGGGCCTGCCGATCGTCGACTCGCTGGTGCGCGCCCACGGTGGTGAGGTCAGCGTGCTCACCGTGCCGGGGCAGGGCTGCACCTTCCAGGTGCGGCTGCCGCGGGCCGGCTAACCCAGCTCGGCCAGGGCGGCCTTGATCTTTGCCTGCGCCTCGTCGAGCGACTCCGGGGACGGGTTGCGGTCGACGTTGGCGAACCCGAAGTCGGACAGGTTGCGTGCCGGGAAGACGTGGACGTGCAGGTGCGGCACCTCCAGCCCGGCGATGATCAGCCCGGCGCGCTCGGCGTCGAACGCAGCGCAGACGGCCTTGCCGATCCGCTGGGCGACCGCCATCACCCGGGCGAACACCGGGGTGTCGATGTCCTGCCACTGGTCGATCTCGGCGCGCGGCACCACCAGCGTGTGCCCCTGGGTCATCGGCTCGATGGTCAGGAACCCGACCACCTCGTCGTCCTCGTAGACGAAGCGTCCGGGCAACTCCCCGTTGATGATCTTGGTGAAAACAGTGGCCATGGCCCCAGGGTAGGCGGGCGACTATCCGGCGGCGCGGGCCGGCGCGGCACTGCGCCGCCCGGCGGGCAGGAACTGCCCGGTGCGCTGCACCCCGAGCAGCGCGGTGGGCTCCCCGGCGCGGAACACCGCCCGCCCGGCCACCAGCACCGCATCGACCGCGGCGTCGTTGCGGTTGACCATCCGCGACAGGCCGCCGTACTGGGCGACCGGTGACTCGGCGTAGCCATCCAGGGTGTCATCGAGGGCGTCGGGGTTGACCACCACCACGTCGGCGCGGTCCCCGACCCGCAGGTGCCCGGCGTCGATGTCGTACCAGTCGGCGAGTTCGCCGGTGAGCCGGTGCACGGCCTGCTCCACCGACAGGAACGGCCGCCCGGCCCGCTCGGCGTCGACGACATGGCGCAGCAACCGCAACCCGAAGTTGTAGAACGCCATGTTGCGCAGGTGTGCGCCGGCGTCGGAGAAACCGAGTTGGATGCCCGGGTCGGCGGCCAGCTTCCGCAGCACCTCCGGGCGGTGGTTGGAGATCGTGGTGCGCCAGCGCACCGCGGTGCCGTACTCGACCACCAGGTCCAAAAACGCGTCCACCGGGTGCAGCCCGCGGTCGAGGCCGACCTGGCCGAAGGTCTTGCCGATCACACGCGGGTCGGGGCAGGCCACGATCTCGGCGTCGAAGAAGTCCCGGTGCCACACCCGGGTGCCGAACTTGGTGTCGTAGTCCTTGCGGAACCGGCGGCGGTATTTCTCGTCGCGCAGCAACTCGTTGCGGGCGACCTCCTCGCTGAGGTGCAGCGCCGCCGCGCCGGAGCCGAACTCCTCGAACACCACCAGGTCGATGCCGTCGGCATAGACCTCGAACGGCACCGGCAGGTGCTGCCAGCGGAAATCGCCGCCGAGGCTGTTGACCAGCCGGGCCAGCGGGCCCGCGACCCGGATCGCCAGCGGGTTGGCCTTGATGTCGGCGGCCGACAGCAGGCTGGTCTTGAGCTTGGCGCGGAAGAGCCCGACGGATTGGGCGAGCTGGGAGAGCAGGTTGAGCGGGTTGGAGATGTCCGGGCCGGACTGCAGCACCCGCCCGCTGCGGCGCAGCAGCGTCTTGAGCCGGCGCAGTTCGGCCGGTTTGGCGTAGGTCGACGGCAGGGTGCGCGACCGGCAGGTCTCGCCGTCGATCTTGTCGAAGAGCAGCTGCTGCGAGGACATCCCGACGAACCCGGCGTCGATTGCGTCGGCGACCATGTTCGTCATCCGGTCCAGCTCGGCGCGGGTGGGCCGCACGTCGGCGCGGGTGGCGCGATCCAAACCCATTGTCGCCACCCGGATGTCGGAGTGGCCGATGAACGCCGCCAGGTTCGGGCCCAGCGCCAGCTGTTCGAGGGCGGCGACGTAGTCCGCCGGGCCACTCCAGTTCTTGTGCGCGTCCACCGCGCGCAGCACGTGCTTGCGCGGGATGGCCTCGACCCGGCCGAACAGGTCCCCGGCGTCGGAGCCGCCGACGTGCACCGTCGACAGCGAACAGGACCCGAGGAAGACGGTGGTGACGCCGTGGCGCAGCGACTCGGCCAGCGACGGGCCGTCGAGCACCTCGATGTCGTAGTGGGTGTGGATGTCGATCAGGCCGGGCAGCACCCAGCGGCCGGTGGCGTCCACGACGTCGGGGCAGCCGGTCTCGTCGAGCGGTTCGGCGCTGACGGCGGCGACCCGGCCGTCGCGGATCCCGACGTGACGCAGTTGTGACGGCGCCCCGGTGCCGTCGAACCAGCGACCGTTGCGGATAATTGTGTCGTACGTCACGTGGCCCATCACACCCCGGGGCTCGACGGGTGTCAAGGTTGGGGCGGGGGACCGGAGAATCAGGAGTGCCGTGGCCGACACCGTGCAGGAACTGCTCAACGAACGCGCCGCCGACGACACCGTCGGCGTGAAATACGGTGACCGGCAATGGACGTGGCGCGACCACCTGGGAGAAGCCGCCACCGTGGCGGCGGCGTTGCTGGGATTGGTCGACCGGGCGCGGCCGGTGCACGTCGGTGCGCTGCTGGGCAACTGCCCGGCGATGCTGACCCAGATGGCCGCCGCCGGGTTGGGCGGCTACGTCCTGTGCGGGGTCAACACCACCCGCCGCGGGGCGGCGCTGCTGCACGACATCCGCCGCGCCGACTGCCAGGTCCTGGTCACCGACGCCGAACACCGCCCGCTGCTCGACGGGCTGGATCTGTCCGGGATCACGGTGTTGGACACCGACTCCGGGCAGTGGGCCGAGTTGCTGGCCGGCGCTCCGGCGCTGGTCCCGCACCGGCGGGCGGAGGCGATGGACACCTTCATGATGATCTTCACCTCCGGTACCAGTGGTGAGCCCAAGGCGGTGCAGGTCTCGCACTTCATGGTGCTGGTGGCCGGCCAGACCCTGGTGGAACGGTTTTCGGTCACCGCCGCCGACACCTGCTATCTGGCGATGCCGCTGTTCCACTCCAACGCGCTGGTGGGCGGCTGGGCGGTGGCGCTGGCCTCCGGCGCGGCGATGGCCCCGGCCCGGTTCTCCGCGACGAGTTTCCTCGACGACGTCCGCCGCTACGGCGCCACCTACATGAACTACGTCGGCAAGCCGCTGTCCTACATCCTGCGCACCCCGGAGCGGCCCGACGACACCGACAACCCGTTGCGGGTGGCGTTCGGCAACGAGGCAGGCGACCGGGACATCGCCGAGTTCGGCCGCCGGTTCGGCGTGACGGTCTGGGATGCGTTCGGCTCCACCGAGAACGCGGTCATCATCACCCGCGAACCGGGCACCCCGCCGGGGTCGATCGGCAAGGGTTTCGCCGGGGTGGCGGTCTATGACAGCGCGACCGGAACCGAGTGTGCGGTGGCCCGATTCGACGCCGCCGGCGCCCTGCTCAACGCCGACGAGGCGGTGGGTGAACTGGTCAACACCGCCGGCGCCGGGTTCTTCACCGGCTACTACAACGACGCGCAGGCCACCGCCGAACGCACCCGCGACGGCATCTACTGGTCGGGCGATCTGGCCTACCGCGACGAGGACGGCTGGATCTATCTGGCCGGGCGCACCGCGGACTGGATGAGGGTCGACGGGGAGAACCTCGCCGCCGCACCCATCGAGCGGATCCTGTGCCGCTGCGAGCAGATCAACCAGGTCGCGGTGTACGCGGTGCCCGACGAGGCGGTCGGCGACCAGATCATGGCGGCGGTGGTGCCCGCCGGTGAGCTCACCCCCGCGGCCTTCGAGGAGTTCCTGGCCGCCCAGCCCGACCTGTCACCCAAGGCCTGGCCGCGCTACGTGCGGATCAGCGCCGCGCTGCCGGCCACCGCCACCCACAAGGTGCTCAAACGGGAACTGATCGCGCAGGGCGCCACCGCAGGTGACGGTGAACTGTGGGTGCGTGAGGAGCGCGGGACGACCTACCGGCCGGCCTGAACACGCTCCAGGGTCTGGTCGAAGACGGCGTCGAACGCCTGCTGGTGACCGGGACTGCCGACTCCGGTGAGGATCAGGTTTCCGGCGCGGGCGTAGGAGTAGTACGCGGTCGTGGACTCGTCGTCGTCGATGGTCACCGAATAGCGGAAGCGCTGCGGCGCGTCGCCGGTGGTGGAGTCCTCGAGGATGTCGACGGTGTAGTGCGAATGGAACCGGGCGGTGGTCCAGGCCACCTCCCGGCAACGTTTCACCAGCGCGACTGCGTCGTCAAACCCGGCGGGGTCGAATTCCCGCTCAAGGGTGAGCCGGATGTCGTTGCCGTCGTAGGTGTCCGCCGGGTCCACCTGATCGCGGGCTCCGATCTGTGCGGCGCTCATCCCGCCGGTGGACACCAGGTGGGTGGCGCTGTCGCAGTCACTCGGGGTGAAGCCCAGGACCGATCCCGGTCCCAACGCGGTGTCGAGTCGGTTGTAGGCGAACCAGCCGCGCTTATCGGCGGTATAGGTGGCTGCATCGTCGGTTTCGGTGATCGCCCAGCCCGGCGGCAGGTCTTCCGCGCCGGGCAGCAGTGCGGCGAGTTCGTCGTCACTGAGTGCGGCGAGGCCGGGTGCCCGCGGGTCGGGGGCGCGGTGGTGGTCCTGCCAGGAGTGCACCGCCGCGGGCGCGGTCACGGCGACCGCGGCGAGCGCCAGCACACAGAGCAGGGTCGCGGTCAGCCGGGCGCGGCTGCAGTCGCGGGTGCGGGCACTCATAACGCCGCCAGCCGTTCGGCGGTCTGATCGGCGAGCCGGGCGATCAGCTCGCGGTCTGTGCCGGTCAGCGTGGTCGTGGTCTCCAGCATCAGCCCGCGCACCGGGTAATACCGCACGGCGAAGGTCAGCGGGTCGGCCGCCGCGCCGTCATCGGGGGTGTAGGTGCGCAGCACCGCGAGCGCGCCTGCGCTGGGCGGGGTGGGCGCGATCATGGTGGTGACCTGCCGGTGCTGCCCGGCACCGCTGAACGGGTCGGTGGCCGCGACCCGATACGTTCCACAGTCGTGCAGCCAGGTGCGGTACCCGGCGAGCAGCCCGGCCGGATCGGCGGAGGTCCAGAGCCGGAACGAGGTGACCGGGCCGGGATCGGTCAGCTCGCCGGTGGCCGCCGCGTCGAGCGTTTCGGCCCGGGCGGCCCGGAGCGCGCCGATCGGTCGTTCGGCGCGCACAGCCGCGATGTGGTCACTCGCCGCGGTGAAGAGGCCGGGCAACTCACCGCAGCGCGCGGGCAGGTAGACCGGCGCCGGATCGCGTGCCCAGGCGCCCGGCTCGGCTTCGGGCGGAACGGCGAAGCCGAGCGGCCCGGACACCGAATACCGCCAGTCGGCCGGGAAGTCGGTGGCCGGGGGCAGCGCTCCGGCCAGCACCCAGTTCGACCGGCCGACCAGATCGGGCGGTGGCGCGGCGCTGACCAGCACAATCGCCCCGCAGATCCCCAACACGGCGAGTGCGGCCACCGCCAGAATCCGCGGGCTGCCGCGGTGTGCCGCTTTCACAACCCATAACGGTAATGCAGTCCGCGGGCGGCGCTCCGCGCGAAAATCGGCGTGGTCAGCCCTGAGATCGACAGCTTTTCGGCGAAAAACCGGCGATTTCGGGCCTATAGGCCCGTCTGGACGTCGATTTCAGGGATGACTCGGCGATCCGGCCGGTTTCCGCGGGTGCAGCAGCGCGTCCAGCTCCTCAATCGACCAGGGCGGGTTGTCGTGGTGGTCGCGGAACCCCAGGATCGCCGGTGTGGGGCGGGGGAATTCACCGACGAAGCCGCCGGCGGCGATGAACACCCGGCCGGTGATGTCGGCAGCGCGGTCACCGGCCAGGTAGGCGTACAGCGCGGCGGCGTGCTCCGGCGGTCCGGCGTCGAGGGCGCCCCGGGCGCTGACATCATCGAGCAGGCCGCGCCGGTTCAGCTCAGCGATGTGGGCCTCGTACTCCGGTCCGGTCGACAGCCGGGTCTTCGCCCCGGGGCAGACGACGTTGGCCCGCACCTTGTGCTCGCGCAGTTCGGCGGCGATCGCCGCGGTCAGCGCGTTGACCGCGCCCTTTCCCGCCGGGTATCCGGTACCGCCGTAGTCGCCGAGGAAGGCGAACGAGCCGGTGTTGACGATCGCCCCGCCACCGGCGGCCACCATCTTGGGCGCGGCGGCCCGGCAGGTCTGGAACACCGTGCCCAGGTGGGCATCGAGCAGGTCGGTGAACTGTGCCGCGGTCACGGTGAGGATCGATGAGCCGGCGGGTTCGGCGACTCCGGCGCAGTTGACCAGGATGTCGATCCGGCCGAACTCGCTCACGCAGGTGTCGATCAGCCGGTCGGCCACCGCCGGATCGGCGGGGCTGCCGGCGAACCCGACCGCCCCGGGCAGGGCGGCCGCGGTGGCCTCGACCGCGCCGCGGTCACGACCGTTGACCACCACCTGTGCGCCCTGCTCGGCCAGCAGGCTGGCGACCGCGGCGCCGATGCCGCGCGAGCCGCCGACCACGACCGCGGCCCGGCCGGTCAGCGCCGCGGTCATTCCTCTTTACCGAAGGTCATCACGTCCATGTTCCAGTAGCCGCGCAGGTTGGTCAGCAGCCCGTCGTCGTCGACCCGGTAGGTGAACACCCCCCGCACCGTGGAGGTGAAGCCGCCCTCGAACTTGCTGTGCAGGTTGAGGATGTGGGCGACCTCGTTGGGCGAACTGGACGGGAAGGTCTCCTCGCAGGTGATGGTCAGGTTGTTGGTGGCGATGTTGGAGTCGAAGAAACTCGACACGGCGTCCTTGCCGCGTACCCCGGTGCCCTCCGGGTTGGTGATGGCCTTGCCGATCGGGTCCTCGATCGTGACGTCGTCGGCCATCAGCGCCAGCCAACCGGCCTTGTCACGGGCCTGCGCGCAGCGCCAGGAGGCCTGGGAGGCGGCCAGTGCGGGGGAGGTCTCGGTCATGTTCGCTCCAATCGGTGAGTGGGTCCTGCTCGGTGGTCGTACTCGGTGATCACAGGGCGCAGGCCGCGCGGGCGCCGTCCTCGGTGGCCTTGCGGATCAAACCCAGCCCGGTGCAGTCCCCGGCGGTGTGTACCGGGACGTCGGGCAGGCGGGCGGTCAGGTCGTCGGCCAGGGTGGTGTCGGCCTCCACCCCGCCGGCCAGGACCACGGTGTCGGCGGGCAGGGTGCGCGGGGTGCCGCGGGACGGGGTGAACACCACACCGTCGGCGGTGATCTCATCGACGGTGGCGCGCACGTGCACGCTCACCCCGAGGCGGTCGAGTCGGTCGGTCTCCTCGGTCTTGCGTTTCTCGCCGATCTCCGGTGCGAGCACCTTGCCGGGTTCCAGGATCGTCACCAGCCGGTCGCGGGCGGCCAGGAACTGGGCGAGTTCGAGGGCCACCAGGTCGCCGCCGATGATCACCACCCGCCGACCCAGCGGCATCCAGACCCGGGAGGCCGCGCGCAGCAGCCGCGGCGCCACCAGGCGCTGGCGCCGCCCGGCGAACCAGTCGCGCAGGTTGGCGCCGGTGCGCACGTGCGGCAGGCTGGCGCCGGGCACCGGCGGCACCACCACCCGGCCACCGGTGGCCACCACCACCGCCTCCGGATCCAGCGCGGCAACCGCGGCGGCGGTGACGTCGTGGTTGAGTTCCACCTGCACGTCGCTGCGGGCGATCTCGTCGCGCAGGTAGGTCAGGAACGGCTGGTTGGCCGGGTGCAGCACCGACGCCCACTGCAGCGCCCCGCCGAGGCGGGCGTCGCGCTCGAACAGTGTGACCCGGTGGCCGCGGGCGGCGGCCACCCGGGCGGCCTCCATGCCGGCGGGCCCGCCGCCGACCACCACGACGCGTTTGGCCCGCGCCGCGGGCCGGATCGCCAGTTCGGTCTCCTTGCCGGTGCGTGGGTTGACCGCGCAGTCCACCGAGAAGCGCTGCTCCATCGAGTCGATGCAGTTCTCGCACGAGATGCACAGCCGTACCCGTTCGGCGTGTCCGGCGGCGAGTTTGGCGGGCAGCTCGGGGTCGGCCAGCAGCGGGCGGCCCATCGCGATGAAGTCGGCGCGACCGTCGGCGAGGATCCGTTCGGCCACCTCGGGGTCGTGGATGCGGCCGACCGCGATCACCGGCACGTCGACGGCCTGTTTGACCGCCGCCGCGGCGCCGACGTTGAGGGCGTCGCCGTCGTCGGCGCCGTTGACCATGCCGGTCACCAGCCGGTCGATCACCCCGCCGCTGACGTGGAAGGCGTCGACTCCGGCGGCCACCAGTTGCGGTGCCACCAAGGCGGTCTCGGCGATCGACCGGCCACCGGCCACCCGCTCGTACCCGGAGATGCGCAGCGTGATCGGCAACGCGTCGCCGACCTCGGCACGGATCGCGGCCAGCGCATCGAGCACCACCTTGATCCGGCCGCCGACGGAGTAGCCGGCGTACTCGTCGGTGCGGCGGTTGCGTTGCGGTGCCAGAAACGAGCCGAGGAACATGTAGCCGTGCGCGGCGTGCAGTTCGATGCCGTCGTAGCCGGCTTCGGCGGCGCGCCGCGCGGCGGCCTTGAACAGATCGAAGATCTCGCTCAGTTGGGCGACGGTGACCTCCGCCGAGGGCCGCCCGGTCAGGTACGACGGGATCACCGAGGGGCCCAGCGAGGTCACCTGGTGCAGTTCGGGACCCAGGCCGTCGGGCCCGGCGTGCACGATCTGCGGCTGGATCTTCGCGCCGTGTTCGTGCACGGTCTCCACCAGCGCGCGGTGGGCGTCGACGGCGGCGTCGGTGCCCAGGTGCAGTCCACCCGGCGTCTCGGGGTGTGCGGGGTCGATTCCGGTGGCGCCCACCGTGATCAGCCCGACACCGCCGCGGGCGCGGGCGGCGAAGTAGTCGCGGGTGCGTTCGGACGGCAGCCCGTCGGGGGTGCCGTACATGGTCTCCATCGGCGACATCACCAGCCGGTTGCGCACCGACATGGTGCCGATGCGCCCGGGAGACAGCAGCGCAGAAAAGTCGGTCATGCGCGCATCAGGGGGCCGGACTCCTAGTGGTCGTCGTCGGTGTAGCGGATGACGCCACGGATGTTCTTGCCGTCCAGCATGTCCTGGTAGCCCTCGTTGATCTGCTCCAGCTTGTACTGGCGGGTGATCATGTCGTCGATGTTGAGCTTGCCCGCCTGGTAGTAGGACAGCAGCTGCGGGATGTCGTATTGCGGGTTGCCGCCGCCGAAGATGGTGCCCTGCAGGTTCTTCTGCAGCAGGGTCAGCATCGACAGGTTCAGCGTGACCTGGTTCTCCATCATCGAGCCCATCGCGGTCAGCACGCAGGTGCCGGCCTTGGCGGTCAGGATCATGTAGTTGTCGATGTCGGCGCCGTGCACCTCGCCGACGGTGACGATGACCTTGCGTGCCATCAGCCCGTGGGTGACCTCCATGATCCCGCCCATGGCGGAGTGGATGTCCGGGTAGACGTGGGTGGCGCCGAACTTGAGCGCCTGGTCCCGCTTCCACTCGATCGGTTCGATGACGAAGATGTTGCGGGCCCCGGCGGCCACCGCGCCCTGCAGCGCGGACATGCCGACGCCGCCGACACCGACGATCGCCACGTCCTCGCCGGGGCGGATGTCGGCGGTGCGGGTAGCCGACCCGAAGCCGGTGGTCACCCCGCAGCCGACCAGGGAGGCCACCTCGAACGGGATCGCCGGGTCGATCTTCACCACCGAACTCTTGTGCACCACCATCCACGGCGAGAAGGTGCCGAGCAGTGTCATCGGGAAGACACCCTGGCCGCGGGCGTGCACCCGGTGGGTGCCGTCGCTGACCGCTACCCCGTTGAGCAGCATCGCACCGATGTCGCACAGGTTGCGCAGCCCGGCCTGACAGGAGGGGCAGGAGCCGCAGGACGGGATGAACGAGAGCACCACGTGGTCGCCGGGGGCGATGTCCTCGACTCCGGGGCCGACCTCGGTGACCACTCCGGCGCCCTCGTGGCCGCCGAGCACCGGGAAGCCGGCCATCGGGATGTCACCGGTCATCAGGTGGTGGTCGGAGTGGCACATCCCGGCGGCTTCCATCCGGATCTTGACCTCGTCCTTGACCGGGTCGCCGATCTCGATCTCCTCGATCGACCACGGCTTGTTGAACTCCCACAGCAGTGCGCCCTTGGTCTTCATGTGGTCCTCCTCCGTGTTGGCCCCGTGCCGGGACGATCGATGCGGTGAGCGTGGGGTGTCGAGTCCGACGTGCCGGTGGTGGAACGGCCCTCGCCGTCGTCAACCACCCGCTGCCGGAAGCCTATAGCGCGGGGTGGCCGCGCGGACGGGAAATTGCACTATCCCCACGGCGCTATCCTCGCTGCCCCCACGGCGCTATCCCCACAGCGGCGCCGGGGCCTGACCGATCGGGTAGTAGCCCGGCACCTTCTCCCCGGACATGCCCCGCTCGATGCGCTTCTGCATGCCCTCCGAGAGCCGGCCCGCCTTGATCAACTCCATGAACAGGTTGGAGACGTGGCCGAAGTCGAAGAAGTCACGCTGCCAGTTGAATTTGCCGTCACCGGCGTAGCGGAACCAGCTGCCGCCGATCCCGTAGACCTCGAAGTGCTCGGCGTCGGGGTCGTTCGGGTCGGTGGCCACCTGCTTCCACAGCCCGATGATCTCGCCCTGCTTGTCGTCGATGAGCACCCGCTGGTAGGGGTACTTCCAGCCCTCCAGGCCCTCCATCTCCTGACCGAGCGCGATGTCGCGGATCTCGTCGATCCCGACGCACATCACGTCCTCCTTGGGGCCGATGTTCCAGCCGTAGGTGGCGTCGTCGGTGAAGAACTCGGCGAGGATCTTCCAGTCACCGGTGCGTTCGGCCTCCCGGTTGGCCTCCAGCCAACGTTCGACGACCTCTTCGAGTTCGGCGCGCGGAAACGACGGCATAGTCAGTTCTCTTTCTCTTCGGTTTCGATGATCGACAAAGCCTGGGTGGGGCAGGATTCAACGGCGCGCTCGATCTCCTCGCGAGCCTCCTCGGGGGGCGTGTCGTTGAGGATCTCCACCTGGCCGCGTTTGGGCACCCGGAAGAAGTCCGGCGCCTCCAATTCGCAGAAGGCGTGACCCTGACACAGGTCGTAGTCAGCCTTGACGCGGTATCCCATGATGGCCTCCTCGGAGTGGGTCAGTGGCGGCGGCGGTAGCGCACCCGAGCCGGTTGCTCGAGCTGCACCACCATCTTGGAGTGGTCGTTGCGGTAGCTCTCGGACGGCTGGCTCATCTCGAATTCGTACTCGCGCAACAACACCGAGAAGATCGCCTTGATCTGCATGGTGGCGAACGCGGCGCCCACGCAGCGGTGCCTGCCGGCCCCGAACGGAATCCAGGTCCAGCGGTTGATCAGATCCTCCTGGCGGGGCTTCTCGTAGCGCTCCGGGACGAAGCTCTCCGGATCCGGGAAGTCCTCGGGGATCCGGTTGGAGATCGCCGGGGAGGCGGCCACCAGGTCGCCGGCCCGGATCGGCAGACCGCACACCTCGAAGTCGTCCTTGGCCACCCGCATCAAGATGATCAGCGGTGGGTGCAGACGCAGTGTCTCCTTGAGCACGTTCTCCAGGTGCGGGATCTGGCGCAGCGCATGGAAACTCACCGACTCGCCGTCGGCGTAGAGCTCGTCGAGCTCGGCGATCGCGGCGGCCATCGCGTCGGGGTGGCGCAGCAGTTCGATCATCGTCCACGACGCGGTACCGGAGCTGGTGTGGTGGCCGGCGAACATCATCGAGATGAACATGCCGGTGATCTCGTCGGCGGAGAACCGCAGGTTGCCGTCCTCGTCCTTGATCGTGATCAGCACGTCGAGCATGTCGCGTTCGCTCTTGTCCGACGGCGGGTTGTCGATGCGGGTCTGCATGATCTCCTGAACCAACTCGACCAGCCCGGCGCGGGCGGCGTCGCGGCGGCGGAAGCTCTCGATGGGCAGGTAGGGGTCGACGTAACACAGCGGGTCGGTGCCGCGCTCCAGGTCGTGGTAGAGCCGGGCGAACCGGTCGTCGAGCTGGCTGCGGAACTTCGTGCCGATCAGGCATGCCGAGGAGGTGTAGATGGTCAGCTCGGCGAAGAAGTCCAGCAGGTCGATCTCGCCTTCCTCACCCCAGTCGGCGATCATCGCGCGCACCTCGTTCTCGATGGTGGTCGCGTGGCCCTTCATCTGCTCGCCGCGCAGCGCGGCGTTGTGCAGCATCTCTTTTCGGCGTTCCGGGCTGGCGTCGAACACCACTCCCTCGCCGAAGATCGGGGTCATGAACGGGTAGGCCTCGGCCTGGTTGAGTTCGTCGTCGGAGGAGCGGAAGAAGAACTCGTTGGCCTCCGAACCGGAGACCAGCACGACGTTCTTGCGGGCCAGCTGGAAGACGCCGACGTCGCCGCATTCGTCGCGGACCCGCTGCATCAGCCCGATCGGGTCGGTGCGGAACTCCTCAAGGTGGCCGTGCTCGGCCTCACCGCCGGAGACCCGGGGGATCGTGGTGGCCGGTTGGGTGGTCATGCTGGCATCCCTTCTTCGCCGAGCCGGAGTTCCTGACGCTCCTTCGGAGCATCGCCCAGTGGGGCCTCCGGTTGGACCTCCATGGTCACGATGTTGGTGCCGCGCGGGGTCTCGGCGACGAACGCGACCGCGCGGGCGATGTCGGAGGCACGCAGGAAGTAGCTGTGCCGGGCCTGGCCCCATTTCGCCCAGTCCTCGAGCATCGGGCCGACCTGCTCGGCGGAGAGCTGCCAGCCCATCTCGGTCAGCGTCGGGCCGGGATGCACGATCGAGGCGCGCACCCCGGTGCCCTCCAGCTCCATCTGCATGGTTTTGACCATCGACACCAGGCCGGCTTTGGCGGCGCCGTAGGCGCCCATGTGCGGGCGCGGCACCAGCGCGGTGTCCGAACCGATGAAGATGACGTCGCCGCGTTGGCGCGCGACCATGTCCGGCAGGACCGCGGTGGCCAGCCGGTTGGCCCCGACCAAATGCACCCGGACCTGGTCGAGGAAGGCCTCGGTGGAGATCTCGTGCAGCTTGCCGGGCACCATGTCGCCGGCGCACGAGACCAGCAACTCGACCTCGCCGAGCGCTTCGATGGTCTGTGCGACGAAGTTCTTCACCGAGTCGGCGTCGGTCACGTCGAGCGGGAAGGCGACCGCCTCGCCGCCCTCGGCGCGGATCGTGTCGACGAGCTCCGCGAGTTTTTCGGTGCGCCGCGCGCCCAGCGCCACCGGGAAGCCGCGCTCGGCCAGCGCGGTCGCGGTGGCCGCACCGATTCCGGAGGAGGCGCCGCTGACGATGGCGGGCCGGCGGGCGGGCAGGGGGTCGAAACGGGCCATTACACGGTCTCCACGGTGATCGGCAGCGAGGCGAAGCCACGCACGTTGGACGAGTGGACGCGGACGGCGTTGTCCTCGTCCACCTGGTAGCCGCGGGTGCGGCTGATCAGCTGGTTCAGCGCCACCCGGGCCTCCATCCGGGCCAGGTGCGCGCCGAGGCAGAAATGCACGCCGCTGCCGAAGCTGGCCAGCTTGGAACCGATGTCGCGGCCGATGCGGAACTCGTCGGGGTTGTCGAAAACCCGCTCGTCGCGGTTGGCCGAGCCGGGCAGCAGCAGCACCACGTCGCCGACCGGCAGGGTGGTGTCGTAGAGGGTGATCTCCTCGGCGACGGTGCGGGCCAGGATCTGACTCGGGGTGTCGTAGCGCAGGCTCTCCTCCACCCACAGCGGGATGCGCTCCGGGTCGGCGTAGACCCCGGCCAGCTGGTCGGGGTTGCGGTGAGCCCAGTACATCGCGGTCCCCAGCAACTTGGTGGTGGTCTCGTTGCCTGCCACCACCATCAGGAACAGGAACGCCAGGATCTCCTCGTCGCTGAGCCGGTCGCCGCCGACCTCGGCCTGCAGCAGCGCGGAGGTCAGGTTCTCGGCCGGGGTCTTCTTGTACTCCTTGATCAGCTCGGCGTAGTAGACCATCAGTTCGGCGGAGGCCTGCATCGCCGACTGCGGCACGTCGGCCAGTCCGTCCTCGCGGTGCAGCACCCCGTCGGCGAGGGTGCGGATGTGCGCCCGGTCGGGCTGGGGGACACCCATCAGCTCGGAGATCACGTCCATCGGCAGCTTGCCGGCGAACTCGGCGATGAAGTCGAACCCGCCGTCGACGCTGTTCTCCAGCGCGGAGTCGAAGTGCGCCCGGGCGATCTCCTGCACCCGCGGCTCCAGTTCGCGGGTACGCCGCGGGGTGAAGCCCTTGGACACCAGGGTGCGCAGCCGCAGGTGCTCGGGGTCGTCGAGGGCCAGGAACGACATCACCTTGTGGGCGTCCTTGGTGCGCGAGATCGGGTCGAGGGAGACCCCGTAGATGTTCGACAGGGCGGTGGAGTTGCGGAACCCGGCCATGACGTCGGCGTGCCGCGACAGCGCCCAGAACTTCAGGTCGTCGTTGCGGTACAGCGGCGCCTCGTCGCGCAGCCGGCGGTAGTACGGGAACGGGTCCTCGTGGAAGTCGTAGTCGTAGGGGTCCAGCAGCAGCTCCACGATCTGCGCGCTCATCGGTCTCCTTCGTGGGGGTGTTCGGTCTCGAGGATCAGGCCCACCACATAGGCGAGCCGATCGGCGATCTCGTGGTAGCTCAGTGCGCCGGTGCCGGCGTGCACCAGGGCGCCGGAGTAGGTCATCTCCAGCGCGGCCACCACCCGGGGGTCGGCGTCCGGGCCGATCGCCGAGCGGATCCGCCGGTGGGTCTCCCGGCCGATCCGGTCGCGCACCTGCGGCACTCCGGCGTCGTTGCTCAGCAGTGCGGTGGTGCAGGCCGCCGCCACCTCGGGCTCGTCGGCGACCACCAGCGCCAGTTGGTGCAGCGTCTTGTTCACCCGGGTCAGCATCGTGTCGTTGACGTCGGTGAAGTAGGGCACCGCGCGCAGCAGGTCCAGATAGACCTCGGCGATCAGGTGGTTCTTCGACGAGAAGTAGGTGTACGCGGTCGCCGGCGCCACCTTGGCTCGGGCGGCCACCGCGCGCACGGTGACATCGGCGTGCGAGGACTCCCGCAGCATCTCCACCCCGGCGGCGAGGACCTTGCGGAAGGTCTCCTCCTGACGCCGGTTGCGCCGCGGCGCCTCCCCGCCGGCGCCGTCCGGCCCGTGCGACGAGGGGGCGACGGTCATCGCCGATTCACTGGACACGTGTCCAATGTATCGGATGGGTCGCGTGGCAGGCAACAGCCCTGTGAAACCCGCTGTCAAGCATTGTTTTCCAGTCGGCGGGCGGAGCAGGTGCTTGCGGTGCCCGACGGCCTGCGACTATGGTTCCACCGGATCGGGATGGACACTTGTCCAATAGAGGGGAGTGACGTGCAGATGGCGCTACTGGCCGACCGGGAGAGCAAACTGCTCATCAACGGCACGCTCGTCGACGGCGGCGCCGGCGGGTTCGCGACGATCAACCCCGCCACCGAGGAGACCCTCGGCACCGCGGCCGACGCCGACGCCGCCGACATGGACCGTGCCATCGAGGCGGCCCGCCGCGCCTTCGACGACACCGACTGGTCGACCGACGCCGGGTTCCGGGTGCGCTGCGTGCGCCAGTTGCGCGACGCGATGCGCGACCACGTCGAGGACCTGCGCGAGTTGACGATCGCCGAAGTGGGCGCGCCGGTGATGCTCACCGCGGGTGCGCAGCTGGAGGGGCCGATCGACGACCTGAGCTTCGCCGCGGACACCGCCGAGAGCTACCCGTGGCGCACCGACCTCGGACAGGCCACCCCGCAGGGGATTCCGACCCGGCGCACCATCGCCCGGGAGGCGATCGGTGTGGTCGGTGCGATCACCCCGTGGAACTTCCCGCACCAGATCAACCTCGCCAAGCTCGGCCCGGCGCTGGCCGCGGGGAACACGATCGTGCTCAAGCCCGCGCCGGACACCCCATGGGCGGCGGCGGTGCTCGGCGAACTCATCGCCGAACACACCGACATCCCGCCCGGCGTGGTCAACATCATCACCTCCAGCGACCACGCGGTCGGGGCCATGCTGGCCAAGGACCCGCGGGTGGACATGGTCTCGTTCACCGGGTCGACCGCCACCGGGCGCTCGGTGATGATCGACGGCGCGGGCACCATCAAGAAGGTCTTCCTCGAACTCGGCGGCAAGTCGGCGTTCCTGGTGCTCGACGACGCGGACCTGAGCGGGGCCTGCGCGATGGCCGGTTTCACCGCTGCGATGCATGCCGGGCAGGGCTGTGCGATCACGACCCGGCTGGTGGTGCCGCGGGCGCGCTACGACGACGCGGTCGCCGCGGTGGCGACCACGATGGGCTCGCTCAAACCCGGGGACCCCACCAACAAGGGCACCATCTGCGGGCCGGTCATCTCCGCCCGCCAGCGCGACCGGGTGCAGTCCTACCTGGACCTGGCGATCGAGGAGGGCGGCTCGTTCGCCTGCGGCGGCGGGAGGCCCGCCGACCGCGACACCGGGTACTTCATCGAGCCGACCGTCATCGCCGGGCTGGACAACTCGGCCCGGGTGGCGCGCGAGGAGATCTTCGGCCCGGTGCTCACCGTGATCGCCCACGACGGCGACGACGACGCCGTCGCCATCGCCAACGACTCCCCCTATGGGTTGTCGGGCACGGTGTTCGGCAGCCCGGAGCGGGCCGCGGCGGTGGCCGCACGCATGCGGGTGGGCACCGTCAACGTCAACGGCGGGGTCTGGTACTCCGCGGACGCGCCGTTCGGCGGTTACAAGCAGTCCGGTGTCGGCCGGGAGATGGGTCTGGCCGGCTTCGAGGAGTATCTGGAGACGAAAGTCATTGCAACGGCAGTGAACTGAGGAAGGACGACAAACGCATGGCACAGTTCGACAACAAGGTGGCCATCGTCACCGGCGCAGGCGGCGGCATCGGGCAGGCCTACGCCGAGGCCCTGGCCGGCCAGGGCGCGGCCGTGGTGATCGCCGACATCAACGAGGAGGCCGCCGAGAAGGTGGCCGGCAAGATCGGCGCGGACGGCGGCAAGGCGCTGGCGGTGCGCGTCGACGTCTCCGACCCGGCGTCGGCCGCGTCGATGGCCGAGCGGGCGGTGGCCGAATACGACGGCGTCGACTTCCTGATCAACAACGCCGCGATCTTCGGCGGGATGAAGCTCGACCAGTTGCTCACCGTGGACTGGGACTACTACAAGAAGTTCATGAGCGTGAACCTCGACGGCGCGCTGGTGTGCACCCGGGCGGTGTACAAGAGCATGCAGTCGCGCGGCGGCGGCGCGATCATCAACCAGTCCTCCACCGCGGCCTGGATGTACGCCAACTTCTACGGCCTGGCCAAGGCCGGGGTGAACTCGCTGACCCAGCAGCTCTCCCGCGAGCTGGGCTGGATGAACATCCGGGTCAACGCGATCGCGCCGGGCCCGATCGACACCGAGGCCAACCGCTCGGTGGTGCCCGAGTCGATGCAGGGCGAGCTGGTCAAGACCATCCCGCTGTCCCGGATGGGCACCACCGACGACCTGCTGGGCATGTGCCTGTTCCTTCTCTCGGAGGAGGCCCGCTGGATCACCGGCCAGGTCTTCAACGTCGACGGCGGACAGATCATCCGCTCATGACCGCCGCCGACGAGAACCTCCGGCTCGGCTACATCGGCCTGGGCAACATGGGCGCCCCGATGGCGCAGCGGCTCGTCGGCTGGCCCGGCGGCGTCACGGTCTACGACGTGCGGACCGAGGCGATGACCCCGCTGGCCGAAGCCGGCGCGTCGCTGGCCGACAGCGTGTCCGACATCGCGAGTGCGGACGTCATCAGCGTGACCGTGCTCGACGACGCCCAGGTGCGCGAGGTGGTCGGCGAACTCGCCGAACACGCCAAGCCCGGCACCGTCATCGCCATCCACTCCACGATCAGCGCGACCACCGCCGAGGAGCTCGCGAAGCGGTACGCCGAGCGCGACATCCACGTCGTCGACGCCCCGGTCAGCGGCGGCGCGGGCGCTGCCCAGCAGGGTGAGCTGGCCACCATGATCGGTGCCGACCGAGCCGTCTACGAGCGGCTCAAGCCGGTGTTCAAATCCTGGGCGTCGTTGGTGATCCACGCCGGGGAGCCCGGCGCGGGCACCCGGATGAAGCTGGCGCGCAACATGTTGACGTTCACCTCCTACGCCGCGGCGTGCGAGGCGATGGCGCTGGCCGAGGCGGCCGGGCTGAGCCTGCAGGCGTTGGGCCGGGTGGTGCGCCACACCGACAAGCTCACCAGCGGGCCGGGCGCGATCATGTTCCGCGACACCACCGCTCCGCTCAACCCCGATGATGCGCTCTATCAGCCGCTGGCTCACACCAGCGAGCTGGGGGAGAAGGACCTGGGTCTGGCGCTGGAGTTGGGCACCGAGACCGGGGTGGACCTGCCGCTGGCGCAGGTCGCGCTGCAGCGACTGGCGATCGGCCTGGGTGTGGCCGGCACGAACCGATAGGAGACGGGTGATGGACGAGGTGCGCCGCGCCGGGCTGGCCAAGATGAACGAGGTCTACGGCTGGGAGATGCCGGACATGCCCGGCGACTACTTCGCGCTCACGGTGGACCACCTGTTCGCCAAGATCTGGAGCCGCGAGGGCCTCTCGATGCGCGACAAGCGGCTGATCACGCTGTCGGTGGTGACCGCGCTGGGCCAGCACGACCTGGCCGACATCCAGGTCAACGCCGCGCTGGGCAACGAGGAGATGACCGAGGACGAACTGCGCGAGATGGCGCTGTTCATCACCCACTACGTGGGGTTCCCGCTGGGCTCGGGCTTCAACTCGGTGGTCGAGCGGGTGATCGCGCGCCGCGCCAAGGACGCTCGCAAGGCCGACGGCGCCGACGCCTGAGCGTCCACCGCCGGCGCCACCCACCGGTGCAGGTAGTCGCGCAGCGCGGCGCCGCGCCGCGGCGGGTCGCCGGGGTCGACGATGAAGGACTGGATGGCGCGCAGCAGATGCTCGGCCAGTTCGGGAAGCTCGTCGTCACCGAAACCGTGTGCGGCCCAGTCGACGTCGAGGCGGCGTAGCAGCGAGCAGGCGAACTCCAGCGCCACCGGTGAGGTCACCCGGGAGACGAACGCGTTGCCGCGGTCGCGGGCCAGCAGCGCCGCCACATGGGTCTCGTCGGGCAGCCACTCCAGCGTGGTGGCCACCGCCTCGGTGGCCGCCCGGGCGGGGTCGGTGAGCCCGGCCAGGTGCGCGACCAACCGGTCGAGGAACCCGCCCGCCGCCCGGGTGCCCGCCGCCGTCAGCAGCGCCTCGGCGCTCGGGAAGTAGCGGTAGACGGTCTGGCGGGTGACCCCGAGCAGTCGCGCCACATCGGTGATCGCGACGTCGGTGCCGCGCGCGTCGATGACGGCGTCGGCGGCGTCGAGGATCCGCGTGGTGGCCTCATCGTCATCGGCCGGGGTGTCACCGGCCCAACCGTGGGTGCGCACTACCGGCGGTAGGCGACCTGCAGATCCTTGATGCCGTTGATCCACCCCGAGCGCAGCCGTTGCGGCTCGGCGAGTTTGGTGATGTCGGGCAGCTGATCGGCGATCTCGTTGAACATCAGGTTGATCTCCATCCGCGCCAGGTTGGCGCCGATGCAGTAATGGGTGCCCTGCCCGCCGAAACCCAGGTGCGGGTTGGGGTGGCGGGTGATGTCGAACGTGAACGGGTCGTCGAAGACGTCCTCGTCGAAGTTCGCCGACCCGTAGAACAACCCCACCCGCTGGCCCCGGGCGATGTCGACCCCGTTGAGTCGGGTGTCGGCGGTGGCGGTGCGCTGGAAGCAGACCACCGGGGTGGACCAGCGCACGATCTCGTCGGCCGCGGACTCCGGGCGCTGCTCCTTGTACAGCTCCCACTGCTCGGGGTTCTCGATGAACGCGTTGATGCCGTGGGTCATCGCGTTGCGGGTGGTCTCGTTGCCGGCCACCGCCAGCAGGATCACGAAGAAGGCGAACTCGGTCTCCCCGAGCGCCTCGCCGTCGACGTCGGCCTGCACCAGCCGGGTCACGATGTCGTCGGCCGGGCAGCGCCGCCGCTCCTCGGCCATCGTGTACGCGTAGCCCATCAGCTCGGCGTTGGCCTCGGCGGGATCGCACTCGAAGTCCGGGTCGTCGGTGTTCATGATCAGGTTCGTCCAGTGGAACAGCTTCTCCCGGTCCTCCTCGGGCACGCCGATGAGATCCGCGATCGCCAGCAGCGGCAGCTTCATCGCGATGTCGTCGACGAAGTTGCCGGCCCCTTTCTCGGCGGCGGCCGCCACGATGTCGCGGGCGGCGGTGGCCAATTTGTCCTCCAGCGCGCCGACCGCGCGCGGGGTGAACAGCTTGGAGATGATCTTGCGCAGCCGGGTGTGCTCCGGCGGGTCGTGGTTGATCAGCAGCGCCTTGGTGAGCTCCAGCTGGTCGGCGGTGACACCGTCGGGCAGCCGCATGATCGCGCCCTTGGCGTTGGCCGACCACAGGTCGGAGTCGCGCGAGATGGCCTTGATGTCGGCGTGCTTGCTGACCACCCAGTACCCGCCGTCGTCGAAGATGCTGGCGCCGGGCGCCTGCTCGTTCCACCACACCGGGGCGGTCTTGCGCAGCTGGGCGAATTCGTCGACCGGCAGCCCGCGTTCCAGCACGTCGGGATCGGTGAAGTCGAAGCCTGGCCCGAACGGACAGGACCCCAGAGTCGTGGTCACGGTGTCTCCTTTCGCGGGATTCCTTGGACCATACAGTGTGATGTGGACTGTATGGCCGAGATGGCGGGGTGATGTGCCGATCGGCTGCGGTGGTGACCCGTGCGACCGGGCGGGAGCGCGGAATCGGGGTCAGAACGCGGTGCTGCCTGCGGGCCGCAGCACGAAGCCGTGCTCCCCGGAACTGGTGTCCAGACAGGCGAGCAACCGGTCGGCACCGACCCCGCACGTCACGTTCCGATAGCTGATCTTCTGTCCGGAAGCCAGCAGGGTTCCGGAGGAGAACTGCGCGTTGCAGCGATACGGGGTGGTGCCCAACCCGTAATCCGGACCCCAACCGCCCGACGCCGGGCCGACGGTCGCCACCAGGCATTCCCCCGCGGGTCCGGCGCCGTCGACCGGCTTGTCGGTCCCGGGCAGATCTCCCATGCAGTGCAGGTCCTGACCGTTCCAGGCCGGGATCGGCTCGGCCCCGGCTTCGAAGAAGCATTGCACGTTGTAGGGGGTCGAGAAGTGGATGGTGCGGGGGCCCTTTTCGGGGACGACGAAGTAGTTCTCGGCCGCGACCGCGGTGAAGCCGTCGAAGCTGGGAAAGCCGGGCGGCAGCGCGGCCGCCGGAACGCCCGAGGTCATGGCGGCGGCGATGCCCAGCACCCCGAGGACCGACAGCAGTGGGCGAAGCACAGGACGCATCGAACCCTCCGAGCTCACCGGCCGGCGCCGATGATGGCTGTAGCGACATAGGAATGGTATGCGCCGAGCCGGACATACTCACCCGTGTTTCGCGCATTTATCCGGGTCGATGTGCTCGCCGCCATCCAACGTTCACTCCCGGTGCTGCTGGACCTGGCCGCATGGTGCCAAGGCCCGCCGCCCCGCCGGTGACACCGGCCCCAAGTAGGCTGAGCGCCGTGCACGTCCTCGTCATCGGATCCGGCGCCCGCGAACATGCACTGCTGTTGGCCCTGCAGCGCGACCCGCAGGTCGACGCGCTGTCCATCGCGCCGGGCAACGCCGGCACCGCCGCCCTGGCCACCACCTACGACGTCGACATCACCTCCGGGGAGGCGGTGGCGCAGCTGGCCACCGAGATCGGCGCCGACCTGGTGGTGATCGGCCCGGAGGTCCCACTGGTGCTCGGGGTGTCCGACGCGGTGCGCGCCGCCGGCGTCGCCTGCTTCGGGCCCACCGGCGCGGCCGCCCGCATCGAGGGCTCCAAGGCCTTCGCCAAGGACGTGATGACCGCCGCCGGGGTACGCACCGCGCTCAGCGAGGTCGTCGACAACCCCGCTCACCTCGACGCCGCGCTGGACCGGTTCGGCCCACCCGCGGGCAACCGGGCCTGGGTGGTCAAGGACGACGGTCTGGCCGCAGGCAAGGGCGTGGTGGTCACCGACGACCGCACCCTGGCCCGCGCCCACGCCGCCGGCCTGCTCGACGACGGCCACCCGGTGCTGCTGGAGTCCTTCCTCGACGGCCCCGAGGTGTCACTGTTCTGCGTCGTCGACGGCGATTCGGTGGTGCCGCTGCTGCCCGCGCAGGACTTCAAACGCGTCGGTGACGGCGACACCGGCCCGAACACCGGCGGGATGGGCGCCTATGCGCCGTTGCCGTGGTTGCCTGCCGAGATCACCGCCGCGATCGTCGAGGATATCGTCAAACCCGTTGCCGCCGAGCTGGTCCGGCGCGATTGCGCGTTCTCCGGTCTGCTCTACGCCGGGCTGGCCATCACCCCCGACGGCCCGTCGGTGGTCGAATTCAACTGCCGGTTCGGCGATCCGGAGACCCAGGCGGTGCTCGCGCTGCTGGAATCCCCGCTGGGCCAGCTGCTGCACGCCGCCGCCACCGGCCGGCTCGCCGAGTTCCCCGAACTGCGCTGGCGCGACGGCGCGGCGGTCACCGTGGTCGTCGCCGCCGAGAACTACCCGGCCCGGCCGCGGATCGGCGACGTCATCGTCGGCGCCGAAGGTGAGAAGGTGCTACACGCGGGCACCCGGCGCAACGAGGACGGCACCATCGTCTCCTGCGGCGGCCGGGTGCTCTCGGTGGTCGGCGTCGGCGACGACCTCACCGCCGCCTGCGCGGACTGCTACACCACCGTCGAACAGATCCGCTTGCCGGGCAGTCACTTCCGCCGCGACATCGGCCAGGCCGCGGCGCAGGGACGCATCCGGCTCTAGAAGCCGACGGCTTGGCCGTCGCGGCGCGGATCGCTGACCGCCAGGTAGCCGTCGGCCAGCCGCCAGATCGCCTGGGCACTGCCGAACCGGAAATAGTCCGCGACCCTGGTCAACCGGTGCCCGCGTCGGGTGAGCTCCTCGACCGTCGCGTCCGGCAGCCCGCCTTCCAGCCCGATCTCGTTGCCCTCGATCCACCGGAACCGCGGCGCGTCGCAGGCGGCCTGCGGGTTCTGACTGTGGTCGACGATGCGCACCACCAGCTGCACGTGGCCCTGCGGCTGCATCGCGGCGCCCATCAACCCGAAGCTCATCACCGGCTGCCCGTCTTTGCTGAGAAAGCCGGGGATGATGGTGTGGTACGGGCGTTTCCGCGGCCCGACGGCGTTGGGGTGCCCCGGTGTGGTGACGAACCCGGCGCCCCGGTTGTGCAGCGCGATCCCGGTGCCCGGCACCACCACCCCGGAGCCGAACCCGGCGTAGTTCGACTGCAGCATCGAGACCATGGTCCCGGCGGCATCGGCCGCGGTGAGCAGCACCGTGCCGCCGTCGGGCACCCCGGCCTGAGCGGGGTGGGCGTGGCGCACATCGATTCCCGCGGCGCGGCGCGCCAGGTATCCGGGGTCCAGCAGCCGCTCGGCGCGAACCGACATGTGGCCGGTGTCGGCGAGGTGGGCGTAGGCGTCGGCGAACGCGAGCTTGACCGCCTCGATCTGCAGATGCAGCGAATCGGCCGAGTCCGCCGGCAGCGCCGCCAGGTCGAAGTGGGACAGGATCCCCAGCGCGATCAACGCCACCAAACCCTGCCCGTTGGGCGGGATCTCGTGCAGGGTGTAGCCGCGGTAGTCGACACCGATCGGCTCCACCCAGTCCGGGCGGTGTTCGGCGAGGTCGCCGGCGGTGAGCACCGCGCCGTGCACAGCGGCGTCGGCGGCGATCGTCTCGGCCAGCGCGCCGCGGTAGAGCGCCTCGCCGCGGGTGGCGGCGATCTGCTCCAGGGTGGCGGCGTGGTCGGGCAACCGCACCCACTGGCCCGGCTCGGGTGCGCGCCCGCCGGGCAGGAAGGTGTCGGCGAAACCCGGTTGGCCGTCGTAGATCTCGGTCTGCCTGGCCCACTGCGCGGCCACCACCGGTGAGACCGGGTAGCCGCCGGCGGCATACCCGATCGCCGGAGCCAGGAGCCGCTCGAACGGCAGGGTGCCGAACCGGTTATGCAGCGCGGCCCACGCCGACACCGCCCCCGGCACGGTCACCGAGTTCCAGCCCACCCGGGGAACCCCACCCGCGCCGAAGAACTCCGGGCGCCACCCGGCGGGCGAGCGGCCGGAGGCGTTCAGCGCGTGCAGCCGGGCGCCGTCCCAGACCAGCGCGAACGCATCGGAGCCGATGCCGTTGGAGACCGGTTCCACCACCGCGAGCGCCGCGGCGGTGGCGATCGCCGCGTCCACCGCGTTGCCGCCCTCGGCGAGCATCCGCAGTCCGGCCTGTGCGGCCAGCGGCTGGGAGGTGCAGACCGCGTTGGCCGCGAGCAGCGGGGTGCGCGGCCAGCGATACGGCAGGTCCCAGGAGAACGGCGCGGACATCGCACCCCCGGGTTCTAGGCGGTGAGCAGGTTCTAGGCGGTGAGCAGTGGCGCGATCCAGGTTAGTTCGGCCGGCAGCTGCGAACTCCAGAACGACGCGTTGTGCCCGCCCGGGGAGAACCCGCCCGCGGGCGGGGTGGGGAGCGACGCGATGAACTCCGCGGTGGCGTCGGCGAACGGGTCGGCGTCGCCGCAGTCCACCCGCAGCGGGATCTCGCCCAGCGCGGGCATGCCGAACACCGAGTTGTCGGCGAAGTCCTGTGCCCCGTCGAAGGCGCCCGGCGCGGTCGCGCCCGGGGAGAGCCACAGCGCCGGGCTCACCGCGCAGATCGCGGCGGTGCGGGCCGGGCCGAGCCGCCCGCCGAGCAGTAGCGCGCCGTAGCCACCCATCGACCAGCCCAGGAAACCGACCCGGGAGGTGTCCAGGCCCTGCTCGGCGAGCAGCGGCAGGAACTCGTCGAGCACCATCGCCCCGGAGTCCTCCCCGGAGGCCCGGGCGTGCCAGTAGCCGCCACCGCCGTCGACGGCGGCGACCGCGAACGGCGGCAACCCGGCGTCGACGGCCTGAGCCAGGCCCTGCTCGACGCCGCCGGCCATCACCGTCGCCGCGTCGCTGCCCTTGCCGTGCAGCGCGATGACCGGCCGCAGCGGCTCGGTCTGGCCCGGCGGGCGGGCGATCGCCCAGTGCGTGTCGACCCCGCCGCGCGCGGCCGAGGTGAACGATCCGGTGGTCATCGTCGGCGCCGCGCGGGTCGGCTCGGCGCGGGCGGTGACCGGCGGGCGCAGAGCGGCGAAACCCAGCGCACCGGCGCCGACGCCCACCCCCATACGCAGCAGGGAGCGGCGGCTCATCGCGGGCATGGAGACATCCTGCCAGGCGGCAGGGCGTTTACTCGAAAGCACAATGCGGTGCCGGGCGAACTGGCAGCATGAGCGACTGTGACCGCCGCCGTCACTCCCAAAGGAGAACGCCGCCGCTACGCGCTGGTCCGCGCAGCGGCCGAGTTGCTGTGCGAGGGCGGTTTCGGTGCGGTGCGCCACCGGGCGGTGGCCCAGCGGGCCGGGCTGCCGCTGGCGTCGACCACCTACTACTTCTCCTCGCTCGACGAGCTCATCGTCAGCGCGGTCAACGAAGCCGGGATGCTCGAGATCGCTCAGCTGCGCTCGCGGGTCAACGCGCTGCCCCGCCGCCGCCGCGGCAGCCAGGCCATCGCCGACGTGCTGGTGGACCTGCTGGTCGGCGAACGCGACGGCGGCCGGCTCAGCGACGGGCTGATCTCCCGCTACGAGCGCTACATCGCCGGCGCCCGCCAGCCTGCGCTGCGCGACATCCAGCTGCGGCTGCTGCGGCAGCGCACCGAGGCGGTGGTCGAGGCCCTCGACCGCTCCGGGCGCAGCGTGCGGGTCGAGCAGTTGGCCGCCATGGTCTGCGCGGTCGACGGTGCGGTGATCGCCGCCCTGGTCGACGAGCGTCAGGACCCGCGCCAGACCGCCCGCAGCGCGGTGCTCAGCGTCATCGACGCGGTCGCCCCGTATCCGCAGCACGCCGCCGGGTTCTGAGAAACCGCCGCCCCGCCGGCCGTCGGCCGGGCCGTAAGCTGACCGGCGTGACCGTTCCCAACGTGTTGGCCACCCGCTACGCCAGCGCCGCGATGACCGCGATCTGGTCGCCGACGGCCAAGATCGTCGCCGAGCGGCGGCTGTGGCTGGCGGTGCTTTCCGCCCAGACCGAGCTCGGCGTCGACGTGCCCGACGGCGCGGTCGCCGACTACGAGCGGGTGCTCGATCAGGTGGACCTGGACTCGATCGCGGCGCGCGAGCGCATCACCCGCCACGACGTGAAGGCCCGCATCGAGGAGTTCAACGCGCTGGCCGGCCACCAGCAGATCCACAAGGGCATGACCAGCCGCGACCTCACCGAGAACGTCGAGCAACTGCAGGTGCGCCAGTCCCTCGAGCTGGTCTTCGACCACGCGGTGGCGGTCGTGGCGCGGCTGGCCGAACACGCGCTGGCCCAGCGCGACCAGGTGATGGCCGGTCGTAGCCACAACGTCGCCGCGCAGGCCACCACGCTGGGCAAGCGGTTCGCCTCCGCCGCCCAGGAGACGCTGCTGGCGCTGACCCGGGTGCGCGAGCTGATCGACCGGTACCCGCTGCGCGGCATCAAGGGCCCGATGGGCACCGGCCAGGACATGCTCGACCTGTTCGGCGGCGACACCGCCAAGGTGGCCGAACTGGAGCGGCGCGTCGCCGAGCACCTCGGGTTCGCCACCGTGCTGACCAGCGTCGGGCAGGTCTACCCGCGCTCGCTGGACCACGACGTGCTCTCCGCGCTGGTGCAGGTCGGCGCCGGGCCGTCGTCGCTGGCCCACACCATCCGGCTGATGGCCGGCCACGAGCTGGTCACCGAGGGCTTCGCGGAGGGACAGGTGGGCTCCTCGGCGATGCCGCACAAGATGAACACCCGCAGCTGCGAGCGGGTCAACGGCCTGCAGGTGGTGCTGCGCGGCTACGCCTCGATGGCCGCCGAACTGGCCGGTGCGCAGTGGAACGAGGGCGACGTGTTCTGTTCGGTGGTGCGCCGGGTCGCGCTGCCGGATGCGTTCTTCGCCCTCGACGGGCAGATCGAGACCTTTTTGACCGTGCTCGACGAGTTCGGCGCCTACCCGGCGGTGATCGGCCGCGAACTGGACCGGTACCTGCCGTTCTTGGCCACCACCAAGATGCTGATCGCCGCGGTGCGCGCCGGCGCGGGCCGCGAGGAGGCCCACGAGGTCATCAAGGAGCACGCGGTGGCGGTCGCGCTGGCGATGCGCGAACGCGGCGCCGAGCCGGACCTGCTGGACCGGCTGGCGGCCGACCCGCGGTTGCCGCTGGATGCCGCCGCGCTGGACGCGGCGCTGGCCGACCGGGCCGCGTTCACCGGGGTGGCCGCCGACCAGGTCGACGCGATCGCCGCCGAGGTCGACGCGCTGGTCGCCCGGCACCCCGAGGCCGCTCGCTACCGACCGGGCGCGATCCTGTAGCCGCCATGGGGATTCCGGCCGCGATGACGGGGATCGACTTCACCGACCTGGACAACTTCGCCGGTGGATTCCCGCACCCGCTGTTCGCGATCCACCGCCGCGAGGCCCCGGTCTACTTCCACGAGCCGACCGAGCACACCCCCGACGGGGAGGGCTTCTGGTCGGTGGCCACCTACCGCGAGACGTTCGCGGTGCTGCGCGACGCGGAGACCTACTCCTCGGTGACCGGTGGCGAACGCCCCTACGGCGGCACCATCCTGCAGGACCTGCCGGTGGCCGGGCAGGTGCTCAACATGATGGACGACCCGCGCCACGCCGCGATCCGCAAACTGGTCAGCAGGGGGTTGACGCCGCGGATGATCCGGCGGGTCGAGGAGGACCTGCGCCACCGCGCCCGACTGCTGCTCGACGACATCGAACCCGGTGTGCCGCTGGACTTCCTGGTCGACGTCGCCGTCGAACTGCCGATGCAGATGATCTGCATCCTGCTCGGCGTCCCGGAAGCCGACCGGCACTGGCTGTTCGAGGCGATCGAACCCAACTTCGACTTCCGCGGTTCGCGGGAGGCCGTCGTCTCCCGGCTCTCGGTGCAGGAGGCCGGCTCCCGGATCTACGCCTACGGCCAGGAACTGATCGCCGCCAAACGCGCCCACCCGACCGACGACATGCTCTCGGTGGTCGCCAACGCCACCATCGACGACCCCGACGGCGACGAGCTCAGCGACCTCGAGCTGTACCTGTTCTTCAACCTGCTGTTCAGCGCGGGTGCGGAGACCACCCGCAACGCCATCGCCGGTGGCCTGCTGGCGCTGGCCGAGCACCCCGAGCAACTGCGCCGGCTGCGCGCCGACCCGCAGCTGCTGCCGAGCGCGGTCGAGGAGATCATCCGCTGGACGTCGCCGTCGCCGTCGAAGCGGCGCACCGCAACCCGCGAGGTCAGCCTGGCCGGCCGGCGCATCCGGCCCGGCGAGAAGGTGCTGGTGTGGGAGGGCTCGGCCAACCGGGATCCGGCCGCCTTCGCCGACCCCGACACCTTCGACGTGGGCCGCAAACCCAACCCGCATCTGGGTTTCGGACAGGGCGTGCACTTCTGCCTCGGGGTCAACCTGGCCCGCCTGGAGTTGCGGGTGCTCTACGAGGAACTGCTGGCCCGGTTCGCCGGGGTGTCGGTGGTGGCGCCGGTCGAGTGGGCGCGCAGCAACCGGCACACCGGAATCCGGCACCTGGTGGTGGAATTCGCCTCGGGGACATGACCGCCGCGCTGCGCACGATGGCCGCCGGGCTGCGCACGGCGACCCCGTCGCCGGACGTGTTCGCGGCGGTGATGGCCACCGGGGTGCTGTCGATCGGGGCACGCCAACACGGCTACCGGCTGCTCAGCGAGGCGCTCGGTGTGCTGGCCTCGGTCGGGCTGGCGGTGCTGGTGCTGGCGGTGGCGGCCGCGATGCTGCGGCAGCGTCGGGCCGGACTCTGGGACCTGTCCGACCCCGACGTCGCGCTCGGGCTGTTCACGTTCGTCGCGGCCTGCGCGGTGCTGGACAGCCGGCTGGAGCACCACCGGATCTGGGTACAGGTGCTCGGTCTGGTGGCGCTGGTGGCCTGGGCGACGCTGGCCGTGCTGACCGTGCGCGACATGGCGGCCCATCGCTGGGCGCAGCTGCGCGACCGCGCCCACGGCGCCTGGCTGCTGGCCAGCGTCGGCACTTCCGGGCTGGCGATCGTCATCGCCCAGATGGTCCGGTTCACCGGCCAGCACCGGTGGCTGGTGGTGGCGGTGCCGGTCTGGCTGATCGCGCTGGCGGTGTATCTGCTGATGGTGTGGCTGATCCTGTGGCGCGCCGCCCATGAACGGCCGATCCGGGACGGCTTCGAGCCCGACACCTGGATCCTGATGGGCGGGCTGGCGATCGCCACCCTGGCCGGCGATCACCTCGGCGCGCTGGTCCCTGCGGCGCTGACCGGGACCGTGCAGGGCATCACGCTGGCCACCTGGGTGGGCGCCACCCTGTGGATCCCGCCGCTGATCTATTTCATGCTGCACCGCATCCACCAGCGGCCGGCCATGCTGCAGTTCCACGGGGTGTGGTGGGCGCTGGTGTTCCCGCTGGGCATGTACGCCGTGGCCAGTTTCGCCACCGCCGAACACCTGGGCCGCCCGGCGCTGCAGACGGTGTCGCTGGTGTTCTTCTGGGACGCCCTGGCGGCCTGGGCGATCGTGGTGGTGGCCGGGCTGCGGCGGGCCTTCACCCGCGGCGGGCGGCCGGCGCGGGCGGGTTAGGCTGGCCCGATGCCCCGTCCCGCACTGTCTGACTACCAGCACCTGGGCAGCGGCAAGGTCCGTGAGCTCTACCGTATCGACGACGAGCACCTGCTGTTCGTGGCCACCGACCGCATCTCCGCCTACGACCACGTGCTGGACACCGAGATCCCCGACAAGGGCCGGATCCTGACCGCGATGAGCGTGTTCTTCTTCGACCTCGTCGACGCCCCCAACCACCTCGCCGGCCCGCCGGACGACGAACGCATCCCCGAAGAGGTGCTCGGCCGCGCCCTGGTGGTGCAGCGGCTGGAGATGCTGCCGGTGGAGTGCGTGGCCCGCGGCTACCTGACCGGCTCGGGGCTGGTCGACTACCAGCGCAGCGGCAGTGTGTGCGGCATCGGCCTGCCTGCCGGTCTGCAGGAGGCCAGCCGGTTCTCCACCCCGCTGTTCACCCCGGCCACCAAGGCCGACATCGGCGAGCACGACGAGAACATCCCGTTTGCGACCATGATCGAGATGATCGGCGGGGTGCGCGCCAACCAGCTGCGCGACCGCACCATGCAGACCTATGTCCAGGGAGCCGACCACGCGCTGACGAAGGGAATCATCATCGCGGACACCAAGTTCGAATTCGGTGTCAACTCCGGCGGCCACGTCGTGCTCGCCGACGAAATCTTCACCCCGGACTCCTCGCGGTACTGGCCCGCCGACGAGTACGAGGTCGGCAAGACCCAGGACAGCTTCGACAAGCAGTTCGTCCGCAACTGGCTGACCGGCGCGGAGTCCGGCTGGGACCGCGACGGCTCCGACCCGCCGCCACCGCTGCCCGACGACGTCGTCGACGCCACCCGCAGCCGCTACATCGAAGCCTACGAACGGATTTCCGGGCTCTCCTTCGACGATTGGATCGGTACCCGATGAGCGCCGTGCCGCCGGTCGCCAAACGGGTGGAGACCACCCGCAGTCACCACGGCGACGTGTTCGTCGACCACTACGAGTGGCTGCGCGACAAGTCCGACCCCGAGGTCATCGCCCACCTCGAAGCCGAGAACGCCTACACCGACGCGCTCACCGCGGATCAGGAGCCGTTGCGCCGCCGCATCTTCGACGAGATCAAGGCGCGCACCAAGGAGACCGACCTGTCGGTGCCCACCCGCCGCGGCGACTGGTGGTACTACGCGCGCAGCTTCGAAGGCCGCCAGTACACCGTGCACTGCCGCTGCCCGGTCACCGAACCGTCGGACTGGAACCCGCCGGAACTCGACGAGCACACCGACATCCCCGGCGAGCAGGTGCTGCTCGACGAGAACGTCGAAGCCGAGGGCCACGAGTTCTTCTCCCTCGGTGCGGCGTCGGTCAGCCCCGACGGCACCGTGCTCGCCTACTCGGTGGACGTCGTCGGCGACGAGCGATACACCTTGCGGTTCAAGGACTTGACCACCGGGCGGCACTACCCCGACGAGATCACCGGCATCGCCGCGGGCGCCACTTGGGCCACCGACAACCGCACCGTCTACTACCTGACCGTCGACGCCGCCTGGCGCCCCGACACGGTTTGGCGGCACCGGCTCGGCGCCGGGCTGCCCGCCGAGCGGGTGCACCACGAGCCCGACGAACGGTTCTGGCTCGGGGTGGGCCGCACCCGCAGCGACGCCTACCTGATCATCGCCGCCGGCTCGGCGATCACCACCGAGATGCGTTACGCCGATGCGGGCGACCCGCACGCCGAGTTCACCGTGGTGCTGCCGCGCCGCGAGGGCGTCGAATACGGGGTGGAGCACGTCGTGGTCGGCGGGCAGGACCGGTTCCTGATCCTGCACAACGACGGCGCGGTCAACTTCACGCTGGTCGAGGCGCCGGTCTCGGACCCGAGCGCGCAGACCACGCTGATCGCGCCCCGCGACGACGTCCGCCTCGACGGGGTGGACGCTTTCGCCTCCCACCTGGTGGTCAGCTACCGCGCCGAAGCGCTCCCGCGCATGCAGCTGTGGCCGATCGAGGCCGACGGCTACGGCGCACCCAGCGACATCACCTTCGACTCCGAACTGATGTCGTCGGGGCTGGGCGCCAACCCGAACTGGGATACGCCGCGACTGCGGATCGGCGCGACGTCGTTCCTCACCCCGATGCGGGTCTACGACCTCGACCTGGCCACCGGGGAGCGCATCCTGCTCAAGGAGCAGCCGGTGCTCGGCGACTACCGTCGCGAGGAGTACGTCGAGCACCGCGACTGGGCCACCGCCGACGACGGCACCCGTGTCCCGCTGTCGGTCATCCACCGTCGTGGCATCGAATTCCCCGCTCCGGCAGTGCTCTACGGCTACGGAGCCTACGAGTCGTGTCAGGACCCGCAGTTCTCGATCGCGCGACTGTCGCTGCTGGACCGCGGCGTGGTGTTCGTGATCGCCCACATCCGGGGCGGCGGCGAGATGGGCCGGCTGTGGTACGAGAACGGCAAACTGCTGGACAAGAAGAACACCTTCACCGACTTCGTCGCCGCCGCACGTCATCTCGTCGACACCGGGGTCAGCACCCCGGAGCGGCTCGCCGCCTACGGCGGCAGCGCGGGCGGGCTGCTGATGGGCGCGGTGGCCAACCTGGCGCCGGAGCTGTTCGCCGGGATCCTCGCGGTGGTGCCGTTCGTGGACGCGCTGACCACGATCCTGGACCCGTCGTTGCCGTTGACGGTCACCGAGTGGGACGAGTGGGGCAACCCGTTGGAGGACCCCGAGGTCTACGCCTACATGAAGTCCTATTCGCCGTATGAGAACGTCACCGCCCAGCCGTATCCGGCGATCCTGGCGATGACCTCGCTGCACGACACCCGGGTCTACTACGTCGAGCCGGCGAAATGGGTGGCCGCGCTGCGCGAGGCCAACGCCGATGGGCGCCCGGTGCTGCTCAAGACGCAGATGAGCGCCGGGCACGGCGGGGTGTCCGGCCGCTACGAACGCTGGAACGAAACGGCGTTCCAGTTCGCCTGGCTGCTCGACATCGTCGGCGCGGGCTCCTAGCCCGCCCCCCGCGCCGCTGCGGCCCCCGCCTGAGCTCCACCCACCCCGAGCGCGCAATCCTCGCCCGAGCGCGCAATCCTCGCCCGAGCGCGCAATCCTCGCCGAGTGAAGCTGTAGGGTGGAAAAACACGCCCGCGGCCGCCATGAGGCTTCACTCGCGCACGGTAACGTCAGCGCTATGACGTCGCTCACCGAGATTCCGCTGACCACCCTCGACGGCCGACCCACCTCGCTGGCCGACTACCAGGACCGGGCGGTGCTGGTGGTCAACGTCGCCTCCAAGTGTGGGCTGACCCCGCAGTACACCGCGCTGCAGAAGCTCGCCGAGGACTACGCGGACCGCGGGCTCACCGTGATCGGTGTGCCGTGCAACCAGTTCATGGGCCAGGAGCCGGGCAGCCCGAAGGAGATCGCCGAGTTCTGCTCCACCAACTACGGGGTGACCTTCCCGCTGCTGGCCAAGACCGCGGTCAACGGCGACGACCGCCACCCGCTGTACGCCCGGCTCACCGAGGCCGCCGACGCCGACGGGCAGGCCGGCGACGTGCAGTGGAACTTCGAGAAATTCCTGCTCGCCCCGGGCGGGAAGGTCGTCAACCGGTTCCGGCCGACCACCGCGCCTGATGCCGCCGAGGTGATCGAGGCCATCGAGGCAGTCCTCCCCGGCTGATGAGGCTGCTCGGGCTGTCGAGGTCGCGGCTGACCAACGTGCACGCCGCGTCGGTCGGCTACCGCTTCCGGGAGAGCCTGTTTCTGCTGCCGGTGCTGGTGGTCGTCGCCGGGATGGCCCTGGCGGTGATCACCCACGCCGTCGACAAGGCGCTGGCACACCACGACACCGTGCCGTTCACGCTGCCGATGGACAGCAATGTCGCCACCACGCTGCTGGCCACCATCGCGGGCGCGACGATCACCACCGCCGGGGTCATCTTCTCGCTGACCATCGTGAGCCTGCAGCTGGCCAGCTCGCAGCTCTCGCCGCGGGTGATGCGCTGGTTCATCCGCGACCGGCTCAGCCAGATGGTGATCGGCCTGCTGGTGGCCACCTTCGTCTACTGCGTGCTGACGCTGCCGACGTTGACCGGCGAGACCTCGGTGCCCGCCCCGCCGATCTCGGTCACGGTGGCCGTCGTGCTCACCATCGTCACGATCATCGTCATCATCGCCCACCTCGATCACCTCGCGCATCGGCTCGAGGTCGGGCAGGTGGTGCGCGAGATCGCCGCCGAGGGCTCCGCGGTGATCGACGCCGTCGCCGCGGCCACCGCGCGGGAGAAACCCGCACCGGAGTGCAATATGCGCGCACCCGAGGACGCGCTGCGCCTCACCTCCCCGATCAACGGCTGGGTCAGCCGGGTCGATGTGGACCGCCTACTCGCGGTGCTGCCGGCCGGGGCGACGATCCGGCTGGAGACCCGGGTGGGCGCCTACATCCACCGCGGCCAGCCGGTGGCCACCGTCTGGCCGCCGCCGCAGCGGGCCAAACGTCTGGAGCGGCAGGTCGCCCGCGCGGTCGCGGTCAGCGGAAGCCGAACCATGCAGGAGGACATCGACTTCGCGTTCCGTCAGCTCGTCGACATCGGATTGCGCGCACTGAGTTCGGCGATCAACGACCCCACCACCGCGGTCGAGGCCACCCTGCGGGTCGGCAGCCTGTTGCGCCGGCTGCTGCTGGTCCCCGCCCCGGCGCGCGCGGTCGCAGGCGCCGACGGCCGGATCCTGTTGCGGCCGTGGAACCTCGACGCCGGTGAGTACATCGCCCACGGCTTCGACCAGCTGCGTCAGGTCGCGCCTCGCCAGCCCCTGGTGGCCGCCACCCTGCTTCGGGTGCTGCGGATGCTGATCTTCCACGTCGAACAACACGACCGCCCCGAACACGTTCCCGCGCTGCGTGAGCAGATCGACCTGCTGCTCGAGGCGCTCGACAAGGCCGATCTGAGCCCCCACGACCTCAAACGCCTACGCGCGGTGTCGATGAACGTCACCGACCCGGCCGACCACAGTTACCGCGGCCTGACACCCTGAGCACCGCCAGGTCGCCTGCGCTTCACCGTCCGGACACTTGGGTCGGGCAGGCTGGGGCCGTGACTGGAGAACTGATCGTTTCGGTGTCGCGGATCGGCGCGCACACCCGCGACGACGTCGCACGCTTCTGCGCCGAACTGGACGCCCGCAACATCCCGACCTCGCTGCTGGTGGCGCCGCGCCTGAAGCACGGCTACCGACTGGAGAACGACCCGAGGACCGTGGCCTGGCTCACCGAGCGCCGCGCCGGCGGCGATGCCGTCGTGCTGCACGGCTACGACGAGGCCGCCACCCGCGGCAGGCGCGCCGAGTTCGCCCTGCTGCCCGCCCACGAGGCGAACCTGCGACTGCTCGGCGCCGACCGTGTCCTCGAACACGTCGGACTGCGCACCCGGCTGTTCGCCGCGCCCGGCTGGGTGGTCTCGCCGGGCGCATTGCAGGCGTTGCCGCGCAACGGGTTCCGCCTGGTGGCCGGGCTGCATGGCGTCACCGACCTGGTGACCGGCGTCACCGCACCGGCACGGGTCCTCGGTATCGGGGAAGGTTTCCTCACCGAGCCGTGGTGGTGCCGGATGCTGGTGCGCGCCGCCGACCGCACCGCGAGCCGCGGCGGCACCGTGCGCTTGACCATCGCCGCCACGCAGTTGGACAAGCCCGCGCCGTTCCAGGCGATGCTCGACGCCGTCGACGCCGCGCTGTCCCACGGAGCGGTCCCGGCCGCCTACCGTTGGCAGCGCGCCGACGCGGTCGCCGAGGTCGCCTGACCCCCGCCCGCCTGTCCTCGCGCCGCCAACCCCCGCGTCACCCATCCCCGCGTCGCCTACGCCCGCGTCGCCCATCCCCGCGCCGCCCATCCGCGTCGCCCATCCCCGCGAGTGAAGTTCCTGGGCGGAAAAACCGCCCAAATTCCGCCATAGAGCTTCACTCGCGGGCGAGTCCGCGGGTGGTCCGCGGGCGAGTCCGCAGACGAAACCGCGCGCGGAGCCGTCGACTGGAACTGTCGTCTTGAGATCGAGCCGCAACCCGGCCGGCAGCGACTAGGCTCGGACGCCATGGATGCTGACGCCATCATCGTCGGAGCCGGCCTGGCCGGGCTGGTCGCGGCCTGCGAACTGGTCGACCGCGGTCGCCGGGTGCTCATCGTCGACCAGGAGAACGCCGCCAACCTCGGCGGGCAGGCCTACTGGTCGTTCGGCGGGCTGTTCTTCGTCGACAGCCCCGAACAGCGTCGCCTCGGCGTGCGGGACAGCCATGAGTTGGCGTTGCAGGACTGGCTGGGTACGGCCGGCTTCGACCGCGCGGAAGACCACTGGCCGCGGCAGTGGGCGCACGCCTACGTCGACTTCGCCGCCGGAGAGAAGCGCAGTTGGCTGCGACAGCGTGGGCTGAAGATCTTCCCGCTGGTGGGGTGGGCCGAACGCGGCGGCTACGATGCCCTCGGCCACGGCAACTCGGTACCGCGCTTCCACATCACCTGGGGCACCGGGCCCGGACTGGTAGAGATCTTCGCCAACCGGCTGTTGGACCATCCGCGGGTGCGGTTCGCCTACCGGCACCGGGTCGACGAACTGATCGTCGAGCAGGGTGCGGTGACCGGGGTGCGCGGGGCAGTGCTGGAACCTTCGTCGCTGCCGCGCGGGGTCGCGTCGTCGCGGACCACGGTGGGCGACTTCGAACTTCGCGCACCCGCCGTGCTGGTGACCAGCGGCGGGATCGGCGCGAACCTGGACCTGGTGCGCAAGAACTGGCCGTCGCGGATGGGGCGGGTGCCCGAGCAGTTGCTGGCCGGGGTGCCGGCGCACGTCGACGGCCGCATGATCGGCATCACCGAGGACGCGGGCGGACGGGTGATCAACCGAGACCGCATGTGGCACTACACCGAAGGCATCACCAACTACGACCCGGTCTGGCCCGACCACGGCATCCGCATCATCCCCGGGCCGTCGTCGCTGTGGCTGGACGCGGCGGGCAAGCGACTGCCCGGGCCGCTGTATCCCGGGTTCGACACGCTCGGCACGCTGGAGTACATCGCCGGCTCGGGCTACGACTACACCTGGTTTGTGCTCAACGCCAAGATCATCGAGAAGGAGTTCGCCCTCTCCGGACAGGAGCAGAATCCCGATCTGACCCACCGCAGCCTGCGTCAATTGCTGTCCTCGCGCGCCAAGTCCGGCCCGCCGCCGCCGGTGCAGGCCTTCGTCGACCGCGGAGTGGACTTCGTGCACGCGAGTTCGCTGCGCGAGCTGGTGGCGGCGATGAACGATCTGCCCGACGTGCTGCCGCTGGACTACGCCACCGTCGAGGCCGAGGTCACCGCTCGCGACCGCGAGGTGGCCAACAAGTTCAGCAAGGACGGCCAGATCACCGCGATCCACGGCGCACGCGCCTACCTGGGCGACCGGGTGAGCCGGGTGGTGGCGCCGCACCGCATCACCGACCCGAAAGCCGGCCCGCTGATCGCGGTCAAGCTGCACATCCTCACGCGGAAGACGTTGGGCGGGTTGGAAACCGACCTGGACTCCCGGGTGCTCACCGCCGACGGCTCCCCGCTGTCCGGGCTGTATGCCGCCGGGGAGGTCGCCGGGTTCGGCGGTGGCGGGGTGCACGGTTATCGCGCGCTGGAGGGCACGTTCCTGGGCGGCTGCATCTTCTCCGGCCGCGCGGCCGGGCGGGCCGCCGCCCGCGATACCGCGTAGGGGCTCGCCGGGCGCCCGCCCGCGCCCGTGCCGAATGCCCAGCGTGCGCGTATGTTCACGCTCGCGCTCGAACGTGAACCTGTGCGCACGCTCGTCGGAGTAGGGCTGCGAGGCCTGCACCCGCCCACGCCGAACGTGCGCGTATGTTCACGCTCGGCCTCGAACGTGCGCCTGTGCGCACGCTCGGCGTTGGGTGGCGGGCGTTGGGTGGCGGGCGTTGGGGCGGGAGTAGGGCAACAGGCGGTAGACCCACCCCTCAGAACCGCACCGACGACTCCTCGGGCAGCACCTGAAAGTCCGTGTCGCACATCTCGGCGAGCCGCGAGTGGTAGATGCCGCGGGCATCGGGGGCGATGATGCCCTGGTGGATCGGCACGGCCTGCGCGGGCGCCACCGCCCGCAGGTAGTCGACGGCCTCGGCGATCTTCATCCACGGCGCGGCCGCCGGGGTCGCCAGCACCGCCACCGGCTCATCGGGCACGAACAGCGCGTCACCGGGATGCATGAACGCCGCCCGCTCATCGCCGTCGTCCACCAGATACGAAATGTTGTCCACCACCGGGATTTCCGGGTGGATCACCGCATGCTTGCCACCCACCCCGCGAACGGTCAACTCACCGATCGTCAGTCGGTCGCCGACCTGCACCGCCCGCCACGGCTCGCCGAGTTGCGCGGCGGTCTGCGGGTCCGCATACAGTGCCGCACCGGGATTGGCGTCGATGAGCGCCGGCAGCCGCGCGGTGTCGGCGTGGTCGGGATGCTGATGGGTGACCAGGATCGCCGACAGGCCGGTGATGCCCTCGAAGCCGTGGGAGAACGTCCCGGGGTCGAACAGCACGGTGGTGTGGCCGAAGTCGGCGAGCAGGCAGGAATGCCCGAAATGCGTCAGTTCCATACCCCCGATTGTGCGACGATTGCCCGCGGAGGGGGTGAGGTTCGGTGCGACGTGTCCTGGCCGCGGTCCTGCTGGCCGCCGCGTTCCCGATGGCCCCGACCGCCCACGCCGAGCCGGAGACCTGCCCGGCGGTCTGCGACCGCATCCCGAACACCGCCTGGATCGCACCCGGCGCCCTACCGCTCAACACCGTCTACCGCTGGCCGCGACCGGCCGACATCGCCCAGCCAGGCCCGCCGCGATTCCGGTTCGAGGAACTCTGCGCCACCCCCACCGTGCCAGACGATCCCCGCAACTACGCCGTTCGCGGACAGGCCACCGTCGTCAACCCGGACGGGCAGTGGCAACTGGACGCCCAGATCCTGCACTGGCGCGGCGAGACCTGGCGCGGCGGCGAGCTGACCGCCCAGGCCTACCGCGGCGCCGTCGACGCGGTGCTGTCCTGCCAGCGCACCGCTCCCGCCCAGTCGCCGTCGCTGACCGTCGAGGACGGCCGCGGGATGGCCGCGGTGATCTCCGGGCCGCTGGTCGTGCACACCTACCTGGTGTCGCACCCGGCCAGCAGCACGCTGGCCGCGCTGACCCTGTGGTCCGCCTCCCCGCCCGCGGTGGGGTGGCCGATCCTCGACGACACCCGGGTGCTCGATGCGCTGGCGGCACCGCTGTGTGCGGCCTATCTGGGCTCGTGCGGATAGAGTTGGCGCCGAACCAGAAGTCCAACAGCAAGGAGCGGCGGTGGCCCGGGTGGTGGTGCACGTGATGCCCAAAGAGGAGATCCTGGACCCCCAGGGCCAGGCGATCGCCGGCGCGTTGGGCCGGCTCGGGCACACCGGGGTCGCCGCGGTGCGGCAGGGCAAACGCTTCGAACTCGAGGTCGACGACACCGTCGGCGACGACGAACTCGCCGAGATCGCCGAATCCCTGCTGGCCAACACCGTGATCGAGGACTGGTCGATCAGCCGGGAGCCGCAGTGACCGCCCGGGTGGGAGTGATCACCTTCCCCGGCACCCTCGACGACGTCGACGCCGCCCGCGCCATCCGCTACGTCGGCGCCGAGCCGGTGTCGCTGTGGCACGCCGACGCCGACCTCAAGGGCGTCGACGCGGTCGTCGTTCCCGGCGGCTTCTCCTACGGCGACTACCTGCGTGCCGGCGCCATCGCCCGGTTCGCGCCGGTGATGACCGAGGTCGTCGACGCCGCCGGCCGCGGCCTGCCGGTGCTGGGCATCTGCAACGGCTTCCAGGTGCTCTGCGAGGCCGGCCTGCTGCCCGGGGCACTCACCCGCAACGCCGGGCTGCACTTCCTCTGCCGCGACGTGTGGCTGCGGGTCACCTCGACCCGCACCGCCTGGACGACGCGGTTCGAGCCCGACGCCGACCTGCTGGTCCCGCTGAAATCCGGGGAGGGCCGCTACGTCGCCCCCGACGCGGTCCTCGACGAGCTCGAGGGTGAGGGCCGGGTGGTGTTCCGCTACCTGGAGAACCCCAACGGCTCCCAGCGCGACATCGCCGGCATCGCCTCGGCCAACGGCCGGGTGGTCGGGTTGATGCCGCACCCGGAGCACGCCATCGAGGCGCTCACCGGCCCCTCCGACGACGGGTTGGGCCTGTTCTACTCCGCGCTGGACGCCGTTTTGACCGCCTGAGCCGACGTCAGGACGTCTGCAGGCAGACCGACGCCTCGTCGGTGTAGCTGAGGAAGGTCAGCGTCTCCTGCAGGTACAGCTGCACGGTGTCGGCGTCGTGACCCAGGTAGCCGATCGACACGTCGGTGCCCAGCTGCAGGTCGAAGTCGCCGCCGCGGGTGGTCACCACGAACGCCCCGTCGATGGCCGGCGCCCAGATGATGTCGCCCTCGCCGACCAGCCGGCGGATGTGCTCGCGGACCGGGTAGCCGTGCTGGGTGGTCTCGCTGACCTGGGTGTAGGTGTCGGCCGACAGCAGCACTGAGTACGGCCCGTCCACACCGGCCAGCCGCAGCTCGGAGAGCGCCTGGCTGATCACATCGGGGATCTCGCGGGCGTCGGCGGGCAGGGTCAGCGCCGGGTTGGAGCTGGTGGCGCGGATGCCGTCGATCGAGGCGGCCGGGTAGCCCTCGAAGATGGCCCGGTCCTCGGCGAACGCCAGCTTCTTGGCGGCGTCCTTGACCGGGTCGAAGTCGGCGTCATTGGAGCCGCGCTCCACGTCGTCGATCTCGGCGCGGGACAGGGTGAACGGCACCCGCAGCCGCACCAGCGGCTTGCTGTCGCGCAGCTGGGCGATCACTCCGTCGCCGGGGGCGTCGACGGCGGTCAGCCGCCCGGTGCCGATCGCGGCGGCCTCCGGACCGCCGGCGTCGGACACGTCGACCACCCGGCGGCCGGCGATGTGCCGCTTGAACGTGCGGGAGGCCTCCTCCTCGATCTCCGCCCAGGCGGCGTCGGTGACGGGGGCGAGCTCACGGTAGAGGTTGTTCATTGCGGGTGTCCTTTCAGGCTGCCGATGGTCAACGTGCCGGGTGTGCCGGCCGGCGCCGGGTTCGCGGATGCCTCCGGGGTACCCGGCAACGGCGGCGGATCATCCAGGAATTCCAGGGTGGGGGTGAAGAACAGCCCGCCGGTCAGCGCGGTGGAGAAATCCAGGATGCGGTCGGTGTTGCCGGGCGGGTCGCCGAGGAACATGTTGCGCAGCATCTGCTCGGTGATCGCCGGGCTGCGCGAGTAGCCGATGAAGTAGGTGCCGTGCTCGCCGGCGCCGACCTTGCCGAACGGCATGTTGGCGCGCACGATGTCCAGTTCGTTGCCGTCCTCGTCCTCGATCACGTTCAGCGCGACGTGCGAGTCGGCGGGTTTGACGTCGTCTCCGAACTCGATGTCGTCCTGTTTGGTGCGCCCGATCACCCGTTCCTGCTCGGTGGTGGGCAGCGCGTCCCAGGCCGACATGTCGTGGACGTACTTCTGCACGTGGACGTAGCTGGAGCCGGCGAAGTGCGGGTCCTCGTCGCCGACGCTGATCGCGGCCACGCCTTCGTCGCCGACCGGGTTCTCGGTGCCGTCGACGAAGCCGAGCAGGTCGCGGTTGTCGAAGAACCGGAAGCCGTGCACCTCGTCGACGACGGTGACCGCGTCGCCGATCGCGGTGAGGATCCGTTTGGCCAGGTCGTAGCAGACGTCCATGGTCTCGGCGCGGATGTGGAACAGCAGGTCGCCGGGGGTCGACGGGGCGGTGTGCCGTGGGCCCTGCAGCGCCTCGAACGGGTGCAGTTCGGCCGGTCGTGGCCCGCTGAACAGCCGGTCGAACGCCGCCGAGCCGATCGAGGTGACCAGCGACAGCCCCTTGGTGGGGTCGCGGAAGTTGATCGCGGTGGTCAGCCCCGCGAAGCCGGGCAGTTCGGCGTGCACGGTCTGTTCGCCGCCGTCGTCGATGGTGGCGACGAGGAAGAGGGCGGCACAGGTCAGCGGACGTACGACGGGTTGGGAACGCACGGGTGCCACGTCTTCGACCCTAACGCGCCCCGCGGACCCGGATGGGAAAGACTGGAGTCATGACGGCCACAGCTGCGGAGTTATGCCGGTTCATCGACGCCTCACCGTCGCCGTTCCATGTCTGCGCGACGGTCGCCGAGCGGCTGCGCGACGCCGGCTACACCGAGGTGGCCGAGGCGGACCGGTGGCCGGCGAGTGGGCGGCTGTTCACCCGCCGTTCCGGCTCGATCGTGGCCTGGCACGCCGCCGAGCGGCCCGGCCGCGGCTTCCGCATCGTCGGCGCCCACACCGACAGCCCCAACCTGCGGGTCAAGCAGCACCCGGACCGGCAGGTCGCCGGCTGGTCGCTGGTCGCGCTGCAGCCCTACGGCGGGGTGTGGCTGAACTCTTGGCTGGACCGCGACCTGGGGATCAGCGGCCGGCTGTCGGTGCGGTCGGACTCGGCGCTCCGCGACGTCCTGGTCCGGGTCGACGAGCCGATCCTGCGGGTGCCCCAGTTGGCGATCCACCTCGCCGAGGACCGCAAGGCGCTGGCCCTGGACCCGCAGCGGCACCTGAACGCGGTGTGGGCGGCCGGGGAGGGTGCCGGTTTGTACTACCAGACCACCGGTTTCCTGGACTACGTCGCCGAGCGCGCCGGGGTGGCCGTCGACGACGTGCTGGGTTTCGACCTGATGACCCACGACCTGGCGCCGTCGCGGCTCACCGGGGTCGGCGAGGCGTTCGTCAGCGCGCCGCGGCTGGACAACCAGGCCAGCTGCCATGCCGGGCTGACCGCCCTGCTGGCCGCCGAACCCGGCGAGCAGACCCCGGTGCTGGCGCTGTTCGACCACGAGGAGGTCGGCTCCACCTCCGACCACGGCGCCGGCTCCGAGCTGCTGTTGACCGCCCTGGAGCGCATCGTGGCCGCCGCAGGCGGTGACCGGCAGGACTTCCTGGCCGCGCTGCCCGGCTCGCTGCTGGCGTCGGCGGACATGGCGCACGCCACCCACCCCAACTACCCGGAGCGCCACGAGCCGGGGCATCAGATCGCGGTCAACGCCGGCCCGGTGCTCAAGGTGCACCCCAACCTGCGTTACGCCACCGACGGGCGCACCGCCGCGGCGTTCGCGCTGGCCTGCCAGCAGGCCGGGGTGACGTTGCAGCGCTACGAGCACCGCGCCGACCTGCCCTGCGGGTCGACGATCGGGCCGATGACCGCTGCCCGCACCGGCATCCCCACCGTCGACGTCGGCGCACCGCAGCTGGCGATGCACTCGGCGCGGGAGTTCATGGGCGCGGCCGACGTCGGCGCCTACGCCGCCGCGCTGGGCGCGTTCCTGGCCCCGGGGGGAGCGCCGGCGCGGTGATCCGCGGCGACCGGCCCACTAAGCTGTGGTCGTGACGCCCGTGCCCCCCGAACACCTCGACACCGTCGACCACGCCGCCGCCACCCCCGACCAGCCCCAGCCGTTCGCCGAGCTGGGTCTCAAGGACGACGAGTACGCCCGCATCCGCGAGATCCTCGGCCGTCGGCCCACCGACGCCGAGCTGGCCATGTACTCGGTGATGTGGAGCGAGCACTGCTCCTACAAGTCCTCCAAGGTGCACCTGCGCTACTTCGGCGAGACCACCACCGAGCAGATGCGCGAGGCCATGCTCGCCGGCATCGGCGAGAACGCCGGGGTGGTCGACATCGGCGACGGCTGGGCGGTCACCTTCAAGGTCGAATCCCACAACCACCCGTCGTATGTGGAGCCGTACCAGGGCGCGGCCACCGGGGTCGGCGGGATCGTCCGCGACATCATGGCGATGGGCGCGCGCCCGGTCGCGGTGATGGACCAGCTGCGCTTCGGCGCCGCCGACGCCCCCGACACCCGCAGGATGGTCGACGGGGTGGTCCGCGGCATCGGCGGCTACGGCAACTCCCTCGGCCTGCCCAACATCGGCGGCGAGACCGTCTTCGACGCCAGCTACGCGGGCAACCCGCTGGTCAACGCGCTGTGCGTGGGCGTGCTGAAAAAAGAGGACCTGCACCTGGCGTTCGCCTCGGGCACCGGCAACAAGATCATCCTGTTCGGCGCCCGCACCGGCCTCGACGGCATCGGCGGGGTGTCGGTGCTGGCGTCGGACACCTTCGCCGGCGACGAGGCCGGCGCCGGGCGCAAGAAGCTGCCGGCGGTGCAGGTCGGTGACCCGTTCACCGAGAAGGTGCTCATCGAATGCTGCCTGGAGCTCTACGCCGCCGAGCTGGTCGTCGGCATCCAGGACCTCGGCGGGGCCGGATTGTCCTGCGCCACCTCGGAATTGGCGTCCGCCGGCGACGGCGGCATGGCCATCGACCTGGAGAAGGTGCCGCTGCGCGCCGAGGGCATGACCCCCGCCGAGGTGCTCTCCAGCGAATCGCAGGAACGCATGTGCGCGGTGGTCGCCCCGGAGAACGTGGAGAAGTTCCTGGCGGTCTGCGCCAAGTGGGACGTGCTGGCCACCGTCATCGGTGAGGTCACCGACGGCGACCGGCTGGTCATCACCTGGCACGGCGAGACCGTCGTCGACGTCCCGCCGCGCACCGTCGCCCACGAGGGCCCGGTCTACCAGCGGCCGCTGGCCCGCCCGCAAACCCAGGACGCCCTCAACGCCGACACCACCGCCGGGCTGCCCCGCCCGGCCACCGGCACCGACCTGCGCGACACCTTGCTGGCGCTGATCGGCAGCCCGCACCTGTGCAGCCGGGCGTTCATCACCGAGCAGTACGACCGCTACGTGCGCGGCAACACCGTGCTCGCCGAGCACGCCGACGGCGGCATGCTGCGCATCGACGAGACCACCGGGCGTGGCATCGCGATCTCCACCGACGCGTCGGGCCGCTACACCCAGCTCGACCCCTACGCCGGCGCTCAGCTCGCCCTGGCCGAGGCCTACCGCAACGTCGCGGTCACCGGGGCCACCCCGATCGCGGTCACCAACTGCCTCAACTTCGGCTCCCCGGAGGACCCGGGAGTGATGTGGCAGTTCGCCGAGGCGGTCCGCGGACTTGCGGATGGCTGTGCGGCCCTGGGGATTCCGGTCACCGGCGGCAACGTCAGCTTCTACAACCAGACCGGCGCCACCCCGATCCTGCCCACCCCGGTGGTCGGGGTGCTCGGCGTCATCGACGACGTGGACCGGCGCATCCCCACCGCGTTCGGCACCGAACCCGGCGAGACCCTGATGCTGCTGGGGGAGACCCGCGACGAGTTCGACGGCTCCATCTGGGCGCAGGTGGTCGCCGACCACCTCGGCGGGCTGCCGCCGGCGGTGGACCTGCAGCGGGAGAAACTGCTCGCCGACGTGCTGACCGCCGCCTCCCGCGACGGGCTGCTCTCGGCCGCCCACGACCTCTCCGAAGGGGGGCTCGCCCAAGCGGTCGTGGAATCCGCGCTGGCCGGGGAGACCGGCTGCCGGATCGTGTTGCCCGAGGGCGTCGACCCGTTCGTGTACCTGTTCTCCGAATCCGCCGGGCGGGTGCTGGTCGCCGTCCCGCGCACCGAGGAGAGCCGGTTCACCGCCATGTGCGAGGCCCGCGGGCTGCCCGCCACCCGCGTCGGCGTGGTCGACCAGGGCTCCGACAGCGTCGAGGTGCAGGGCCAGTTCACCGTGTCGCTGGCCGAACTGCGCAGCACCTCCGAGAGCGTGCTGCCCGGACTGTTCGGATGACCGTGCCCGATGAGCGCACCGGCTGACCAGCGGCTCACCAGTGCCGCCCGGCCGCTGCTGGCGTGGGCGTGGGGGCTGCTGCGGCTGGATTTCGTCGGCGTGGCGTTCGGGGCGCTGCTGTTCTGCCTGTCGCTGACCCCGTCGCTGCTGCCCCGGGACTGGTTGTTCCAGGGGCTGATCGGCGCCATCAACGCCGTCATCGGCTACGCGCTCGGGGTGGGCATCGGAGCGGTCGTGCACCGACTGGTGCTGCGCAACGCGACCTGGTGGCCGCCCCCGCCGCCGGTGCTGCGGGCACTGAAGGCGACCGTGGTGATCGTCGCACCGATCGCGTGTGTGGGGATGCTGATCCCGGCCGCGTCGTGGCAGCGGCAGGTCTCCGCGCTGATGGAGCTGCCCGGCCCGGGCACCGCGGGCTATCTGCGCACCCTGCTGGTGGCCGCCGGGGCCGCGGCTGCCGCCATCGCGGTCGCGCGCGTACTCATCGACGTCACCAAAGCGTTGTCGCGCATGCTGATCCGGCGGTGGCACCTGCACAGTGAGGTGGCGCTGTTCATCGGGACCGCGATCGTGGTGGTGCTGGGGGTCACGCTGATCAACGGCGTGCTGGTGCGCGGCTTCTTCCTCGGCGCCAACACGGTTTTCGAACCGCGCAACAACGCCACCGATCCCGGGGTGAGCCGGCCGATGGCCCCGCAACGCTCCGGCAGCCCGGAGTCGCTGGTGTCGTGGGACGGACTGGGCCGGCAGGGCCGCAACTTCGTCGCCGGCGGACCGAGCGTCGACGAACTGACCGCACTCACCGGCCGGGAGGCCAAGGAGCCGATCCGGGTCTACGCCGGCCTGCACAGCGCCGATGATGCCGACGAGCGAATGGCGTTGCTGGTCAAGGAACTCGAGCGCACCCGCGCCGCCGAACGCGAGGTGCTGGTGATCGTGCCGACCACCGGCACCGGCTGGATCAACCCGGTCGCCGCGGACTCGCTGGAGATGATGTACGGCGGGGACACCGCGATCGTCGGCGTGCAGTATTCCTATCTACCCAGCTGGATCTCGTTCCTCGGCGACGAGGAGAAGTCGCTGGCCGCCGGGCGCGCGCTCATCGACACCGTGCAGGGTTGGTGGCAGGACCTGCCGGTCGCGCACCGGCCCAAGCTCGCGCTCTACGGCGAAAGCCTCGGCTCACTGGCCGGGCAGGGCGCCTTCGACTGGCTGCCCGACGTCGCCGACCGGGGCTTCGACGCGGTGCTGTGGGTCGGCCCGCCGAATGCCAGCCGGCTGTGGCGGGAACTGGAGGCGCGCCGCGACCCGGGCACCCCGGCGGTGGAGCCGCGCTACGACAACGGCCGCACCGTGCGCTTCTCGCAGGCCACCGACCCGGCCGACATCGCCGAGGTCGCCGCCCCGCCCTGGCCGGGACCGCGCGTGCTCTATTTGCAGCACGCCTCCGACCCGGTGGTGTGGTGGTCACCGGATCTGCTGTTCTCCCAACCGGATTGGCTGACCGAGACGCCCGGACCGGACCGCAGCGCCTCGATGCGCTGGTACCCGATCGTCACGTTCTGGCAGGTCGCCTTCGACATCACCAACGGCGAAGCCGTCCCGGAGCGCCACGGACACAACTACGGCGACACCATCCTCGACGGCTGGGCCGCCGTGCTGCCGCCCGACGGCTGGGACAGCGCCGACACCGAGAGGATCCGCGCCGCCCTGCGCGCCGAACCGGACACGGTGCCATGACCAGGGACCGGATCTCCGCACTGCTGCTCGGAGCGGGGCTGATCGGCTGGAGCTTCGCGGTCGCCGCCATCCCGCTGCGCTGGCGCACCCCGGTGCAGGCGCTGGGAGCCACCGCGCTGGCGGCGGTCTTCGGTGCGCCGCTCGGGCTGCACCGGGTCGGCCTCGGTGCCGGCCTGCGGCTGGGGCTGCCACTGGCCGGCACCGTCGCCGCCGGCACCGCCGCGTCGACCGCCCTGGCGCCGGTGCGCGCCGCGATGGCGCTGCGCGAACTGCCGCCGCCGGCCGGATGGCTGCTGTGGCGCATCCCGCTGGGCACCGTGTGGGCCGAGGAGGCGGCGTTTCGCGGTGCACTGGCCACCGCCGCCGAGAACGGTTTCGGACCCACCGGCGGGCGCCTGCTGCAAAGCGCCGTGTTCGGGCTGTTCCACATCGCCGACGCCCGCGCCGGCGGCACCCCGGTGCTGCCCACCGTCGCCGTCACCGCGGCGGCCGGCTGGCTGTTCGGTGCGCTGGCCCGACGCTCGGGCAGCCTGGCCGCCCCACTGCTGGCCCACCTGGCGATCAACCAGTCCGGCGCCGTGGCCGCCCTCGCCGTCCAGCGGGACCGGCGCTGAGATGGCCGCCCGCCGCCCACCCGACCCGGTGCAGACCCGCGCCGCCGTGCAGGCCCTGGCCGGCTGGCTGCACGCCGACCCCGCCGACGCCGCCGAGGCGCCGGCGCGCGCCGACCTGGCCGCCGCGGTGCGGCTGACCGCCCGCACCCTGGCCGCCGTCGCCCCCGGCGCGTCGGTGGAGGTGCGCATCCCGCCGTTCGTGGCCGTGCAATGCGTCGCCGGGCCGCGGCACACCCGCGGCACCCCACCCAACGTGGTGGAGACCGACCCGCGCACCTGGCTGCTGCTGGCCTGCGGGCTGCTCACCATGCAGCAGGCCGTCGACTCCGGTGTGATGCAGCTCTCCGGCATCCGCGCTGGTGAGATCGGGTCCGCGCTTCCGTTGATGCGGCTGGACGGTTGAGCCGGTTACACTGCGACCGTCACCAACCCCGCGCCAGGGAGCCGCCCCGATTGTGACCACGCAGCAGCCGCTCAATGCCGAGCAGCCGGAGAACCCGCCACGCGAGGAGTGCGGCGTATTCGGGGTCTGGGCACCGGGCGAAGAAGTCGCCAAGCTCACCTACTACGGCCTCTACGCGCTGCAGCACCGCGGCCAGGAGGCCGCCGGCATCGCCGTCGCCGACGGCGCCCAGATGCTGGTGTTCAAGGATCTCGGCCTGGTCAGCCAGGTGTTCGACGAGCAGACCCTGGTCGCGATGCCCGGCCATGTCGCGATCGGGCACTGCCGCTACTCCACCACCGGCTCCACCACCTGGGAGAACGCCCAGCCGGTGTTCCGCAACACCCCGGCGGGCACCGGGGTGGCACTCGGCCACAACGGCAACCTGGTCAACACCACCGAGTTGCTCAGCCGGGCGCGCAAGGCCGGGCTGATCCAGAACCAGGGCCTGGAGGCCGCCACCACCGACTCCGACGTGCTCGGGGCGCTGCTGGCGCACGGCTCGGCCGACACCAGCCTGGAGCAGGCCGCCCTGGACCTGCTGCCCACCGTGCGCGGCGCGTTCTGCCTGACCTTCATGGACGAGGACACCCTCTACGCCGCCCGCGACCCGCACGGCGTGCGGCCGCTGTCGCTGGGCCGGCTGGACCGCGGCTGGGTGGTGGCCTCGGAGACCGCGGCGCTGGACATCGTCGGCGCCTCCTTCGTCCGCGACATCGAACCCGGTGAACTGCTGGCCATCGACGCCGACGGGGTCCGCTCCACCCGCTTCGCCGAGCCCACCCCGAAGGGTTGCGCGTTCGAGTACGTCTACCTGGCCCGGCCGGACTCCACCATCGCCGGCCGCTCGGTGCACGCCACCCGGGTGGAGATCGGCCGCCGGCTGGCCCGCGAGGCCCCAGCCGACGCCGACCTGGTGATCGGGGTGCCCGAATCCGGCACCCCCGCCGCCGTCGGCTACGCCCAGGAGTCCGGCATCCCGTTCGGCCAGGGCCTGATGAAGAACGCCTACGTCGGCCGCACCTTCATCCAACCCTCCCAGACCATCCGCCAACTGGGCATCCGGCTCAAACTCAACCCGCTCAAGCACGTCATCCGGGGCCAGCGGCTCATCGTCGTCGACGACTCCATCGTGCGCGGCAACACCCAACGCGCGCTGGTGCGGATGCTGCGCGAGGCCGGGGCGCTGGAAGTGCACGTGCGCATCGCCGCACCGCCGGTGAAATGGCCGTGCTTCTACGGCATCGACTTCGCCTCCCCGGCCGAACTGATCGCCAACGCCGTCGACGACGAGACCGAGATGGTGGAGGCGGTGCGCCGCACGATCGGCGCCGACAGCCTCGGCTACGTCTCCAAGGAAGGCATGATCGCGGCCATCGAGCAGCCCGCCTCCCGGCTGTGTGCGGCCTGCTTCGACGGCAACTACCCGATCCCGCTGCCCGGCCACACCGCCCTGGGCAAGAACGTCGTCGAACAGATGCTGGCCACCACCGCCCGCGACGCGAGCAGCCCGGCCGCCGAGACCGTCGCCGCGCCGCAGCACCCGTAGGGACCGCAGCCACCCACACCGGGCGGCTGCCCGGTAACCTCTATCACGATGACGAAGCGCTCAGCCGGTGACCAGGGCGTCACCTATGCGGCGGCAGGGGTGGACATCGAGGCCGGGGAACGTGCCGTCGACCTGTTCAAGCCACTGGCCGCCAAGGCCACCCGACCCGAGGTCCGCGGCGGACTCGGCGGCTTCGCCGGCCTGTTCTCCCTGCGCGGCGACTACCGCGAGCCGGTGCTGGCCGCCTCCACCGACGGCGTCGGCACCAAACTGGCGATCGCGCAGGCCATGGACAAGCACGACACCGTCGGGCTGGACCTGGTCGCGATGGTCGTCGACGACCTGGTGGTCTGCGGCGCCGAGCCGCTGTTCCTGCAGGACTACATCGCCGTCGGCCGGGTGGTGCCCGAACGGGTCAGCGCGATCGTCGCCGGCATCGCCGACGGCTGCGTGCAGGCCGGCTGCGCCCTACTGGGCGGGGAGACCGCTGAGCACCCCGGCGTGATGGACCCCGACGCCTACGACATCTCCGCCACCGGGGTCGGGGTGGTGGAGGCCGACGACGTGCTCGGCCCCGACCGGGTCCGCCCCGGCGACGTGCTGATCGCGATGGGCTCCTCGGGGCTGCACTCCAACGGCTACTCGCTGGCCCGCTCGGTGCTGCTGGAGATCGACCGGATGAACCTGGGCGGCCACGTCGAGGAGTTCGGCCGCACCCTGGGCGAGGAGCTGCTCGAGCCGACCCGCATCTACGCCAAGGACTGCCTGGCACTCGCCGCCGAGACCCAGGTGCGCACCTTCTGCCACGTCACCGGCGGCGGACTGGCCGGCAACCTCGACCGGGTCATCCCGCACGGGCTGCAGGCCGAACTGGATCGCAGCACCTGGGCGCCCGCGCCGGTGTTCGCGATGATCGCCCAGCGCGGCCGGATCGCCCGCGCCGAGATGGAGAAGACCTTCAACATGGGCGTCGGGATGGTGGCGGTCGTGGCCCCGGAGGACACCGACCGTGCCCTGGCCGTCCTGACCGCCCGGCACCTGGACAGTTGGGTGCTCGGGACGGTCAAAAAGGGTGGTAAGGACGGACCGCGGGCCACGCTGGTGGGCCAGCACCCGCGGTTCTGACTACCGGGCGCTCAGCGCCGCCAGTCGTCGTCCCCGAATCGGTCGTCGCCGTCGGGGTCGGGGCGACCCCCACCGGACAGCTCCCGCTGGAGTCGTTCGAAGTCGGTCTGCGGAGAGCTGTACTTCAGTTCTCGTGCAACCTTCGTCTGCTTTGCCTTCGCCCGGCCGCGGCCCATCGGGGGACCCCCTCGCGCAATAACGGAGCGGCCCAACGTGCAGGCGGCTCCGATCTGTGTGTCTGTGTATTGTCCTGCCGACAGCTTACCGTGCCCTTCGGCGAGACGTGCCGATGGTCATCGCCCACGCAGTCGCTCCACGGCCAGCCGGCCCGCCCCGGGGGCGTCCGGCGGCGGCAGCGAGTCGGCGTCGATCACCGCCGCGACCTGCTCTTCCGCGCCGGTCACCAGCGCGGTGTCGGCGGGCAGACCCCGTTTGAGCAGCGCCAGCGCGATCGGGCCCAGCTCGGCGTGGTCGACGACCGTGCCCAGCCGGCCCACCGCACGCCCGCCGGCGCGCACCGGGTCGCCGGTCTCGGGGCGGTCGCTGGAGCCGTCCAGGTGCAGCAGCGCCAGCATCCGCGGCGGTTTGCCCAGGTTGTGCACCCGCGCGACGGTCTCCTGCCCGCGGTAGCAGCCCTTGTCCAGGTGCACCGCGGCCACGCCGGGGCCGCCGATCCAGCCGACCTCGTGCGGGATGGTGCGCTCGTCGGTGTCCACGCCCAGCCGCGGGCGCACCGCCGCCACCCGGTTCGCCTCGTAGGTCCACACCCCGGCCGGCCGCAGCCCGGCGCCGGTGAGGCGGGTGCGCAGTTCGCCGGCCTGCGCGGCCGGGACCAGCACGTCCAGTTCGATCGTGGCGGCGCCGGGGGTGCGGCGGACGAACCCGCCGTCGGGCAGCGGCAGCGCGGTCTGCTCGTCGGGCAGTGCGTCGACGCCGAGGGCGGCGGCCACCGCCGGGTCGGTCAGCGCCGGTCCCAGCAGTGACAGCACCGCCAGCTCGGCGGGTTCGACGGCCACGTCGGCCCAGAACACCATCGAACGCAGATACTTCGTCAGCGGTTCGCCGCGCCAGGGCTCGGTGTCGAGGTAGCTGACCCCGCCGAGGTCGGTCTGCAGCCAGTGATCTTGGACACGTCCCTGCCCGTCGAGGCAGAGGTTCTCGGTGCTGGCGCCGTCGGCGAGGTCGGCGACGTGCTGGGTACACAGGGTGTGCAGCCAGCTGAGGCGTTCGGGGCCGGTCAGCGTCACCACGGCACGGTGCGAGCGGTCGATGACCACCGCGGCGGTGGCCGCCGCGTTCTGCTCGCCCAGGGGGTCGCCGTAATGCCAGGTCGCTCCGGTGTCGGGTCCGTTCTCGGGGGCGGGGACGGCGTTCATGCCCTCAACTGTACGAGCGTGCCAGTCCGCTGGATAGGCTGCTGCGCTATGAGCAGCGTTCCCGCGGTGATCGTCACGCTGGACGGCCGCACCCATCCGTTCGACGCGCCGCTGCTGCACGCCGACGACCTGGCCGCGCTGCGCGGCGACGGCGTCTTCGAGACCCTGCTGGTGCGCGGCGGCCGGGCCTGCCTGGTCGATGCGCATGTGCAGCGGCTGTCCCAGTCGGCGGCGATGATGGACCTGCCCGCCCCCGACGAGGGGGCCTGGCGGCAGGCGATCGAGACCGCGGTGGCGCAGTGGCCGGCCGACCGGGAGGGCGCGCTGCGGCTGGTCTACAGCCGCGGCCGGGAGAGCGGCACCACCCCGACGGCCTACGTGATGATCACCGCGGTGGCGTCGCGTATCCAGGCCACCCGGGAGAACGGGGTCGCGGCGATCACGCTGCAGCGCGGGTTGCCCAGCGGCGCGGAGTCGTGGCTGCTGGCCGGGGCGAAGACGCTGTCCTACGGGGTGAACATGGCCGCGCTGCGCCATGCCGCCCGCCAGGGCGCCGACGACGTGATCTTCCTCAGCCCCGACGGCAGCGTGCTGGAGGGCCCGCGTTCGACGGTGGTGATCGCCGGCGTCGACGGCCGCACGCTTGCTACTCCGCCGCATTCGCAGCCGATTCTGGCCGGCACCACCCAGCAGGCGCTGTTCGCGGTGGCCGAGGAGGCCGGCTATCGCTGCGAGTACCGCCAGTTGCGGCTGGCCGATCTGCGTTCGGCGGGCGGGGTGTGGCTGGTCTCGAGCATGACGTTGACCGCGCGGGTGCACACCCTCGACGGCGAGGCGCTGGCGGACCCTGCGCGGGCCGCGGAGTTCGTCGCGCTGGTGGACGCCGCGGTCGCGCGCTGAGGGTGCGCGCGTCAGCCCACGAAACGCGACAGCCGCGCGGACAGATGCGGGACCAGCGTGCCGTCGGCGTCCACCCGCTCCTCGACGTAGGCCAGGTCGCCGTCCTCGACGATGCCGTAGAGCCGTTTGGCGCCGCCGACCAGCACGCCGGACTTGCTGCGGGCCAGCGCGTCGGTGGCCAGCTCCCAGGATGACTGGCTGCGCGGATGGCCGTAGAACAGTTCGATGTAGCCCACCGAATGCGCCAGCAGCAGCTCGATGGCCTGCGTCTCGGCCGGGTCGTCGGGATCCTCGATGAACCGCCAGAACCCGACCTCGCGCAGCGCCTGGCGCTGGTAGGCGCCGTCGTCGTCGAGGCGCCACATGCGCGCCTCCCAGTTCAGGTAGTCCCCGCCGTCGTGGGAGACGACGATCTGCTGACCGAACCGGTAGTCGCCGGCGCTGTCGCGACCGGTGCCCTCCCCGCGCCACACCCCGACCAGCGGCAGCAGCGCCAGCAGGGTGTCCTGCAGGTCGGCGCCGTGCCGCAGGTTGGCGGTGTCGGCGGGTACCGGCAGGTCGTCGAAGGTGGGGATGTTGCGGTCGGCGGTCTTGCGCGCCCGCTCCGCGGCGGCCGACACCGCGCGGTCACCCGAACCGGGGGTCGGCCCTGCGGTCACGACTCGTCGGTGATCTGCCGGTAGAGGACGTAGAGCGCGAACCAGGTGATGGCCGCGGTGGCCGCCACAAGCATGATCTCGAAGAACAACACCACGATGGTCAGTCTAAGGGCAGCCCCGCGTCGCCAGCCGACCGGGAGTCCGGTCGGTTGGGGACGCCCAGCACGCCGTCGCCAGCCGACCGGGAGCCCGGTCGGGACGCACGGCCCGTCGCCCCCGGCCGCCGGGGACTCCGGACGGCCGGGGACGACCCCTCGGGGCCGTGCCTCAGGCGATCTTGACGTCGACTTCGTGGATGCCGGTGCCCGACGGGGTGATCACCGCGTCACCGTTGCCGGCCGGGGAGAGCGCACGCAGCGTCCAGGACCCGGGAGCGGCGAAGAACCGGAAGTCACCGGTGGCCGACGCGACCACCTCGGCGGTGAACTCATCCGAGGCGTCCAGCAGACGCACGAACGCGCCACCGACCGCCTGACCGGAGCCGTCCACCACCCGACCGGTGATGACCGTCTCCTTCTCCGGGTCGACGCCCGCGGGCAGGGTCTGTCCTTGTTTCGGTGCAGAGCACATATTCAGCTTCCCAACTCGATCGGGGCCCCCACCAGGGAGCCGTATTCCACCCAACTGCCGTCATAGTTTTTGACGTTCTGATGTCCCAGCAGTTCCTGCAGCACGAACCAGGTGTGCGAGGAGCGCTCCCCGATCCGACAGTAGGCAATGGTTTCCTTGCTGGTGTCCAGGCCGGCGTCCGCGTAGAGCTTGGTCAGCTCGTCGTTGGACTTGAAGGTGCCGTCCTCGTTGGCCGCCTTGCTCCACGGCACGTTGATGGCGCCGGGGACGTGGCCACGCTGCTGGCTCTGTTCCTGCGGCAGATGCGCAGGCGCAGAGATCTTTCCGGAGAACTCCTCCGGCGAGCGGACGTCGACCAGGTTCTTCTCCCCGATCGCGGCGATCACGTCGTCGCGGAACGCGCGGATGCTGTTGTCCAGCGGCTGCGCGGTGTAGGAGGTCGCCGGCCGGTTGACCGTGTCGGTGGTCAGCGGACGACCGTCCAGCTCCCACTTCTTGCGCCCGCCGTCGAGCAGCTTGACGTTCTGGTGCCCGTAGGACTTGAAGTACCAGTAGGCGTAGGCGGCGAACCAGTTGTTGTTGCCGCCGTAGAGGATCACGGTGTCGTCGTTGGCGATGCCGCGCTCGCTGAGCAGTTTCGAGAACTGCTGGGCGTCAACGAAATCGCGCTTCACCGGGTCCTGCAGGTCCTTGCGCCAGTCCAGCTTCACCGCACCGGGGATGTGCCCGGTGTCGTAAGCGCTGACGTCTTCGTCGACCTCGACGAAGACCGTCTTCTCGGCGTCGAGATTGTTCTGGGCCCACTCGGTGGAGACCAGAACATCGGAACGAGCCATGGTGGAGATCCTTTCGGTTACTTGGTGATAGGGGTCAGACGGGAAAACAGCGGATACAGCTGGCAGCCCAGGCAGATGCCGAAGGCCGCGTTGAGGAACGCCGCCGCCAGCGCGAACGCGGTGGCGACGAATCCGATCAGGGGGACACCCGCGGCGAAGCCGGCCAGGCCCACCACCGCGAACGCCAGGCCGACGAGTTGGGCGAAGCGCAGCGGCGCCACCGGCTCACGCTCACGCACCGGGGTCAGGCGCGGGGCGACGAACCGGGCGAACACCTGCCCGTAGGGGTGCCGACGCGGCCCGCCGAGGGCGCCTGCGGCGAACACCGCGGCCTGCACACCCAGCAGCACCGCCGCCGCGACCGCGCTGACCGGCGCGATCAGCAGCACCGCGGTCAGCACCGCGCTGGTCACCCAGGCGCTGAACCGCGGGCCGCGCACGTCGACGGTGCCGACGGTGGGGGTGGTGGACATCGTGATACTCCTGCTGCTCTGCTGATGGATGGGCCGAGGGGCCGGGGTGGAGTCCAGCCATACCGGCTGCTCCGGGCGCGGAAAGCGACGCGCCGACTAGCGACAGCGACAACAGCAGCAACCCGCAACGCGGCACAGGTCCACTGCGCGGCGCTTGGTGAGCACAAGCTCAAGGCGGGCTAACACGCGGGACAGCTTACCCAATGCCTGCCCTGTCAAGCCAGCAGAGCCCGCAACGCCGAGCGCAGCGCCTCCGCCGTCGGGACCCCCGAGGCCCGGAACCGCTGCCTTCCCTCGGCGTCGAAGATGAACGTCGTCGGCAACGACAGCACCGAAAGTGCCCGGGCGGCAACGGGATCGGCGTCCATGTCGATCTCGTTGTGGGCGACGTCCAGCTCGGTGCAGACCTGCTCGACCACCCGGCGCACCGCCACGCACGGCCCGCACCACGGCGCCGAGACGTGCACCACGGTCGGGCCGCTGCGCGACAGTCCCAGCAGTTCGGGGTCGGCCACCGCCCCGTCGGCTTCGCGCAGCACCCCGCCGCGGCGGGACAGCAGCCAGCCGGCCAGCGCGGCCAGGCCCAGCCCGACCGCCAGCACCAGCAGCGCGGTCACGACGGCCGGAATCCCGCCAGGTCGACGGTGACGTCGTGGACGATGCCCTCGATGATCACGTCGGAGCCGCGCGCACCCCAACTGGTCGGATCCACCCGGTAGGGCAGGGTCTGGTCGGGCAGCCGGGCGGCGAACGCCTCGAGCACCGCCTCGCGCTTGTCGTCGGGGACCTGCTGGTTGGCGGTGTCTGCGCCGGTGAGGATGTCGGTGGGGGTGATCACCAGAATGTTGCGGGCGGGGCCGTCGACGGTCAGGTCCACCGCGACGCTGACCCGCTCATCGAAGCCGGCGGATTCGGGGGTGCCGGTGAACACCAGCCCGCGGCTGCGCGAGATCCCCGATTCGGTGGTGCCGCCGGTGGCGTCGTTGGTGTCGACGCGCGGCGCCTCCACCATCAGGTCGGTGACGCCGATGAATTTGCCCAGGTGCCGCGAGTCGATGATGATGCGGCTCTCCAGCATCCCGACGGTCAGCGTGGCGTCCGGCGCGATCAGCCAGGACCGGTCGACCAGCCCGATGTCGTGCATGGTGGCTTCCAGCGTGGCGGTCTCCACCTGCGGGTGGCGCACCGCGACGGCCTTGATCTCCAGCTCCCGGTAGTGGTCGGCGCGGGCCTGCGGAAGGAACGGGAACGCCAGGATCGCCACATTCGGGTCGTGGTCGAGCCGGGCCGCCTCGCGCACCGACTTCGACAGCCGGTATTCGGCGTAGATGCTCGTCCCGAAGTCGACGCCGAGGGCCACCAGCACCACCGCGAACACCGTCGCCAACCCGCCGACCCAGACCTTGCGCACCCGATCATTGTGAACCAGACCGCGGCGCGGATCGCCCACAGCGCCCCGCGGCGCGGTGAAACAGCAGGTGGCGCGTTATCGTTAGACCACCTGGTGCCCAACGGAGTGTGGCCGGAAGAACGAGGGGCACAAGCCGCGGGCGGTGCTCCCCGACGTTGGAGGGCCCTGTTGGAGCTGCTGTTATTGACCGCCGATCCGCATCCCGACACCGTCCTGCCCGCGCTGTCGCTGCTGAGCCACGCGGTGCACACCGAGCCGCCCGACCCGGCCGCGCTGCTGGCGGTCGAGGACGCCGAGGCGGTCCTCGTCGACGCGCGCAGCGATCTGGTTGCGGTGCGCAAACTGTGCCAGCTGATCAGCTCGACCGACCGCTCGGTGCCGGTGATCGCCGTGGTCACCGAGGGCGGGCTGGTCGCGGTCAACGCCGACTGGGGCCTGGCCGACATCCTGCTTCCCGCGGCCGGGCCCGGCGAGATCGACGCGCGGCTGCGGCTGGCCGTGGGGCGCGGCGAGGAGTCCGACGACGACCACAACCACCAGATAGTGTTGGGCGAACTGGTGATCGACGAGGGCACCTACACCGCGCGGGTGCGCGGCCGGCCGCTGAACCTCACCTACAAGGAGTTCGAACTGCTGAAGTATCTGACCCAGCACGTGGGCCGGGTCTTCACCCGGGTCCAGCTGCTGCAGGAGGTGTGGGGCTATGACTTCTTCGGCGGCACCCGCACCGTCGACGTCCACGTCCGCCGGCTGCGCGCCAAGCTCGGCCCCGAATACGAGTCGGTGATCGGCACCGTGCGCAACGTCGGCTACAAGGCCGTGCTGCCCAGCCGGGCGCGCGGCGCCGCGGGCACCGCGGTCGCCGGCGACGCAGCCGACGAGGCAGCCCCCGACGCAGCCGACGAGGCAGCCCCCGACGCAGCCGACGACGCCCCCGACCCGCAGCACGCGCCGTGACCGCCGACGGCTGGCAGACCCGGCTGAGCGCCCGCGAGCAGCAGTACGTGCGGGCCCTCATCGCCGCGGCCACCGACACCGACCGGGTCGCCCCGGTCGGCGACCAGGTGCTGCGCGCGCTGACCGGCGAGACCACCGAGCACCTGCTGATCCACGTCGACGACACCCTGGCCGGCTACCTCAACCTCGCCCCGGCCCGCGACGACGCCCCACCGATGTCGGAGCTGGTCGTGCACCCCCGCCGGCGACACCGGGGCATCGGCACCACGCTGGTGCGCGCCGCCCTGGCCCGCTCCGGGCAGGCGAGCCGGTTCTGGGCGCACGGCACCCTGGCCCCGGCGCGGGCCACCGCCGAAAAAACCGGCCTGGTCGCGGTGCGCGAACTGGTCCAGATGCGCCGCAGCCTGCACGACGTGCCCGCGCCGCGCCCCGCCGCCGGGGTGACGATCCGCTCCTACGCCGGCGCCGCCGACGACGCCGAGCTGCTGCGGGTCAACAACGCCGCGTTCTCCTGGCACCCGGAGCAGGGTGGCTGGAGCGCCGCCGACCTCACCGACGAGCTCAACCAGCCGTGGGTCGACCCCGCCGGGCTGTTCCTGGCGTTCGACGACACCGACCCGCAGACCCTGCTGGGCTTCCACTGGACCAAGATCCACCCCGATAAACCCGGCCTCGGCGAGGTCTACGTCGTCGGCGTCGACCCCGCCGCCCAGGGCCGCGGGCTGGGCCGGGTGCTCACCGCGGTCGGGGTGGCCTGGCTGGCCGAGCGACTCGCCGACGCGCAGAACCCGACCGTCATGCTCTACGTGGAGGCCGACAACACCGCCGCCGTGCACACCTACCAGCAACTCGGGTTCGACGTGCACAGCGTCGACACCGCCTACCAGCGCAGCGACGCCACGCCCCGGTGACCGGTCGGACTGTTAACCCGGCGTTCACCACCGCCGCCTAGCTTGCCCTGAGCCGCGTCCAGCAACGACCAGGAAACGCAGATTGGCACTCACCGGCCGAACGAAGACCGCCCTGGGGGCGACAGCGGTGGCGACCGTGACGGCGCTCACCGGCTGCGGCAGCGACGACAACCTCGGACCCGGCCCCGACCTGTCCGGGGTGGTCGCCGACTGCACCGGCAAGTCGACGCTGACCGGGGAGGGCTCCACCGCCCAGCAGAACGCGATCGCGCTGTTCGACCAGGTGTGGGCCCGGATCTGCCCCGGTAAGAAGGTCGCCTACAACCCGACCGGCTCCGGTGCGGGCCGCGAGCAGTTCATCGCCGGGCAGGTCGACTTCGCCGGCTCGGATAGCCCGCTGACCGAGCGCCAGCGCGACGCCGCCCGACGCCGCTGCCAGGACCACCCGGCCTGGAACCTGCCGCTGGTGTTCGGGGCGGTCGCGATGGCCTACAACCTCGACGACAGCATCGATCAGACGCTGACCGTCACCCCCGACCTGCTCGCCGACATCTTCGCCGGTCGGCTGACCCGCTGGTCGGACCCGGCACTGGCCGCGGTCAACCCCGGCGTGGCGCTGCCGGATCTGGAGATCACCCCGATCTACCGCTCGGACTCCTCGGGCACCACCGACAACGTCCAGAAGTACCTGTCGATCGCCGCGCCGAACGCCTGGACCGCCGGGGCCGGCACCGAGTTCCAAGGCGGGGTCGGCGAGGGCGCGCAGAAGTCGGCCGGGGTGGTGCAGGCCGTGCAGGCCACCCCGGGCTCGATCGGCTACGTCGAGAAGGGCTTCGCCGACCAGGCCAACCTGACCTACGCCCGGATCGACAGCGGCTCGGGCCCGGTCGCGTTGACCGACGACGCCGCCGGCCGCGCGGTCGACGCCGCCGCGTTCGCCGGCGACGGCCACGACCTGGTCCTCGACCTGGACTCGCTGTACGGCGCGACCCTGCCCGGCGCCTACCCGCTGGTGCTGACCACCTACGAGATCGTCTGCTCCGGCGGCTACGCCCCGGGCGCGGCCACCGCGGTCAAATCCTTCCTGCTCGCCGCCGCCGAGCACGGGCAGGACACCCTGCCTCCGGCCGGCTACGTGCCCCTGCCCGCCCGGTTCACCGAGCGACTTGTAGCGTCGATCGAAGCGATCCAGTGACCGGCCGGAGCCCCGCGACAGGGATGGGACAGCGATGACCACACCGAATCCGGCCGACGCCGGTTCGGGGGAGATCGCCGGCCACCCGCACCCGGCCGTCGCGCCCGCAGCCGTCCCCCCGGAGGCGGGCCGGGTCAAAACCCACCTGGGCGACCGGATCTTCCGCACCCTAGCGGTGGGCTCGGGCGGCTTCATCGTCGCGCTGATCGGCGCGATCGGGCTGTTTCTGCTGTGGCGGGCCATCCCGGCGCTGGCCCGCAACAAGGAGAACTTCTTCACCTACGGCGGCAACTGGATCACCACCGACACCTCCGCGATGCACTTCGGGGTGCTGGAGCTGGTGCAGGTCACCGTGTTCGTGTCGGTGTTCGCGCTGCTGCTGGCCATGCCGGTCGCGCTCGGGGTGGCGATCTATCTCACCGCCTACGCACCGCGGCGGCTGGTGGCCCCGCTGAGCTACCTGGTGGACCTGCTGGCCGCGGTGCCGTCGATCATCTACGGCGTCTGGGGCCTGTACGTGCTGGCGCCGTGGCTGCGCCCGATCGCGTTGTGGCTCAACGAACATCTGGGCTGGCTGTTCCTGTTTTCCACCGGCAACGCCTCGGTGGGCGGCGGCGGCACGGTGTTCACCGGCGGCATCGTGCTGGCGGTGATGATCCTGCCGATCATCGCCGCGGTGGCCCGGGAGGTGTTCGTTCAGACCCCGCAGGGCCAGATCGAGGCCGCCCTGGCGCTCGGCGCCACCCGCTGGGAGGTCATCAAGACCACCGTGCTGCCGTTCGGCCGGTCCGGGTTCGTCAGCGGCGCGATGCTCGGGCTGGGCCGCGCGTTGGGTGAGACCATCGCGCTGCTGATCATCCTGCGCGGCACCCAGAAGGCGTTCGGTTGGTCGCTGTTCGACGGCGGGTTCACCTTCGCCTCCAAGATCGCCGCCACCGCCTCGGAGTTCAACGACCAGTACAAGGCGGGCGCCTACATCGCCGCGGGCCTGGTGCTGTTCGTGCTGACCTTCGTGGTCAACGCCGCCGCCCGCGCCGCGGTCACGATGGGGAGCAGCCGATGACCACCCTGTTGGACCGCCCGGTCAAGGAACGCACCTTCGCCGGCCTGGGCTGGCGGCGCCGGCTGGCCGACCGCGCCGCGACGGTGCTGGTCACCGCCGCCATGCTGGCCGCTCTGGCGCCGCTGGTCTGGGTGCTCTACGCGGTGGTCACCAAGGGCTTCCACGCCATCACCAACACCACCTGGTGGTGGCACTCGCAGGCCGGCATGACCGCCTTCTCCGCAGGCGGCGGGGCGTATCACGCCATCGTCGGCACCGTCCTGCAGGGACTGGTGTGCGCGGCGATCTCCATCCCGATCGGGGTTTTCGTCGCGATCTATCTGGTGGAGTACGGCGCGGGCACCCGGCTGGGCAAGCTGACGACATTCATGGTCGACATCCTCACCGGGGTGCCCTCGATCGTGGCCGCACTGTTCATCTACGCACTGTGGGTGGCCACGCTGGGCGCCGAACGCTCCGGGCTGGCGGTCTCGCTGTCGCTGGTGCTGTTGATGATCCCGGTGATCGTGCGCTCTGCCGAGGAGATGCTCACCGTGGTCCCGATGGACCTGCGGGAGGCCAGTTACGCACTCGGCGTGCCGAAGTGGAAGACGATCGTGCGCATCGTGATCCCGACGTCGCTGTCGGGCATCGTCACCGGGATCATGCTGGCGCTGGCGCGGGTGATGGGGGAGACCGCCCCGCTGCTGGTGCTGGTCGGCTACGCCAAGGCGATGAACTTTGACATGCTGTCGGGGTTCATGGGGTCGCTGCCCGGGATGATGTACGACGAGACCTCCGCGGGCGCGGGCACCAACGTCATCCCCACCGACCGGATGTGGGGTGCCGGGCTGACGCTGATCCTGCTGATCGGGGTGCTCAACGTCGGGGCCCGGCTGGCCGCGCGGCTCTTCGCGCCGAAGAAGGTCTGAGCCGCCAAGACCGGCCCGGCTGGGGCTTGGCTGTCAACTCGCTGGGTATGCACGTCGCGACCATTCCCATTGCGGCACCGCGCTGTTAGCGTCGAATCCAGCGCGGATCCGCACGACGAGACGACCCCGGGGGCAGTGTCCCCGAGGCGTTCCCTACCGTTCGAAGGAACCCAACATGAACCTCCAGCGATTCGGCGCGGCATTCTCCGTTCTGGCCACCAGTGCACTGCTGGTGTCGGCCTGCGGCAGCGAGGACAACACCACCAACGAGGGCGCGGAGAGCCCGGGGGAGACCTCGCATGCCTCGTCGGCCGGGGTGGACTGCGGCGGCCAGAAGACCTTGAAGGCCAGCGGATCCACCGCCCAGGAGAACGCGATGGCCCGTTTCGTCATCGCCTTCCAGGATGCCTGCGACCAGACGGTCAACTACACCGCCAACGGATCCGGCGCCGGCATCAACGAATTCCTGGGCAATGAAACCGATTTCGGCGGCTCCGACGTACCGCTCAGCCCGGACGAGGCGACCCGCGCCCAGCAGCGCTGCACCTCACCGGCCTGGAACCTGCCGGTGGTGTTCGGCCCGATCGCGGTCACCTACCACCTCGGTGACGTGAACTCGCTGATCCTCGACGGCCCCACCCTGGCGAAGATCTTCAACGGCACCATCACCGACTGGGGCGACCCGGCGATCGCCGCGCTCAACCCCGACACCACGCTGCCCGCCGAACCGATCCACGTGATCTTCCGCAGCGACGAGTCCGGCACCACCGACAACTTCCAGCAGTACCTCGACGCCGCCTCCGACGGCGCCTGGGGCAAGGGCGCGGGCAAGACGTTCAACGGCGGGGTCGGTGAGGGCGCCAAGGGCAACGACGGCACCTCGGCGGCGATCAAGTCCACCGAGGGCTCCATCACCTACAACGAGTGGTCGTTCGCCCAGGCCGAGAAGCTGAACATGGCCCGCATCGTCACCTCCGCGGGTCCGGACCCGGTGGCCATCAGCGCCGACTCGGTCGGCAAGACCATCGGCGGGGCCACCATCAAGGGCCAGGGCAACGACCTGGTGCTCGACACGGTGTCGTTCTACAAGCCCACCGAGGCCGGCGCCTACCCGATCGTGCTGGCCACCTACGAGATCGTCTGCTCGAAGTACCCCGACGCGCAGACCGGCACCGCGGTCAAGGCATTCCTGCAGGCCACCATCGGCGCGGGACAGGACGGGCTCGCCGAGCACGGCTACATCCCAATCCCGGACACCTTCAAGTCTCGGCTGTCCACCGCGGTCGACGCCATCTCCTAGACCGTGCGCGTGAGCGCGCCGCAGGGCCGGCGCGGTGACCGGGTGTTCGCCGGCGCGGCGGCCGCCGCCGGGCTGACGATCGTGGTGGCCATCGCGCTGATCGCCGTCTTCCTGCTGGTGCACGCGCTGCCCGCGCTGCGCGCCAACCACGCGAACTTCCTGACCAGCGCGCAGTTCGACACCACCGACGCCGACCGACTGGCGTTCGGGGTGCGCGACCTGTTCATGGTCACCGTGCTCAGCTCGCTGTGGGCGCTGGTCCTGGCGGTGCCGATCGCGATCGGGATCGCGGTGTTCCTCACCCAGTACGCACCGGCGCGGCTGGCCCGGCCGTTCGGCGCCCTGGTCGACCTTCTCGCCGCGGTGCCCTCGATCGTGTTCGGGCTGTGGGGCATCTTCGTGCTGGCCCCGCGGCTGGAGCCGGTGGCGGGCGTACTCAACCGGCACCTGGGCGGGTTCTTCCTGTTCGCCTCCGGTGACGTCTCGCTGGCCGGCGGCGGCAACATCTTCACCGCCGGGGTGGTGCTGGCGGTGATGGTGCTGCCGATCGTCACCTCGGTGTCCCGGGAGGTGTTCCGCCAGACCCCGGCCTCCCACCAGGAGGCCGCCCAGGCCCTCGGCGCCACCCGATGGGAGGTGGTGCGCATGACCGTGCTGCCCTACGGCCGCAGCGGGGTGATCGCCGCGGCCATGCTGGGTTTGGGCCGCGCGCTGGGCGAGACGGTGGCGGTGCTGATCATCCTGCGGGCCGCCGCCGAACCGGGACGCTGGTCGCTGTTCGACGGCGGCTACACGTTCGCCTCCAAGATCGCCTCGGCCGCTTCGGAATTCAGTGAGCCGCTGCCGACCGGGGCCTACATCTCCGCCGGCTTCGTGCTGTTCGTGCTGACCTTCATCGTCAACGCCGCCGCCCGCGCGGTCGCCGGGCAGAAGGTCAACGGATGAGCACCCCGGTCAAAGACCCCCGGCATCCGATCGCGCTGCGCCGCCGGGTCGTCAACCGGTTGGCGACGCTGTTCTTCTTCGGCTCGTTTGCGGTGGCACTGGTTCCGCTGTTCTGGCTGCTGTGGGTCGTCGTCGCCCGCGGCTGGTACGCGGTCACCCGCGCGCACTGGTGGACCCACTCGCTGCGCGGCGTGTTGCCCGAACAGTTCGCCGGCGGGGTCTACCACGCGCTCTACGGAACCCTGGTGCAGGCGGCCACCGCCGCCGCGCTGGCGGTCCCGCTGGGACTGATGGTCGCGGTGTACCTGGCCGAATACGGCCGGAGCAGGGTGGCGCGGCTCACCACGTTCATGGTCGACGTGCTGGCCGGAGTGCCCTCGATCGTGGCGTCACTGTTCATCTTCAGCCTGTGGATCGCCACCCTCGGGCTGGAGCAGAGCGCATTCGCGGTGTCGCTGGCGCTGGTGCTGCTGATGTTGCCGGTGGTGGTGCGCTCGGCCGAGGAGATGCTGAAGCTGGTCCCCGACGAACTGCGGGAAGCCGCCTACGCCTTGGGGATCCCGAAATGGCGCACGATCGTTCGGGTGGTGACCCCGGTGGCGCTGCCCGGCATCGTCTCCGGGGTGCTGCTGGCGCTGGCCCGCATCATCGGCGAGACCGCGCCGGTGCTGGTGCTGGTCGGCTACAGCCGCTCGATCAACTACAACGTCTTCGAGGGCAACATGACCTCGCTGCCGCTGCTGATCTACACCGAATTGAGCAACCCCGAGCACGCCGGGTTCCTGCGGGTGTGGGGTGCGGCGCTGACCCTGATCATCGTGGTGGCGGTGATCTACCTGGGGGCGGGCGTCATCACCCGGCTGCTGGCGTGGCGGCGCGGCTGGTGAGACCGCCGGCTCAGTGCGCGGCGAGCCGCACCACCCGGTCGTTGCCGCGGTCGGCGACGAAGACGTTGCCGGAGTGGTCCACCGCCACGTCCAGCGGGGTGTTGAGCCCGGTGATCGGCAGCTCGGTGGGGGCGTTGGAGCCGGCGGGCAGCTTCACCACCTTGTGGGCGTCGTGTTCGGTGACGTACACCGCACCGGTGTCGTCGACCGCGATGCCCCACGGCACCGCCAGCCCGGTGAACGGCAGCACCGCCTGGGTGTCGGAGCCCGCGGGCAGCTTGAGCACCCGGTCGTTGTCGGAGTCGGTGACGTAGGCCGCGCCGGACTTGTCCACCGCGACCCCGTCGGGGTTCTGTAATCCGTTGAACGGCAGAACCGTTTGGGCAGTGGCGCCGGCGGCCAGTTCGACCACCCGGTCGTTGCCGCGGTCGGCGACGAAGACGTCACCGGCGTCGTCGACCGCCAACCCCTCGGGGTAGGTCAACCCGGTGAACGGCAACTCCTTCTGGTCGGTGGAGCCGGGGTCGAGCTTGACCACCCGGTTGTTGAAGTCGGTGACGTAGACCGCGCCGGACTTGTCGACCGCCACGCCCTGCGGCTCGTAGAGGCCGGTGAACGGCAGTTCGGTCGGGGAGCTGGAGCCCGGGGCCAGTTTGACCACCCGGCCGTACATCCCCTGGTTGGTGACGTAGACGTTGCCGTCGCCGTCGAGCGCCACCCCGCCGGGGGACAGCCGGAAGCTCAGGCCGTTGAACGGCAGCACCGACTGGCCGGGGGCGGCGGTCCAGTCGCCGGTGGCCGGCGAGGACCCGTCGCGGCTGAGGATGACGCCGAGGATCGCCGCTCCGGCGACGACGATCACCGCGGCGATCGCGGCCAACACCAGCCAGCGGCGGCTGCGGCGGTGTTCGGTGCGGGCGAACTGCGGCGGGACGTCCGGCGGCGGGGTCTGCGGCGGTGTGGCCGGCGGGGCCTCGGTGAACGCCCGGGCCATCGTCGCCGCGCCCGACGCCACCGGGGCGGCCATGGTCGGCGCCGGGCCCGACGGGTCGGCGTCGTGCTCCAGGATCGCGGCGGCCTGATGCTGTTCGGGGGCGGACAGTGCGCCGAGTGCGGCGATCGCCAGGTCCCCGGCGGTGGCGTAGCGGTCCTCGGGGCGTTTGGCCATGCCGCGGGCGATCACGTGGTCCAGTGCGGGCGGGATCGCGCCGGGACGCTGGGTGCTGGGCCGCGGGGCCGGTTCCATCAGGTGCGCGGCGACCAGCCGCTCGATGCTCACCGACGGGTAGGGCGGGGACCCGGTCAGCGCCTCGTCCATCACGCAGGCCAGTGAATAGATGTCCGAGCGGTAGGTGACCTCGTCGTCGGTGAACCGCTCGGGGGCCATGTAGTTGTAGGTGCCCATCGCGGTGCCGGTCTGGGTCAGGGCCGGGTCGGTCGCGGCGCGGGCCAGCCCGAAGTCGACCAGGTAGGCGAAGTCGTCGTCGGTGACCAGGATGTTCTCCGGTTTGACGTCGCGGTGGGTGATGCCCGCGGCGTGCGCGGCGTCGAGCGCGGCGGCGACCTGCCGCACGATCGCCACCGCCCGGGCCGGGCTGAGCGGCCCGAAGCGGCGCAGCCGGGTGCGCAGGTCGATGCCGTTGATCAGCCGCATGTCGACGAAGAACAGCCCGTCGATCTCGCCGTAGTCGTGGATCGGCACCACGTGCGGTTCGGTGAGCCGGCCGGCGGTGTCGGCCTCGCGCTGCAGGCGGGCGCGGAATACCGGGTTGCCGGAGAACTGCTGGGAGATCAGTTTCAGCGCCACCACCCGGCGCTTGCGGGTGTCCTCGGCCTCGTAGACCTCGCCCATGCCGCCGTGGCCCAGCAGCCGCCGTAATTGATAGGGCCCGAACAATGTTCCGGTTCGTGAGCCCGCTGCGGTGTCGTTCACCGTGCCGCTCCCTTCATCCTGTCCGCGCGGGCCGGGACCGATACTGACTTGGGCGGGTCGTCATCGGCTCAGCTGATCGCGTTGACGGCGGTGGCCAGCTTCGACTGGAACGAGCTCGGCAGCGGGATGTAGCCGTACTCGTCGAGGCCGTCCTGGCCGGGCCCGATGGTGGCCTGCATGAACGCCTTGACCGCCGCGCCGGCCGCCTGGTCGGGGTATTTCGAGCAGACGATCTCGTAGGTGGCCAGCACGATCGGGTAGGCGCCGGCCTGGGTGGGTTTGTAGAACGAGGAGGTGTCGAGCACCAGGTCATTGCCCTGGCCGCTGAAGGTGGCGCCGGCGATGGTCTTGCCGACGGTGTCGGGGGAGATCGTGACCGGGTCGGGACCGGCGGAGGTGACGATCTGGGCCATGTTGAGTTGGTGGCCGACGGCGAACGACCACTCGTTGTAGGTGATCGCGCCGTCGGTGGACTTCAGCCGGGCCGACGTGCCGTCGTTGCCTGCCGCGCCGTCGCCGACGCCGCCGTTGAAGGTCTTGCCCGCACCCTTGCCCCAGGCGCCGTCGGAGGCGGCGTCGAGGTATTTCTGGAAGTTGTCGGTGGTGCCGGATTCGTCGCTGCGGAACACCACATGGATGGCAGTGTCCGGCAGGGTGGTGCCCTTGTTCAGCGCGGCGATGGCCGGGTCGTCCCAGCGGGTGATGGCGCCGTTGAAGATCTTGGCGGCGGTGGGCCCGTCGAGGTTCAGTTCGTTGACCCCGCCGATGTTGTAGGTGACCGCGATGGGGCCGAACACCACCGGCAGGTGCCAGGCCGGGGACCCGCAGCGCTGCGCGGCGCGTTCGACTTCGCCGGTGGAGGAATCCAGCGGGGAGTCCGAGCCGGCGAGGTCGGTGATGTTGTTGACGAACTGCTGGACTCCGGCGCCGGAGCCGATCGCCTTGTAGTCCAGGGTGTGGCCGGGGCAGGCGGCGATGTAGGCGTAGACGAACTGTTCGACGGCGTTCTTCTGGGCGGTGGAGCCGCTGGCCTCGAGTTTCTCCTTGCCGCCGCAGTCGACGTGGGCGGCGGTGTCCGTGCTGCCCGAGCAGCCGGCGAGGGCCAGGGTGGCCGCCGCCAGCGCGCAGAACACCGTCGCGCCGACCCCGTTGCTGCTCATCACGTCCCCTCGACGAGTCCCTTGGCCCAGCACACTGCGCCAAGCTGTAGAGCCACCCCGATGAACGCTGTGGAAATGCTGCGAAAACGCCGGGTAACGGGCGTCGGCGGGGTCGCGGTCGACTCGGCGTCGAGGGCCCGCGGCAGGTAGATTTGGGCGTTGACGCGCAACGGTCGCACAAGGAGCGTTCTCGGTGGCCAAACGGCTGGACCTCAAAGAGGTCAACATCTTCTACGGCGCATTCCACGCCGTGGCCGACGTGTCGCTCTCGGTGCCGCCGCGCAGCGTGACCGCCTTCATCGGGCCGTCGGGCTGCGGCAAGTCCACCGTGCTGCGCACCCTCAACCGGATGCACGAGGTGGTGCCCGGTGCCCGGGTGGCCGGTTCGGTGCTGCTCGACGGTGAGGACATCTACGACCAGAACATCGACCCGGTCGGGGTGCGCAAGGCCATCGGTATGGTCTTCCAGCGCCCGAACCCGTTCCCCACCATGTCGATTCGCGACAATGTGGTGGCCGGCCTCAAGTTGCAGGGGGTGCGCAACCGCAAGGTGCTCGACGAGACCGCCGAGCACTCGCTGCGCGGGGCGAACCTGTGGAACGAGGTCAAGGACCGCCTCGACAAGCCCGGCGGCGGGCTGTCCGGCGGGCAGCAGCAGCGGCTGTGTATCGCCCGCGCGATCGCGGTGCAGCCCGACGTGCTGTTGATGGACGAGCCGTGTTCGGCGCTGGACCCGATCTCCACGATGGCGATCGAGGAGCTGATGGCCAGCCTCAAGCAGGACTACACGATCGTCATCGTCACCCACAACATGCAGCAGGCCGCCCGGGTGAGTGATCAGACCGCGTTCTTCAACCTGGAGGCGGTGGGCCGGCCGGGCCGGCTCGTGGAGATCGACGACACCGAGCGGATCTTCTCCAACCCGTCGCAGAAGGCCACCGAGGACTACATCTCCGGGCGCTTCGGCTGACCGGAGCGCCCTACGGGGAGGGCAGGTTGTCGTCGTCGGGGAAGCGCCCGGTGGCCTGGAAGATGACCCGCCGCGCCACCTCGACGGTGTGGTCGGCGAAGCGTTCGTAGAATCGGCCCAGCAGGGTGACGTCGACCGCAGCGGCCACCCCGTGCTTCCACTCCCGGTCCATCAGCACGTTGAACAGGTGCCGGTGCAGGTCGTCCATCGCGTCGTCTTCTTCGCCGATGCGGGCGGCCTTCTCCGGGTCGCGGGACAGCACCACCTCCTGGGCACTACTGCCCAGTTCGACTGCGACGCGGCCCATTTCGGCGAAGTAGCCGTTGACCTCCTCGGGCAGGGCGTGCTGGGGGTGGCGGCGGCGGGCGATCTTGGCGACGTGCAGCGCCAGCGCTCCCATCCGGTCGATGTCGGCGACCATCTGGATGGCCGAGACGATCGAACGCAGGTCCCCGGCCACCGGGGCCTGCAGCGCCAGCAGCACGAACGCGCTCTCCTCGGCGCGGGTGCTCATCGCCGCGATCTGCTCGTGGTCGGTGATGACCTGTTCGGCGAGCACCAGGTCGGCCTGCAGCAGGGCCTGGGTGGCCCGTTCCATGGCGACACCGGCGAGCCCGCACATGTCGGCGAGCTGCTCGGTGAGCCCGGCGAGTTGTTCGTGGTAAGCGGCGCGCATGGCTTAACCCTACGTTCTCGCCGAACCTATTCGCAGCTGGTGTCGGCGGCGTTGGTCACGGTCAGGTCCTCGGGCAACTCGGTGGGCGGGCTCATGCTCACCGTGCTCAGCGGCACACCGACCGGGGTTCCGCTCGGGGCGGGCGGCACCACCACGTGGTAGTCCGAGCCCAGCACCACCTGCACCACCTTGCCCTTGCCGGTGTCGCGTTTGATCAGCGCGCCGGGGAACGCCGACGCCACCGTGACCGCGGCGTCCTCGTTGCCCGGCGAGAAGAACACCGTGGTGGTGTTCAGCTCGGTGGGGTAGTCGTTGGGGTACAGGGTGCTGAACCCGTAGGGCTCCAGGGCGTCGGTGGCCTCGCCGGCCAGCCCGGAGGAGTCGGTGGAGTTGGAGACCTGCACGGTCACCATGTCCGGGTCGGTGGAGGTGGCCTGCACCTGCGCCGGGGCGGCGGGGGCGGTGCTGCTGGAGGTCGGGGCGGTCGGGTCCTCGCCGGGCAGCGGGTCGTCGTCGATGATCGCGGAGAACAGCGCGTGCATGTCGTCGGTGCGGGGCGGTTCGTCGCCGTTCTCGTCGGTCTCCCCGGTGGGAACGGTGACGAACGTGACGTGCCCGGCCGACACGCCCTGCACGGACTGGCCGAGGTCGACCAGGTCGCGGGTGGTGACGTTGTCGACGTAGCTGTCGGCGATGAACATGTCGACGACGCTGTTGAGCTTCTTGAGGCTGAAGAAGGTGTCGCTGGAGATCAGCGAGCGCAGCAGCGAGGACAGGAACAGCTGCTGGCGTTTGATCCGGCCGTAGTCGCCGTTGATCTCGGTGGTGACCTGCCGGGCGCGCACGTAGTTCAGCGCGGTGCCGCCGTCGATGCGCTGGCGGCCTGCGTGGGCCAGCACGGTGCCCAACTCGTAGTCCTCCAGCGGGCTGGTGGTGCACACCTCGACCCCGCCGAGGGCGTCGACCATCTTGGCGAACCCGGAGAAGTCGATGGCCAAAAACCGGTTGATGTTGAGCCCGGAGAGCTTCTGGATCGCCTTGACCAGGCACTTGGGTCCGCCGAAGGCGAAGGTGGAGTTCAGTTTGGTCTCGGTGTAGATCCAGTCGTCGCTGTAGGTGCCGCTGTCCTCGTCGTACAGCGGGCCGTACTCGGCGGTCTCGGGGTTCCACGCCTCGCAGTACATCGGGGTGATGGCCAGGTCGCGGGGGAAGGACACCGCGACGACGCGCTGCCGGTTGGCCGGGATGTTGACCAGCATGATGCTGTCGGAGCGGGCGCCGCCCGCGTCCTCGGTGTCGCCCGCGCCCATGAAGCTGTTCTCGCCGAGGCGGGTGTCCACGCCGACGATCAGGAAGTTCTCGTCGCCGAACTGGCCGTTGATGTCGACGATGTCGCGCGAGTCGGGGTCCAGGGCGGAGATCTTGGTCAGGCTGTTGTTCTTCGAGGCGCTCCACTGCCAGGCGCCGCCGGTCAGGGCCAGCGACAGGACCGCGATCAGCGCCGCGGCGGTGCGCCCGGCCACCATGACCGAGCGCCGCGAGGTGCGGCGCGGCCGGGTGGGCTGCGGGCGGCGCGGGCCGATGCGCAGCGGGAAGCGGCGGGCCTTGGGCTTCTCGGGTGCGGCCTCGGGGGTGACGAGGCGGTTGAGGTCGGGGACCTCGTCGAGGCCGACGGCCCGGAACACCTCGGTGTGGCTGTCGGCGAGCGGGCTGGCGCCCACCGGGAGCACCTCGGTGGCACTGTCGGGGTCCTCGGCGAACGCGGGCTCGGGCGGGGGTTCGGGGTGCGCTTCGGGCTCGGGCTCGGGCTCGGCGGCGCGACGGCGCCGGCGCGGCGGTGGGGTGTCGCCGAAGCGGGCGAGCAGGTCGGCCACAGAGAGCGCGCCGGAGGCGTGGCTGCCGGTGGGCTCCTCTTCCTCGTAGGGCTCGGCGGGCTCGTCCCGATCGGCCGGCGGCGGGTCGAGGTAGGCGCCGTTGTATTCGAGGTACTCCGGGTAGTCGGCGTAGTCCGCCTGCGGCGGGGTGCGCCAGCGTTCCCAGGGGGCCAGGAAGCCGGGCTGGGGGCGAGGGTCGCCGGCGTGATCGCCGTCAGTCTCGTCCACGCGGCCTCCGAAGTCGCTGCCTGATGTCTCTTACCGATGCACTCGGGTCGCCGCCGGCGCCCGGGACCCCGCGAATCCGCCCGGGCGGCGTGTCGAGGGGTGACGCAACAAAGTCCCTATGATAACGAGCGATCGCCCACGAAGCGATTTCGCGGAGGTCTCGGTTCAGCCACCGGAGTGCATGATCTCCGCGCCGGCGGGCACCGCGTCGTCGTCGGGATCGTCGAGCCAGCCCTCCGGCAGCGTCACCGACGCCGGGGAGCCCTGCCGCCCGCGCGGGCCGGCCGCCGCGGCGGGGAACGGCACGTCGGGGTCGAGCTGATCGAGCAGGGCGTCGAGGTCGGCGAGGGTCTTCACCAGCGCCAGGGTGCGTCGCAGATCCGAGCCGGCCGGGAAGCCGTGCAGGTACCAGGCGATGTGCTTGCGGATGTCGCGCAGGCCCTTGTCCTCCCCGAAGTGATCGGCCAGCAGCGCGGCGTGGCGGCGGATGATGGCGGCCACCTCACCCAGGGTCGGCGGGGTGGGCGAGGGGGCGCCGGTGAACGCCGCGGACAGCTCGGCGAACAGCCACGGCCTGCCCAGGCAGCCGCGCCCGATCACCACCCCGTCGCAGCCGGTGGCGGCCATCATCGCCAGCGCGTCGTTGGGTTCGAAGATGTCGCCGTTGCCCAGCACCGGGATGCTGCGCACCTGGGCCTTGAGCTGGGCGATCTGGTCCCAGTCGGCGGTGCCGGAGTAGCGCTGGGCGGCGGTGCGGGCGTGCAGCGCCACCGCGGCCGCACCCTCGGCTTCGGCGATGCGTCCGGCGTCCAGGTGGGTGTGGTGGGCGTCGTCGATGCCGATGCGGAACTTCACCGTCACCGGCACGTCGGCGTCGGCGGTGGCGCGCACCGCGGCGGCCACGATCTGGCCGAACAGCCGGCGCTTGTAGGGCAGCGCGGACCCGCCGCCGCGGCGGGTGACCTTGGGCACCGGGCAGCCGAAGTTCATGTCGATGTGGTCGGCGAGGTTCTCCCCGACGATCATCCGGGCGGCCTCATAGGTGGTCGCCGGGTCCACCGTGTAGAGCTGCAGCGAGCGCGGCGACTCGTCGGGCCCGAAGGTGGTCATGTGCAGCGTCGCCGGGTGCCGTTCCACCAGGGCGCGGGCGGTCACCATCTCGCAGACGTACAGTCCGCTGACGGTGCCGACCATCGAGCGCTCCAGCTCGCGGCAGAGCGTGCGGAATGCGACGTTGGTCACACCCGCCATCGGGGCCAGCACGACCGGGCTGGCGAGCGTGATCGGCCCGATCCGCACCCGGGTTACCGCCGGGAGAGCGTCAGCGTCCCCGCGGTGGCGAGCACGTCCTCCGCCGAGATCGAGCGGCCGGTCTTGGCCTCGCGCTCCAGGCGGCGGTGCTTGGCCGCCTCGAACTTCTCGCAGGAGTCCTCGAGGTCCTTGATGACCAGGGCCAGCTCGTTGCGCAGCCGGTCGGCTTCGCCGGTGAGGTCGTCGCGCTCGAAGATGCGCCACTTCTTGAGCACCGGCATCACCACGTCCTCGAGGTGGATCCGCGGGTCATAGACCCCGCCGAGCGCGATCACCAGGGCCTTGCGCCGGAAGCCGGGGGTGACGAACCCGGGCATCTTGAAGTCCTTGAGGATCTTGTACAGCGCCTGCATCGCCAGGGTGGGGGAGAGCTCCAGGCCGGCCTCGGAGAGGTCGCGGTAGAAGATCATGTGCAGGTTCTCGTCGTGGGAGACCCGGGCCAGCAGCTTGTCGGCGATCGGGTCGTTGCAGGCCTTGCCGGTGTTGCGGTGCGAGATGCGGGTCGCCAGCTCCTGGAACGTGACGTACATGATCGAGTCGAACAGGTTCTCGGCGCGCTCGTCGCCCTGGCGGTTCTGGCCGGGGGAGAACCCGCGGGTGACCTGCTCGACGCGCAGCAGCTCCAGTTCCACCGGGTCGACGGCGCGGGTGACCACCAGGTAGTCGCGCAGGGCGATGCCGTGGCGGTTCTCCTCGGTGGTCCAGCGGTTGACCCAGTTGCCCCAGGCGCCGTCCATGCCCATGTAGGTGGCGATCTCGCGGTGATACGACGGCAGGTTGTCCTCGGTGACTAGGTTCTGCACCATCGCGACCTTGGCGACGTCGGAGAGCTGCGACTGGCCCGGCTCCCAGTCCTGGCCGCCGAGGGCGTAGTAGTTCTTGCCGTCGGACCAGGGGATGTAGTCGTGCGGGTTCCAGTCCTTGGTCATGGACAGGTGCCGGTTGATGTACTTCTCGGCGACCGGCTCAAGCTCATGCATCAACTGCAGATCGGTTAATTCTGCCGCCATGGCGATGGGTGCCTTTCCGAGAGGTGGAGGTATGTGTGTCGCTAAGTTGCAGTCAATATATCTGTGTACGTCGGTGACATCAAGTTGGGGGTTCGGTGCGTCGCGGGCCGGTCGGAGCGGGTTCCAGCCGGCTGGCCAGCACCAGCATGTCCACGCAGAAGTCGATGAACTGGCCGCGGTCGGCGTCCAGCCGGCCGTTCAGGTAGGCGGAGAACAGGCTGGACAGCCCGCCGATGAGGCTGGTGGCCACCAACTGCTGGCTTACCGGGTCGCCGATGCGGGTCAGTTTGTGCTGCAACAGCCCGATGAAGTTGGGCATCCACTCCGACCCGGAGCGGGCCAGCGCGGGTTCGGTCTCCGGGCCCAGCAGCAGCACCCGGCCCAGGATCGGGTCGTCGACCATGAGGGCGACGAACTGCTCGACGGCCTGGCGGGCGCTGGTGGTCGGGGCGAGGGCGGTCATCGCGCGGGTGCCCACGTCGTCGTAGACGGCGCGGACGAATTGGTCACGGTCGGTGAAGCTTTCGTAGAAGTAGCGTTCGGTGAGGCCGGCCTGTTTGCAGACCGCGCGCACGGTCAGCGGGGCGCCGCTGGGGTCGCCGAGGACCCGCGCACCGGCGTTGATGAGGTGTTCGCGGCGCAGCGCCTGGCGATCGGCCAGGGGCACCCCGGACCAGCGGCCCCGGCGTTGACTCGACGGCACGGCGACTCCTATGCTTCCGAACTGACAACGCCCGTGGTCAAAGTTGACTGACGTGACAGGAACGCTCATTGTGACCCAAGATACGTCCACGATTGCAGCCCCGACCAGCGAAAGCGACCCGAACGTCGCGGTGGCGGCGGGCTGCCCGGCCTCCGGTGGGGGCTACGACGCCGTCCCGCTGGGGCCGGACTCGCTGACCTGGAAATACTTCGGTGACTGGCGCGGGATGCTGCAGGGCCCGTGGGCGGGCTCGATGCAGAACATGCACCCGCAGCTGGGTGCGGCGGTCGAGGAGCACTCCATCTTCTTCCAGGAGCGCTGGCCGCGGCTGATGCGCTCGCTGTACCCGATCGGCGGGGTGGTCTTCGACGGCGACCGGGCCCCGCAGACCGGCGCGGAGGTCCGCGACTACCACATCCCGATCAAGGGGGTGGACGCCAAGGGCCGGCGCTACCACGCGCTGAACCCGGACGTCTTCTACTGGGCGCACGCCACCTTCTTCGTCGGCACCCTCATTGTGGGCGACTGGCTGTGCGGCGGGCTCAGCGAGGCCGAGAAGCGCCAGTTGTTCGACGAGCACATCCAGTGGTACCGAATGTACGGGATGAGCATGCGCCCGGTGCCCAAGACCTGGGAGGACTTCCAGGAGTACTGGGACCACATGGTCCGCGAGGTGCTCGAGGACAACAAGGCCACCCGCGACGTGCTGGACCTGTCCACCCTGGACAAGCCGCCGTTCATGCCGTGGCTGCCCACCTGGCTGTGGAAGCTGCAGCGACGGATGGTCCACCCGCTGTTCATCTGGGTGACCGTCGGGCTCTACGACCAGCCGGTGCGCGACCTGCTCGGCTACTCCTGGTCGGCGCGCGACGCGTGGCTGCACCGCCAGTTCGGCAAGGCGGTCAACGCGGTGTTCAAGCTCGTGCCGCGCCGCTACCGGATGCACCCGCGTGGGCGGGCCGGCTGGGACCGGGCCACCGGACGCATCCCGGCGGATGCGCCGCTGGTGCACACCCCGGCGCGCAACCTGCCGCCGCTGGAGCACCGCGACAACGGGATCCACTACTGCCCCAAGGTCTGACCCAGGGGGCTGTGGTTAGGTGGCTGCGCAGCCGACTACCGGGAGGCGAGATGGCGCGCAGCGACGCCGACAGTTGGGATCTGGCCACCAGCGTGGGGGCGACGGCGACGATGGTCGCCGCCCAGCGCGCTCTGGCCTCCGCGGGGCCCGAGCCGCTGATCGATGACCCGTTCGCCGCGCCGCTGGTGCGGGCGGTGGGCATGGACGCCTACACCCGGCTGGTCGACGGGCAGATCGAGGTGCCCGAGGGTGCCGAGTTCGACCCGCAGCGGATGGCGCGCGGGATGGGGCTGCGCACCCGGTTCTTCGACCGGCACTTTATGGACGCCGCCGACGCCGGTATCCGGCAGGCGGTGATCCTGGCCGCCGGGCTGGACGCGCGGGCCTACCGGCTGGCCTGGCCGGCGGGCACCGTGGTCTACGAGGTGGATATGCCCGCGGTGATCGAGTTCAAGACCACCACGCTGGCCGGCTTGGGGGCCGAGCCGACCGCGGAGCGGCGCACGGTGGCGATCGACCTGCGCGAGGACTGGCCGGCCGCGCTGCGCGCCGCCGGATTCGACCCCGACGCGCCGACGGTGTGGAGTGCGGAGGGATTGCTGGTCTATCTGCCGCCGGCCGCTCAGGACGCGCTGTTCGACAACATCACTGCGCTGTCGGCACCGGGCAGCCGACTGGCATGTGAGTTCATGCCCGACACCACCGTGTTCGCCGGTGAGCTGTGGCGTGAGCACCACGACAAGTTGCGCGCGCTGGGCTTCACCGTGGACGTGTCCGAGCTGATCTATCACGGCGATCGCAACCACGTCGTCGACTACCTCACCGAGTCCGGCTGGGCGGTCGACGGGACGGCCGCGCCGCAGCTGCACGCCGAGCACGGCTTCGACTACCCCGACGACGAGCTGTCGGCGGTCTTCGCCGACATGATCTATCTGACGGCGGTGCTGGGGCGCGCTTAGCGCTCGCAGGCGATGCCGTCGCCGTCGCGATCGAGCCCGGAGCGGTAGCCCGGGTGATCGGGCGTCATGTTGGAGGCGCCGTCGGCGTGGGCTTCCTTGCAGTTGGCGTACGGCGGGCCGGCCGCGGCGGCGCTGGGCGCCAAGCCCAGGCCGGCGACGACAAGGCAGGCAGCAAAGAACGAGGCGCGAAACATGGGCAGACCCCTTGGCCGAAGAAATTTGCGTCAGCGTAACTTCTGGCGTTGCCGGGCGGGGCCGGATCGGTGGAACCGGCCGGGCTGGTGCCCCCACTAGGACTCGAACCTAGGACCTGCGGATTAATGGTCGGCGAGAAGGCCCACGCCATCCTCCAGAAGGCACTTAAGGACGCCGTGCAGGAAGGGATGATCACCCGTAACGTCGCCGAACGGACGGTGAAGGGTGAGCCCGGCAGCCAAAGCCTGGGCCGTGCTCGTCACCTGGATCATCGTGTGATCCGCTCAGCGGAGACCGACAAACCCTCTCCGAGGGTGTCGACCGCTGGATCGAGCGCAACTCGCGCACCGCCCGCGTAGCGATCGTAGTCGTCGCCCTGCACCTAGGAAATGTTCTGCTGGCGAAGGCCGTCCCCTACACCTGGCGCTCGTCACAGCACGAAAGCCGCGGCGATGTACCCGGGCAAGATGCTGTGGGCCCGTCGGATGCTGGGCTGATCGGCGGGTCCGAAGATTCTTCACCCAAACCACTACCTCCACAGGTTCTGTTAAGGTACGGTCCGTTTATCTGTGAAGCCCCTCACAGCCCACCGGAGGACAACATGGCCGCACCAGCACCATCCACCCCGCCAACCTTCGCCCAACGCCCCTGGGTCGCGGCCGGCGTCGCACTCACCGCCGCCAGCATGGTCGCCGCCACACCCGTAGCAGCACCAACACTGCAGCAGATCACGTTCCCCGGCATCGAGCTCACCGCCCAAGACCTCATCGGCGACACCGCCGGCAACCTCACCAACCTGATCAACTACTTCGCCGGCGCGCCAGTCGAACTGACCAACGGAAACTTCCTCGGACCCAACGCGGCACCGTTCCCTATCCTGCAGGCGGTCATCGGCAACCAGCTCGGCTACCTCGGCCAGATCCTCCAGGATCCCAGCAACATCGGCGGGGTCTTCCAGACGATGTTCGGCAACCTCCAGGACGGTCTAGCGGCGCCGTTTAGTGCGTTCGGTGACAACCTCGCTACAGGGAGCGGACTCGTAACCTCCCCTGATGTGAATTGGGCGATTGAGGGGCTCATAAATATCGCCGGATCGATAGCGGACCCAAACTGGGAAGATATCGCCAACCTGAATCACTCAACCCTCTTCGACCTCGCACAGCTACTCCTGGGAGGTGACTCCACCCTCAGTGGCCTACTAGGCTTCACCGGCTCACCGATGAGCGGACTCATGCTGGGAGCCATCGGACCATTCCTCGGGCCCATGGTCGCGCTTTACCATGGAATGGAACCGGTTTTCGACACCGGCAACACAGCCGGTCTGATCGACATTCCCCAAAATATGTTGTATGCGTTCCTCAACGGAGGACAAACCCTCGACATCACTGATCTCCTCGGTGTATTCAATATTCCGACCACATTCGATTTGCTCGGAATGGACATCGGACTCCAATCAGCCGGAATCGAACTCGGTGGCCTTCTGGGTGGGCCGGGGTCTCTGTTCAATGCGCTCGCGGGCCAAGCGGGTATCGACGTGCCGGGATTCGACCTTCCGATAGGTGGCGATTTTGGCGGTATGTTTGTCGGTGGAAAGCTGGTCGGTGAGGGGGCTGGCCCGATTGGTTCGCTGCTGTCGATCCCGAACTCCATTGCGGCAGCCATCGGCAACGACGCACCTTTCGACGGACTGCTGGGAACCTTCGCGAACAGCTTGGACAGCCTGTTGAACATTGACTTCCTCGGCGAAGGGGTCGACACCATCAGCGCGTTCCTGGGCAATGACATCCTCAGCCCACTGTCCGATGCACTGATGTGGCTGCCGAACGAGTTGGCCGGCTTGCTAAGCGACAGCGGCCTTGGAGTCGACCTCGGCGTCGATGCCCTGGCCCAGATGTTCTTCGTCAACATCCCGCAGTTGCTGCTGACGATGATGCTCTGATCGCAGCAGGTACGAACTGTAGGCCCCCTCCCACCCCTGGAGGGGGCCTACAGGCGTTTACGGGGCTGCTACGGGCAGTTCGGGTAGATCGGCAGTGCCACCGACGTGAATATCAGCGCTGCATCCATCGGCATGCCCGTCTTGGCTGACAGTTCACTGTTCACAAACTCAGCCTGCGCCCCGTTCTGGAACATTGCGCACGCCACATGTGCGTTACGGGTCATGGTCCCTTCATCCCAGATGGCCCAACCTTCGCTGCGCAACGGGGCGAGGAACTGGCGGCCGTATGCAGCCAGCACCTCCGGCGGCAGAATGCCGGGGGTGGCCGGTTCCGCCGCCGCGGTCTCTGCTGTCGTCGGCACGGACTCGGGGGTGGCGGTCACCGTTCTCGTCTCCACAATCGTGGTCGGCACCAGGCTCGGCGGCGCGGCTGGTGTCACTGTGGCGGAACTCGGCGGAGGCGCAGGCATAGCCACCGTCGCGCCCGGGGCGGGTTGGCCGACCAGCCGCACCAGAACAGTCACCACAGTTCCGAGGATGACCACCAGCGCGGCGATGCCTGCTGCCACATCCCACGACCGCGACACGATCTGCTCCGTTTGATATTCGTCCGGGTCGTCGTAGTTGAGGGGCTCGGCGCTGTACGCCGTTGCGGCGTCGGGCGAGGCTGCCGTCGGTGCCTGCTCAGTTTCGGGGCGCCCGCATCGTCGGGCGTGAATGGATGTTGGGACGGCCCTCCGACGCCTGGTCCTTGATTCGGTGATTCCAGCATCACTGCTGGTCATTGCGTCCACCGCCTCTTGCAGCGTTAGAGTCAAGTGAACCGGGGCTTAAGCCTCTGACCTGTGCCCCCACCAGGACTCGAACCTGGGACCTGCGGATTAAAAGTCCGTAGCTCTACCAACTGAGCTATAGGGGCAAGAGCAACAGGATAACGCCTCCGGTTGGCGGGCTCGTTTGAGGATTGGGCATACTGTGCCCTAAGCTAGCGAGGCTCCCAGCGAGACCACGTTGTGAGTACCCCGGAGAGATTCGGTTCTGGCCCCCTTCGTCTAGCGGCCTAGGACGCCGCCCTTTCAAGGCGGTAGCGCGGGTTCGAATCCCGTAGGGGGTACCAGCGACGCGGCGACGCCGCGGAGTGAAGTAGCACAGCAAGGCCCTGTGGCGCAGTTGGTTAGCGCGCCGCCCTGTCACGGCGGAGGTCGCGGGTTCGAGTCCCGTCAGGGTCGCCTAGTACGGCGAGGCACACGGTGCCTTCCGGCCAGGTAGCTCAGTTGGTACGAGCGTCCGCCTGAAAAGCGGAAGGTCGCCGGTTCGATCCCGGCCCTGGCCACCGAAGAAGACGCAGGTCGTTCAGCGTTTTCGTGGCGAATCAGCTCGTTGTTGAGTGTCAACTGTTGTTCTCGGTGGGCCACTGTGTTGACGACGGTCGAAAAGTAGACCAGGAACGACGGGGTGGTTTCTAGGGCTTGTCGCAACACTTCTCTAGATTCTGGAGGGTTTGTTGGCATCATCGCGTTGGGTGAAGAAGGATCGAGGCGTCGTCCGGCCTAGATGTTAACCACCGTCAACCGCGGCATTCCCCGACGTGCCGTCGAGCACACGCAACTGGGGGCCGATTGGGACGAACGCTGCTTGAGTGAGTTCGAACGCCGAGACGTCGATCGGAGCCGACACTGGGCGCCTGGCTGAAGTGACAGGAGCGGCTACAAGCAGCTTGGCGCACTCTGTAGCGATGCCGGCGGTGAGCCCCGGGCGGGCGACGACGTCCCAAACGGGGGGCTTGGCTAGGGTGGGAAAGGGGGTAGCCGCAGACTTCAGCGAAGATTCAGGTAATGGTGGCGAGCCCGTTGCATGCTCAAAGGTGCGGTGCGCACAGCGATGCAGTCAGATAGGTCGGAGCGAGCGCAGCGATAGCCTCATATGGATGAAAAACTCCAGCGTACACGCGTTACTGGCGCCGAAATGGACTGCAACCCGGCTGGCGGGTCCCCTGAACCTTGGTCAACACCTAGAAAAAACTGAGAGGAATCTTCGTGTTTCGATGATTATAAGTTAACACGGCGCTAAGGTATGCGGTACCTCTCACCGGCGGGGAGGCATCAAGGAAGCACTAGTAAAGGACAACGCCCAATGCAGCAAGCGCTTCGCCCCTATGCCACCACCGGGATTGCCGTCGTCGGAGCCACTGCGCTGATCGCGGCACCGTTGGCACCTCGAGTTGCTGCGCTGCCGTCCGTTGAAATGCCGGCGATCGAGTTGACAGCCGGCCTCGGCGACGTAAGTGACCTCCTCGGCGGCCTGGGCTTTGGGTTGTTAAATGCGGGCTCGTTCGGTGACCCCACCAACCCGATCGAGGTATATCCAGCGCTGTTGACCAACTCGTTTGAGAATGTGATGAAGATCGGCGGAACCTGGTTGGACCGTCCGTTCCCCATCGCGCAAGCTGTCGCTGCAAACCAGATTCACTACCTCACTGAAGCGTTCGAGCATCCGGAATCGATCCTTGGCGTGCCGGGCGCGATGTTCAGCAATGCGCAAAGCGTCTTTGGTGACCTCACTACGATTGCGCCGAAGCTGACCATCGATAGTCCATTGCTGGACAACGTCGGAGCGCTGGTAGCTGCCATCAAAACGATCCTCGGTATTAATATCTTCAATCCGGAAGCCTGGGCTGCGTTATCGGATGCACTTCAGAATTTTCAGGGGTCGGATGTGCTTGATGTTTTCGTTAAGCTGCCTCCTGCGATGGTGATGGGGTTAGCAAGTATTGGCCCGTTGGTCAACGCGATGGCAGCGTTCGACGTCAGCAGCGACGCGTTCGGGGACGCTTTGAATGCTGGTGATCTCAGTGGCTTCTTGACTGCGTTCGGTACGCTTATCGCCGCGCCTGGCTTCGTTGGTGATGGCATGCTCAACGGCCAGTGGGGCCTGGACTTGCTCGGTCACGACTTGCCACTGCTTAACGGCTTGCTGGTACCGCAAACATCGTTCGATTTTTCCGTCGGTGACCTCTCAATTATCGGTCTAGGCAACATTCTGAATCTGGAAGTTGGTCCGTTCAGTGGCCTCGCGGATGGCTTCGTGAATTATCTGCCAGCCGTTGTCGCGGACGCCCTGGGTGGACATAGTTTGTTCGGAGCCGACAACGTTTTGGGCGAGTTGCCGCTGCTGGGAAGTCTTTTTGACGTTGGCAACTTCGCCGATCTTAGTGAGATCTTGAGCGGCCTCGGCGTCGCTGGCCTTGGCGCTGGGCTGCCCTTGGAGTTGCTGAACGGTTTTGACCCCATGATGCTGCTCGGTTTACTGCCTTTCTAGTCCGACCGCTCGGGTTGGCGTTGCTACGCCCACGCTTAGGGGACCCCATAGCCTAAGGGTGGCTGAGTTCGGACGCATAGGCTTGTGGGTCCGCGAGTACGTCACGGTGGTCGATCCTGCACCAGAGGGCCTCTTGAACCGAGCCTTGGTCGCTCAACACCGACGCACGACCGCGACGCGGACGGCATCTGGTGCATCGTTGGAGAACTCCTAGCCGACCTGCCACCTCTCGTCATGTCGTAGCGATTTAACTGGCGGAAAACTGAGAACATCCAGTATGGCTGCGGGCTGCGGATGGACTCGTAGATCATTTGTACCCCAACTGATCTGTCGACCTCGCCCTTAATCGCGCCCCCTGCGACGTGTTATCCGTCATCGAACAGGTCTCTTGCGGTTCAGGCAACGTTAAGCTAATTTCACCCCAGAGTGACAAACGTCACCGGTCGTGCCTTGAGGTAGGGGGAATTAGGTGCAGCAAACATCAGTCAGGCGATGGGCCACCGTCGGCGTGGCGTTGGCGGGAGCCGGAATGACCGCGGTTACCCCGGTTGCCGCCGCGCAACCGCTACTGGATGTCGAAGCGCGCGGGGTTCACCTCACCGCGGTGTTTGACGACCTGATCAATCCGTATTCCGACCTCGCGACCAACACCTGGGGCAACGTGGAAGCGATCGTGACGGAGCGGTTCACGAATCCGGCGCCATTCCTGAGCCAAGTTCTCGACAACCATGCTGGCTTCGGCACGGGGATCGCGGCGGCGGTGCAAGCCGGCGATATCGACGCTCTTTTCGAAGCAGTGGACCTCGCTCCGCGGACGATCGCACAGAATTTCCTCAATATTGCTCGCGCTCTAACGGACACATCGGTGTCGCTCGATCTCAACAACCTGATCGGTGAGATCAAGTCGCCGCCTCTTCTTGAGCTGCTTGGCATGTTCTTCGGTGGCGATCCCACGATCAATCTCATCCCGATGTTGCAGGGCCTCGCCGATGATGCAATCGGTAGCTGGGGCATTCAGGCTGGCATGCCGACGGCATTAGCTATCGACGCGATCGGGGCTCCGTACCACGGGATTAAGGCGTTGATGGAGAACGGCGCCGCTTTCAGTGATGCAGTCGATGCCCAAAACTGGCAGGCTGCAGCCACCACCCTGCTGACCTCGCCGGCCACGACCACCGACGCGTTTCTCAATGGCCAGGGCATCAGCATCTTCGATGTTCTCGGCTTCCTCGGGTTGGACGCTGGACAACTAGATTCGCTACCGACGATCGACTTACCGGCCGTCAATGGCATCCCATTCCCGAACCCTAACTACAACCTGTTGACGGATCCGTTATCTCATGCGCTCCTGACAGCCCGCGGGGACCTCGGATCGATCGGCGTGAAGTCGATCGATGCAAACTTTCCGCTCAACGGGTTGCTCGCACCGATGCAGAACCCCTATATCGGTGCCACCTTGAGCTACACGGGCGGGACTGTTACCTTCGATGAGATCGCCCCTGTCGTCGTTCCGAAGGTTTGTGTTCCCCTCTTCGGATGTACGGGCGGATACACGATTCCGGGCCTCAGTCCCGAGCCGATGAACTTTCTCGGCGGTGATATCAACCTTGCACCCGAGTACACCGGCACTAAATTTGGCGGCCTCGTGCCTGCCTTGGTGAACTGGGCTCCGCAGGAGTTGGCGAAAGAGATCAACGGCACGATTCCCGGGCCGTGGAGCGACATCATGACCGAGTTTGGAGAGTTGCCCGAACATGTGTGGAACAACTTCCAGTTGACGTGGCTGCTGGGCGAGCAGGGTTGGCTCGGAATGTTGACCTCGGCTCTCGGGCTGGACTCGCTGGGCTTGGATTTCCCCGCCCTGGGCAGCTTGTTGGACGTGGGTAGCCTCGGCGGCCTGCTCGATCCGGCGGTACTGGGGATCGATCTGGTTCCCAACTTGGCCGGCGCACTGCTGGGATTCTGAGTCTGACGCCGGCGGGGGCGCTCCGGCTTTTGGGCAGCCCCCGCCGTAACCAAGCTCGGCGCAGACCGGCCCGGCGACCTATCGCGCGCCGATAGGTCGGCGAGTTCACCTCTCGTTCCGCAAATTCGCAGTTCAGCAATAGTCTCCGGCGCTTGCGTCACTCCTCGCTCGATATGGTGCGGTCATGAGGATCCATGCTGTGCCCCAGTTTCAAGGAGCGATGACCCCGCGCGCACCTGAGATGCCGGACGGTTGCCGGGCGTTGGCCGAACTCGCCGGACGCGTCCTCCAGGTTCCGGTGACCATGGTCGAGCAGTCCACCGCGACCTCACCACGCGAAGACGGGGTTTCCAACCGGGCGATCCTCACCGGACCGAACCTGTCCGCCCAGCGCGCGGCAATCGCCGGCATCGAGGAGCCGATCCTGACGATCGGCGGCGACTGCGGCGTCGAGTTCGAGCCGATCCGGGTGCTACGTGAACGCTTCGGTGCCGGGCTGGGTGTCGCCTGGTTCGATGCCCACCCGGACTTGAAGACCCCGCAGACCGCCCATGACGGCGCGTATCACGCGATGGTACTGGCCGGCTTGCTCGGCGAGAGTGATCCGGCATTGACCGCCGCTCAGCCGGTCGACCGCGACAAGGTCGCGCTGATCGGCGCGCGGGGCGCGATCCCGGCGGAGAAGGAGATGATCGCTCGCGGCATGGGCACCGAGACCGACGATCCGGCCGCGGTGCTGGCCGACGCCACGCACGTCTATGTGCACGTCGACGTCGACGTGCTCGATCCGAGTCAGTTCCCGGGCCACAACATGCCCGAATCCGACGGGCTGACCATCGACCGCCTAGTCGAGATGCTGGGATCCTTGCGTGGACTGAACGTCGTCGGTGCCGGCATCACCGAATGCGTCGGCACCGCCGTCGAGGTCGAGGTGCTCACCCCGGTGATCACTGCGCTCGGCGCACTGTTGCGCCGGCAGACGGACTGACTCCCCGCACCTCGGAGCTAAGTTTCGGACGCGGCGAGGTGCTGCGCCTCGCGACCGTGACCTGGCCGACGTCGAACCCGACGACAGAATCGCCGTTACGCCGACTTGCCGCCTACCAGCGAAGTTAAGGCTACGTAGACGTTCCGTCACATCAACGGATTTCGGTGACCGCCCACCGGCTTTGCTCAAAACGGGCAGTGAGCAGGCTACATCGTCTACGGCGTCGCGGCATCAGCAGCGGACGCTCGGCATTCAGCTTGGTCGGCGCCGGAGTTGGTGACCACCACGACAGCGGAGACGCGGATCAGACAGTACTGCTCAAAAGATCCGCGGACTGCGACGTACAAGTCGTCGGCATTCCCAGCTGTCGTCTGCATCGACAGCGCGTAGCGGCCGTAGAGCTGCGAGAGAGGCAAGGTGTATTGCTGCCATTCGCCTGGTGCGTAAGCGACTTCGACATGAGGCGTTTCCGCCTCGACCCTGAAGTTGACGTTTACGGATGCTGGGACGGGCGGGGGTGCTGGGGATTCTGGAGCCGGTGCCGAGGTGACGGTAGCAGTGACGATGGAATCGGGTGTGGGTATAGCAGCTGGGCTAGTCGTTGGGAGGGCCGTCGAGTGTGCTGGGCTCGTCGTCGTAGCTGAGACAGGAGCCGTAGTAGCCGGGCTCGGCGCCGGGGCAGCGGCCGTATCCGAACGGTCGCGCGTCAGCGCGAAGTTGCCGAGGCCCGCAGCCACTAGTCCCAGGATCGCAACCACCGATACCAGGGTCGAGCGGTTCCGCGGTCGTTCTCGACCACTCGACACCGCGGGATGATCGCGGTGTCGATTTGACGGCAGCAGTGTCGCTGCGCCCGATGCCACTGCGTCGCGATCGGGCGCGATCGCTGAGGAAGACGCAAGGACAGTCGGAGTAATAGTCACAGCTCCGCGGGTGTCGCCAACCGAAGCGCGGAGGGCTGCAACAAAATCTGCGCACGTCTGATACCGATCGTCGCGGTCCTTAGCCAGTGCTCGCGAGAAGACGACATCCAGTTCGGGCGGCAGGTGCGGGACAACGGTGCTGATCGCCGGAACCGGCTTGCTCAGGTGCGCGGCCATCGTCGCGGCCATCGAAGAACCGAGGAACGGGGGCTCGCCGGTGAGCAGATGGAACGCGGTACAGGCCAACGAGTAGATGTCGGCTCGGTTGTCGGCGGGCAGACCTTCGATGGCTTCAGGGCTGAGGTAGAGCAGAGTGCCGATCGTCGTCCCGGTTGCTGTGAGTGTCGAGGACTCGCCAGCAGCCTTGGCGATGCCGAAATCAGCCAGCTTCACCGACTCGATCACCGGAGGCGCAGCGGTGGTGTCGAGACCGACAAGGATGTTGGCCGGTTTCACGTCTCGGTGAGTGATCCGGTGCTTGCGCCACGCATAGTCTAGGGCGGCTCCGGCGCCGCCGATCAGGGCTAACATCTGCTCGGGATCAAGGGGGCCGGCACCAGCGAGCAAGCCAGCGCCGTCGGTTCCGGCCACGTACTCCATGCTGATCCACAGCCTGCCCTCGAACTCGCCCCGGTCATAGAGCGTGACAATGTTCGGGTGGCTTAGCCTCGATCCGTGGACTGTCCTCGCTGATGTGTTGAGGTATGGCTTTCGTGACTGTTCCGGGCTGGAGGCATGGGGTA